>NZ_JAAGWG010000025.1 GCF_010682065.1 Blastococcus saxobsidens
ACTTCAGACCACGAGCAGCCCCGCTCACGCCTGGAACGTCCACTTCAGACCACGCGTCCACTTCAGACCACGAGCAGTGCGAACAGTGCGATTCACGGCGTCTCCCTCTGGGCACGACTGATTGGCTTACGGCAGCCATCTACGCGCGGGGGCAGAGCGTCGTCGAATACGGACCGCGCGGACGAGAATGCTTCCCGTGACCGGCAGCAACAAGCACGAGCGCGGCGACACGCCGCGCCGCTACGTCATGTCGTGACCATGCGCCACTCGAGTCCCACTTTGGGTCACGGGAAAGGCGATCGCGGGCCTCGCATAGGTGCCGTCGCGACCCGCTCCGGGACCCCCGCCGTCCACAGCGGCCGGCCCGGCGTCACGGGACCGGGTGACGCGGCGTCCACAGTGTCCACAGATCGTGTCCACAGGTGGTGGACAACCGGGATGCGGTGCTTAGGCTCCCCCGCGTGCACCCGGCGGAGCAGGACCACGAGCGCGGCTCGACCCTGCCGTTCGTGCTCGTCTGCTGGCTCGTGGCGGCACTGATGGCGTTCGGGGCCATCGCGGCGTCGCACGCCTTCCTGGAGCAGCAGGAGGTGCAGTCGGTCTGCGACAGCGCCGCCCTGGCCGCGGCCAACCAGGCCGACGAGGCGGTGGTCTACGCCCGCGGCGTCGGCACCGAGCTGCCGCTCACCCGGGCGGCGGCGCAGGCCGCGGTCGCCGACCAGCTGGCCGACGGCGGCGTACAGCTCGACGGCTGGTCGGCCGAGACCGACGGCGCCGAGGTCACGGTGCGCTGCACGCGCTACGTCGACATCGCCTTCGGCTGGCTCTTCCTGGCCGGGCAGCCCCTGGAGCGCACCGCCGTCGCCAGCGCGCGGGCACCGACCCTGCCCTGACGGCCGGGAGCCCTGACGGCCCGGAGAAGAGCGACGGCCCCCGACCGCATGGTCGGGGGCCGTCGTACCAGGTGTGGCGGGTGAAGGATTCGAACCTTCGTAGGCTAAGCCGACGGATTTACAGTCCGCTCCCATTGGCCACTCGGGCAACCCGCCGTGTTTGGTACGCGGGAGAGACTACAAGACGAGGGACCCGGCGGTGACGGGTCCCCGGCAACGGGTCCCGGGAACGGGGACACCCGCACGGAGAGGAACGACATGGCCGACGCATCCTTCGACGTCGTGAGCAAGGTCGACCGGCAGGAGGTCGACAACGCCCTGAACCAGGCGGCCAAGGAGCTCTCGCAGCGCTTCGACTTCCGCGGCACCAACGCCACCATCGCCTGGGCCGGCGAGGAGGGCGTGTCCCTGCAGGCCGACACCGAGGAGCGGGTGGCGGCAGCGCTCGAGGTGTTCAAGGAGAAGCTGATCAAGCGCGGCATCTCGCTCAAGGTGCTCGACGCCGGCGAGCCGCAGTCCTCCGGGAAGAGCTACAAGATCGGCGCCACGATCAAGCAGGGCATCGAGTCCGACGTCGCCAAGAAGATCGCCAAGCTGATCCGCGACGAGGGCCCCAAGGGCGTGCAGGCGCAGATCCAGGGCGACCAGCTGCGGGTCAGCGGCAAGAAGCGCGACGACCTCCAGGCGGTGCAGCAGCTGCTGCGCGGCGCGGACCTCGACGTCGCGCTGCAGTTCGACAACTACCGCTGAGGCGTAGCCGGCCGGGCGTGGTCCCCGGGGCGCGCATTCCACACCTGGTCCTGCGCGTCTGAGGGGCCACGCCCGGCGGTCATCCACAGGAAGCCGGTAACCCGGCACCGGCACCCCCCGGCCGCGCCAGGGTGTGCGGGTGCACGATCTCGCTGCCGGCCCGGCGGGGACCGCATCGACCGCTGCCCTGGCCGACCGGGTCCACCCGAGCTCGGTGCGCCGCTGGCTCGCCGCCGGTCGTCTCGTCCAACTGCACCCTGGCTGGCTCGTCCTGCCGGAGCTCGCGGACGACTGGTCCGTCCACGCGCGTGCCGCCGTCGGTTCCACCGGCGGACTGCTCAGCCACTGGAGCGCGCTGCACGTGCACGGACTGCTCGACGAAGGCCTCACCCGGCTCGACGTCACGGTGCCGAGGTCCCGACGGGTCCGGACCTCCCGGTGGCTGCGCGGGCACCGGAGCACCCGGCCGGTCTCCGCCGTGCGCCTGCGCGGACTTCCCGCCACACCACTGCCACGAGCGCTGACCGACACGTGGGGCGATGCCCACGGCGCGCGGCGAACTCGTCGGGGGCGTCGACCTCGTCAACTCAGCCGTTCTCCGCGCTGCGCGGGGGCGGATGGTCGCCCTCGTGTTCGACGGGGCCGCGTTCCACGGAGACCTCGCAGCCCGGGAGCGGGACCTGCGTCGCGATTCCGCGCCGGCCGCACTCGGCTGGATGGTGCTCCGGTTCGGCTTCCGCGACGTGACCCGGCGACCACAGGTCTGCCGCGCCCAGATCCGGGCCGCCTACCGGCAGTGGGCGAGCATGGCCCCCGAGCCGCGCGCTCCGGGGCCGGGAATGCGTACGTGACGGCCCGGCTGCGCCGTTCGACGGCTCAGCGCTGGCCGAGCTCGCGGGCCAGCTGCTCCAGCCGGGCGATCCGCTCGGGCATCGGCGGGTGGCTGGCGAACATCGACGCCATGCCCTGGCCGCGGAACGGGTTGGCGATCATCAGGTGGCTCTGGGTGACCAGCCGCTCCTCCTGGGGCAGCGGCCGGGCCGCCGTGCCGCGCTCGATGACCCGGAGCGCGTCGGCCAGCGCCAGCGGGTCCTGCGACAGCGCCGCACCGGACGCGTCTGCCTGGAACTCCCGGCTGCGGCTGACCGCCATCTGCACCAGCCCGGCGGCGAGTGGGCCCAGCAGCATCAGCAGCAGCCCGCCGAGCATGTTGCCGCCACCCCGGTCCTCGTCGGACCGGCCACCGAACAGCGAGGCGAACATCGCCATGTGCGCCAGGTAGGTGATGACCGTGGCCATGGCGCCGGCGACGGAGCTGATCAGGATGTCCCGGTTGTAGACGTGCGAGAGCTCGTGGGCCAGCACGCCGCGCAGCTGCCGCCGGTCCAGCAGCTCCAGGATCCCCTGGGTCACGCAGACGGCGGCGTTGCGCGGGTTGCGGCCGGTGGCGAAGGCGTTCGGCTGGTCGGTGGGGCTGACGTAGAGCCTGGGCATGGGCTGCCGCGCCTCGGTGGCCAGCTCCCGGACGATCGCGTAGAGCGCGGGGGCCTGGGTCTCGGTGACCGGGAAGGCCCGCATCGACCGCAGGGCCAGCTTGTCGGAGTTGAAGTACGCGTAGCCGTTGACCGCCAGGGCGATCAGCAGCGCGATGAACAGCCCACCGCGGCCGCCGATCAGCGCGCCGGCCATGAGGATCAGCCCGCCCATGAGCCCGAGGAGCAGGGCGGTCTTCAGTCCGTTGTTCCAGCGCTGCACGTCCGGTCCAACGCGGCCGGGGAGGACGCCGTTCCCGGGAGCCCGACCCTCTCCCCCGCCGGAATGACGAGGCGTTCCCCGGGGTTGAAGCCGGGGAACGCGGTGAAGCCTCGCCGCTGCGGCGTGTCCGGTTGCACATTCCAGCCCCGGACACACGCACGTAACCTCGCCCGGTGGAGGTAGACCGCTGATGACTGGCACCAACCCGACCGTCGCGCCGTCGAGTTCGAACGGCGCCCTGGCCACCTCGGTGTCCACCTCGGCCCCCGGTGGCCTCGTGAAGAGCGTCGTGGAGCTCGACCGCGTCGTCATCCGGCTCGCCGGCGACTCCGGCGACGGCATGCAGCTCACCGGCAACCGGTTCACGAGCGAGACGGCGTCCTTCGGCAACGACCTGAAGACGCTGCCGAACTTCCCCGCCGAGATCCGGGCGCCGACGGGCACCCTGCCGGGCGTCAGTTCCTTCCAGCTGCAGTTCGCCGACCACGACGTCATGACGCCGGGCGACGCGCCCGACGTCCTGGTCGCCATGAACCCCGCCGCGCTCAAGGCCAACCTGGCCGAGCTGCCCGGCGGCGGCCTGCTGATCCTCGACTCCGACGAGTTCACCCCGCGCAACCTGGCCAAGGTCGGCTACGCGACGAACCCGATCGAGGACGGCTCCCTCGAGGGGTGGCAGACCGTCAGCGTCCCGCTGACCTCGATGACGACGGATGCGCTCAAGGACTCCGGTCTCGGCAAGAAGGAGGCCGAGCGCAGCAAGAACATGTTCACGCTCGGCCTGCTGAGCTGGATGTACCACCGGCCGACCGAGGGCACCATCCGCTTCCTGGAACGGCAGTTCCGCCGGAAGCCGGAGATCGCGGCGGCCAACATCGCCGCGTTCCGCGCCGGCTACAACTACGGCGACACCACCGAGGCGTTCGCGGTCTCCTACGAGATCAAGCCCGCACCGATGAAGCCCGGCCGCTACCGGAACATCTCCGGCAACCAGGCGCTGGCCCTCGGGCTCGTCGCCGCCGGGCAGCGCTCCGGCCTGCCGGTGTTCCTGGGCGCGTACCCGATCACCCCGGCGTCGGACATCCTCCACGAGCTGTCCCGGCACAAGTCCTTCGGCGTGCGCACCTTCCAGGCCGAGGACGAGATCGCCGGCATCGGCGCGGCCCTGGGCGCCTCGTTCGGCGGCGCGCTGGGCATCACCACGACGTCGGGCCCCGGTGTGGCGCTCAAGGCCGAGACCATCGGCCTGGCGGTCATGACCGAGCTGCCGCTGGTGATCGTCGACGTGCAGCGCGGCGGACCCTCGACCGGTCTGCCGACGAAGACCGAGCAGTCGGACCTGCTGCAGGCGATGTTCGGCCGCAACGGCGAGGCGCCGGTCCCGGTGATCGCGCCGCGCTCCCCCGGTGACTGCTTCGACGCCGCCGTCGAGGCCGCCCGGATCGCGCTGACCTACCGGACGCCGGTCATGCTGCTGTCGGACGGCTACCTGGCCAACGGCGCCGAGCCGTGGGCCATCCCCGACGCCGACTCCCTGCCGGACCTGACCACGGCGGTCGCCTTCGCCACCGAGCCCAACGGCGAGGACGGCGAGTTCCTCCCCTACCTGCGCGACGAGGAGACCCTGGCGCGCGCCTGGGCCATCCCGGGCACGGCGGGGATGCAGCACCGCATCGGTGGGCTGGAGAAGGCCGACCGGACCGGGAACATCTCCTACGACCCGGCCAACCACGACTTCATGACGCGGACCCGGCAGGCGAAGATCGACGGCATCGCCGCGACGATCCCGCCGACCGACGTCGAGGACCCCGACGGCGACGCCCGCGTCGCCGTCATCGGCTGGGGCTCCACCTACGGGCCCATCGGCGCCGCCTGCCGGCGGATCCGGTCCTCCGGCCGCAAGGTCGCCCAGATCCACCTGCGGCACATCAACCCCTTCCCGGCCGACCTCGGCGAGGTCCTGGCCCGGTACGACCGGGTGATCTGCCCGGAGATGAACCTCGGGCAGCTGGCCCTGCTGCTGCGCGCCAAGTACCTGGTGGACGTGCAGAGCCACACCCAGGTGCGCGGGATGCCGTTCCGCTCCGCCGAGCTGGCCGCGGTCATCCAGGACGCCATCGACATCGCAGGCCCCGACACCACGGCCCCCGACACCACGGCCCCCGCCGCCGTGGACCCCGTAGCTGTGAACGGAGCACTCCAGTGACCACCGTCGAACTCGGCATGCCGGACGCGCCGACCCCGATCGACGCCGCCATCGCGCGCTCCCTCGAGCAGCACGGTCCCAAGCTGACCGAGCTCAAGGGCAAGGACTTCAAGACCGACCAGGAGGTCCGCTGGTGCCCCGGGTGCGGTGACTACGTCATCCTCAACGCGGTCCAGAGCTTCCTGCCCAGCCTCGGCATCGCCCGCGAGGACATGGTCATCGTGTCGGGCATCGGCTGCTCGTCGCGCTTCCCGTACTACATGAACACCTACGGGATGCACTCGATCCACGGCCGCGCCCCGGCGATCGCCACCGGCCTGGCCGCCTCGCGTCCCGACCTCTCGGTCTGGGTCGTCACCGGTGACGGCGACGCGCTGTCGATCGGCGGCAACCACCTGATCCACGCGCTGCGGCGGAACGTCAACATGACGATCCTGCTGTTCAACAACCGGATCTACGGCCTGACCAAGGGGCAGTACTCCCCCACGTCGGAGGTCGGCAAGGTCACCAAGTCCACGCCGATGGGCTCGCTGGACCACCCGTTCAACCCGGTGTCGCTGGCCCTGGGCGCCGACGCCACGTTCGTGGGCCGCGCGATGGACTCCGACCGCAAGGGGCTCACCGACGTGCTGCGGCAGGCCGCCGAGCACCAGGGGACGTCACTGGTGGAGATCTACCAGAACTGCAACATCTTCAACGACGGCGCCTTCGAGCTGCTCAAGGACCCGGCGACCGGCCCGATGTGGACGATCCCGCTGGAGCACGGCAAGCCCCTGGTCTTCGGGCCGGACGGCGCCTCGTGCGTGGTCCGCGAGGACTTCGGCGGGCTGCGGATCGCCGAGACCAACCAGGTCGACGCCAGCGAGATCGTCGTGCACGACGCCACCCGCGAGGACCCGTCCTACGCCTTCGCGCTGTCGCGCCTGTCCTCCCAGGACCTGCGCTACACGCCGATGGGCGTCTTCCGGAAGGTCCGCAAGCCCTCGTACGAGGCGATGATGGCCGAGCAGCTGGACGAGGCCCGGCTGCAGGGCGCCGGCGACCTCGCCGAGCTGCTCGCCGGTGGCGACACGTGGGAGGTCAAGGCCTGAGACCCTCGGCTGTGATCTCGGGCCCGTCCTCCTCTCGGAGGGCGGGCCCGCGTCCGTTCGAGGCCCGTTCCGCCAGCACCTCGGCGAGCACGGCGAGCGCGTCGCGCAGCTCGGCACGTGAGGGGGCGGCGAAGCCCAGCACGAGCCCCGCACGTCGCCCGTGCGCACCACCGGCCGCGGAGTGCCGCGCGAGCCCGTCCAGGGCGACACCGCGGTCCGCCGCGGCCGCCAGCACCGCCGCCTCCACGGCGCCGTCCCGCAGCGGCACGAGGACGTGCGCGCCCGCCGGGTCCCCCTCGGCCCGCAGGCCGGCCGCGGCCACCGCGGCCCGCACCTCCTCCCGCCGGCCTCCCAGCTCGCGGCGCAGCCGCCGCAGGTGCCGGGCCAGATCCCCGGAGGCCGCCATCGCGGCCAACACCCGCTGCCCGGCGCGGGCCGGGCGGGACCCGGTGGCGACCCTGCGGGCGAGCACGTCCGCCCGCAGGGAGGCCGGTGCCACCAGCCACCCGACGCCCAGCGTCGGGCTCACGATCTTGCTGCTCGTGCCGAGGTGGACCACGACGTCCGGGCCCAGCGCGCCCAGCAGCGGCAGCGGGGCGACGTCGTAGCGCAGCTCGCCGTCGTAGTCGTCCTCCAGTACCCACCAGCCCTCGGCGCGGGCGCGGGCGACCAGGGCCAGCCGCCGCGCCGCCGACATCCGCCGACCGAGCGGGTACTGGTGGGCCGGCGTGCAGTACACCGCCGCCAGGTCCGCGGGGAGCTCCTCGACCACCAGCCCGTCGTCGTCCACCGGCACCGGCACGACCTCGACGCCCTCGTCGAGCAGCGCACCCACGACCCGCTGGTAGCCCGGGTCCTCCACCGCCACCCGGCTGCCAGGCGGCAGGGTGCGCGCCACCTCGGCGACCGCGGCCGAGGTGCCGGCGGTGGCCAGCACGTCGTCCGGCCCGGCCACGAGCCCGCGGTGGCGCAGCAGGTGCTCGGCCACCGCCTGCCGGAAGTCCGGGTCCCCCGCCGGCTCCGGGCGACCGTCCGGAGCGCTGTCCCCCGCCGCGCGCCAGGCCCGGCGCCAGGCGGCCCGGTCCAGCACCTCCAGGCACGGCGACCCGGCCCGGAGGTCGACCAGCGCGGGGACCGGCCGCTCGACGGGCCGGCGGGGCGCCGGTGCGGCTTCTCCCGCGCCGGCGCCGCCCAGGACGAAGGTGCCCACGCCCCGGCGCCCGCCGGCCCACCCCTCGGCGAGCAGCTGGTCGTAGGCGGCCGCGGTCACCGTGCGGCTGACCCGCAATGCGGTGGCGAGCTCCCGCGTGGAGGGGAGCCGGTCGCCCGGGCGGAGGACGCCCTCGGCGGCGGCGGCCCGCAGGGCGTCGGCGAGCTGGACCGCCAGCGGGACGCCGGCCGCGCGGTCGAGCACGAGGGGCGGGATGCCGGTCACCGATCTCCTCGTCGTCGTGCGGAGGTGGCCTGCCGGAACGCTAGCGGATTGGCCGTTCCGCAGGGCCACTCGGGACCGCAGGATGGGTGCATGGACGTCGCAGCACCGCTCTCCCCCACCGACCGCAGCACCGTGCGCCGCGGCAGCAAGCGCGCCCGCACCGACCGCGCCGACCTCTACGCCGTGCTCGACGCCGGCCTGGTCGGGCACCTGGGCGTGCAGCTGGGCGGCGCCCCCGTCGTCCTGCCCACCGGGTACGGACGTCGCGGCGACACCCTCTACCTGCACGGGTCCACCGGAGCGGCGACGCTGCGGGCCGCCACCGACGGCGCTCCGGTGTGCTTCACCGTCACGCTCCTCGACGGCGTCGTCTACGCCCGCTCGGCCTTCCACCACTCGATGAACTACCGCTGCGCGGTGGTGCACGGCACCGCCCGGCTGGTGACCGAGGAGGCCGAGCGCCTGGTCGGCCTGGAGGCGCTCACCGAGCAGCTGGCGCCGGGCTCCTGGACGGCGTCCCGGCGGCCGGACCGCAAGGAGCTGGCCGCCACGGCGCTGCTGGCGCTCGACCTGGCCGAGGCCAGCGTGAAGATCCGCACCGGCCCGCCCGGTGACGACCCGAGCGACGTCGAGGGGCCCGACCGGGTGTGGGCAGGGGTGCTGCCGCTGCGCACGGTGACCGGCGAGCCCGAGCCGTGCCCGCTGCTGCCCCCGGACGTGCCGGTGCCCGCCCGGGTGCTCGACCGCCGGATCAGCTCCGGGGCGTGATCCGCAGCAGGGCGTCGTCGCTGCCGTTGTCCGTCAGGGCGTAGAGAGCGCCGTCGCGGCCCTGCTGGACCGTCCGGATCCGCCCGTGGGTGCCGTCGAGCTCGGGGATCCGGTACTGCTCGACGACGGCGCCCGCGTCGTCGAGCCGCAGCGCCAGCACGCCCTGCGCCTTGAGCAGGGCCACCAGGAGCAGGCCGTCGTGGTCGGCCCACTCCTCGCCGGACACGAACGTCGCCCCGCCGGTGGCCAGCGTCGGCGTGCCCGAGGACCACACCGCCTCCACCGCGCCGGGGATGTCGGGGTCGGTCATGGGGACGCTCTCGTCGTAGGAACCGTCGCCGTCGGGGTCCCAGCCGTAGTTGGCGCCGTCCGCCAGCAGGTTGACCTCGTCGTCCCGGTCGGGGCCGTGCTCCACGGAGAACACCTGCCCGGACCCGGGGCGCACGGCCAGCCCCTGCACGTTGCGGTGGCCCAGGGTCCAGACCTCGACCTCCCCGGTGCCGACGTCGGCGCGGAGCACCTTCCCGCCGAGCGAATCCGGGTCCTGTGGCAGGCGCCCGTCGGCGGTGTCCCCGGTGCCGATGAGGAGGGCGCCGTCGGGCGCGAATTCCAGCCGGCAGCCCCCGTGCCGCCCGGACCGCTCGTTGAGCGGCAGCCCGCCCACCAGCGGGTCGGCGAAGCGGGTGGCCGCCGACCAGTCGGCGGCCGCGGTCCAGCCCACGACCCGGATGTCGCCCTCGGTCGAGCCCTGGCAGCTGTAGAAGCGCCGGTTCTGCTCGAACGCCGGGTCGAGCGCCAGGCCCATGAGCCCGGTCTCGCCGTCCACGAAGAGATCGTCGAGATCGGCCTCCACCGTGGCGACCTCCCCGTCCGGCAGGACGGCGGTGAAGCCACCGGGGCGCTCGTCGAGCAGCAGGGTGCCGTCCGGGGCCTGGACGACGTCCCAGGGGTGCTCCAGGCCGTCGGCGACCACCTCCACGTCCAGCGCCGGGGCGCCGGTGGGCGCGGCGACCACGGGCGGCGCCGTGCCCTCGGAGGACTGGGCGGTGCACCCGGCCAGCACCAGCACGGCGAGGGCGAGGCCGGCAGGTGTCCGCATGGGCACCAGCATGCCCGCCGGGCGCCACCTCGCGCGGCTGCGTGCAGTCAGCTGGTGCGGGTGACCACGTACTCGCAGAGCGCGGACAGGGCGTCGCGGACGTCGCCGGCGGGGACCGCCTCGAGCCGGGCCCGCGCCCGGTCGGCGTACTCCCGGAGCACGTCCTCGGCCCGCGCCAGCGACCGCGAGGACCGCAGCAGCGCCAGGGCCTCGGCGTGGTCGACGTCGTCGGTGACCGGAGCGGCCACCAGCTCGCGCAGCCGGGCCTCCGCCGGGTCGTCGCCGTCGAGGGCGAACAGCACCGGCAGAGTGGCGATGCCCTCGCGCAGGTCGGTGCCCGGCAGCTTGCCCGACGTGCCGTCGGTGACGATGTCGAGCAGGTCGTCGGAGAGCTGGAAGGCCACGCCCACCTCCTCGCCGAAGGCGGTCAGCGCCTCCACGAGGCCGGCGTCCACCCCGGCGAACGACGCACCGAAGCGGGCCGACGTCGCGACCAGCGAGCCGGTCTTGTCGGCGAGCACCTGCAGGTAGTGCGCGATGGCGTCCTCGCCGGGCTGGGCACCCACCGTCTCCTGGATCTGACCGGTGACCAGCCGCTCGAAGGTGCGGGCCTGGATGCGCACCGCCTCCGGGCCGAGGTCGGCCAGGATGTCCGACGCCCGGGCGAACAGCAGGTCGCCGGTGAGGATCGCGACGCTGTTGCTCCACCGGCTGTTGGCGCTCGGGGCGCCGCGGCGCACGGAGGCCTCGTCCATGACGTCGTCGTGGTACAGCGTGGCCAGGTGGGTCAGCTCGCAGACGACCGCGCCCTCGACCACCTGCGGCGCGGCCGGATCGCCCAGCTGCGCGGCCAGCAGCGCCAGCATCGGCCGGAACCGCTTGCCCCCGGCGGCCATGAGGTGGCCGGCCGCCTCCCGGACGAACGGGTGCTCGCTGCCGACCGCCTCGGCCAGGCGCGTCTGGACCCGGACGAGCCCGTCGGCCAGGGCGGACCCGAGCTCGCCCTCGGGGAGCCAGGGGCCGATGGTCGACGCCGGCGCGGAGATCCGGCGCCAGACCTCGGGGTGAGTGCCGTCGGTTGCGGCACGGGCTCCGGTCATCAACCGACGAATCTAGCCGCCTGCCCGGCGAGGTCGAGCACCGCCCCGGGGAGGACGCCCAGCGCCACCGTGGCCGTGGCGGTGATCGCCAGGACGACGGTGGTGGGCACACCCGGCACGCCGACGGTCGGGCCGTCCGCGACCGGCTCGGAGAAGTACATGAGCACGATCACCCGCAGGTAGAAGAACGCCGCCACCGCGCTGGCCAGCAGGGCCACCACCACCAGCGGCCAGGCACCCTGCTCGATGGCCGCCCGGAAGACCGCGAACTTGCCGGTGAACCCGGCGGTCAGCGGGATGCCGGCGAGCGCCAGCAGGAACAGGGCCATGACCGCCGCCGTCAACGGGGACCGCGCGGCCAGGCCCGCCCACTGCGACAGGTGCGAGGCCTCCCCGTCGCCGTCGCGGACCAGGGTGAGGACGGCGAACACACCCACCGTGGTGAGGCCGTAGACCAGCAGGTAGATCATCGTGGCCGCCAGCCCGGAGCCCTCTCCCCCGGCGCCCAGGCCCAGCACACCGGTGAGCAGGAAGCCGGCGTGGGCCACCGAGGAGTAGGCCAGCATCCGCTTGAGGTCGGTCTGGGTGAGCCCCAGAACCGCGCCGACGACCATCGACACGATGGCCACGGCGTAGACCAGCGGGCGCCAGGTCCACTCGGCGGTGCCGAAGGCGACGTACAGCAACCGCAGGATGGCGCCGAAGGCCGCCACCTTCGTGCAGGCGGCCATGAAGGCGGTGACCGGCGTCGGGGCGCCCTGGTAGACGTCGGGCGTCCAGGTGTGGAACGGCGCGACGCTGGCCTTGAACAGCAGGCCGACGATCAGCAGCCCGAGGCCGAGCACCAGCAGGACGCCGCCGCCGCCGTCGACGCCCGCCTCGCGGATGTCGCTCAGCCGCACGCTGCCGGTCGCGCCGTAGACCAGGGCGAGCCCGTACAGGAAGAAGGCCGACGCGAAGGCGCCGAGCAGGAAGTACTTGAACGCCGCCTCCTGCGAGAGCAGCCGGCGGCGCCGGGCCATCCCGCTGATCAGGTAGAGCGGGAGGCTGAGCACCTCCAGGGCGACGAACATGACCAGCAGGTCGTTGGCCGCGACGAACAGCATCATGCCGCCGATCGCGAAGCCGGCCAGCGGGTAGACCTCGGTCTGCACCCGGGTGTCGACCATCAGCTCGCGGTCGCGCGGGCTGCCGGCCGGGACGGCCGCGCTGGTCACGAACGCCGAGCGCGCCGGGTCCAGCCCCCGTTCGGCGAACAGCAGGATCGACAGCGCGCCGAGCCCGGCGATCGTCGCCTGGAGGAACAGCGCCGCGCCGTCGACGGCGAGGGCCCCGCCGGCGGTGACCTGGTCCTCCTCACCGGCCAGCAGCAGGGTGGCCACCAGCGCTCCCACGGTGCCGACGAGCGCCAGCGCCACCTGCACCGGGTGACGGACGTGGCGGGGCACGAACGCCTCGACCAGCACGCCCGCGCAGGCCGCGCCGAGCACGAGTAGCAGCGGCGCCAGCGCGGCGAAGGAGAGGTCCGGGGCCTCGATCATCGGTCGGTCCCTCCGAGGTCGCTGATGGTGGCGCTGACGGCCGGCTCGATCAGGTCCAGCAGCGGCTGCGGGTACACGCCGAGCCCGATGATCAGCGCGATCAGCGGCGCCACCACCGCCAGCTCGCGCCGGCTCAGGTCGAGCACGCGGAGCGTGCCGGGAGCCGCGGGGCGGGTCGCGGTCGCCGTCGCGCTCGCGGCCGTCGCGCCGCCGGTCCCGGTCCCGGTGCCGGTCCCGGTGCCGGTGCCGGACAGCGGTTCGGCCGGGTCCTGCTGCAGCAGGACGCCGCGGGGCGGACCGTGCATGGTGCGCTGGTACATCAGCAGGATGTAGAGCGCGGCCAGGATGATGCCGACGGTGGCCACGATCGTGAAGACCGGTCGCTCCGGGAACGAGCCGATCAGCACCAGGAACTCGCTGACGAAGCTGTTGGTGCCCGGCAGCGCCAGCGAGGCGAGCCCGGCGACGAGGAAGGCCCCCGCCAGCAGCGGCGCCTTGGCGGCCACGCCGCCGTAGTCGCCGATCTGCCGGGACCCACCGCGGCCGATCAGCATGCCGACGACGATGAACAGCAGGCCGGTCGCCAGCCCGTGGTTGACCATGTAGAGCACCGCGCCGGTGCCGGCCTCGGTGGTGAACGCGAAGATCCCCAGCGCGATGAAGCCGAAGTGCGAGATCGAGGTGTAGGACACCAGCCGCTTCATGTCGGTCTGGCCCATCGCCAGCAGCGCCGCGTAGAGGATGCCGACCACGGCGAGCACCAGCACGAACGGCGCGAAGAACCGGGACGCGTCGGGGAACAGCGGCAGGCAGTAGCGCAGGAACCCGAAGGTGCCCACCTTGTCCAGCACGCCGACCAAGAGCACCGCCCCGCCGATGGGTGCCTCGGCGCCGGAGTCGGGCAGCCAGGTGTGGAAGGGCACCAGCGGCGCCTTGATCGCGAAGGCCACGAAGAAGCCCAGGAACAGCAGCTTCTGCACCTCGGGGTCGATGTCGAGCTGCCGCAGCGCGTCGAAGGCGAAGGTGCCCTCGCCCAGCTGGCTGGTGCTGACCACGTACAGCCCGATGACGGCGGCGAGCATGATCAGCCCGCCGACCAGGCTGTAGAGGAAGAACTTGACCGCCGCGTACTGCCGGCGGGGACCGCCGAAGCTGCCGATCAGGAAGTACATCGGGACGAGCATCGCCTCGAAGAAGACGTAGAAGAGCAGCACGTCGGTGGCGACGAAGACGCCGACCATCATCGCCTCGAGGAGCAGCAGCCAGGCGAAGAAGACCCGCGTCGGGCGGGGCCCCGCGTCGGCCTCGTGCCAGGACGCGGTGACGACGAGGGGCACCAGCACGCCGATCAGCAGCAGCATCACCAGCGCGATGCCGTCGACGCCGAGGGCGAACTCGGCACCGAAGTCGGGGATCCAGGACACCGACGTGGTGAGCTGGAACCGGTCGCCGTCGACGTCGAACGCCGCGGTGGCCAGGACCGCCAGCAGCAGGACGACCAGGCTGACGCCCAGCGTCACCTGCTTGGCCAGCAGGCCGCGCTCCCGCGGGAGCGCGGCGACCGCCGCGGCACCGATCGCGGGGATCACGATCATCGCCACCAGGTAGAGGGACGCGCTCACGATCGGGGCACCACCGTCTCGGGGGTCGGGAGGGGGGTCGGTCGCCGGTTCATCCGGAGGTCACCGCCAGCAGGGCCCCGGCGACCAGGACCGCGCCGCCGAGCATCCCCAGCGCGTAGGAGCGCACGAAGCCGGTCTGCGTCCGGGCCAGCCGCGACGAGGTGCCACCGAGCCCGGCGGCCAGGCCGTTGACCGCGCCGTCGACACCGCGGTTGTCCAGCCAGACCAGGGCACGGGTGAGCCACTGCCCGGGGCGCATGAACAGCGACTCGTTGACCGCGTCGGCGTACAGGGCGTTGCGGGCGGCGCGGGTCACCGGGGAGACCCGGGCGGGTGCGGTGACCGGCACCTCCCGCCGGCCCACGAACAGCCAGGCGGCGAGCACGCCCAGCAGCATCACCACGGTGACCACGAGGCCGATCAGGGCGGGGGCGACCACGTGCGCGGCCTCGGCCGGCTCGCCGAACACCGGCTCCAGCCACCCCGACAGCGGGAAGACCGACACCAGCAGCGCGCCGGAGAACACCGAGCCCACGGCCAGCACGACCATCGGCGCGGTCATCACCGACGGCGACTCGTGCGGGTGCACGCCGTCCTCCCACCGGGCCCGGCCGAAGAACGTCATGAGCATCAGCCGGGTCATGTAGAAGGCCGTGAGGCCGGCACCGAGCACGGCGACGCCGCCGAGGACCCAGCCCCAGACGTCGTCGCGGTCCAGCGCCGCCTCGATGATCGCGTCCTTGGTGAAGTAGCCGGACAGGAACGGGAACCCGATCAGCGCCAGGTAGCCCAGCCCGAAGGTCCCGAAGGTGACCGGCAGCTTCCGCCAGAGCGCGCCGAACCGGCGCATGTCCACGCCGTCGTTCATGGCGTGCATGACCGAGCCGGCGCCGAGGAACAGCCCGGCCTTGAAGAACCCGTGGGCCAGCAGGTGGGCCAGCCCGGCCACGTAGCCGGCCGGGCCGAGGCCGACGGCCAGGAACATGTAGCCGATCTGGCTGACCGTCGAGTAGGCCAGCACCTTCTTGATGTCGTCGTACGCGCAGCCGGCGATCGCGCCGATCAGCAGGGTCAGCGCGCCGATGGCCAGCACGACGGCACGGGCGGTGGGCGTGAGGTCGTAGATGGGGGCCGACCGGGCGATCAGGTAGACGCCGGCGGTGACCATCGTCGCGGCGTGGATCAGGGCCGAGACCGGGGTCGGGCCCTCCATGGCGTCGGGCAGCCACGCCTGCAGCGGGAACTGACCGGACTTGCCGCACGCGCCGAGCAGCAGGAGCAGGCCGATCGCGGTGATCGTGCCCCCCGCCAGGGTGCCCACCGAGCCGAAGACGCCGGCGTAGGACGTCGTCCCGAGCTGGGCGAACATCACGAAGATCGCGATCGCCAGACCGACGTCGCCGACCCGGTTCATGATGAACGCCTTCTTGGCGGCGGTGGCCGCCGCCGGCCGGGTGTACCAGAACGCGATCAGCAGGTAGGACGCCAGGCCCACCCCCTCCCAGCCCACGTACAGCGCCACGAAGCTGTTGCCGAGGACCAGCAGCAGCATCGCGGCGACGAAGAGGTTGAGGTAGGCGAAGAACCGGCGGCGCGCGGGGTCGTGCGCCATGTAGCCGATCGAGTAGACGTGGATGAGCGAGCCCACGCCGGTGATCAGCAGCGCGAAGATCGCCGACAGCGGGTCGTAGAGCAGCCCCGCGGTGACGTCGAGCTGCCCGCTGGAGATGAACGTGAACAGCTCGACGTCGGCCGACCGCTCCTCCAGGCCGGCGAGCTGCACCGTGCAGGCCACCGCCAGGACGAAGGCGGCCACGACCGTCGCCGTCCCCAGCAGGTGACCCCAGCGGTCGGTGCGGCGCCCGCCCAGCAGCAGGACCGCGGCGCCGGCGAGCGGCAGCGCGATCAGCAGCCAGGAGGCGGCGAGCAACCCTTCAGCAGGCACTGCAACCCCGTCCCGGTCAGTACTTCAGCAAGTTGGCGTCGTCGACCGAGGCGGACCGGCGGGTCCGGTAGATCGACATGATGATGGCGAGCCCGACCACGACCTCGGCGGCGGCGACGACCATCACGAACAGCGCCATGATCTGGCCGTCCACGGTGCCGGTGGTCCGCGCGAAGGTGATCAGCGTGAGGTTCACCGCGTTGAGCATCAGCTCGACGCACATGAAGACGACGATGGCGTTGCGCCGGACCAGGACGCCGACGGCGCCGATGGTGAACAGGATCGCGGCGAGCACGAGGTAGTAGGCCGGGGTCATCGCCGGTCACCCGCCGGCCCGTCGAGGGGGGCCGGATCCATCGTCCCCAGCGCGGCGTCGGGTGAGCCGAGCTGCTCGCGACCGGTGGGGCGGGGCATCTGCTCCACCTGCTGGGCCTCGACCCCGGTGGCCACGGTCTCGGCCGACGGCCGGCCGTCCGGCAGCAGCGCGGGGGCGGCCACCGAGTTGGCGCGGGCGTAGACGCCCGGGCCGGGGAGGGTCTGGGGGCGGTCGTCGGTCAGGAACCTGGCCCGGGACAGTTGCTTCTGCCCGCGCCGGCTCCCCGGATGGCGTTCGATCTGGGTGTAGACCAGCGCACCCACCGCGGCCACGATCAGGAGCGCACCGGTGGCCTCGAAGGCCAGCACGTAGCGCGTGTAGAGCAGCTCGGCGATCGCGGTGACGTTCCCGTCGCCCCCGGCGTCCCCGAGGCCGATCACCGCCAGGCCCTCGGTCGCACGGGCGACGCCGGCACCGACCAGCGCGGCGAAGCCGACACCCAGGACGGCCGCGGCGACCCGCTGGCCGCGCAGCGTCTCCACGACGGAGTCCGAGGAGTCACGTCCGACCAGCATGAGCACGAAGAGGAACAGGATCATGATGGCGCCGGTGTAGACGATGATCTGCGCCGCGCCGAGGAACGGCGCGGACTGGATGACGTAGAAGACACCCAGCGACAGCATGGTGGTGACCAGCCAGAGCGCCGAGTGCACGGCGTTGCGGCTGAACACCATGCCCAGCGCGCCGGCCAGCGCGACCGGGCCGAGGATCCAGAAGGCGACGGCCTCTCCGGTGCCGATGACGACCTCCGCGGCGTCCGGGGTCACCGTCGCACCTCCGGCGCGCGCAGGTAGTAGTCCTTCTCGTCCTCGCCCAGGCGCATGGCGTGCGGAGGCGCCTCCATGCCGGGCAGCAGCGGGGCCATGAGCTGTTCCTTGGTGTAGATCAGGTCCTGGCGGTTGTCGTCGGCCAGCTCGAAGTCGTTGCTCATGGTCAGCGAGCGGGTCGGGCAGGCCTCGATGCACAGCCCGCAGAAGATGCAGCGCAGGTAGTTGATCTGGTAGACCGCGCCGTACCGCTCACCGGGTGAGAAGCGGGCGTCCTCGGTGTTGTCCCCGCCCTCGACGTAGATGGCGTCGGCCGGGCAGGCCCAGGCGCACAGCTCGCAGCCGACGCACTTCTCCAGCCCGTCCGGGTGCCGGTTCAGGACGTGCCGCCCGTGGTAGCGCGGCTTGGTCACCTTGGGCTCGAACGGGTACTGCTCGGTGGTCACCGTGCGGAAGATCTGCGCGAAGGTGACCCCGAAGCCCTGGGTGGGCGCGGGCATGATCGCGTCCCGCACCGCGGGCCGTGCCGGGCGCGTGCCGGGCGAGCGCTCGACCTCGCCGGCCGTGCGCCGCACCAGGTCCTGCTCGCCGGGTCCGGTGGGCTCAGGCATCGCCGTCCTCCTCGATCGTCGCCGTGCCGCGGCGGCCGGTGCTCACGACCGCCGTCCCGGTGTCCGTGCTCTCCCGGCGGATCCGCGGCGAGGGCGGCACCGTGAGGTCCATCGGCGGAATGGGGTATCCGCCCTCGGCCCGGCTCGGGCCGCCGGTCGGCCGACGGCGGGCACCGGCCGGGGGCAGCACGTCGGGCTCCGGGTCGCTGGCGTGCACCGCCCCGGCCGAGGCCTCCTCGGCCATCAGCCGGGTGTCCCGGTTCGCCGAGCGACTGGCGAGCAGCAGGCCGCCGAGGACCAGCACGGCCGCCGGGAGCCCGACGTAGATCGCGACCTCGCCGGTGGAGAGGTCGGCCTCGCGGGAGACGGTGCGCATGGTGGCCACCACGAGGATCCAGACCAGGGCGGTCGGGACCAGCACCTTCCACCCGAAGCGCATGAACTGGTCGTAGCGCAGCCGGGGCAGGGTGCCGCGCAGCCAGATGAAGACGAACAGCGCGGCGACGACCTTGAGGAAGAACCACAGCAGCGGCCACCAGCCGCTGTTCGCGCCGTCCCAGATCGAGATCGGCCACGGCGCGCGCCACCCACCGAGGAACAGCGTCGCGGCCAGCGCCGAGACGGTGACCATGTTGATGTACTCGGCGAGGAAGAACAGCGCGAACTTCAGCGACGAGTACTCGGTGTGGAAGCCGCCGACCAGCTCGCTCTCGGCCTCGGGCAGGTCGAACGGCGCCCGGTTCGTCTCGCCGACGACGGCGATCACGTAGATGACGAAGGAGACCGGCAGCAGCACGGCGAACCAGCTGGGGCCGGTGAACTCCAGGCCGAAGAAGTCCAGCCGGTTGCCGTCGGCCTGGGCGGCGACGATCTCGGAGGTGGACATCGAGCCGGCGTAGAGGAACACCGCGACGATCGACAGACCCATCGCGATCTCGTAGCTGATCATCTGGGCGGCGCTGCGCATGCTGCCCAGCAGCGGGTACGTCGAGCCCGAGGCCCAGCCGCCCAGCACGATCCCGTAGATGCCCATGGCGGAGCAGGCCAGGATCACCAGGACGCCGATGGGGGCGTCGGTCAGCTGCAGCGGGGTGCGTTCGCCGAAGATGCTCACCGTCGGGCCCATGGGGATGACGGAGAAGGCCAGGAACGCGGGGACCGTGGCCAGGACCGGGGCCAGGAAGTACACCGGCTTGTCGGCCAGCGCCGGCATGATGTCTTCCTTGAACGCCAGCTTCAGCCCGTCGGCGAGGCTCTGCAGGTAGCCGCGCGGGCCGACCCGGTTGGGGCCGGTCCGCTGCTGCATGCGGGCGACGACCTTGCGCTCGAACACGATGGCGAACAGCGTCATGAGCACGAGGACGACGAAGACGCCGACGACCTTGATGAGGACGATCCACCAGACGTCGTTGCCGAAGTCCTCCAGCGTCGGCTGGTCGGACGCTGCCCACAGGTTCATCGCACGCCTCCCGTGGCGTCGGCCGAGGTGGCGCCGTGCGGCGCCGTCGTCCTGGTCAGCCGCACGATGCCGCCCGGCCCGGTGCCCAGCGCGGTCCGGATCTCGCTGCCCGGTGAGCGCATCGGCAGCCAGACCACCTGCTCGGGCATCGGCGTGATGCGCACCGGCAGGCTGACGGCGCCGACCGCGCCGCCCACGGTCACGTGGTCGCCGTCGGCCAGCCCGAGCCCGGCGGCGGTCGCCGCGGAGATGCGCGCGACCGGGCGGCGGGCGGTCCCGGCGAGCTCCGGCTCGTCGCGCTGCAGCGTGCCGACGTCGAGCAGCTGCCGCCAGGAGGCCAGCAGCGCCTCGCCGTCGCGCAGGGAGGGCGTCACCGGGGCCGCCACGTCCGGCCCGGTGCCGGCGGCCGCCGGACGGCGGGAGCCGAGCGCGGCCATCGCCGCGCGGGCCGCCTCGGGCGTGGGCAGCCGCAGGTCGACGTCCATCTCGTCGGCCAGCCCGTGCAGCACGCGGCCGTCGGTCAGCATCCCGGTGCCGTGCAGGGTCGCGTCGAACGAGCGCACCCGCCCCTCCCAGTCCAGGTAGCTGCCGGCCTTCTCCGGCGCGGCGGCCACCGGCAGGACGACGTCGGCCCGCTCGGTCACCGCGGAGGGGAACATCTCCAGGCTGACGACGAAGGCGGCGGCGTCCAGGGCCGCGACGGCGAGCGCCGGGTCCGGGAGGTCGGCGGGGTCGACGCCGCCGACGAGCAGGCCGGGGAGCCGCCCGCTGCGGGCGGCGGTGAGGATGCCGGTGGTGTCCCGGCCGGGCGCGCTCGGCACGGACACGGGGTCGATCCCCCACACGGCGGCCACCTCGGCGCGGGCTTCGGCGTCGGCGACGCTGCGCCCCCCGGGCAGCAGGCCCGGCAGGGCACCGGCCTCGACGGCTCCGCGCTCCCCGGCCCGGCGGGGCACCCAGGCCAGCCGTGCGCCGGTGGCGCGGGACAGGGCGAGCAGCGCCGAGAACGCGCCGGGCACCTCGGCCAGGCGCTCCCCGGCGAGGACGACGGCGCCGGGCGTGCGGAGCGCCTCGACCGCCGGGCCGCCCCAGCTGCCCTCGGCGAGCGCGTGCAGCGACCGGGCCTCGGCGCCGGGGAGGGTGGCGAGCACGGTGGCCTGCAGCTTCTCCGCAGCACGGGTGGCGAACGGTGCCAGGTCGAAGACGGCCAGGCCGTTGGTCCGCACCGCGCGCCGCAGCCGCAGGAACAGGATCGGCGACTCCTCCTCGGGCTCCAGGCCGGCGAGGAGCACGGTGGGCGCCGCGCCCAGGTCGTCGTAGGTGACCGCCCCGGTGGCCGGTCCGGTGCCCGCCACCGTGCCGGCCAGGAACGCCAGCTCCTCCTCGGAGTGGGCGCGCGCCCGCGCGTCGACGTCGTTGGTGCCCAGCGCCACGCGGGCGAACGCCGCCCAGGCGTAGGCGTCCTCGACCGTGAGGCGGCCACCGGGCAGCACGCCGACGCCGCCCTCGTCCCGGGCCTGGCGCAGCCCGGCTGCCGCGGCGGCCCACGCCTCCGGCCAGGAGGCCGGCTGCAGGACCCCGTCCCGACGCACCAGCGGGGTCGTGAGCCGGTCGTTGGAGGTGGCGTAGCGGAACGCGTAGCGGCCCTTGTCGCAGGTCCACTCCTCGTTGACCGCCGGGTCGTCCCCGGCCAGCCGCCGGGTGACCTTCCCGCGCCGGTAGTCAGTGCGCATCGAGCAGCCCGAGGCGCAGTGCTCGCAGACGCTGGGCTCGCTGCGCAGGTCGAACGGGCGGGCGCGGAACCGGTACTGCGCGCTGGTGAGCGCACCGACCGGGCAGATCTGGGTGGTGTTGCCGGAGAAGTAGGACTCGAACGGCTCGTCCTCGTAGATCGCCACCTGCTCCAGGGCGCCCCGCTCGAACAGCTCGATGAACGGGTCGCCGGCCACCTGCTGGGAGAACCGGGTGCAGCGGGCGCACAGCACGCAGCGCTCGCGGTCGAGCAGGATCTCGGTGCTGATCGGCAGGGGCTTGGGATAGGTCCGCTTCTCGTCGACGAACCGGCTCTCGGTGCGGCCGTTGCTCATCGCCTGGTTCTGCAGCGGGCACTCGCCGCCCTTGTCGCAGACCGGGCAGTCCAGCGGGTGGTTGATCAGCAGCAGCTCCATCGTGCCCTGCTGCGCCTTGTCGGCGACCGGGCTGGACAGCTGCGTCCGCACCGCCATGCCGTCGCTCACCGGCATGGTGCAGGAGGCGACCGGCTTGCGCTGGCCCTCCACCTCCACCAGGCACTGCCGGCAGGCCCCGACCGGCTCGAGGAGCGGGTGGTCGCAGAACCGCGGGATCTGCACGCCGATCATCTCGGCCGCGCGGATGATCAGCGTCCCCTTGGGCACGGCGACGTCGAAGCCGTCGATCGTGCAGTGGACGGCGTCCGGCGGCGTGTGCGGGCCCGGGGCGCCGGGCGGCACCGCGGGCGCGGGGGGCGGGTTGGTGGGCGTGAGCGTCATGACGCGGCTCCGACCGGCTCGAGGCGGAGGGAGCGACCCAGCCGGGCCTGCTCCTCCGGGGGCAGCAGGGCGACGTAGTCGTCCTTGAAGTACTTCAGCGAGCTGGTGATGCAGCTCGTGGCGCCGTCACCGAGGGCGCAGAAGGACCGGCCCAGGATGTTGTCGCAGGTGTCGACCAGGATGTCGAGGTCCTGCGCGGTGCCCCGGCCGTGCGCGATCCGCTCGAGGATCTGCACCAGCCAGTAGGTGCCCTCGCGGCACGGGGTGCACTTGCCGCAGCTCTCGTGCGCGTAGAACTCGGTGAACCGCAGGGTGGCCTCGACGATCGAGTCGGTCTCGTCGAACACCATGAGCGCCGTCGTGCCGAGCATGGAGCCCGCCGCGGCGACCGAGTCGAAGTCCAGCGGGACGTCGAGGTGCTCCGCGGTGAAGTACGGCGTCGACGAGCCGCCCGGCGTCCAGAACTTCAGCTCGTGGCCGGGGCGCACGCCCCCGGCCATCTCGAGCAGCTCCCGCATCGTCGTCCCCATGGGGGCCTCGTACTGGCCGGGCCGGACGACGCGCCCCGACAGCGAGTAGATCTTCGGGCCGGGCGACTTCTCCGGGCCGAAGTCCTTGAACCACTGCGCGCCGCCGCGGACGACGAACGGCACGCTGGCCAGGGTCTCGACGTTGTTGATGACGGTCGGGGCGCCGTACAGGCCGGCGACCGCGGGGAACGGCGGCTTGAGCCGGGGCTGCCCGCGGTAGCCCTCGAGGGAGTCCAGCAGCGCCGTCTCCTCGCCGCAGATGTAGGCGCCGGCGCCGGCGTGCACGATCAGCTCGAGGTCGTAGCCGGAGCCGAGGATGTCGCGGCCCAGGTAGCCGGCGGCGTAGGCCTCGCCGACGGCGTTCATCAGCCGCCGGTGGGCGTGCACCGCCTCACCGCGGACGTAGATGACGGCGAGCTTCGAGCGGATGGCGTAGGAGGAGATGATCACGCCCTCGATGAGCGAGTGCGGGTCGGCCATCATCAGCGGCAGGTCCTTGCAGGTGCCCGGCTCGCCCTCGTCGGCGTTGACCACCAGGTACTTCGGCATCGCCGCGGGGCCGGTCGGCTCCTCCCCCGGCTTGGGCTGCGGGATGAAGCTCCACTTCATGCCGGTCGGGAAGCCGGCGCCGCCCCGGCCGCGCAGCCCGGAGTCCTTGACCAGGGTGACCAGCTCGTCGGGCTGCATCGTCAGGGCGGTGCGCAGCGCCGCGTAGCCGTCGAGCCGTTCGTAGGTGGACAGCCGCCACGACCGGTCGGCGCCCCAGCGGGTGGTGAGGACAGGGGTGAGTGGCATCGCTCATCGCCTCCGCGCGGGGCCGCGGCCCTCGATCGTGCGGGACGGGCCGTCGGGGCCCTGCCCGCCTGTTCCGGGCTCCCGGCCCGCGGGGGTGTCGGTGCCCTCGCGGCCGTCGGGCAGCCGCCGGCCGGCGGGCTCCGGGGCATCGGGGTGCGCCCCGGCCGCGCCGGCCTTCTCGGCCGGGGTGTCGGCGGCGGCGACGCGGGCGTCGGCCGCCTCCTGACCCGGCGTCTCACCGGTGTCCCCGGACGGCCGCACCGTCTCCCCGGCCCCGTCCCGGGGCCCGCCCTGAGCCTGCGAAGGGTGGGGAGGACGGGGTCCTTCCGCGGTGTCGGCGGGCTCGGGCTCCCGCCCGCGCATCGGCGGCGCGGACTCGCCGCGCTCGGCGGCCAGCCGCAGGCCGCGCAGCGTCGGCTCGTAGTTGCCCGGGGCGTCGACGGCGACAGCGGCGGCGGCCTGGTCGGGGTGCTGGGAGAACCCGGCGAGCTGCCGGGAGATGCCGCGGAAGTCGGTGAGCGGGGCGCCCCGGGTGGGGTGCGGCTTCTCGCCCCGGCGCAGCGCGGCGACCAGCTCACGGGCGCTCTCGACGTCCTGCTGGTCGTAGAACTCGTAGTCGACGGTGACCACCGGCGCGTAGTCGCAGGCGGCCAGGCACTCGGCGTGCTCGAGGGTGATCGAGCCGTCGGCGGTGGTCTCGTCGTGGTGGACGCCGAGGTCGGCGCTCAGCGCGTCCATGATCCGCTGCCCGCCGAGGACGGCGCACAGCGTGTTGGTGCAGACGCTCACGATGTGCCGGCCGGTCGGGCGGCGCTTGTACATCGTGTAGAAGGTGGCGACCGCGCCCACCTCGGCCTTGGTCAGCCGGAGCTCCTCGGCGCACAGCGCGACGCCCTCGGGGCTGACGTAGCCCTGGTAGCTCTGCACCAGGTGCAGCATCGGCAGCAGCGCCGAGCGCGCCACCGGGTAGCGGGCGATGATCTCCCGCGCCTCGATACGGGTCTGCTCGGTCAGCGGCGGCAGGTCGATCGGCGCGGGGAGGACCGGGCTGTCGTCCAGCCCGGTCGTCGCAGCAGCCTCAGGGGAACCGGGAAGTGCACTCACCTGTCGACTCCTCCCATCACGGGGTCGATCGAAGCGATGGCGGCGATGACGTCGGCGAGCATGGAGCCCTCGCTCATCGCCGCCGTGGCCTGCAGGTTGACGAAGCTGGGGTCGCGCACGTGGACGCGCCACGGCCTCGTGCTGCCGTCGCTCACCACGTGGTAGCCGAGCTCCCCGCGGGGCGACTCGATCGGCACGTACACCTGGCCGGCCGGCACCCGGAATCCCTCGGTGACCAGCTTGAAGTGGTGGATCAGGGCCTCCATCGACTGGCCCATGATGTGCGCGACGTGCTCCGCGGAGTTGCCCATGCCGTCGGGGCCCAGGGACAGCTGCGCCGGCCAGGCGATCTTGCGGTCGGAGACCATCACCGGACCGGGCTCCAGCCGGTCCAGCGCCTGCGCGATGAGCTTCAGCGACTCGTTCACCTCGGCCATGCGGACGAGGTAGCGGCCCCAGGCGTCGCAGGTGTCGGAGGTCGGCACCTCGAAGTCGTAGGTCTCGTAGCCCAGGTAGGGCTCGACCTTGCGCATGTCCCACGGCAGGCCGGCCGACCGGAGGATCGGCCCGGTGACGCCGAGCGCCAGGCAGCCGGTGACGTCGAGGTAGCCGACGTCCTTGAGCCGGCGCTGCCAGATCGGCTGACCGGTGAGGAGCCGGTGGAAGTCGGCGACCCGCTTGGGCATGACCTCCAGGAACTCGCGGATGTGCTCGACGGCGCCCTCGGGGAGGTCCTGCGCCAGTCCGCCGGGGCGGATGTAGGCGTGGTTCATCCGCAGGCCGGTGATCTCCTCGAGCAGGTCCAGGCACATCTCCCGCTCGCGGAAGCCGTTGGTCATCGCGGTGAGCGCGCCGAGCTCCATGCCGCCGGTGGCCAGGCCGACCAGGTGCGAGGCGATCCGGTTGATCTCCATGACCAGGACGCGGATGGTCTGCGCGCGCTGCGGCACCTCGATGCCCAGCAGCTTCTCGACGGCCATGCAGTAGCCGGCCTCGTTGAACAGCGGGGCCAGGTAGTCCATGCGGGTCACGAAGGTCGTGCCCTGCACCCAGTTGCGGTACTCGGTGTTCTTCTCGATGCCGGTGTGCAGATAGCCGATGACCACCCGCGCCTTGGTCACCGTCTCGCCCTCGAGGTCGAGGACCAGGCGCAGCACGCCGTGGGTCGAGGGGTGCTGCGGGCCCATGTTGACCACGAGCCGCTCGTCGGCGTGCGGATCGGCACCGAGTGCGGTGTCCCAGTCCCCGCCGGTGACGGTGTAGACCCGCCCCTCGGTGGTCTCCCGGGAACCGGCGTACGGGTCGTAGGTGGTGGTCATGGCGTGCCCCTCACCGGTAGGCCCGGCGCGTGTCCGGCGGCGGGATGGTGGCGTCGTGGTACTCGACCGGGATCCCGCCCAGCGGGTAGTCCTTGCGCTGCGGGTGACCGTCCCAGTCGTCGGGCATGAGGATCCGGGTGAGCCCCGGGTGGCCGTCGAAGACGATCCCGAACATGTCGAAGGTCTCCCGCTCGTGCCAGTCCGCCGTCGGGTAGATCCGGGCGACCGACGGGACGTGCGGGTCCTCGGCGGTGACGGCGACCTCCAGCCGGATCCGGCGCCGGTAGGTCATCGAGGTCAGGTGGTAGACGACGTGCAGCCGCGGCCGGCCGGGGTCGACGGCGGGGCCGCCGCTGTCGAGGTAGTCGACGCCGGAGACGCTGCTGCACAGCTCGAATCGGAGCGCCTCGTCGTCGCGCAGCGCCTGGACCAACTGCAGCAGGTGCTCGCGGCCGACGAAGTAGGTGATCTCGCCGCGGTCGACCAGGACCCGCTGGACGGCGTCGTCGTAGACCGCCTGCCCCACGGCGTCGATCAGCGCGTCGGTGACCTCGTCGAACCAGCCGCCGTAGGGGCGCTCGGTGGAGTGCAGGGCCACCGCGCCGCCCGGCTCGACGCGGACCAGGCCGCCGAAGCCGGAGGTGTCGCCGCTGCCGCTGACGCCGAACGAGCCCTTCCGGAACCCGCCCGAGGGCGCCGTGCTGTCCTCGTAGCCGGCCTCCTCGCGGCCGGGCGCGACGTCGGAACCGCCGTCGTTGCTCATCGGCCACGCTCCCCCGGCAGGAGGACGGCGTTGCCGCCGCGCTGCTCGATGAGGAACTGACCGGTGCGGCCCTCCGCCGCGGCCTCCTCGTAGGCCCGCCGCGCGTTCTTGTCCGCGCGCACGGTCGACGGCATCTCGACGTGCAGGTCCTTCGCCGTCCCGTCGGCCTCGGCACGGGCCAGCTGACGGGCACGCTTCTCACCCAGCGGCTCGTGCTGGATCTTGTGGTGCAGCTTGAGGATCGCGTCCATGAGCATCTCGGGCCGCGGCGGGCAGCCGGGCAGGTACATGTCCACCGGGACGATGTGGTCGACGCCCTGGACGATCGCGTAGTTGTTGAACATGCCGCCGGAGCTGGCGCAGACCCCCATGGCGAGCACCCAGCGGGGCTCGGGCATCTGGTCGTAGATCTGCCGCAGGACCGGCGCCATCTTCTGGCTCACCCGGCCGGCCACGATCATCAGGTCGGCCTGGCGCGGCGAGGCGCGGAAGACCTCCATGCCGAACCGGGCCAGGTCGTAGCGGCCGGCGCCCGACGCCATCATCTCGATGGCGCAGCAGGCCAGCCCGAACGTGGCCGGCCACAGCGACGACTTGCGCGTCCAGTTGACCAGCTTCTCCACGCTGGTCAGCAGCACGCCGCTGGGGATCTTCTCCTCGAGACCCATGGTCAGACTCCCCTCAGTCCCACTCGAGCCCGCCGCGCCGCCACTCGTAGGCGAACGCGATGAAGACCGTGCCGATGAAGACGGCCATCGCGACCAGGCCGAAGACGCCCAGGGCGTCGTTGTGCACGGCCCACGGGTAGAGGAAGACGATCTCGATGTCGAAGACGATGAACAGCATCGCCGTCAGGTAGTACTTCACCGGGAAGCGACCGCCGGTGAGCGGCTGGTCCACCGGCTCGATCCCGCACTCGTAGGGCTCGAGCTTGGCCCGGTTGTGACGGCGCGGACCGACGTAGGGCGCCGCGGTGACCGAGAACAGCGCGAAGGCTGCGGCCAGCACGAAGAGCCCGATGATCGGGACGTAGTTCGAGAGCATCAGCGGCACCCTAGGGTGAGGTCGGTCACGTCCGGGTCACTATGGCGACACGGAGAGTTCGTGTCGGGTCGACACGTCGGCACGGAGGTCATGGCTCAGGCCGCCGGGGTGAGTCGGAGGAGGACGGCGAGGGCGCGGTCGACGGCGTCACCGTCCCGGCCGTCGGTCAGGTTGCCCATGAGCCGCAGCGCGCCGTCGACCAGCGCGGGGCGGCGCAGGCCCCGCGCTGTGGCCAGCCGGACGACGCCGGGGCGGGCGAGCAGGGCGAGGAAGCCCATGCCCAGCCGGTGGTGACGGCCGAGCTCGTCCCGCAGCCGCTCGGGGTAGCGCTGCAGGACCGCCTCCCGCGCCGCGGCGTCGGGCGCGGCGAGCGCGGCCGCGGCGGCCTCCGCGGCCATCCGGCCGCTCTCCAGGGCGTAGCTGATCCCCTCGCCGTTGCAGGGGTTGACCGTGCCCGCGGTGTCGCCGGCGAGGAGCAGCCCCCGCGAGTACGCCGGGCCGCGGCTGAGCGCCATGGGGAGTCCGGCACCGCGCAGCGGGGTGACGGCGTCCTCCTCGCGCAGCCCGTCCTCGGCTGGGAAGAGGTCCAGCCAGCGCCGGAGGATCACCCGCCGGTCAGCGCCGGTGCCGCGACGGGTGTCGAGCAGGCCGTAGCCGACGTTGGCGGTGCCGTCGCCCATCCCGAAGATCCAGCCGTAGCCGGGCATCGACTCACGGCTCGGGCCCTCGGCGGTGAGGTCGAAGGCGATGTCGAGGTACTGGTCGTCCGTGCGTCGGCTGCGGACGTACCGGCGCAGCGCCACCCCCAGCGGCCGGTCGGTGCGACGCAGCAGGCCCAGGCTCTTGGCCAGCCGACCGGAGAGACCCTCGGCGGAGACGACCAGCGGTGCGCGCCAGGTCACCGGCTCCCGGTCGTCGCCGGCCTCCGCGCGGACGCCGGCGACCCGTCCGTCGTCGTCCAGCAGCGGCTCGGTGACCGTGGTCCGGGTGACCAGGCGGGCGCCGGCGTCCTGGGCGTGGGCGGCGAGCAGGGCGTCCAGCTCGCTCCGGGTGCGGACCAGGCCGTGGTCGGGCCACGAGTCCAGCCGCGGCCAGTCCACCTCGGCGACGCGGCCGCCCCCGTGCACGCGCAGTCCGCGGCGGCGCACCCAGCCCGGTGCGGTCGTGTCCACGCCCATGTCCTGGAGCGCCTTGACCCCGCGCGGGGTCAGGCCGTCGCCGCAGACCTTCTCCCGGGGGAACTCGGCCTTCTCCAGGAGCGCCACGTCCAGGCCGGTGCGGGCGAGGTGCCAGGCGGCGCTGGAGCCGGCGGGGCCGGCCCCCACCACGACGACGTCGGCGCGGCGCTCGGCCGTCGCGTCCGCCATGACCACCACCCCCGCTCCACCGTCGAGTCGCGGGACCTTGTGAAAAGGTTCACAAAGTCGCTGGGTTTGAGTCTAGGTCTGGGTGTGACCTTGCTGACAACACCCCCCTCATCGCAGGGCGCCGATCACCGTCTCGTCGGTGGTCTCGGAGAAGTCGGCGTAGGCCTGGCCCACCGCGCGGAACTCCTCGGGCACGTAGGGGCAGACCAGCTCGTCGACCTGTGCGGCCAGGTGGGCGACGACGGAGGGCGGCCCGACGGGCACCGCGACGGTGAGGCGCGCGGGCGAGGCGGCGCGCAGGGCCTGGATCGCGACGCGGACGGTGGCACCCGTGGCGAGGCCGTCGTCGACCAGGACGACGTGGCGACCGCGGACGGCGGGTGGCGGCCGGTCGCCGCGGTAGGCGGCGCGGCGGCGGTGGAGCTCGACCAGTTCGCGCTCGCGGACGGCGGCGACGGCGGCGCGGTCGGGGGCCACCCGGTCGACGACCGCCGCGACCCAGACGGTCTCCACGGCGTCGCCGACCGCGGCGATCGCGCCCATGGCGAGCTCCGGATGACCGGGCACGCCCAGTTTGCGGACGACGAGCACGTCCAGCTCCGCGCCGAGGGCTGCGGCCACCTCGGCGGCGACGACCACTCCGCCGCGGGGCAGGCCGAGCACGAGTGCCCCCGCGTCGGCCCGCCCGGCGAGCGCGCCCGCCAGGACCCTTCCGGCGTCACGCCGGTCGGCGTAGCGGACGCGCGGCACGCCGGCTACACCACCGGCACCGGGTCCGACTCCGGCTGGGGCTCACCCGGCTGATCGGGGTCCGGCTTCGGGATGGGGTCCGGCAACGGCTCGACCGGGGACGGCTCGTTCGGCTGCGGTTCGGGCGAGGTGGTCATGGTCCCGACGCTAGTAGAAGCGGCGGCTCCCAGCAGGCGCAGGAACGACTGCTCACCGGACGCCGGGGGCACCCGCCGTCCGGCCGGCACGGCGTGCCGGGGATCGCAGGTCAGAAGGGCGGCGGGTCCACGGGCCGTCGCGGTGGTCGTGGCGGTGGTGGGAGGGCCGGTTGATCGGTGAGGTCGCGCAGGCCCGGCGGGCGGGTCGTGCGGGTGATCCCGCTGGGCGTGGTCACCGACAGGGTGCCGTCGGGCAGCAGCTCGAAGCGCCAGTCACGGGCGAAGGTCTTGAGCCGGTGATGGGTGCGGCACAGGCAGCACAGGTTCTCGCAGCCGGTGCGTCCACCGCAGTCGTAGGGCAGCACGTGGTCGGCGTCGGTGCGCCCGGCCGGCTGCGAGCAGCCCGGATGCCGGCACGTCCGGTCCCGCAGCCGCAGGAAACGCTCCTGCGCGGCGGACGGGTCGTGGCCGTCCACCGGCATCGGGCGGCCGACGATCGAGCAGCCGCATGCGGCCTCCCCGCCGTGCCTGCGACAGCCACGCACCGCGAGGCGGCGCAGCTCGGCGGCCGAGACGGCCGCCAGCACGGCGCCGTCCTCGTCGACGACGGCCACCGCCAGGCTCCCTCCGTCCGGGGTCCGGACCCCGAGCGCGCCGAGCTGGGCGAGCAGCTCGCGCAGATGCCCGGCCGTGATCGGGGTGCCGTCCACGCTCGGCCCCAGCTCCCCACCGGCGACCACGCCGTCACGGGGCGGACCGGCCGCCGGGTGCAGCGCCGGCAGCGGAGCGACCACCGTGACGTGCCCGGTCACCGCGGGACGGGAGGTGTCCCACGGCCGCAGCACCAGCGCCGCGTGCGCCTCTGCGCGCAGCACCCCGATCGGCCGGTCGTCCCCGCCGGTCCTCGCCAGCTGCGCGGCCTGGTCGATCGTCGACCACATCGCCGCCGCCACCGGCGCGGGCAGCTCGCTGGTCAGCGCCGACATCCCGTCGCCGATCGGGCGGACGCGCACGTCGGCCCGCGCCTCGGCCTCGATCCGCCGCCGCTCGGCGAACTCCTCGTCGGCAGCGACCGCGGCCGCCACCAACCGCCGGCGCAACCGGCCCGAGGACAGCCGTGCCGCCACCGGCAGCAGCGCCGGGACGACCACGCCGACGACCTCGTCGGAGGCGTGCCCGAGCACGTCGGCGAACACCCGTGCGCGGAACCAGTCCAGCCGCCCCTCACCGCACGCCGCCCACACCGCGGGCATCCGCTCGACCAGTGCATAGGAGTCCGAGAGCACCCCGGCCGCGAAGGTCGGCGAGCAGTTCAGCACCAGCGCCAGTTCCTGGGGCAGGAACTCGCTCGCTCCCGGCACCGGCGAGCCGGGACCCCGGCGTCGCGCACCGGGGTGGCCGGGCGGCGGGTCATCGGTGTCGGGCCGGTCCCCCGCCAGCGCCATGACCAGCTCCGCCTCGTAGGCGGAGTCCATCGCCCTGCGCGCCTGGACGCGCTGCAGCTCCGCGGCCTTCTCCGCTGGCGACAGCAGGCCGACCGGCAGACGTGGCACCGTGGGCCGCTGCTCCTGGAGCCAGCCGACGAGCGCACCCTCGACCGCGCTGCGGGGCGGCGCGGCGGTGGTCATGGGTCGAACATATGTTCGGGGTACGACAGTTCTCGTCGATCCGGCGGTCCGGCCCGTCGTTCGCGAGGGCCTCGACGATCAGACCTTGCGGCCCCGGTGCAGCGCGACGATGCCGCCGGTGAGGTTCTGCCAGGCCACGTCGGACCAGCCGGCGTCCTGCACGCGCCCGGCCAGCGCGGCCTGGTCGGGCCAGGCGCGGATCGACTCGGCCAGGTAGACGTAGGCCTCGGGATTGCTGCTCACCGCCCGGGCGATCCGCGGCAGCGCCTTCATCAGGTACTCGGTGTAGACGGTGCGGAACGGCGACCACGTGGGGCTGGAGAACTCGCAGACCACCAGCGTGCCGCCGGGCCTGGTGACCCGGGCGAACTCGCGCAGCGCTGCGTCGGGGTCGGCCACGTTGCGCAGGCCGAAGGAGATGACGACGCCGTCGACGCTCTCGTCGGCCAGCGGCAGGGCCATCGCGTCGCCGGCCACCTTGGGCACCCGACGGGCGGCACCGGCGCGCAGCATCCCCTGGGAGAAGTCGCAGGCGATGGCTCGCACACCCCCGGCCGCCAGCTCCACGGTGGAGACCGCCGTGCCGGCCGCGACGTCGAGCACGGTCTGCCCCGGCTGGGCACCCAGCGCCTCCCGGGTGGCCCGCCGCCAGGAGGCGTCGAGGCCGCCCGACAGCACGGTGTTGGTGACGTCGTAGCGCTTCGCGACGCGGTCGAACATGGCCGCGACCTCGGCCGGTCGCTTGTCGAGCCCGGCCCGCAGGCCGGCGGTGTGCGGGTTCTCTCGCCGGTCTGCCACGGCATCGACGCTACAAGGCCTCTTACTCTGATCACGTGACCGCGGCCGCCCTGACCTCCCCGGCAGCGGCGTCGCGCACCGTCACCACGGTCCGGTCCGACGCGGCCGGCGAGCTGCTGGACCTGCTCCCGGCCACCGGCGGCCTGTCCTGGGTGCGCCGCGGCGAGGGCCTGGTCGGCTGGGGCGAGGCCGCCCGGCTGGAGGTCACCGGCCCGCGCGCGCTGGCCCGGGCGGCCGCCTGGTGGGACGAGTACACCGCCGCCCTCGACGTCGACGACGAGCTGGGGGTGCCCGGCTCCGGGCCGGTGCTGTTCGCCAGCATCGCCTTCGACCCGGTCGCGGGGACGTCGGTGTTCGTCGTCCCCGAGGTCGTCGTGGGACGACGGGACGGCGTCGGCTGGGTCACCGCTGTCGGCACCGCCCCGACCCTGCCCGCCCCGCACCAGCACGACGACGGCCCGGCTCTCCGCCTCCGCTACGCCGACGGCGCCCTGGACCCGGCGAGCTGGTGCGCCGCCGTGGCGGCGGCCGTGCAGCGGATCGACGCCGGCGAGCTGGCCAAGGTGGTGCTCGCCCGCGACCTGCTCGTCTCCGCCGACGTCCCGCTGGACCCGCGCCGGATGCTGCGCCGGCTGGCCGCGCGCTTCCCCGACTGCTGGACCTTCGCCGTCGACGGGCTGCTGGGGGCGACGCCGGAGCTGCTGCTGCGCCGCACCGGCCGGCAGCTGTCGGCGCGCGTGCTCGCCGGCACCGCGCCCCGAGGCGCCGGCGCCGAGGACGAGCGGCTGGCCCGGGCGCTGCTGGCCTCCGCCAAGGACCGCGCCGAGCACACCCTCGCCGTCGACTCCCTGGTGCAGGCGCTGGAGCCCTACTGCGCCGCCCTCGACGCCCCGGCCGAGCCGCAGCTGCTCACCCTGGCCAACGTGCGGCACCTGGCCACCGACCTGCTCGGCACGCAGGCCGCCGGCGGCCCCGCCTCCGGCGCGGACCTGCTGGAGCTCGTCGGCGCCGTGCACCCGACCGCGGCCGTCTGCGGCACCCCCACCCCCGACGCCGCCGCGCTGATCCGCGAGCTGGAGGGCATGGACCGCGGCCGCTACGCCGGGCCCGTCGGCTGGCTGGACGCGAGCGGCGACGGCGAGTTCGGGCTGGCGCTGCGCTGCGCCGAGCTCGTCGGCGACGACGGCGCGCGGCTGTTCGCCGGCTGTGGGATCGTCGCCGGCTCCGACCCGGCCGCCGAGCTGGCCGAGACCCAGTCGAAGTTCGCCGCCTTCCAGGCCGCACTCGAGGGCTGAGGCCCCGAGCGGACCACCGGGTCAGCGGGCCCCGACCAGCACGAGGTCGGTCGGGGTGGCCTCGGCGGGAGCGGTGTCCCCCAGAGCGAATCCGGCGATCCCGGCGGCGACCGCGACCGTTGCCGCCAGCAGGCGGAACGAGCGCAGCAGGTGCTGGGTCATCGTCGAACTCCTCTCACCGCTCCCGCCGGGGCGCGTCCCCCGTGCCAGGAGGACTCTGCCGCGCCAACCGCAGGGCACCCGCGAGGCAACCGCAAGGAATCCGCAGGATTCCTCAGGCGCGCAGCGCCACCGTGGCGGCGGTGCGCAGGTCCTTCGCCAGGGCGGCTTCGGCCCGCTGATCGGTGCGGACGACGACGATCCGCGGCCCGCCCAGCGCCAGGGCGCCGGGCAGCTCCCCGGCCGACCCCACCCGCGACGCCGACCAGCCCAGCGCGGTGGCCACCGCCACGAGGTCCCGCCCGTGCGGCGTGCCGAACACCCGGCGGTAGTCCGCGGCGTAGCGGTCCTCCCCCGGCTCCAGCTGGGCGAAGATGCCGCCGCCGTCGTTGTCCGGGACGACCACGGTGAGGTCCGGCCGCGCCTCGCCCTCGCCGAGCAGCAGGCCAGTCAGGTCGTGCAGGAAGGTCAGGTCGCCCATCAGCGCGAACACCGGCCCCGGATGGGTCAGCGCGGCACCCACGGCCGTGGAGATCGTGCCGTCGATCCCGGCCGCCCCCCGGTTCGCGAGCACGGTGACGTCGGCCCGCGGCACCGCCAGCCGGTCGACGTCGCGCACCGGGGTCGAGGACCCCAGCACGAACAGCGCGCCGGGCGGGAGTGCCGCGACGACGTCGCGCGCGAGCCGGGCGGCTGTCAGCGGAGCCGCCGGGTCCAGCACCGCGTCGACGGCGGAGCCGACCCGCTCGGCAGCGGCCCGCCAGGTCGCCGCCCACTCGGTGTCGACGTCCCCGTCGGCCCCGATGAAGAGCCGCGAGACGCGGGAGCTGGACCGGACGGCGTCGGCCCACCGGGGGGAGGCGCTGACCGTCTCCACCGTCACCGCGGGATCGGCCAGCAGCGCGTTGACCGGCCGGGAGAGCGTCGGCCGGCCCACGACCAGCACGGAGTCCGGCCGGTGCGCGGCCAACCAGTCGCGCGCGCCCAGCAGCAGGACCCCACCCCGCAGCGCACCGCCCCAGCGCCCGCTGCTCGGCTCGGCGACCACGGGCCAGGGGACGTCGCCGTCGAGCCCGGGTGCGGCGTGCAGCGGACCGTCCCCGGCGATCACGAGCGTCCGCGGGGGCAGCCGGTGCGCCGTGGCCGCGTAGCCGGGCGCGCGCTCCGCCGCGGTCCAGGGAGCGCTGCCGGGCCGCCCGGCCCACGGACCGGTGAGCTCGCCGGGCTCGTCGTCGGGCATCAGCGGCTCGCGCAGCGCCAGGTTCAGCTGCACCGGGCCCGGGTCGTCCGACAGGGCACCCGAGGCCACCGTCAGCGCCTTGGCCACCAGCGAGCGCCAGTAGCGGTTCTGCGCCTCCTCGCGGCCCGCCTCGGGCACACCGACGTCGACCGCCCAGCGCACCGCGCCGCCGTAGAGCCCGGCCTGCTCGATGGTCTGGTTGGCCCCGGTGGCGCGCAGCTCCGGCGGCCGGTCGGCGGTCAGCGCCAGCAGCGGTACCCCGGCGGCGTCGGCCTCCAGCACCGCTGCGTGCAGGTGCGCGGTGGCCGTCCCCGACGTCGTCAGCACCGGCACGGGGCGCCCGGACGCCTTGGCCAGCCCGAGCGCGAGGAACGCGGCCGTCCGCTCGTCGATGCGCACGAAGAGCCGCAACCGGCCGTCCCGCTCGGCGGCGGCCAGCGCGAGCGCGACCGGGGCGGAGCGGGAACCGGGGGCGAGCACCGCGTCGGTCACCCCGCCGCGGACCAGCTCGTCGACCAGCACCCGCGCGAAGGCGGTGGAAGGGTTCACGCGGCGAGCACCTCGTCCAGCCGGGTGCGCCAGCGGGCGGCGGTCGCCCCGCTCGCGGCGACGCCGGCCAGCCGGTCGGGCTCGCGGGCACCCACCGGCAGGGCGCCGTCGACCGGCAGCAGCGGGGACGACGTCACGTCGCCGGTGAACAGCGCGACCGTGGCCAGGCCGCAGGCGAACGGCAGCTCGGGCAGCGCGGCGGCCAGGGCCACCCCGGCGGCGATGCCGACCGAGGACTCCAGCGCGGAGGACACCACGCACGGCAGGCCGTGTGCCTCGGCCACCCGCAGCGCCGCACGGACGCCGCCGAGCGGCTGCACCTTGAGGACGACGACGTCGCAGGCCTCGCGCAGGTCCACGCGCAGCGGGTCGTCGGCCCGGCGCACCACCTCGTCCGCGGCGACCCGGACGTCGATCCGGCGGCGCAGCGCGGCCAGGTCGGCCAGGCCGGCGCACGGCTGCTCGACGTACTCCAGGCCGGCCGCGGCGTCGAGCTCCCGGATGCGGGCGACCGCCGTGTCGACGTCCCAGGCGGCGTTCGCGTCCACCCGGATGGCGCCGGCGGGCCCCAGCGCGTCGCGCACCGCCTCCACCCGGGCCCGGTCCTCGGCGGCGGACTGACCCGGCTCGGCGACCTTCACCTTCGCGGTGCGGCAGCCCGAGCCGGCCACGATCGCGTGCGCCCGCTCCGGGCCGACCGCCGGCACGGTCACGTTCACCGGCACGGAGCTCCGCACCGGCGCCGGCCAGCCCTCGAGGGCGGACTCCACCGCCGAGGCCCACCAGCGCCGGCTCTCGGCGGCGTCGTAGTCCCAGAACGGGGAGAACTCGCCCCAGCCGGCCGGGCCGCGCAGCAGCACCCCGTCGCGGACGTCGATGCCGCGGAAGCGGCTGCGCAGCGGCACCTCGTAGACGGCGAGCTCGGTGATCCCCGCCGGCAGCGCGGCGGCGGGGGCGGCGGTCATGGTGATCAGCGTAGGAGAAGGACCCCCTGCCCCCCGCCACTCGCAGGCTCGCGGCGGGTCCCTGCAGGGGCCGAATACGCTCGTCCCTCGTGGGTGGGAGGTGGGCAGGCGGCACGGGCAGGCAGCTCACCGTCGTGCCCGCGGCCGAGCTCTCCGACGACGAGGTCCGCGCCGCCCTCGACGGCAGCCGTCCCCTGGCCGTCCTCCCCACCGGACCTCCGGCCGTCGTCGACGCCGCCCGCGCCGCGCTCCGCCCCGACGAGCCGCTGGAACCGGGCACCGACCTCGTCGTCGTCACGTCCGGCTCGACCGGCGGCGGCCGGGGCGTGCTGCTCACCGCCGCCGCGCTGCGCGCCTCGGCGACCGCGACCCTCGACCGGATCGGCGGCCCGGGCAGCTGGCTGCTGGCGCTGCCGGTGTCGGCGATCGCCGGCCTGCAGGTGGTCTGCCGGGCCCTGCTGGGCGGCCGGGCCCCGACCCGGCTCCCCTCCGGCGGGACGCTCGCCGACGCCGTGGCCCGCATGCCGGCCGGCGACCGCCGCTACACCTCCATGGTCCCCACGCAGCTGCGGCGCTGGCTGGACACCGAACCCGACGCGCTGCGGGCCTTCGACGCGGTCCTGGTGGGCGGCGCGGCCGCCGATCCCGCGCTGCTCGACCGCGCCCGGGCCGCGGACGTCGCCGTCGTCACGACCTACGGCATGACCGAGACCGCCGGCGGGTGCGTCTACGACGGGGTGCCGCTCGACGGCGTCGGCGTCCGGGTCGCCGACGGCGGGCCCGCAGGACCCGGCGGCGGGGGGATCGAGCTGGCCGGGCCCACCCTCGCCCTGGGCTACCGCGGCGACCCCGAGGGGACCGCCGCCGCGTTCGCCGACGGCTGGTTCCGCACCCGGGACGCCGGCACGCTGGACCCCGACGGCCGGCTCACCGTGCACGGCCGGCTGGACGACGTCGTCGTCTCCGGTGGGGTCAACGTCGCCCCGGCCGCGGTCGAGGCCGCGCTGCGCGAGCACCCCGCCGTCGCCGACGCCGTCGTATTCGGCCACCCCGACCCCGAGTGGGGGCAGCGGGTCGTCGCCGCCGTCGTCCCCGTGGGCACGGCGCGACCCGACCTGGCCGAGCTGCGCAGCTGGGTCGCCGACCGCCTCGGCGCCCCGGCCGCACCGCGCCGGCTGCACCTGCTCGACACGATCCCCACCCTGCACACGGGCAAGCCCGACCGCCGCGCCGTCGCGGCCCGCACCCCGGAGGTCTGATGGCCACCCCCGCCCAGTGGCTGGCCGGAGCCCGCCCGCGCACGCTGCCCGCCGCGCTGGCGCCCGTGCTCGTCGGCACCGGCGCGGCCGTCGCCCTCGACGGTTTCCGCCTCGGCCCGGCCCTGCTCGCCCTGCTGGTCGCCCTGGCCCTGCAGGTCGCGGTCAACTACGCCAACGACTACTCCGACGGCAAGCGCGGCACCGACGCCGACCGGGTCGGCCCCATGCGGCTGGTCGGCTCGGGTGCGGCCACCCCGCGCCAGGTGCTGGTCGCGGCGCTGCTGTCCTTCGCCGTCGCGGGCGTGGCCGGGCTCGCGCTCGCCGCCCTCTCCAGCTGGTGGCTGGTGGCGGTCGGCGCGGTGTGCATGGCGGCGGCCTGGACCTACACCGGCGGCCCGCTGCCCTACGGCTACCGGGCGCTCGGCGAGGTGTTCGTCTTCGTCTTCTTCGGCCCGGTCGCCGTCGTGGGCACGACCTTCGTGCAGACCCGCAGCGTGGAGTGGCTGGCGTTCGCGGTCTCGGTGCCGATCGGGCTGCTGATCGTCGCGATCCTGGTGGTCAACAACCTGCGCGACCTGGCCGGTGACGCCGAGGTGGGCAAGCGCACCCTCGCCGTCCTGCTGGGCGACCGGGCGACCCGGCTGCTGTTCGCCGGCCTCTTCGTCGTCGCCTTCGCCGTCGTGGCCGCCGTCGGCGCGACTCGGCCCTGGGCGCTGCTCGGACTGGCTGCCGCTCCCCTGGCTGTGACGCCGGCGCGCACGGTGCTCTCCGGAGCGCGCGGGCCGGCGCTGATCGCCGTCCTCCAGGCCACCGGGGTGGTCACCCTGGTCACCGGGGTGCTGCTCGGGGCCGGGCTCGCGCTCAGCTGAGCGCGGGCCGGCTCACTCGGTGCCGCTGAGCCGCTTGCGCAGGTCCTCCTTCGCCGCCTTCCGGGCGACGGCGCGGGCGGCCAGCGCCTCGGTCAGCCGGTCCCGGGAGGGGCGCAGCAGCAGGTAGGACACCGGCATCGACAGCAGCAGGCCGAAGAGCAGGCCGGGGAAGCTGCCGAGCCCCACCAGCCACAGGATCAGCACCAGCGCCGCGGTGATGGACAGCCGGCCCACCACGTACATGAGCGCCCAGGGCAGCACCGCGGGCGGCGTCGCCGTCCCGCCGGCCGGGCCCACGGGCGCAGCGGCGCCGGCCGGGGTGCTGCCGGTCGTCTTCTTCTCAGCCATGGCGGCCCTCCCACTTGGTCGACAGGACGACCGTCGTCCGGGTCCGAGCGACCCCTCTGATCCGGTTCAACGCGTTGACGGTGGCCTCGAGTGCCGGGATGTCGGTCACGCGCACCTTCAGCACGTAGCCCTCGCTGCCGGCGACCCGCCAGCAGTCCTCGATGCCGGGGACCTCGCGCATCGCCGCCTCGAGGCCGGTGTCGTCCACCGAGTCGCTCTCGATGACCCCGATGAGCGCGGTGACGTCCAGCCCGACCGCCGACGGCTCGACCACGGCGCGGTAGCCGGTGATCACGCCGGCTGTCTCCAGCTTGCCCACCCGCTCGTGCACCGCGGGTGAGGAGAGCCCGACCTGACGCGCGAGCTCGGCGTAGCTGGCGCGACCGTTGGCGCGCAGCAGATCGATCAGCTGCTGGTCCACCGCGTCGATGGGAGTTCTCCGTCCTCGCCCGTGAGCGGGACGTCCCGCTCACGGCACCGAGTATCCCGACGGTCGTACGCTGGTGTCCGACGAGGGGGTGGGCCCGTGGTTTTCCTGGTGTTTCTCTTGCTGGCGGTCGTCGTGGTGCTGGTGGTGGTGCGCGCCGCGATCGCGTCCGGCAGGCCGGACGGTCCGCCGCGCGCCGGCCGGGCTCCGCGCCGGCCGCAGGGGCCGGTGCGCCCGATCGCGCCGGACGACGACCCCGAGTTCCTGCGCGAGCTGGGCCGCCGCGCCCGCAAGGACGACGGCTCGCCCGCCTGACCTAGGCCGCGGGAGCGGACCCGAACAGCCGGCGCCACCCGCGTCGCGGCCGGGCCTGCTCGGCCCTGACCGCGACGTCCTGGACGTCCTGCTCGTCCTGGTCCTCCTGCCCGGCACCGCCGGGCCAGCCCACGGGGGCCTCCCCGGGCTCGGGAGCGGTGGGCGCCGGCGGGACCGGCCAGCCCACGTCGCCGCCGTCGCCACCGGACGCCGGGTCCCCCCGGCGCGCGCCCGTGCCGTCGGCGGCCCGTTGCGCCAGCGCGGCGGCGACCAGCGGGTGCGCCGAGGCGCCGTCGGCCGCGGCGTGCCTACCCATGCCGCACCTCCGCGCCGGCCCGGCTGCTGTCCCTGTGCTCCATGCGGGCATGGAAGCACGGGCCTGCGACATCCGTCACCGGTGCCGGCCGCGGCTCTCCCCCGGACGGGCGTACCGCCGGGGCCTCAGCCGACGTCGGCGTAGCTGTGCAGGCCGGTGGAGACCAGGTTGACGAACGTCAGGTTGAAGATCATCACCGCGAGCCCGACCACGTTCACCCAGGCCGCCGGGCGACCGCGCCAGCCGGCCGTCGTGCGGGCGTGCAGGTAGGCGGCGTAGACCACCCAGGCGACGAACGACCAGGTCTCCTTCGGGTCCCACCCCCAGAACCGGCCCCAGGCGGCCTCGGCCCAGATGGCGCCGGCGATGACCGCGAACGTCCAGATCGGGAAGCCGAAGACGGCGGTCCGGTGCGCCAGCCGGTCGAGCACGTCGGCCGAGGGCAGCCGGGACACGAAGCCCGTGCCGGCGTCGGCGCCCGGTCGCGAGCGCACCAGGTACAGCACGCTGGCGATGCCGCTCACCATGAAAACGCCGAACCCGAGGATCGCGGCGCTGACGTGGATGGCCAGCCAGTACGACCGCAGGGCGGCGACCACCGGCGCGGCCTCGGTGTAGAGGCCCAGGCCGATCGCGACGAGGGCGAGCACGACGGGTCCGAGCACGAAGACGCCGATGTGCCGCAGGTTGGGCGTGCGCAGCGCCAGGCCGGTGTAGGCCACGACGGCGACCAGCACGACCGCCGTCGCGAACTCGTACATGTTGCCCCAGGGCAGGCGGTCGACCGCCATGCCGCGGGTGACGAGGACGCCGGTGTGGGCCAGCGCGCCCAGCGCCGTCACGCCGATCGCGATCGCACCCCAGCGGTTGCCCTGGTCCGTGCCGCCGGCCGGTCGCGGCGCGGCCTGCGGCGCGTCGTCCAGGAGGACGCCGCCGGACGCGGACGCGGAGGCGCCGACCACCTCGCGGGTGCGCTCGGTCCGTCGGCCGAACGCCAACTGGGCGCAGAAGGCGACCAGGGCGACGGAGTAGAGCGCGACGCTCACGGAGAAGAGGCTGTCGGACAGCTCGGCCAGCGCGGACTCAGTCACGGGAGGGGACCTCCGGGTCGGGTGCGGTGCGGGACGCCGCCGTGGCGAGGGCGTCGCGCAGGTCGTCGGACAGCGCGGTGAACCGCGGCCGGCTCTCACCACCGCCCCGGGTGAGCGAGGCGAGCGAGAGCACGGTACCTCCGCCGTCGGCGGCGGCCTCGGCCCGGGCGAACACCCGTTCCCGCCGCAGGAGCAGGAGGCCGAGCAGGCCGGCCAGCAGTGCGATCGCGGACCCGAGCACCCACAGCTGGCCCGGGTCGTGCGAGTACTGGAGGGCGGCGAACTCCTTGTAGCCGGAGAAGGTCACCTGCGTCCCGTCCGGCAGGTCGAGCGTCTCCCCCACCGACAGGTTCGCCGCGCCGACCTCGGTCAGCCGGCCGCGCTCGATCTGGGTGGCGTCCAGGGAGTAGACCGACTGCGGCAGCCCGGAGTCCAGGCCCAGGTAGCCCTGGTAGGCGATGATCGCGACCTGCGGCGCCAGGGGCCGCGGGTCGATCGAGGTGAGCAGCCCGCCCTGCATCAGGCCGGTCGGGGCGAAGAAGCCCTCGATCGCGAGCTGGTCGTCCTGCCCGGCGCCGAGGTCGGGCAGCTTGAGCGCCCCCTCGCTGGCCAGCGTCGTCTGGTCGGTGGGCAGGAACGGGGCGCAGACGTCGTCGAACGAGCTGCCGCCGGGGATCTGCACGGTGAAGCACGGGGTGAAGCCGTGCCCGGTGACGTAGACCCGGTCCCCGTCGATCCGCAGCGGATCGTTGACGCCGATCGTCGTCGCCCGGTCCTCGCCGTTCGGCTCCCCGTACCGGATGTCGGCGGTGAACGAGGAGGCGGTGAGGTTCTCCTCGTACTCGGCCCGGAACTGGTCGAGGTCGACGCACAGCGAGCTCAGGTCATCGCTGTCGACCAGCGGACCCGAGGAGTAGGTGTCGTACTGCTGGAAGGTGTTGCAGAAGCCCTGGCCCTCGGTCACCAGGATGCTGCCCTCGTACCCCCACAGCTTCCCGCCCGCCAGGCCCAGCAGGAGGGCCAGCAGGGAGAGGTGGAACAGCAGGTTGCCGGTCTCCTTGAGGTAGCCCTTCTCGGCCGACAGCTCGGGACCGCGCGCGGTCTCCCGGCGGACGACGCGGAACCGGCGGACCCGCAGCTCCTCCTCGACTGCGTCCAGCGCCGGAGCGGGGGCCAGCGGGCTGTCCAGCCGGCCGGAGTCGGGCAGCCGCAGCAGGTTGCGGGGCGCGGGCGGCGGCGGGGTGCGCAGCGCGCGGAAGTGCTCCAGCGCCCGCGGGATCACGCAGCCGATCAGCGAGATGAACAGCAGCAGGTAGACCGCGGCGAACCACGGCGAGCTGAAGACGTCGAACAGGTACAGCCGGTCCAGCACCGGCGCGAGGTCGGGATGGTCGGCGAAGTACCGGGTGACGGCGTTGCGCGACAGCGAGCGCTGCGGCAGCAGCGAGCCGGGGACGGCCGCCAGCGCCAGCAGGAACAGCAGGATGATCGCCGTCCGCATGGCGGTCAGCCGCCGCCACCAGCGGAGCAGCACGGCGCCGGCCCGCCGCCCGGACGAGGGCTGCGGGGACGGCGACGGCGGGGTGGCCGGCCGCGGGGGCGCCTCGATGCTCACGATGTCACCAGCTCGCTCCCGCGCAGCGCTCCGCTCCTCGCTCGTTCCTCGCTGCGAAGCTCACGCCGCTGTCCGCTCACAGCGACGTCTCCGCGAAGCCGGTGGCGGCCAGCCAGGAACGCAGCCAGCCCATCATCTCCGTCCACGCCCCGGTCATCAGCAGCAGGCCCACGACCACCAGCACGACACCGCCGAACCGGGTCACGGCCGCGGCGTGCCGGCGGAGGAACGACGTGGCGCCCACGGCCCAGCGGGCACCCAGCGCGACCAGGACGAAGGGCACCCCCAGGCCCAGGCAGTAGGCGACCGAGAGCAGCGCGCCCCGGCCGGCGGTGGCCTCGACGAAGGCCAGCCCCTGGACCGCACCCAGGGTCGGCCCCATGCACGGGGTCCAGCCCAGGGCGAACACCACGCCGAGCAGCGGCGCGCCCGCCAGCCCGACGGCCGGGCGCGCCGACAGCCGCGCGGTGCGCTGCAGGAACGGCACCCGGCCGAGGAACGCCAGGCCGATGACGACGGTGACCGCGCCCATGACCCGGGTGATCAGCTCGTTGTGCACGAGCAGCAGCCGGCCCAGCCCGCCGAACAAGGCACCGAAGGCCACGAACACGGCCGTGAAGCCCAGGACGAACAGCACCGCGCCGAGGACCATCCGGCCCCGGGGCGGGCGCTCGTCGGTTCCGGGGAGCACCGCGGTGGCGGCGCCCCCGCCGTGCCCCTGCCCGGCGGGGGCGGGCGCCGTCGTCGCCGTCGCCGCCGTCCCGCTGCCGACCAGCCCCGTGACGTAGGAGAGGTAGCCCGGCACCAGTGGCAGCACGCAGGGCGAGGCGAAGCTGATCAGCCCGACGAGGGCGGACACGGCCGCGGCGACGAGCAGCGGCCCGTCGGTGACCAGCCCCGCGAAGGTCTCCCCCACCTCAGACCTCCTCGGCCAGGATCAGGTCCAGGGTGCTGCGCAGATCCTCCTGCGACACCTCGGCGGTGTAGACGGCCGCCACCCGGCCCTCGCGGTCGAGCACGATCGTCGAGGGGATGGCGGTGGCCGGGTAGTCGCGGAAGGCCAGGGCCACCTCGCCCCGCGGGTCGTACAGCGAGGGGAACTCGATGCCGAACTTCTCCACGAACGCGGTCGCGAACTGGTCGCTGGTCTCCTTGACGTTGATGCCGAGGAACTCGACGCCCTCGTCACGCACGTCGGCGTAGACCTCCTGGAACTCCGGCGTCTCCACCCGGCAGGGCGGGCACCAGGACCCCCAGAAGTTGATCACCGCCACCTCCCCGTCCAGCTCGGTCGAGGAGAAGTCCCCGCCACCCAGCAGCGTGCCGGAGAACGCCGGTGCCGACGCCCGCTCGGCCGGGGGGATCACCTCGCCGCGCGGGGTGCCCGCGACGAACCGGAACTCGCCGCCGTTGTTGACGTCGACGGCGTCCGAGCCGGTGGAGCACCCCGTGAGCAGCGCGGCCGCCAGCAAGGCCGGGACCAGCCGCCTCCCGGGGCCCCTGCGGCGACGTGGAGCGCCGGCGGAGCGTTTCCGCGGGGTGGTCATGCGCCCGGCACCGCGTCGGGATCGGTGGCGCCGGCCGGCTCGGCGTAGCCGACGCCACGCAGCGTGTCGCCGTCGTAGGTGACCGAGGTGACGCTGGCCAGGGCGCACTCCCGGCGCCGCGGGTCGTGCACGTAGCGACGCCCCTCGAGGTGCAGCCGGGTGGTCCAGATGGGCAGCTGGTGGCTGACCAGCACCGCCTCGTGCCCGCGGGCGGCGTCGCGGGCCGCCTCGACCGCGGCGAGCATCCGCGCGGCGATCTCCACGTAGGGCTCCCCCCAGGACGGCCGGAACGGGTTGCGCAGCTTCCACCAGTTGCCCGTGGCGCGGAAGACGCCGGCTCCTCCGGCCACGGCCATGCCCTCGAAGGCGTTGCCGGCCTCGATCAGCCGGTCGTCCAGGGTGACCGGCAGCCCGGTGGCCTCGGCCAGCGGCCGGGCCGTCTGCTGGGCGCGCTCGAGCGGGCTGGAGACCAGGTGGGTGACGTCGCGCCCGGCGAACCACTCCGCGGCCGCGTGGGCCATCGCCTCCCCGGTGGTGGAGAGGCGGAACCCGGGCAGCCGCCCGTAGAGGACGCCGCCGGGGTTGTGCACCTCCCCGTGCCGCAGCAGGTGGACGACGGTGGTCCCGCTCACGAGCTGACCTCGGAGAGGTCCTGGTCGGCGGGGCGGTCGTCGCCGGGCACCGCGGCCGCCGCGCGGGCGGCGGCCGGCAGCGCCTCGAGCACGCGGTCGAGGGCCTCGCCGGTCAGCGCGGCGTTGACGAACCAGGACTCGAACGCCGACGGCGGCAGGTACACGCCGCGGGCCAGCAGGGCGTGGAAGAAGGCGGTGTAGCGGGTGACGTCCTGGGTGCGCGCGTCGGCGTAGTCGCGCACCTGGCGCTCGTCGGGCACGAAGAAGATCGAGAACATGCTGCCGGCCTGCTGCACCCGGTGCGGCACCCCGGCGGCGAACAGCGCGGCGCTCGCCGCACCCCGCAGCACGGCCGACACCTCGTCGCAGTACGCGTAGATCTCGTCGGTGCAGTTGCGGAGCGTCGCCAGGCCGGCGGCCACGGCCACCGGGTTCCCCGACAGGGTGCCGGCCTGGTAGACCGGCCCGCTGGGCGCCAGCTGGGACATGAGGTCCGCGCGCCCGCCGAACGCGGCGGCCGGCAGGCCACCGCCCATGACCTTGCCGAAGGTGAACAGGTCGGCGTCGACGGGGTCCAGCCCGTACCAGCCCGACCGCGACACCCGGAACCCCGTCATGACCTCGTCGAGGATCAGCAGCGCGCCGTGGGCTGCGGTGATCCGGCGCAGTGCGGCGTTGAACCCGGGCAGCGGCGGGACGACGCCCATGTTGCCGGGCGCGGCCTCGCTGATGATCGCGGCGATCTCGCTGCCGCGCTCGGCGAAGACGGCCTCGACGGCGGCGACGTCGTTGTAGGGCAGCACGATGGTGTCGGCGGCGGCGCCGGTGGTGACCCCCGGGGTGTCGGGCAGCCCGAGGGTGGCGACGCCGGAGCCGGCCGAGGCGAGCAGCGCGTCGACGTGGCCGTGGTAGTGGCCGGCGAACTTGACCAGCAGCGGCCGGCCGGTGGCGCCGCGGGCCAGCCGGACCGCCGAGAGCACGGCCTCGGTGCCGGAGTTGACCAGCCGCACGCGCTCGACCGGGGCCATCCGGGCCCGGATCTCCTCGGCGAGGTCCAGCTCGCCCTCGGTCGGGGCGCCGAAGGACAGGCCGCGGCGGGCCGCCGAGGCCACCGCGTCGACGACGGCGGGGTGCGCGTGCCCGAGGATCATCGGCCCCCAGGAGCTGACCAGGTCCACGTAACGGCGGCCGTCGGCGTCGGTGAGCCAGGGGCCCGAGCCCTCCGCCATGAAGCGCGGGGTGCCGCCGACGGCGCGGAACGCGCGCACCGGCGAGTTCACCCCGCCGGGGGTGATCTCCTGGCCGCGGGCGAAGAGGCCGGCCGACACCGGGGCCTCGTAGGGATACGTCGAGCTGTCCGGCGAGGTCACGGTTCCAGTGTCCCCTGCGGATCGAGGAGGGCGGCGTGGAGGGCGGCCGGATCGCGAGTGGGAACGAGCACTGTGCGGCCGTCGACCAGCTTCAGGGGCAGCCCGGTGCGGCCGCGCGGCAGGGACCAGCCGCCCCCGAGCACCGGCGCGCCGGCGTCCACCCCGGCGTCCACCGAGCGCAGGTGGTCGGCGTCGATGTCGGCCAGCGGCACGCGCTCCCGCCCGACAATCAGCGCGCGGTCGGGCCCGGCGCCCTGGACGCGCACCGTCCACAGCCGCTGCGCCGACAGCGTGCCCGCGGCGACGACCCCGAGGACCGACACCACGGCCACCAGCCACAGCAGCGGCGGGACGTCCGGGCCCGGCAGGACGAGGTCCGCGACGAGGAAGAGCCCGAGGACCCCGGCCACCGTCCAGAACGGTGTCCAGGAGCCCCCGGGCTCGACGTACTCCTCCGCCGGCGCGGCCATCGACTCAGCCGCGGGCGAGCAGGCGGGCTGCCTCGACCGCCCAGTAGGTGAGCACCTGGCCGGCGCCGGCGCGGCGGATCGCGGTCAGCGTCTCCAGGATGGCGCGCTCCCGGTCGATCCAGCCGTTGGCGGCGGCCGCCTCGACCATCGCGTACTCGCCGCTGACCTGGTAGGCGCTCACCGGCACCTGCACCGCGTCGGCGACCCGGCGGACGATGTCCAGGTAGGGCAGCGCGGGCTTCACCATGACGGCGTCGGCGCCCTCGGCCAGGTCCTGCGCCACCTCGCGCAGCGCCTCGTCGGCGTTGGGCGGGTCCATCTGGTAGGTCGACCGGTCGCCGAACTGCGGCGCACCCTCGGCCGCCTCGCGGAACGGCCCGTAGAACCCCGACGCGTACTTGGCCGCGTAGGCCAGGATCGGGACCTCGGTGAAGGCGGCGCTGTCCAGGCCGGCGCGGATGGCCGCCACCTGCCCGTCCATCATCCCGCTGGGCGCGACCAGGTGGGCCCCGGCCTGTGCCTGCGCGATCGCCACCGCGGCGTAGCGGTCCAGCGTCGGGTCGTTGTCCACGACCATCGCCCCGCCCTGCCCCCGGATCCCACCCCTGGCGGGCGTGACCACCCCGCAGTGCCCGTGGTCGGTGTACTCGCACAGGCACAGGTCGGCCATGAGCACGAGCTCGTCGCCCAGGTCGGCCCGCAGGTTCTGCAGCGCCTGGTTGACCACGCCGTCGGCGGCGTCGGCCTGGGACCCCACGGGGTCCTTGTCGGCGGGGATGCCGAAGAGCATCAGCCCGCCGATGCCGGCCTCTGCCGCCTCGTGCGCGGCCTTCCGCAGCGAGTCGTGCGTGTGCTGCACGACACCGGGCATCGAGCCGATGGGGACGGCTGCGTCGATGCCCTCCTTGACGAAGACCGGCAGCACCAGGTCGGCCGGGGCCACCCGGGTCTGGGCGGTCAGCCGCCGCAGCGCGGGCGTCGACCGCAGCCGGCGCCCGCGGGCGAAGCCGTCACTCACTTGCCCTCGCCGTCCTCCGCCTCGCGCAGCGACAGGGCGTACTCGGCCAGCGCGTCGACCAGCGGCGCGACGGCCGCCGTCTCCGGCTGCACGTCCACCCGCAGGCCGAACTCCTGCGCGCTGGCGGCGGTGGCGGGGCCGATGACCGCGACGACGGTCTTCGCGTGCGGCTTGCCGGCGATGCCCACCAGGTTGCGCACCGTGCTCGAGGAGGTGAAGCAGACCGCGTCGAAGCCGCCGCCCTTGATCGCCTCGCGCACCGACGCGGCCGGCGGGGCCGCCCGGACGGTGCGGTAGGCGGTGACGTCGTCGATCTCCCAGCCGCGCTCGACCAGGCCGGCGGCGAGCGTCTCGGTGGCGATGTCGGCCCGGGGCAGCAGCACCCGGTTGATCGGGTCCAGGACGTCGTCGTACTCGGGGAAGTCGGCCAGCAGACCGTGGCTGGACTGCTCGCCGGTGGGCACGAGCTCGGGCACGATGCCGAAGTCGCGGACCGCCTGGGCGGTCTGCTCGCCCACGCAGGCCACCTTCACGCCGGCGAACGCGCGGGCGTCCAGGCCCAGTTCCACGAACTTCTCGCGCACCGCCTTCACCGCGTTGACCGAGGTGAAGACGATCCAGCCGTAGCGGCCGGTGACCAGGCCCTTGATCGCCCGGTCCATCTGTGCCGGGCTGCGCGGCGGCTCCACGGCGATCGTCGGCACCTCGACCGGGACGGCGCCGTAGGCGCGCAGCCGGTCGCTCATCTCGCCGGCCTGGTCCTTGGTGCGCGGCACGAGCACCCGCCAGCCGAACAGCGGGCGGCTCTCCCACCACGACATCCGGGCGCGCTTGTCGACGATCGAGCCGATCGTGGCCACGACCGGGCCGCTCAGCGGGTCGAGCCCGGCGGTCTTCTCGGCCACCGCCGAGAGCTTGCCGACGATGCTCTTCTGACCCGTGCCCGAACCGCCGGTGGTCACGACCACGGGCGTGTTCGCGGAGAGGCCGCCCTCGATCAGCCGCGCGGCGGCGTCGGGCAGCTCCTCGGCGGTCCCCTGCAGGACCAGCGTGCCGCCGGTGCCGGAGGTGGCGGCGGCGAGCGCGCCGAGGTCGGCGCCGCCGTGCAGGTCGGCAGCGACGGTGGTGCTGCCCATGGCCACGCCGGCGAAGGCGGGGACGGCGGTCGCGGTGGCGACACCGGGCACGACGTCGAAGGGCACCGAGGTGCGGCCGACGGCGAGGACCTCCTTCACCACCTCGTCGGAGGTGTAGGGGTCACCGACGACGAGCCGGACCACGACCGACCCGCTCTTGGCAGCGGCCACGGCGCCCTTGGCGATGTCGGCCGGCTCGCCGGAGACCGGCGTCAGCTCGGTGTCGGGGTTCGCCTCGCGGACGGCGTCCTGGAGCGGGGCGGCGACGTCGGGGTCCACCAGCACCACGGCGGCCTCGGCCAGCGCGGCGGAGGCGCGGGCGGTGAGCATGCCGGGGTCACCGGGTCCGGCGCCGACGAACACGACCCGGCCCGACTGGCCTGCGGTCTTGCGGAAGCGCGTCATCGCGTGCTCCTGATCCTGGCCCGAGCGACTCGGGCGTCTGTCATGGCCCGGGTTCGGGCCGTTACGGGGGTCTGTGGGGTGGTGCGGTGCGGCAGCCGCGACGCCGCGGTCACCTGCTCGCCGCCATGAGCTCGGCCGCACCGCGGTCGAGCAGCTCGGCGGCCAGGGCGCGGCCCAGCGCGGCGGCATCGGCCAGCGGACCGGTGGCCGAGCCGCGGACGCCGTCGCTGCCGTCCAGGGCGGTCACCGAGGCGCGGAGGAACAGCTCGGGGCCGTCCTCCCCCTCGGCCACCTCGGCGTAGGCGGCGACCGGCGCGCTGCAGCCGGCCTCCAGCGCCGCGAGCGTGGCCCGCTCGGCGACGACGCAGGCGCGGGCGGTGCTGTTCTCCAGCCGGCCGAGCAGCTCCCTGGTGCGGGCGTCGCTCGTCCGGCACTCGACCGCCAGCGCCCCCTGCGCGGGTGCGGGCAGCACCTGCAGCGGGTCCAGCGTCTCGGTGATCCGGTCGGTGCGTCCGATCCGGCTCAGGCCGGCGCGGGCCAGGACGACGGCGTCGAGGTCGCCGGGCCCGTCGGCGGCGCCGGCCACCCGGCCGAGGCGGGTGTCCACGTTGCCGCGGATCGGCACGATCTCCAGGCCGAGACCGAGCGCACGCAGCTGGGCGACCCGGCGCGGGGCGCCGGTCCCGATCCGCGAGCCGGCGGGGAGCTCGCCGAGGGTGAGCCCGTCGCGGGCCACCAGGGCGTCGCGCGGGTCCTCCCGGGGCGGCACCGCGGCGAGGATGAGCCCCGGTTCGGGTGCGGTCGGCAGGTCCTTGTAGCTGTGCACCGCGAGGTCGACCTCGCCGGCGAGCAGCGCCCGGCGGATCGCGGCGACGAACACGCCGGTGCCGCCGAGCTGGGCGATGGCGACCGAGGAGCGGTCGCCCTCGGTGCTGATCAGCACGAGCTCGACCGGCACGCCGGTGGCGGCGGTGATCGCGTCGGCCACGGTCCGCGACTGGGTGCGGGCCAGCTCGCTGGCGCGGGTGCCCAGCCGGAGCGGCGCGCCGGCGTCGGTCGCCGCGGTCGCGCCCTGGACGTCGGTGGTCTGCGGTCCGGTGGTCTGCACGTCGGCGGTCATGACGTCCCTCCCGGGCGGTCCGGGTCCACGGTCACGGCGTCGGCCAGGCGCCCGGCACCCGGCGTGACGTCGGCGTCGATGCCGAGCCCGAACAGGGCGCGGAGCGCACCGGCGTAGTCGGTGCCGTTCGGCGTCGCCGCCAGCTCCTTCACCCGCACGGTGGGCTCGTGCAGCAGCTTGTCGACGACGCGGCGGACGGTGCGCGCGATCTCCCCGCGGGCCCGGGCGTCGAGGTCGGGGAGCCGGCCGGCCAGTCGCAGCAGCTCGGCGTCGACCACCTCGGCGGCCTGCGAGCGCAGGGCGGACACCGTCGGGCCGACCTCGGCGGCCCTGCGCTCGGCACGCAGCAGGGCGGTCTCGGCCTCGATCATGGCGCGGGCGGAGTCGATGTCGTCGGCGGCGACCGGGCTGGTGGCGGCCACGCCGTCGGCGGCGGCCCGCTCGCCCTGCAGCAGCGCCAGGTCGACGACGTGCACGCCGGGCAGTGCGGCCACACCGGGGTCGACGTCCCGGGGCAGGGCCAGGTCCACCACGACCAGCGGTCGGTTGCCGCGGCCGGTCATCGCGGCGGACACCGCGTCGGTCCCGACGACGAGGCCGGTGGCGCCGGTGCAGGTGAGCAGGAGGTCGGCGGCGGCCAGCTCCTCCGGCATGCGGTCCATCGGGGCGGGACGGCCGCCGACGGTCTCGGCGAGCCGCTGCGCCGAGACCTCGGTCCGGCTGCTGACGACGACGTCGGCGCCGCGGCGGGCCAGCGTGGTGGCCGCCAGCGCACCCATCGACCCGGCGCCGACGACCAGCACCGGACGGCCGACCAGGCTGCCGATGCGCGCCTCGGCGCGGTCCAGGGCGACCGACACCAGCGAGGCGCCGGCCTTGTCGATGCCGGTCTCGGAGTGCACCCGCTTGCCCACCCGCAGCGCCCGCTGGGCCACCGGGTGCAACGCGCGGCCGACGGTTCCCTCCTCGCGGGCCAGGGCGTAGGCCGCCCGCAGCTGCCCGAGCACCTGGGTCTCCCCGATCACCATGGAGTCCAGGCCGGCGGCCACCGTGAACAGGTGGGCCACGGCCTGGTCCTCGTAGTGCACGGTGACGTAGGGGGACAGCTCCTCGACGGTCGCGCCCGCCTGGCGGGCGAGCACCCGGCCGACGTCGGTGACGCCGCCGTGGAAGCGGTCGACCTCGGCGAAGACCTCGATCCGGTTGCAGGTGGCCAGCACCAGCGCCTCGCTGACGTGGTCGCTCTCCACCAGCTCGTGCAGCGCCTTCACCCGGTCGTCGGGCGCGAGAGCGAACTGCTCGAGCAGCGCGACCGGAGCGGTCTGGTGGCTGACCCCCACCGCGAGCAGGCTCACGCCGTCACCTCCGCGGCGGGCACGGCGCGCTGCTGACCGAGGAACGCCAGCACCTGGAGCTCGACGGAGAGGTCGACCGGGCGCACGTCGACGCCCGCGGGCGCAGTGAGGGTCGCCGGCGCGAAGTTCAGGATGCTGCGCACCCCGGCCTCCACCAAGCGGTCGCAGACCTGCTGGGCGACGTCGGCGGGGGTCGCGATGACCCCGATGGAGGCGTCGGTCGCGGTCACGGCCGTCTCCAGCTCCTCCATCGGCTGCACCGTGAGGCCGCCGATGGTGTGCCCGACCCGGGCCGGGGAGGCGTCGAAGAGGCCCACGAAGTGGAACCCGCGGCTGCCGAACCCGGCGTAGTCGGCCAGCGCCGTGCCCAGGTTGCCGATGCCCACGAGCACGCAGGGCCGGGACCGCTCGGCGCCGAGCACCCGGGCGATCCGCTCCCGCAGGGCGCGGACGTCGTAGCCGACACCGCGCACGCCGCAGGAGCCCAGGTGCGAGAGGTCCTTGCGCAGGCCGGCGGGGTTCACGCCGGCGGCGGAGGCGAGCTCTCCGGAGGAGACCGTCGTCCGGCCGCCGTCGGCGAGGCCGGTGAGCACCCGGAGGTACACGGCCAGACGGGCGACGGTGGCCTCCGGGATGGTCCGGGGCCGTGGCTGGATCACGGGCTCTCCACAGCGGTCGCACCCGGGAGGCCCGGCGGGCGCCGGGGGCGGGAATGCGACATCGGGACGCGAGCGGCAGGATGCGCTCGCCCTGGCCACGGTAGCCGCTTGTGAACGCAGGAACAAAGTCGCCGAGCAGGCGACGGGCCGCTGACCAGGCCGGATCCCCCCGGCTGTGGTGGAGACCACCGTAACCGCAGGTCAGGAGCCACCCGGACGGGGCAGCGCGACCCCCTGCCCCCCACCACCCGCACGCTCGCGGCGGGGCCCTGCAGGGGGCCTCAGAGCCCGAGGTCCCGTCGCAGCCGGGGCACGTCGAGGGTGAAGTAGGAGTGCTCCCGGCCGTCGAGGAGCAGGACCGGCACCCGGTCGCCGTACTCGGCCTGCAGCTCCGGGTCGGCGTCGACGTCGACGTCGTGGACCTGCAGCCCGGCCTCGGCCGCGATCGGGACGAGCTGCTCTGCCGCGGTCAGGCAGAGGTGGCAGCCGGCCCGGCCCAGCAGCTGCAGGCGCGGCTCAGCCACCGGCGCCGTCCCCGACGGCACTCCCCGCTGCCACGGCACCCGCCGGGGCGACGCCGTCCGGCGCCTCGGTGAGGCCCAGCTCCCGCAGCCGTGCCCGGCTGACCTTGCCGGTCAGCGAGTGCGGCAGCGAGCCGAGGAAGTGCACCGACGTCGGCACCTTGTAGCGGGCCAGCGACTGCCCCGCGTGCGCCTGCAGGTCCTCGACGGTGAGCTGCTCCCCGGGGGCGACCACCACGACCGCCCGGACCGCGGCGCCGGTACGTGCATCCGGCACGCCGATCACCGCGCTCTCCACGACGGCCGGGTGCTGGTCCAGCACCCGCTCCACCTCCGCGGGGTAGACGTTGAACCCGCTGACCAGGATGAGGTCGCTGCGACGGTCGACCAGGTGCAGGTCGCCGTCGGCGTCCCGGTAGGCGAGGTCCCCGGTGCCCAGCCAGCCGTCGGCGTCCGGCCCGTCGGCGCCGTCGGGCCAGTAGCCGGCGAACAGGTTGGGGCCGCGCACCCAGATCTCGCCCGGCCCCTCGCCGTCGGAGGAGTCGTCGTCGGCGCCGTCGCCGTCCTCGGGTGCGTCCACGGTGCTCGCGCCGACCGAGGCGGTGTCGCGCAGCGCCAGCTCCAGCCCGGGCACCGGTCCGCCGATGCAGGCGGGCTTCGCCCGGCCGGTGGCCAGCGTGCTGGCGACGACGGGCGCGGCCTCGGTGAGCCCGTAGCCCTCCCAGACGGTCACCGCGGCGCGGTCGCGCATCGCCGCCCACACGTCCCGGGGCAGCGGCGCGGCACCGGCGGAGGCGACCCGCACGGCGGCGAAGCCGCGCCGCAGCTCCGCGTCGCTCCCGGCGGCGTCGGCCGCGGCCAGCCAGGCCTGGTACATCGGCGGGGCGCCGGGAACGGCGGTGACGTGCTCCTCGGCCATGACGGCCAGCGACGTCCGGGGGTCGAAGCTCTCCAGGAGGACGGCGCAGGCGCCGGTGGCGGCCACCAGGCCGAAGCCGGCGTTGAGGCCGTAGACGTGGAACAGCGGCAGCACGAGCAGCACGCGGTCGTCCGACCGCACCGGTGGCCGGTCCATCGCCAGGCACTGCTCCTGGTTGGCCCGCAGGGCACCGGAGGTGAGCATCGCGCCGCGCGGCCGGCCGGTGGTTCCGCTGGTGTAGCAGAGGAAGGCGAGCGCGTCCGGGTCGTCGGCCACGCCCGCGGCCGGGCCGTCCGCCTCGGGCGGCCCCGGGCAGACCGGCACCCCGGCCAGCGAGTCGCGCTCCCCCGGCGCCACCAGCAGCGACGCGGCCGAATCGGTCAGCACGTGCTCGAGCTCGGGATCGGTGTAGGCGGTGTTCACCGGCACCACGACCAGCCCGGCACGCAGGGCGCCCACGACCGCGCGCAGCCAGTCCAGGCCGTTGGGCAGCTGCACCGCGACCCGGTCGCCGGCCTCCAGACCGCGCCCGGCGTAACCGGCCGCCACCCGGTCGGCGGCCGCGTCCAGCTCGGCCCAGGTCAGCCGCCGCTCCCCGGCCACCACGGCCGGCGCGTCGGGGTCACGCTGCGCCGCGGCGCGGACCAGCGCGGCCAGCGAGCTGCCTGCCTCGGACACTGCGATCTCCTGTCGTCGGTGCGGCGTCACCCGGTGCACGCCTGTACGACGCACAATCCGGGCCTGACGTGGACGAGCTGGGGCGATGTTGTCACCATGGGGCCAGCGCCGCAGCCCACGCGCGCCGTCCTGGCGTGCGTGGCGCACGATCCGGTCCAGGCACAGCGGGCCGACGAGGAGGTCGATCGCCCGCATGCCCCATCCCCTCGACGCCGGACGGCCCACGGGGCCCCCGGCTCCGCCCCGGGCCCGTCCCACGCCGTTCCCGCGCACGAGCGCCGAGGCTCTCCCTCCCAACGAGCCGACCGCCGACGAGGTGACGGCCGACGCGGAGAACGCCGACGGCGCCGCCGCGGAGCTGCCCGCCGAGGTGGCCGAGGAGCTGGCCGTCGCCGAGGAGTTCGCCGCGGCGGAGGCGACCACCACCACCGACGGCGTCGACGTCTGGGAGCTGGTCCGCCAGGCGCAGGCGGGGGACGCCGAGGCCTTCGGGCGGCTCTACGACCACTACGTCTCGCTCGTCCACCGGTACGTCTACCACCGCGTGGGCGACCGGGCGACGGCCGAGGACGTCACCAGCGAGACGTTCGTGCGGGCGCTGCGCCGGATCGACTCGCTGTCCTTCCAGGGCCGCGACGTGGGCGCCTGGCTGGTGACGATCGCCCGCAACATCATCCGCGACCAGGTGAAGAGCAGCCGGTTCCGGCTGGAGATCAGCACGGCGGACATGCGCGACGCCGACCGGGTCACCGAAGGACCCGAGGACGCGGTCCTCCAGCACCTCACCAACCAGCAACTGCTGGCGTGCGTGCAACAGCTGGGGAGCGAGCAACAGGAGTGCATCGTGCTGCGCTTCCTGCACGGCCTCTCCGTCTCCGAGACTGCCGAGATCATGGGCAAGAAGGACGGCGCCATCAAGGCGCTCCAGCACCGGGCGGTCCGGCGGCTGGCGGGGCTGCTGCCCGAGGGTCTGCGATGAGCCACCGGCGCACGGGCGGATGCGTAACCGCCGGGCCCGGTGCGTCGTTGGTCCTCCTGCAGCGGTCCCCCGGCAGGGGCGGGACCGGATCGGGCACGAGGACGGGAGGCCGCACGTGATCCGCTCCGACGACGGCGCACTCCCCTCCGGCGCCACCGGCGTCCGTGATCCCGAGACTGCGGTCGTCGCGCGCCTGCAGGCCCTCGCCACCCGGCTCGACGACGAGCCGGACCCCCAGTACCGCGCCCGCGCCCGCGCCCGGCTGGTCGCCATGGCCGCCGTCCGCACGCCGGAGCCGGCCCCCCGCTCGCTCGCCGCACGGCTGCTGGCCGCCCGCGCCGACGACCGACCGCCGTCCCGCTGGCGGGGCCGGCTCACCGCCGGCCTGGCCGGCGCCGCCGTCGGCGTGACCGGCCTGGCCGCACTGATCGCCGTGGCCGCCGGCGCGCAGCCGGGCGACCCGCTCTACGACCTCAAGCGCGGCACCGAGCAGACCCAGCTCGCCCTCGCCGGGGACAGCCGCGGGCAGACCCTGCTCGAGCTGGCCAGCACGCGGCTCGACGAGCTGCGCAGCGTGGCCGGCGACGCCGAGCTGGTACGCCAGACCCTGCAGACCATGGACCAGCACACCGTCGAGGGCGCGGCGCTGCTCACCGCCCGGGCCGTCGCCGACCGGGACACCGCCACCCTCGGCGACCTCGCCGACTGGTCGGGCCGGCAGTCCTCCGCGCTGGCGTCGCTCCGGAGCCGGCTGCCCGCTCCGGCCGAGCCGGCGTACCTGGAGTCCACCGACCTGCTCGAGGCGCTCACCACCCGGACCGCGGGCCTCTCGCTCGCCCTGGACTGCGCGTCCGGCCCGGCCACCGTCGGGACGGACGCCCTCGGTCCCGTGCCGGGCCTCTGCCTCACCGAGCCCGCTCCCCCGGCTCCGCAGGCGCCGGCCCCCGGCCAGGGCCAGACCCCGGGCGCCCCGGCTCCGGGCACCCCGTCCGACGTCGCCGCCACCCCGACGCCCGCGCCGCCCGCGCCGCCCGCGGCGGTCCCCGGCACCGGCACCGGCCCGGGCGCGGTCCCGCCGGCCCCGGTCCCGACCGGCAATCCCGGCACCCCGAAGCCGCCCTCGGTCGGCGGCCTCCTGCCGACGCCGTCCCCGCTGCCGATCCCCGGCACCACCGGCACGGTGCCGACCCGGCCCGCCACGCCGCCGGTGCTGGACGTCCCGCTGGAGGGGCCGATCCGCATCTGCCTGCCGCCGCTGGCCACCATCGGGAACTGCTGACCACCACCTGAGCCGGCCCGCGACCACCGGCTAGGGTCGCAGACGCCGGTGCCGGACGCCATGAGCTGGCTCGAGTGCAGGGAGGTCGCTGTGCCGCGACTGTCGGTCCGCGGGCGCCGGGTCGGTCGCCCCGTCGTGGAGGCGGACGAGACCACCCGCGCACACGTCGCCGGAGCCGCCTCAGCCGCCGCCGCCGAGGTCGCCGCCCCGCCCGTGGTCCAGCCCGACCTCACCGGGGCCGCGTTCTTCGACGTGGACAACACGATGATGATGGGCGCCTCGCTGTTCTGGTTCGCCCGTGGGCTGGCGGCGCGGAAGTACTTCTCCAGCCGCGACCTGTACCGCTTCATCTGGCAGCAGGCCAAGTTCCGGATCGCCGGCAACGAGAGCGCCGACGACATGCACACCATCCGGGAGAACGCGCTGGCCTTCGTGGCCGGGCGCGAGGTCTCCGAGATCAGCCAGGCCGGCGAGGAGATCTACGACGAGCTCATGGCCGACCGGATCTGGTCGGGCACCCGCGTGCTCGCGCAGAAGCACCTCGACGCGGGCCAGCGGGTGTGGCTGGTGACCGCCACGCCGGTGGAGCTGGCGTCGATCATCGCCCAGCGCCTGGGTCTGACCGGCGCCCTGGGCACCGTGGCCGAGGTCGTGGACGGCCGGTACACCGGCCGGCTGGTCGGGGAGATGATGCACGGGCCGGCGAAGGCCGAGGCCGTGCTGGCCCTGGCCGAGCGGGAGGGGCTGGACCTGTCCCGGTGCACCGCCTACAGCGACTCGGCCAACGACCTGCCCATGCTCTCGCTGTGCGGCACGGCCGTCGCGGTCAACCCGGACACGGAGCTGCGGGCCGCCGCCAAGGCGCGCGGGTGGACCATCCGCGACTTCCGCACCGGCCGCAAGGCCGCCAAGATCGGCGTCCCCACCGTGGCTGCCGCCGCGCTGTCCGGCGGGCTGGTCGGCGGGGCACTGGCGCTGCGCCGGAGGAACAAGCTCCCCTGGTGAGGCGAGCTGCTGGCTCCCTCGACGAGCCGCAGCATGTCGGGGTCCGGCACACCCGGGCCGTGCGCGGAGGACGGACTCGACCCGCACCGTCGTCGGTTGGACCGCGCCGTGGCACGGCCCAGGAGACGGTGGACCGGGTCAACCCTCGCCGTCTCCGGGCCGTCGACCGACCCCCAGGGGCCCAGGGTGCCCCGATCAGCCGAAGACGGACTTCCGGCGGAGCAGCAGCTGGTACAGCGAGTGCTGGATGGTCTCCCGCACCTGGTCGGTCAGGTTGAACACCAGCATCGGGTCCTCCGCCGCGGCCGGCCCGTAGGACGCGGTCTCGATCGGCTCACCGAAGGCGATCAGCCACTTGGACGGCAGCGGCACCAGTCCCAGCGGTCCGAGCAGCGGGAACGTGGGGGTCACCGGGAAGTAGGGCACGCCGAGCAGCCGGGCCGCCGCCTTGGCGTTCCCGATCATCGGGTAGATCTCCTCGGCACCGACGATCGCGCACGGGATGATCGGCGCGCCGGTGCGCAGCGCCGCCGAGACGAACCCTCCCCGGCCGAACCGCTGCAGGGTGTAGCGCTCGCGGAAGGGCTTGCCGATCCCCTTGAACCCTTCGGGGAAGACCCCGACGAGCTCCCCCTCGGTGAGCAGCCGCTCGGCGTCCTCGTTGCAGGCCAGGGTGGCGCCCAGCTTGCGGGCCATGGCACCGACCACCGGGATCTCGAAGACCAGGTCGGCGCCGAGCAGCCGGAACCGCCGGGAGGCCGGGTGCTCGTCGTGCAGCGCCACCGTCGTCATGAGCGCGTCGATGGGCAGCGTGCCCGAGTGGTTCGCCACGACCAGCGCGCCGCTGTCGGCGGGCACGTTCTCCAGGCCGAAGGTCTCCACCCGGAACCACTTCTGGAAGAAGGGCCGCAGCACCGGCAGCAGCACGTGGTCGGCGAGGTCGGGGTCGAAGCCGAACTCGTCGGTGTCGTACTCGCCGGTGAGCCGGCGTTCCAGGAACTGCAGCCCACCGGCGAGCTGCTCCTCCCACCCGGGTGGGCTGGGCACCGGGACGAAGGGCTCGTCGTCGTCCGGCCGCAGCTGGATCACTCGTGCCTCAGGCATCGCGAACCGCCCTCAGTCCGGGGGGTGGTGGGACCGGTCGGAGCCGCCGCTCCACCGCGCCGGCCGCGTCCCCCACCGCGCCGACCAGGGATCGCAGGCCACCGGTCACCGACCGCACCGTCGAGGGGTCGACCACCGGCGCGACCGTGCGCGCGTAGTCGGCGAGCGCCGCGGCGGTCGTGTACCGGGGGGTGAAGCCGAACTCGCTGCGCAGCCGGGCGGTGTCCACGACGCGGCCGAAGTTGAGGAAGCGCATCTGCTCCGGGGAGTAGTCGACGAACCCGAAGCGGCGCGAGAGCCGGCCCACCGAACCGAGCGCCGGGTACGGCAGCGGCAGCTCGAGGTGGCCCAGGCGGCGGATGACCTGCGACAGCAGGAGGGTTCCCTCGCCGCCGACGTTCACCGTGCCGGTGAAGTCCCCGGTCGTGGCGCGGGTCAGCACCCCGAGGGCGTCGTCCTCGTGCAGCAGCTGGACGCGCGCGTCGTAGCCGAGCGCGGTCGGGACCAGCGGCATGCGCAGGAACCCGGTGAGCAGCGAGTCGATCCGGGGCCCGATGAAGTTGGTGAAGCGCAGGACGGCGATGTCGACGTCGGGACGGCGCCGCGCGAACGAGCGCACGTAGCCCTCGATGTCGACGCTGTCCTTGGCGAAGCCGCCGGAGGGGACCTGCCGCGCCTGCATGTTCTCGGTGAAGACGGCGGGGTCGCGGGAGGAGGCCCCGTAGACGGCGCTGGTGGACTTCAGCACGAGCCGGCGCACCGACGGCGCCCGCTGGCAGGCGGCCAGCAACTGCATGGTGCCGATGACGTTGAGTTCCTTCATCGGCGCCCGCCCCCCGGAGCCGGCGGGCGTGGAGCTGATGTTCATGTGCACGACGGTGTCGACCGACGCCGCGGCGATGACCTTGCCGATCAGCGGGTTCCGGATGTCGGCCCGCACGAACTCGGTGCGCCCGAGACGGCGGAGCATCGCCGGTGACGGCGGGACCGTGTCCACGCCGATGACCCGCTCGATGGCCGGGTCGGCTGCGAGCTCGGCCGCCAGCGCGCCACCCAACCACCGGCTCACACCGGTGACGAGGACGACCGCGGGCGGCACGAGCGTCAGCTCACTTCTTGTTACGACGCTGAACGCGCGTCTTCTTCAGCAGCTTGCGGTGCTTCTTCTTCGCCATCCGCTTGCGCCGCTTCTTGATGACCGAACCCACGTGGTGCTCCCGACGTCGTGACGAAACAGATCAGCTCGCGCGCGACAGCGGGATCCGTCCCGGTGTCGCTCGGCGACCGAGCGTACCCGAGTCGCCCCGCGGCGCCGTTGCCGCGGGCGACTCGACCGGAGGCGACGTACCGGAGCGGCTGTGCTGCAGGGACCCGTCCCCGAGCCTGCGAGGGGTGGGGGGCAGCACAGTCCTTCGTCAGGCGATGTCGGTGTAGGCGTCGCGCAGGTAGTCCTGCACGGCGCGCTCCGGGACGCGGAACGAACGGCCGACGCGGACCGCGGAGAGGTCACCGGCGTGGACGAGGCGGTACACGGTCATCTTGGAGACCCGCATCATCGAGGCGACCTCGGCGACGGTCAGGAAGGTGACGGCGGCGCGGGGGGCCGGGACGGCCGGGCGACCCAGGGGCATGGCGGCCGGGTGGGCGGCCGGCACGGGGCGGGCGACAGCGGAAGCAGGCATCGGGCGACCCATCGGACGCGGGATGGGCATCCCCGGGCGAACGACGGTGGCGGCAGCGTGGCGCTGGGGCATGGTCATGGCTTCGTCTCCGGTAGCTAGCTCATGTCGTGGCGCCGGCTTCCCCACCGGCAACTGAACACGCATGCGCTGGTACTGAGCGTAAGGGGACAGGCGTGACTGATGCGATGGAAGAAACGAACAGGCGGACCGGTCCGTCCTAGGCAGAACTACACCTATGCAACACCGTTCACATGCGTTGCGGCGCGTCCGACGGCGACGTGAACATCCGATCACGCAGCGTCCGACCAGAACGGGTCGATATGCCTTACTGTGTTCGGCTGCTCACCGGCCGTCCGGTCGACTCCTCGACAGGTCGACGTCAGGACTTGTCGACACCGAGCTCGACCGACCGGGCGTGCGCCGCCTCGATGGCCGCGATCAGCGCCGCCCGCACGCCGTGCCGCTCCAGCTCGCGGATCGCCGCGATCGTCGTCCCGCCGGGGCTGGTGACGGCCTCCCGCAGCTGCACCGGGTGCTCCCCGGAGTCGCGCATCATCACCGCCGCGCCCAGCGCCGTCTGCACGATCAGGTCGGCGGCCAGCGATCGCGGCAGGCCGAGCAGGATGCCGGCGTCCACCATCGCCTCGACGAGGTAGAAGAAGTAGGCGGGACCGCTGCCCGACAACGCGGTGACGGCGTCCTGCTGCGACTCCGGCACCCGCCGCACCCGGCCGACGGCGGCCAGCAGCGCCTCCGCCTCGTCGAGGTGCGCCTCGCCGGCGTGCGCCCCGGCGGACAGCACGCTCATCCCCTCGTCGACCAGGGCGGGCGTGTTCGGCATGACGCGGACCACCGGCACCCCCGCGGGCAGCGCCTCCTCGATCCGCTTCGTGGGCACGCCGGCGGCGACGGAGACGACCAGGTGGCCGTCGTCCACGTGCCCGTCCAGCAGGCCCAGCAGCGTGCCGATGTCCTGCGGCTTCACCGCCAGCAGGAGCACGCGGGCACGGGCGGCGGCGTCGGCGAGCTCCACGGCCGGCACCCCGTAGCGCCGCGTCAGCTCCGCGGACCGCTCGGGGCTGCGCTCGACGACCAGGATGCCGTCGGCACCAGCGCGGCGGACCAGCCCCGACAGCAGGGCCTCGCCGATCTTGCCGCCGCCGATGATCGCCAGCCCGCGCCGGCCGGTCGCGGTCACGACCACGCCTCCGCGACGGGCACCAGGACGCGGACGGTGTGGCCGGCGGCGAGCAGCCGGTGCTGCTCCTCGGTGGGGTGTCCCCAGGGCATGACGTGCTCCCAGCTCTGCGGCGGACGCCCGTTCCAGGCGGCCCGCTCTCCGGTGACGGCGATCAGTCGAGGATCGGTGGTGGCGACGGCGGGCTCCCCCGCGCCGGCCATCAGGACGTTGAGGCAGCGCACGAACGACAGCCCGGTGGCCACGCCACGGCCGGCGACCAGCCGCACCCGGCGCCCGGCGAAGGCTCGGCAGCGCTGCACGGCCTCCGGTCCGGCGGCATGGACGACGACGCGGGCCGCCGGCAGCGCCGCGGCGATCCGGTCCACGTCGGTGGGCGGCCCGTCGAGGGCCAGGGCCAGGGCGGGGGCGGAGTGCAGCGGGCCGGGGTCCACGAACCGGTCGGCCCGCACCGTGACCTCGCAGGAGGCGGCGAGCCCGGCGGCGTCCAGCCGGCCGGCGAGCTCGGCGAGGACGCCCGCCGGATCGCTCCCCCGCACCTCGAGGCCCACCGCGCAGCCCCCGGCCACGAGGTCACCGGCGGCGCGGACGGCGTCCTCCGGGGCCGGACCGGGACGGGCGATCCGCGCCAGGAGGCGGCGGGGACGCAGACCGACGGACACGCCCGAAACCGTAGTGCGCCGGGGTGTGCCCGGTCCGGGGGCCGGGTAGCGCCGCCCGCATGGCTGGAGAACTGGACGGGATGAGGGTGGCCGTGCTGGCCACCGACGGAGTGGAGCAGGTCGAGCTGGACCGGCCGTGGCAGACGCTGGAGGAGGCGGGCGCCGAGCCGGAGCTGGTCTCCTTCGGCACGGGCACGATCACCGCCTACGAGCACATCGAGAAGGGTGAGCGCCGCACTGTCGACGTCGACCTGGGGTCGGCCGACCCGGACGACTACGCCGCCCTGGTCCTGCCGGGCGGGGTCATCAACGGCGACTTCGTGCGCGCCGACGCCGACGCGGTGGCCTTCGTGAAGGCGTTCTTCGACGCGGGCAAGCCCGTGGCCGCGATCTGCCACGCCCCGTGGGTGCTCATCGAGGCCGGAGTCGTCCGCGGCCGGCGCATGACGTCCTGGCCCTCGCTGCGCACCGACCTCACCAACGCCGGCGCCACCTGGGTGGACGAGGAGGTCGTGGTCGACGGCGCGCTGGTCACCAGCCGCAAGCCCGACGACCTCGACGCGTTCGGGGCGGCGATCGTCGACGTGTTCGCCACGTCGCCCGACGAGGAGACGGTGGACGCCTGAGGGCCGGCCACCGCCGGCGGTCTCCGGTCGGCGCTCAGGCGCTGCCGAGGAGCGAGGCCGCCGGCGCGATGGTCAGCAGCGTGCCGGCGAACACCAGGACGGCGAGCAGCCGGGCGCCGACCGGCTCGGACCCCTGGCGCTGGCGCCACAGGTTGACCCCTGCGACCAGCCCGGTGACGGCGAGCGGGGCGAGGAAGACCGCGAGCTGCGGGACGATCTCCCAGAGGACGGTCGCCGCGAAGTAGATGCCCACGCCGGCGGCGAGGGCGATCAGCAGCTCGCCACCGAAGCGCAGCCAGGCCAGCGCGCTCTCCTTCGGCGTGCCGTCGAGGTCGGCGTCGGCGAGGCCGTCCGCGCGGACCACCGGGATCGGGCCGGTGGACGAGGGGCCACGGGAGGCACGGGAGCCGCTACGGGTGGCTCCCCGGGGATCGCTCCGGGTGTCACCGCGGGCATCGGCCCGGGGGTCGGCGCGGTCCTCGCCGCGCGCGCCGGTGCGCGGCGTCGACCGCTGGGCCCCGGCGGCCTCGGCCGCCCGGCGCAGCGGCGGAACGGGCGCCGAGGGCTGCGGAACGCCCGGCTTGCGGTCCGGGCGCAGACCGGGGATGGCGGCGGTGGACGGGCCGGCCGGGACGCGGGCGGCCGGGGCGGCCGGGACGCGGGCGGCCGGGGCGGCCGGGCCGGCCGCCGCACGCTGCACCGGTCGGGCGGGACGGGCGGCGGGCGGGGCCGACTCGGCGAGCAGGTCGCTGCGCCGCCGGCCGAATCCGGCGCGATCGGCGGCCGCGTCGTCGGCCCGCCGCTGGCGGATGCCGGTGTCGTCGTCGTCCTCGAGACGACGGCGGCGGGCCTGCTGCCGGGCCGCGGACTCGATGTCGGCCTCGCGGAGGATCTCGGCGAGCGACCGTCCTCCCGTGTCCGGGTTCCAGTCCGGTTCGGCCATCACGCCCCTCCCATCGAGTCCAGCCTGCGCAGGATGACACCTTCACGCAGCGCCCACGGACAGATCCGCACGCACGGTACGTCGAGCGCACGCAGAGTTGCGGCAGCGACAACCGCTCCAGCGGGAACCTGGTGCGCGCGGTCGGCCGACACGCCGGGCAGCTCGGCCAGCGCGGCGGACTCGATGCGGGACACGAAGCCGACCAGCTGCCCCAGCCCGATGGCCGTCAGCTCCCGGGGGGCCCGCAGCCCGGCCGACGACGGCGCCGCGCCGGCGAGGCGCGCGAGGGTGCGGAAGGTCTTGCTCGTGGCCACGACCAGGTCGGGCGGACCGACGGCGGTGATCTTCTCGGCGGCCGGCGCGAGCAGGTCGGCGGCGTGGGCGGCGAGCGCGTCCAGCGCGGCCAGGTCCGGCCGGCCACCGTCCCGGGCCTCGGGGAGGAAGCGGCGGGTCATCCGACCGGCCCCGAGCGGCAGCGAGAGGGCCACCTCCGGGTCCTCGTCGATGCCGGCGGCCAGCTCCAGGGAGCCCCCACCGATGTCGAGGACCATCAGCCGCCCGGCGCTCCAGCCGAACCAGCGGCGGACGGCCAGGAAGGTCAGCCGCGCCTCGTCCTCGCCGGTCAGCACCTCGAGCTGGACGCCGGTGCGCTCGCGCACGCGCTCCAGGACCTCCAGCCCGTTGGCCGCCTCGCGGATAGCGGAGGTCACCAGCGCCATGAACTCGTCGCAGCCCTGCTCCTCGGCCTGGTCGCAGGCGTCCTGGACGGCGTGCAGGAGCGCCTTCTCCCCCGCCTTGGACAACACGTCGTCCGGCCCGACGTGCTCGGCCAGCCGCAGCACCGACTTGTCGTCGTACATCGGTGTGGGGTGCGCGCCGCGGTGGGCGTCCACCACCAGGAGGTGCACGGTGTTCGAGCCGACGTCCAGCACCCCGAGTCGCATGCCGCCAGTCTGCCCGACGGCTCCGTGCAGGGCGGCCCCACCGCGAGCGTGCGAGCGAATGGAGGCGGGGGTCCTTCTCCTACCCTGGGGCGCGTGCCCGACGCCCCGCCCCCGGAGGTCCCCCTCGACTTCTCGCGGGAGTGGGTGGAATTCCCCGACCCGGCCGACCCCGAGCACCTGGTGCGGGCAGACCTGACGTGGCTGGCCTCGGCGTGGACCTGCGTGTTCGGCCGGGGCTGCGCCGGGGTGGTGGAGGGGCGGCCGGACGACGGCTGCTGCAGCCACGGGGCCTTCTTCACCGACTCCGACGACCTGCACCGGGTCACCGCGGCGGTGGCCGACCTCACCGACGGGGACTGGCAGCTCGCTCCGTCCGGCCGCGGCGCGTGGACCGAGGAGGACACCGCCGACGACGAGTCACCCGACGGAACGACCGACGACGTGCGGTCGCTGCGCACCCGGGTGGTCGACGGGGCGTGCGTCTTCCTCAACCGACCGGGGTTCCCCGGTGGGAGCGGCTGCGCGCTGCACCGGATGGCGCTGCGCACCGGGCTGCACCCGCTCACGACCAAGCCCGACGTGTGCTGGCAGCTGCCGGTCCGCCGGGAGCAGGAGCACGTCGACCGGCCGGACGGCACCCGGGTCCTCGTCTCCACCATCGGGGAGTTCGACCGGCGGGGCTGGGGGCCCGGCGGCCACGACCTGCACTGGTGGTGCACCGGCTCGCCGACGGCGCACGTCGCCCCGGAGCCGCTGGTCGACACCTACGCCGCCGAGCTCACCGCGCTGCTCGGCGACGGCGCGTACGCCGAGCTACGCCGGCTGACCGAGCTCCGCCTCGACCAGGGCCTGGTCGCTCCCCACCCCGCGAGCCCCCGGCCGGTGCCCGTCGAGCTGCACCGCCGGCGCCCCGGCGGCTGACGTCCCGCCGGTCCGCCCGGCGCGGAAGGTCTGGCGGTAGGCCCGCGGGGAGACCCCGCGCCGGCGGGTGAACTGCTCCCGCAGCCCGGCCGCGGTGCCGAAGCCCACCAGCCGCGCGACCTCCTCGACCGAGGCGTCGCTGTTCTCCAGCAGCTCCTCGGCCGCGGCCAGGCGCTGGCCCAGCAGCCAGGCGTGCGGCGTCGTGCCGGTGGTGGCCTTGAACCGCCGGGCGAAGCTGCGCGGGCTCATCAGGGCCCGCCGGGCGAGGGCGTCCACCGTGATGTCGTCGGCGAGGTTGCGCCCCGCCCACTCCAGGACCGCCCCCAGCCGGTCGTCCTCGCACGCGGCGACGGGGGCGTCGATGAACTGCGCCTGCCCGCCGTCCCGGTGCGGCGGCACGACCATCCACCGCGCGAGGGAGTTCGCCGCGTTCGCCCCCCACTCGCGGCGCACCAGGTGCAGGAGGGCGTCCACGCCGGCCGCCGTGCCGGCCCCGGTGACGATCTGCCCGTTGTCGACGTAGAGCACCGACGGGTCCACCTGCAGCTCGGGGTACCGGGAGGCGAGCTCGCCGGCCCACTTCCAGTGCGTGGTGACCCGCATGCCGTCCAGGAGTCCCGCGGCGGCGAGCACGAAGACACCCGTGCAGTGGCTGACCAGGAGCGCGCCGCGGGCGTGCGCCCGGCGGACGGCGTCGAGCAGCCCCGGGGACGGCGCCTCGTCGAACTTCTCCCAGGCGGTGATCAGCAGGATGTCCGACCGGTCCACCCGCTCCAGCCCGTGCTCGACCAGGACGCCGATGCCGGTGTCGGTGCGCAGCACGCCGGGGTGCTCGGCGGCGATCCCGAAGTCGAAGCGCGGCAGCCCCATGCGGGTGCGGTCGTAGCCGAAGACCTCGTTGCAGACGCCGAGACCGAACGCGGCGACCAGCTGGTCGGCGACGACGACGGTGACGACGAGCGGGCGGTCCGGGAGAGCCATGCGGGCATCATGGCAGAAAACCTGCGATAGCGGTCGGTCCTGCCACTCGTCCCGTGCTCGGACCCGGGCCAGGCTCCCTCCATGTTGCTGATCACCTGCCCCGTCACCAGGACCGACGAGCTGGTCGCCGACCGGCGCATCCGATCGGTCACCAACCACCCGACGCACATCGCGCTGCACGTGGACTGCCCCGCCTGCGGCACCGTCCACGTCTACCGGACCGGCCGCCGGTGGACCGCCACCCGGGCGGCGCGGGCCGCGTCGGTCGACGTCGCCGCTCGCCGTGCGGAGCACTCGGTCCCGGCCTAGGCTCGAACACATGAGCGAATCGAACGAGAACACCCAGCCGGCCGCGTCGGCGGAGAAGGACCCGGCTGACTGGGTGACCGGCGACGAGCCGGCCACCGGCGCGCAGAAGAGCTACCTGGAGACCCTCGCCCGCAACACCGACGAGGACGTCGAGCCCGACGAGCTGACCAAGGCCGAGGCCTCGCAGAAGATCGACGAGCTGAAGAACGACTGAGCCGGGCTCAGGCCTCGAGCTTGTAGCCCAGACCCCGCACCGTCAGCAGGTAGGACGGGTTCGCGGGGTCGGGTTCCAGCTTGGCGCGCAGGCGCTTGACGTGGACGTCGAGGGTCTTGGTGTCACCCACGTAGTCCGAGCCCCACACCCGGTCGATGAGCTGGGCGCGGGTGAGCACCCGGCCGGCGTTGCGCATGAGGAACTCCAGCAGGTCGAACTCCTTGAGCGGGAGTGCCACCTGCTGCCCGTCGACGGCGACCACGTGCCGCTCGACGTCCATCCGGACCGGGCCGGCCGTGAGCACGCCGTCGGCGGAGGCCGGCTCCGGCGCCTCGCCGCGCCGCCGCAGCACCGCGCGGATCCGGGCGACCAGCTCCCGGGCGGAGTACGGCTTGGTGACGTAGTCGTCGGCGCCGAGCTCCAGGCCGACGACCTTGTCGATCTCGCCGTCCTTGGCGGTCAGCATGATGATCGGCACGTTCCCCCGGGCGCGCAGCGCTCGGCACACCTCGGTGCCCGGCAGACCGGGCAGCATCAGGTCCAGCAGCACGATGTCGGCTCCGCCGCGGTCGAACTCGGCCAGCGCATCGGGCCCGGTGGCGGCGACGACGGTCTCGAAGCCCTCCCGGCGCAGCATGTACGAGAGGGCGTCGGAGAAGGACTCCTCGTCCTCGACGACCAGCACACGGGTCATGAACGTTCGTTCTCCAATGCCTGCGGGGTGGGGACGACGGCCGGTGCGGCCATCGGGTGGTCGGCCGGCCCGGCGAGCGGGATCCGCAGGGTGAACGTCGACCCCAGGCCCTCCTCGCTCCAGACGGTGACCGAGCCGCCGTGGTTGCTGGCGACGTGCTTGACGATGGCGAGCCCGAGGCCCGTGCCACCGGTGCTGCTCGCCCGCGACTGGTCCACGCGGTAGAAGCGCTCGAAGACGCGCTGCCGGTCGGCCCGCGGGATGCCGATGCCGCTGTCGGTCACGGTGATCTCCGCGAACCCGGAGCGGGCGCGGGCCGCGACGGCGATCCGGCTCTCCCCCGAGCTGTAGGCCACCGCGTTGGCCAGCAGGTTGGTGACCGCGGTGGCGAGCTGGTTCTCCACCCCGCGCACCCGGAGGCCGGGCTGGCCGCCGACGACGATGTCGAGCCGCTTGGCCCGGGCCGCGGTGCGGGTGCGGTCCACGGCCTCGGCCAGGACGCGGTCCACCTCCACCGGCAGCAGGTCGGGCAGGGGCTCACCACCCTGCAGGCGGGACAGGTCGATCAGCTCCCGGACCAGCCGGCCGAGCCGGTCGGCCTCGTGCGCGATCCGCCCGGCGAACCGCTGCACCGCCTCCGGGTCGTCCGCGGCGCCCTCGATCGCCTCGGCCAGCAGCGCCAGCGCGCCGACGGGCGTCTTGAGCTCGTGCCCGACGTTGGCCACGAAGTCCCGTCGCACCGCCTCGACCCGGCGGGCCTCCGTCACGTCCTGCAGGAGGAGCGCGACAGGCCCCGGCCGCTGCACCGTCCCGCTGTCCAGGCGCACGCCGTGCACCCCGACGAGCCGCGGGCCGGTGCCGACCAGGTCACCGGGCAGCTGGATGTCACCGCGCCGGCTCCCGGCGGCCCGCACCTCGCGGGCGAGGGCCAGCAGGTCCGGGACGATCAACCGGTCACCGCGCACGATGCCGAGCGCCCGGGCGGCGGGGTTGGCCAGCAGCACCGTGTCGTCGGTGCCCACGAAGACGATCGCCGGGTCGATGAGGTCGACCAGACGACGCGCCAGCGCCGCCTCGGGCAGTGTGAGGCCCGAGACGTCGGCGGAGGGCCCCGGCTCGGTGCGGGAGCGGATGATGACGGTGGCGACCACCACCCCACCGAGGATGAGGCCGACCACCAGGGCGACCAGCGGACTCACGGCCCAGATGCTAGGCGTGTACGGGCAATTTCCCAGCCGTGCGGCACAGGTTCACCGCTCGGACGGGTCAGAGTTCACCGCAGGGTGGGCCGACGTTCACCTGGCCGCGACCGACCGGCCCTGGGCGAGGCCTAGCGTCGCCCAGGAATCACGAGGAGAGGACGACACATGCGCGAGAGCTACGTCGAGGAGCTCGAGGACATCCGCACCTGCCTGGTCGCCATGGCCAACACGGTCGGTTCCCAGATGAGCACCGCCACGACCGCCCTGCTGGACGCCGACGTCGCGCTGGCCGACCTCGTCATCGCCGGCGACGAGCAGCTGGACGCCCAGCGGGAGAGCATCGACCAGCGGTGCTTCACGCTGCTCGCGCGGCAGCAGCCGGTCGCCACCGACCTGCGCTCGATCGTCACCGCGACGCGGATCGCCAGCGACCTCGAGCGGATGGGCGACCTCGCCGAGCACATCGCGAAGGTGGCGCGGATGCGGTTCCCCGAGCACGCCGTGCCGCAGGAGGTCCGTCCCGCCTTCCTCGAGGCCGGGCACGTCGCGGAGATGCTGGTCGCCAAGGCCGGCACCGTGATCGCCACCCGCGACGTCGAGGCCGCCCGCGAGCTGGAGACCGACGACGACGCGATGGACCGCATCCACCGCGAGCTGTTCCGGGAGCTGCTGTCGGACAAGTGGCCGCACGGCGTCGAGACGGCCATCGACATCACGCTGCTGGGCCGCTACTACGAGCGGTTCGGCGACCACGCCGTCGGCGTCGCCCGCCGGGTCGTCTACCTGGTGACCGGCGAGCGGTGGGAGCCCACAGCCGCCGACGCGTGACGCCCCGGCGAGCGGGGCCGATGACATCGTCGCCCTCCGGGCGACACCGCGATCACATCGTCGCCCTCCGGGCGACACCGCGGCCAGGAGCCGTCCCCCGGCCTAGCTGAGCCCCGTCGTCGCGCCTGCGCGGACCCCTCCGGGGCCCACTCGGCACGACAGTGCAACAGCCGCAGCGCTTCCTCGCCGCCCCCTCCGGGGGCGGCTCGTCAGCGCTTGCCCTGGTTCTTGACGGCCTCGATGGCTGCCGCGGCGGCCGCGGGGTCGAGGTACTCGCCGCCGGGCTTGGTGGGCCGCAGGTCGGCGTCGAGGTCGTAGCGCAGCGGGACGCCGGTCGGGATGTTGAGCCCGACCACCTCGTCCTCGCCCATGCCGTCGAGGTGCTTCACCAGCGCGCGCAGGCTGTTGCCGTGGGCGGCCACCAGGACCGTCCTGCCCTGGCGCAGGTCCGGGACGATGGCGTCGTACCAGTACGGGAGCATCCGGACGACGACGTCGGCCAGGCACTCCGTCGCCGGGCGCGCCTCGGGCGGCAGGAACGAGTAGCGCGCGTCGCCGTCCTGGGAGAACTCGCTGCCCGGCTCGATCGGCGGCGGAGGCGTGTCGTAGGACCGGCGCCAGGTCATGAACTGCTCCTCGCCGTACTCGGCGAGGGTCGCGGCCTTGTCCTTGCCCTGCAGCGCGCCGTAGTGCCGCTCGTTGAGCCGCCAGGTGCGCTGCACCGGGATCCACTGCCGGTCGGCCTCGTGCAAGGCGAGCTCGGCGGTCATGATCGCCCGTCGCAGCAGCGAGGTGTGCGAGACGTCGGGCAGCAGCCCGTGCTCGGCCATCAGCCTGCCGCCGCGGGCGGCCTCCTCACGCCCCTTCTCCGTGAGCGGCACGTCCACCCAGCCGGTGAAGAGGTTGGCCTTGTTCCACTCGCTCTCGCCGTGGCGGAGCAGCACCAGGGTTCCCGGGGAGGTCGTCACGGCGATCATCCTGCCCGACGCGGGTGCGGCGGGCAGCGCCGACCGTCAGGCCGGGGCCAGCTCCCGCTCGCCGTCGCGCACCCAGCGGACGGCCGCGGCCACCACCTCGGCGGCCTCGCGCAGCTGCTCCTCGGTGTGGGTGGCCATGACGGTCAGCCGCAGCACCCCCTTGCCCCGCGGAACGGCGGGATAGGCGACCGCGTTGGTGTAGACCCCGTCGTCGAAGCAGCGCCGCCACGCCGCCGCGGTCACCTCCTCGCTGCCGGTCGGGACCGCGATGACCGCACCGCGGCCGGGCACCGGCTGCGCGCCGGCCTCCGCGAGCGCCGTCCGGAGCAGCTCGCCGTTGCGCTGCAGCCGGGCGACCCGCTCCGGCTCGGCGCGCAGGATCCGCAGCGCGGCAAGGGCCGCTGCCACGGAGGCGGGGTCGTTGGCCGCGCTGAAGACGTAGGGCATGGCGCCGGCCCGGATGCCGTCGGCGGCCGCCCGGGAGGTCATCACCGCACCGCCGACGCTGGCCAGCGACTTGCTCAGCGCGACGGTGACCGCGTCGACCCGGCCCAGGACGCCCGCCTGCTCGGCGGCGCCGCGACCACCGGCCCCGAGGACACCGAGACCGTGGGCCTCGTCGACGACCAGCCGCACCGAGTACCGCTCGCAGAGGGCCACGATGCCTGCCAGCGGGGCGAGCTCCCCGGTCATCGAGTACACGCCGTCCACCACGACGACCGCCCCGGCGCGGGCGTCGAGCCGCTCCAGCCGGGTGGTGAGCGAGTCGAGGTCGTTGTGCCGCCAGCGCACGACGGCGCCGCGGCTGGCGGCGGCCGCCGCGTGCAGGCTGGCGTGCACGTGGGCGTCGACCAGCAGGACGTCGTCCGGGCCGCACACGGTGGACAGCAGGGCGAGGTTGGCGTTCACCCCGGAGGAGGTGAGCACCGCGGCCTCGGTGCCGTAGTGGTCGGCGAGCTCGTCCTCCAGCTCCAGGTGCAGCGCGGTGGTGCCGTTGAGCACGCGGCTGCCCGAGGCGCTCGTGCCGTATCGGCGCAGCGCCGCGCCCGCCGCCTCGACCACCCGCGGGTCCCCGGCCAGGCCGAGGTAGTTGCCGGTGCCCAGGTTGATGCGGGCGCGGCCGTCGGCGTACGTGGTGACCGGCAGCGGCGCCCCTCCGGTCGGGACGGAGTGCGTGGCCTCGCCGGCATCGCTGTGCTCGCGCAGCAGCGCGGCGAGCGGGTTCTGCAGGAGCGGCGCGAAGGGGTCCCGGCGTCCCGGCTGAGCGCCGGAGGCGTGGTCGGGCACGTGGGGATCTCCTTCCGCGGCACCGCGGGGAGTCCCGCCTGCGTCGCGGCAAGGATCGGGATCGCGGGAGCCGGCGTCAACTCTCCGTTGCCCGATCGAGTCACTCCGTGACCGGAGACACCTCACGACGCCGGCCGGGCAGCCAGACGAGCACCACGACAGCGGCCACGATCGACGCTGCCGCGGTGCCGACGGCGGTCACGTGCATCGCGGACACGAAGGCCTCGCGGGCCGGGCCGACCACCTCGCCGGCCGCCGCGGCGGCCTCGGGATCGCCCTCGGCCTGCACCCGGCGGACGGCCTCCAGAGTGGCGACGACGGACTGCGAGGCCTCCGCGCGGGTCTCCGGCGGCAGCCGGTCGGCCGCCCCGCCGAGGTGCGCGGCGTAGGAGGCCGTCAGCAGCGAGCCGAGGATGGCGACGCCGAGGGCCCCACCGACCTGGCGGACGGAGTTGTTCACGGCCGCGCCGGCCCCGGCCTTGTCGCGGGGGACGACGGACATGATCGACTCGGTGGCCGGTGCCATGACCGAGCCCATGCCGACGCCCTGCACGCCCAGGACGGCGATCAGCAGCCACAGCGGGGTGCTCAGGCCGAGCAGCTGGACGCCGAGGAAGGACAGTGCGATGAGCACGAACCCGGTCGCGCAGACCGCCTTGGCGCCGAACCGCTCGGCCAGCCCGGAACTCAGCGGCGCCATGACCGCCATGCCGAGGGCCACGGGGATCAGCGCGGCACCGCTCTGCAGCGGGCTGTAGCCGAGCACGCCCTGCAGGTAGAAGACCAGGTAGAACGTGGCGCCCAGCAACGCGAAGAAGTTCAGCCCGAGGGCGCCGGCGGCCGCGGAGAAGGCGGGGTTGCCGAACAGCGAGACGTCCAGCGCGGGGTGGGCGGAGCGGCGCTGCAGCCAGACGAACAGCGCGAGCAGGGCCAGCCCGCCGAGCAGCGGCACGAGGACGCCCGGCGTCGTCCAGCCCGCGCCGCTGCCGCCGCGGATGATCCCGTAGACCACGCCCGCCAGGGCGACGATGGACAGCAGCACGCCCGGGACGTCGAGCCGGCCGGGGCTGGGGTCGCGGGACTCCGGGACCAGGGTGGCGACGGCGACCAGCCCGAGGACTGCCACGGGCACGCCGACGAGGAAGACCGCGCCCCACCAGAAGTGCTCGAGGACGGCCCCGCCGGCCAGCGGCCCGCCGGCGATGCCGATGCCCGCGGTGCCGGCCCAGACGCCGATGGCCCGTCCGCGCTCGCGCGGCGGGAAGACGTTGGTGATGACGGCGAGGGTGGTGGGCTGGACCGCGGCCCCACCGGCGCCCATGACCGCACGCCAGGCGATCAGCTCCAGCGGGCTGTCGCTGAAGGCGGCCAGCACCGACCCGAGCGCGAAGATGGCCAGCCCGATGAGGAGCACGCGGCGGCGGCCGATCCGGTCGCCGATGACGCCCCAGGAGAACAGCAGGCCGGCGAACACCAGGATGTAGGCGTCCACGGCCCACTGGAGCTCGCCCTGGGTGGCGCCGAGCTCCCGCTGGAGGGTGGGGATGGCGACGTTGAGGATCGTGTTCCCCATGATCACCACGAGCAGGCAGACCGTCATGGTGGCCAGGACCCACCAGCGGCGGGCGTAGCCGGGGCTCTGCTCGATGCCGGGCGGCACCACGCCCGGCTGCGACTTCTCCGTCGCCGTCACGCCCCGGGGGTCGGGTCGTCGTCCCGCCGTCGGGCGGGGTCGGCGAACGCCGCGAAGGCCTCCAGGTTGCGCAGCGACTCGCCGCGCTTGACCCGCCAGTCCCACTCGCGGCGGATGGAGGTGCCGAAGCCGATCTCCAGCATCGTGTTGAAGTGGTCGTCGGCGTAGCTGAGCACCGCGCCGAGGAGGCGGTCGAGCTCCTCGGGGGTGACGGCGGCGTGCGGCAGCCGGCCGGTCAGGTAGACGTCGCCCACGGAGTCGATCGAGTAGCTCACGCCGTACATGCGCGCGTTGTGCTGCAGCAGGTAGGTCCACAGCTGCTCGCGGTTCTCGTCGGGCTGGCGGCAGACGAACGCCTCCACCCGCAGCGAGTGCTCCCCCACGATCAGCCCGCAGACGGTCTTGAGCTTCTTGGTTCCGGGCAGGTCGACCAGCCAGGTGCCCGGCCGGGGGTGCTCGTGCACCAGCTCGCTGTCGCGCAGCGTCTGGTCGATGACGGCGTCGAGCTCGTCGACGGTGCTCATCGGGCCACCGAGATCCCGGGCAGCGCGCGCAGCGCACCGCCCCGCCGGGCGGTCCGGACCGGGGTGGCGGCCATGTCACGGGCCGCGGCGGCGTAGCCGTCCACCAGCGCGTCCACGGTGCGGTCCCAGGAGAAGCGGCCGGCGTGCCGGCGCGCGCCGGCCGCGAGCAGCTCCCGGCGGGAGAGCACCGCGCGCACCGCGACGGCGTAGTCGGCCGGGTCGTGACCGGGGACGAGCACCCCGGAGACGTCGTGGCGGACCGCCGTCGGCAGACCGCCCACGGCCGCGGCCACGACCGGGGTGCCGCAGGCCTGCGACTCCAGCGCCACCAGGCCGAAGGACTCGTTGTGGCTGGGCACGACCGTGACGTCGGCCGCGCGGTAGAAGTCGGCCAGCCGCTCCGGCGGCTGCGGCGGGTGGAACCGGACGACGTCGCCGATGCCGAGCTCCGCGGCGAGCTGCTCCAGCTGCCGCGGGGCGTCCAGGCCGGTGCCGCTGGGCGCGCCGACGACGTGCACCTGCAGGCGGTCGCGGAGCGCGGGGTCGTCGGCGAGCATCCGGGCGGCGGTCCCGAGCAGGACGTCGGGCGCCTTGAGCGGCTGGATGCGGCCGACGAAGAGCAGCACGACGGCGTCGTCGGGGATCCCGGCCGCCCGCCGGGCCGCCGTCCGGCTGCCGGGGGTGAACCGGTCCAGGTCGACGCCGGGCGGGACGACCAGCGTGCGGGACGGGTCGGCTCCGTAGAGGCGCACCAGCTGGCGGGCCTCCTCGTCGGTGTTGGCGATCAGCCGGTCGGCCTCGGCGACGACCTGCTCCTCGCCGATCACGCGGGAGCGGGGCTCGGGGCGGTCCCCGGCGGCCAGCGCCTCGTTCTTGACCTTGGCCAGGGTGTGCGCGGTGTGCACCAGCGGCACGCTCCACCGGTCGCGGGCGAGGTACCCGACCTGACCGGAGAGCCAGTAGTGGGAGTGGACGACGTCGTAGAACCCCGGCTCGTGCTGGGCCTCCTCGCGCAGCACCGCGGCGGTGAAGGCACAGAGCTGGGCGGGGAGCTCCTCCTTGCCCAGGCCCTCGAAGGGGCCGGCGCTGACGTGCCGGACGGTGACGCCGGGGCTCATCTCGACCACGGGCGGCAGGTCGCTGGAGGTGGCACGGGTGAAGACGTCGACGGCGATGCCGCGCTCGGCCAGGCGGCGGGAGGTCTCGACGATGTAGACGTTCATGCCACCCGCGTCGCCGGCGCCGGGCTGGTCCAGGGGGCTGGTGTGCACCGAGAGGGTCGCCACCCGCCGGGGCAGCCCGGGACCGGGGAAGCCGCGAGCGGGCACGTACGACCTCCCGCTCTGCGCTGCACTGGCCGGGCGCCTCTGGGCACCCCCGTCTGGTTCCCATCCTGCAACAGCGCGAGGATGGCCCGCATGCCCGACCCCGCGCAGCCGTCCCCGTCCGAGTTCCGCGCGCTGCCCGGCCGCGGCCGCACCGCCGTCGTCACCGGGGCCTCGAGCGGTATCGGTGCCGCCACCGCGACCCGGCTGGCGGCCGAGGGTTTCGACGTCGTCGTCGGGGCCCGCCGGGTGGACCGGCTCGAGGAGCTGGCGGCGGCCATCGGGGCCCGGGCGCTGCCCCTGGACGTGACCGACCCGGCGTCGGTGGAGGCGTTCGTGGGCGCGCTGGACGGCGTGGACGTGCTGGTCAACAACGCAGGCGGGGCGTTCGACGCCGCCTCCGTGGCCGACGCGGACCTGGACTCGTGGGCGCGGACCTACGAGGTCAACGTGCTCGGGACGGTGCGGCTGACCAAGGCGCTGCTCCCGGCGCTGCGGGCCTCGGGCGCCGGCGACGTCTTGTTCGTCGGCTCCACCGCGGGGCTGATCTCCTACGAGGGCGGGGCGTCGTACACGGCGGCCAAGCACGGGGTGCACACGCTGGCGGAGACGCTGCGGCTGGAGCTCGTGGGCGAGCCCGTGCGGGTGATGGAGATCGCGCCCGGGATGGTGCGCACCGAGGAGTTCTCGCGCAACCGGCTGGGCTCGGCCGACGCGGCCGACGCCGTGTACCGCGGGGTGCGCGAGCCGCTGGTGGCCGAGGACGTCGCCGACTGCATCGCCTGGGCGCTCACCCGGCCGCACCACGTGAACGTGGACCTGCTGGTGGTGCGCCCGCGCGCCCAGGCGGCCCAGCACAAGGTCGCGCGGGAGGGCTGAGCCACCCCGCGCCGCGCTACCCCGCGGCGAGCAGCCGGTACGCCTCGGCCACGGCGTCGGGGTCCAGGCGCGAGCCGAGCCGCGCCGACGCCTCGCGGTGGGGCGCGAGCTCGGCGGCGTCGAAGCGGGCCCCGTGCGAGGCGGAGTGGACCAGCCCGGCCAGCTCCCCGTCGGCACCGGTCCGGTCCATCCAGCGGGTCCACTCCTCCTCGCTCGCCTGCCCGCTCGGGCTCGGGTCCGCGGCGGAGAGCAGCGCGTAGAGGGCGCGCAGCCGGGTCTGGCGGTCGTCGTCGGTCGCCGTCACGGCCGCACCGCCGTCGGCTCGCGCTCCAGGGTGACCCCGAACTGCTCCTCGACGGCGGCCACGATCCCGCCGGCGAACGCGAGCAGCTCGGCGGCCGTGGCGCCGTCGGCGGTGGTCAGCGCCAGGCTGTGCCGGGACGACGTCCCCACGCGCCCGTCGCGCGTGCCACGGCCGAAGCCGGCGTGCTGCACCAGCCACGCGGCGCTGAGCTTGACCTGCCCGTCGCCGGCCGGCCAGCTCGGGCAGCCCTCGACCGCCTGCTCGGCCGGGACGATCGGGTTGGTGAAGAACGAGCCGGCGCTGCGGCTGTCGGGGTCGGCCGGGTCCCAGACCATGCCCTTGCCGCGGCGGAGGGCCAGCACGGCGTCGCGGACGGCGGCCAGCGGCGCCGTCCCGCCCACCTCGACCCCGAGGCTCCGGGCCAGCTCGGCGTACCCGACCGGCCGGGACAGCTCGCCGGGGTGCAGCGCGAAGGTGACCTCGAGGACGACGAAGCGGCCGGGCTCGCGCTTGAGCCGGCTGTCGCGGTAGGCGAACCCGCACTCGGCCGGGGAGAGCACCCGCTGCGTCTTCTCGGCGCGGTCGTAGACGTGCACCTCGGTGATCGTCTGGGCGACCTCCTGGCCGTAGGCGCCCACGTTCTGCACGGGCGTCGCGCCCGTGGAGCCCGGGATGCCGGACAGCGCCTCCATGCCGGCCAGGCCGGCCTCGACGGTGTAGCCGACCAGGAAGTCCCAGTCCTCCCCCGCCTGCACGACCAGGGAGTTCCCCGCCCGCTCGATCCCCCGGGACCGCACGGCGACGACGTCCCCGGGCCAGCCCTCGTCCGGGGCGATCAGGTTGGAGCCCCCGCCGAGGACCAGCAGCGGGCGGCGGGCCTCGTCGGCGTCCCGGACCGCCGTCACCAGTTCGGCCGCCGTCTCCACCTCGATCAGCCGAACGGCTGGACCGCCGACGGCGAGGGTGGTGAGGTCGGCGAGACGGACGTCGGATCGCACCTGCACGACTCGACGGTAGCCGGGACTACCCTCTTGCCCGGTGAGCGAGGCGGGCAACGAGCACAAGCGTCGGGCCTCGCTGTCCCCTCAGCCCCAGCGCAAGGCGCCCCGACTGGCCGCCGGACGGGCCCGCGCGCTCGGGCTCCCGACCCGCGGCACCACGAACGCCAACCGGCTGCGGCGGGTCGACCGGTGGATCGTGGCCACCCAGGTGCCCCGGCTGCGCGACTCCGCCCGGCCGCTGGTGGTGGACCTCGGCTACGGCTCCTCGGCGGTGACCACGCTGGAGCTGGTGGAGCGGCTCGGCCCGGAGGTGGACGGCCTGGAGGTCGTCGGGCTGGAGATCGATCCCGATCGGGTCGCCGCCGTGGCCGGCGACCGGGACCCGCCGCGGGTGGACTTCCGCGTCGGCGGGTTCGAGCTGGCGGGCCTGCAGCCGGTCCTGGTGCGCGCCTTCAACGTGCTGCGCCAGTACGACGAGGAGTCCGCGGCCCGCGCCTGGGACACCATGCGCGCCGGGCTGGCGCCGGGTGGGCTGGTGGTCGAGGGCACCTGCGACGAGTGGGGACGCCGCTCGGCCTGGGTGGCGCTGGACGCCGACGGCCCGCTCACGCTGACCCTGGCCGCCCGGGTGTCGGACATCGGGACGCCCTCGGACCTGGCGGAGCGGCTGCCCAAGGCGTTGATCCACCACAACGTGCCCGGGCAGCCGGTGCACGACTTCCTGCGGGCGTTCGACGTCGCGTGGGCCGCCGCCGCGGGGTTGTCGACGTTCGGCCCGCGCCAGCGCTGGACAGCGGCCGTGGAGACCCTGGCCGAGCAGGGCTGGCCGCTGGTGGGGTCGAGCCGCAGGTGGCGGCACGGCGAGGTGACCGTGCGCTGGTCGGCGGTCGCGCCGGTCGTCGCATGAGGGTCCCGCCCGGACCGACGCCGGTCACCGGCGGCACCGCCGAGCTCCTGGCCGACGCCGACCGCGACGGGGCCTGGATGCTGCTGGTGAACGGCACCCCGCAGTCGCACGTGGACCTCGACGACCCGGCGCACCTGGAGTTCGAGTACGTCCGCCGCATGGGGCACGTGCTCGACCTGGCCGCGGAACCGGGCGCCGCCCTCGACGTCGTCCACCTCGGCGGCGGCGCGCTCACCCTGCCCCGCTACGTCGCCTCCACCCGGCCCGGCTCGCGGCAGCGGGTGGTCGAGATCGACGAGCCGCTCACCGAGCTGGTCCGCGAGTACCTGCCGCTCCCCCGGCGCGCCCGCATCCGGGTCCGCGCCGCCGACGCCCGGGCCGCGCTGGAGACCATGCACCCGGGCAGCGCCGACGTGGTGATCACCGACGTGTTCGCGGGCGCCCGCACACCCGCGCACCTCACCACCACGGAGTTCGCGGCCGAGGCGGCCCGCGTGCTGCGGCCCGGAGGCGTCTACGTGGCGAACGTCGCCGACGGCCCGCCGCTGCGCTTCGCCCGTGCGCAGGTCGCCACCCTCCGCACCGCCTTCCCGCACGTGTGCCTGCTCGCCGAACCGGGCACGCTGCGCGGCCGGCGCTTCGGCAACCTCGTCGCCGTCGCCTCCGCCACCGAGCTGCCCCTCGCCGACCTCAGCCGCGCGTGCGCCCGCGACCCCATGCCCGCGCGGGTCGTCGACGGCACGGACCTCGAGCAGTTCACCGGCACGGCCCAGCCGGTGACGGACGCCGAAGCGCAGCCCTCCCCCGAGCCGCCCGCGGGCGTCTTCGGTCGCTGAGGAGCGGTCGCCTCGGCAGGTGCCCTCGGGGGCCGGACGACCGTAGGGTGGCCGGCATGACGACGCCTGCCTCGTACCGGCTCCGCCGGGACTCCCGGAACAAGCTCGTCGCCGGCGTGTGCGCCGGCATCGCCCGCCGCTACGGGCTGTCCCGCGGCGGCCTGCGCGTGGCGTTCCTGATCTCCTGCGTGCTCCCCGGCCCGCAGTTCGTCGCCTACCTGCTGCTGTGGATCCTCATCCCGGCCGACGACCAGTTCTGACCCAACAGGCGAACGAGCGCAGGACTACCAGCTGTTGCCGCGGGGCAGCCCGCGGACGGCCGGCCGGACGTCGACCAGGTAGACGACCGCGGCGATGATCGCCGGCAGGCCCAGGAAGCTCATCAGACCGAACATGTAGACGACCGCGGTCGCCAGCCCGGTGATCCCCATCCACCCGGGCTTGGTCAGCTTGCCGGTGGCCACGAACGCCCCGGCCGGGCGGATGAGCGCGTCGACGAAGGCCCAGGCGGCGAGCGCCAGACCACCCCAGGTCAGGGCGGTGAGCAGCAACCAGTCGAACTCGGGCATGGGCCCAGGCTACTCGCGGCGACCCGCGCGGCCAGGCGCCGACGCCGCGCCTCACCCCGACGGATGCCGGCACCTCCGGACGCGACAGGGCCCCGGAGCGCTGGTCGCAGCTCCGGGGCCCTGGTCACGGGGACCGGTGGGTCAGTTCTTCTTGGCCGGCACGGCGGTCGGGTCGCTCCGGCGGGCGGTGCGGGCCCGGTTCACCGGGGCCGTCGTGGCCGGGGTCTTCTTGGCGGCGGCGCTGTTCTTCTTCGCCGTCCCCTTGGCCTTGGGGGCCGGGACCGGCTCCTCGGCGACCTCGGCCACGGTGGCCTTGGTCGACTCGGCGGTCTCGCGCACGCTCTCCTCGGCCTTGGCGGCGACCTTGGTGGCCTTGCCGGCCGTCTTCTGCACGACCGAGGTGACCTCGTTGGAGGCCTCGGTCACGGCCTCGGCGGTCTCCTCGAGAGCCTCCTCGAGGGTGTCCTCGACGGTGTCGACGGCCTGCTCGGCGCGACGGACGATCCGGCGGACGCCCGGCTGGCGACGCAGCTCGTCGACGACCACGGCACCGCGCTCGGCGAGGGTCTCGACGGTGGTGACGGCCTGGGTCCGGGCGGTCTCGACCAGCCCGGCGACGGTGCTGGCCAGCGTCTCGGGGCGCACGGAGGTGGCCAGCTGCTGCACGGTGGTGCGGGCGGTGCCGGCGGCCTCGGTGGCCCGGGTGCGGGCCTCCTTGACGGCCAGGTCGGCCTGGACCTGGGCCTCGCCCGGGAGGGCCTCGGCGCGGGAACGGAACGTGGCCACGACGGTGCGGGCCCGCTCGACGGCCAGGTCACCGGCGCCGACGACGGCCAGCAGCGGGGTGCGGGCCTGCTCGGCGTACTGCTTCACGGTCTGGGTGGGGGTCATGCCGACTCCTTCGGGAGAGAGATGGGGGTTCAGCTGGCGGCCGGGGAGGAAGCCCGGTGCTCCCGGACGTAGGTCTCGTAGAGCTCCAGCAGGACTGCCTTGTGCCGCTCGGACAACGACTCGTCCGCGCGGATCGCCGCCACGGTGTCCGGGTTGCCCGAACGCCGGTCGAGGATCCCCGCCTGCTCGTAGAGCGATTCGGCCGAGATCTTCAGGCCCCGGGCGATCGAGGCGAGGATCTCCGCTGACGGCTTGCGAAGCCCCCGCTCCACCTGGGACAGGTACGGGTTGCTGACCCCCGCCGTGCGGGCCAGCTCGCGCAGGGACACCCGGGCGGCGCTGCGCTGCTCGCGGATGAAGTCACCCACGGACGAGCTGACGGCCGACACGCTGGGCGCGTCCGAGACCGTCTCCGCCACGCTGCCCGCAACCCGGTCCACCGTGGAGCGGACCGTCGTCACCTGCTCGCGGACGAACTCACCGGGGGTCTGCACGGATACGACGTTAACCCCGGGTGCTAGCTGTTGCAAGCGGAGCAGTTAGCACAGCGGAGTGAAGACCCTCACAGCCGAAAATGCCCGCTCAGGCGTTTAGGGCCGCCGATTCCACGACCTCGCCGACCACGGCCTCGCCCCCGGAGACCGGCGTCCGCGCCCACGGAGCAAGCACCTCCGCCGGCACCCCGAGCCGTCGCAGCCCGGCGGCGAGGGCAGGCGTGCGCCCGCGGTCCCCGCCGTCGTCCAGCTTGAGCGCCACGGCGCCCGCACCCGGCAGTGCCGCCACGTGCACGCCGTCGGCGCCTCCCTTGACCAGCAGTCCCGGCACCGCGCGCATCAGGTCGGTGTCCTCGCGGCCGCTGCCGGCCACGAACCAGGGGTTGGCCCGCATCGCGTCGGCCACCGCCCGGCCGGGCGAGCCCTCGTCGGCGGCCACCAGAGACAGCACGCCCCGGGCCAGCCCGGTCAGCGACAGCGCGTGCTGGGGCGCGCCGCAGCCGTCGACGACGACCGCGGCCACCGGCTCCCCGGCGGCGTCGGCCAGCCGCGCCTCGATCGCCTGCTGCAGCGGGTGCTCGCGGGCCAGGTAGCCCTCGGTCGGCCAGCCGGCCGCGACGCAGGCCGAGAGCATCGCCGCGTGCTTGCCCGAGCAGTTCATCGCCAGGCGCTCTGGATGCCGGCCGGCGGCCAGCCAGGCCGCCCTCGTCGCCTCGTGCTGGGGCAGCGCCGGCGGGCAGCCGAGATCGGCGGCGGTCAGCCCCACCGCCGTCAGCATCGCCTCGGCCAGCTCGCGGTGGCCGTCCTCGCCGGTGTGCGATCCCGCCCCGATGGCGAGCTCCTCGCCCGAGCGCGGCGACCAGCCCGCCGCCAGCAGCGCCGTCGCCTGGACCGGCTTGTTCGCCGAGCGAGGCAGCACCGGGCGACCGACGTTCCCGGCCGAGAACAGCACGGTCCCGTCGGCGCCGAGCACCACGAGCGAGCCGCGGTGCACCGACTCGAGGAAGCCGGACCGCCGGACCTCGACGAGGACCGGGTTCTCCGGCCAGGAGGAGACAAGCCCGGGGGTCGTGCTGGAACGGCCGCCCTGCAGGGCCCCACCGCGAGCCTGCGAGTGGTGGGGGGCAGGGTGGTCCTTCTTCAGTGCCGGCCCTCGTCGGCCAGCAGCGCGGCGACGTCGGCCTCGCCGTCGCGGTACCGGCGGCCGAGCTCGGCGGCCAGCCCGTCCATGACCTGCTGCACGCCGCGCCGGCGCTCCGACAGCCCCTTCTCCGCCTCCGCCAGCGAACGCGCGGCGGTCTCCAACTTCTTGTCGGAGAGCTCGGAGATCGCCGACAGGTCGGCGCCGGGCGTCAGCGAGTTCACCCAGCTCTCGTACTCCTCCGGGCGGGCCGGCTGGACCGTCTGGTGCCGGCCGAGGCCGTGGGCGGGACCGCGCCCCTTCTCGGCCAGGATCTCGGGCAGCAGGTCCACCAGGGACCGCCCGTCGTCCTCGGCCCGGCGCTGCAGCTCCCGGCGGACGATGTCCAGCCGCCCCTGGAGGAGCCGGCGGGTGTAGGACAGGTTGACCTCCTGCTGCTCCGCGTCGCGGCGCAGCTGCCGCACCTCGGTCATCGACCGCTGCACGGCGCTCTCGAGGAAGGCGGGGTCCAGCAGGGCGTCGACGGGGGCACCGCCGGCGGGGGACGGCTTCGGGCTCACTGGGCGGCCTCCAGGTGCGAGATCCCCGGCACGGTGCGGGCATCGGCGGCGGTCATCGGCGGGCGCTGGGCGGTGCGGGCCGGAGCGGCCGCGCGGGCGGCCGGCCGGATGGCGTCCCGCACCGGCTCGCCCGGAGCGTAGGTCAGCGCACCCCTCCTGCCCACCCGCGGACGGCGCGGCGCGGCCGGGCCAACGGGTCGGGCGGAGGAGCTCACTACCGGATCGTCGCAGACCGGACCGCGCGCACCCGGTCGCGCGCCGCCGCCCGGGTGTCGTCGAGCTCCGCAGGCGTGTCCTCGGGGTCGACGGCGGCGGTGGAACCGGCCACCGCCAGCGCCGTCCCGGGGTCGACCGACTGCTTCACCAGCGCCAGCGCGATCACGCCGAGCTCGTGGTGCCGCACGACGCTGCCCACCCGGCCGACCGTGCGGGTACCGGCGAGAACCGGCTCGCCGGGCGCCGGCAGGTCCTCGCTGATGCCGTCGAGGTGCAGCAGCACGAGCCGCCGCGGCGGGCGGCCCAGGTTGTGCACCCGGGCCACCGTCTCCTGGCCGCGGTAGCAGCCCTTCTCCAGGTGGACGGCGGTGCTGAGCCACTCCAGCTCGTTGGGGATGGTGCGGTGGTCGCTGTCGACGCCGAACCGCGGACGGCGGGCCTCCACCCGCAGGGCCTCGTAGGCCGCGGTCCCGGCCGGTCGCGCGCCCGCGCCCAGCAGCAGGTCGGCCACACCACCGAGGCCGGCGCGCGGCACCACGAGGTCGAACACGGTCGCCGCGCCGTCGCCGATGGCGGGCATCCGGCGGACGAAGCCCTCCGAGAGCGGTGCGACCGCGTACTCGTTCCCGGGGACCGGGAGACCGGCGCCGGCGAGCATCTCGGGCGCCGTGGGGCCCACGAGGGACAGCACGGCCCAGCCCTCGGTGACCAGCTGCGGCTCCACGCGGAGCATGAACCGCATCCGGTCGAGGAAGCCCAGCAGCTCCGAACCGGTGCCGGGTTCGACGTCGGCCCACGTGGTGCCGCCCAGCTCGGCGACGACGAGGTGGTGCTCGACGTGACCGTTCGGGGACAGCACCAGCGCCTCGCTGCCGGCCCCGTCGGCCAGCCGCTCCATGTGCTGGCTGGTGATGCTGTGCAGCCAGGAGAGCCGGTCGGCGCCCGGCACGACCAGGACGTCGCGGTCGCTGCGGTCGACCAGCCCCGCCCCCTCGGCCAGCGTGCGCTGCTCCCGCAGCGGGTCGCCGTAGTGGGCGGCGACCCGGCCGGCCTCCTCCCGCACGGCACCGGGGAGGGACAGCAGGGGTGAGACGGTCACGGTTTCTCCTGGACTGCTCGGTTCCGGCAGGCACGGCACGTGCCCGACAGGGCGACGTGACCCACGTCCACGGTGAAACCCAGATCCGCCGCCAGACGTTCCGCCGCCCTGTCCAGCAGGTCCGGAGCCGCCGAGGCGATCTCGCCGCAGGAGGCGCAGACCACGTGCAGGTGCGGGCGCTCCGCGGCGTGGTAGACCGGCGCGCCCCGCCCCAGGTGGGTGTGCCACACCAGGCCGAGGCTCTCCAGCAGCTCGAGCGTGCGGTAGATCGTCGAGGTGTCCGGCGCGCTGCCCCCGGGCCCAGCCTCCTCGCGCAACCGGGCCCCGATGGCCTCCGGCGTCGCGTGCTCGAGGCCGCTGACGGCGGCCAGCACCCGCGCACGCTGGGGCGTCAGCCGCAGGCCACGGGCGCGCAGCTGCTCGGCGAGCGCGGCGGGGTCCGTGTGTGCTGCGGTGTGCTCCGAACCCATGAGGTGAGCCTATGCCGGGGGTGCGGCAGGCTGGGGCGGTGACGGAGCAGCGCAGGGTGGCGGTGTGGCGGGACGGCGCGGCGGTGGCCGTGCCCGCCGAGCAGCCGGTGGTGACGGCGTTCGACCAGGGCCTGGGCCGCGGTGACGGCGTCTTCGAGTCCGTTGCCGTCGTCGACGAGGGCACGCCGCACCTCGACGACCACCTGGCGCGGCTCGACCGTTCGGCGTCCCTGCTCGCCCTTCCCTCTCCCGGGGATGCCGCGTGGCGGCAACTGGTGGCGGCGGTCCTGACCGACTGGCCGGCCGGGCTCGAGGGCGTCTGCCGCCTCTTCCTCACCCGTGGGCTGGGCACGGGGACGCCGCCGACTGCGCTGGCGCTGCTGGCACCCGTCCCCGCCGACACCCTGCGGCAGCGCACCGAGGGCATCTCGGTGATCAGCCTCGGGCTCGGGATCCCGGCCGGGTTCCGCGCGGACGCCCCGTGGCTGCTCGGTGGCGCCAAGACGCTCTCCTACGCGGTGAACATGGCCGCCCAGCGGTACGCGCACGACCGCGGCGCCGACGACGTCGTCCTCACCAGCCTGGAGGGCCAGGTGCTGGAGGGGCCGACGTCCACCGTGGTCTGGGCGGCGGCCGGGACGCTGCACACGCCGCCCGTCGGGACCGGCATCCTGGCCGGCACCACCCAGGCGCGGCTCTTCGCCCGCGCCGAGGCAGACGGGTGGCCGACGGCGGTCACCGCCGGCACGGTCGAGGACCTGCACGGTGCCGACGCGGTCTGGCTGCTCTCGGGCGTGCGGGGCGCGGCCACCGTGCACACGCTCGACGGGGTGCGCCGGGGCGACGCGGATCTCTCCCGGCGGGTCAGGGAACTCCTCGCCCGGTAGCGTTGACCGCAGGAGAGCCGGGAAGTCTGGTCGGCGACGTGCCCGTCGAGGGCACGGCCCCAGTCGACCCCTGCCCCAGGAGCTGCCCCATGACGTCCACCGCACCCACCCGCCTCTTCGGGCGCGGGTCCTGGACCGAGGCCAGCCGCGTCGCCGGGGTCCTGCGCAAGGAGACCGTCGGGGGCGTCCTCCTGCTCATCGGCGCGGCGGTCGCCCTCGTCTGGGCCAACTCGCCCTGGTCCGAGGCCTACGAGACCCTGCGCGACACCCGCATCGGGCCGGCCTCGCTGCACCTCGACCTCTCGCTGGGCACGTGGGCCGCCGACGGGCTGCTGGCGATCTTCTTCTTCGTCGCCGGGCTGGAGCTCAAGCGCGAGTTCGTGGCCGGCGACCTCCGCGAGCCCCGCCGCGCGGCGCTGCCGATCGCCGCCGCTGTCGGCGGGATGGCGGTGCCCGCCCTCTTCTTCGTGCTGTTCAACCTGGGCGGACCGGAGGGAGCGCTGCGGGGCTGGGCGATCCCCTCGGCCACCGACATCGCCTTCGCCCTCGCCGTGCTCGCGGTGATCAGCACCCACCTGCCCAGCGCGCTGCGCACGTTCCTGCTGACCCTCGCCGTGGTCGACGACCTGCTGGCGATCGTGGTCATCGCGATCTTCTACACCGACGAGCTGGTCGTCCCGGCGCTGCTGCTCTCCCTGCTGCCGCTGGCGGTCTTCGGCTTCCTCGTGCAGAAGCGGATCCGCTCGTGGTGGCTGCTGCTGCCGCTGGCCCTCATCACCTGGGTCCTCATGCACGAGTCGGGCGTGCACGCCACGGTCGCCGGCGTCCTGCTGGCGTTCACCGTGCCGGTGGTCCGCAGCGACGCCGCCGGCGGGCCGGACGCGGGCCCCGGCCTCGCCGAGCACTTCGAGCACCGCATCCGCCCGCTGTCGGCCGGGTTCGCCGTCCCGGTGTTCGCCTTCTTCTCCGCGGGCGTGGCCGTCGGTGGGCTGTCCGGCCTGGGCGAGTCGCTCGGCGACAGCATCGCCATCGGCATCATGGTCGGGCTCGTGGCCGGCAAGGCGATCGGCATCACCGGCGCCACGTGGCTGGTCTCCCGCTTCACCCGGGCGCAGCTCGACGAGAACCTCGGCTGGCCCGACGTCATCGGCCTGGCACTGCTCGGCGGGATGGGGTTCACCGTCTCGCTGCTGATCACCGAGCTGGCCTACGGCGCGGGGAGCGAGAGCTACGAGCACGCCAAGGTCGGCATCCTGTTCGGGACGCTGCTGGCGGCCATCTTCGCCGCGGTGCTCCTGCGCCTGCGCAACCGGCGCTACAAGGCGATGTACGCCGCCGAGCAGAGCGACGTCGACAGCGACGGCGTGCCCGACGCCTGGGACCCCGTCGACGACCGCCTCGTGCCGGGCCCCGACGGGCACGTCCCGCCGCCGCCCGGCTACGGCAGCTCCGGCGACCCGGACCAGGCGCCCGCGCCCGGCTACGAGACCGTCGACGACAGGGCCGACCACGACCGGGACCACCCGGCCGGACCGCCTCCCGGCCGCTCGGCCAGGCCGTTCGCCGACGGCTGAACAATCGGCTTGCAGGGCCCGCTTTCCCGGTCGTACCGTCATGGCACACGAGAGAGGAGGTGGTCCGTAACTTGCTGAGCTACAGGACTCGTGAGGTGGCTGTCCGCTAGCCGCCGTCCAGATGGGCCGCCCGCTCGGACGCACGTCCGAGCGACGGCAGATCGCCCGTCCGTCGTACGGCGGCGAGCGAGAACCGGACAGTCACCCGACCCCCGGGCCGCCGACCGTTGTCCAGTCGGCCCGCGAGCCGCTCCCCCGTCGAGGGGCAGGGCGCCGCGGAGCAGCCCGGGGGTTGTCCGTTCTCCAGGGAGGTCCAGTGCAGCTCGGCGGCCTGCCGATCGAGTTGGACGTGACCGTGGGGTCCTGGATCGCCGACGCCGTCGGCCGCGCGCACTGGAGCACCGTGGGGTCGCTCGTGCCCGCCGACTTCCCGGCGTTCGCCCGCGTGCTGCACCCGGCCTACCGGTACGACGGTGACGACGACGTCGAGATCGGCTGGGGCGACGTCGCCGCCCTCAACGGCACCACCGCCCACCCGCGGATGCAGTGGCCGGCGGTCACCGGCGGGTGGGAGTACCTGACCGAGGACAGCCAGCCGCCCACCTGGGACGGCACCCCGGCGGAGGGCCACCTCCCCTGCACGCTGGCCGCGCGCATGGCCGCCGTCCTGGCCCGGCACACGACGACCCCGGACCGGTGCTGGCTGGGCCGGTGGGTGGGCTTCGGCTACGACACCGCCGAGCTGCGCGAGGTGCCTCGGCTGCCGCTCCCCCGCGCCCGGGACGTCGTGCTCGTGCAGGGCAGCGCGGACGACGCCGTGCGCAACCTCGCGCCCGAACCCTCCGAGCAGAGCGCCAACCTCTGGTGGCCCGCCGATCGCGCCTGGGTGGTGGCCACCGACATCGACCTGATGAGCACCTACGTGGCCGGCAGCGAGGCCTGCATCGCCGACCTGCTGGCCACTCCCGGGCTGGAGGTCGTGCCGGCCTCGCCCGACGACCGGGTCGGCCACGCGGACGACCCGGTCAACCCGGCCCCGGACCGGGGCTAGGGCATGTCTCTTAAGTGCGTAGCCAGGTGATGATCGCGGCCAGGACGGCAGCAGCTCGGTAGACGATGGC
>NZ_JAAGWG010000026.1 GCF_010682065.1 Blastococcus saxobsidens
CTCACTCGGAGGTCTTCCTCATGTCATCGACCCACGCCGTCCGCCGTCACCAACGTCCGTGGTCAGTACACCTAGGCGTGGGCTTCGCGACGTCGGCGCCATCGCAGGGCCGCTAGCGTGCGAGCGTGACTTCGCCCGCCGAGGACTACGACTCCTACCTCGATGCAGTGCTCATCGGTGGGCGCGAATCGGCTTCCGTCGTCATCGCGGACCACGACGCGACCTGGCCCGAGCGGTTCGCGCAGTTGCAGCGGCGCGTCGAGCGCGCGTTGCCGACAACGGCGCTGTCCGTGGAGCACATCGGCAGCACGTCCGTCCCTGGACTGGCTGCGAAGCCCATCATCGACATGCTGCTGACCGTCCGCTCCGTCGACGACGAAGCCGCATACGTCGATGCGTTGGAGAAGGTCGGGTTCGTCCTGCGGGTACGCGAGCCGCGTCACCGCATGTTCCGGACGCCTGCGCGCGATGTGCACCTGCACGTCTACGAACCAGGCGGTCAAGCCGTCGCTGACTACCTGGACCTGCGGGACTGGCTACGGGAGTCAGGGTCGGACCGGGCGCTGTACGAGGCGACCAAGAGGGAGCTGGCGCGGCGGGAGTGGTCCGACATGAACCACTACGCGGACGCGAAGTCCGACGTCGTCCAGGTCATCCTCCGCAGGGCGAGGGCCTGGCGGAGTGGCACCGGGCGCTGAGGCCTCCCGGGCGGTCACGCCCCTCGCGACCGGCCTGCCCTCCGGTCACCGGCCGGGGTGGTCGCCGAGGATCTCGGTGCCGTGCTCGGCCGCCAGCTCGGCCAGTCGGTCCGGGTCCGCCGCCAGCCGTTCCTCGCCGGCGTCGACGACCGCCTGGAAGAACTGCTCCATCCCGGCGGGTGACACCAGCGTGAGCATCCGGACCGGGTCGTCGGTGAGCCGGCGCAGCGCGTGCGGGCGGCCGCGTGGCACCAGCAGGAAGGCGCCGGGGCCCGCCTCGGTCTCATGGCCGTCGAGCCAGACGGCCGCGCGCCCGGCCAGCACGTAGAAGGCCTCGTCCGCGGTGGTGTGGGTGTGCAGGGGTGTGGTGGCACCCCAGAACTCCTCCTCGACCAGCCAGTACGCCCCGCGGGTGGCGCCGCCGTCGGCCTTGGTGGTGTAGGTCGAGCCCAGCGCCGTCAGCCGCGCTCCGTCTCCCGGTCCCAGCAGGGTCATCGCGCACCTCCGTGCGGATCGGCGTCGTACCCACGGTCCCGGTCGGGACCGCACGGGTCAACGCCCCTCGGCACGACCGCGCAGGCATGTCGACAGGTCGACACGTCGACAGGTCGGCCTCTCGACGTGTCGACCCGTCGCTCAGGTGTGACGTCGACGAGCACCTTGCCGACGGCGCCGTCCTGCACCGCCTGGTGCGCGGCGGCGGTCTCGGCGAGGGGGTAGACGTGCAGGGGCAGGCCGGCCTCCTCGCCGACCCGGAGCGTGCCGTCGGCGACCGCGGTGGCGACGTCCTCGATGCCGAGCACCTTGGCGCGTTCGGGCTCGGTGTAGACGAGCACGAACTGCCAGCGGGCGTTGGGCCCCATCTGGAGCCGGACCGGCACGGTCACCTCCGCGCCTCCGTCGTCGGCGTACATCGCCACGGCGCCGTGCATGCCGATCACCTGCGCGTCGATGCCGGCGTTGACCGCAGCGGACACCTCGACGATGGCGTCCACGCCCTTGGGTGCGACCTTCCGGACCTCGGCGACGACGTCCTGCTGCCGGTAGTCGACGACGTGGTCGGCGCCGGCCGCGGCGGCCAGCTGGGCCTTGCGCGGGCTGCTGACCGTGGCGATCACGGTGGCGTCGGACCAGCGGGCCAGCTGGATGGCGGCGTTGCCGACGGCCCCCGCCCCGCCCTGCACCAGCACGGTGTGCCCGGTCAGCGCGCCGGGACCGAGCCGGTCGGGCAGCGACTCGGCGACGGTGAGGCAGCGGTGCGCGGTGAGGAACGGGATGCCGAGCGCGGCACCCAGCTCGAACGACGTGGCCTCGCCGAGCAGGACGACGTGCCGGGCCGGGACGACCGTGAACTCGGCGGCCGTGCCCCAGGGACGCTGCCAGGCGGCCTCCCACATCCACACCCGCTGGCCCAGCATCGCCGGCTCCACGCCCTGGCCGACGGCGTCCACGGTGCCCGCGCCGTCCTGGTTCGGCACCTGCCCGTCGGGGCCGGGCGGGGTCTTGCTGCGCGACTTCCAGTCGGTGGGGTTCACGCCGGAGAAGGCGACGCGGACGCGCACCTCGCCGGGGCCGGGCTCGGGGACGGGCCGCTCGACGAGCTGGAGGACGTCGGGACCGCCGGGGCTGCTGTAGGAGATCGCTCGCACGAAGGCCCCCTACCCGGCGCCGGTCACCTCACTCGGACGGCAGCGGGACCAGGGGAGCGCCGACGGTGACCTGGACACGGACGGCGTAGCTGCCGTCGGGCTGCGTCACAGGGGACCGGGAGGCGTCGAGGTCGAGCCACACGCCGGCCACGATCCCGGTGAACGGCTCCCCGGTGCGCCGCGCCTCGTCCACCCGTTGCTCCACGGCGGACCGGACCTCCGCGGTGAGGAAGGTGAGGCCCTGCGGAAAACCCCAGTCGGCGAGCGGTGGCATCCCGACGGCGCGGTCGACCACGCCACCGCCGATGCCGACCGAGGCGGTGAGGACGCGGTCGGTGCCGGCGAACGTCTCGTAGTCGATCTGCTGGTTGCCGGCGGGCCGGGTGCACGGCTGCTCGATATCCCCGTAGCAGTCGAAGCCGCCGGCCTCCAGCCCTGGCGCGGCCTCGACCGTGGTGCGCGCGTAGTGCTCGCTGCCGTAGGGCCAGCTGTGGTCCTCGACCAGCGGCGTGGTGACGGTGAGCTCCAGCGCCGGGTCGGCGTGCACCGCGCCGTGGCCGGGGACCTCGGCGACGACGTACTGCGCCGAATCCGTCCGGACGGTCCGCTGCTCCGGCGGTCGCGGATCGGTGGGGTCCCAGCCGGGGGAGCGGACCGCCGCCAGCTCGGCGACAGCATCACGCATGTCCTGGCCGTCCTCCGGCCACAGCCGGAACAGCGACGCGTCCAGGACGGCCAGCAACGCCTCGCCGGAGGGCTGCGGGACGACGGACGGGTCCAGCGGCTTCTCCGGCAGCTCCACGTGCGCGTACTGCAGCGCGCCCGCCGGCGTGGTCACCAGGTCCATGGTGGTCACCTCCGCGTCGGCCGCCGGCGGGGAGGCCGGGAGCCGGCGGAGGCACCGCACCTGGACGGCGGCGTCGTTGGCCCGCACCTGCGCGCAGAAGAAACCGGCCGCTGCCAGGCCGTCGGCGACCCGGGCGACGTCGCCCTTGGTCGACACCGGCCGGACGACGGAGTCCTCGTCCATCGGTGGGTGCTCGTAGGGCGCGGTCGGCGTCGCGGGCCAGGCCTGGCCGAGGACCGCCGTGCTGCAGCCGGGAAGGACCAGGCACGCGGCGAGCACGAGCGCCGCCGAGTGCCGGAAGCCAAGGGTCCTCACTCCGCGAACGGTACGGGGCGTTCCCGTATGAGCGGGTCAGCCGGGGGGTGCGTCGTCGTCGGTGGGCCACTCGGGGATCGGCAGCCCGGCGAGCAGCAGCAACCGCTCGACCGTCTGCTCGACGACCTCGTCGGTCGGCGGTACGCCGGCGGGCGGGGCCAGCAGGCCCCGGACGTCGGCCGGCTCGATCTCCGTGCCCACCGCGTCCCTGACCCACCGGGCGAAGCCCTCGGCCTCGGCGTCGGTGTCGACCGGCACGGAGGCGTCCGGCTCGTCGAAGTAGACCCGGGGCTCGTAGCCGAGGTAGAAGCGCCCGCCGCTGGCGTCCGCCGCCCGGTAGTCCACGGTGGCGATGTCGCTGTCGTGCACGTCGACCATGAGGAACGGCACCGCGGTCGGCCGTCCCGTGCGCCAGCGTCCCTCGCTGTAGACGAGCGTCCCGAAGTACCCCATGGCACCGAGGCTAGCGACGGGCTCCGACGGACCCGGCACCGCACGCTCCTTGCGGTGGTGGGTCGCCGCGGTGTCCGCGCGGACCGGCAGGCGGGATCATCGGCGGATGCTGCGCAGGGCGCTGGGAGCGGCGGTCGTCGTCGCCCTGGTGTGCACTGTCCTGGTGGGTCTGCTCTGGGTGTTGCAGCGCCACCTGATCTACCTGCCGGACTCCGGACCGGACCTGCCGGCGGCCCAGGCCGTCCCCGGCGCCCGGGACGTCACGCTCACGACGGAGGACGGGCTGCGGCTGGCCGCCTGGTTCGTCCCGGGCCGGACGTCGGACTCCCCGGCGGTGCTCGTGGCCAACGGCAACGGCGGGCACCGCGGCATGCGCGCGCCGCTGGCGCGGGCGCTGGCGGACGAGGGGCTCGCCGTCCTCCTCTTCGACTACCGCGGCTACGCCGGGAACCCGGGCAGCCCGAGCGAGGAGGGCCTGGCCCGGGACGCGCGGGCGGCCCGCGCGTTCCTGCTGGAGGAAGTCCGGGTGCCGGCGGACCGGCTCGTGTACTTCGGGGAGAGCCTCGGTGCGGCCGTGGCGACCGGGCTCGCCGCCGAGCACCCCCCGGCCGGGCTGGTGCTGCGCTCGCCCTTCGTCGACCTGGCGGCCGTGGGGAGCGAGCACTACCCGTTCCTGCCCGTTCGGGCGCTGCTGCGCGACCGCTATCCGGTGGCCGAGCAGGTCGGCACTATCGAGGTACCCACCATCGTCGTGTACGGCAGCGCCGACTCGATCGTGCCGCCGGCGCAGAGCCGGGCGGTGGCCGATGCCGCCGCCGGTCTGCACCGGGTCGTCGAGGTGCCCGGCGCCGATCACAACGACCTCGTCCTCCTCGACGGCGACGAGGTGGTCGGCGCAGTCGTCGCGCTGGCGCGGGCGGCCGGCTGAGCGCGCCCGGCCGGCCTCAGCGCGGGGTGATCGACAGGGTGAGCCGGGCGCGCCCCTCGTCGGAGCGGGCGGTGGCGATCCGCTCGGCCGACGGGGCGCCGTACTCCGTCGTCCGCTGACGGGCCGGCCGGCCGATCGCGGCGGCCATGGCCTCCAGCTCGGCGATGGTCTTGAGCGAGCCGTTCTCGCTGCCGGCCATCCGGCTGATCGTCTCCTCCATCAGCGTGCCGCCGAGGTCGTTGGCGCCGCCCTGCAGCACCGCTTTCGTCCCGGCGTCGGCGAGCTTCACCCACGAGGTCTGGATGTTGTCGATCCGGCCGTGCAGCAGCAGCCGGGCGACGGCGTGGATGGCCCGGTTCTCGCGCACCGTCGGCCCCGGGCGGGCGACGCCGGCCAGGTAGATGGGGGAGTTGTGGTGCACGAACGGCAGCAGCACGAACTCGGTGAAGCCGCCGGTCCGGTCCTGCAGCGCGGCCAGCGTCCGCAGGTGCCCGACCCAGTGCGCCGGAGTGTCCACGTGGCCGTACATCATCGTCGAGGTCGTCGGGATCCCGACCTCGTGCGCGGTGCCGATGATCTCCAGCCAGGTCGCCGTCGGCAGCTTGCCCTTGGTCAGCACCCAGCGGACGTCGTCGTCGAGGATCTCCGCCGCCGTGCCGGGGATCGAGTCCAGGCCGGCGGCCTTGAGCTCGGTGAGGAAGTCGCGGAACGACAGACCGGTGCGCGCCGCCCCGTTCACGATCTCCATGGGGCTGAACGCGTGCAGGTGGATGCCCGGCTGCCGCTTCTTCACCTCGCGGGCGAGGTCGAAGTAGGCCGTCCCGGGCAGGTCGGGGTGGATGCCGCCCTGCATGCAGATCTCGGTCGCCCCGGCCGCCCACGCCTCGTCCACGCGGTCGCCGACCTGCGCCATCGACAGCGTGTAGGCGTCGGCGTCGGTGCGCCGCTGGGCGAACGCGCAGAACCGGCAGCCGGTGTAGCAGACGTTGGTGAAGTTGATGTTCCGGTTCACGACGTAGGTGACGTCGTCACCGTTGACGTCGGCGCGCACCGCGTCGGCCAGCGCGCAGAGGTTCTCCAGGTCGGTGCCGTCCGCGCCCAGCAGGGCCAGGTACTCGGCGTCGGCCAGCCCGGCCGGGTCCTGCTCTGCGTGCAGCAGCGCGGCCAGCACCTCGCGGTCGCCGGCAGCGATCGCGGTGGAGGAACCGTCCCGCGCGGACTCGGTGCGCGAGCGGAGCTCGGACCAGTCGCCGTAGACGGCGTCGAAGTCGCTGCGCCGGTCATCCGTGCGCCCGACCGTGTCGACCTCGACGTGCAGGTCCACCCGCCCGGAGGACGTCCACGACTCGTCCGGCTCCTGCCACGGCAGGCCCACCGGCAGCCGTCCCTCGACGGCGAGCCCATCAGGTGCGGCCAGCGCCGAGACGTGCGGCCGCACCCGCGGGTCGAGCCACGGCTCCGGCTGCTGCACGTAGCCCGGCTGGGCCGCCAGCCGCTCGCGCAGCTCGAACCCCGCCTCGGCGGAGAGCGCCGCGAGCTTGTCGATGTTGGGCCACGGGCGCTCGGGGTTCACGTGGTCCGGGGTCAGCGGTGAGACGCCGCCCCAGTCGTCGACGCCGGCGCGCAGCAGCAGCCCCAGCTCGGTGGAGTCGGACAGGTTCGGCGGCGCCTGCACCCGCGCCTTGGGGCCGAGCAGCAGCCGGGTGACGGCGACGGCGGCGACGTACTCCTGCAGCTCCAGGTCGTCGTGCGCCTGCATCGCCGTCCGCGGCTTGGCCCGGAAGTTCTGGACGATGGTCTCCTGCACGTGCCCGTGCCGGAGCGCCGCGGCCCGGATCGCGCCGATGGCGTCCACCCGCTCGGCGTAGTCCTCGCCGATGCCCAGCAGCACGCCGGTGGTGAACGGGACCGCGGAGCGGCCGGCGTCCTCCAGGACCCGGAGCCGCAGCGCCGGCTCCTTGTCCGGCGAGCCGAAGTGCGGGCCGCCCGGTTCGGACCACAGCCGCGTCGCCGTCGTCTCCAGCATCATGCCCATCGAGGCCGAGACCGGCTTGAGCCGCTGGATCTCCTCCCACGACAGCACGCCGGGGTTGAGGTGGGGGAGCAGCCCCGTCTCCTCCAGCACCCGGATGGCCATCGCGCGCAGGTAGCCCAGCGTCGAGTCGAAGCCGTGCGCCTCGAGCCACTCGGCGGCGACCGGCCAGCGGTCCTCGGGCCGGTCGCCGAGGGTGAACAGCGCCTCCTTGCAGCCCATGGCGGCGCCGGCGCGGGCGATGTCGAGCACCTCGTCGGGGGAGAGGTAGGGCGCCTTGCCCTGCGCGCGCAGCTGCCCCGGCGTCGTCACGAAGGTGCAGTAGTGGCACCGGTCGCGGCACAGGTGGGTGAGCGGGATGAACACCTTGCGGCTGTAGGTCACCACGCCCGGGCGGCCGGCCGAGGCGAGGCCGGCGTCGCGCACCCGGCCGGCGGCGGTGAGCAGCCGGTCCAGCGCCTCGCCGTCGCCCAGCCCGCGGGCGTGCAGGAGCGTCTCGGCCTCGACCGCGTCGAGGCTCACCCCCCGCTCGGCTCGGGTGAGGGCTCGCCGCAGCGCGGACTCGGACGGGGCAGGCAGAGCGCTCATATCGGTATCGACGCTAGCCCCGGCCGGTCGCGCCTCGCCTTCCCACCCCGGTTCCGGGGCGCGAAGTCGCCGAAACCGGGGCATCGGCCGGTGCCGACACCGCGGTTCCCGCACACTCGCCGCTGCGGCGTCAGAGGTCCCGGCGCAGGTTCTCGGAGCGGTCCTCGACGGCGCCGTGGCGCACCAGGCTCGTGATGGCCAGTGCCAGGCCGCCCCAGATCACCAGCATCGCGACCACCATCATCACGATCGCTTCCGTGCTCATCGGGATCCTCCCTCGTCGGTCGCCGTCGCCGGGCGGGTGCCCGAGGTCTGGTCGGAGGCCGGCTGCAACGCCGGCGCCGGATCCGAGCCGGGCGGTGGCCCGTCCAGGTGGGTGCTGGTTCGCCACGGCATCCGGGCGAGCAGGAAGCCCACCACCGGAAGCCCCACGACCATGAGCCAGCCGAAGACCAGCAGGAGCCAGGTCGGGTAGTCCCCGTAGGACGCCTCGAGGTCGTCGAGCAGGCCGAACACGAGCACGAGGGCCAGGGCCAGCGGGGCGACGACGCCGACCAGCACCCGCCAGCCGGTGCCGACCCGGGGTCGGCCGTGGACGTTGAGGTGCTCGCCGAGCCGCGGCAGCGCCCGGACCGCCCAGGCGACGACGAGCATGCTGACCAGCGCGACGACGAGGATGCCGTACTGGTTGACGAAGTGGTCGACGACGTCGAGGACGTAGATGCCGCTGGTCGTGCTGAACAGCACCAGGCTGAGCACCGCGGCCGGGACGCCGACCGCCAGGGTCGCGGTCAGGCGGCTGGTGTCGAACTTGTCGCGGACCGCGGAGATGACCACCTCGATCACGCTGATCAGCGAGGTGATGCCGGCGATGACCAGCGACCCGAAGAACAGCACGCCGAGGAGGGCACCGGCCGGCGCCTCGCTGATGATCGTCGGGAAGGCGATGAAGGCCAGCCCGATCCCGCCGTCGGCGACCTCGTCGACGGTGACCCCGCCGGCCTGCGCCATGAAGCCGAGGGCCGCGAACACGCCGATGCCGGCGAGCAGCTCGAAGCTCGAGTTCGAGAAACCCACGACGAGGCCGGAGCCGACCATGTCCTCGCGCCGGCCGACGTACGAGGCGTACGTGATCATGATGCCGAAGCCGATCGACAGCGAGAAGAAGATCTGGCCGAACGCGGCGGCCCAGACCGAGGCCTCGGTGAGCGCCGACCAGTCGGGCGTGAAGAGCGCGTCGAGACCGTCGGTGGCGCCGTCGAGCAGCAGCGCCTGCACCACGAGGACGAGGAAGGCGACCACCAGCACCGGGATGAAGACCAGCGAGGTCACCCCGATCCCGCGCTGGACGCCGAGGGCCATGACCACGAGCACGGCCAGCCAGACGATCGCGAGGGGCACGAGGACCCCGGGCACCACGTCGGCGGTGACCGCGACGTCGCCGGCCTGGAGGAACTCGCCGAAGAAGAACGCCTCGGGGTTGGCGCCCCACGCCTCGTCCAGCGAGAAGAGCGTGTAGCGCAGCGCCCACGCGAGGACCGCCGCGTAGTAGACGGCGATGACGAAGCAGATGGCCACCTGCCACCAGCCGAGCCCCTCGGTGCCGCGGCGCAGCCGGGCGAACGACAGCGGCGCCGACCCGCGGTGGCGGTGGCCGATCGCGTAGTCCAGCAGCAGGAACGGGATGCCCGCGGTCAGCAGCGCGACGAGATAGGGCAGCAGGAAGGCGCCGCCGCCGTTCTCGTACGCGACGTAGGGGAACCGCCAGATGTTGCCGAGCCCGACGGCCGACCCGATCGCCGCCAGGATGAAGACCCGCCGGGAGCTGAACCCGCCGCGGCGGCGCTCCACGTCCGCCTGTCCCGCGGCGCCCTCCGCCGTCGTGCTCATGCGACCTCCTCCGTCGTGTTCCGCTGCGGAGAGGATGGCAGGACTCGGGCCCGAACGGCTCCCGGAGGCCACTGCCTCGGTGGCAACCGCGCGGCGAGGGTGCCGTCAGATGTCGCGGCGCTGGAAGGACAGCGCGGTCAGTCCCCAGACGACGGCGATCCAGACCGCGGCCCAGGCCAGGTAGGCGGGGGTGAGCGGGGCATCGCTGAGGAACGGGAAACCTGCCTCGCCCTGCCCCATCTGGGCGAGCGCGAACGGGTCCTGGAAGCCGTTCATCGCACCGCGCCACAGACCGTCGGTCGGCAGGATGACCCGGGACACCGAGCCCACCCGCTCGACGCCCTCGTTGCCCAGCGCCGCGCCGATCCCGCCGACGACGCCGGCCACCCAGGTCGCCCCGAAGAGCCCGACCGCGATGATCCCCGAGGCCATCGGCGAGACGACGCTGGACAGCAGCAGGGCCAGGGTCAGCAGCACGACGGTCTCCGCCGCGAGCAGCAGCAGCCCTATGGCGGGGTCGGGCGGCCAGTAACCGACGGCCCAGCGCACCACCAGCAGTTGCGCGAGCCCGGCCAGGATCACGTAGCCGCAGCCGAAGGTGAGCAGGCCCAGCCACTTGCCGAGCAGCACCGACGAGCGGCGGACCGGCCGGGCGAGCATCGCCAGCGCCTGCCCCGACTCCACCTCGCCGGACAGCGTCGGGCCGGCCAGGAACGCGGTGCCGATGGCCGCGATCAGGCTGAAGCCGAACATGATCAGGTTCAGCAGCACCGAGGCGATCAGCCGGGCCTCGCCGCTGGTCATCGTGCCGAGGTCGGTGTCCAGGCCGATCAGCCTGGAGAAGCCCCAGCCGCTGAGGACGAGCAGCACCACGGTCAGCACCAGCAGCGCCCAGACGACGCGGCGGCGGAAGGCCTCCCGCAGCGTCAGGCCGGCGACGGTCAGGGAGATCACGGCGTGGGCTCCTCGTGGCCGGGTTCCTCGTGACGGAGCACGGCGAGCAGACGCTCCTCGAGGCTGATCCGCACCGGCTCGACGGCGTGCACGCGCACCCCGAGCCCGACGAGGTCGCGGACCAGGTCGGGCACGGTGACGCCGTCGTCGTCGGAGGCGAGCTGCACGGTGAACCAGTCGCCGCTGCGGGTCAGCGCACCGGCCGCCCGCATGCGGTCCTCCGCCGGGCCGTCGGCGCCGGCCAGCCGCAGCCGGACCTCGCGCTGGCCGAGCAGCTCGGCCAGGGTGCCGGACGCGGCCACCCGGCCCTCGTCCAGGATCACCACCCGGTCGCAGACCCGCTCCACCTCACCGATCAGGTGCGAGTTGAGCAGGACGGCGACCCCGCGGGACTTCAGCGACAGCACGATGTCGCGGACGTCGACCCGGCCCAGGGGGTCCAGGGCGCTGGTCGGCTCGTCCAGGACGACGAGCTCGGGCCGGGCGACCAGCGCGACGGCGAGACCGAGGCGCTGCTGCATGCCCTTGGAGAACCCGCCGACCCGGTCACCGGCGCGCTCGGCCAGGCCCACCAGCGCCAGGCACTCGCGTCGCTCGGCGGGCGGGACGTCGGCACCGGCCAACTTCACGTGCAGGTCGAGCACCTCGGCGGCGGTGAGCCATGGCTGGTAGCGGAAGAGCTCGGGCAGGTACCCGACGGCGCTGCGGGACCGGGGATCGGTCGACGGCCGGCCGAGCAGCAGCACCTCGCCCGCGTCGGGCCGCACCAGGCCGAGCAGCATCTTGATGACGCTGGTCTTCCCGGCGCCGTTGGGGCCCAGCAGCCCGACCACCTCGCCGCGGCCCACGGTGAAGGAGACGTCGTCCACGGCGGTCCGGCGTCCGTACCGCTTGCGCAGTCCGGAGCACCAGACCGCCGGGGACGGCGGCAGGTCCGCGAGCCCGTCGGCGCCGGAGGTCACGCCCGCGACCGTAGCGGCGTCAGCGGAGGGCATGTCACCGGAGCCCGCGCGCCACCGACAGCAGCTCGTCGGCGCTGAGCGTGCCGGCGACACCGGTCATCACGCCGTCCTCCACCCACACCACGCCGGCGAACAGCCCGTTGCGGGAGGTGAGCACGGTGGCCTCGGTGCCGTCGACGTCGGCCGTGGAGCTGGTCACCAGCTCCGCGGGCACCGGCAGGGGCAGCGTCCCGGCGTCGGCGGAGAGGCTGCGCAGCTGCTGGGCCACCCCGTCGGGCAGCCCGGGCAGCGACAGCAGGTGGTCGCGGACCGTCTCGAACGGCACGCCCGAGGAGGCCACCGTCGGGGCGCCCACCCGGGCGACGACGAGCGTCGGCACCCCGGTCGGCTGTGCCCACATCGCCGCGACGCCCGGTCCGGCCTGGATCCGCAGGGTGCTGCCGTCCAGCCCGGCGGGCGAGGGCGGCAGGACCTCGCCCTCGGCGGCGGCGGCCTGCGCGGCCTTGTCGGCGGAGAAGGTGAAGGTGGCCTCGACGAGGCCGGCCGCCTGGTAGGTCGGGTCGCCGGTGACGCCCTCGGGCAGCTCGCCGACCTCGGGGACCTCGAGACCGGTCCGCTCCTGCGCGGCGGCGGCGTCGGCCACCTCCTCGGGCTCCGGCTCCCGGGTGATCTGCAGGTCGCCGTAGGCGGACAGATCGGGGATCTGCACCAGGTCGGCGCTGGTCACCTGGACCGGGTCGACCCGCTCGGCCTGGAAGATCGGCAGCCAGTCGTTGGCGGCGGCGACGCCGGCACCCGTCAGCAGGACCGTGGCGCCGAGTGCGGCGACCGCCGGCCGCCGGACGGCGGTGCGCCAGCGGTTGCGTGCGGCAGCGGGCGCCGGACGAAAGGCAGGGGTGCTCGCCGGCGTGGCGGGAGCCGCCGAGAACCGGGCCCAGGCGGCATCGGTGTCGACGGTGCCGGTGCCGGCCGAGGTGAGCGCGGCGCCGACGAGCTCGGCGTCGGCGCGGGCGTCGTCGAGCGCCCGCAGGCAGGAAGGGCAGGTGGCGACGTGGGCGCGGTCGGCGTCGGAGACCCCGGCGGGTTCGTCGACCAGCCGGCGCAGGACGCCCTCAGTCGGATGACGCATGGCGGTTCAGCTCCTTGCGAAGGGCGGATTCGGCGCGGCGGACGGTGGTGCCGACGCTGCCGGGGGACAGATCGAGTGCGGTGGCGACCTCGGCGTAGCTCAGGCCGCTGTGCCGGAGCACGAGCGCGGTCGCCTGCTTGGCGGGCAGCCGGGCCAGGGCGGCCCGGACACGGCTGCGGTCCTCGAGCGTGAGCACCGTGTCGGCCACGTCGGGGGTGGTGACGTCGGCGGTCGAGGCCACGGTCTCCTCGCGGGCGCTGCGGCGGCGCCCCGACCGGAGCAGGTTGAGCGCGGTGTGCGCCGCGGCAACCGACAGCCAGCCGCCGGCCTCACCGGCGGGCACCGCCGAGCGGCCGAAGGACAGGAAGACCTCCTGCGCGACGTCCTCGGCCTGGTCCCGCGAGCCGAGCACCCGGGCGGCGACGCCGACGACCCGCGCGTACTCCTGGCGGAAGACCGCCTCGAGGTCGGGCCGCACAGCGCCGCGGGTGGCTGATGCCGACACGCTGCCCTTCCCTCCGACCCGGCCCAGCGGTCCGGGCAGTGTCAGGACGGCGGCGGCTGCCGGTCGTCCGTGGCGTACGAGGTCCATGTACGGATAGCACCGCCGCGTCGCCGGATGTGACAACCGGCCCGGAGAACGTCGGAGGATCAGCCTCGTCCGGCCTGCGCACCGGTCTCGTCGACGAACCGCCCACGCAGCCGCAGCAGCGGGGGGGCCGTCGGGTTCAGCACCGGGACGTCCTCGACCCGCAGCAGGGCCAGCACGTGGTCACCGGCCTCCACCAGCCGCTCCAGCCGGCAGTCCAGGGCGACCGGGGCCTCGGCGAGGACGATGGCCCCGCTGCCCGCGGCGCGGGTCCAGGGCACCGTCTCCAGCAGGTGCCGAGCGCTCGGCCGCCCGGCCGAGGAGAACCGGGAGGCCACGATGGCGTGCGGGGCGGCCAGCACCGTCAGCGCGCAGGTGCCGACCGCCTCCAGCACCTCGGCCGGGTAGCCGTCGGCGTTCAGCCCGACGGCGACCAGCGGCGGCGCGGCCGACACGCTCATCACCGAGGTGACGGTCGTCCCGACGTCGTCGATGTCGTCCTTCACGGTGAGCAGGCAGACCCCGGCGGCGTACTGGCCCAGGGCGGCGGCGTACTCGCGGGCGTCGACCGGCATGGCGGCCAGTCGACCACACCGACAGGATGGGCCGGTGAGCCATGCGGAAGAGAAGACCTACGACGTCGTCGTCCTCGGGGCCGGGTCGACCGGGGAGAACGTGGCCGACATCGTCGTCCGCGGTGGGTTGACGGCGGTCGTCGTGGAGCCGGAGCTGGTCGGTGGCGAGTGCTCGTACTGGGCCTGCATGCCGAGCAAGGCGCTGCTGCGCGGGACCGAGGTGCTGGCCGAGGCGCGCTCGGTGGACGGCGCGAAGCAGGCCGTCACCGGCGAGCAGGACGTCGCCGCGACGCTGGCGCGCCGCGACTCCTTCACCTCGAACTGGGACGACGCCTCGCAGGTGCAGTGGCTGGACTCGGCCGGCATCGACCTGCTGCGGGGCAACGGGCGGCTGGACGGCGAGCGGACCGTCGTCGTCACCACGGCCGACGGCGGCACGGTGCGGCTGACCGCCCGGCACGCCGTCGCCGTCTGCACGGGGTCGAAGGCGTCCGTGCCGCCGGTCGACGGACTGGCCGACGTCGACCCGTGGGGCCCGCGGGAGGCGACCAGCGCCAAGGAGGCCCCGGCCCGGCTGCTGGTGCTCGGCGGTGGCTACGTCGGCTGCGAGATGGCCACCGCCTGGCAGGCGCTGGGCGCGCGGGTGACGCTGCTCCAGCGGGGCGGGCGGCTGCTGCCCGGGCTGGAGCCGCAGGCCGGTGAGGCGGTCGCCGCCGCGCTGCGCGACGCCGGGGTGGACGTGCGGCTGCACACCTCGGTCACCGGTGCCCGCCGCGACGGCGCCGAGGTCGTGCTGACCAGCGACGACGGGCAGGAGGTCCGCGGTGACGAGGTGCTGGTGGCGGTCGGCCGCGCGGCGCGCACCGACGACATCGGGGCCGAGAGCGTGGGCCTGGAGCCGGGGAAGTACCTCTCGGTCGACAGCACGCTGCGGGTCGAGGGCCTGCCCTGGATGTACGGCGTCGGCGACGTCAACGGCCGCCGCCAGCTCACGCACATGGGCAAGTACCAGGCGCGCCAGGCGGGTGCGGCGATCGTTGCCCGCGCCCGCGGCGAGGACGTGGACACCGCCGCGTGGTCGCCGTTCGTGGACACCGCCGACGACGTCGCCACCCCGTCGGTGGTGTTCACCTCCCCGCAGGTGGCCAGCGTGGGGCGCACCGCGGCGCAGGCCGAGGAGGCGGGGCTGCCGCATCGCGTCGTGGAGTACCCGATCGGCAGCGTCGCCGGCGCCTCGCTGTTCACCGACGGGTACGAGGGCACCGCGATCGCCGTCGTCGACACCGAGCGGGAGGTGCTGCTCGGGGTGACGTTCGTGGGGCCCGCCGTCGCCGAGCTGCTGCACGCGGCGACGATCGCCGTCGTGGGCGAGGTGCCGATCGGCCGGCTGTGGCATGCCGTGCCGGCCTACCCGACGATCAGCGAGATCTGGCTCCGGTTGCTGGAGACCTACCGCGGGTGAGCCCCCGTGCGGGCGGTGTCGCGCGCCGTGCTGGAGTGGTGGCGTGCAGCTCGACGCATCTCCCTGGCGCCGTTACATCGCTCTCGGCGACTCCTTCACCGAAGGGCTGAGCGACCCCGACCCGGCCCGCCCGGGCGAGTTCCGCGGCTGGGCCGACCGGCTCGCCGAGCACCTCGCCGCCGCCGTCCCGGACGGGGACGTCGAGTACGCCAACCTGGCCATCCGCGGCCGGCTGCTGCGCCAGGTCGTGGACGAGCAGGTGTCCGTCGCCCTGGACGCGAAGCCCGACCTGGTCAGCCTGGTCGCCGGCGGCAACGACCTGATGCGCCCCGGCTCCGACCCCGACGAGCTCGCCGCCGGCCTGGAGGCGGCGGTCGTCCGCTTGCGGGACGCCGGTGCGGACGTGCTGCTCGCGACCAGCGTCGACACCCGCAACACCCCGATCCTGCGCCGGGTGCGCGGCAAGATCGCGGTGTTCAACGCCAACATCTGGTCGGTCGCCGACCGCACCGGGGCCGCCGTGCTCGACCAGTGGGGCGCGGCCTGGGTGCAGGACTTCCGGCTGTGGGACACCGACCGGATCCACATGACCGACGAGGGGCACCGCCGGATGGCGCTCGCGGCCGCGGCGGCGCTGGGCCTGCCGGGTGCCGACGGCGAGGACTGGCGCACCCCGCTGCCGCCGCAGCCGCCACGGGCCGTCCGGGCGGCGCTCGCCGAGGAGGCGGCGTGGGTGCGCGGCTTCGTGGCGCCGTGGATCGGCCGGCGACTGCGCGGCCGGTCCTCGGGCGACGGACGTCAGGCCAAGCGCCCGGTTCCCCTGGTCCTGCCCCGGGCGTGAGGTGCTGGAACGGCCCTCTTGCAGGGCCCCGACGCGAGCCTGCGAACGTCGGGGGGCAGGAGGGCCCTTCAGTCGTCGTCGGCCAGGTCGTCGAAGAGCGTGCGGGAGGCGAACGGGCCGGTGTCGGCCAGGTCGTGGGCCTCGGGGCTCGAGGGGATCCGCGGCCGGGGCAGGGCCGGCGGCGCCGCCGGCTCGGGCAGCAGCTCGCCCGCGACGTCCTCGACCGGGGCCTGGGTGGCCTCGCTCATCAGCACCTCCGCCGGGCTGGGCAGCGGCGCCGGCCGGCCGAAGGCGTAGCCCTGGGCCATCGCGCAGCCGTGCCGCAGCAGCCAGTCGGCCTGGTCGAGGTCCTCGATGCCCTCGGCGATGACCTGCAGGCCCATGCCGCGGCCCAGCTGGAGCAGCCCGTGCACCAGCGCGGCGGTCGAGGGCTCGGTGACGACGTCGGCGACGAAGGACCGGTCGATCTTCACGGTGTGGATGGGCAGCCGGTGCAGCGCGGTGATCGCGGAGTAGCCGGTGCCGAAGTCGTCCAGCGCCAGGGTGACGCCGGCGTCGGTGACGACCGCGACCGCGTGCAGGGTGGCCTCGGCGGCGAACAGCGCCGTCGACTCGGTGATCTCCAGCTCCAGCCGGTGCGGGGGCAGCCCCGACTCCTCCAGCGCCGCGGCGACGAGCTCGCTGAACCCCTCCTCGGCCAGGTGGCGGGCGGAGATGTTCACGTGCACCCGCAGGTCCTCGGGCCAGGTCGCCGCGTCGAGGCAGGCCCGCCGGAGCACCCACGCGCCGAGCTTGGAGGTGAGCCGGTTGTTCTCGGCGGCGTCCAGGAAGGCGCCGGGCGGCAGCAGTCCGCGGGTGGGGTGCTGCCAGCGGATCAGCGCCTCGTAGCCCAGCAGCGTCTCGTCGGCCAGGTGCACGATCGGCTGGTAGAACAGCCGCAGCTCGTCGTGGTCGAGCGCGTGCCGGAGGTCGGTCTCCAGCTGCAGCGCGTCGACCTCGCTGTGGGTGAGCGCCCCCTCGTACACCTCGACGCGGGCGCGGCTGCCGTCGGCCTTGGCCTTGGTCAGCGCGCTCTGCGCCTGGCGCAGCAGGTCGTCGGGGGTCATCTCGGCGCCCAGGGTGAGGCCGACGCTGGCCGAGAGGGTGATCTCCCGGTCGCTGACCACGAACGGCTCGTCCAGGACGCTGAGCAGCCGGTCGGCGAGCGCGCGGAGCCCGTCGAGGTCCTCGACGTCCTCGGCCACCACGAGGAACTCGTCGGCGCCCAGGCGCACGGCGGTGTCCTCGACGCGGGTGCTCCAGCGGAGCCGGTCGGCGAACTGGCTGAGCAACAGGTCGCCGGCCTCGTGGCCGAGCGAGTCGTTGACCGCCTGGAAGCGGTCGATGTTCAGGTGCACCAGGCCGACGTGCAGCCCACGACGGCGGGAGAGTGCCACCGCGTGCCGGAGCCGGTCGGTGAGCGCGCGCCGGTTGGGCAGCCCGGTCAGCGGGTCGGTGTAGGCGCGGCGGACCGCGTCCTCCTCCGCCCGGCGGCGGTCGGTGACGTCGACCAGCGACAGGACGACGAACTGCGGCGTCCCGTTGTTCTGGCGGACCACCTCGTGGGACTGCACGACCCACAGCTCGCTGCCGTCGGAGCGGCGCAGCCGGCGCTCGCCGTCGTAGAGCAGGTTCGGGTCCAGGGGCGGCTCGCCGGGGGCGGGCTCGAGACCGAGGTCGCCGACCGGCGGGTCGTCGGGGTGGGCCAGCAGGTCGATGTGCCGGCCGGAGAGGCTCTCGGGGGTGCGGCCGGTGAGGGCGCACATGCGCGGGTTGGCGACCAGCACGTGCCCGTCGAGGTCGACGAGGGCCTTGGCGATCGGCGCGGAGAGGAACAGCGCCTGGAACAGCTGGCCCCGGTCGGCGAGCAGCGTGTCGATCGCCCGCAAGCGCTGCCCGGCTGCGCCGCCGGGCGTGCCCGGGGAGCGGGGCATGTCGGATGCGGGAAGGCTCACCGGGACAGCGTCACGCATCGCAGGCGAGAAGTGACGGAACCGGTGCACGGAGAGTCGTGATCACCCCGTCACAGTGCGTCGCAACTGGACTCACTCGTCCCACGGGTCGCGCCCGCTCCGGGTGATCTGCCATGCCGACCGGGAATCGGCGTGGTCCTCGGTGCGCTGATCCGGCAGACATCGACGAGAGGAAGAGTCGTGGAGAAGCGGATCGGGTTCCTGTCCTTCGGGCACTGGCAGCCCATCCCGGGGTCGCAGGTGCGCAGCGGCCGGGACGCCCTCGTGCAGAGCATCGAGTTGGCCGAGGCTGCCGAGGAGCTCGGCGTCGACGGCGCCTACGTGCGGGTGCACCACTTCGCCCGGCAGCTCGCGTCGCCCTTCCCGCTGCTGGCGGCGATGGCCGCCCGTACCTCGCGGATCGAGCTGGGCACCGGCGTGATCGACATGCGCTACGAGAACCCGCTCTACATGGCCGAGGAGGCCGCCGCCGCGGACCTGATCAGCGGCGGGCGGCTGCAGCTCGGCATCAGCCGGGGATCACCGGAGACGGCGCTGCGCGGTTCGGAGGCGTTCGGCTACGTGCCCGCGCCCGACGGCAGCGACGCCGACCTGGCCCGGCAGAAGGCGGGGCTGTTCCTCGCCGCGATCTCCGGTGCGCCGATGGCCGACGCCGACCCGCGGATGACCGGTGGGGCAGCGGGGAAGCTGGCGATCCAGCCGCAGTCGCCGGGTCTGGCCGACCGCATCTGGTGGGGCGCCGGGACCCGGGCCACGGGGGAGTGGGCGGCGCAGCAGAGCATGAACCTGATGAGCTCCACGCTCCTCAGCGAGGACACCGGCGTCCCCTTCGACGAGCTGCAGGCCGAGCAGATCGCCCGCTTCCGCGCGGCGTGGGACGAGGCCGGGCACCCGCGCCAGCCGCGGGTCTCGGTGAGCCGCAGCGTCGTCCCGCTCGTCAGCGACGAGGACCGTGCCTACTTCGGCAGCGAACGGTCCAGCCAGGACCAGGTGGGTCTGCTCGAGGGCGTGCGCTCGCGCTTCGGCCGGAGCTACGCCGCCGAGCCCGACGAGCTGGCCGAGCAGCTGGCCAAGGACGCCGCCGTGCGCGAGGCCGACACCCTGCTGATCACCGTGCCCAACATGCTCGGCGTCGAGTACAACGCCCGGCTGCTGGAGAACGTCGTCCGGTACGTCGCGCCGGCGATCGGCTGGGTGCACCCCGACCAGCGCGGCTGACGCCCACTGCTCTGGGGGCGTTTCCCCCGCTCTGCGGGTCCTGCAGGACTCACTGACCGCGCGGATCGCTCCCAGAGCGGTGGTCACCCGGACGGTGGAACGGGGTCGCCGCGCGGCCCCGGTCTCCCCAGGGTGGGCGCATGGACCACGACGGCGAGCGCTGGGCCGAGGCGCAGCGGATCCTCGACGGGCTGCCGTCCCAGGCGCTCGAGGCGCGGATCCGTCACCGCGTTCGGCTGAGCATCCTGCTGGGGACCGGTCTGGTCCTGCTCGCCGCCGGGGCGGCGTTCGCGCTGCTCGCCTGGCTCGGCGACGAGCCCGCCACGGCCGACGACGACCCGCGCTGGCGGACGATCGCCGGGCTCGTCCTCACCGCCGGAGCGTTCGTCCTGGTGATCGTGGGTGGGGTCACCCAGTGGCGCGCGAACCGCCGGCTGGGCGGTCTGCGGACCCCGCTGATGGTGCTCGACCGGCGCCAGCAGAAGCTGCTGCTCGACGAGTTGCGCGGCGTCGTGCCGCTCGACCAGGCGCACGTCGGCCTCGTCCGGCACCTGGCCGAACGTCAGACCGGTCAGCGGGCGCTGCTGTTGCTCCAGCTGGGCCTGCTGCTGATGTTCGTCGCGCAGTTCATCGGGTCGCCGTCGGCGTGGCGCCTCGCCATGGTTCTGGTCTTCGGCGCGGGTTTCGGCGTCCTCGCGCTGATGGTGCTCCGCAACGAGCGGCAGGCGCGTCGGTTCCTCGCCGAGCAACCTGGCTGACCCTGCTTGTCGGGTGTTCCTCGCGCTTCCCGAGTGGTGCAGCACCCCCTGAGCGCGAGAAACGCCCGAGAAGTGGTCGATCTCAGCGCAGGTCGAAGCCGAGGTCGAGCACCGGCGCGCTGTGGGTGAGGGCGCCGACGGCCAGGTAGTCGACCCCCGTCGCCGCGACCTCGGCCGCGCGCTCGAGCGAGAGCCCGCCGCTGGCCTCCAGCCGCACGCCCGTGCCGCGCACCAGGTCCACGGCGGTGCGCGTGTCGGCCAGCGAGAAGTTGTCCAGCAGCACCAGCTCGACGCCGACCGCCACCGCCTCCCGGACCTGGTCCAGGGTGTCGCACTCGACCTCGAGCGGAACCGTGGCCGAGTGCGCCCGCACGGCCTCGACCGCCGCGGTGATGCCACCGGCCGCCGCCACGTGGTTGTCCTTGACCAGCGCCGCGTCGCCGAGCGCCATCCGGTGGTTGACGCCGCCGCCGCACCGGACGGCGTACTTCTCCAGCGCCCGCAGGCCCGGGAGCGTCTTCCGGGTGTCGCGGACGGCGGCGCTGGTCCCGGCGACGGCGTCCACCCACCGGCGCGTTCCCGTGGCCACACCCGAGAGGTGGCCGATGAGGTTCAGCGCCGTGCGCTCCGCCGTCAGCAGGGACCGGGTCGGGCCCGTGACGCTCAGCACCGGTGCCTTGGGCCGAGCGGCCATGCCGTCGAGCGCGTGCAGCGTCACCTCGACGTCGGAGCCGCCGACCATCTCGAACACCGCGGCCGCGACCGGGACGCCGGCCAGCACCCCTGGCGAGCGCGGCACCACGTCACCGGTCGCGCGGGCATCGGCCGGCACCGTCGCGAGCGTCGTGACGTCGGGGCCGAAGGCGAGGTCCTCGTCGAGCGCGCGGCGGACCACCCGCTCCACGCCGACGGGGTCGAGGCCCGCAACGCGCAGCGCGTCGGTCAGCTCCGCGCGCAGCGGGAACCACTCGGTGCCGGTCATGCCACTCCCTGGGTCTGGTCGGTGCCCGGCGCGGTCAGCGGCACGGTGCGGGTGTGCAGGTGGCCCGAGGCGTCGATGCGGTGGGCGAGCCGCAGCTGCCACTCGGGACGGGTGCCGGATGCGTCTGCCCGCCGGTGGCACCCACGGCTCTCCGGCCGGGCGAGTGCCGCCGTCGCCAGCAGGGTGGCGACCGTGTGGACGGCGGTCGCCTCGACCGCGGCGAGGTCGAGGACGGTGGCCGCGTCCAGCCGCGCCGTGCCGGCGAGGGCGGCGGTGAGCTCGGTCAGCCCCGCGGCGTCGCGGACCACCCCGGCGTACCGGCTCAGCGCGACGCCCACCGTGCCCCGGGTGGCGGGATCCATCGCTCCGGCGCCGTCGACGGGCTCGGCCAGCGGGCTCGCCGGGGCGCCGGCCGGCAGCTCGGCTTCGAGCAGCGCCGCGCACCGGCGGGCGGCGACGAGGCCCTCGGTGATGGAGTTCGACGCCAGCCGGTTGGCCCCGTGCACGCCGGTGCAGGCGACCTCGCCGACGGCGTGGAGCCCGGCGACGCCGGTCCGCCCGTCGAGGTCGGCCAGCACCCCGCCGCAGGTGTAGTGCGCGCCCGGGGCGACCGGCACCGGCGCCGTCGTCAGTTCGTGCCCGGCGGCACGGCAGGCGCGGACGATGCCGGGGAAGCGCCGCTCCAGGAACTCCGCACCCAGCCCGGTCGCGTCCAGGAAGACGCAGTCCTCGCCGGTGGCGGCGAGGTGTGCGGCGATCGTGGCGGAGACGACGTCACGCGGGGCGAGGTCGGCCAGCGGGTGGGCGCCGACCATGATCCGCCGGCCCTCGGCGTCGACCAGGACCGCGCCCTCGCCGCGCACGGCCTCGCTGATCAGCACCTGCTGCCCGGTCGCGCCCGGACCCTGCCAGAGCACGGTGGGGTGGAACTGCACCATCTCGACGTCGGCGACCTCGGCGCCGGCGCGCAGCGCCAGCGCCAGCCCGTCGCCGGTGGCGCCGGCCGGGGAGGTGGCGGCGGCGTAGGCCTGGCCGTACCCGCCGGTGGCCAGGACGACGGCGTGCGCGCGGAGGTCCCCGGCGTCGGTCAGCGCGCCGTCGTCCCCGACCCGGGCCACCCGCAGGCCGACGACGTCGCCGCGGGCGGTGCGCAGCGCCTCCAGTGCGACGGTGTGCTCCAGCACCTCGACGCCGGCCCCGCGCAGGGCCCCGGCGAGGGTGCGGGTCACCTCCGCGCCGCTGGCGTCGCCGCCGGCGTGCACGATGCGGTCGCGGCTGTGCCCGCCCTCGCGGGTCAGCGCCGGACGACCGTGCGGGTCGGTGTCCAGTCGCGCCCCGAGCCGCTGGAGCAGGGTGATGGCCGCGGGTGCCTCCTCGACCAGCGTCGTCACGGCCGCCTCGTCGCAGAGCCCGGCGCCGGCGGTGAGCGTGTCCTGCACGTGCAGCGCGGCGTCGTCGTCGGCCCCGAGGACGGCGGCCAGCCCACCCTGCGCCCACCGGGTGCTGCCGTCGCCGAGCGCGCCCTTGGTGACGACGGCGACCCGGCGACCGGCGTCGGCGAGGGCGAGCGCCGTCATCAGCCCGGCGGCGCCGCTGCCCACGACGACGACGTCGACGGCGCGGGACCACCCGGCCGCGGGGAGGGGCAGCGCGGGGACGACGGCGGGGGCGACCGGCGCGGTGCGGCGGGGCCCCATGGTCACTCGCCGACCAGCGACGGGGTGCCGAGGGCGATCATCGCCTCGACGGCCGAGCGGGCCCGCGCGGCGATCTCAGGGTCGACGGTGACCTCGTCGCGGCCCTCGCGGAGCGCGCGCAGCAGCTTCTCCGGGGTCGACATCTTCATGTACGGGCACTCGGCGCGCGGGTTGACCGCCTCGAACGTCGCCGCCGGGTTGGCCTGGCGGAGCTGGTGCAGCATGCCGATCTCGGTGGCGACCAGCACCCGCTTCGCCGTGGTCCGCTTCGCCTGGTCGAGCATCGCGCCGGTGGACAGGACGTGCACCCGGTCCGACGGCAGGTCGCCCTGGCCGACCATCCAGAGGGCGCTGGTGGCGCAGCCGCACTCGGGGTGCACGAGCACCTCGGCGTCGGGGGCGTCCTCGATGCTCTGCCGCAGGTCGGTGGGGGAGATGCCGGCGTGCACGTGGCACTCGCCCATCCAGATGCGCATGTTCGTCCGGCCGGTGACCCGCTGGACGTGCGCGCCGAGGAACTGGTCGGGGAGGAAGAGCACCTCGCGGTCGGCGGGGATGGAGTCGACCACCTCGACGGCGTTGGAGGAGGTGCAGCAGATGTCGGTCTCGGCCTTCACCTCGGCGGTGGTGTTCACGTAGGAGACGACGGCGGCGCCGGGGTGCTCGGCCTTCCAGGCGCGCAGCTGGTCGGCGGTGATCGTGTCGGCCAGCGAGCACCCGGCGGCGGCGTCGGGCACCAGCACGGTCTTCTCGGGGCTGAGGATCTTCGCCGTCTCGGCCATGAAGTGGACGCCGGCGAACACGATCGTGCTCGCGGACGACGACGCGGCGATGCGGGACAGGGCCAGGGAGTCGCCCACGTGGTCGGCGACGTCCTGGATCTGCGCGGCCTGGTAGTTGTGCGCCAGGACGACGGCGTCGCGCTCGGCGGCGAGCCGGCGCACCTCGTCGCGCCAGTCCTGCCACTGCTCCGAGGTCCACGCAGCGGCGGTGGGGGCGGGGAGCGTTGCGGTCACCGTGACCTCCGGAGGAGTGGGTTTCAGACTGCGAGGCGAAAACCTCTGCCACGAAATCTAGCATGGGTTCCGTGACATCCGTGTGGTCCTCGCCCGAGCGACCGGCCTATCCGCACCAGGCCCTGGCGGTGGTGCTGCAGGTCAGGGATGCGCGGCTGCACGTGATGCTGTGGCGGCGCGCCGGGGAGCCGTTCACCGGCTGCTGGGCGCTGCCGGGTGGGCCGCTGCTCCCGGAGGAGACGCTGGGCGCGTCGGTCGGCCGTCAGCTGGCGTCCAAGGTGGAGGTGGCGCAGCTGGCGCACCTCGAGCAGCTGGAGACCCGCAGCGATCCGGACCGGGACCCGCGCAGCCGCACCGTGGCGACCGCCTACCTCGGCCTGATCCCCGGCGACCTGGACCCGGTGCTGCCGGAGGACACCGCCTGGCACCCGGTGGACGCGCTGCCGGAGACCGCGTTCGACCACGGCTCGATCGTCGGCTCGGGCCTGGAGCGGCTCCGGGCCAAGCTCTCCTACACCAACGTCGCCTTCGCCCTGGCCCCGCCGACGTTCTCCATCGCCGAGCTGCGCGAGGTCTACGTGGCGGCGCTGGGCTACGAGTTAACCGCCACCAACCTGCAGCGGGTGCTGCTGCGGCGCGGTGTGCTCGAGCCGACCGGGGAGATGGCCGCCTCCGGTCGGGCGGGCGGGCGGCCGGCGACGCTCTACCGGTTCGCCACGTCCGGCCTGGAGGTCACCGACCCGTTCGCCGTCCTCAAGCCGCCGTCCGCCCGCTGACCGCGCCGCTCACTTCGGGCAGAGCGGCAGGTCCGGCAGCAGCGGCAGTCCGAGCGCATCGGGCAGCGAGCAGGTGACGCCGGGGACCAGCTCCGCGACCGGTTCCGGCACCGACGGGACCGAACCGCTCGGCAGCTGGGGTGCCGGCAGCGGGACCTGCGGGAGCGGCACGCTGGGCACCGGGTTGGCCGGAGCCGGAGCCGGAGCGGGCTTCGGAGCCGGCGGGGGCGGCGGCGCCGGGGCGGCCGGTGCCGGCGCGGGCCGGCCTGCCTGCGCGGGCGGCTGCTGCTCGGCGGGCGCGGGCGGCGAGCCGCCGTCCTGGGCCGGCGCCGGGGGCGGCGGCTCGGCCGGCGGGGGCCCACCGAACACCGTGTCGCCGGAGGCCTGGGTCCGGTCGCCCGAGCCGATGGCGGGTCCGGGGGAGGCCGGGGCGCGGTAGAAGCCGCGCGGCTCCGGGAGCGAACCGCTGGTGTCGCCCACGAGCGGGAGGCTGTCGACCGGGATGCCCGAGGCGTACGCCCGCGCCAGGGCGAGCACCTGGTCGACGTAGCTGTTGGAGTGGTTGTAGGCCAGGACCGCCCGGCGCAGGCCGGCCTCGGTGCGCAGATTGCCCCCCGCGACGCAGAGGTAGTGCGCCGCGCCCAGGGCGGCGTCGTCGATGTCGAACGGGTCGGTGGTGCCGTTGCCGTCGCCGTCCACGGCGTAGGAGCGCCAGGTCGTCGGGATGAACTGCATCGAGCCGACGGCGCGGTCGTAGACCGTGTCGTGGTCGTACCGGCCGTCGTCGGAGTCGCCGATGTAGGCGAACTTCCCGCCGTCCAGGGCAGGGCCGCGGATCTCGGGGGAGGAGGTGCCGTCGGCGTTGAGCGTGGCGCCGCCGAAGCGCCCGTGGTTGGACTCGACCCGGCCGATGCCCGCGAGCAGCGACCAGTCGATGCCGCAGCCCGGCTTGGCGGAGCCCAGGCGTGCCGCGGCCACCCGGTAGGCGTTCAGCGCGACGTTCGGGATGCCGTTCGCCGCCAGGCCGCTGACGGCCTCGGGCGTGGCCGGCTCCGGCGCCGGCACTCGTTCCGGGGCGGCCTCCAGGGTGCGGGCCCCTTCCGGCGCTCCCGACGACAGGGCGGGGACGCCCCATGCCGGGGCCTCCTCCCGGGGTGCGTCACTGCTCTGCCCGGTCAGCACCGGGTCGGCAGGCTGTGTCATGCCGGCGATCAACCCGCTGAAGCCCACCACCGCCGCCGCGGCCAGGAGCCACGGGCGGGCCGGTCGCCGTCCGGATCCGTTCGTCGGGGAGCCGCCGTGCTGACGGCGGCCCCACAGCTTTCGCACCCCTGAACTCGTTCCCCTGCGCACTCGTCGCCTCCGACGCCCCCTGTGCCGGCACATTGCCCCCGCGCGCCGGCTGGGCGGCTCTACCCGTGACCCGCGTCACTCAATCGCGAAAGCTGTGTCCGGTCGGAACGCCTATCTGGGCGGTTGTTCGGCGGACGACCGCGCGGCCGGCAACCCGGCGTGCGGGCCGCGCGTCACCCGTCCGGCTTGCCGTGGACCTCGGACGGGTGGACCACCGCCCTCGGCGACCACGGAGGGTGAGGAGCGGCCCAGGATGCCTCCCGTGGGGGAGCTGCTGCGCAAGGTCGTGGAGTCGGTGGCCGTCGTGGCTGCGTGCGCCGGGCTGTCCGCATTCGCGACCTTCGGCGGCTTCACGGTCGAGAACACCGACTTCCCGCGCCCGTCGGCAGTCGCGGAGCCGTGACCCACGCCGGGGACGACGACCCGGAGCGCGCCCGGCAGGGATCGAACCTGCGACCAAGTGCTTAGAAGGCACCTGCTCTATCCGCTGAGCTACGGGCGCTCGCGCGCCCGATCATCGCATCGGCCGCCGCCCGGGGGTGCAGGACCGGGCGTCGCGTCGTCCACAGGTGCAGCGGTGTCCACAGATGCCGGAACCCGCCGCCCGGCGGCCCGCGCGGCGGTCAGGGTCGACGGCACACCGGCACCGCGCCGGTCGCGCCGTCCCCGGCGCAGCACATCCGAGGAGCACCGTGAACGACACGATCGTCACCGTCGTCGGCAACGTCGCCGACGCCCCGCGCCGCAACAACACGCAGAACGGCGCGGTGACCAACTTCCGCCTCGCCTCCACCGCCCGCCGCTACGACGCCGGCACCGAGCAGTTCGTCGACTCCGGCACGTTCTGGGTCGACGTCGAGTGCTGGAACGGCCTGAGCGGCAACGTGGCCGGCTCCATCAGCAAGGGCGACCCGGTCATCGTCCAGGGCGCCCTCACCACCCACAGCTGGGAGTCCGAGACCGGGCCGCGCAGCAAGCCGCGGATCAAGGCCTTCGCCGTCGGGCCCAACCTCGCCAAGGGGATGTCGGTCTTCAAGCGGTCCGGTCGCCCGGCCGACGCCGCCGGGAGCGAGTCGACCGCGGCGGGGGAGCCGGACCAGCAGGGCGGCGCCGGGCCGGTCGACGACTCCGCCTCGCCGGGCAGTCCCGCCGGCCGGGAGTACGAGGTGACCGTCGACGCGTTGCACTCCGCGGACGCAGACGACCTCGATTCCGAGCCCGCGCACGCGTAGTTGCCCCGGGCTGGGAGGATCGACAGCGAGAACGGACGGGGTGGGGCCGCGAACCGGCGGTCCCGCCCCCGCTCGCGAAGACGACGGAAGGCTCGGCACGCCAGTGGCTCAGTACATCTACACGATGGTCCGTGCGCGCAAGGCGCACGGCGACAAGGTGATCCTCGACAACGTCACCCTGTCGTTCCTGCCCGGCGCCAAGATCGGCGTGGTCGGCCCCAACGGCGCCGGCAAGTCCACCGTCCTCCAGATCATGGCCGGCATGCAGCAGCCCTCCAACGGTGAGGCGACGCTCGCGCCCGACGCGACCGTCGGGATCCTGCTGCAGGAGCCGCCGCTCAACGAGGCCCTCGACGTCCGGGGCAACGTCGAGGAGGCGGTCAAGCCGCTCCGCGACGCGCTGCGCCGCTTCGAGGAGGTCAGTGCGGCGATGGGTGAGCCCGACGCCGACTTCGACTCGCTGCTGGCCGAGCAGGGCGAGCTCATGGAGGTCATCGAGAACAACGACGGCTGGGAGCTCGACGCCCGCATCGAGCAGGCCATGGACGCGCTGCGCTGCCCGCCGGGCGACGCCGACGTCACGGTCCTCTCCGGTGGTGAGCGTCGCCGCGTCGCGCTGTGCAAGCTGCTGCTCGAGGCGCCGGACCTGCTGCTGCTCGACGAGCCCACCAACCACCTCGACGCCGAGAGCGTGGCGTGGCTGGAGCAGCACCTGGAGAAGTACGCCGGCACCGTCGTCGCCGTCACACACGACCGGTACTTCCTGGACAACGTGGCCCAGTGGATCCTCGAGCTCGACCGCGGGCGCGCCTACCCCTACGAGGGCAACTACTCCACCTACCTGGAGACCAAGGCTGCCCGCCTGCAGGTCGAGGGGGCCAAGGACGCCAAGCGCGCCAAGCGGCTCAAGGAGGAGCTGGAGTGGGTCCGCTCCGGCGCGAAGGCCCGCCAGGCCAAGAGCAAGGCGCGCCTCGCCCGGTACGAGGAGATGGCCGCGGAGGCCGACAAGTTCCGCAAGCTGGACTTCGAGGAGATCCAGATCCCGCCGGGCCCGCGCCTGGGCAGCGTCGTCGTCGAGACCAAGAACCTGACCAAGGGCTTCGGCGACCGCGTGCTGATCGACGACCTGTCGTTCACCCTGCCGCGCAACGGCATCGTCGGCGTCGTCGGCCCGAACGGCGCCGGCAAGACCACGCTGTTCAAGATGCTGGTCGGCGAGGAGAAGCCCGACGAGGGGGAGATCAAGGTCGGCGAGACCGTCAAGCTCTCCTACGTCGAGCAGAGCCGCGGCGGCATCGACCCCAAGAAGACGCTGTGGGACGTCGTCTCCGACGGCCTCGACCACATCAAGGTCGGCAACGTGGAGATGCCCTCGCGGGCCTACGTCGCGGCGTTCGGCTTCAAGGGCCCGGACCAGCAGAAGCCGGCCGGCGTGCTGTCCGGTGGTGAGCGCAACCGGCTGAACCTGGCGCTGACCCTCAAGCAGGGCGGCAACCTGCTGCTGCTCGACGAGCCGACCAACGACCTCGACGTGGAGACGCTCACCAGCCTCGAGAGCGCGCTGCTGGACTTCCCCGGCTGCGCCGTCGTGGTCAGCCACGACCGGTGGTTCCTCGACCGGGTCGCCACCCACATCCTCGCCTACGAGGGCGACTCCAAGTGGTTCTGGTTCGAGGGCAACTTCGCCGACTACGAGAAGAACAAGATCGAGCGGCTCGGCCAGGAGGCCACCCGGCCGCACCGCGCGACCTACCGCAAGCTCAGCCGGGACTGACGAAGGACCCCGCTGCCCCCCACGCTCGGCGTGGGCCCCTGCAGCGTGGCCGTGCCATCCCTCGCCGTCGGCCGGCGTGGAGCAGCTGCTCCGCGCCGGCTGACGGCGTTCCTGGCCAGGGCGCGCGGCGGGGTCTCGCCAGGCTGACGCCGACGGCCTAGCCTCGCGCCAGACCTGCCACGCACCGGTGCGGCATCGACATGGCGGGAGCCGCGATGGGCGTGATGGCACTGGCCCGAGCGGAGCGCGAGGACCTTCGGAACCTGCTGGGCGGGCTCACCCCGGAGCAGTGGCAGGCACCATCGCTGTGCACCGGCTGGTCGGTGCACGACGTGGTCGCGCACATGCTCAGCTACGAGGAGCTCGGCCCCCGGCAGCTCGTCGAACGCTTCGTCCGTGGGCGGCTCCGGATCGACGGCGTCAACGCCGTCGGACTCTTGGAGTACGCGCGCCGCAGCCCCGCCGAACTGCTCCAGCTGCTGGACGCCTACCTGACCCCGGCCGGGCTGACCGCCGGGATGGGCGGGGCGATCGCCCTGACCGACGGCATGATCCACCAGCAGGACATCCGCCGGCCGCTCGGCCTGCCCCGGTCGATCCCAGCGGAGCGGCTGGTCCCTGCCCTGCGCACCGCGCTGTTCGCGCCGACGCTGCTCGGGGTCCTCCGCGTCCGCGACGTCCGCCTGGTGGCCACCGACATCGACTGGACCTTCGGACGCGGGCCCGAGGTCACCGGACCGGGCGAGGCGATCCTCATGACGGTGGCCGGCCGCCGTGGAGTCCTCGGCGAACTCTCCGGACCGGGCCAGGAACGGCTCGCCCGCCGGCTCGGCGGCTGAGTGCCGCCGCCGCTCCGCGCTCCGTCAGGCGAGGAAGCCGGCGACGAAGCGGCGCTGCGCTCGGGTCTCCACCGCCCGCAGCCGGTAGCGCGCGCGGACGAAGTCGACGGCGTCGGCGGTCGGCACCCCGTCCAGCACCGCCAGGCACGCCAGCGCGGTGCCGGTGCGGCCGGTGCCGCCGCCGCACGCGACCTCGACCCGCTCGCCCACCGCCCGCTCCCACGCCTCCGTCAGCGCGTGCCGCAGGTCCGCCGGGTCCCGCGGCAGCCGGAAGTCCGGCCACCGCACCCACCGGCCGTCCCAGTCCAGCGGCCCGCCCGGTCGCCGGGCCAGATAGACGCCGAACCCGGGCACCGCACCGGCAGGCAGCGGCGCACGCAGGCCCCGTCCGCGCACCAGGCGGCCGGACGGCAGCGCGAGCACACCGGGTGCTGTTGCGTCCCAGGGCTCGTCCACCCACCGGAGGCTAGGCCGCGAACCGGGGCCGGTTCCCTCCCGCGCGGTCGGCGTAGGGCAGGGTGCTCGGTGTGAGGCACACCGTGCACGTCCCGATGCGCTGGTCGGACATGGACGCCTACCAGCACATCAACAACGTCGCCTTCCTCGGCTACTTCGAGATGGCCCGCGTGAACCTGTTCTTCGAGCAGCCCACGCACGACGAGAAGACCGGGATGCGTCGTGGTCTCGTCGTCGCCTCGCACGAGATCGCCTACAAGCGGTCGGTCGTCTACGACCAGGATCCGTTGGAGATCCAGCTCTGGGTGTCCGGCGTCCGCGCGGCGGCCTTCACCTGCCACTACGAGCTGTTCGATCACGGCGCGCTCGCCGTCACCGGCAGCACGCTGCTGGTCCCGTTCGACTTCTCGCTGAACCGGCCGCGCCGGCTCACCCCGGAGGAGAAGGAGTTCCTCGCCCGCTGGGCCGACGAGCCGGGCGGCTAGCGAGCAGGTCGGGAGGGCCTGCGGACAGTCCGCCTCTGCTCCCTCAGGTGAGCAGAGGGAGAGCGTGCCGGGTGAGGGTCTGCAGCCGTCGACGAGGCGCCGCGGGCGCCCGTTCAGCCGTTGACGATCCGCGGCACCGGGCGGTCGGCGCCGGCGGGAGCGCCGCGCCGGGCCGCCTCCTCGTCCGGGACCGGCCGCACGACCGCGCCCTCGGTGACCAGCCCGCCGCCGAAGACGGCCGCGTTGATCCCGCCCCGGTTCACCATCGCCTTGACCAGCTTCAGCCCGGTCAACCGCTCCAGGTGCGTGCACGGCGGGCAGCGCTTCATGCCGAACAGCAGCGCGTCACCCACCGCGAACCAGCTGCCGACCAGCGACGGCAGCTCGATCCCCGAGGTCACCAGGTTTCGCCGGGTGTCGCCGGGGGAGAGGTCGGCACCCACCTCCGCCGCGACGGCCGCGACGTCGTCCCGGTCGATGAGCGTCAGCTGCTTCTCCAGGTCCGGGTACTGCGCCCACGTCCCGCCGCCGAGGGCGTACCGGTCGCCCTCCAGACCGGCGCCGGGCAGCAGCCGGCCGCCCGGCACCCGCCGCATCGGGGAGCCGGCCGCGCCGGTCAGCCAGATCTCGCGCACGGTCCCGGTCACGAGGCCACCGCCGGGCGACGCCGTGGACGGCGGGCCGGTGCGTCGTCCGCGCCGCGGGCGTCCAGCGCCTCACCGACCGTGGCCGCCATCCGCAGCACCTGCACCAGCAGCGGGACCGCCATGCCCCACCGCAGGCGGTCCGCCCCCCGGGCGGCCTGTGCCTCCCGGATCCGGGCGGCCCGCTCGGCGACCAGCGGGATGAAGCGCAACGTCATGGCGATGACCAGCCCGATCCGCGCCGGTCGCACGCCGAACACCCGCAGCGGCGAGGCCAGCCATTCCACGACCGCCACCAGCGCGGTGACCCGGGTCGTCGCCGTCACCACGGCGGCCGCCACGAGCAGCGCGAGCAGCCGCAGCACCGCGACCGTGCCGGTCCGCAGATCGGTGACCAGCAGGTGGAAGACGAACAGCACCGCAAGCCAGAGCCAGACCGGGCGCACCTGCGCCGCCAGCGCCCGCCACGGCAACCGCGCGGCGCCCAGCCCGACGGCCAGCGCCACGACCAGCGCACCGCCCACGACCGCCGGCCGCTCGGTGAGGAAGAGCCCCACCCCGAGCGCCGCGAGCAGCCCCAGCTTGACCCCGGCCGGCGCCCGGTGGACGACGCTGTGCCCCGGCACGTAGAGCGACAGCATCAGTCCATCCTCGCCACGTACCAGGGCACCGTCTCGCCGGGGGCTCCGTCGGCCGCCACCCGCCCGTCCTCGACCACCAGCACGCGGTCGAAGCCGGCGAGCAGGTCGAGGTGGTGGGTGACGACGACGACGTCCTGCTCCAGCTCCTCGATCACCCGGGCCACCCGCCGCGTGTTGGCCAGGTCCAGCAGGGTCGTCGGCTCGTCGAACACGATCCGCTGGGGTCGCATCGCCAGCACGCCGGCGATCGCCAGCAGCTGCTTCTGCCCGCCGGAGAGCAGGTGCGCGGGATGGTCGCGGTGCCCGGCCAGCCCGTAGCGGTCGAGCATCTCCTCGACCCGCCGCTCGATCTCCTCGGCGGGCACGCCCTGGTTGTGCGGGCCGAAGGCGAGGTCCTCGGCCACGGTGGGGTGCACGATCTGCGCGTCCGGGTCCTGGAACACGAAGCCGACCCGCCGGCGTACCGCCCGCGCCTGGGTCCGGGTGTCCAGGCCGTCGACGAGCACGGTGCCCGACGTGGGTACGACCAGGCCGTTGAGCAGCCGGGCGAACGTGCTCTTCCCGGAACCGTTGGCGCCGATCACGCCCACCCGCCGCTCGGTGAGGGTGAGCGAGACGTCGGCGAGCACGGTCCGGTCGCCGTAGTCGTGCCCGACGTCGCGCAGCTCGATCCCCGAGCCGAGCGCGACCGCCGGTGTCTCGGCGTCCGCCTCCGGACGCCGTCGCCACCGCACGCCGGTCAGCTCGCGGTGGCGCGCCGGGTCGGCAGCTCGATCACCGGGTAGGCGCGACGCACCGCCACGGCCACCAGCGAGGCGACGACGGCCTTGACCAGGTCGCCCGGGATGAACGTGAGCGAGCCGGTGAACGACGCCCACAGCGGCACGTCGCCGAAGAGGCTGGTGAACGGGATGCCGATCGCGTAGATCACGAGGATCCCGCCGATCATGTTGGCCACCAGCGCCCACGCCAGGTTGAACCGTCGCCAGAACAGCTGGGTCAGCAGCCCGATGACGAAGGCGGCGATGGGCCAGCTGTACAGGTAGCCCGCGGTCGGGCCGGCGAAGACGCTCAGGCCCCCGCGGCCGCCGGACAGGAGCGGCGCGCCCATGGCCACCAGGGCCAGGAAGACGAGCAGCGCCAGGCCGCCGCGCTTGGCGCCCAGCACCGACCCGGCGAGCATCACGCCCAGGGTCTGCGCCGTGATCGGCACGGGGAGGCCGGGCACGGGCACCGGCGGAATCAGACCCAGCACCGCGACGATGGCGGCGAACAGGGCGACGTAGGCGAGATCCCTGGACTTCACGCGGCGGAAGGTACCGGAGCCGTTCCGGAGGCCCGGCCGGCGGTCATGCCTGGAGCCACACCGCCGTGTCCTCGGGCACCGTCCCGCCGTCCACCGGCCCGCTGGCGAGCAGCACCCGGCCCTCCGGCAAGGGGACCTCGGCGCCCGACAGGTTCACCAGGCAGACCAGCCCGCCGGGACGGCGGAAGGCGACACAACCGTCGGGTGCCTGTAACCACTGCACATCCGCCCCGCTGAACACGGGGGCGGAAGCGCGCAGCTCGAGCGCCTTTCGATACAGCGACAGCATCGAACCGTCGTCGTCGCGCTGGGCCGCGGCCGTCAGCGCACCCCAGCCCTCGGGCATCGGCAGCCAGGTGTCCGGGTGCGTGGAGAATCCGTAGGAGGGCTCCGTGCCCGACCAGGGCACCGGGATCCGGCACGCGTCCCGGCCGCGCTCGGCGCCCTCGGAGCGGAACCAGATCGGGTCCTGGAGCACCTCGTCGGGGAGGTCGACGTCGGGCATGCCGAGCTCGTCGCCGTTGTAGAGGTAGGCGGCCCCCGGCAGCGCCAGCTGCAGCAGCGCGGCCGCCCGGGCCCGCCGCGTCCCGAGCTCCCCGTCGCCGTAGCGGGTGACGTGCCGCGGCCGGTCGTGGTTGGACAGCACCCAGCAGGCCGGTGCGGGCGTGCCGGCGACGGCGGCCAACGAGTGGGTGATCGCGTCGCGCAGGCCCTGGGGCGTCCACTCGGCGGTCAGCAGCTTGAAGTTGAACGCCAGCTGCAGCTCGTCCTCGCGCAGGTACTGGGCCAGCCGCTCGTCGTCGGACACCCAGACCTCGCCGACGGCCATGGTCCCCGGGTACTCCTCCAGCACCGCCCGGATGCGCCGGTGCACCACGTGCACGCCGTCCTGGTCGAAGCGGTGGTCGCCGGGCCCGTGGTCGTCGAGCAGACCGGTGTCGTCCATCGGCAGCATGTCCGGCAGCCCCTCGGGCTTGGCCATGCCGTGCGCCACGTCGATGCGGAAGCCGTCGACCCCGCGGTCGAGCCAGAAGCGCATCGTCTCCTCGAGGTCGGCGACCACCTCGGGGTTGGCGAAGTCCAGGTCCGGCTGCTCGGGCGCGAAGATGTGCAGGTACCACTGCCCGTCCGGCACGCGGGTCCAGGCCGGGCCACCGAAGACCGACGGCCAGTTGTTCGGCGGCTCGGCACCGTCGGGGCCGCGGCCGTCGCGGAAGATGTAGCGCGCCCGCTCCGGGGAGCCCGGCGCGGCGGTCATCGCCGCCTGGAACCACTCGTGGTCGTGCGAGCTGTGGTTGGGCACCAGGTCGACGGTCACCCGGATGCCCAGGGCGTGCGCCTCGGCGAGCATCGCGTCGAACTCCGCCAGGTCGCCGAACACCGGCTCGACGTCGCGCGGGTCGGCCACGTCGTAGCCGTGGTCGGCCATGGGCGAGGGGTAGAACGGGGTGATCCACAGCGCGTCGACACCGAGGTCGGACAGGTAGGGCAACCGCGCCCGGATGCCGGCGAGGTCGCCGACACCGTCACCGTTGCCGTCGGCGAAGCTGCGGATGTAGATCTGGTAGAAGACCGCGTCGCGCCACCAGTCGGCGTCGGTGGGCAGGGCAGTGGTCGGCCTCGGGGTCACCGGGCTCCTCGGGGTCGTGGATGTGCGCGGGCCGCGGTCGGCTCAGGCGGGGGAGAGATCCCCGTCGGCGTCGGCCGGGAAACGGTTCTGCATGCTGCGCGCCGCCATCTCCAGGTATCCCCAGAGGGTCGCGTCCTGCTCGGGGGTGAGGTCGAGGGAGTCGACGGCGTCGCGCATGTGGGTCAGCCAGGCGTCGCGCTCGACCGGGCCGATCGCGAACGGGGCGTGCCGCATCCGCAGCCGCGGGTGCCCGCGCTGCTCGGAGTAGGTGGCCGGCCCGCCCCAGTACTGCTCGAGGAAGCCGCGCAGTCGCGTCTCGGCGCCCTCCCAGTCGTCCTGGGGGTACATCGGCTGCAGCACCGGGTCGGTGCGGACGGCGGCGTAGAAGCGCTGCACGAGCGCGCGGAAGGTGGGCTCGCCACCGACCTCGTCGTAGAAGGTCCGCGCCGACGGCAGGGACCGCCTCGACTCGCTCATACCCCGGATGCTCCCTCGACCTCGACCGCGGCGGGCGCGGAGTTCCGCGTCCGCCGATAGGCAATCAGCGCCGGAGCGACCGCGATCATTCCGACCCCACCCGCAGCGGCGACCACCACCGAGGGGTCGACGACCTCGGCGGCGACGCCCGACAGCAGCGCCCCGATGCCCTGGATGCCGGCCAGACCGCTGGCCGCGACCCCGAAGGCGCGGCCCCGGTAGGCGCTGGGGACCGCCTGCACGAAGGCCACGTTGAGCGGGATCGTCCACGCGCTCGCCAGTCCGGAGAGGAAGAGCAGGCCCACGAGCACCCAGAAGGTGGCGGCGCCCGGATCGGCCAGCACGACGACCAGGCCGCCGGCCAGCACCGGCAGCAGGGAGAGGACGACGAGGGGCGCGACCAGCTTTTCCCGCCGGTCCGGCGCCACGAGCCGGGCGATCACCAGCCCGCCGATGGTGAGACCCAGCGGGTTCGCGGCCAGCAGGACGCCGACCGCCGTCACGCCCTGACCGATCTCCTCGACCAGCGGGGCGGCGATGCCCTCGGGCGCGTACAGGAAGCCGGTGGTCAGCCAGGCCACCGCGACGATGGCGAGCAACCGGGGGCTGCGCCCGATGAAGCGCAGCCCTTCGGCGGCGTCCCGCCACAGCGAGGTCGGCCCGTCCGGCCCTCCCTCGGCCGTCGGTGCGGGGCGGCGTTGCAGGCGGCTCCACAACCAGACGGCGGAGACGAGGAACGTGGCGGCGTCGACGAGCAGGGCGGTGCTGGGCGAGAAGACCGCGAGCAGGGCACCGCCGGCCAGGAAGCCGACCACCTGGGCCAGCTGCACGGTGATCCCGGTGAGCGAGGTGGCGACGGCGTAGCGGTCCCCGTCGAGCACGTCGGCCATGAGCGCCGCGCGGGCCGCCTCGAACGGTGGCGCGCAGAGGCCGACGACGAACAGGAGGGACAGCAGCAGCCACAGCGGTACGCCCGGGATGGCCATGAGCGCGACGAGCACCGCGCGGCCGGCGTCGGTGGAGATCAGCACCTGGTGCCGGGGGAACCGGTCGGCGAGCACCGACAGCAGCGGCCCGCCGAACAGCCAAGGCAGGTAGCCGATGGCGAAGGTCAGGGCCGCGAGCAGCGGGGAGTCGGTGCGCGCGTAGACCAGCACGGTGAGGGCCACGCGGGCCAGCTCGTCCCCGGCCGCCGAGAGCAGGAAGGTGCCGAACAGGGGCCGGAACTCCGGCACCGCGAACACCTCGCGGAACGTCGCCTGCCGTACTGGCGGGGTGGCGGCCTCGCCGTCCGGCGCCGTCCCGCTCAGCAGTGCCCCGTTCCCGTGCCCGTGGAGCTTCTCGCTGGCAGCGTTCCTCCGTCGTCCGCGCACCGGTGCGAACCGGAGCGGAGCCGCGGCTGCCGGTCGGCGTGGCCGATGCCCGCTCCCTCGTCAGCCGCAGGCACGGTGGGTGATCCGCTCATTACCGGAATCTTTACAGGTCGACGTCGTCTCGTCAGCTTCGGAACAGCGCGTGTTCCGCGTCTGACGGTGCGCGATCTCAGCTGGTGAGACCGGTGTGCGCGGCGAGGAAGGCCAGCTGGTCGGCGGCGAGCCCGACCGTCCGGCTGACGGCACGCGCGCCGTGCCCCACCGACGTCTCCCGGCGCAGCACGATCGGGGCGTCCGCGGCCGTGGCGTGCTGCAGCGCGGCGGCCAGCTTCCGCCCGTGCAACGGGTCCACCCGGGTGTCGGACTCGAACGTCGTGATGAGCACCGCCGGGTACCGCGTGCCCTCGCGGACGGCGTGGTACGGGGAGTACCCGAGCAGCCAGCGCAGCTCCTCCGGGTCCTCCGCGGTGCCGTACTCGTCGTTCCACGTCCGGCCCAGGCCGAACAGCTCGTACCGGACCATGTCCAGCAGCGGAGCGCTGCAGACGACGGCGGCCGCGAGCTCCGGCCGCTGGGTGAGCGTGGCGCCGACCAGCAGCCCGCCGTTGGACCCGCCCATCACCGCCAGTTGCTCGTGCGACGTCCAGCCCTGCGCGACGAGGTGCTCGCCGGCCGCGGCGAAGTCGTCGAACACGTTCTGCTTCCGCTCGCGCATGCCGGCGCGGTGCCACTCCTCACCGTGCTCGGACCCGCCGCGCAGGTTCGCCACCACCCAGACGCCGCCGGCGGCCACCCAGGACAGGGCCTGCGCCGAGTAGCCGGGGGTCAGCGACACGTTGAAGCCGCCGTAGCCGTAGAGCACCGTCGGCCGCGGGCGGTCCGGGCCGCCGGCGCCCGAGAGCACGAAGAGGTGCACCGGGGTGCCGTCCGCGCTGGTCGCGTGCGTCTCCACGACTGTCATCGCCGGGACCTCACCGGCCACCGGCGCCTTCTCCCACTCGGGAAGCGCCTCCGGCTCGCCCGCGTCCCAGCGCAGCACCGAGGGCGGTGTCGCGTAGTCGGTGTAGCCCACCCACGCGGTGGTGCCGCCCTGCGGCGGGGCGCTGACGCCGGAGATGCTGCCCGCCCCCGGCGCCGGGATCTCGGCGAGCCGGCCGGGGGAGGCGGACGAGCCCGGGCCGGCCCAGACCGACAGCCGATCGGTCGCGTCCACGGCGTGCACGGCCAGCACCCGCAGGTCGCCGTCCGGCCCGTCGACGAGGGCGATGTCGGAGAGCACGGCGCCTTCCTGCTGCGGCACGACGTCGCGCCAGGCCTCCGGCGCCCAGGTGGCCGGGTCCGCCGGGTCGGCGACGGCCAGCCGCCAGCGCGGGGTGCCCCGGTCGCTCATCAGCCACAGCCGCCCGTCGCGGGCCACCCACGCGGCGGTCTGCGCGTCGACGCCGACCTGGAACTCGCGCAGCGCGGGGTCGCCGGCCAGGTCGGCGAGCCAGACGTCGTCGCGCGGCGCGGTGCCGGCCGAGGCCGAGACGACCAGCCAGCGGCCGTCGGCGCTGGTGCGGACGCCGTAGTAGTTGGTCGGGTCCAGGCCCTCGCCGTGGACGCAGACGTCGTCGGCAGGGTCGCCGCCGACGCGGTGACGCCACACCCGGCGGTGGTACTGCTCCTCGCCGGCCGGCACCTGGTCCGGCGCCAGCCGGCGGACGTAGAACAGCTCCTCGCCGCCGGGCAGCCAGCCGACGGGGGAGTAGCGGCACCGGTCGACCGGTCCGTCGAGCAGCTCCCCGGTGGCGACGTCGAGGACGAAGAGCTGCGACTCCTCGTCCCCGCCGGTGCTCAGCTGGTAGGCCAGCCGGTCGCCCTCCCACGACGGCGACCACGCGTCGAGCGTCGTCGTCCCCTCGGGGTCCAGGGCCATCGGGTCGAGCAGCACCCGCACGGTGCCGTCGGCCTCGCGCACCCGCAGCACGGCGTGCTCCTGGCCGGGGTCGCGGCGGGTGGAGAAGGCACGGTCCCCGCGCCACACCGGCACCCCGACTGCACCGGCGTGCACCAGCTGCTCCAGGCGCTCGGCGAACCGGGCGCGCAGCGGGAGGGCCGACAGGACCTCGCCGGCCAGCGCGTCCTGCGCCTGCGACCACTCCTGGGTGCGGGGGTCGGCCGGGTCCTCCAGCCACCGGTACGGATCGGCGACGCGGTGGCCGTGCAGGTCGTCGACGAGGTCCAGGCGCGGGGCCTCCGGGTAGCGCATGCCGGGGACCGTAGCCGTGGCCACCGACAGCCCGCCGGGTACGTCGGGCGGACCGGCGCGAATTTCCACTGCGCCGAAGGGGGTCCCTCGGGTCAGAATGGGGCTGCCCGCGGGTCGCGCAGCACCCGGTGGTCCGGGGCGTCCGGAGGTGATCCGTGCCGCGTTCCGCGCCCGGGTCGTCGACGGCGGGTCACCCAGGCCCGCGTCGCGACCCCGTCCCGCCGCTCGTCCCCGTGCCCTCGCCCGCCACCACGGCGGCCACCCTGCTGCTCAACGCCACCTACGAACCGTTGTGCGTGGTGTCCAGCAGGCGGGCCATCGTCCTGGTCCTGGCCGCCAAGGCAGAGTCGGTGGACGTCGCAACCGACGTCGTCCACTCCGAGACCGTCAGCCTGCCGGTCCCGGTCGTCGCCCGGCTGACCCGCTACGTGCGGGTGCCCTACCCGGCGTCGGTGCCGCTGTCCCGGCGGGCGGTGTTCACCCGGGACGGCCAGACGTGCGTGTACTGCGGCAGCTCGGCAACCAGCATCGACCACGTCGTGCCGCGCAGCCGCGGTGGCACGCACACGTGGGACAACGTCGTGGCCGCCTGCCGGCGCTGCAACCACACCAAGGCCGACCGCTCGCTGGCCGAGCTCGGCTGGAAGCTGCCGCACCCGCCGCACACCCCGAGCGGTGCTGCCTGGCGCCTGCTCGGCACCCGGACGGTGGATCCGCGCTGGCGGGAGTGGCTGGGGGTCCCGGAGAGCGTCAGCGCATGAGCTCGGCCGCGACCGCACGCCGGCTGTGGGTGCTGGCCGAGCCCTTCCACGCGCTGACGTACTTCGCCGACGAGGCGCGGGACGCCTTCGCGGCGGCCGGGCTGCGCGGGTTCTGGGCGGGCTACTTCGCGGGCCGCGCGTCACCCCTGGGTGCCGTCGGCGCGGAGGTGGTCAGCGCGACGTTCGTCAACTTCGCCCCGGACTTCGTCGCCCGCCGGGTGCCCGGCGTCTGGGCCGACGCATCCCCGGCCACCGCGCTCCAGGCGCGGCTGGACGGCGTCGACGCGGCGGTCCGGCGGGTGTTCGGGGACGAGTGGGTGAGCTCTCCGGGGACCATCGAGGCGATGGAGCTGGCCGCGACGGCGGCCGCCGCGGTCGACGTCCCCGGGCGCCCCCTGGCCGCCGCCAACACCGCGGTGGTCGTACCCGGTGAGCCGCACCTGGTGCTGTGGCAGGCGCTCACGACGCTCCGGGAGCACCGCGGCGACGGGCACACCACCGCGCTGGTGCAGCGAGAGGTCGACGGGGTGCAGGCGCACGTGCTGGCGGCGGCGGCCGGGCGCTCCGACCGTGCGTGGCTGCAGAAGGCGTGGGGCTGGGACGACACCGCGTGGGACGGTGCCGTCGACGGGCTGACCGAGCGCCGCTGGCTGACCGGCGGTGAGCTGACCGACGAGGGGCGCGCCGTGGTCGCCGGGATCGAGGCGGACACCGACCGGCTGGCCCGCGGGCCGTGGCGGGCCCTCGGCGACCATGGCTGCGACCGGCTCGCCGAGCTGCTGCTCCCGGTTCGCCGGGCCGTCGTGGCCGCGGGGAACTGGCCCCTCGGCAACCCGATCGGCGTTCCCGACCTCGACTGAGCCCGGCGGGCTAACGTCCGCGCCATGTCGCAGCTGCACGACCTCACCGCGCTGGAGCAGGCCGCCGCCGTGCGGGCGAAAGAGGTCAGCCCGACCGAGCTCGTGGAGCACGCGCTCGCCCGCATCGACGCGCTGGACGTCGGGCTCGGCGCGTTCCTCACCGTGACCCCCGACCGCGCCCGGGCCCAGGCAGCCGAGGCGGAGGCGCGGCTGCGGGAGGGCGGGGAGCTGCCGCCGCTGCTCGGCGTCCCCACCGCGGTCAAGGACCTGAACAACACCGCCGGCGTCCGGACGACGTTCGGCTCGACCGCGCTGGCCGACTTCGTGCCGCAGGTCGACGACGCCGTCGTCACCCGGCTGGCCGCCGCCGGGACGATCAGCGTGGGCAAGACGAACACCCCCGAGTTCGGCTTCCCCTGCTACACCGACAACGAGCTCGTCGGGCCGGCCCGCTGTCCGTGGGACCCCTCACGGCTGGCCGGCGGGTCCAGTGGTGGGGCGGCGGTCGCCGTCGCCGCCGGCTTCGTGCCGTTCGCCCAGGGCAGCGACGGCGGCGGCTCGGTCCGCATCCCGGCCAGCATCAACGGCCTGTTCGGCATCAAGCCCAGCCGCGGGCGGATCAGCAACGCCCCGTACGGCAGCGAGGTGACCGGCCTGGGCACCAGCGGCCCGCTGGCCCGGACCGTGCGGGACGCCGCCGCGCTGCTGGACGCCATGGCCGGGCCGGAGATCGGCGACCCGTTCTGGGCTCCGCCGCTGCCGCCGGGGGAGACCTTCCTCGCCCTCGCCGACCGGGAGCCCGGCCGGCTGCGGATCGGCCGGTACACCGAGTCGGCCATGCCCGGCACGGAGCTGGAGCCGGAGGTGGCCGCGGCGTTCGAGGACGCCGGCCGGCTGCTGGAGTCGCTCGGGCACGTCGTCGAGGACGTGCCGCACGGGCTGCTCGACCCCGCGGTGCTGCCGTCCTTCGAGCGGGTCTGGGCGTTGAGCGCGACCACGCTCCCGGTCCCGCCCGACCGCGTCGACCGGCTCCAGCCGCTCACCCGGTGGATGCGCGACCGCGGCCTGGCACTGTCGGCGCGGGACGCGATGGAGGCGATGTTCGCGCTGCGGGTGTTCTCCCGGCAGTTCGTGCGCGCCACCGCCGGCTTCGACGTGCTGCTGGCGCCGGTGCTCACCATGACGCCGCGGCCGATCAGCTGGTTCACCGAGGACGGCGAGGGCGCCCCGGACTTCGAGCGGCAGAAGCGCTACGCCGCGTTCACCGCGCTGTTCAACGTCACGGGCCAGCCCGCGGTGAGCGTGCCGCTGCACTGGACGGACGGCGGCCTGCCGGTGGGCACCATGCTGGTGGGCCGCCCGGCCGACGAGGCGACGCTCGTCTCGCTGTCCGCTCAACTGGAGGCGGCGCGGCCGTGGGCGGGACGCCACCCCGCCGTCTGGACCGAGAGCCGGTGAATGGGAGCGGGCACCGGTAAGTTGTCCGGCGTGAACGTCGCCGAGACCATCCTCGTATTCGCGGCCATCCCGCTGGCCATCGTCGTCGTCCTCGCGCTGCTGACCCTCAAGCCCGGCGCCGATCGGCGTCCGCGGTACAAGCCGGGTCAGGCCTGGGACCACGCGCCGGTCTGGTACGAGCCGCACCCGGCGCACGCCGGTGGGCACGGTCCGGTGGCGGCGCACGGCCCCGCAGCCGTGCCCGGGAGCGGCACCGCGGCGCTGGGCTCCTCGATGTACCCGGAGCAGCCGGGCGAGCGCGCCCTCGACAGCGGCACCGGAGCCGGCCCCGCCGTCGGCGACGGCCACGTCCACGGTGGAGCCACCGCCGCCCGCGCCATCCAGCCCGCCGGCCCGCTCGGCGGCGCCCGCGGTACCTGGTGACCCTGACCGACGTCCCGACGACCACCCCCGGAGACCGGCGATGACCCGCCCGCTCGAAGTTGACTCCCACGACACCGCGACCAACCAGACCGCCGCCGCCCGTACCGACGAGGGCCGGCTGGACGAGGTCTTCAGCTTCCGCGAGCTGGCCCGCCTCGACGAGGCGCTGACCATGTCCTCCCGGGAGACCGGGCTGCACTTCACCCTCTACGTGGGTGAGCTGCGCACGCCCACCCGGACGCACGCCGAGGAGCTGCACGCCCGCTCGGGCGCCCACCCGACGGACTCGGTGCTGATCGCCGTCTCCCCGGGCCAGCGGGTCGTCGAGGTGGTCACCGGTGCCGGTGCCGCCCGGCGGCTGCCCGACCGCGCCTGCGCGCTGGCGGTGCTGTCGATGACGAGCTCGTTCTCCTCGGGTGACCTCGTCGGCGGCATCGTGAACGGCCTCCGCCAGCTGTCCGACCAGGCCGGTCACCCCGCGGGGCTGCGCACCCACTGACGCGCTGACGACGACGAAGGCGCCGCACCCGGCCGGGTGCGGCGCCTTCGTCGTTCTCGGTCCTGTGCGCCAGGGTTCCGAGGGGCGTCAGTGGGCGGCGTCGGCGTCCCGCTCGCGGGCACGCAGCGCCCGTGCGATGCCGTCCCGGCCCTCGAAGACCAGCCGGCGCAGCGCCGGCGGCTGCTCGCCGTCGGCCAGCCAGGCGTCGGCGGCCGCGATGGTGCGCGGCTCCACCACCGGCGGGAAGAGGTACTGGACGGCGTTCTTCGCGATCTCCCCGGGGCGGCGGTCCCACACCGGCCGGATCTCGGCGAAGTAGCGGTCGACGTAGCCGGCCGTCAGCTCGCGCTGAGCCGGGTGCCAGAACCCCTGCAGCAGCGCCTCGTGCACGGCGTTCGGGATCGACTCGTCGGTGAAGGCCTGCTGCCAGGCCTGCTCCTTCGACTCCGCGGTGGGCCGCAGCGCGCGGGCCGTGGCCGCCCGGCGGATGCCGGTCGCGGTGGCGTCCCGCTCCGCCTCGGCGTCGATCTCGGCGTCAACCGCGGCGCCGATCGCCACCAGCCCGTGCAGGAACGCCCACCGGGCGTCGGTGTCCACCGCGAGGCCCTCGACGGTCCGCGACCCGTCGAGCAGCCCGCGCAGCGCCGCCGCGTGCTCGTCGGAGCGGGCGGCGCTGGCGAGCGTCCGCGACCACAGCAGCTGCAGGTCGCTGTCGGCCGGCGCCGACTCGAGCGCGGCCAGCGCGTGGTCGGCCAGCTGCGCCCATCCGGTCGGCGCCCATGCCGGGTCGGCGAAGGACGACAACGCCGTCTGCACCCGGGCCAGCAGCGACTGGATGACGCTGCTCTCGCTCTCCGTCCCGATGCCTGCCAGCACGAGCTGCACCCACTCGCGGGCGGGCAGCTCCGCGTCGCGGGTCATGTCCCACGCCGCCGACCAGCAGAGCGCCCGGGCCAGCGGGTCGGGCATCGAGCCGATGCGGGCGCGCAGCGTCGCCAGCGAGCGCTCGTCGAGGCGCAGCTTGGCGTAGGTGAGGTCGTCGTCGTTGACGAGCACGAGGTCGGCCGCCGGGTGGCCGACCAGCTCCGGCACCTCGGTGCGCGCGCCGGCGACGTCGAGCTCCACCCGGTGGCTGCGGGTCAGCCCCTCGGGGCCCTCGCTGTAGAGGCCGACGGCCAGCCGGTGGTTGCGCAGCACCGGGTGCTCCGCGACGGCGGTCTGCTCGATCGCGAACGACGAGTAGCGGCCGTCCTCGCTCAGCTCGAACACCGGGCGCAGGGTGTTCACCTGGCTGGTGCGCAGCCACTGGTCGGCCCACTCCGACAGGTCGCGCCCGGAGCTCTCCGACAGCGGGCCCAGCAGGTCGGCCAGCGTGGTGTTGCCGTACTCGTGCTTGCGGAAGTACCGCCGCACGCCGGCGAGGAACTCGTCGCGCCCGACGTAGGCCACCAGCTGCTTGAGCACCGAGGCGCCCTTGGCGTAGGTGATGCCGTCGAAGTTCACCTCGACGGCGGCGACGTCGGGGATGTCGGCGGCGATCGGGTGGGTGGAGGGAAGCTGGTCCTGCGCGTAGGCCCAGGCCTTCTCGGTGTTGGCAAACGTCGTCCACGCGGTCGTGTACTCGGTGGCCTCCGCCTGGCACAGCGTGCTGATGTAGGTGGCGAAGGACTCGTTGAGCCACAGGTCGTCCCACCAGCGCATGGTCACCAGGTCGCCGAACCACATGTGGCCCAGCTCGTGCAGGATCGTCTCCGCGCGGCGCTCGTAGCGGGCCCGGCTGACCTTCGACCGGAAGACGTAGTCCTCCAGGAACGTGACCGCCCCGGCGTTCTCCATGGCCCCGGCGTTGAACTCCGGCACGAACAGCTGGTCGTACTTGTCGAACGGGTACGGGTAGTCGAACACCCGGTGGTAGAAGTCGAAGCCCTGCTTGGTGACGCGGAAGATCTCCTCCGGGTCGAGGAACTCCGCCAGCGAGGCCCGGCAGTACAGCCCGAGCGGGATGTTGTCGTGGGAGTCGGTGACCTTGGCGTACGGGCCGGCGATCAGCGCCACCAGGTAGGTGGAGATCCGCTTGGTCGCGCCGAAGTGCGCCAGCTGCGAGCCGCCCTCGCCGGCCTCGATGGTGCGGTCACCGCTGTTGGAGATGACCTGCCAGTCGAAGGGTGCCGTCACGTGCAGCGTGAAGGTGGCCTTCAGGTCCGGCTGGTCGAAGCAGGTGAACATGCGCTTGGCGTCGGCGGGCTCGAACTGCGTGTAGAGGTACACCTGGCCGTCGACGGGGTCCAGGAAGCGGTGCAGCCCCTCGCCGCTGTTGGAGTACCGGCAGTCCGCCGTCACCACCAGGGTGTTCTTCTCCGCGAGCCCGGGCAGCGGCAGGCCGCCGTCCTCGGTGTAGCCGGTCACGTCGAGCTCGGTGCCGTTCAGCGTCGCCGAGAGCACGTTCTCGGCCACGAGGTCGATGAACGTGTCGGCGCCGGCCTGGCGGGAGGTGAACTCCACGGTGGTGGTCGAGCGGAAGGTGCGGTCACCGGGGTGCCCTGCGCCGTCGGTCACGTCCAGCTGGATGTCGTAGCTCTGGACGGCGAGCAGCTCCGCGCGGGCAGCAGCGTCGGTGCGGGTCAAGTTGGGTACAGCCACGTCGGCAGCTTGTCATGGGCCGGTGCAGGTCCGCCTGCCGCTCCCGGGGAGCGACCGCGGGGAACAAGCGCCGAGCGGCCGGACTTGGCAGCCACAGACGACGCCGGGCGCGGTCCGGCCGAACAACCGAGGAGAACGCATGACCGAGGCAGTGCAGAGCGCCCCCACCAAGGCCCGCGTGGACTTCTGGTTCGACCCGCTGTGCCCGTGGGCCTGGCTGACCAGCCGCTGGGTGCTCGAGGCCGCCAAGGTCCGCGACATCGACCTGCACTGGCACGTCATGTCCCTGGCGGTGCTCAACCGCGGGCGCGACCTGCCCGAGGAGTACCAGGAGATGATGACGAAGGCCATCGGCCCGGTGCGGGTGGCGATCGCGGCCGCGCAGCAGCACGGCGACGAGGTGCTCGGTGACCTCTACACCGCGATGGGCACGCTGCGGCACCACGAGGAGCTGGAGCTCGACGAGCTCATCGCCCCGGCCCTGGAGCGCGTCGGTCTGCCGGCCGAGCTGGCCGCCGCCGCGGAGTCGACCGAGTACGACGAGGCCCTGGAGAAGAGCCACCACGCGGGCATGGACCCGGTGGGCGACGACGTCGGCACCCCCGTCATGCACATCGACGGCGTGGCCTTCTTCGGCCCGGTGATCAGCAAGGTGCCCACGGGCGAGGACGCCGGCAAGGCGTTCGACGGCGCGGTGCTGCTGGCCAACCTCCCGGACTTCTGGGAGCTCAAGCGCTCCCGCACGGTGGGCCCGGACATGTCGTCGGTGCCGGCGGACGCCCTGGAGCTCACCCGCTCCCGCTGACGACCCTGTGCTTTTCCGCGGAAAAGCACAGGAGCTTTTCCGCGGAAAAGCTCGGCTCGAGCGCTGATGCGGGGGTGCGGCATGCTGTCGGGGTGCCGCACCCCACTCGTCAGCGCATCTTCATCTCCGGCGCCAGTGCCGGCCTCGGCGAGGGCATGGCCCGCCGCTTCGCGGCCATGGGCCGAGACCTCGCGCTCTGCGCCCGCCGGGTCGACCGGCTGGAGGCGCTGCGCGAGGAACTGCTCGCCGCGCATCCCGGCATCCGCATCGAGGTCGCCGCGATGGACGTCGACGACCCGGAGTCGGTGGCCACGGTGCTGCCGGAGCTGGCCGACCGGCTCGGTGGCCTGGACCGGGTGATCGTCAACGCCGGCATCGGCAAGGGCGCGTCGGTCGGCACCGGCAAGGCGTGGGCCAACCGGGCCACGCTGCTCACCAACGTCCTCGGCTCGCACGCCCAGTGCGAGGCCGCGATGGAGCTGTTCCGCACGCAGGGGATGGGCCACCTGGTGCTCATTTCCTCCGTCGCGTCGGTGCGCGGGATGCCCGGCAGCCGGACGGCGTACGGCGCGAGCAAGGCGGCGCTCAACGCGCTGGCCGAGGGGATGCGCTCCGACGTCTACGGCTCGCAGATCGTCGTCTCGGCGATCCTGCCCGGCTACATCGCGACCGACATCAACGTCGGCCGCCGTGGGCCCTTCACCGTCGGCCTGGACAAGGGTGTCAAGGCGCTCACCGAGACCATCGAGCGCGAGCCGGTCCGCGGCTACGTGCCCGAGTTCCCGTGGCGCCCGGTGGCCGGCCTGCTCCGACTCCTCCCGCTGTCGGTCGTCCGCCGCCTCACCGGTTCCTGACGGGTCTCACCAGCAGATCCGCATCGGCCGGCCGCGACGGTCGGTGGCGCCGTCCCCGACGCACTCGCCCGCACCAAGAGCCAGGCGCGCGGCCGACCACGCCGCCGCGCACGCGTCCATCGCGTCGATGACCGGTACGCCCGCCGGAGCGGCGGCGAGCGACTCCTCGACGTCCATGACGGTCCGCAGTGCCCTCAGCCGCTGCACCGTGCCGCGGGCGGTGCCCTTCCGGTCGCGCACCTCTGGCGAGAGCGCGCGGAACGCCAGCTCCGGGTGCACCTCGACCACGCGGTCGGTGGGCGGGTCGCCCAGGGCGTCGTCGAGGGCGCGGATCGCCTTGACCAGCTGGAACGCCTGCGCCGACGGCGCCCGCGGTGGGACGGTGTGCGCCCGGGAGATCGCGCGGGCCTCGGCGTAGTCGTCCGTCGCCAGCACGGCGCGCACCGGGGTGGGGAAGACCGAGCTGCCCAGGGGGCCGAGCAGCTTTCGGGCGAGGACATCGCAGGCCCGGACCCCGTCGTCCGACAGCCCGATGGGCATGTCGATCGCGATCAGCTCCACGTCGGGGACGGCGAGGGCGGCAGCGACGTCGTCCAGGACCAGCAGCTCCACCGTGCGGCCGGCCAGCTTCGCGCCCACCCAGCGTCCCCGCCAGCCGTCGACCCCCAGGACCGCCATGCGCCCAGCCTGTCAAACTGCTCGTCATGCGCGTCTTCGTCGGTACCGACCACGCCGGCCTCGAGTTCAAGGACCACCTGAAGAAGGTGCTCACCGAGGCCGGGCACGAGCCGGTCGACTGCGGGGCGTTCGAGTACGACGCCCAGGACGACTACCCGCCCTTCTGCTTCGAGGTGGGGGAGCGGACGGTGACCGAGCCCGGGTCGCTCGGCGTCGTCATCGGCGGCTCGGGCAACGGCGAGCAGATCGCGGCGAACAAGGTGCCCGGCGTCCGCGCCGCGCTGGTGTGGAACACCGCCACCGCCCAGCTGGCCCGCCAGCACAACGACGCGAACGTCGTCTCGATCGGCGCCCGGCAGCACTCCGTCGAGGAGGCGACCGAGCTGGTGCTGGAGTTCCTCCGGACGCCGTTCAGCGGCGACGAGCGGCACATCCGGCGGATCGGCCTGATCAGCGACTACGAGCGCGACCGGCACCGCCCGGCCGGCGGCCTCCCCACCCGCACCGAGCACCCGTGACCCCGCCCGACGGCAGCTCGGTCCGCGCCGCCGTCGGAGCGGTGCGGCAGCTGCTCGACCGGGTGCCGGACGGGAACGCCGACGTCCCGGCCATGGGCTGCTCGGTGACCGCCGTGGCCGGGCACCTCAACAGCTGCCTGGCGTTCTACGCCCACGACCTGGCCGCCGGGCCCGCCGACGTGAGCGGCATGACCGTGGAGCCCCGCCCGGACGCCTTGCTGGCCGAGCTGACCGCGGGGCTGGCCGCGTGGGCCGAGGTGCTGGCCCGCACCGTCGACGCGGCACGCCCCGACGACCGCGGCAGCCACTCCGACGGGATCGCCGACGCCGCCGGGTTCGCCGCCATCGGCTGCGCGGAGCTGCTCGTGCACGGCACCGACGTCGCCGCAGCCCTGGACCTGGCCTGGGAGCCGCCGGCGGAGGTGGCTGCCGCCGTCCGGGCCCGGCTGTTCCCCGAGGTGCCTGCCACGGACGACCCGGTCGCCGATCTGCTCTGGGCCACCGGCCGGCTGGAGCTGCCGGGGCGCCCGCGCCGGACCGGGTGGAGCTACGCGATGGCGCCGTCCGCCTAGAAGTCCTCCGAGGCCGCGGGCGCGACCGGCCAGCCGAACGCCGTGGCGGCCAGCGTCACCGCGCCGGGGCTCACCTCGGTCACCCGTCCGGCGCCCTGCAGCGTGGCCAGCGAGACGCCCCCGAGGTAGGCCGCGGACAGCGCCTCGATGCCGAGCACGAGGTCGGGGTCGCGGTCGGTCGGCCCGCAGTAGGCGCCGGCCGGGTGACCCGACAGCCGCCAGCGGCCGTCGTTCCACGGGCAGAACGCGTCGCGCACCTCCAGCACGAGGTCGATCGGGGCCGGGTAGCGCCGCGCGGCCAGCGCCCGGCCGACGTCGACCAGCCGCACCCACAGCGCGTCCACGGGGCGGGCGTGCAGCGCACGGGAGTCGTGCAGCAGGTGGCGCAGCGGGTCGTCGGCACCGGCGTTCGGCGCCTGCACCGTGCGCACCAGGTCGATGCCCAGCAGGAACTGCCACAGCGCGGCGTAGCCGGCCGTGGACGCGGCCCGCACGTCCTCGACGGTGAGCGTGCTCTCCGGCTCGCCCGCGTCGCTCCACGACGACTTGACGCGGTAGGTGGCGTACCCGGTCACCGCGCCGTCGGCCTCGGTGTGCAGGGCGTACTGCCGCGCGGTCGCGCCGTGCCGCTGCTCCGGGTCGTCGACGAGGGCGCGGGTCCACCACCGCTCGTCGCGGGCGGTGTTGCCCGGCACGAACCGGCGCACCGCCTCGTGCACCGCCGCGGCCGGCCCGCGGAACTCGTCCTCCTCGACCAGCCGCACCCGCCCGCTGCCGGTGTCGACGTCGTCGCGGAGGCGCAGCCGTTCGGTCCTGCCGGTCCAGCCGCCCTTCCAGGAGGCGGGGGCGTAGCCGAACCGGCCGTAGATCGATGCCTCCGCCGCCCACAGCGCGGCCACCGGCTCGCGCTCCTGCTCGTGCAGCTCGGTCAGCTGCCGGCGCATCATCGCCGTGAGGATGCCGCGGCGGCGGTGGGTGGGGGCGACGGTGACCCAGGTGACGCCGGCGGTCGGCACCACGGCGCCGGGCACCGTCATCTGCAGGCTGTAGATGCCCGACGTCGCGACGACCCGGCCGTCCTCGACGATGCCCAGCGACCGGTCCAGCTCGGCCACCGGGGAGGGCGACTCCTGGTACGGGCCCGAGGGCGGGTCCCCGAACGCCGCGCCGAGAGCGCGCTTGAGCGCCGGCCACTCGTCGGTGGTGAGGGGGCGCAGCCGGGCGGAGACGTCGTCGGTCACGGGTCGTGTCTACCTCCCGGGTCCGACGTCGGGCCAACCGATATCGGTCCCGCGGCGATCACGGCGGGTGCGGCCCGGGCCGACGGCGGGGTGCGCCGGCTGCCCGGGGCGTACCGCGAGCACTTCTGGGGGCGCCCGCGCGGTGTCATGCTGCGCCGATGGACCCGGAGCAGCGGCCGATCGGCTGGTGGGTGAAGCGGCTGGGCACCCTGCTCGACGAGGCCGTGGACGCCGTCGTCGCCGGTGAGGAACTGACCCGGCAGCATGTCGTGGACGGGCTGTCCCGGCAGGAGTACGAGCGGACCGTGCTGGTGCTCAGCAGGATGGTCGGGAACGTCGAGCGCGCGCTCGGGCGCGGGTGAGCCGCGTGCCCGCCACCTCCGCCGACGTCCGGGCCGCCGGGCTCGCCCTGCCCGAGGCCACCGAGCGCCCGGCCTGGGACATGGCCTGCCTGCGGGTGCGGGACAAGATCTTCGCCTCGATGCCCCCGGACGGGACCTGGGTGGCGATCAGGCTGGCCGAGGGCGAGAACCACGGGCTGGCCGCCGAGCGCCCGGCCGTATTCTCGGTGCCGCAGCACTACCGGAACTCCTCGATGGTCGTCGTCGACCTGGCCGTGGTCGACCGGGACGAGCTGACCGAGCTGCTCATCGAGGCGTGGCGGCTGCGGGCACCGGCCCGGCTGCGGGCCGCCTTCGACGCGGCGCCGGGCGCTCAGCCGCGCAGGTAGGCCAGCGTGGCCAGCACCCGGCGGTGCTGGTCCTCGTCGGGGGCCAGGCCGAGCTTGGCGAAGATGTGCTGGGTGTGCTTCTCCACCGCGCCGGGGGTGACCACCAGGGTCCGGGCGATCGCGGTGTTGGAGTGCCCCTCCGCGATCAGCCCCAGCACCTCCCGTTCGCGTGGGGTCAGCCGGCGCACCGGGTCGTCGGAGCGGCGGCGGGCGAACAGCTGGGACACCACCTGCGGGTCGAGCGCCGTGCCGCCGCCGACGACGTCCTCCAGCGCGGTGAGGAACGCGTCGACGTCGGCCACCCGGTCCTTGAGCAGGTAGCCGACGCCGCCGGCGCCGTCGGCCAGCAGCTCGTCGGCGTAGGCCACCTCGACGTACTGGGAGAGGACCAGGACCGCGGTGCCGGGCACCGAGCGGCGCGCCTCGACCGCCGCCCGCAGCCCCTCGTCGGTGTGGGTCGGGGGCATCCGGACGTCGACGACGGCGACGTCCGGCCGGAGCTCGGTGACCGCGCGGACCAGCGATTCGCCATCACCCACCGCGGCCACCACCTCGGTGCCGGCCTCCTCGAGCAGCCGGACCAGGCCCTCCCGCAGCAGCACCGAGTCGTCGGCCAGGACCACCCGCAGCGGCCGGCCCGGCGGTCGGCTCACGTGCACGGGAGGTCCGCGGTGAGCCGGGTGGGGCCGCCTCGGGGGCTGTCGACGCCGAGTGTGCCGTCCACGGCCTGCAGCCGGTCGGCCAGCCCGGCGAGGCCGTGCCCGGGGGCGAGGACCGCGCCGCCGGAGCCGTCGTCCTCCACCACGACGCGCAGCCGGTCGCCGGAGCAGCTCAGCGCCACCCGGCAGATGCCGGCGTCGCTGTGCTTGGCGACGTTGGCCAGCGCCTCGCTGACGACGAAGTAGGCGGTGTTCTCGGTGACCGGCGCCAGCCGCTCCGCGGGCAGGTCGACGGCGAGGTCGACCGGCACGGGGGAGCGGGCGGCCAGCGCCGCGAGGGCGGCGGCGAGACCGCGGTCGGCGAGCACCGGCGGGGCGATGCCGCGGGAGAGGGCACGCAGCTCCTCCAGCGTCTCCCGGGCCAGGCCGGCCGCCTCGCCCAGCGTGGCGCGGGCGGCGTCGGGGTCGCGGTCGAGCTGCCGCTGGGCGCGCGAGAGGTCCATGCCGAGGCGGACCAGGCGCTGCTGCGGACCGTCGTGGATGTCGCGCTCGAGCCGGCGCAGCGCGACCGCCTCGGCGGCGACGGCGGCGTCGCGACCCTCGGCCAGCCGGCCGATCTCGGCCTGCGTGGCGGCGCGGGAGGTGAGCATCACGCGGGCGAGGTGGGCCTGCAGCAGGGCGACGCCGCGGACGGCGAGCGGCAGCAGGACGGCGAAGAGCAGGCCGACGCCGACGTACGCCACGACGCGGCGGCCGGCGGTCGACTCGAAGCCGAGCAGCTCCAGCAGGTCGTAGTTCTGCGGATCGCGGGAGGCGTCGGGCAGCGCCCAGTCCCACGCCCAGTAGGTCAGGCCGCCGAGCGCGCCGGCCCACATCGTCACCGTGACGACGAACCCGAGGATCGCCAGCGGGAACCGGAGCAGCGCGTGCAGGGCGTCCAGCCAGGTCTGCGGGTCCCGCAGCGGGGTGAGGAGCCTGCCGACAGCCGAGCCCTGCGGCACCCGGTACGCGGGGGAGGGCACCGGACGGCCCAGGACGGCGGGCAGCCAGGCCCGCTCGACGGTGGCGAACCCGCGGGCGGCCATCAGCGTGGCGGCCAGCACGGCCACGCCCACCCAGATGACCAGCAGGCCGGCCCCGAGCGCGAGCCCGGTGAGGACGACGACGAAGGCGGCGACGCCCACCGGGAAGTTCGTCAGGGTGTAGCCGGTGTCGATGCCGAGTTGGCGGACGCGGCCGCGCACCCCGGTCGGGGCGGGTGCGGTGGCCGGCAGAGCGGGCTGGACGAGCGTGTCCGTGGTCATGACGTCGAGCCTGCTGGCCGGGCCGCCGGGATCCCATCCCGCTGACTGGCCTCCTCGTGGTCGGGCCGGCCCGACTCCTGGTGCACCGTCATCTCGACGTAGATGCTCCTGGCCGGGCGCGGGCGGTGTCCAGCAGCGCGCGCCGGGTGTCCCTCTCGCTAGGGTCGAACGCTGACCGCGCCGTCGTCGCCGTGCTCCCTGCACCAGCGCCGCGCGGGGAACGGAGGACGCCCTCGTGCGCTCCCGCACGCTGCCCCTGGTCCTGTGTGCCGTCCTGGTCTCCGGCTGCACCGGCGACGGTGACGACGAACCCGGCGGCGAGGAGTCCGCCGTCGTCGGCGCGTCCGCACCGGAGGAGCGGCTGACCGTGGTCGCCGATCCGGATCCGGTGGCCGCCGCCGTCGGCACCAGCCGCGCGCTCTTCGAGCGGTCCGACGTCGTGGTGGTCGCCCGTGCGGTCGACAGCGCGGGAGTGCTGCTGGGCTCGTCGGCCGCCGTGGGCCTCGGGGTGCCGCTGCTGGTGGTCGACGGGGCGGACGACGGCGCCGTGACCGAAGAGCTGGACCGGCTGGGTGCCACCGACGTCCTCGTCGTGGGCGACGCGGAGCTGCCGGCCGGCGACGGCGGGCCCGAGGTCCTGGCGGTGCCGGCCACGGTCGCCGCCGTCGGCGAGGCGACCGGCCTGGACCTGGGCGACGCCGATCCCGTGCCGGCCGACGGCGACAACGCCGCCGCCGCGGTGGCCGCGCTGGACCGCGACGATCCGGTCGCCCTGCTGCCGGAGGGTGCGGAGCCGTCCGGGGAACCCGTCGACGGCTCGCTGCCCGCGGTGGAGCCGGCCGAGCCGCTGGAGGACGTCGTCGTGCTGGCCACCGGCGACTCGCCGGCCGGGATCGCCACCGCCCGTGCGGCCGGGGCCCGGGTGGTGCTCACCGGCGGGGCGACCGACCCGCGGGCGTCGGCCGACCTGGTCGATGCCCTGGCCGAGCAGCCGGAGGCCTCGGTGGTCGCGCTCGGAGGCGGCTTCGCCGACGAGGACGGGCTGGAGTGGAAGACGGCGACGGCGGCCACCGGCGAGCAGCTGCCGGGCGGCGGGCAGCTGGTGTTCCCCGGGCGGCTGCTCATCGCGCTCTACGGGCACCCCGGCACCGGGGCGCTCGGCCTGATGGGCGAGCAGCCGCTGGACGCGGCGATCGAGCGGGCCCGTGCGTACGCCGCTGAGTACGAGCCGCTGGTGGAGGAGACGGTGGTGCCGACCTTCGAGATCATCGCGACGGTCGCGTCGTCGTCGGCCGGGGACGACGGCGACTACTCGGCCGAGGCCGACGTGGAGTTCCTGCGGCCCTGGGTCGAGGCGGCCGGCGAGGCCGGGATGTACGTGGTGCTGGACCTGCAGCCGGGGCGCACCGACTTCGTCACCCAGGCCGAGCTGTACCGCTCCCTGCTGGAGCTGCCGCACGTCGGCCTGGCCCTGGACCCGGAGTGGCGGCTCGGTCCCGGCGAGGTGCACCTGGAGCAGATCGGCTCGGTCGAGGTCGAGGAGGTCAACCGGGTCGTGACCTGGCTGGCCGACCTGACCCGGGAGAACGAGCTGCCGCAGAAGCTGCTGGTCCTGCACCAGTTCCGGCTGGACATGCTGCCGGGGCGGGAGCGGGTGGACCTGAGCCGCGACGAACTGGCCGTGATGGTGCACGCCGACGGCCAGGGCGGTCAGCCCGACAAGCAGGCCACCTGGGCGGCGCTGCGCCGGGAGGCCCCCGAAGGGCTGTGGTGGGGCTGGAAGAACTTCATCGACGAGGACCTGCCGATGCTCACGCCGGAGCAGACGATCAGCGGTGTGGAGCCCGATCCTCAGCTGATCAGCTACCAGTAGGGCCCGACCCCTCCCGTTCTGTCGGCGGGCTGTGGTGTGCTGGCTTCCACATCGATCCCGGAGGTGGTGCAGGTGACCAGCGTCGCGCTCGGCCCGACCGATCAGCTCGACCCACGGCTGCTGGAGCACCGGCGCGAGCTCACCGGTTACTGCTACCGGATGCTCGGCTCGATCTTCGACGCCGAGGACGCGGTGCAGGAGACGATGGTCCGCGCGTGGCGGGGGATCGCCGACTTCGAGGGCCGGTCGGCGGTGCGCTCCTGGCTCTACCGGATCGCCACCAACGTCTGCCTCGACCAGCTCTCCGGTCGGCAGCGGCGGGCGCTGCCGATGGACCTGTCGGGCTCGCCGTACCCGCCGGTGGAGGCGTCGCTGGCCGGCCGGCTCCCGGCCTCGGCCTGGGTCGAGCCGGTGCTCGACCGCCAGGTGATCCCGGAGGACGGCGACCCCGCCGAGCAGGCGGTGGCACGCGAGTCGATCCGGCTGGCCTTCGTCGCGGCGCTGCAGCACCTGCCCCCGCGCCAGCGGGCGGTGCTGATCCTCCGGGAGGTGCTGCGCTGGAAGGCCGAGGAGGTCGCCCAGCTGCTGGACACCACGGTGGCGTCGGTGAACAGCGCGTTGCAGCGGGCACGCGCGACGCTGGCCGACCTCGAGGGGCGTCCGGCGCCGCGGTCGCTGGACTCCGAGGACAAGGCCTTGCTGGCGCGTTACCTCGACGCCTTCGAGCGCTACGACATCGACGCGTTCGTGCAGCTGCTGCACGAGGACGCCACCCAGCACATGCCGCCGTTCGAGATGTGGCTCCAGGGCCGGGAGGACATCGGCGCCTGGATGGTGACGCCTCCGGCGAGCAGCTGCCGCGGCTCGAAGCTGATCCAGACGTCGGCGAACGGGACGCCGGCCTTCGCCCAGTACCGCCCCGCGGAGGGTGGTGGTCACCTGCCCTGGGGTCTGCACGTGCTGGAGATCGAGGACGGCCGGATCGCCCACATCTCCAGCTTCCTGAACCTCGACTGCGAGCTGTTCGCCGCGCTGGGCCTGCCGACGTCGCTGTAGCGGCTGACCTCCGTGTCCGTCGCCAGCCCGGCGGTGCGGCCGCGGTCAGCGCCCAGGGCCGAACGACAGATGGAAGCCCGTATGCGCCCGGATGAAGCTCTCCATCGCGGCGACGGTGCGAGAGTCCTCGAACTGGTCGTCCGGTAGGTGCCGACGCCTGAGCGGACCCGTGCCGCTCAGGACGTCGTCGTATGCGCCGGCGACCACGGCGCCGACGAGGAGCCTCTCCGCCTGGTCCTGGGTCAGCCGCTCCGCGGACCAATGGAACCGCCCGCGGATGACCCGCAGGTACGGCCACGAGGGCAGCGGGGTCCCCCCGGTGAGGACGTGCAGAGCTGCCGGGCGACCGAGCGTGGTGCAGTAGTAGTGCGACACCCACTCGGGGGCCTGCCGGCGGACCGCCTGGACGTCGTTCGCGGCCTGGACGGCGGCGTCGAAGAACGCGCTCACGTCGTCACTCGCCCGCCGGACCGCTTCCTCGACCGTGCCGGCCGATGACAGGGGATGGCTCACCTGCCCCACCTCCAGGCCGGTGGCCGCGGTGATCTCCTGCTGCAGCCGGAGGACGGACGAGCGGTCCGGTGGTCGGCCGGCACGGAGATCGGGCAGGTCTCGCATCGCCGTCGCCGCACGGCGGAAGCGAGCCGGTGGATAGAGGTCAGCCAGCTGTGACATCCGTGCGTTGCGGTCGAGACCCGGGATGCTCGGATTGAGCGCCAGGTCGATGAGGAGGTGGATGGTCTCGAACGACAGTTCGCGCCCAGCCAGCTCGGCGGCCTGCCGTATCGGTTCGGCGTAGCCGCCCGTCAGCTTGTGGTCCAGCTGACCATGGACACCATCGGGCAGGATCTGGTGGAACGGTCCGGGTCGCAGCCCGGCTTCGTCGAGCAGGCTGGCGCACTCGAGCAGCAGTCGTGTCGAGAGCGCCGACCGGTCCACCCGGAGGACCTTCTCGCGGCGATGGGCGACGGGCGGGAACCACGGTTCTCCGCTCCGCAACGGCTCCACGCCGATGGCTCCGGAGAGGCGGAGTTCGGTGAGGCAGTCGATGACGGCGGCTGGCAGGTCGAGCGTCGTCCCGTCGAGGCCTCGCGCATCGAACAGGAACCGGTGGGTCGCCAGCAGGTCCAGCCACTGCAAGGCCAGTTCTGCCACGTCGTCGTCCAACCACGGTGCCAGCGGGACGCCCTGCTCGAGCAGCGGCCGGCCGTCAGCTCTCGACTGCGCGGCATAGCGCCGTTGCCGGCCGTCCAGTCCATCGAGGAAACGTTGGGCGACCTCGTCCCGCTGCCGCCGGAGCAGGGTGAGGAGGACGCCGATGGTGGATCCGTGCCATCGGATCCAGTGGCCGTTCTCGTGAACCAGGCCGGTGTGCTGGCTGCCCACCGCGGTGAGGGCGTCGGCGTAGTCCTCCCGCATCGTGTCCATGAAGAGCATGAAGCTCCTCAGGTCGAGCCGGGTCCGGGTATGCCCTCCGCTCATGGCTCCCCTTCGTCCGGGTGCTCCGGACGAAGGGGCGGCGTAGCGGGTCGCTCCTCGATGGGGCCGCGATCACGCGCCTTCTCGATGAGCTGTTCCAGCTCCCGCGCGAGGGTCACGGTGAGGACACCGACGGGGACCTGCAGGACCAACAGGACCCAGTCGGCGAGGAAGAGGTCGTCGTCCGACGGGGCGGTCAGAGACTGCAGGTCGGCGACGACGATGCGCTTCAGCTCTGGGTGGTCGCGGATCTCCTGCACGAGCTGTCTGATGTTCGACTCGTCCCCGGCCAGACCCCTCGCCCCGTCCACCGTCGCAGGCTAACTGCGGCACCGGACCGGCGCCTGACGTCTCGCGGGCCTCCGAGCAGGCACACGGCAGGGGGCCGCCCGAGGAACGGCGGCGTGCGAGCGGACCCGGCGGCCTGGGCCGCCGGCGTCGCTGTAGGCGCCGGGGCGTCGGCGAGTACGACGCGTTCCGGTTCCGCTTGACCCCGGGCCGTAGCGCGGCCAACCTTGGTCGATGACGGTCATGGCGCTGCCCGCGCACGGGCACTGGGCGGAGGACGCCCGCGGTGAGGGACGGTCGATCCGGGTCTCGACCCACGTCGAGAAGGGGCTGGTCAACCTCAGCCTGTGGCGCGGGGAGACCTGCGTGGGCACGGCTCGGCTGTCGCCCGAGGACGCCGCCGGGGTGGTCGCGGGACTGTCCGACGGCCTCGCCGCGATGGCCGTCCGCCCGCGGATCGTGAGCCCGGAGGCCGCGCGCGTGGCCGACCTCGAGGCCCGTCTGGCCCGCCTGGAGCACCAGGGGCAACCGCTGTGGCGCCGGGCGGCCGACGCCGTCACCGGCTGGGGTGTCCGCGCGGCGGTCCGCTCCGCCGTCAGCCCGAGGCGCTGACCACTCCGCCGTCCTCCGGGAGCGCCCCGGGACGGAGCCGCTCGGCGTGGACCACCCACGACGCTCAGGCTCTGCTCCCCCGGGGGAGCAGAGCCTGAGCGTCGGCAGCGGCGGTTCCCCACCGGTGGCGGGACCGGCCGGCGAGCACGAGATCAGTGGTCGGCCGCTGGGGAGGCCTCGACCGGGTCCGGCCTCGGCATCGGCGGCTCCGGCGGCGCGTCGCCCAGCGGACGCCGGACGAAGGCCACCGAGACCAGCGCCCCCGCGACCAGCAGGCCGGCCATGATCAGCGTCGCGGTGCGGAAGCCGGCGGCGAACGCCGTCGGGTCGGTGTAGTCGGCCCCACCCAGCCCGGCAGCGACGGGCACGACGGCGACCGCCAGCAGACCGGCCGCCCGGGCCACGGCGTTGTTCACCCCGGAGGCGACGCCGGCGAAGCGGTCCGCGGCGGAGTCGAGCACGGTGGCGGTCAGCGGCGCGACCAGCAGCGTGAGGCCGGCGCCGAAGAGAGCGACCGCGGGCAGCACGTCGCCCAGGTAGGAGGCGTCCGGGCCGATCTGGAGCATCAGCAGCACGCCGCCGGCAGACACCAGGGGTCCCGCGGTGAGCAGGGCCCGCGGTCCGATCCGCTGGGCCAGTGCCCCGACCCGCGCCGAGAACAGCAGCATCAGCACCGTCACCGGCAGCAGCGCGGTGCCGGCCAGCAGCGGGCTGAACCCCGAGACCACCTGCAGGTGCAGCACCAGCAGCACGAAGAGCGCGCCGAGAGCGGCGTAGACGAACAGGGTGGTGGCGTTGGCGGCGTTGAACTGCCGGTCGGCGAACAGCGCCGGCGGCACCAGCGGGTGCCGCGACCGGCGCTCGACGACGACGAACGCCACGAGGGCGAGCGCACCCGCCCCGGCACCCAGCCACACCGCCGGCCCGGCGCCCTGGTCCCCGGCCGCGGTCAGCGCGTAGGTGAGCGCGCCCAGACCGGCGGCGACCAACGCGGTGCCGATCCAGTCCAGCCGGGGAGCGGCCTCCGGGTCGCGCGACTCCGGGACGTGCCGGGCCGCGACGGCGACGACCAGCACGGCCAGCGGCACGTTGATCAGGAAGACAGCCCGCCAGCTCCACTCGACCAGCCAGCCGCCGACGAACGGCCCGATCGCACCGGCCACGCCGGACAACCCCGACCAGGCGCCGACCGCAGCGGCGCGGTCCGGCCCGGAGAAGGACGCCGAGATGATGGCCAGGCTGCCCGGCGTCAGCAGTGCCCCGCCGACCCCCTGGAGGGCGCGGGCGGCGACGAGGGTGCCGATGTCGGGAGCCAGACCGCACAGCAGCGAGGCGAGGGCGAACCAGACGACCCCGACGACGAAGATCCGGCGGCGCCCGTAGCGGTCGCTGAGCGATCCACCGAGCAGGATCAGCGCGGCGAGCGTGAGCGTGTAGGCGTTGACCGTCCACTGCAGCCCGGCGAAGTCCGCGCCGAGGTCGGCGCCGATCCGCTCGAGGGCGACGTTGACGACAGTCGCGTCCAGCATGGCCACACCGGAGCCGAGCACCGTCGCGAGCAGCACCCAGCGCGCCTGCGGCGTGCCCATGCGCAGCCCGGTGCCGGTGGTCGGCGGCGCGGCCATGCACGTTCCTCCTCGCCACCTGCAGACGGCGTTCCGGCTGCTCCCCGCTGTCCAACGTCGGGAGCGATGCGGGATTCCCGCTCGCCGCGTCGCGCAGAATGTCGGCATGGCGCCCGAGGCAGAGCTCGTGATCGCAGCCGGCGAGGTGCCGGGCTACCTGGCTCCGACGGCGGCCCTGGTCGTGGCCGCCGCGGTCATCGGTTACCTGTCCGCACGGGCCCGGGTGGTCCCGATCGTGGGCTTCCTGGTGGCCGGCGTCCTGATCGGCCCGGCGCAGCTGGGCATCGTCGAGAACGGCGAGGCGGTCGAGGCGGCCGCGGACATCGGCGTCATCCTGCTGCTGTTCACCATCGGGATCGAGTTCTCCCTGGAGCGGCTGGCCCGGGTCTGGACCTGGATCGCCGTCGCCGGTGGCCTGCAACTGGCGCTCGCGACCGGTGCCGGGCTGGGGCTCACCCTGGCGCTGGGCGGCGGCTGGCGCGACGGCCTGTTCACCGGGTTCCTGCTCGCGCTGTCGTCCACGGCCATCGTGCTGAAACTGTTGGGCGAGCGGCGGGAGACCTCCGCCGTGCGGGGCCGCCTGGCGCTGGCCGTGCTGATCGCCCAGGACCTGGGCGTGGTCGCCATGGTGCTGGTCGTCCCGCTGCTCGGCGCCGGTGGCGACGGTGAGGGCTCCGGCGGCGGCTCGCTGCTCTGGGCACTGCTCACCGCGGTGGCCGTGATCGCCGTCGTCCTGGTGTTCGCCCGGCGGGTGATGCCCACGGTGCTGGACGTCGTGGCGCGGACGTGCTCCCCGGAGGTCTTTCTCCTCGCGATCGTCGCCGTCTGCTTCGGCACCGCCTACCTGACCGCGCTCGCCGGGGTGAGCGTGTCCCTCGGCGCGTTCCTGGCCGGGCTGGTGGTCAGCGAGAGCCGGGCCAGCAGCCAGGCGTTCGCCGAGGTGCTGCCGCTGCAGATCGTGTTCAGCGCGGTCTTCTTCGTCTCCGTCGGCATGCTGCTGGACCTTGGCTTCACGCTCGCGAACCTGCCGCTGGTGCTGGGCACCGCGGCGGTGGTGCTGCTGGTCAAGACCCTGACCACCGCGCTCGCCGCCACCGCCGTCCGCATCCCGGTCCGCACGGCGGTCGCCACCGGGCTGCTGCTCGCGCAGGTGGGGGAGTTCTCCTTCGTGCTGCTCACCGTGGGCACCGCCGCCGGGCTGGCCCCGCTGGGCCTCGGTGACGGCCAGCAGGTGGTCGTCGCCACGACGGTCCTGCTCATGCTGCTCACCCCGCAGCTGGCCGCCGCCGGGGCGCGCCTCGACCGGTCGCGCACCGCCTCCGGCCCGGCCGGTGCCGGCACCGGGCACGGCGCGAGCACGCCGAGCGGGCACGTCGCGATCATCGGCTGGGGACCGACGGCGCTGGAGGTCGCCGCGGCCCTGCGCGGTCGCGGGGTCGACGTCGTGATGACCATGCTCAATCCCGACGGGGCGGCGCAGGCGGAGTCCGCCGGGCACCGGGTGGTGCGCGGCGACCCGACGAAGGGGGAGATCCTGCGGACGGCGGGAGTCCCCGACGTCCGCCTCGTCGTGGTCGCCGAGGACGACCCCGAGCAGGCGGTGCGGGTCGTCGCGGCGGTCCGGGCGGTCACCGACGCCCCGATCCTGGCCCGCCCGCTGGGCACCGTCGACGTCGCCGAGCTGGCGGACGCCGGCGCCGACCACATCCTCGACCGGGACCGGCTCTCCGGGCAGGCGCTGCTGCGCTCGGTGCTCGGCGAGCTGGGTCATCCGGTGGCTTCTCCGAGCCGGGGCCGGGCGGTCGTCGACACCGCCCGGGTCGTCCGCTACGTCTGGCCGGAGGAGAGCGGGTGCGGGCACGGGGCGGCGTCGGTGCCGGTGCTGCCCCTGGCGTCCGGCTGCGTCGGCTGCCTCCAGGAGGGCACCGAGTGGGTGCACCTGCGCACCTGCCTGAGCTGCGGCTACGTCGGCTGCTGCGACTCCTCCGAGCGCCGGCACGCCCGCGCGCACGCCGCCGCCGACGACCACCCGCTGGTCGCGTCGGCCGAGCCGGGGGAGAGCTGGGCCTACTGCTTCCTCGACGACGTGACGGTGCCGGCCCCGGCCGGTGCGGCCCCGGAGGCCGAGTCCTCGGCCACGCCGTCCCGCCCGCGGTGACCGCCGGGCGGCCGTCACGTGGCCGCCGCGGAGGACCCCATTGAGCCCTCCGGTTTGGTTAGGCTAGCCTTCCCTCGCTTCGCTCCGGCGACGGCGGGCATCCTCCGGGGTTCGGTCCGTCGGCGCAGCTCCGACGACTGGAAGGACCCCATGTCCCGCGCATCGACGCTGGCCGCCCTCTCCGCAGCGGTTCTGCTGACGGGTGGACTCGCCGCCTGCTCCTCCTCCGACGCCGAGGCCCAGGCCGACGGCTCGGGGGAGTTCGCCCCGATCACGATCGAGCACGCCCTCGGCGAGACCGTCATCCCGGAGAAGCCCGAGCGGGTCGCGACGGTGGCGTGGGCCAACCACGAGGTGCCGCTGGCGCTCGGCGTCGTGCCGGTGGGCATGGCCGCGGCCAACTTCGGTGACGACGACGGCGACGGCCTGCTGCCCTGGGTGAAGGAGCGGCTCGAGGAGCTCGACGCCGAGACCCCCGTGCTGTTCGACGAGACCGACGGCATCGACTTCGAGGCGGTCGCCGACACCGACCCCGACGTGATCCTCGCCGGGTACTCGGGCCTGACCCAGGAGGACTACGACACGCTCAGCGAGATCGCGCCGGTCGTGGCCTACCCGCAGGCGCCGTGGGCGACGCCGTGGCGCGAGGTCATCGAGGTCAACGCCGCGGGCATGGGCATGGCGGCCGAGGGCGAGGAGCTCGTCGCGACCATCGAGCAGGACATCGCCGACGCCGTCGCCGAGCACCCGCAGCTCGAGGGCACGTCGGCCATGTTCATGACGCACGTGGACACGACCGACCTCAGCGAGGTCAGCTTCTACACGCCGTTCGACACCCGCAGCGCCTTCTTCACCGACCTCGGGCTGACCACGCCGGCCAGCGTCGAGAAGGCCTCCAGCGACCCCGAGCAGTTCTCCGGCACGGTCAGCGCCGAGCAGGTCGACGCATTCAATGACGTCGACGTCATCGTGACCTACGGCGACCAGGAGCTGGTCGACGCGCTGAACGCCGACCCGCTGCTCTCCCAGATCCCCGCCGTCCGCAACGGCGCGCTGGTCCTGCTGCCCTCCACCCCGCTGGGCACGGCGGCGAACCCGACGCCGCTGGCGATCTCGTGGGTGCTCGAGGACTACGTCGCGATGCTCGCCGAGGCAGCTGACAAGGGGCAGTGACCGCACTCTCCCCGGCGCCGACCCCGGGTGCCGCCGTCGTGCGGCGCCCGGGGTCGGCGCGCGTCCTCTGGCTGCTGGTCGTCGTCGCCGTCCTCGTCCTGATCGCGGCGGCCTCGGTGGCAGTGGGCTCGCGGGACGTCGGCTGGTCCGACATCGTCGCCGCCCTCGGTGGGTCCTCGGACTCCATCGCCGAGGCGGCGGTGACCAAGCGGATCCCGCGGACGGTGCTCGCCGTCCTCGTCGGGGCGGCGCTCGGGCTCGCCGGCGCGGTGATGCAGGGGGTGACCCGCAATCCGCTGGCCGACCCCGGCGTCCTGGGCATCAACATGGGTGCGTCGCTCTTCGTCGTCGCCGGCTTCGCCTGGTTCGGGCTGTTCACCGCGACCAGCCGGATCTGGACGGCGGTCGCGGGCGCCGCGGTGGCGGCGGTCTTCGTCTACGCCGTCGGCTCGCTGGGTCGCGGCGGGGCGACGCCGCTGAAGCTGGCGCTGGCCGGCGCGGCGACGTCGGCGGCCCTCACGTCGTTCATCACCGCCATCGCCCTGCCCCGGGGCGACATCACCGAGAGCGTCCAGTCGTGGCAGGTCGGCGGGGTGGGCGGCGCGACGTTCGCCACCATCACCCCGGTGCTGCCCTTCCTGGCCGCCGGCCTGGCGCTCAGCCTGCTGTCCGCGCGAAGCCTGAACTCCCTGGCGCTGGGCGACGAGCTCGCGGCCGGTCTGGGGGAGCGCGTGGCGCTGGTGCGCGGCGTGGCCGCCTTCGGCTCGGTGCTGCTCTGCGGCGCGGCCACCGCCGTCGCCGGGCCGATCTGGTTCGTGGGGCTCGTCGTCCCGCACCTGTGCCGGCTGCTGGTCGGCGTGGACCACCGTTGGCTGCTGCCGTTCTCGGCGCTCACCGGGGCCTGCCTGCTGACCGCCTCCGACGTCGTCGGCCGCATCATCGCCCGCCCGGCCGAGCTCGACGTCGGCATCCTCACCGCGCTCATCGGCGCCCCGTTCTTCATCGCCATCGTCCGCCGGCAGAAGGTGCGGGAGCTGTGAGCACCACCCTCGCTCCGGCCCCGTCGACCGTCGACGCCGTCGCCCGCGGGCGGACCCGCCGCGCCTCCCGCCGGCGGGTCGTCGTCGTGGTGCTCGCCGTCCTCGTCCTCGCCGCGTTCGCGGCGTCGCTGATGGTCGGGCGGACCTTCTACCCGCCCGGCGACGTGCTGCGGGTCGTGGCCGGCCAGGACGTGCCCGGCGCCTCCTTCACGGTCGGCCGGCTGCGGCTGCCCCGGGCGGTGCTCGCCGTGGTGGCCGGCCTGAGCTTCGGCCTGGCCGGCGTCACCTTCCAGACCATGCTGCGCAACCCGCTGGCCAGTCCGGACGTCATCGGCATCAGCACCGGCGCCAGCGCCGCCGCGGCGTTCGCGATCGTCGTCCTGGGGTGGTCGGGCACCGCGGTGTCCATGACCGCGATCGTGGCCGCGCTGGGCGTGGCGCTGCTGATCTACGGGCTGGCGTTCAAGAACGGGGTCGCGGGCACCCGGCTGATCCTCATCGGCATCGGCGTCGCCGCCATGTCCACCAGCGCCACGAACTACGTGCTGTCGAAGGCCGGCGCCTGGGACTACGCCGAGGCACTGCGCTGGCTGACCGGCAGCCTCAACGGCACCACCTGGGGAGTCACGGTCCCGGCGCTGGTCGCGCTGGTCGTGCTGGGGCCGGTCCTGCTGAGCCGGACGCGGGAGCTGTCGGCGCTGCAGCTGGGGGACGACGCCGCGTCGGCGCTCGGCGTTCGCGTCGAGCGGACCCGCATCGTCGCCATCGTGGCGGCGGTCGGCCTCATCGCCTTCGCCACCGCCGCGTGCGGCCCGATCGCCTTCGTGTCGTTCCTCGCCGGTCCGATCGCGGCGCGCGTCGTCGGCCCGAACGGCTCGCTCCTGGTTCCGGCCGCGCTGGTGGGATCGCTGCTGGTGCTGCTGGCCGACCTCGTCGGCCAGTTCGCGCTGGAGACCCGCTTCCCGGTCGGCGTCGTCACCGGGGTGCTGGGCGCGCCGTACCTGATCTACCTGATCGTCCGGACCAACCGCGTCGGAGGTTCGTTGTGAGCGGACAGAGGCGTGAGCATCGCAGCGAGCGCCAGCGAGCGAGGAGCGGAGCGCCTCGCGGGAGCGAACGGAGAACACTGTGAGCGCCACCCACTCCCTCGTCGCCGAGGGGCTGAGCCTCGGGTACGGCGAGCGCACCGTGATCGAGGACCTCGACCTCGTCGTCCCGCCGGGGCGGATCACCGCGATCGTCGGCGCCAACGCCTGCGGCAAGTCCACCCTGCTGCGCTCGATGTCGCGGCTGCTGTCGCCGCGCGACGGCCATGTCCTGCTCGACGGCAAGGCGGTGCACCGCTTCCCGGCCAAGGAGCTGGCCCGGACCCTCGGCCTGCTCCCGCAGTCGCCGATCGCGCCGGAGGGCATCACCGTCGCCGACCTCGTCGGCCGTGGCCGGCACCCGCACCAGGGAGTCTTCACGCGGTGGCGGACGGAGGACGACGTCGCCGTCGCGGCGGCCCTGGAGGCGACGCAGACCACCGAGCTGGTCGACCGCTCGGTGGACGAGCTCTCCGGGGGGCAGCGCCAGCGGGTCTGGATCGCCATGGCGCTGGCCCAGCAGACCGACCTGCTGCTGCTCGACGAGCCGACGACCTTCCTCGACGTCAGCCACCAGATCGAGGTGCTGGACCTGCTCACCGACCTCAACCGGGCCCGCGGCACGACCGTCGTCATGGTCCTGCACGACCTCAACATGGCCGCGCGCTACGCCGACCACCTCGTTGCGCTGGCCGCCGGACGCGTGCACGCCGCGGGCGAGCCGGCCGACGTGCTCACCGAGGAGTGCATCCGCGCGGTGTTCGGCCTGGACAGTCGGGTCATCGTCGACCCGACGTCGGGCCGGCCGCTCATGCTGCCGATCGGGCGCCACCACATGGCGCCGGCGACAGCGGCCGCCGCCGGCTGACCGGCGGCGCCGCGGTCAGAGGTTCTGCGCCAGATCGGCGTGCAGGACGTCGTCCGGCGGCAGCGGGGCCGGCAGCTTGCAGTGGTCGCGGAACACCACGCCCATCGGCGCGACGTCGCCGCGGCCCGGCCACTGCTCCGGCTGCCACAGGCCCGAGCGCATCAGCGAGCGGGCGCACTGGAAGTAAGCCCTCTGGACCTGCACGACGAGCGCCGAGCGGGGTGGCCGGCCGAACTCGGTCAGGTCGACGTCGACGGCGGCGGCGGGGACGAGCGAGGCCGTGCCGAACACGCGCAGCGTCTCGTTGATCCCGGGCACCACGAACATCAGCGCCACCCGCGGGTTGGCCGCGACGTTGCGCAGGCTGTCGACGCGGTTGTTGCCGGGGCGGTCGGGGAGGACCAGCCGGGAGTCGTCGAGGACCTTCACGAAGCCCGGCTCGCCGCCACGGGGGGAGACGTCGGGAAAGCCGTCGGCGTCGGCGGTTCCCAGGGTCAGCCAGGGGGAGATCGCGATGAACGCCCGGCAGTGCCGGTCCAGGTGGTCGATCTCCTTGTCCCAGGCGGGCTGGGACGCATCCCCGTAGCCGGCGAGGGGATCGGGCGCGCTCATTCGGCTGACCGTAGAGGTGGCTGCCGAGGGCCGAAGCGGGAGGCCGCGGACCGGCGGGCATCCCGTCGACGGACCAGAAGTCGGTCGCGCCACGCCGTGTGGCCCTTGACACATTCGCGGCATCGGTAGTCAATTCCTCAACTACCTGCGCGGAAGCCTGCTGGCCCCACGAGAGGACGCCATGACCGTTTCGCCCCCGCCGACGAGTGCCTCCGCCCCGCCCGCCGTCACCACCGACGTCCTCGTCGTGGGGTCCGGGCCGGCCGGCGCCTCTGCGGTGCTCTTCCTGGCCACCTACGGGGTCTCGGCGCTCCTGATCACGAAGTACTCCCGGTTGTCCGACACCCCCCGGGCGCACATCACCAATCAGCGCACCATGGAGACGATGCGGGACATGGGCCTGGAGGACCGGCTCATGCGCGAGGCCACCCCCTGGGAGTACATGGGGAACACGACCTTCTGCACGAGCCTGGCCGGTGAGGAGCTGGGCCGGATCCCCTCCTGGGGCACCGACACCGTCCGGCACGCCGACTACGAGCTGCAGAGCCCGTGCACGATGCTCGACGCGCCGCAGACGATCACCGAGCCCGTCCTGATCCAGGCCGCGCAGGAGCGCGGGGCCCGCGTCCGGTTCGACGCCGAGTACGTCACCCACGTGCAGGACGACGACGGGGTCAGCACCACCGTCCGCGACCGGCTGACCGGCGGCGAGTACGTCGTCCGGTCGAAGTACCTGATCGGTGCCGACGGCGCGCGCAGCAGGGTGGCCGCAGACCTGGACCTGCCCTTCGAGGGGCCTGGCGCCGTCGCGGGAGCGCTGAGCATCGTCTTCGAGGCCGACCTCTCCCGCTTCGTCGCCCACCGGCCCGCGGTCCTCTACTGGATGCTGCAGCCGGGTGCGGAGAAGGAGGGCGTCGGGCTGGGCGTGCTGCGCATGATCAAGCCCTGGACCGAGTGGATGCTCATGTGGGGCTACGAGGTCGCCGCCGGGCCGCCCGACCTCACCGACGAGGTCGTCCGGGAGCTGGCGGTCGCGCTCGTCGGGACCGATGACTTCGAGATGCGGGTGAAGTCCCGCTCGCCGTGGACGGTCAACCACCACTTCGCGACGACGATCGCCCGGGGGCGGGTCTTCTGCGCCGGCGACGCGATCCACCGCCACCCGCCGACGAACGGGCTGGGCTCCAACACCTCGATCCAGGACTCCTACAACCTGGCCTGGAAGCTCGCCCACGTGCTCTCCGGCGCGGCGTCGCCGGCGCTGCTGGAGTCCTACGACGCCGAGCGGGCGCCCGTCGCACGCCAGATCGTCGAACGGGCCAACCAGAGCATCGCGGACACCGGGAAGATCATCACCGCGCTCGACCTGACCGACACCACCGACGTCGCGAAGCTCGAGGCCCAGCTCGCGCTGCGCAAGGCGCCGGGGCCCGAGGGGGAGAAGGTGCGGGCGGCGCTGCGCGAGGCGATCGCCTACAAGGCCTACGAGTTCGACGCCCACGGCGTCGAGCACAACCACCGGTACGCGTCGGCCGCGGTCGTGCCCGACGGGACGCCGATGCCCGGCTTCCGGCGCGATCCGGAGTTGTACGCCCAGCCCACGACCTGGCCCGGAGCCAAGATCCCGCACACGTGGGTGACCCGCGGTGGGCACCGGGTGTCCACCCTCGACCTGGTGGGCCGGGGGCGGTTCGCACTCGTCACCGGCATCGGCGGGGAGGCGTGGCTGGAGGCCGCGCAGGCGCTGGGTGCCGAGCTCGGAGTGGCCATCACGCCGGTCCCGATCGGCCCGGGTCAGGACTACGAGGACCCGTACGGCACCTGGGCCGAGCTGCGCGAGATCGAGGACGGCGGTGCGCTGCTGGTGCGCCCGGACATGGTCGTGGCTGCCCGCCATCTGTCCTCGCCGGCCTCGCCGCAGCAGGCCTCCGACTGGCTCAGGGACGCACTCGTCACCGTGCTCCACCGCGCGGCCGGCTGACGTCCGTCGGGTGGATCCGCAGGCTGCTGCGGATCCACCCGACGCTGGTATCGGGCGCGTCGTCGTCGGCGCTGCCCCATGATGGGTCGCGAGGGCCGGCGGACGAGTCGACCCGCCACTCGACCGGGAGTCACTCGTGGAGATCACTGCCGCAGTCGTCGAAGAGCTGCACGGGCCGTTCGTCGTCCGGCCCCTCGAGCTGGAGGATCCGGGTCCCGGGGACGTGCTGGTCAAGGTGGCCGCGACCGGCTACTGCCACACCGACGGGATCGCCCGCGACGGCGATCTGCCGTTCCCGCTGCCGGGCGTGCTCGGCCACGAGGGCGCCGGCACGGTGGTCGCCGTCGGTGAGGGCGTCACCGACGTCCGCGAGGGCCAGGACGTGGTGCTGGGCTGGCCGTACTGCGGAGAGTGCCGCAACTGCCAGGCCGGCGAGCCGCGGTACTGCCTGAGGCTCGGTGAGCTCGTCGGCGGGGGCCAGCGCCCGGGCGGTCGGGGCTCGGCGCTGCGGACCCCGGACGGCGGGACCGTGGCCAGCCACTTCTTCGGCCAGTCGTCCTTCGCGACGTACGCGATGACCTCGGCGTCGTCGCTCGTGCCCGTCCCGGAGGGGCTGCCGGTCGAGCTCATGGGTCCGCTGGCCTGCGGGCTGGCCACCGGTGCGGGCGCCGTCTTCAACACCCTGCGCCCCGAACCGGGGTCCTCGATCGTCGTCTACGGCGCCGGGACGGTGGGGCTGGCCGCGGTGATGGCCGCCCGGTGCTCGCCGGCCACGACCATCATCGCCGTGGACCGGCACGCGGCCCGGCTGCGGCTGGCCACCGACCTCGGCGCCACCCACACGATCGACGCCACGGACACCGACGCGGTCGAGGCGGTCACCGACATCTGCGGCGGCCCCGCCGACGCCGCCCTGGACTGCACCGGCGTTCCGGCCGTGCTCCGGCAGGCGATCGACTCGGTCGGCATGCTCGGGACCGCGCTGCTGATCGGCGGCGCACCGGCGGGGGCGGAGTTCAGCGCCGACCACCTGAGCACGCTGTGGGGCAAGACCATCCGCGGCACGCTGGGTGGGAGCGGCCATGGTCAGGCCTTGATCTCGTCCCTGATGGACCTGCACGTGCAGGGCCGGTTCCCGTTCGACCGGCTGGTGCAGTACTTCCCGCTGGAGGACATCGCGGACGCCGTCGAGGCCTCGCACAGCGGTGCGGTCGTGAAGCCGATCATCCGCATGCCGCACTGACGGACGAAGCCGTCGCCGCCGCGCAGGCCGGATGATCACGGGGCCGAGTGGTACTGCCGGAATCCAAGCGCGGCTGCGTCTCGCCGCGGATCGTGTGCTCGGCGCGCGAGCGTTGCTTGCATCGCGACCGTCACGGCTCTAGACGACGCCGGCCTGTGGCTGCAAGGTCATGCGTTCGATCAGCAGACTCCTCACGTCCTGAACCCCTGCTGGAACGGTCAGTTCGGCGATGGGAGGTCGCCTATTTCGACGCTCCTCCCACGGGTACTCGCCGATTGGCAGAAATGGCCTCGGTCCACGCGGAACCTTGGCGCCCGGATGGACGGCGCCGCTGTTGTAGGGCGACAGCTCGACGGTGTGGCCATACCGCGACAGGAGCGCCGCGGTGTCCAGGACGAGCATGTCGTGCGCCCGGTCCCGGTAGGGGGGTGCGCTTCTGAGTTTGAGCAGTGGCGGTTCCTCGAGGAAGAAGAACACACGCTGGTTCAGTGCTCGGTAGTACTCAGCCACCTCCATGCCGACCAGCGTCCGGCGCAGCACTGTCTCGTTCATGGGCTTGTTGTCGCGTATCCAGGCGATTCCGACGCCCGCGCGCTCAAGTTGCTTCATCTCTGGCCGGCGTTGGCACAAGAGGCGCTCGCGTTCCAGCCCGACGATCCCGTACAGCTCGAGAAGGGATGCAGTCGACAAGAGCCCGTGGCGCTCGATTGACGGCCAGGACCCGACCTCGGTCAGGTGGTACAGCCGCGGCCAACGCCGCTCGATGAGGCCGACCGATAACGACGAAGCCATGGGCGGACGATATCGGCAGCGACTCTTCGCTCAGATCAACTTCGCTGCACCAGCGGAGGTCCGGCACAGGCAGTTGGCCTGATCACCGGTAGCTGGAAGGCGTGGGCCCCAACGTGTGGAGCGGGTGACCGGGATCGAACCGGCATGGCCAGCTTGGAAGGCTGGGTGACTCCAGCCGTGAATCCGCTGGTCAGCGCCTCATGAGGTGGCCGTCGTGCCTTCCGCGTGCCTTACCCGCGATCCGACGAACGAGCTCCTCCACATCTTCGCCGGACCACGGTCTGCGCCACTCCGATGACGCCGGCCGAGGAGGAGGGAGTCTCGGATGTCTTCCCCCACCTGGGACACCCCTACTGCCTCGCGATCCCGGGGCATCGCCTCGTCGCTGCTGGCCACTGCGGAGGGGGTAGTGGCCCTCAGCGGTGCCCGGCCGTAACGGGGCTGCGCAGGCGTCCGTCGTGGATCTCGACGACCTGGTCGACAGCGGTCAGGTGGGTGCGGTCGTGAGTGACCAGGACGGTGGCGGCCCCCTGCCGGTGGGTGAGGGTGGTGATGAGGTCCAGGATTGCGGCGCCGCGTTCGTGGTCCAGCGCGCTGGTGGGTTCGTCGACCAGCAGCACGGCCGGCTCGTTCATGAGCGCGCGGGCGATGTTGATGCGCTGCCGCTGGCCGCCGGAGAGCTGGTGCGGCCGGCGGTCGGCCTGCCCGGTGAGCCCGACGGCCTCGAGGAGCTTCATCGCGTGGCCCCGTGCGGCCCGCGGGGAGCGGCCGTCGAGGTGGGCCATCACCTGGAGCTGCTCGGCGGCGGTGAGCGACGGCAGCAGGTTGGGCTGCTGGAAGACCATGCCGATCCGCGTGCGGCGCAACTCGGTCAGCCGGTTGCGGCTCATCCCGGTGGTGTCGGTGCCGGCGATGACCACCTGCCCGGTGTCGGGGCTGATGAGCGTGGCTGCGACGGCCAGCAGGCTGGACTTGCCGGAGCCGGACGGGCCGACGAGGGCGGTTATGGTGCCGGCCGGCACGTCCAGGCTGACGTCGTCCAGGGCTGTGAGGCGAGTTCCGCCGTCGGGGTAGGTCAGGGTGACATCGGTCAGGTGCAGGCTCATCGGGCACTTCCCAGGGCGGTCAGCGGGTCGACGGAGGTGATCCGGCGGATGGAGAGTGCCGCACCGGCGACGCCGAGCGCGATCATGACCAGCGCCGGCACCGCGACCGTGGCGAGGTCGAGGGCGAACGGCACAGCGTTGCCGAGGGCGGCACCGGCGGCGACCGCGATCGCGGTGCCGGCGACGGTGCCGAGCGCGAGCAGCGCCACGGCTTGGCCGAGCGCGTCGCGCAGCAGGTAGCCGGTGGACGCGCCCAGTGCCTTGAGGACGGCGATGTCGCCGCTGCGCTGGATCGTCCAGACGGTGAAGAACGCCCCGATCACCAGGGCGGAGATCGCGAACAGGAATCCGCGCATCAGCTGCAGGGAGCCGTTCTCCGACGTGAACGAGCCGATCGCGGACAGGGCGTCGTCGCGGCTGACCGTCGTCGTACCCAGCTCGGTGTCGGCGGCGGCCAGGTCGGCATCGGAGGTGGTGGTCAGCGCGACGACGGTGGCGCGGACGGCGCCGCCGGTGCTGCCGGTCAGCGCCTGGAAGTCGTCCAGGCTCATCCACATGACCGGGGTGTGGCTGTAGGAGGCGTCCCCGGCGTTGTCGGCGACCAGCAGTTCCTGGCCAGCCACCGTGACGGTGCCCCCGATCCGGGCCTCGAGCTCGTCCGCGGCGGCGGTGGACAGCACGACCGCGCCGTCCCGGACCTGCCCGCCGGACGGGGCCAGGCCGGAGCCGGGCTCCACCCCGAATGCGGACACGCTCGCCGTCCGCCCGTCGGTCTGCGCGCGGGTGGTGAGAATGCCCAGCGGCTCGGCGCTCGTGACACCCGGCACCCGCTCCCACGCGGTCCACGTGCCGGCGTCCACGCTGGAGACGGTGAACGAGATGCCCTCCCCGTCAGCGGGCGCGGCGAACGCGAGGTGGTCGGCGGGCAGGTCGGTGATGGCCGAGGTGTTGGCCCTGGCCAGGCCGGCGGTCAAGCCGGACACCAGCCCGACCAGCACCGTGATGAGCACGACCACGGCGCCCATGAGGACGAAGCGTCCCTTGGCGAACCGGAGGTCTCTCCAGGCGACGAACACGGGTTCGGCTCTCCTCGCTGCACGTGCCGGACGACGTGCCCGGCGACTGGATCCAGCCTCGCGGCGGGAGCGGGTCCTGGGCATCGCGCGGGAGACTGTTCCGGCCTGGCCAGGAGGTGCACGGCCTTCTCCACCTTTCGATGGATGCGGCGTCGGCGTGGCCGCCTAGCCTGGAGCTGCCATGTCTCCTCCTTCCGCCGTGCCGGTGCAGCCGGTGCTGCGCGCCTGCCTTCACCTGCTGGTGGTCGGGCTGCTGGCACTGGCCGCCGCACGGGCCGTGGCCGAGGACGCCCCGCATGCCGGTGCGGTGCTCGCCGCGGCGGTCGCAGTGGGCCTGATCTACGCCATCGGGCCGGTGCTGCCGCGGGTGCGCCGTTCACCGACGGCGGCGGCCGCCTGGCTGACGGCGTTGGGCGTCAGCTGGTTGGTGCTTCTGTATTGGACGCCGGACGGCATCTGGCTGGCCTTTCCGCTGTTCTTCGTCCAGCTCCACCTTCTGCCCATGCGCTGGGGGCTGACCGCCGTCGCGACCACGACCGCCGCGGCGATTGCCGGGTTCGCCTGGCACCGGGACGGCCTCACCGCGCCGATGGTCCTCGGCCCGGTCCTGGGTGCGGCCGTCGCGGTGGCCACCGTGCTCGGCTACCAGGCCCTGTACCGGGAGAGCGAGGCGCGCCGGCGGCTGATCGACGAACTCACCGCCGCCCGCGCCGACCTGGCCGCCGCCGAGCACACGGGTGGGGTCCTGGCAGAACGCGAGCGGCTCGCCCGCGAGATCCACGACACCCTCGCCCAGGGCCTCTCCAGCATCCAGCTACTGCTCCGCGCCGCAGAACGTGCCCTCCCCGACCGACCGGACAACGCCCTCGACCACGTCCGGCAGGCCTGTCAGGCCGCCGTCGACAACCTCGCCGAGGCGCGGCGCTTCGTCCGGGACTGGACCCCGCCGGGACTGGAGGTGGCCGGCTCGCTGCCCACCGCGCTCAAGCAGCTGTGCGCCACCACCGTCAAGACCTCCGGACTGGCCGTGCACGCCTCCATCTCCGGTGCGCCGATCGAGCTGCCTGCGGCCCAGGAGACCGCGCTGCTGCGCATCGCCCAGGCGGCGCTGGCCAACGCCGTCCAGCACGGGCACGCGTCGCGCATCGAGCTGACGCTGAGCTACATGGGCACCGACGTCGCCCTCGACATCGTCGACGACGGCACCGGGTTCGAGCCCGATCTCGTCGCACCGCCTGGCCAGGGGGCGGACGGGACCGGATTCGGCCTGGCTGCCATGCGCGCCCGCGCCCGCGCCCTCCAGGGCACACTCATCGTGGAGTCCGCGCCCGGCAAGGGCACGGCGGTCGCGGCCACCCTCCCGGTCCCTGTGGACACCGTGGCGGAAGTGTCGGCATGACCTCCGTCCCCGTCCGGCTGCTGCTCGCCGACGACCACCCCGTCGTCCGAGCCGGCCTGCGCGCGGTCCTGGAGGGCGAGCCGGACTTCGAGGTGGTGGCCGAGGCGCCCACCGCTGAGCGGGCCGTCGAGCTCGCAGCCGAGCTGGACGTCGACGTCGTGCTCATGGACCTGCAGTTCGGCAGCGGCATGGGCGGCTCGCAGGCCACCGCCGTCATCACCGCTCGCCCCGGCGCGCCCCGGGTGCTGGTCCTGACCACCTACGACACCGACGTGGACATCCTCGCCGCGATCGAGGCCGGCGCCACGGGCTACCTGCTGAAGGACACCCCGCCCGACGAGCTCGCCGACGCGGTGAGAACGGCGGCCGCAGGGAAGTCCGCGCTTGCCCCGGAGATCGCGCAGCGGCTGATGGACCGTGTGCGGAGGCCGGCCGTGATGCTCAGTCTCCGTGAGATCGAGGTTCTGCAACTGGTGGCCGAAGGGTTGTCGAATCAGCAGATCAGCGAGCGATTGTTCCTCAGCCAGGCCACCGTGAAATCCCATCTCGTGCACATCTACGCCAAGCTCGGCGTCGACTCACGGACCGCTGCCGTGGCCACCGCCACCGCCAGCGGGCTCATCCGTCGATGAGACGGCGAGGCGGGCTGCGACCGGCCCCGGGCGTTCGGAGCGGGTCTGGCCAGATAAGCGGGGCACCCTCGTCCGCCGGGAGGCGCCGGGTAGCCTCCCTGGCGTGGCTGGACTCGTGATTCTGTGCGGGCTCGCCGGCGACTGACTCTCGCGCCGGTGGGTCCGGGAGCACGTTGGTCGAGGTCTTTCTCCCGCTGACCAGGGTCATCAGGCCCGGAGGCACGCATGGCCACCCACCACGATCTCGTCACCACCGCGGCCAAGGTGCGCGTCGTCGTCACCGACGCCCTTGGACTGCAGCGCGTTATCACCATGTTGACCGGGCGCAACCACGCCTTCACGCGCCTGGAAGCCGAGGAGGCCCACCAGGGCCGGTGGACGGTCACCGTGGACCTGGCTGCCTCGTCGCACCAGCTGGAGCTCGTGACCCTCCGGCTGGACCGGCTGCCCAGCGTGCTGACAGTCGACGTCACCGCGCCCGGCCACCTCGCCATCACCGCGTGAGGCCGCTCGCCGCGGTCAGCGGCGGTGTCCCACCGTATGCCGCCGGCACCTCTGACGCAGGCTGAGGCATGGGTAGGCGCCGCCAGGCCCCGGTCGACGATTGCCGCGTGGAGCAGTGCGGTGGCCTCCAGTGGGTCCTCGGTGAAAGGTCCCCTGGCGGGCCGTGTCCATGCCGAGCAGGCCGGCCTTGCCGATGGACTTTGACAGGCCGCGGCCTCGTCAGCGAATCTACCCGCGAATAATCCGCGCATTCGTCAGCGCGATGGGTTAGCCTGACGATGTGGTGGACGAGCTTACGAGCGCCGGGCCGGCGCTGGAGGCTGTCCGCCTTGACCGTGGGCTTGTGCAGGCCGCCCTCGCCAAGGAAGCAGGGCTCTCGCAGGCGGCCTTGAGCAAGGCCGAAGCCGATCAGGTTCCGCTGACCGGGGAGCGACTGCTCCAGGTGGCGCGGGTCCTAGAGTGCGCTCCTGAACTGCTCGCTCACCGCGCCGGTTCCTCGCTGGCGCCAACCGCGTGCGTGTTCCACCGCAAGCGCGCCAACACCACCGTCGGCCAAGCCAAGCAGGCCCGTGCACGGCTGACCCTGGCCCGCGTGCACGCGGAAGCACTGCTCGACCTCGTCGCGACCGCGCCTTCAACGCTGCCCCGCGAGGCACCCACTCCCGACGAGTACGTGACCCCCGAAGAGATTGCGACGAGTGTCCGCCGCACCCTTGGCCTGGGCGCCGGACCCATCAATGACCTCGTTGGGGGTCTGAACCGCCCCGGCAAGTCCGGAGACTCAGCTGTCTGTGACCCCGGCCGTTGTCAGGGTCGGTTGTTGAGCGTAG
>NZ_JAAGWG010000027.1 GCF_010682065.1 Blastococcus saxobsidens
AGCGTGTTCACATCCGAGGTCGGATAGCCCAGCGGCCCGTTCTCCCAGCCCTGCGCCGCCCACCGGTCACGCACCGCCCCGGTCAGCACCCGCGCCCCGGTCGCCTGCGTCCAGTAGATCGACCCGCCCTGGAAGTGCGCGTACCGCCCACCGGCGGCCAGGGCCTGCACGTCGGTGACCGGCAGCCCCAGGCTCCCGCCCGGCCCGCCGGCCGCCTCGTACCGGTCACGCACCGCGCCGGTGAGCATCCGCGCCCCGGCAGCCTGGGTCCAGTAGACCGACCCACCCTGGAAGCGGGCGAACTGCACACCGTCGGCCAGCACGGTCACATCCGAGGTCGGATAGCCCAGCGGCCCGTTCTCCCAGCCCTGCGCCGCCCACCGGTCACGCACCGCTCCGGAGAGCACCCGCGCCCCGGTGGCCTGCGTCCAGTAGATCGACCCACCCTGGAAGTGGGCGAACTGCCCACCCCCGGGCAGGGTCGTCACACCCGTCATCGGCCGGCCCAGCTCCCCGCCCAGCCCGCCGGCCGCCCGGTACCGGTCCAGCACCGCACCGGACAGCACCTGACCCGCCGCGGCAGTGGCGTGGACCTCTCCACCCTCGAACGTCGTCACCATCGACCGGCCATCAGCCGTGGGCACCGCGCCACTGGTCGGGTACCCCAGCGTCCCGCGCTCGCCGCCGGCCGCCCGCCACGCCGCCACCACCGCGGTGGGCAGCACATGCGTGCCCGACTCCGGATGCCCGTAGACCGAGCCGCCCTGGAAGTCCCCGAACCGCGCCTCACCGTCGGCGGTGGTCCCGGCATCGGCCACCGGCATGCCCAGTGCACCACCGTCACCACCGGCGGCCAGCCACGCGTCCCGCACCGGCCCATCGACCCGCCGCGCCCCGGTCGCCTGCGACCAGTAGATCCAACCCCGCTCGAACTGCGCCATCTGCCCCTTGCCGCCCGGCGTGGCCACCAGCTCCGCCACCGGATAGCCCAGCGGACCACCCTCCCAGCCCCACGCCGCCCACCGATCACGCACCGCAACCGGCAGCATCCGCGCACCCGTGGCCTGCGACCAATACACCGACCCACCCTGGAAATGGGCGAACGCCCCACCGGAGATCGCCGTCACGTCGGTCGTCGGATAACCCAACGACCCCGTCTCCCAGCCCTGCGCCGCCCATCGGTCCCGCACCACTCCGGACAGCACCCGCGCCCCCGTGGCCTGCGACGAGTAGATCGACCCGCCCTGGAAGTGCGCGAACTGCCCACCGGGGATGGCCGTCACATCGGTCGTGGGATAGCCGAGCGAGCCGGTCTCCCAGCGCTGCGCCGCCCACCGGTCCAGCACCGCACCGGAGACCACCCGCGCACCGGTCGCCTGCGACCAGTACACCGAGCCACCCTGGAAACGCTGGAAACACCCACCGTCGCGAAGACCGCACACCGTGTCCGACACCGGATAACCGAGGGCGCCGGTCTCCCAGCCCTGCGCCGCCCACCGGTCGCGCACCGGACCGCGGATCACGTGCGCCGCGGTCTCGTACGAGGCGTAGATGGAGCCGTTGGCGTAGTGCGCGTAGGCACCGCCGCCGTCCGGCGTGCGCGCGGGCGTCGAGGTCACCGTGCCGAGCAGCCGCCGGGCCTCGGCATCGGAGGCGTAGCGCTGGTGCACCAGCGGGACCACCGCTCCGAGGATGCCGCTGGCCTTGCCCCGGATCTCGTCGAGGCGTGGGTAGCCGTACCGGCCCGGGCAGGCGGTGCTCCCGACGTCGCGGTGCCCGAAGATCGTGGGCACGGTGACGGCGACGCCGCTCGCGTACCTCGAGGTGCCGCCGCCGCCGGACACCAGCGTCGTGCTGCCGCGCGGGTCCACCCCGTACAGCGAGAACTTCCAGGCGATGATCGCCGCGACCGAGTCGATCATCGACTGCGTGGTGTCGACGACGTCGTAGTTGCCCAGCATCGAGACGCCGAACGTCCCGGTGTTGAAGCCGCCGGCGTGCGCACCGATGACGGTGCTCGCCAGGCCGCCGGCGCGCCCCTCCCAGAGCCGGCCGAACTTGTCGACGATGACGTTGTAGCCGATGTCGCCCCAGCCCAGCTTCTGCGAGTGGTACGTGTAGATGTTGCGCATGATCTGCGGCACCTGGTCGGCCGTGTAGTTGTTCGAGTCCGCGGTGTGGTGCAGCGTCGCGGCCTTGATCGTGGGCGCGTAGGCCGGGGCCCAGGTGCGGATCCGCTCGTCGGCGCCCCACTGCGCGCGGGAGTACACGTTCGGCATCGCCATCGAGGCGTCCGCGGTGTCCTGGATGTCCGGGGACCCCAGGGCGGTGTCCGCCGGGCTCACCGGGGAGCCGATCAGGTCGAGCTGCACGTCGGTGGGCGCCGCTCCCGACCGCGTCACCAGCTCCACCTCGACGCCCGTGCTCGACCCCGTCCACAACGGCGCCGTGCCACCGCGGATCTCCTCGCCCCCGGGGCGCTGCTCCGGATCGGGGCCCGCGTCGTCCGTGCCCACCTCGGTCCACTCGCCCCACGCGCCGGCGGCGTCCTGCGTCCGGAGCTGCGCGCGGACGTCGGTGACGGCCGGGTCGTAGGCCCACGTCACGCCGACCATGGAGAACTCCTCCACGTCCGTGCGGGCCACGGTGAGCACCGGCGCGGTGTCGCTCACGCCGTCGACCGGGGCGGTCGTCCCTCGCTGCACCTCGGCGGAACCGACCGGCGCCTCCAGGGACCCCAGCTCGATCTCGGAGCTGGCCACGGTCACGGGCACCGGCTCGGGTGCCGGCGCCGAGTACACGGGCAGGACCAGCAGGAGGCCGGCTATGGCGACGAAGGCGATGAGTCCGGCGGTCAGTCGGCGCACGAAAATTGTCCTCCGGTGGTGCGGTGGTCCGCGCCCGATCGGGGCGCAGTCGTCCACCTGGGAACATCGTCAGGCGCGGGGGCGACTTGAGTCGACACCCCGAGAAGTCGATGCGGTCCCGGGCAGGCTCTCTCGGTCCACGGTCGCACCCCGGACAGTGACCGGTGTGACGGGTGAGGCGCGTGCGGACGCGGGGGCCAGACGGTCTGCCGGGTTCCCGGGGTGGGTGTCGGAACCGGTCCGTCCCGGCCCGGCCTGACACGATCGAACCCGTCTGAAGCCCGTCGTCCGCCCGTTCCGGGCGCCGATCGACGGCGCCGAACCGGTCAGCGCCGATCGGCCACCGAGGCCGCGCCGACGCCCCCGTCGCGGGGCCGATCCCGTGAGTGAGGAACCCCCGTGAGCCGAGACCGCCACCAGCAGGACGGCCCCGCCGGCCGCTCGCTGCCCGCGCGCCTCGACCCGCGAGCCGGCCTGCCGCCGCGCTCGCGCACCGACAGCGACGCCGGCGAGCCGCGCAGCCCCGGCCGTCGTGGCGGTCGCGCCGCGGTCACCGTCCGGGTGGTGGCCGGTCTCCTGTCGGCGGCCCTGCTCGCAGGTTCCGGGTGGGGCTGGTACCTCGGGCAGGTCGCCTCGGCGACCGTCAACCGCACCGATGCGATCCCGACCGACGGCAACGACGGCACCGGGAACGCCGGCGCGGCGATGAACCTGCTGCTGGTCGGCAACGACAGCCGCAGCTCGCTGTCCGAGGAGCAGCTGGCGCAGCTCAACGCCGGAACCGACTCGGGCGTCAACACCGACACGATGATCCTGGTGCACGTGCCCGCGGACGGGTCCCGGGCATCGTTCGTCTCCTTCCCGCGCGACTCCTACGTCGACATCCCCGGCTACGGCAAGGACAAGCTCAACGCCGCCTACGCCTACGGCTACGCCGAGGCCGACGACGAGGCCGCGGAGAACGCCAAGCAGGCCTCCGGCGCCCAGCTGCTGGTCCGCACGATCAGCCAGCTCACCGGGCTGAAGATCGACCACTACGCCGAGGTCGACCTGCTCGGCTTCTTCAACCTGAGCTCTGTCGTGGGCGGGGTCGAGGTCAACCTCTGCCAGGCCGTCGACGACTCCTTCTACTCCGGCGCGGTGTTCGCCGCCGGGCCGCAGACGATCAGCGGCGCCGAGGCGCTGAAGTTCGTCCGCCAGCGCCACGAGCTCCCCCGCGGCGACTTCGACCGGATCATCCGCCAGCAGGTGTTCATCGCCGGCGTGCTCCGCAAGATGCTCTCCGACGAGGTGCTGCTCGACCTGGGCAAGCAGCGCGAGCTGGTGCAGGCCGCCGCCGAGTCGCTCACCGTGGACAAGAACCTCGACCTGCTCCAGCTCGCCGAGCAGATGCAGTCGGTGACCGCGGGCAGCATCGAGTTCCAGACGATCCCCTACGTCGGCACCGACCGGGACTCGCAGAACCGGTCGATCATCCGGCTCGAGGACGAGGACACCCTGCACGACTTCTTCGCCGACCTCTCCGCGACGCCCGAGCCCGCGGCGCCGGTGACCACCGAGGCCCCGGCGACCGTCGCCCCCGCGCAGGTCCCGGTCGACATCTTCAACGGCTCGGGCACCTCGGGCCTCGCCGCCAAGGCGTCCAGCGCGCTCTCCGCCGCGGGCTTCCCGGTCGGCTCCACGGGCAACGCCGCCTCGATGGACTTCGAGCAGACCGAGATCCGCTACGTCGCCGGCGACGAGGACCTGGCCAACACCGTGGCCGCCGCCATCCCCGGCGCCGTGCTCAAGGAGAGCCAGGACCCCTCGAGCGGCACCGTGCAGGTGATCCTCGGCAGCGACTTCAACGGGGTCGGCCAGGCCGTCACCCCGGCCGCACCGGTCGCGGAGACCGAGGGCGCGGACGCCCGCACCGCGGCCGACACCACCTGCATCAACTGACGACCGGGGCGGCCGGTCAGTCCGCCGCTGCCGCCACGACCGCCTCGCCCAGCGCCTCGCCGATGAGCGCAGCGGCGCGGGCGGTCGGGTGGATGCCGTCGTCGGTCATGCCCGGGGCGTAGCGGTCGTCCTCGCGGACGTCCTCCATCGCGTCGACGAAGTCCCACCCCTCGTCGTCGGCCAGCTCGGCCAGCACCTCGTTGGTCGCCACCGCGATCTCCGGTGCGGGATCCCGCGGGGGTACCGCCGAGATCACCACCTGCTCGACACCCACGCGGTCCACGACGGCCCGGATGTTGTCGGCGGTCCCCTCGCCGGAGATCCCGGCGCGGGGGTCGTTGGTGCCGGCGAGGATCACCAGGACGTCCGCGTCGACCGGGGTGGCGGCGGCCAGCATGTCCTCGGTCGTCGCGCCGGCGCGGGCCCAACCGCCGGCGAAGCGCGCCCCCTGACCGGTGGCGGTGTCCAGCCAGGACGTCGGCCCGATCCTCCCGCGGGGGACGTCGCCGTCCGCCTGGGTGATGGAGTCGCCGATCACCGCGAGCCGGACGTCGGCGCCCGCGCCGGCCGCCGGTGCCGCGGGACCCGGGCCGGGGCCATCGCCGCCGGCGCACCCCGCGAGGAGCGTGCCGACGGCAGCGACGAGGACCGCACCGCGGCCGATGGTCAGAGGACGGGACGCGGTGCGGAACACCCTTCCAGTGTCCCAGAGCGTCGGACACCGCCCGGGCCCGCCCGAGGGAGGGCGTCAGCCCGCGGAGCGGCCCGTCTCGGCCCGGCGGTCGCGACGCAGGCCCGGTACCAGCGCTCCCACGAGGAGGAGCGCGCCGAGCCCGGTGCACCACGGGAGCACGCGCGCACCGATCGGCTCGAAGAAGATCTCGAGCCGGCCGGAGTCCACGCCGGCGGGGAGCTCCACCTGCAGCACCGCGTCGGCGAAGGCCGACACCTCCACGGGGCGGCCGTCCAGGGTCGCCCGGAAGCCGTTCCAGTAGGGCGTCCGGAAGACCAGGCGGCCCTCGTCGTCACCGGTCGACACGGTGTAGCTCTCCAGCGGCCTGCCGAGCGTGGCCACGCCGTCGTTCGGTGCCGCGTCCTCCACGGAGACGCCTCCGGTCGGGGCCAGACCGACCCGGCCGGGCAGCGGCTCGCGTCGCACGTACTCCGTCCAGCCGTCGCGGGTCTCCCCCTGGTCCCAGTTCTTCGCGAAGTAGGTGCCGATCGACAGGGGCACCGCACCTTCGACACCGAGCAGGACGCGGTTCGACGACAGGAGGTCCACCCAGGGGACGTCCGCCCCCTCCGGGATGCGGAACCAGGCCCGCTGCTTCGGCTCCAGCGAGCTCTGGAAGTCGGCTCGGACGTATCGCTGGACCCCCTCGGGCCAGACCGCCAGCGAGCCGTACCCGGGTCGGAGGCCGGCCAGCAGGTTCAGGTTCCCGCCCAGCACCCCCTGTTCCCAGCCACGATCGTCGAAGTCGTCGAAGGCCCGGAAGGGGTAGACGGTGAGGGAGGTGTCGGTCGCGAAGGAGTTCCGCCGGAACTCCTCCACGGTCGTGCCGACGTCGTAGCCGCCGGACTGGGGCCGGTAGATCGGCACCCCCTCCTGGTCCTCGTCCAGGACGATGAGCTCGTACCTCTCCTGGACGGTCGACTGCAGCGCGAGCTGCAGGGGCAGCGTCGACGCGCACACCGCGAGCACCGTCGCGGCCGCTGCCGGCCGCACCCAGCGCCGCGAGGCGAACCGGAGAGGGGAAGCTCCGGGGCGCAGGAGGAGTACGACGGCCGCGAGGCCCGCCACCGCGAGCAGCAGGCCGATGACGTGCCAGCGCCAGAGGACCGGCGACCGCATCGTGGCGACGACCAGCTGCAGACCGATCAGCCCCGCGGCGACGGCCACCCGGCGCCGGGTGAGCGTCGTCGCCGCGGTGAGGGCGAGGACCACGAGCAGCCCGAAGGCGACCTGCACGACCGAGAGCAGGCGGAACGGGATGCGGAAGACCAGGAAGTAGTCGGGGAGCTGCGTCCACAGCACCGCGGCGATCCACAGGGCGGCGGCCGTGACCACACCCGGCCCGCGCACGGCCCGCCGCCAGTCGACCAGCGCCACCAGGGGCAGGGCGATGACCGTGGTGCTGAAGATGGGGAGGCTCGAGGCGTTCAGCAGGGTCGGGCCGCCGACCACGATGTCCAGCAGGTTGGTGCCGGTGCCGGCGGCCCCGATCGTCGCCGCGGGCGGCAGGCGCCACATCCAGGGCGCGACGTCGAGGGCGTTCACCAGCGTGGGTGCGCTGAGGACCGTCCCGGCCAGCAGCGCCAGGACGGTCGACCACGTCCGCCGCTCCCGGAGGACCGCACGGCCGCCGACGCGCCAGCGCTCGTAGGCCTGGCAGGCGACCAGGATCGGGAGCAGCGGCCAGATGTAGGGATTCCCCGCACCCACTGCCGCGGCGAACGCGAGCCCGACCCCCAGGACGCCGTACCAGCGCCGCGAGCTGAGCGAGGCCCACAGCCAGACGAGCGCGGCGAGGCTCCACATCGAGGGCGTCCAGGCCGGTCCGTACCAGATGAGGAACCCGCTGGTCGTCACCCCGAGCGCCGTGGCGACGGCCAGCGCGGGCCGTACGTGGTGGTTCAGCAGGAGCGCGAGGGCAGCCGCCCCCAGGACGAGCAGGCACACCCACCCGTGCACGGTGGACACGAGGACCAGGTCCTGCTGATCCCCGGCCCACACCATGAATGGCCAGCGGAGGACGTCCAGCGTCCCGTTCTGCATGTCCGCGGTCAGGTTCCCGGCCATGCCCTGGTCCGGGTCCAGCAGCGGCAGGGAGCCGTCGCCCAGCTGCCGGCCGAGCCACCAGTACATGGGCATGAACTGGATCTGGGCGTCGTCGAACCAGAAGAAGCGCGGAGCCACGGCGCGCAGCACGGCCAGCAGGCACAGCTGCACGACCAGGTAGAGCGGGAACGCCCACAGCCCCGGTCGCCGACCGGTCCACGTCCTCCTCCCGTCCGGGTCCCGGACCGTCGGCACCGGGCCCGCCGCCCCGACGCCGGGCGCGTCGTCGGTCGGCGGCTCGGCGATCGGCCGGGACAGGCTCATGAGGACTCCGTTCGGGGCGCACGCGCAAGGGAGCCGGACGACGGCGCGGGGCGTGGACGCTGTCCCCGGGCGGGCCCGGGCGACGCGGCTGCTTGCCGACGACGATAGCCAGGCGTCGCGAGGAGGCGCCCCGCACCGTGTCGCATGGGACGGACGGTGCAGGACCTTCTCCGAGTGTCTCGCCTCTCGTCACGATGGGTCCTTATCCGTCTCCGTTTCGTTACACTTCGGGTGAACAGCAGGTCGGGTGGACGCCGTCCGGGCGGCCGAGCGCCTCCTGTGGCGCCGCGACGAGCGGGCGATCCGGAGGGCTCCCGGCACGGGAGCGTCGGCGCCGGCGAGCGCCGCGAACCGATCGACGAGCACTTGGGCCGTGGGGCCCCCACGGACGTGAGATGAGGGCAGCGTGCCGGTTCACCGGGAGACGACCATCGAGCGAGGCACCGGCGAACAGATGCCGCCGGCGGACGACGTGACGGCCCGGATCGCCCCTGTCGGTGCCGGCCGGGCCCCCGCCCGGGCCGCCCGCCCCGCGCCGCGCGCCGAGGCGACGTCGGCTGTGCGCGTCGAGATCCAGGCGCTGCGCGCCCTGGCCGTCTCGCTGGTCGTCATCTACCACGTGGTGCCGCTGCGGATGCCCGGCGGCTACGTCGGCGTCGACGTCTTCTTCGTCGTCTCGGGCTTCCTCATCTCCGCTCACCTCCTGCGGGAGGTGGAGCGGACGCAGCGCATCCAGCTGGCGAGGTTCTGGGCCCGCCGGGCCCGGCGGCTCCTCCCCGCATCGCTGTTCGTCCTGCTCGCCTCGGCCGCCGCCACGGTGCTCTGGGTCCCGCAGACCTACTGGCAGGGCTGGCTGCGCGAGATCGGCGCCTCGGCGATCTACCTGGAGAACTGGGTGCTGGCCTGGGACGCGGTCGACTACCTGGCCGCGCACAACGTCGCCTCGCCCGCGCAGCACTACTGGTCGCTGGCCACGGAGGAGCAGTTCTACCTGCTCTGGCCGCTGCTGGTCGTCGGCTCGGTCTGGCTCGCGAGCCGGCTGCGGATCCACCGGCGCGCGGCGATCGCGGCGGTCTTCGGCGTGCTGACCGTCGGCTCGTTCGCCTACTCCCTCTGGACCACCCAGACCTCCCCGCCGGACGCCTACTTCACCACTCCCGCACGCGCCTGGGAGTTCGGCCTCGGCGGTCTCCTCGCGGTGTGGGCGGCCACTCCCCCGGCGGGCCGGCACCGGCTCCGCTCGGTCGTCTCGTGGGCCGGTTTCGGCGCGATCGCCTACGCCGCGTTCGAGTACACCGCCGAGACGCCTTTCCCGGGGACGGCGGCCCTGCTCCCCGTGCTCGGCACCGTGGCGGTCATCTGGGCCGGCGCGCCGCAGGGCGACTGGAGCCCGACCAAGCTCGCCGACTTCGGCCCGGTCCGCTTCCTCGGCGACATCTCCTACTCGGCCTACCTGTGGCACTGGCCGCTGGTCGTGATCCTGCCGTTCGCGCTGGGCCACCCGCTCGGGACGACGTCGAAGGCGGGGATCATCGTGGCGACGCTGGTCGCCGCGTACGTCACGAAGATCTGGGTCGAGGACCCGGTGCGCACCGGAACCTTCCTGTCCCGGCGCGGAACGGGCACCACCTTCCTGGCCACGGCGGTCGCCACGGCTGCCGTCGTCGCCGTCGCCGCGGCCGGCTGGCTGCACGTGAGTAACTCCGTCGCGCAGGCCGAGGTGGCTGCGCAGGCGGCCGCCAGCAGCTCGGACCCCTGCTTCGGGGCCGGCGCGATGCTCCCGGGGCGGGACTGCGCCGATCCCTTCGCCAACCAGGGCGACGCGGCCAACCCGATCTTCGCCAAGTCCGACGCCTCGGATGGCCTGCAGTGCGCGCAGGGCGGCACCGATACGACTCCCAGGACGTGTCGCTTCGGCAGTTCGACCCCCACGGAGACGGTCGCGCTCATCGGCGACTCGCACACCGCGAGCCTCTACGAGGCTCTCCAGCAGGTGGCCGAGGACCGCGACTGGGCGGTGGTCACCTACTTCAAGTTCGGCTGCCCGGCGCTCGGCACCGATCGCATGCTCGGGCCCGGCATGCCGCTGGACGAGGCAACCGCGTGCGGCGGCTGGTCGCAGAACGCACTCGAGCAGATCGCCCAGGACGAGTCGATCACCCGCGTGTTCACCAGCTACCGCAACGACATCTACAAGTGGGCGGAGGACGACGGAACGCTGCTCGACGGCATCCCCGTCGAGGCAGCCCAGGCGCCGCTGCGGATGCTGGCCGAGGCCGGCAAGCAGGTGCACGTCGTCCGCGCCGTGCCCACGACCGGCGGTGTGCACCTGGGCGAGCTGAAGACCCTCGAGTTCAACGTCCCCGACTGCATCGCGACCGCCGTCGGAGCCGATGACCCCTGCGCCGGTCCTCGTGCGGTGCGCGTCGCTCCCGACCACCTCGCCGACGCCGCCCTCGCCATGAACGACGACCGGGTCTCGGTCCTCGACCTGACCGACGCCTTCTGCGACGCGCAGACCTGCCACACGCTCATCGGCGGCGTGACCGTCTACTCCGACGGCAGCCACGTCACGAGCACGTTCTCGCGGACCCTGGGTCAGTTCCTGGACCGGCAGCTCCAGCGCTGAGGCCCCACCGGGAAGGCCGGCTCCCGATGCGGGAGCCGGCCGTACGCGTTCAGACGGGGCGGCCCGTGGCCTGGTAGGCGGCCAGCTCCTCCGGCGTCCCGAAGCAGTAGAAGTCACCGCGGACCAGGCCGACCCGGCGGCCGGAGGCGATGAGCTCGTTGAAGATCAGCGACACGTAGTACTCGGGCATGGCGGCGTCGATCTGCTTGGCCATCAGCCGGTCCGCCGCCTCCAGGAACACCCGGGCGGAGGTGAACGAGTAGACGCCCATGAGCGCGTCCGAGGAGATGGCCTGCTTCTCGGCGGTACGGACCACGAGACCGTCCTGACCCACCTCGGCGAAGCTGTACCGGGGCTCGGTGGAGCGGAAGGACAGCAGGAGACCGTCCAGGTCGCCCTGCTCGACCGCCTTGTCCAGCGCCGCGAAGTAGCCGGGGCTGTCGAACGCGATGTCGCAGTCCATGATCACCAGCGGCTGGTCCGGGTCGAGCCGGTCCCGGGCCTCCAGGCAGGTCTCGACGGCGCCGCGGGTGTTCTGCTGGAGCTGCACGATCCGCGCCCCGGGCTCGGCGGCGAGCACCTGCGGCGTGAGGCCGTGCTCGGCGTCGTCGTCCGCGCGGACGACGACCGTCACCGTCTTGTCGCCGGCCCAGGGGGCGAACGAGCGGAGCGCGCGCTGGAACATCGGGCCCCCGTCGACCTCGATGAGCGGCTTGGGCGTGGTGATGCCGACCTTGCGGAACCGGGTGCCGAGCCCGCCCATCGGCATGAGCACCTGCAGGGTCGCCATCACTGCACCTCGTCCCACTCGTAGTCGCGCGGCTCGGCCGGCGGCTCCGACGTGCGCCGGCCCACCCGCCACTGGGCCAGGTTCACCAGCGCCGTCCGGAAGATGTTCCAGTTGCGCGCGTTGGACACCTGGTCCTCCTCGCGCCAGGTGATCGGCACGAAGGCGAACCGGACCTTGCGCGCCACGAGATCGAGGATGAGCTCGTAGTTGAACGTCAGCTTGTCGGCGAAGCGCAGGTAGGTGGTCGGGTCGAGGTCGCGCAGGGCGAAGAGGTTGAGCCCCGAGCCGAGGTCCTGCAGGGGGCGGAGGGCCACCGCGCTGTAGACGGTGTTGAGCACCCGGTTGCCCCAGACCCGCTTGGCGTCGTAGCCGTGCAGGTTCGACCTGCGGCTGAACCGCGAGCCGAGGACCGTCTGCGTGTCCGGGTGCGCCGCTGCGTGGTCCAGGAGCAGGGCCACCTCGTCGCTCGCGGCCTGGTTGTCGCCGTGCAGGATCACCACGTGGGTGTGGCCCGCGGCGCGGGCGTGCTCGAAGGCGACCTTGTGCGTGCCGCCGAGGCTGTTGTTCTGCCGGTTGCGGAACACCCGCAGGTTCGGCAACCGGCCGGTGCGGCGGTACTCGAGCGCCCGCTCGAGCGTGTCGTCGGTGCTGCGGTTGTCGATGACCCAGATCTCGGCGACGCGGGCGGCAAGCTCGGGGGTGATCTCGTCGAGCACCCGGCCTATCTGCGGCGCGCAGTTGTAGGCCGGGATGGCGATCACGGTGTTCACCGGCTCAGTATCTCCTGGCGCCTCGGCGGCCCACCGACGGCCGCGCGGTCCTCGTCCTGGGCGGTCGGGTCGTACTGGTCGAGGAAGCCGTTGAGCGCCTGGATGCAGACGCCGTAGTACTTCAGCACCGTGCCCGCATTGATCGCCACGCGGTGGGTGAGCATGCGGCCGTAGAACAGGCCGACGTGGAAGAGCACCGCGCGCTGCTCGGCGACGGTGAGGTGCCGCGGCATGATCTCGGTCTCCACGTGATCGGCCAGCTCCGCGTAGCGGGCCGAACGGGCGTCCCGGTAGGTGATCTCGGGCAGGCCGTCCTGCTCGCCGAGCACGACGGGGTCGTCGTCGTCGTTGAGGAACTCGTAGCCGTACAGGAGCGACTGCATGTGCCGCGCGAAGTCGATGACCGGCCCGCGCAGCTGGTTGTCGTCGGACGGGTCGATGATCAGCACGTCCCGGGCGGGCAGGTCCACGAGGATGTTGTCGACGGTGAGGTCGCCGTGGATCTGGGCCGACGAGCGGAACGTGGCCAGGTCGTTCCAGGCGATCTCGTGGCTCTGGATGCGGGCGAGCACCCGGTCGAAGTTGTCCAGCTCCTGGCCGTTGACCACGATCCGGTCGGCCTTGAGCGCCTCGGCCAGCGCGGGGTGCGACTCGGCGGCCGCGCGCACGCGCAGCACGAAGCGCTCGGTCACGTAGTCGTCGCGGACGTCGGGCCGGTTCTCGAGCTGCCCCAGGTCGTAGACCCGGCCGTACATGTACGCCCAGACCTCGCTGAGCTTGGCCGCGCTCTCGGCGAACGAGTTCTCGTGCACGTACTCGAACAGCGGCACGCTGCTGGGCCGGTACTCGAGGTCGATCGCGTAGTGGTCGGGTGCGTGCTGCTCGCGGAGCACCGTGACCAGCTCGCCGTGGTCGGCCCGCTCGGCCAGCCAGTCGTACTGGTTCTTCAGCCGGTGCGCGTACTCCGGGGGGACCATCTTCTTGACGAACAGCTCGCCGTCGCTGCTGGTGGCCAGCAGGGTGACGGCGTTGGAGCCGCCCTTGAAGAACCGGACCAGGCTGACGTTGCCGTCGACCTCGAGCCGGTGCATCACCTGACTGAGGCGCTGACGCTGGAAGTAGGCGTCGAGGAAATGGGTCATCGAACCGGAGATGTCCTGCTCGCGGCCCAGCTTGTTGGCGTAGCCGTCGGACGGCGCGAGCTCGGCACCAGCGATCGGGGCGCTGGTGCGCCGGGCCCAGTTGACGAACAGGGCGATCACCGCCACCACCAGCACCGGGATGGTGACCACTGCCCACGACGCCGCGGCGAACAGCGCCACCGTGCCGACGTCGAGCGACGTGCTGCCGGCGAAGAAGCTCTGCACGTTCTCGGCATAGGTCCCCGGCGCGCCGTTGCCGATGCTGGGGCTGACCACCCCGGCCGGTGCGGCGGCGGCGACGAGCGCCGCCTGGCCACCGAGCACCGGGAAGACCGTGAACGCCGCCATCGCCGCGGCCGCCCCGTAACAGGCCCAGGAGGTCAGGGTGAGGACGGCGTAGCGGGCGAGCTGGCGCCGCTGGCGGAAGAACCGCTGGAAGCCGAAGATCACCGACCACAGCTTGAACCTGGCCCGGTTCTCGAGGTCGTGGTTCAGCCAGCTGGTCGCCTGCCAGGCCACCCGCATGAGCAGGGTGTTCTCCCGTACCAGCGCGGCGAAGGAGGCGATGAGCAGCACCGACACCGCCAGCGCCACCATCGCGGCGACCGGGACGACACCGAAGTCGGAGGTGCCGACGACCGCAAGCAGCACGAGGAACGCCACCGAGACGAGCACGACGTCGATCAGTCGCTCGAGCACGACCGCCAGCAAGGTGTACAGAAAGCTGATCCGCAGCGTCTTGGCCACCAGGTAGGACCGGACGACCTCGCCGATCCGGAGCGGCCAGACGACGTTGAAGAGATATCCGATCGCCAGGTGCCGGAACTGACCGGCCAGGCTGCCCCGGCGGACGTTGTCGATCGGCACCTTCGTGCGCGCGGCGCGCAGGACGTGCCCGAGCAGCTGCACAGCGGAGGCCGCGAGCAGGACGCCCCAGCCGGCCCCGGAGAGCCCGGAGGACAGCCGCTGCCACATGTCGCTCAGAGATGGCCAGGTGAAGGCCACGAAGCCGGCGAGGGACAGCAGCGCGACGACGATGAGGGCCAGCCGGCCGCGGGAGTAGCGGGGGAACATCAGAAGTGCGGCACCTCGAGGACGGACAGGCCGGCTGCCAGGGCTGCCTGGCGACCGGTCTCGGAGTCCTCGAAGGCCAAGCCGTCGGCAGCGTCCACGCCGAGCCCGGCCAGCGCCTTCCGGTAACCCTCCGGATCCGGCTTGCTACGGGCGACGTCGTCCCCCCAGACGACGACGTCGAAGAGCTCCCGGAGCCCGTGCGCCGCCAGGATCTGCTCCCCGTTGCCGGATTTCGCGGTGCTGACCAGGGCGGTCCGGTGGCTGGGAGCCACCAGCCGCAGGAACGCGACGAGCGCGGTGTTCACCGTGGTGCGGTCGAGCAGATCGGCGTACAGCACGCTCTTGGCGGCTCGGATGGAGTCCACGGCCGCGCCGTCGATCCCGGGCAGCAGGTCGGGGATGAAGTCCCGCGAGTCCCGTCCCCACGTCGTCTCGAACTGCTCGGGGGTCAGCTCGTGCCCAGCGCCGGCGAAGGCGCCGCGGTAGGCCTGGTAGTTGGCCTCCCGTGTGTCCACGAGCGTGCCGTCCAGGTCGAACAGCAGTGCCCGGACGGTGCTCACGTACCTGCTCATGTCCCGCTCCCCCACCATCGCGCTCGTCACCGAGTCCCCTCCCTGACCTCGACCACGTCCCGGCCCGCGAGGGGACCGTCGGTCGGGGACTCCGCCGGGCGCCCGGAACGCCGGAAGATCACTCTGCTGAACACGAAGTTGGCAGCGAAGGACAGGGGCAACGAGGCCAACTTACAGATGAAGGGCAGCCATCCCGTGGTGTCGTGCAGGATCTGGATGACGACGGAGAAGGCAGCGATCGAGACGGCGTAGTAGGCGACGAACACCGCGAACGACGTCCGTGACCGTTCGGCCCGGAAGACGTACCTCGTCACCACGGCATACATCACCACGACGGCGCAGCCGGAGCTCACCACGTTGGCGACGCCCGGCGGAGCGCCCAGCCGCACGCCGGCCTCGAACACCGCCAGGTCGACCGTGAGGCCGATGCAGGTACCGACCAGGAAGCGGAGGACCTCGAGCGCGAGGGAGCCCAACCGCTGTCGCCCGTTCACCGCCCCCCACCCGCCAACAGCACGGCGCGCCGGCGCCCGGTCCCGCGCTCCACGATGGCCACGGCGCAGCTCGCGAGCACGATGACGAGCAGGCCGAGGACCACTGCCGGCGTCATCAGCGCGACGCCGATCGGGCGGAACGAGACCTCCAGACGGCCGTCCGTCACCTGCGCCGGCACCTCGATCGCCAGGGCCGCGCCCTCGATGCTGGTGACCTCGACCGGCCGGCCGTCGAGGGTGGCCTCGATGCCGGGGTAGTACGGGGTGCGGAAGGCGAGCCGGCCCGGCTCGCTGCCGGTGGAGACCGCGTAGCTGTCCATCGGCTCGTCCATCCGGGCCAGGTCAGAGCGCCAGCCCTCCATGGAGACCGTGACGCCGGCGGCGGCGGTGATGCGACCAGGCAGCACGTCGTCCCGCTGGTACTCCGTCCAGGCGCCGTCGGTCCCGGCAGTCCGCCAGCCGGAGTCGAAGTGCTCGCGGATCTCCGGCGGCGCATCGTCGTCGAGCAGCACCGTGTCCGAGGCCAGGAGCTCCAGCCATGACACACCGGTGTCCCCGGCCGGAGCGAGCAGCTGGGCCGGCGTGGAGCAGGTGGCGCCCTGGTAGTTGCGGCACCACTTCTCGTTGATCCCGTCGTGCCAGACGGCGAGGGAGCCGAAACCCGGACGCAGACCGGCCGGCAGGTTCGCGTTGCCCACGAGGACACCGGAGTCCCAGCCCCAGTCCGGATCGATGCCGAAGGTGACCACCGTCGCCGCCGTGTCGGTCCGGACCGACCGCTCCCGGTAGTCGTCGGTCCGGGTGCCCACCCAGTAGCCGTTGGCCAGGGCCCGGAAGGGCTGACCGTCGCTGTCGGTCCCCTCGATGGCGTCCACCCGCTCCTGCACGGCGACCATCATGTGCACGCTCACCAGCGGCGCGATGGTGACCAGCAGGGCGACCAGCACCCCGGCCTCGCGCCGGAACCGGGGACCGGCGAGGTGGACGACGAGAGCCGCCAGGCCTGCCGCGGCCACCACGCCGGCGACCACGTGCCACTTGTAGAACACCGGCGCGCGGAAGCAGGCCAGGAGGAACTGGGCGAGCACGATGCCCGCGGCCACGCGGACCCGTGTGCGCGTGATCCTCCGCGCGGCGACGAGGGCGATGAGCGCCAGCGCCGGCAGGAACACCTCGGCCACGACGAGGTAGCGCACCGGGTACCGGAACACCGCCACGGTGGTCGGCAGCTGGGTGGCCACCACGGCGGCGAGGTACACCAGGCCGGCCGTCACGACGCCCGGGGCGGCCAGGGCGCGCCGCCAGTCGACGAGGGCGAGCGCCGGCAGCGCCACGAGCATGGTGGCCATGGCCGGGACCAGCCCGATGTTCCCGCTCCAGGCGTTGGTCTGGCCCATCAGCGTCGCCCCGCCGAGCAGCACATCGGCGAAGTTCGTCACGGCGAAGCCGATGTTGCCGATCAACGGGTCGCCCTCGGGCCGGCCCATGACGCTCGAGAGCTGCAGGGCCGTCAGCAGGGTGGGGAGCGCGACGATGCAGCCCCCGACCGCGGAGACGGTGCGGATGACCAGGACCCGGTCCACCACGCCGCGCCAGCCGCCGGCCGACCGGCGGCGTTCCACGAGGTGGCCGGCGACCAGCACGACGACGAAGAAGAGGACGTAGGGGTTCCCCGAGGTCAGCAGCGCCCAGCTGGACACCCCGATCGCGAGCACCGCAGGTGCGCCACGGCCCACCAGCCCGAACCAGAACCACGGCAGCCAGGCAACGCTCCACAGCAGCGGCCACCACGAGCTGCCGTACCAGAGGAAGAACCCGCTGGACGCCATGCCGACGGCGCCGGCGACGGCCAGCACCACGGGCACCCGGTGGGTGAGCAGGATCGCCAGCGACCCGAGTCCCAGCCACGTGACCGAAACCGCGCCGAACAGGAAGGAGATGAGGAGGAAGTCCCCGGAGGTCGCGGCGAGGGCCTGCATGACCCAGTGCAGCGGATCCAGAGCGCCGTACTGGATGTCGCCGAGGAAGTTGCCGCCCATGCCCTGCTCGGGGTCGAGGATCGGCGGGCGACCGCCCTCGGCGTTGCGCCCCAGCCACCACATCATGGGCAGGAACTGCGCCAGGGAGTCATCGAGGTAGAAGAAGCGCGGCGCGCTGCGGGCCAGCTCCAGGAGCACGAGCGCCTGGAGCGCCAGGTAGGCGCCGACCGCGACCAGCACGCCCCGCGCGTCCGGGCGCCGGGGAACGGGCGGGACTGCTGCAGCCCGGGAAGCCACCGGGACATCGTCCCGCTCTGCGGCAGACACGTCGAGCACGTCGTGCGACCTCTCGTAGTGGGACAAGGCGAGCCTCCGTCGGGGCCCACCCGGGCCGGCCGGCGAGCCCTCCGGGACATCCGTCACCCGATGCATCCGGACCTCGGTCGGCGGCATCAGCCGCCCGCCACACCCACGCGGCACCACATGCGTGCCGGTGAGCACTCGGCCAAACTGTAACCGCGGAATCACCGTGCGGGGACGTTTGGCCGAGGAGGGTGCCACCCTCATCCCGTGGCGCACATCGACCCCACGGGTCCCAACATCACGAATCCGGTCGCACTGCTGGACGCTTCCCTGCGGAGGAACGCGGCCGCACCGCTGATCACCTACTACGACGACGCGTCAGGCGAACGGACGGAACTGTCCGCTGCCACCCTCGCCAATTGGGTGGCCAAGACGGCCAATCTGCTCCAGGACGAGTTCGACGTCACCGCGGGCAGCACGGTGGCCGTCGCACTCCCGGTGCACTGGCAGACCGCGGCGGTCCTCCTGGCCGTGTGGGGCTGCGGTGCCACGGTGCTCGACACCGCGGCTCAGGACGACGGACGGCTGAGCGGCGCCGACGTCGTCCTCGCGTCGCAGGACCGTCTGGCCCCGCTCGAGGAGCTGGACGTCCCGGAACTGCTGGGCCTCTCCCTGCACCCGCTGGGCATGGGAATGGCCGGCTACTCCGGCCCGGCTCGGGACTTCGCGCTGGAGGTACGGACGCACGGCGACCACTTCGCGCCCTGGCAGCGACCGGATCCGGTCGCACCGGGCCTGCGCGTCGGTGAGCTCGAGCTGACGCTCGGTGGCCTGGTCGAAGCCGCCTCGGAACTGGCCCGGCGGATGGGGCTCGGCGCCGGCGACCGTGTGCTCGTCGATGCCCGCGTGGCGGCCGAGGCCGGTCCCGTCGCCTGGCTGCTCGCGCCGCTGGCAGCCGGCGCGTCCATGGTCCTGGTGAGCTCGGCGGAGGTGTCCGGGCTCGCGCAGCGGGCGGCGAGCGAGCGGGTGACGGCAACCTTCGGCCACCGGCTCGACGGCATCCGCGAGCTGGGCCGCGACGCCTGACCGAGCGGGCGCCGTCGTTCCCGGGCGGCGGTCGTGCGCTCGCGCTCAGGCCGCGGGGACCAGTTCGCGGAGGGCCGCCGCCAGCCGCTCGGCCATCTCGTCGTAGCCGGCCTGGTTCGGGTGGATGCCGTCCTCCGTGAACAGCCCGTCCGGGCGCCTCAGCCAGTCCTCGGCCACGGGGTCCACGAACGGCAGCCCGGCACCCTCGGCAGCTCTCGCCACGGCGTCCCGGACCGCACGCACCTCCTCGACGGGGATGCCCGGCGGGGCCACCGGGCCGACCACCACGACCGAGGCGGCCGGCAGCGCTTCGGCCAGGTCCGCGTACAGCTGGGCGGCAGCCGCGCTCACCTCGGGGGGAGCGGCACCCGCGTCGTTCGTGCTGCCCTGGACGACGACGACGTCCGGCCGGTGCGCCGCCACGTCGTCGACGCGCTCGCCATATGCCTGCTGGCCCGCCACGCCGCTGGGGTTGACGTACCCGGTGCCGGACTGCCCCTCCGCGACGCCGGACCAGCCGAGCGCCCGTGCCGTGCGCTCGACGTAGCCCTCACCACCCAGGCCGACGGTGTAGGAATCGCCCAGGAAGACCGCGACGTCCACGTCCTCGTCCTCGTCCAGCGGCTCCCCGGCCGGGGGAGCACTGGACACCGGGGCGGACACCGGGGGCGGGGAGGCGCACGCACCGAGCGCCAGGCAGGCGGCCAGCGACAGGACAGCGGCGGCGAGTGGCTTCACCCCGCGAGTATCGCCGTCGCCGGCTACCGCAGGAGGCTCCGGGCGATCACCATGCGCTGCACCTGGTTGGTGCCCTCGTAGATCTGGGTGATCTTGGCGTCGCGCATCATCCGCTCGACCGGGAAGTCCTGGGTGTAGCCGGCGCCGCCGAACAGCTGGACGGCGTCGGTGGTCACCTGCATCGCCACGTCGGAGGCGAAGGCCTTGGCCGAGGCGGAGACCCGGGTGACGTCGGGCCGGCCCTGCTCCCCCGCCGCCGCGGCGACGTACACCAGGTGGCGGGCCGCCTCGATCTTCATCTCCATGTCGGCGAGCATGAACTGCACGCCCTGGAAGCTGCCGATGCTCGTGCCGAACTGCTTGCGCTCCTTGACGTAGGCGACCGAGGCGTCCAATGCGCCCTGGGCCACGCCGACGGCCTGCGCGCCGATCGTCGGCCGGGTGAAGTCCAGCGTCCGCAGCGCCGTCTTGAAGCCGGTGCCGGGCTCGCCGATGATCCGGTCGGCCGGGATGGTGCAGTCGGTGAAGTAGAGCTCGCAGGTGGGCGAGCCCTTGATCCCCATCTTGCGTTCCTTGGGGCCGACGGCGAAGCCCGGGTCGTCGCGGTGCACGGCGAACGCGGAGATGCCGTTGGCCTTCTTCTCCGGGTCGGTGACGGCCATGACCGTGTACCACTCGGAGACGCCGGAATTGGTGATCCAGGCCTTGGTGCCGTTGAGCACCCAGGTGTCGCCCTCGCGGCGGGCCCGGGTCGTCATAGCGGCGGCGTCGGAGCCGGCCTCGCGCTCGGAGAGCCCGTAGCTGATCATCGCGTCCCCGGAGGCGATCGAGGGCAGCACCTTCTGCTTCACGTCCTCCGACGCCGACAGGATGATCGGCATCGAGCCGAGCTTGTTCACCGCCGGGATCAGCGAGGCGCTGACGTCGACCCGGGCGACCTCCTCGATCACGATGCACGTCGCGATCGCGTCGGCGCCCTCGCCGCCGTACTGCTCGGGGATGTGGGTGGCGTGGAAACCGGCGGCGGTCAGGGCCTTCAGGGCCTCGACCGGGAACCGCGAGTCGGCGTCGACCTCGGCCGCGTACGGGGCGATCTCCCGCTCGGCGATGTCGCGGACGGCGGCGCGGATGGCCTCGTGCTCCTCGGTCAGGGCGTAGAGCCCCGCAGCGTCGTTACCCACGGGCGCAATCGTAGGACGTCCGACTACCCGCCGGTAGCGAGGCGCTCCTGCAGGGTGAGGTCGCGGGCGACGACGCTCTCGGCGAGCTCGGCCTGGAACCGCTCGACCCGGCCGCGCAGCTCGGCGTCGGCCGCGGCGAGGATGCGCACCGCGAGCAGGCCGGCGTTCCGGCCGCCCCCGATGCCGACCGTGGCCACCGGCACGCCCGCGGGCATCTGCACGATCGACAGCAGGCTGTCCAGGCCGTCGAGCCGGTCCAGCGGCCGGGGCACGCCGATGACGGGCAGCGGCGTCGCGGCGGCCACCATCCCGGGCAGGTGCGCGGCACCTCCGGCGCCGGCGACGATCACCCGCAAGCCGCGACCGGCCGCGGCCTCGGCGTAGTCGAGCATCCGGCGGGGCGTGCGGTGCGCGGAGAGGACGTGCGCCTCCCAGGCGACGTCGAACTCCGCGAGCGCCTCGGCGGCCGGTTGCATCATCGGCCAGTCCGAGTCGCTGCCCATGACGATGCCGACGACCGGGTCGCTCATGCCCTGCTCCTCAGTGCTCGTGGTCGTGCGCGAAGGCGAAGACCGGATCGACGACGCCGTCGGCCAGGTAGCGGGCGGCGGCCACGGCCCGCGCCCGGACCTCGGCGAGGTCCTCGCCCAGCGCGGTGACGTGCCCGAGCTTGCGACCACGCCGCTGCCCCTTGCCGTACCAGTGCAGCTTCACGTCGGGCCAGTGCGCCATGAAGTGGTGGATCCGCTCGTCCAGCGCGGGCCCGGACCAGTCGTCGTCGGCCGCGGCGCCGCCGAGGACGTTGGCCATCACCACGACCGGGGCGGTCATCGCCGTGGCGCCCAGCGGGTAGTCGAGGACGGCCCGCAGGTGCTGCTCGAACTGGCTGGTGCGCGCGCCCTCGATGGTCCAGTGCCCCGAGTTGTGCGGGCGCATGGCGAGCTCGTTGACCAGCACGCCGTCCTCGGTCTGGAAGAGCTCCACGGCCAGCATGCCGACGACGCCGAGCCGGTCGGCGATGCGCACGGCCAGCTCCTGCGCCGCGGTGGCCAGCTCGTCGGAGAGCCCGGGGGCGGGTGCGTAGACCTCGGCGCAGACGCCGTCGCGCTGCACGGTCTCCACCACCGGCCACACCGCGACCTGGCCGAACGGCGACCGCGCCACCTGCGCCGACAGCTCCCGCACCATGGCCACCCGCTCCTCGGCCAGCAGCACGCCGTGCCGCTCCAGCAGGGCGCCGGCCTCGGCCTCGTCGCCGACGACGAAGACGCCCTTGCCGTCGTAGCCGCCGCGGGGGGTCTTGAGGACGACGGGCCAGCCGTGGTCGCCGGCGAACGCCGCGACGTCGGCCACCGACCCGACCTCCGCCCACGCCGGCTGCGGCTCCCCCGCGGCTGCGAGCGCCCGGCGGAGAACCAGCTTGTCCTGGGCGTGCACCAGCGCGGTGGGCGGCGGGGCGACCCGGGTGCCAGCGATCTCGAGCGCCTCGAGGTGGGCGGTGGGCACGTGCTCGTGGTCGAAGGTGAGCACGGTGGCCCCGTCGGCGAGGTCGCGGAGCGCGTCCAGGTCGTCGTGGTTCCCGATGCGGACGTCGGCGGCGACGAGCGCGGCGGACTCGGCAGGACCGGCGGAGAGCACGCGCAGCGACTGGCCCAGCGCCACGGCGGCCTGGTGGGTCATGCGGGCCAGCTGGCCGCCGCCGACCATGGCGACCACGGGCAGGCCGGTGTGCGGGTGCAGGGAGGCGGGCACGGTCCCGAAGGCTAGCCGGGCGCCCGGTCGCGGGCCGGGCGTGGGGCGCCGCCCTCCGTAGACTGCCTTTCGTGGGACTCCTCGCACGGCTGCGCAGCCTCCTGCGCGGGAGCCACGGCCGGCTGGCCCGGGAGCTCGGCGCCTTCGGCGTCGTGGGCGCGGCGTGCTTCGTGCTCGACCTCGCCGTCTTCCAGCTGCTGTACGCGCACGGTGGTCTGGAAGCCGTCACGTCGAAGCTGCTGGCGAGCTGCGTCTCGACCACCGCTGCTTTCGTGGGCCACCGGTTCTGGTCCTTCGCGGCGCGGGCCCGCACGGGCCTGCGCCGCGAGTACCCGCTGTTCCTCGCGATCAACGGCGCGACGCTACTGCTCAGCCTGGGCATCGTGGCCCTGGTCCGCTACCCGCTGGGGCAGGAGGATGCGCTCGTGCTCCAGGCGGCCAACGTGTTCTCGATCATCACGGGCACCGTCGTCCGCTTCACGGCGTACCGCCGCTGGGTCTTCCTCGATCCGGCTGCGCGACCGCCCTGGGTGCAGCGACAGGCCGGCGACCTGGCCCGCTGACCGGACACGTCCGGCGGGGCTCCCGCGCCGGTCGCCGAGCCCGCATCGAGTCGAACCGGGCGGCTGATCCAGCCGTCCGCCTCGCCGAGCTCCCTCGCGGACGGGCGGAACGGCCGGTCAGCGGTCCGCCGGGGAGGTGGTGACGTCGCCACCCGATGCGGGACCGACCGAGGCGAGCCGGTCGAACACCAGGTCGGCCAGTTGCGCGACGCGCAGTGACAGCCGCCGGGACTCCTGGAGATCGGTCGTGACCTCGTCCAGCCGCCGCTCGAGAACCTCGAGCCGCTCGATGATCCGGGCGATCGCGTCGTCGGCCAGCCCGCCGCGCCGCCGCGCGTCCTCGAGCACCTCGGCGAGCGCGGCGAGGTCTCGGGCGCCGGCCGCGATGCGGGTGTCGAAGTCGCGGCTCTGCGCCTCGGAGCCGGCGCTCAGCCGGTCCACCTCCTGCCGCAGCCGGGAGACGTCGTCGAGCCGGGCGATCGTGCCGGGGGCGATCCTGCGGAACGCCCGGACGAGGGCTTCCCGAGGGCTCATGCCGAGCCCCTGACGCGGAGCCGGCCGACCCAGGGGTTCTCGTCGCGGTAGGGGGCGAGGTCCTGGCCGTGCACGCGCTCCACCACCTCGATCCCGTGCTCGGCCAGCTCGTCCGTGACCTGCTCGGGTGACAGGTAACGCCGGAAGTGCTCGCCGAAGACGTGCGTGGCGTCCTGGTCCTCGGAGGTTCGGAACTCGAACCAGCACTCGCCTCCGCGGCGAGCAACGGCGCCGGCCAACGTCCACAGGTTGGCCCGGGCGGTGTCGTCGATGGCGTGCAGGAGGAAGCGTGCGTACAGGTGCCAGTCGACCGTGCCGTCGAGGTCGGCCACCAGGTCGCCCACGGAGGTCAGGTCACCGAGGTTGACGACGCGGAAATCGGCGGACCAGCCCTCCTGGGCCGCCAGACCGCGGGCGCGCTCGATGGCGGCCGAGGAGTAGTCGATCCCGAGGACCCGCCGTCCCTCGCGGGCGAAGAAGCGCGCGTCGCGGGCGGTGCCGGTGCCGATGTCGAGCACCCCGGCCCCCTCGGGCAGCCGCTCGGCGACCCAGCCGGCGAACGTGGACTCCGTCGCGGGCACCCGGTCGACACCGGGGCTCTGATAGAAGTCCTGCCAGTAGTCACGCGCCATGTTGAACTCTCCGATCCATGTGCTGAGCCGAGACCTCACTCGAGGAGGCGTGGTGAAGGTGAAGGACGGGTCGGGCACCCGCCAGCCGGGGCCATAGGTGGCCGCGAGCAGCGCGTCACTGTTCGCCGGCGCCGGGTACGACCGCCCCCGCAGCGACAGCTGCTCCCGCTCCCGCAGGTCCAGTTCCTCGTCGCCCACCTGGAAGCACAGGTAGGTCCGGCCCTCGACCCGGAAAGCGGTGAAGATGTCGATGTAGTGGTCCTGCCCCGCACCGGGGTCGGCAAAGGTGATCTGCAGATGCCCCCCGCTGTGCCGGAGGACGGAGTACCCGCGGGCGACCAAGGCCCTGCTGAGCCGCAAATTCTCCCACACCACGTCCGCGGGGTCTTCGTGGCGCGACAGGTACCCGAGGTCGGCGTCGTCATCGTGCGGGATGAGGTCCCCGTCCCTCACGGCGCCGAGCAGCGTGCCGTAGCAGATGAACGGTTCCACACCGAGGGCCTCGAGCTCGGCCTGCAGCTCCGCGAGCCTGTCGAGCAGCCGGTCCTGCAGCGCCGCCGCGGCGTCCGGTTCCAGTCCGTCGAAGCTCGGCGCCAGTCGGCCCCACTTGTTGACCGACAGCCATCTCCCGGCGGGATCCCGGAGATCGAGCAGGTTGGTCGAGGAGCCGAGCACGACCTCCGCCGTCCCCAGGGGTCGCTTGTCGGCGGCGTCCCGGAGCAGGATGGTGGCCCGGCCCGACAGGGCCTGGGCCAGGGCGGGAGGCCATGCGAAGGTGATCCGCCGCTCACCGGACGCAGACACCGTCTCGGTCGCAGCCGTCACCGGGAAGGAGACCGTTCGCCGCCCTTCCAGGAGGACGTCGAACACCGCCGGGACGTCCGCCTCCGGCGGGAACTCGAGGTCCAGCGAGGTCGCGTCTGCCGTGAGCCTCACGAGCGGCTGGACCGCACGTCGACCGCAGGCTGCGGCGAAGCTGCGGTCCGGGCGGGCATTGCTCCGGGAGGGTCGCCGGCGGCTGGTCGGCCCGACCGGTCGCGACCGACCGTGCCGCCTCGATCACTACGCAGCATGCTCACCCACTCCTCCATGCAGACCGGCGCCCCCCCCCACCCGCTGTGGGGTCATGCCGGCGGAACCCCCACGACGGCCAGGTTCGAAGCTACCTCGCCGTCCGGGCGTGGCCTTCGCCGGTGAACGAGCGGGAACCGCCTCGCCCGCTCCAGACCACCGCCCTCCGTGGGACTCGGGCCCCACCCGCCGTCACCCCGCCAGGCGCGATCCGTTCCGGCCGGCGATGACCTCCAGCCGCGTGGGGATCCGGGTTCGCAGCTCCTCCAGGTGGCTGATCACCCCGACCGTGCGGCCTCCGCGACGGAGCTCGTCGAGCACCGTCATCACCGAGTCCAGTGCCTGCGCGTCGAGCGTCCCGAACCCCTCGTCGACGAACAGCGTGTCGATGCGCACCCCGCCGGTCTCGGCTGTGACGACGTCGGCGAGGCCCAGGGCCAGGGCCAGGGAGGCCATGAAGCTCTCCCCGCCGGAGAGGGTCTTGGTGGGCCGGCGCATGCCGGTGTACTCGTCGAATACGTCCAGGCCCAGTCCACCGCGTGCACCGTTGCGCCCTTGCGCGTCGCTGTGCAGGAACGTGTACCGGCCCCCCGACATGTCCAGCAGCCGCCGGCTGGCGACCTCGGCCACCTGCTCCAGGCGCGCCGCGAGCACGAAGGATTGCAACCGCATTCGCCGACTGTTGGCCCCGCGGCCGTGCGCGAGGTCGGCCAGCGCAGTGACCTGGTCGGCCCGGTCGCGGTGCTCGGCGAGCTGGAGCTCGGCCGCCGTGACCCGGCCGACGAGGTCGGCCAGCGCGCTGGTGCAGCGGCGCGCCTGCTCGAGCTCCGCGACCGCCTCCTCGCGGCGCCGGGTGCTCCCCGCGCACCGGTCCTCGAGCAGCGCCGTGTCAGGCGGGGAGCGCAGGTCGGCGAGCTCCGGGTCGGCCAGCCGGTCGCGCAGCAGCGCCGTCCGCTGGTCGTGCTGGTCGAGCTGCCGGTCGAGGGCGGCCAGCCGGCCGGGCTCGAGCAGGGCCGCCGCGGCGTCGAGCACGTCGTCGAAGCCCGCTGCCTCTGCCCGCTCCTCGACGACCCGGCGGGCGGAGTCGGCCTGAACCCGGGCGCGCAGCTCGTCGACCTCGGCGGTCAGCACCGCATCGCAGGCGTCCGCGGCGGCGGAGAGCCGGGCGACGCGGGAGGGCAGGTCGGCGTCCTCGCCGCGGCGGGAGGCGAGCCGGTCGAGCAGCTCGGCCAGCCCTGAGGCGAGCGCCTCGCGCTCGGCGCTGCGGGCGCGCAGCTCCTCCCTGTCGACGGCGAGCCGGGCCGCTGCCTCGTCGCGGTCCGCGCCCAGCTGCCGCAGCAGCGCCTCGGCTGGGCCGAGGTCGGTGGCCGGCTCCTCGATGGCGCGGACGCTCGCGGTCAGTTCGGCGACCCGCGCGGCCTGGCCGTCGACGGGCAGGTCACCGGCCTTCGCACGCAGGCCGGCGAGCTCCCGCTCGGCGGCCTCGAGCTGTCCGACGAGCTCGGCGAGCGCGGCCTCCTCGGCATCGGCGACGGCGTGCGCGGCGTCCTCGTCCGCGGCCGTGACGAGGCCGCCGTCGTGGGCCACGGGTCGCGGGTGCTCGGTGGCCCCGCAGACAGGGCAGTCGGCGCCGTCGACCAGAGCGGCGGCCAGCTCTGCGGCCATCCCGTCGAGCCGCCGGCTGCGCAGGTCCAACCAGCGCTCGCGCGCGTCGCCCCAGCTGTCCCGGCGGGCACGCACCCCGTCGCGCAGGCCGACCAGCCGGCGCTCCAGCTGATCGGCGGACCGGCCGGCGGCCAGAGCCGCCTGGGCGGCCTCGAGGGCCGCGCGCAGCGCGGGCAGCTCACCCGCGGCGGCGCGCGCCCACCCCAGCCGTTCCTCGGCCTCGGCGAGCCGGTCCGGGAACCCCGCGGCGGCCCGCTCCCCCGCGGCGGTGCGCTCGGTCAGCGCCCGCAGCTCCCGGTCCAGCGCCGCCACCGAACGCTCGACCGCAGCCGCGCGGTCGACCTCGGGCAGCAGGGCGCGCGCCTCGGCGGCACTGTCCCGCAGCGACCGGACCAGGGTCGTGGACGCGTCCTGCCCCTCGGAGACGGGTACCCAGGCACCCCGGGCCGCGGTGAGCGCGGCAGCGGCGCGCTCAGCGACGACCGCGGCGGCGCCGGCAGCCTGCAACGTGTCCCGCAGCGGCTCGGCCCGCCGGCCGGCGTCGCGCTCGGCCCGCAGGGGCGCGAGCGCGGGCTCCTGCTCGTCCAGCACGGCGAGTTCCCGGACCGCCTGGTCACGGCGGGCGTGCCGCTCCGCGACCACCCGGGCCTCGGCCAGCTCGGCGTCCACGACCGCCACCTCGGCGGCCGCGGCCTCGGCCCGCGCCGTCGCCGCCGTCAGCCGTCCGGCCGCCGCGGCACGGACCTGGTCGACCCACGGGAGCACACGGGCGCCCGGTGCGGCGCCGACCAGCTCGGGGGCGAGCTCCTCCGGCACGTCGATGTCGGCGATCTGCGCCACCCGTGCCAGCAGGGTGCTCAGCTCGGCCCGGTGGGCCGCGGTCCGCTCCCGGGCGGCGCTGCGCTCCTCGGCCAGCCACTCCTCGGCGCGCGCGAAGCGGTCGACGTCGAAGAGGGTGCGCAGCAGCTCGGCCCGGTACTCGGGCTCGGCGCGCAGGAACCGGGCGAAGTCACCCTGCGGCAGCAGCACCACCTGGCAGAACTGGTGGACGTCGAGCCCCAATCGGGTGCGCAGGTGCTCCGAGCCCTCGTCGATCCGCGTGCTGACCGGCTCCCATCCGCCGTCGGTGAGACGGGAGACCACGAGCTTGGCCTGCTCGGTGGCCCAGCCCTCCCCCCGCTTCTTCGGACGCTGCTGTTCCGGCCGCCGGACCACGCGCAGCCGCTCCTCGCCCAGGGTCAGCTCACAGGTGACCTCGGTGCGGATGCCGTCGCCGGCGTGGTCGCTGCGCAGCCGCTTCTCCTCGCCCCGCGCGCCGGGCACCCGGCCGTACAGGGCGAAGACGACGGCATCGAGCAGCGTGGTCTTGCCCGCACCGGTGGGGCCCCACAGCAGGAAGAGGCCGTCGCGACCGACCTCGTCCAGATCCACCTCGACCGTGTCGGCGAACGGGCCGAAGGCGGTGACCGACAACCGGTGCAGCCTCATCGGGCGGCCTCCGCGCGGTCCGCGGCGCCGAGTGCCCGCGCGAGCAGTTCGCGCTCCGCGGGGCTGGCCGGCACGCCGCGGACATGGCTGACGAACTCGCCCGCGACGTCGAGGGCGCTGCGGCCCCGCATCCGCTCCTGGTAGCTGCCGCTCTCCGAGGGGGCGACCGACCCCGTCCAGTCCAGGTGGACGCAGAACGGGAAGCGGCTCTGCAGCCGCCGCATGGGATCGGCCGGGCGGACGGCGTCGGTGAGCCGGGCGGAGACGAAGTGCTGCTCGGCCCCGGCGTGGACCGGGTCGGCGAGCAGGTCCTCCAGCGTGCCGATGAGCACGCTGAGCGGGCGGGGCGTGGGCAGCGGCACCGCGCGCACCTCACCGAGGCCACCGGCGTCCAGCTCGACCAGCCAGGCCTGCTTCTGCTGCCCGGCCTCCCCGAAGGAGTAGGCCAGCGGCGAACCGCTGTAGCGGATGCGGGCGCTGAGCGTCTGCGGCCGGTGCAGGTGACCGAGGGCCACGTAGTCGACCTCGTCGAACACCGACGCCGGGACGAGGTCCACGCCGCCGACGCAGATGTCGCGCTCGCTCTCGCTGGCGACCCCGCCGCCCACGAAGGCGTGCGCGAGCACCACCGACCGCACCCCCGGGCGGAGGAAGAGATCGGCGCGCACCCGGTCCATGGCCTCTCGCAGCACCGCCTCGTGCCCGCGGGCGGCCGGGATGCCGAGCTCGTGACGGGCCACCTCCGGCTCCAGGTAGGGGATGCCGTAGATGGCCACCTCGCCGTGCTCGTCGGCCAGGAGCACCGGCTCGTCCAGGAGCGGGGTGGCCGCGCGCACGTGCAGGCCCGCGGCGCTCAGCAGGCCGGAGAACGTGCCGAGCCGCCGGGCCGAGTCGTGGTTGCCGGGGGTGAGCACGACGCGTGCGCCGGTCGCGAGCAGCCGGCCGACCACCCGGTCGAGCACCGCGGTGGCATCCGCCGAGGGGACGGCCCGGTCGTAGACGTCACCGGCGACCACGACGACGTCGACCCCCTCGGCGGTCACGACCGAGGCCAGGCCGCCGAGCACCGCCTCCTGCTCGGCGAGCAGGTCGGTGCCGTGCAGCGTCCGACCGATGTGCCAGTCGGAGGTGTGCAGCAGCCGCATGAGCGCGAAGGTAGGGAGGGGGTACGACAGAACGGCTCAGGCGCGCCGTGACGGACCCGTCACATCCCGTTCCCGAGGTCAGAGGACGGCGGTCGGCCGCCAGCCGTCCTCGGGCGGATGGCCGTACCCGTCGTACCGGTCGTCGTACCGGTCGTCGTACCCGTCGTCGTACCCGTCGTCGGCGTGTCCGGGCCCCCGGACGCGGCGGTCGGCGTCCTCCTCGATCATGTGCGCGAGCAGCTGCTGCACCCCGGCGGTGTCGGGGATCTGCCGCAGCACCGTGGCCCCGCCGTCACCGGCCGTCTCCACGGTGAGCGTGCCCGACCGGATGATCCGCTCCCACAGGGTCTGGGTGTAGGAGACGTCGGTGATCCGGGACAGCCCCAGATCCCGCCCGCGGCGGGCCAGGATGCCCTCGCGGAACAGCAGGCGGTGCGTGGTCACGACGTAGTGCGTGCATCGCCAGCGCAGCAGCGGGACGAGGACGAACACGACCAGCAGCAGCACCGACAGCACCACGATGCCCAGCCGGAACATCCCCTGCTGGCGGCCCGGCGGCACGACCGCGGCACCGAAGGAGGCGCCGCCGACGACCAGCAGGAGGAGGACCACCGGCCAGAAGACGGTCAGCCAGTGCGGGTGCAGGTGGCGGACGACCTCTTCGTCGTCGGCGAGCAGCTTGTCGGGGTAGGGCACCCCGCCAGGATGACGGAGCCGAGGGCGCCCGTCATGCCTCCGCGGGGCGTGTCCGGACGTGCCGCACGTCGCCGGAGGCCAGCTCCACCGTGCCCTCGGGCGTGTCCACGACCAGGCGCCCGTCCCAGTCCACCGCCCGGGCGGTCCCGAGGAGCGTGGAGCCGTCCGGCATCGTCACCTCAACGGCGCTGCCGACGGTCGAGGACCACGCCAGGTAGTCGCGCGCCAGCCCGGACAGCACCGGGTCCCCCAGCGAGGTCACCCAGCCGCGGTAGCGCCGCTCGACCGCCCGCAGGAACGCCAGCAGCACCGGCGCCCGGTCGACGGTCGCCCCGGTGACCACCGACAGCGACGTCCCCGTACCGGGCAGCTCCGCCTCCGACGTGGAGACGTTGAGCCCCACGCCGACGACGACGGCCCCGCTGGACGCCTCGGCCAGGATCCCGGCCAGCTTCCGGCCGTCCCGGGCCAGCAGGTCGTTGGGCCACTTGACGGAGGCGAGCACGCCGGTGACCTCGCCGACCGCCTCGGCCAGCGCGACACCGGTGAGCAGCGGGAGCCACCCCCGGCGGGCGGCCGGCACGTCGGGCCGCAGCAGGAACGAGACGGTCAGCCCCGCCCGCGGCGGGGAGGCCCACACGCGGTCCAGCCGGCCCCGGCCGGTGACCTGGTGCTCGGCCACCAGGACCGCACCCTCGGCGGCGCCGTCCGCCGCCGCGGCGGCGAGCGCGGCGTTGGTCGAACCGATCTCGTCCACGACCTCGACCGAGCGCCACAGCGCGCTGTCCCGGGTCAGGGCGGACTGCAGCGCGGCCGCGTCGAGCGCCGGGCGCGAGAGGTCGGAGAAGCGGGCGGGGTCGTCGGGCACGGGCCCCACGCTAGCCAGCGCTCAGAAGGGCAGCCGCCGGAACACCGCGCGGGGGGTGTGCCGCAGGCCGCTCATCACCCAGCGCATGGCTCCCGGCACCCAGACCGTGTGCCGGCCGCCGCGGACGCCGGCGACGATCGCCTCGGCCACCGCCTCCGGCGTGGTGGAGAGCGGGGCGTCGGGCAGGCCCTCGGTCATCTTGGAGCGCACGAACCCGGGGCGGACGACGAGCACGGACACCCCGCTGCCGGCCAGCGAGTCGCCGAGGCCCGAGTAGAAGCCGTCCATGCCGGCCTTGGTGGAGCCGTACACGTAGTTCGCCTTGCGCACCCGCTCCCCCGCGACGGAGGACAGCGCCACGACGACGCCGTGGCCCTGCGCCCGCAGGCGGACGGCCAGCTCGGTGCCGACCGCCACGGCGGCCACGTAGTTGACCTGCGCCAGGTGCGCCGCGGCCGCGCTGTCGGTGCGCAACCGGTCGGCGTCGCCCAGCTGGCCGAAGGCGACCACCGCGACGTCGATGTCGCCGCCCGCGGCCGCGGCGGCGACCATCCGCGCCGGGGAGCCGGGGTCGTCGGCGTCGAAGTCGACGACCTCCACCTGCCCGCCGGCCGCCCGGAGCTCCTCGGCGACGGCCGCGCGGCGCGGCGTCTCCCGAGCGGCGAGGACGATGCGCAGCGGCCGCTCCGCGAGGTAGCGGCGGGCGGTGGCGACGGCGATGTCGGACGTGCCGCCGACGAGCAGCAGCGAGCCGACGGAACCGAGGGCGTCGATCACAGGGAGAGCCTCCTGGCCAGGTCGGAGGTGAGGACGCCCGCGGGGTCCACGCGCCTGCGCACGTCCCGGAACGCCTCCAGTCGGGGGTACATCCGCTCGAACACCTCGGGGCGGACGCGGGGGTCCTTGGCGAGGTAGACCCGGCCGCCGGCGTCGGCGACGAGCTCGTCCAGCTCGTCGAGGAGGGCCGCCAGGCCACCGACGACCGGGATGTCCAGCGCCAGGGTCCAGCCCGGCATCGGGAACGACAGCATCCCCGGGTTGCCGGCGCCGAACCGCTTGAGGACCGCGAGGAAGGAGGCGTGCCCGGAGCGGCTGATCCGTTCCAGCGCCCGCCGCATCGTCTCCTCACCGCCGTCGGGGACGACGAACTGGTACTGGACGAACCCGCGGGGGCCGTACACGCGGTTCCAGTTCCGCACGCCGTCGAGCGGGTGGAAGAAGGCGCCGATGCTCTGCAGCTGGTCCCGCTTCCGGCGGGGCGACTTCCGGTACCAGACCTCGTTGAAGGCGGCGACCGTCGCCGGGTTCAGCAGCCCGGGCGGGAACAGGTCGGGTGCGCCGAGCTTCACCGAGCCGGCGTAGCGAAGCGGGTCGGCCTGCTGCGCCTGCGGCAGCTCGCCGCGGCGGGCGAACCGCCCCCGGGTGAGGACCGACCGCCCCATGCGTGTGCCCCGGGCCACGCAGTCGATCCAGGCCACCGAGTAGTCGTAGAGGTGGTCGGTCCCGGCGAGCAGCGACAGAAGGGAGTCGAGGTCGGGCGTGCGGTCGGTGTCGACGAGGATCCGGGACGACTCGATGCGCGTCATCCGCACGCGGGCGCGCAGGATCACGCCGGTCAGGCCCATGCCGCCGGCGGTGGCCCAGAACAGCTCCGGGTCGCTGTCGGGGCCGATCCGCCGGACCTCGCCGTCCGCGGTGAGCAGGTCGAGGTGGACCACGTGCTCGGAGAACGTGCCGGCGACGTGGTGGTTCTTGCCGTGGATGTCCGCGGCGACCGCCCCGCCGACGGTGACGTAGCGGGTGCCCGGGGTGACCGGGACGAACAGACCCAGCGGGACGAGGAGGTCCATCAACCGGTCGAGGGAGATCCCGGCCTCCACCTCGATCTCGCCGGTGGCCAGGTCGACGTCGAGCACCCGGTCGGCCGAGGTCATGTCCAGCACGTGCCCACCGGCGTTCTGGGCCGCGTCGTTGTAGCTGCGCGCCAGCCCCCGGGCGACGACGCCCCGCGGGGTGGCCGCCCGCAGGACCGCGGCCGCGTCGTCGGCAGTGCGGACCGGGACCACGGTCGCCGGCGTGGCCGCCGTGCGACCCCAGCCGGTCAGCGGGACCGGAGCCGGCTCCCCGTGCTCAGCCACCGAAGACCCCCGCCCCCACGGTCGCGGCCCACACCAGGCCGAGGGCGAGCAGGGTGCGGTCCCGGAGGACGATCTCCTCGGGTGCGCCGGCGGTGCCCTTGTCCACGTCGACGGCGTACCGCAGGACGCCCAGCACGAACGGGGCGATCGACAGCGTCGCCCACGGGATGCCGGGCCGGGTCTCGCCCATCTCGAACGCCCAGAGGCTGTAGGCGGTGCAGGCCACCCCCGCCGAGAGTCCCCAGACGAAGCGCAGGTAGCTGGCCGAGTACTCCTGCAGCGTGCGGCGGGTCTGGGCGGCGTCCCCCACCAGGACCAGCTCGGAGTACCGCTTGCCCGCCACCATGAACAGCGAGCCGAACGAGGCGACGAGCAGGAACCACTGGGACAACGGCAGCCCGGCGGCGACCCCGCCGGCCACCGCGCGCAGCAGGAAGCCCGAGGCGACGACGGCGAGGTCGAGCACCGCCTGGTTCTTCAGGCCCAGGCAGTACGCCAGCTGCACCACGACGTAGGTCGCCAGCACCCAGGCCAGCGCCGGCCGGGTCAGGAGCACCGCAGCGGTCAGGGCGACGGTGGCGAGGACGACGGCGACGACCACGGCGACCGGCCGGGGCACGGTCCCCGCCGCGATCGGCCGCAGCCGCTTGCGCGGGTGCCGGCGATCCTCCTCGACGTCGATGACGTCGTTGACCAGGTACACCGCCCCCGACACCAGGCAGAACAGCACGAAGGCCAGCAGCGTGGGCCCGAGCACCTCGACGTCGGCGATCCGGCCGGCGGCCAGCGGCGCGGCCAGCACCAGCGCGTTCTTGACCCACTGCCGGGGCCGCACCGCGCGCACGAGCCCGCCGACGACCGACCCCCGCGGGCCGGGGGGCGGTGCCGACGGTCCGGCGTCCCCGGCCGCGACCGGTGCGGGCGCCGCACCGGCGTAGCGGGCCGGCGGGACGGGCGCTGCCGCGTCGGTCATCGTCTGCCCTCTCCGTCCGCATCGGGTGGAACCACGGACGCCCCGCCGACCGCGACGCGGGACCCGGTCGCCCGGATGGATAGTGCACTGCCCATCGGGCAGGCGACAGCCGACGTACCCCCGCGGAGGTGGACGCCGCGGATCACCCGGACGGCGGACGGCGGGACACCGGCAGGAAGGCCGCCGGCGACTCCCCTACGCTACGTACCCCGTGGCCCGGGTACGCGAGGTCACGGGCAACAGCAGTGCCGCTGCGGCGGCCGACGAGCGCCAGCGAGGAGACCGAGGACGCGTGAGTGCCGCCGAACTGCAGAGCGCCGGGGAGAACGTCCCCGACGACGTCGACATCCACACGACCGCCGGGAAGCTCGCCGACTTCGAGCGACGGGTCCAGGAGGCCCAGCACGCGGGCTCCGAGCGGGCCGTGGAGAAGCAGCACGCCGCGGGGAAGATGACCGCCCGCGAGCGGATCGAGGCGCTGCTGGACCCGGGCTCGTTCACCGAGTTCGACGAGTTCGCCCGGCACCGGTCGACGAACTTCGGGATGGGTGACAAGCGGCCCTTCGGCGACGGCGTCGTCACCGGCTACGGCACGGTCGACGGACGGCCGGTGGCGATCTTCTCCCAGGACGTCACCGTCTTCGGCGGCAGCCTCGGCGAGGTCTACGGCGAGAAGATCGTCAAGGTCCAGGACTTCGCGATCAAGAGCGGCTGCCCCGTCATCGGCATCAACGAGGGCGGTGGCGCCCGGATCCAGGAGGGCGTGGTCTCCCTCGGCCTCTACGGCGAGATCTTCCAGCGCAACGTGCACGCCTCCGGCGTCATCCCGCAGATCTCCCTGGTGATGGGCCCGGCGGCCGGCGGGCACGTCTACTCCCCCGCGCTCACCGACTTCATCGTCATGGTCGACAAGACCAGCCAGATGTTCATCACCGGCCCCGACGTCGTGAAGACCGTGACCGGCGAGGACGTCACGCTCGAGGAGCTCGGCGGGGCCCGGACGCACAACACCAAGTCCGGGGTCGCCCACTACCTGGCCGAGGACGAGAACGACGCCCTCGACTACGTCAAGGCGCTGCTGTCCTACCTGCCGAGCAACAACCTCGACCCGCTGCCCGCCGTCGAGGTGGCGCCGGTCGAGACGGTCCTCCCCGACGCGCTCACCGCCGACGACCTCGAGCTCGACACGTTCATCCCGGACTCGGCGAACACGCCCTACGACATGCACACCGTGATCGAGCACGTGCTCGACGACGGCGAGTTCCTCGAGGTGCAGCCGCTGTTCGCCCCGAACATCCTCATCGGCTTCGGCCGGGTCGAGGGCCGCCCGGTGGGCGTCGTCGCCAACCAGCCCACGCAGTTCGCCGGGACGCTGGACATCGACGCCAGCGAGAAGGCCTCGCGCTTCGTGCGCACCTGCGACGCCTTCAACATCCCGGTCCTGACCTTCGTCGACGTCCCCGGCTTCCTGCCCGGGACGTCGCAGGAGTGGGACGGCATCATCCGCCGCGGCGCCAAGCTGATCTACGCCTACGCCGAGGCCACCGTCCCGCTGATCACGGTCATCACCCGCAAGGCCTACGGCGGCGCCTACGACGTCATGGGCTCCAAGCACCTGGGTGCCGACGTGAACCTCGCCTGGCCGACGGCGCAGATCGCCGTCGTCGGCGCGCAGGGCGCGGTCGGGATCCTCTACCGCAAGGAGCTCGCCGCGGCCGAGGACCCCGAGGCTCGCCGCGCGGAGCTCATCGCGGAGTACGAGGACACGCTCGCCAACCCCTACATCGCCGCCGACCGCGGATACGTGGACGCGGTGATCCCGCCGTCGCACACCCGCGTGCAGGTGACCAAGGCGCTGCGCGTGCTGGCCAACAAGCGGCAGACCCTGCCGCCGAAGAAGCACGGGAACATCCCGCTGTGACCGAGGACCAGGTGCCGCTGCTGCGCGTCGTCCGCGGGGAGCCGTCCGCGGAGGAGCTGGCCGCGCTCACCGTCGTCGTCGCCGCGCTCTCGCAGCGCCGCAGCCGCAGGCGCGCCACCCCCGTGGGGGCGTGGGCGTCCTTCGGCCGCACGCACCGCCGTCCGCTGCACCCCGGTGCCGGCGGCTGGCGTTCCGCGGGGAGCCCGGCGTGAGCGCCGACCGCAGGCTGGTGCTCGGTTCCGCGTCCCCCGCGCGGCTCTCCCTGCTCCGCCAGGCCGGGCTGGCGCCGGAGGTCGTGGTCAGCGACGTGGACGAGTCGTCGGTCACCGCCCCGCGGGTGGCCGAGCAGGTCGCCCTGCTGGCCGCCGCCAAGGCCGCCGCGGTGGCCAAGCAGGAGACCGACGCGCTGGTCATCGGTGCGGACTCGCTGCTGGAGTTCGGCGGCAAGCCCCAGGGCAAGCCGGCCGACGCCGCGGAGGCCCGGGACCGGTGGCGGCGGATGGCCGGGCGCTCCGGCGTCCTGCACACCGGTCAGGCGCTCTTCGACGTCCGCGACGGCGGAGTGGTCAGCCGGGACATCGCGGTCGCCTCGACCGTCGTCTACTTCGCCGACCCCACCCCGGCCGAGGTCGAGGCCTATCTCGCCACCGGCGAGCCGCTGGCCGTGGCCGGGGCCTTCACCCTCGACGGGCTGGGGGCGCCCTTCGTCCGCCGGGTCGAGGGCGATCCGGCGGCCGTGGTGGGGCTGTCCCTGACGGTCCTGCGGACCCAGCTGTCCAAGCGGGGTCTGACCATCACCGATCTCTGGCGCCGCTGAGGCCTCACAAGTCCCGAAACCGACCGTTCTCCGTGAGAGGGTGAAGGTCTCGTCACGGGGGTGTGAGATGACCAAGCGCTGGATGCGCGTCCTCGTCGCCGCAGCGCTGGGCATCGTGCTCGTGCTGCCGGGCGGCGCCGCGAGAGCCGATTCCTGGCAGGACCGGGTCTGGGCCGGAAGCAACTTCGCCGGCAGCCGCGGCACCACCGTCGCCATCGCGATGCTCGACCAGCGCACCGGCGAATACCGCAACAACGGTGCGGCCGCGACGACGAGGATCGAGTCCGCCTCGGTGATGAAGGTGTTCATCGCCGAGCACCTGCTCCGTCGGCGCGACCTCGGGCAGATCCACCTGTCCGCGACCGACATGAACGACATGGCGGCGATGCTGCGCGACTCCGCCAACGCGCCGGCCAACCGGTTCTGGAGCGCGTACGGGGCCAATGGCATCGTGCAGGACGTCATCAACCGCTACGGGCTGACCCAGACCGGCCTGACGTCGAACCCGCGCTACTGGGGCAACACGCTCATCACCGCGCACGACATGGTCGTCTTCTACCGTCGGCTGATGGACGGGTCCGGTGGCCTGTCCGCCGGTTCCCGCGACTGGATCGTCGACCAGATGCGCCAGTCCACGATGTACGGCGACGGTGGACGGCAGTTCTTCGGCCTGCACGACGGGCTGCCCCGGGAAGGGGCGATCGCCCAGAAGCAGGGCTGGATGTGCTGCGTCGACGGCGACATCTTCCGGCACTCCTCCGGCTTCGTCGGCCCGGACAACCGTTACATCCTGGTCGTGCTGAGCCGTGAGCCCTCCTCGCGCGGCGGCGCGCACATCGAGGAGTCGATCAGCGGGGCCGTGCGGGCGATGTTCCCCGAGGGCCTCATCCCCCGCGTGCAGGGGACCATCGGTGAGCACTGGTACGCGATGGGGGGCACCTCCGGCCGGCTCGGTTACCCGACCAGCGACGAGATCGGCCTGGCGGCCGGAGCCCTCAGCCGCTTCGAGGGCGGCTACATCTACTGGTCGCCGGGCACCGGTACGCACGCCGTATGGGGAGCGATCCTCGACACCTACGCCGCGCAGCGCTGGGAGCTCGGCCCGCTCGGGTATCCGACGAGCGACGAGATCGGCCTGCCCGGAGGAGCCCTGAGCCGCTTCCAGGGGGGCTACATCTACTGGTCCCCGGCCACCGGCGCCCACTCGGTGCGCGGGCCCATCCTCGACACCTACGGTGCACAGCGCTGGGAGAACGGCCCCCTGGGCTACCCCACCAGCAGCACGATCGCCCTGCGCGACAACGGATCGCTCAACCGCTTCCAGGGCGGCTACATCTACGCCTCCCCCGCGACCGGCGCCCACTCGGTGAGCGGGCCCATCCTCGACACCTACGGTGCACAGCGCTGGGAGACCGGCCCCCTGGGCTACCCCACCAGCAGCCGCATCGCCCTGCGCGAGGGCGGAGCGCTCAACCGCTTCCAGGGCGGCTACATCTACGCCTCCCCCACGACCGGCGCACACTCGGTGAGCGGCCCGATCCTGGACGCCTACGGCGCCCAGCGCTGGGAGAACGGCCCCCTGGGCTACCCCACCAGCAGCCGCATCGCCCTGCGCGAGGGCGGAGCGCTCAACCGCTTCCAGGGCGGCTACATCTACTGGTCACCGGCCACCGGCGCGCGCACCGTCAGCGGACCCGTCCTGGACGCCTACGGCGCCCAGCGCTGGGAGACCGGCCCCCTGGGCTACCCCACCAGCGACCCCTACGTGGTGGACGGGGTGGGCACCCGGACCGACTTCGAGCACGGCTTCCTCACACTCACCTCCGGCGGCACGGTGGTCACCGAGCTCGATCCCCCGCCGACCGCTCCTGCGACGCCGGACGAGCCGGCGGCGCGCCGGTCCGCCCCCGCGCCGACCTCCACCCCCGCTCCCACCTCCACCCCCGCTCCGAACACCGCCCCGGCTCCCACCTCGGCACCGGCGGCGACGTCGGCTCCGGCGACCGGGACAAGGACGACCGAGGCGCCCGGACCGACGCCGGGCCCGACCCCGTGAGCCGACCGAGGATCCTCCGGGCGGCGGTCCTGGCGCCGGCCCTGGTGCCGGTGCTGCTCGTCGCGACCGGCTGCACCGATGACGAGGGGGCAGCCGCGGGCGGCAGCGCGACGGCCGGGCCGACCACGGCGCCCGAGCTCGCCGGCGTCGAGGAGGCCGAGCTGCTCGGCACGCTGCCGGAGGGGCCGGCCACGGGTACGGCTGTGCTCAGCTACATCGGGGTGGGCGAGCTCCGAGCGCCGTTCCTCGGCGAGTGCGTGACCTCCGGGAACACGGTCCGTCTGGAGGGAATGGCCGACACCGCCCGTATCCGGGTCGACGTCGCCCCCGACGGCCTGGAGCTCACCCTGGACGACGTCGGGTTGTCGATGGTGGCCGACCTCACGACCGGCCAGTACGACGTCACCGGGAACCACCTCTCCCTGCAGGCGGGGCTGGCTCACGACGGCGAGCCGGTCGGCTCGGCGGACCTGGAGATCGACTGCGGGGCCTGAGTGCCGACCTGCCGCCGCCCCGCGGTGCCGCACTGGCTAGGCTCCGTCCGGTTCAGACGAGAGGGAGTGCACCGGTGCAGAAGGTCCTCATCGCCAACCGTGGCGAGATCGCGGTCCGCGTGGCCCGCGCGTGCAAGGACGCGGGTCTGACCAGCGTGGCGGTCTACGCCGACCCCGACCGCGACGCGCTGCACGTGCGCGTCGCCGACGAGGCGTTCGCGCTCGGCGGCACCACGCCCGGTGACTCCTACCTGGTCATCGACAAGATCCTCGACGCCGCAAAGCAGTCCGGCGCCGACGCGATCCACCCCGGCTACGGCTTCCTGTCGGAGAACGCCGACTTCGCCCAGGCCGTTCTCGACGCCGGCCTCACCTGGATCGGCCCCTCCCCCGAGGCGATCATCGCTCTCGGCGACAAGGTCCAGGCCCGGCACATCGCCACCAAGGCCGGCGCTCCCCTGGTGCCCGGCACCAAGGACCCGGTCGGCGGCGCCGACGAGATCGTGGCGTTCGCCGAGGAGCACGGCCTCCCGGTCGCCATCAAGGCGGCGTTCGGTGGTGGCGGCCGCGGTCTGAAGGTCGCCCGCACCATGGAGGAGATCCCCGAGCTGTTCGACTCCGCCGTCCGCGAGGCGGTCTCCGCCTTCGGCCGCGGCGAGTGCTTCGTGGAGCGCTTCCTCGACAAGCCCCGGCACGTCGAGGCCCAGGTGCTCGCCGACCAGCACGGCAACGTGATCGTCGTCGGCACCCGGGACTGCTCCCTGCAGCGCCGCAACCAGAAGCTGGTCGAGGAGGCCCCGGCGCCGTTCCTCACCGACGAGCAGCGCGAGCGGATCCACTCCTCGGCCAAGGCGATCTGCGCCGAGGCCGGCTACCACGGCGCCGGCACCGTCGAGTACCTCGTCGGCGCCGACGGCTCGATCTCCTTCCTCGAGGTCAACACCCGCCTGCAGGTGGAGCACCCGGTGTCGGAGGAGACCAGCGGCATCGACCTGGTCCGGCAGCAGTTCCGCATCGCCGACGGCCTCCCGCTGGAGATCACCGAGGACCCGACGCCGCGCGGCCACAGCATCGAGTTCCGGATCAACGCCGAGGACGCCGGCCGCAACTTCATGCCGGCCCCCGGCCCGGTGAACCGCCTGGAGATCCCTCAGGGCCCGGGCGTGCGCTGGGACTCCGGCGTGGAGACCGGCGGCGAGGTGGCCGGCGCGTTCGACTCCATGCTGGCCAAGCTCATCGTCACCGGCGCCACCCGCGAGGAGGCGCTGCAGCGCGCTGCCCGCGCCCTGGACGAGCTGGTCGTCGAGGGCATGCCCACCGTGATCCCGTTCCACCGCGCGGTCGTCCGCGACGAGGCGTTCACCACCGAGCCCTTCACGGCGCACACCCGTTGGATCGAGACCGAGTGGGACAACCAGGTCCCGCCCTACGACGCCGCCCCGGCCGAGGCCGACGAGGACGCCCCGCGGCAGACCGTCGTCGTCGAGGTGGGTGGCCGCCGGCTCGAGGTCTCGCTGCCGGCCGGGCTGGCCACCGGCGGAGGGGGCGCCGCTCCCGGTGCGGCCGCCAAGCCGCGCAAGCGCGGTGGTGGCGGCGGCGGCTCCGCGGCCTCGGGTGATTCCCTCACCTCGCCGATGCAGGGCACGATCGTCAAGGTCGCCGTCGAGGACGGCGCCACGGTCGCGGCCGGGGACCTGGTGGTCGTCCTCGAGGCGATGAAGATGGAGCAGCCGATCACCGCGCACAAGGCCGGGACGATCTCCGGCCTGTCGGCCGAGGTGGGCGCCTCGGTCACCAGCGGCGCGGTCATCTGCACCATCGCCGACGCCGCCGAATAGGCACGGCTGTCGGGCAAGGGCTCGCCACCGCTGCACGGTGGCGAGCCCTTGCCTTCAGAGGCGCTGGATCCGGCCGCTGCGGTAGTCCCACCGCAGCGTTCCCCCCTGGAACCGCTGCGACTCACCGTCGCGGAAGTAGAGCCGGCCCTCCACCGGGTAGCCGAGCGAGCCACCCTCCCACCCGGTGGCCGCCCAGGCGTCGCGTGTCCAGCCCATGACGACGTGGGTCCCGCTCTCGGGCGACGTGTACACCGACCCACCCTGGAAGTGGACGAAGCACCCGCCCCGGGGGAGCCCGCACCGCTGGTCGGTCACCGGGAAACCGAGCACGCCGTTCTCCCACCCGGTCGACGCCCAGACGCCCCGCGTCGCGACGTCGACCAGCCAGGATCCGGTGCCCGGCGACCAGTAGACGGAGCCGCGCTGGAAGTGCTGGAAGCAGCCGCCGTCCCGCAGCCCGCAGGAGGTGCCGGTGGTCGGGTAGCCCAGCACCCCGCCCTCCCACCCGGCCCTGGACCACGCGTCCCGGATGACCAACGAGACGTCGTGCACGCCCGTGGCGGCCGAGGCGTAGACCGACCCCCGCTGGAAGTGGACGAAGCAGCCTGCGTCACGGAGCCCGCAGACCTGGTCCGAGGTCGGGTAGCCCAGGGGCCCGTTCTCCCAGCCCGTCCCGCCCCACCGCGACCGGATGGCGGTGCCCACCAGCCGGACGCCCGTCGACGCGGACAGGTAGATCGACCCGGACTGGAAGTGCTGGAAGCACCCCCCGTCACGCAGGCCGCAAGTGGTGTCCGTCGTCGGGAACCCCATCGATCCGTTCTCCCACCCCGAGGCCGCCCACCGGTCGCGGGTCCGCCCCTGGACGACGTAGGCGCGCGCCTGGGCGCCGGTGGCGTACAGGGACCCACCCCGGAAGTGCTGGTAGCACCCGCCGTCGCGCAGCGTGCACACGGTGTCGGACACCGGGTAGCCGAGGCTGCCGTTCTCCCAGCCCGAGCTCGCCCAGCGGTCCCGGAGCGAGTGCTGGACGCTGCGCGCCCCGGTGGACGGCGACCAGTAGATCGATCCGCCTTCGTAGTGGTTGAAGCACCCGCCGTCGCGCAGCCCGCACGTGAGGGTCCGGGTCGCGACCCCGAGAGGACCCCCGCTCCCGCCGCGCGCCTCGTGGGCGACGGTGACGGGGTGGTGGGTGAGGTCGGCGACGGCCTCCCCGCTCAGTGCCGAGGTGCGCCCGAGGGAGTCCACGGCCCGCAGCTGCCAGCGCGTCGGCTGGTCGGGCATCGCATCGATGATGAACGTGCGATTCGCCGGCGTCGCGTTCAGGGTCAGGCCATAGGTGCCCAGGCTCAAGCCGTCTCGCACCAGGGAGTACCTGCCGGTGTCCGTCCCGGGGGTGGACGCGGACAGGGTGACCGACGGCCTGCCACCGGTGACGCCCAACGTGGCGACCGACCTCAGCGTCGGGGCGGCCGGCGCCGCGGGGCCCACGGTCGCCAGGACGGGCGCGCTGCGGACGTCGTTGCTCGGCTGGACGTCGACTGCGACCTGCTGGCCGTCGAGCAGCCCGGGGATCGTGGCGCTGGTGCCGGTCACGGTGGCCCGGACGACGCCGTCGACCCGCACCGTGTAGCCCGTCGCGCCGATGACCGCGGACCACGCGACGCTGATCGAGCCGCTCGACGGAGTGACGGTCGGTGCGTCGCCGGTGCGCCCGGCGGCCGCGACGGCAGCCCCCATGGTCAGCCGGCCGGCACCCCAGGCCCGGTCCCAGGCCGAGCTGTCCACGCCTGCCTGCAGCGCGGCCTGGACCTCTTCCGGGGTGATCCCCGGGTGGCTGCTGCGGAGCAGGGCCACCGCCCCGGCGACCGCCGGGGCGGAGAAGGAGGTGCCCCGCGCCTTGATGTAGTCACCGCCGAGGTAGGGCAGCACCACCTGCTCGCCGACGGTGGCGATGTCCACCTGCCAGCCGTGCTGGGCCCACGGCGCAGGAACACCCGCGGGCGTCGTCGCGGAGACGGCTATGACGCCGCTGTTGGCCGCCGGGTACATCACCTCGTTGCCGGTGTCCCCGGAGTTGCCGGCCGACGCGACGACCGAGATGCCCCTGTCCAACGCGTACTGGATCGCCGCGGCGGTGACGTCGGAGTACCCGGCGCCCGCCAACGACATGTTGATGACGTCGGCGCCGTGGTCGGCGGCCCAGAGCACGCCTCGTGCGACGGCCGCCGACGAGCAACCGAAGTCCTCGGTGCAGGCCCGGATCGGCATGATCCGGGCCTCCGGCGCCATGCCGGCGCTGCCTTCACCGTTGTCGGCGCGCGCGGCGATGACACCGGCCACCCCCGTGCCGTGCCACTCAGCGGCGTCTGCTGCCATTCCGGTCGTGTCCGTCCCGGGTACGAAGGCTCCGGCGAGGTCGGGATGGGTGGTGTCCACCGCGGTGTCGAGGACCGCCACGACCTGGCCGGCACCCCGGGTGCTCGGCCAGACGTCCAGGACGGAGCTCACCGCCTGCGGGTCGTCCACCTCCCAGTACGGGTCCGCCGGGGCCTGCACGCGGTAGCTGACCGCCGGGGAGGCATGGACGACGTCGGCCCGGGCCTCGAGCGAGGCCTCGGTCGAGTCGGCACTCCGGGCCGACACGGTGACCGTCTCGACCACGTACTCACCGTCGACGACCCGCAGCACGTCCAGCGTGACCGGATCGCCGGCCGCGAGGGCCGGCGGCGCGTGGAGCAGCAGCGCGGACGCGAGGGCGGCGGTGAGGGCCGCGCCGAAACGCTGAGGGGTCGATACGGGCGGCATGTCAGGTGTATCGGCAGTTGCCCCGGCTCGATGTATCACCTGGAGGGGGAACTCGCACTCGCCCGGGTGCGGGCATTCTCAGGGCCGACGACGACGCAGCTGGCGCGCGCGGACCAGCCACACACCGGCGAACGACAGGACGGCGCCGGGCACGACCAGCACCGCGGCGATCGGGCCGGAGCTGTCCGCGACCGGGTCGAGCTCGACCTGGTCCGGGGCGACCGTGCCGCGCGCCGCGAACGGCGGGACCGGCGGCACCCAGGACACCTGCTCGGGGGTGAGCGCCGTCGCGGACTCGGCGGCCGTGTCGGCGGCGATCGTGGTGCCGCGGCCCGCGCCCCCCCGCGCGCTCGCCACCGACCGGGGTGCGGCCGCCGCCTGGGTGCCCCGCGCCGCCGGGACGAGCTGGAGCACCGCACCGGCGCCGTCGACCTGCTGCACCGTGACCGTGATGTCGCCGCCGGAGAGGGGGACGGCGGCACCGACCGGGAGGGCGGACTGCAGGTCGTCGTCCCAGCGCGACGCCGGGCTCGGCGTGCCGTCGAGCAGGAGCGTGGTGTCGGGGAACTGCCCTGCACGGCGCAGCAGCACCCCGGAGTCCAGCCGGTACACGTTGTCGCGGGTGCCCAGCCAGGCATCCTGACCCGTCGCGGCGCGCAGCTCCAGCCAGTACTCGACGCCCTCGGCGTCGACCAGCCGGACGGCGCGCACGGCGCCGTCCCCGGCCAGGGGGCCCAGCGTCACGCTGGTCGCGGCGCCGCCGACCGAGACCGTCCGGACCGCCGCCTCGGGGAGCACCCCCAGGGCCGCGGCCTGACCGGCGTTGAGCGCACCGAGCTGCGCCCAGGAGGCGCCCATGACGTCGTACAGGTCCCGGTACCCGCTGGTGCGGCAGGAGCCGCCCTCCACCGACGCGTCGCACTGCGCCGCCGAGGAGTGGCCGAGGCCGAAGTTGTGGCCCAGCTCGTGGGCGATCACGGCGGGCAGATCCTCGCGGACGTAGAGGTAGCCGCCGGACGCGGGCTCGGCGCCCACCTGAGCGAGGGCGTAGGAGCACCCGGGCTGGGTGGCGGTCTGGCCGCTCAGGCGGAGCAGGAGGTGCTTGCGCGGGCCGGGCACGAACCCGATCTCCGCGGCCACCTCGGTCCACAGCGCGTTCGGGTCGGCGCAGCCTGCGGTGGTGGACACCCAGGGGCTGGAGGCCACGACACCGATCTGGATGGCCCCGCCGGTCTGCTTCGCCCAGAAGTCGGCGACCGTGCCGTCGACGGTGCGGACGACGTCGGCCAGCTGCGTCCCGTCGGGGGCCGTGCCGGCCGGCGCGACGAGGACGACCGTCACCTCGTTGGTCAGCCCTCCGCGGGGCGCCGGCACCGGCGTGCTGCCCGTGGTGGAGGGCGGGGAGAGCACCTCGCTCTCCAGGACGTCGCGGGCCGGGTCACCGCCGTCCTCGCTGTGGTCGTCCTCGACCGTGCCACCGACGGTGACCTCGACGGTCGCGCCGGCCGGGACGTCCGTCATCTGCCCGGTGGGCACCCGCACCGCGCCGTCCACGGTGTCCACCCAGCTCAGCATCGCGTCGTGCCCGTGCCCGTGCGCGGCGCCGGGCTCGCCCTCGGCGTAGGCCTGGACGAACTCACCGACGACCGTCGTGCCGCTGTCCGCGGCGGCGACGGCCGGGACGGCGACGGCGGACGCGGTCAGCGCGCCGGCCAGCGCCACGGCGCGCAGCAGACGACGGGGGCCGCGGGGACGACGGAGGTCCAGGTCAGGAGACATCGACTCCTGAATCGGCGGCCCGCGCGGCCGTCGGCACCGTCGGCGCGAAGTTGAGCCGAACTCCCGTCACATCCGCCGCAGGCGCCCCGGCGCCCCCGGCGGCTCCTCAGGCGAGGTCGTCGGCGCCCATCAGCCGGCGCCCGGCCTCGGTGATGGAGCCCGACAGCGACGGGTAGATCGCGAACGTCTGCGCCAGGTCGGCCACGGTCAGGCCCTTGGTGACCGCGAGCGCGATGGGCAGCACCAGCTCCGAGGCCCCCGGGGAGACGACGACGCCGCCGACGATGACGCCGGTCGAGCGGCGAGCGAAGAGCTTCACGAAGCCGGCGCGCAGGTCGCTCATCTTGGCGCGGGCGTTGGTGGCCAGCGGCAGCCGCACGACCTCGACGTCGGAGTCGTCGGCCAGCGACTTCTCCTGGACGCCGACGGTGGCGATCTCGGGGTGGGTGAAGACGTTGGCGGCGACGGTCTTCAGCTTGATCGGCGCCACGGCCTCGCCCAGGGCGTGCCACATGGCGATCCGGCCCTGCATGGCCGCCACCGACGCCAGCTGGAACACCCCGGTGACGTCGCCGGCGGCGTAGATGCCCGGAACCGACGTGCGGGAGACCCGGTCGACCACCACGTGGCCGGACCCGGTGACCTGGACGCCGTGGGACTCCAGGTTCAGCCCGCTGGTGTTGGGCACGGTGCCGACGGTCATCAGGGCGTGCGACCCCTCGACGGTGTGCCCGCCGGTCAGCTCGACCACGATGCCCTTCTCGGTGCGCCGCACGCCTGCCGCCCGCCCTCGTTCGAGCCGGCCGCCCCGGGACTGGAAGACCTCCTCCAGCACCTCGGCGGCGTCGGAGTCCTCGCCGGGCAGCACGCGCTCGCGGCTGGAGACCAGGGTGACCGGGACGCCGGCCTCGAGGTAGCCGGAGGCGAACTCGGCCCCGGTGACGCCGGAACCCACGACGACGAGGTGCTGCGGCGGCTCCTGCAGCTCGTAGACGTCGCGCCAGTCCAGGATGCGCTCGTGGTCGGGCTCGGCGCCGGGCAGCACCCGCGGGTCGGCGCCGGTGGCGATGAGGACGACGTCGCCCTCGATCTCGTCGACGACGGTGCCGTTGTCGTCCAGGATCTCGACCTCGTGCGTGGCCAGCCCGGGGACGTCGTCGGCGAGCCGCCCCTGGCCGCGGACGATCCGCACCCCCTCGCCCTCCAGGCGGGCGTGGATGTCGGCCGACTGGGCCATCGACAGGTTCTTCACCCGCTGGTTGGCGGCCGGAAGGTCCAGGCTCACCGTCGCCAGCTCCGCGCCGTGCACCCCCAGGACGGCCGAGTCGCGCACCGACGTCATGGCGCCGGCCGCCGCGATCAGCGCCTTGGAGGGCACGCAGTCGGTGAGCACGCTGGCTCCCCCGATGCCGTCGCGCTCGATGACGGTGACCTCGGCACCGAGCTGTGCGGCGACCAGGGCGGCCTCGTAGCCGGCCGGGCCACCACCGATGATCACGATGCGGGTCATGGGGTCCATCTTTCGTCGCCGAGCGGTCCGTCGGGGCCCATTGTCCCCGGTGCGGGCCCGGTTCCGTGCGACCGCCCTGCCCCGGCCAGCCCCGCCGCTGGTTAGTCTCGCCCCCGATGGGCCTCTACGCCGCCTACGGGTCGAACATGGATCCCGCGCAGATGCTGCGCCGCTGTCCGTCGTCGCCGCACACCGGGACCGGCTGGATCCGCGGCTGGCGGCTGACCTTCGGCGGCGAGGAGCTGGGGTGGGAGGGGGCGCTGGCGACCCTCGTCCCGGACGAGCGGTCCCCGGGCATCTTCGTGGCGCTCTACGACCTCACCGAGGCCGACGAGCGGTCGCTGGACGCGTGGGAGGGCGCCGACCACGGCCTCTACCGCCGAGTGCACCTGCGGGCGCACGCGCTGTCGAGTGACGTCGTCGCCTACGTGTACGTGCTCGACGCCTTCGAGGGCGGGCTGCCGTCGGCCCGCCACCTCGGGGCGATCGCCGACGCCGCCGAGGCCGCCGGCGCGCCCGACGACTACGTCCGCGAACTCCGCGGCCGCCCCTGCCGCACCGCCTTCTGAACCACCGCCCGTCCGTCGTGGGGGTCAGTCGGAGCGGAAGGTCTCGAGGATTCGCTGGGCGGCCAGCGCCGGGGTGAGCTCCCCGGCCAGCACCTGCTGCTCCAGGTCCGGGACGACGGTGCGCACGCCCGGGTGCGCCCGCAACGCGTGCTCCAGCCCGTCACGGACCAACTGCCACGTCCAGCGGACCTGCTGGGTGCGACGGCGCTCGTCGAACGCACCCGACACCTTGGCCCGCTCCTGGTGCTCGACCAGCTTGGCCCAGACCTCGTCCATGCCCTCGCCGGTCAGCCCGGCGCAGGTCAGCACCGGCACGTCCCACGGCTCTCCGCGCCCGCGCAGCATCCGGATGGCCGAGGAGAGCTCGCGCGCGGCCTTGCGGGCGTCGGCGGCGGCCGGGCCGTCGGCCTTGTTGACGGCGATGACGTCGGCGATCTCGAGGATGCCGCGCTTGATGCCCTGCAACTGGTCGCCGGTGCGGGCGATGGTCAGGAACAGGAACGAGTCGACCATCTCGGCGACGGTGATCTCCGACTGCCCGACGCCCACGGTCTCCACCAGCACGACGTCGTAGCCGGCGGCCTCGACCACGACCATCGACTCCCGGGTCGCCTGGGCCACCCCGCCGAGCGTGCCGGAGGTCGGCGAGGGCCGGATGAAGGCGTTCTCGTCGACGGCGAGCCGGGCCATGCGGGTCTTGTCGCCCAGGATCGAGCCGCCGGAGCGGGCCGACGACGGGTCGACGGCGAGCACCGCCACCTTCGAGCCGGCCGCGGTCAGCGTCACGCCCAGCTGGTCGATGAAGGTGGACTTGCCCACGCCGGGGACCCCGCTGATGCCGATCCGGCGCGCTCCCCCGGCGTGCGGCAGCAGCTCGACCAGCAGCTCCTGCGCCCTCTCCCGGTGGTCGGCCCGGCGGGACTCCACCAGCGTGATGGCTCGCGCCATCACCCGGCGGTCCCCGGCCAGCACCCCTTCGACCAGGGCCGGGACGTCGATCTCCCGGCTCACCGCACCCTCCCCCGGGCCAAAGTGGCCACTTTGGCCCTTCTCATCAGTGACCCAGGCGCTGCGACAGCGTCCGCAGCAGCTCCTGCGCCGCCTCGGCGATGACCGTGCCGGGCGGGAAGACCGCGGCGGCACCCATCTCCTTGAGCGTGGGCACGTCGTCGGGCGGGATGACCCCGCCGACCACGATCAGCACGTCGTCGGCACCGAGCTCGGCGAGCGCGTCCCGCAGCGCGGGCACCAGCGTGAGGTGACCGGCGGCCAGCGACGAGACGCCGACGACGTGCACGTCGGCCTCCACCGCCTGCCGGGCGACCTCGTCCGGCGTCTGGAACAGCGGACCCACGTCGACGTCGAAGCCGAGGTCGGCGAAGGCGGTGGCGATGACCTTCTGCCCGCGGTCGTGCCCGTCCTGGCCCATCTTCGCCACGAGGATGCGCGGTCGGCGCCCCTCGGCCTCGGCGAACTCCTCGGCCAGCCGGCGCGTCTGCTCCATCGGGCTGTCCTCCCCCGCCCGCTGCCCGGCGAGCGCCTCGTCGCGGTACACGCCGGAGATGGTGCGGACCTGGCCGGCGTGCCGGCCGTAGACCGCCTCCAGCGCGTCGGAGATCTCCCCGACCGTGGCCTTGACCCGCGCCGCGTCGACGGCGAGCTTCAGCAGGTTGCTGTCCAGGTCGTTGCCCCGGCGGCCCTCCGCCGCGGCGCGGGCGGCGTCGGTGAGCCGGGCCAGCGCCGCCTCGACCTCACGGCCGTCCCGGTCGGCCCGCAGCTGCTCGAGCTTCGCCTTCTGCTGGGCCAGCACGTCGGCGTTGTCGACCTTGAGGACCTCGATGGCCTCGTCGGCGTCGACCCGGTACTTGTTGACGCCGATGACCGGCTGGCGGCCGGAGTCGATGCGGGCCTGGGTCCGGGCCGCCGCCTCCTCGATGCGCAGCTTCGGGATGCCGTCGTCGATGGCCTGCGCCATGCCGCCGGCCTCGGTGACCTCCTGGATGTGCGCCCAGGCGCGGCGGGCCAGGTCGTAGGTGAGCTTCTCGACGTAGGCCGAGCCGCCCCACGGGTCGATGACCCGGGTGGTGCCCGACTCCTGCTGCAGCAGCAGCTGGGTGTTGCGGGCGATCCGGGCGGAGAAGTCGGTGGGCAGCGCCAGCGCCTCGTCGAGGGCGTTGGTGTGCAGCGACTGGGTGTGCCCCTGGGTGGCGGCCATGGCCTCCAGGCAGGTGCGGACGACGTTGTTGTAGACGTCCTGCGCGGTCAGCGACCAGCCCGAGGTCTGCGAGTGGGTGCGCAGCGACAGCGACTTCGGGTTCTGCGCGCCCGCCTCCTTCACCAGCTTGGCCCACAGCAGCCGCCCGGCCCGGAGCTTCGCGACCTCCATGAAGAAGTTCATGCCGATGGCCCAGAAGAAGCTCAGGCGGGGGGCGAACGCGTCGACGTCCATCCCGGCGGCCTGGCCGGCCTTGAGGTACTCGACGCCGTCGGCCAGCGTGTAGGCCAGCTCCAGGTCGGCCGTCGCCCCGGCCTCCTGGATGTGGTAGCCGGAGATCGAGATCGAGTTGAACTTCGGCATCCGCTGCGAGGTGAACGCGAAGATGTCGCTGATGATCTGCATCGAGGGCTTGGGCGGGTAGATGTAGGTGTTCCGCACCATGAACTCTTTGAGGATGTCGTTCTGGATGGTGCCGGTCAGCTGCTCCGGCTCCACCCCCTGCTCCTCGGCCGCCACGATGTAGAGCGCCAGCACCGGCAGCACGGCGCCGTTCATGGTCATCGAGACGCTCATCTTGTCCAGCGGGATGCCGTCGAACAGCTGCCGCATGTCCAGGATCGAGTCGATGGCCACACCGGCCATGCCGACGTCGCCGGGCACGCGCGGGTGGTCGGAGTCGTAGCCGCGGTGGGTGGGCAGGTCGAAGGCGATCGACAGGCCCTTCTGGCCGGCGGCGAGGTTGCGCCGGTAGAAGGCGTTGGACTCCGCCGCGGTGGAGAACCCGGCGTACTGCCGGACCGTCCACGGCTGGGTCGTGTACATCGTCGGGTAGGGGCCACGCAGGAAGGGCGGGAGCCCGGGCAGGGTCTCGAGGAAGTCCAGGCCCTCGAGGTGCTCGTGGGTGTAGAGCGGCGGGACGGCGATGCCCTCGGGGGTCTCCCAGGTCGCCTCCTCGACGCCGCGCCCGGTGGTCTCCTCGAACGCCTTGGCCCAGTCGTCGACCGAGGAGGGACCGGCCGGGGTGCCCAGCTCGACGTCGCCGAAGTCGGGGATCGCACTCATGCCTGCACTCCTTCGAGACCCAGCTGCTCGTGGACCGTCCGCAGCGCCGCGAGGGCGTCGCACCCGGCGTGCACGTACCCGTCGACGCCGTCCACGGCGAGATCGGGCTTGCCGGCCAGCCACACCTGGGTGGCGCCGGCCTCCTTGAGCTCCTTCGCCAGACCGGCGGCGGTCTCGGCGTAGTCCTTGTCGGTGCCGCAGATGCAGGCGACGGTGGTCCCGGCCTCGGACAGCCCGCTCGCCCCGTCCCCGGACGGCGTCGCCAGCCCGCCGGCCTGGAACAGGTTGCCGGCGAAGGACGCCCGCGCGGTGTGCCGGGCGATCGGGCCGATCGTGGCCAGGTAGACGCTCGGCCGGGTGGTCGCGGCGTCGGCCGCGTCGCGCAGCGCCTCGTACTCCTGCGCTGCCCGGACGCGGGGCAGTCCGCCGGTCGGGTGCAGGTCCGCCGCGGGCCGGCGCTCGGGCAGCTTCTCCGCCAGGTTCGGGAACTCGCTGACGCCGGTGAGGGCGTCGGCGCGGGTGGCGAGCCGCTTCGCGCGGGCGTCCCAGGCCTGCGCGATCCGGTCCCGCACGAGCCCGGAGGCCAGCGCGGCCGACAGCCCGCCGGCCCGCTCGATCTCGGTGAACCAGTCCCAGGCGGCGCGGGCGAGGTCGTCGGTCAGCGACTCGACGTACCAGGAGCCACCGGCCGGGTCGAGGACGCGGCCGAGGTGCCCCTCCTCGACCAGCAGGCTCTGGGTGTTGCGGGCGATCCGCCGGGAGAACGAGTCGGGCAGGCCGAGCGCGGCGTCGAAGGGCTGCACGGTGACGGCGTCGGCGCCGCCCACGCCGGCGGCGAAGCAGGCCACCGTGGTGCGCAGCATGTTGACCCACGGGTCGCGCTTCGTCGTCATCACCGAGGAGGTGACCGCGTGCTGGCGCTGGCCGCGGGCCTCGGCCGAGGCGCCGCTGACCTCGCCGACCCGGTCCCACAGCCGGCGGGCGGCGCGCAGCGCGGCGATCGTCGCGAACTGGTCGGCGGAGGCGGAGTAGCGGAACTCCAGCTGGGCGACGGCCTCGTCGACCGACAGCCCGGCCCCGGTGAGCGCCCGCAGGTAGGCGACCCCGGCCGCCATCGAGCAGCCCAGCTCCTCCACGACCGAGGCGCCGGCGTCGGCGAAGACGGTGCCGTCGACGACGACGGTGCGCAGCCCGCGATGCGCGGCGGCGCGACGGGCGACGTCGGCCAGCCCGGAGAGGTCCTGCTGCTCCCCGGAGGCGGCCTCGAGGCCGAGCGGGTCCAGGCCGAGCGAGCCACCGGGCGCCAGGTCGGTCCGGCCCTCCACCAGCTGCAGGAACGCCTCGGCGGCCGGCACCCCGCCCTGCACGCTGACCGGCGCCAGGTCGAGGAAGACGTCGGAGAGCACGTCGCCGAGGGAGTCGACCGGGACGGCGCCGTCGCCGACCACCAGCCACAGCGAGGTGACGCCGTTCTCCAGGTCGGCCGCGATGGCCTCCTTGGTGGTGGCGACGTCGGGGTGCGCGTGGCGCTGGCGGACGTCCCAGCCGCCCGACGCGCCGCCGTCGGCCCCACCCGCGGCGGTCACGTCGGCCGAACCGGCCGGGCCGCCAGCGGGGCGGGAGCCGCGCACGAACGGCGGCAGGCCGGGGACACCGACGCCGGCACTCAGGCCGGCGGCGTCCTCGGCGGTGTAGAGCGGGGCGACGGTCACGCCGGGCGCGACCGGACGGCGCAGCGCGTCCTCGACCGGCTCGGGGAGCTCTTCGCGGCCGGCCTTGCGGAGCACTCCGGCGACCAGGTCCCGCCACTGGTCGCGGGTGACCGCGTCGAACTCGCCGGCGAGCGCGAGGTCCTCGGGGACCTCGTGCTCGGCCGGGACGTCTGCGTCGGCCGCTGTCCGCGCCGGACCGCTGGCCTGCTGGTCGGTGGAACTCATCGTCGGTGGCTCTCCTCAACAGACGGGCGGCCAGAAGTGTCTCCGGGCGCGGGGCGGCGCGTGCGAGGGGGTGCCGGGGAGCCGGTGGGGGCCGGCTCGGCGTCGGCCTCGAGCGCCAGCAGCGCGGTGCGGGCCATCAGCCGGACGCCGATCCCGATGGCCCGCTCGTCGACGTCGAAGGTGCCCCGGTGCAGGTCCAGGGGGGCGCCGCCGCCGTGGGTGCCCAGGCGGGCGAGCGCGATCGGCATGACGTCGGCGAACCAGCCGAAGTCCTCCCCGCCCATGCTCTGCGCGGACAGCACGACGTTGTCCCCGCCGACGGTGCCGATTGCGGCCGACCGGAGCAGGGCCACGGCGCGCGGGTCGTTGACCACCGGGGGCACCCCGCGGATGTAGTCGACGCCGACCTCGGCGCCGGTCGTCGCGGCCACCCGCTCGACCAGCGAGCGCAGCAGCTCCTCCGCGCCCTTCCACGCGTCGCGGTCGAGCACCCGGACCGTGCCACGCAGGGTGCCGCGCTGCGGGATGGCGTTGGCGGCCACCCCGGCGTTGACCGCACCCCAGACCAGGCTCATCCCGGAGCGCGGATCGACCTGCCGGGAGAGCAGGCCGGGCAGGTCGGTGATGAGCCGGCCCAGGGCGTCGACCAGGTCGACGGTCATCTGCGGCCGCGCCGTGTGCCCGCCGGGCCCGGTGAGCGTCACGTCCATCCGGTCGCAGGCGGCGGTGATCGCGCCGGTGCGCAGCCCGACCCGGCCGACCGGCACCGAGGGGTCGCAGTGCAGCGCGAAGGCGCGCGAGGCGCCGTCGAGGACGCCGGAGGCGACGACCTCGGTCGCCCCGCCGGGCACCGTCTCCTCGGCCGGCTGGAACACCAGCCGCACCCGGCCGGGCAGCCCGTCGAGCTCGGCCAGGGCGAGGGCGACCCCGAGCGCCACCGTGGTGTGCACGTCGTGGCCGCAGGCGTGGCACAGGCCCTCGCGGGTGGAGGCGTAGGGAGCGTCCTTGAGGTCGGCGAGCGGCAGCGCGTCGATGTCCGCGCGCAGCACCACCGTCGGCCCCTCGCCGGCGCCGACCTCGCAGACCAGGCCGGTGCCGGTCGGGAGCCGGCGCGGCTTGAGGCCGGCCGCGCGCAACCGCTGCTCGATGAAGGACGTGGTCTCGAACTCGGCGTAGGCCAGCTCGGGGTGGGCGTGCAGGTGCCGGCGGATGGACACCAGGTCGCCGTGGTGGGCGCCGGTCCACTCGTCGACGGCCACCGCCAGCTTCTCCACGACCGGGGTCATGCCGCGTGCCCGCCCGCGCACTCGGCCGGTCCGGGCACCGGACCGGACGGCCGTCCCGCCGGGCCGTCCTGGGGAAGACCGTCGCGCAGTTCGGCCAGCAGGCTGTCGACGACCGGCACCAGTTCGCCGTCGTGCGCCAGCGCCACCGCTCGCTGCCGCTGGTAGGACGCGCCCACCGCCAGGATGCGCAGGACGTCGTCCAGCTCGGTCTCGCACTCCAGCCGCTTGGCGGTGGGCCGTAGCTCCTCCACCAGCTCGCTGATCGCCTCGCGGACCGGCCGCACCACCCCGGTCTCGTCGACGACGATCTCGGCGTCCAGCCCGTAGCGGGCCGCGCGCCACTTGTTCTCCCGCACCACCCACTCGGCCGGGCTGGGCAGGGTGTAGCCGCGGTCGAGCTGGGTGTCGAACTGCTCGACCAGGCACTGGGCGAGGGCGGCGATGGCGCCGATCTCGTCGAGGGTGGGCAGGCCGTCGCAGATGCGCAGCTCCACGGTGCCGAAGTCGGGGTGCGGGCGGATGTCCCACCACACCTCGCGCACGCTCTCGATGGCGCCCGCGTCGATGAGCGTCTCCATGTAGTCCTCGAACGCCTCCCAGTCGGCGAGCCGGAACGGCAGGCCGGCGGTGGGCATCCCCTCGAAGATCTTGGTGCGGGCCGACGCGAGCCCGGTGTCGCAGCCGACCCAGAACGGGGAGGACGACGACAGCGCCAGGAAGTGCGGCACGTACTGGCACAGCGCGTTGACCACCGGGATCACCTTCTCCGGCGCCCGGACGCCGACGTGCACGTGCACGCCGAAGATCTGCATGCGGCGAGCCAGCCACTGCATGCGCTCGACGAGCTGCGCGTACCGCTCCTTGGGCGAGATCTCCTGCGTCTGCCAGTCGGTGAACGGGTGCGTGCCGGCGCACATCAGCCCCAGGCCCCGCTGGTCGGCCGCGGCGACGACCTCGGCCAGCGTGCCGGCCAGGTCGGCCTTGGCCTCGCCGACCGTGCTGCAGATGCCGGTGATGATCTCGACGGTCGACTGCAGCAGCTCGTGCTTGGCCTTGGGGTGCTCCTCGGCGCCCTCGGGCCGGAGCTCCTCGAGGATCTCGACGGCGCCGGGCGACAGCTCCCGGGTCTCCCGGTCGACGAGCTGCAGCTCCCACTCCACACCGAGGCTGGCGCGTTCCGAGCTACGGAAGGGGATCTCCACCTCCCGGAGTCTAGGGACGCCGCCGCCACCCCACCCGGCGGCGGAGCGAGATCACTCCCTCGGTGGATCAGCCGGCCCCGTCGGCGGCCAGCCGGGCGTAGAGGACGACGTCGCCCGGCCGGCCGCGGTGCAGGAACCGCTGGCGGATCGTGCCCTCGGCGATGAAGCCCGCCGCCTCGGCGACCCGCCGGGAGCCGGTGTTGGCCGGGTCGACGAGGAGCTCCACCCGGTGCACCCGGTCCAGGGCCCAGCCGGCGAGCATCCCCAGCGCCGCGGCGGTCAGCCCGCGGCCGCGGTGCGCGGGGGCGGTCCAGTAGCCGGCCTCGCCGACGCCGTCCCGCGGCGGGAAGAGCCCGATGCTGCCGACGAGCGCGCTGCCGTCGAGCGGCTCGACGGCGAACAGCGCGCCACCCTCGGCCCAGGTCCGGGGCGCGATGCTCCCGACGAAGTCCTGCGCGTGCTCCGGGGCGTAGGGCACCGGGACCTGCGTCCACCGCTGGATCTCGGAGTCCTGGCAGGCGGCCAGCACGTCGGCGGCGTCGTCGGCGCGCCAGGGGCGCAGCCGCACCCGGGCTCCGATCAGGGTCGGCTGCGCGCTCCGTCCGGTCCCGCTCACCGGCCCATCGTGTCCCAGGGCGGCGGCGGGGATCCATCGCTTTCCCCGCACTGCGCTAGCGTCCCCGCGTGAGCGAGCACCCTGGCACCGACCCCTCCACCCTGGCCGCGCAGGCCGCCGAAGCACTGACCGGCGCCCTCGGCGGAGCGCACGACGTCGCCGTCGTCATGGGCTCCGGGTGGGCCCCCGCGGCCGACGCGTTCGGCGAGCCGGCCGGCTCGGTGGCGATCGGCGACCTGCCCGGGTTCGCGGCCCCCACGGCCGTCGGGCACGGCGGCGAGGTCCGGTCGGTGCGCGTCGGCGACCGCTCGGTGCTGCTGTTCCTGGGGCGCACCCACTTCTACGAGGGCCGGGGCGTCGAGCCCGTCGTCCACGGCGTGCGCACCGCCGCCGCCGCGGGCGTCAAGACGGTCGTCCTCACCAACGCCGCCGGTGGCCTGGCGCCCGAGCACCGGGTGGGTCAGGCCGTGGTCATCTCCGACCACCTGAACCTGACGGCCCGCTCGCCGTTGGTCGGCGCGGACTTCGTCGACCTCACCGACCTCTACTCCTCGCGGCTGCGCGCGCTGGCCCGCGAGCTCGACCCGTCCCTGGTCGAGGGCGTGTACGCCCAGCTGCCCGGCCCGCACTACGAGACGCCGGCGGAGATCCGGATGCTGCGCACCATGGGCGCGGACCTCGTGGGCATGTCCACGGCGCTGGAGGCGATCGCCGCCCGGGCCGCCGGGGTCGAGGTGTTCGGCCTGTCGATGGTCACGAACGCCGCGGCCGGCATCACCGGCGAGGTGCTCGACCACCAGGAGGTGCTGGCGGCGGGCAAGGCCGCGGCCGGCCGGCTGGGCGAGTTCCTGGTGCAGTTCATCGGGCGGCTGCCGTGAGCGGACAGGACCGTGAGCATCGCAGCGAGGAACGAGCGAGGAGCGGAGCGGTCCGCGGCAGCGAACCAGGAGGCACCGTGAGCGGACAGGTGAGCGGCCCGGTCCTGGTGACCGGCGCCGCCGGGCGCATCGGCACCGTCCTGCGCGGCGGCCTGCCCGAGCGCGGGTGGGCGCTGCGCTCCCTCGACGTCGTGCCGTTGGTCGACGTCCGCCCGGGCGAGGAGCACCTGGTCGCCGACGTCACCGACCTCGACGCGATGGTGGACGCCGCCCGCGGCGCCTCGGCGATCGTGCACCTGGCCGGGATCTCCGGTGAGTCGACCTGGCCGGCGATCTCGCAGGCCAACATCGAGGGCACCTACTGCGCGCTCGAGGCCGCCCGCCGGGCCGGCGTCCCGCGGGTGGTGCTGGCCAGCAGCAACCACGCCACCGGGTACACGCCCCGGCCGGAGGACGGCCTGCTGCGGGAGGAGGACGCCCCGCCGCGGCCGGACACGTACTACGGCGTCTCCAAGGTGGCGATGGAGGCGCTCGGCTCGCTGTACGTCGACCGCTACGGCCTCGACGTCGTCTGCCTGCGCATCGGCAGCGCGTTCCCCGAGCCGACGACCACCCGCCAGCTGGCCACCTGGCTCTCCCCCGCCGACACCGTCTCCCTCGTCGACGCCGCTCTCACCGCGCCGGCCCCCGGCTTCGCGGTGGTGTGGGGCGTGTCGGACAACACCCGCCGCTGGTGGGACCTCTCGGCCGCCGAGGCGCTCGGGTATCGATCGGTCGACGACGCCGAGCCCTACGCCACGGCGCTGGTCGAGGCACACGGCGAGCCCGACCCGACCGACCCGGTGCACTCCCGGGTGGGCGGGGAGTACACGACGGCCGACTTCGACGCGGAGAACTTCTCCGCATGACGCAGGACCTGCTCGCCACCGCCCGGTCCTGGGCCGCGGCCGACCCGCACGAGGGTGACCGCGCGGAGATCCTCGCACTGGCCGACGCCGGGGACACCGCGGAGCTGGAGCGCCGGTTCGCCGGCCCGCTGACCTTCGGGACCGCGGGGCTGCGCGGTCCGCTGCGCGCCGGCCCGGCGGGGATGAACGCCGCGGTGGTGACGCGCGCGGCCGCGGGCCTGGGTGCCTGGCTGGCCTCCGCCGGCCACACGGGTGGCGGCGTGGTCATCGGCTTCGACGCCCGCCGCCGGTCCGACGAGTTCGCCCGGGTCTCCGCCGAGGTGCTCAGCGCCGCCGGCTTCGCCGTCCAGGTGCTGCCCCGGCCGCTGCCCACCCCGGTGCTGGCCTTCGCCGTCCGGCACCTGGGCGCGGTGGCCGGTGTCATGGTGACCGCCAGCCACAACCCGCCCGACGACAACGGCTACAAGGTCTACCTGGGCGACGGCGCGCAGCTCGTGCCGCCGGCCGACCGGGAGATCGAGGCGGCCATCGCCGCCACCGGCCCGGCACGCGAGGTGCCGCGCTCCGACGACTGGGGCACCCTCGGCGACGACATCGAGACCGACTACGTCGACGCCGTCGTCCGGGCCCTGGACCCGGGGCGGGTGCCGGCGGCCGATCGCTCGGCGCTCACCGTGGCCTACACCGCTCTGCACGGGGTGGGCGCGGGGACGACCCGCCGGGTCTTCGCCGCCGCCGGGTTCGGCGAGCCGGCGAGCGTGCCCGAGCAGGACGCGCCCGACCCGGCCTTCCCGACGGTCGCCTTCCCCAACCCGGAGGAGCCCGGCGCGGTGGACCTGCTGCTGGCCCTGGCCGAGCGGGTGGGCGCGGACGTGGCGATCGCCGAGGATCCCGACGCCGACCGCTGCTCGGTGGTGTGCGGCGGTCGCCAGCTGACCGGCGACGAGGTGGGCGCGCTGCTGGCCGACTGGCTGCTGCGGCGCGGGGTGCGCGGCACGTACGCGTCGTCCCTGGTCAGCGGCTCGCTCATGCACGCGATCGCCGAGGCGCACGGCGTCGTCTCGGCGGAGACGCCGACGGGCTTCAAGTGGATCATGCGGGCCGGTACGGACGCGGCGCCGCTGGTGTACGGCTACGAGGAGGCGCTCGGGTACTCGGTGGCCCCGTCGGTCGTGCGGGACAAGGACGGGATCTCCGCGGCGCTCGGCGTCGCACTGCTGGCCGCCGAGCTCAAGGCCGGAGGCCGCACGGTGCTCGACCGGCTGGACGAGCTGGCGCGGGAGCACGGGCTGTTCGTGACCGGGCAGCTGTCGGTACGGGTCGAGGACCTCACGCTGATCTCCGACGCGATGGCGCGGCTGCGCTCGGCGCCCCCGGCCACGCTGCTCGGCCGCCCGGTGGAGTTCGCCGACCTCGCGCTGGAGGACCCGCCGGTCGACGCCGTCCGGCTGCTCGGCGACGGGGTGCGGGCGATCGTGCGGCCGAGCGGCACCGAGCCGAAGCTCAAGGCCTACCTGGAGACCGTGGTCCCGGTGCACGACGACGCCGGGATCATCGCCGCCCGCGGCCGGGGCGCCGACGAGCTCGACCAGCTCCGGGCGGAGATGGCCTCGGCGCTGGGCCTGTAGCCCTGCTCTACCGGTCGACGTGGGGCTCGGCGCTGTCGCGCACCGGTGTCGGCCCGTACCGGTTCGGCACGGGGTGACCGGGCAGGAAGCCGACTTGGATGAGCAGCACGATCCAGCCCACGACGGGCAGGAGCAACCAGAGCAGCGGCCACGCCGAGTAGCCGCGGTCGTGCAGGCGAGCCACCGTGCTGGTGACCGACGGTACGAGGGTGAGGAAGGCGACGAGCGAGCCGACCGGGCCGCCGTACCAGTCGAGGAAGCCGGTCGGCTCCTCGGGGACGAGGAACCCGGGGTGGCCGAGGGCGGTGTCGACCACGGCCGCCAGCGCCCCGAGCGTGACGACGACCGCGACGTAGTGCAGCCACCACGTCCGCCGGGTGATCCGGCCCCGGGCCACGTACCACTGCGCGAGGGTCACGGCGTCCCCGTCCGTCCGTGCGCCCCGCCCGGAGCGCGGCGCCCAGGATGCCGCCTGGCTGGTCCCCCCTGCCGCCGACACGCGCACGGCCCGGGTCGGGTTCCCGGCGTGTGGGCGGATCCCGTCAGGGTGGCGGCGGGCCGTACCGGTTGGGGTGCGGCTGGCTGCCCAGGAAACCCAGCGTGATCAGCAGGACGAGCCAGCCGATGCCCGGCACCAGGTTCCACAGCAGCCACCAGGCCGAGTGGTCCCGGTCGTGCAGGCGGGTGACCATCGCCGCGACGTTCGGCACGAGCAGGACCAGCGCCATGATCGCGGTGACCGGTCCGCCGGAGTCCGGGAACGGCCAGAGGAGGTCGAAGTCGTCGCCCCGATCGATGCGCGGGTAGGCGTCGGGGAACCAGGTCGCGTCGATCGAGGTGGCGGCCACGCCCACCAGGGCGATCACCAGCACGTAGTGCACCCACCAGACCCGCCGTCGGATGCGCCCGGTCGGCACGAACCACGCCCCGGGCGTGGTCCGCTGCGCCGTCGGGAGGGTCATGCGCCGACGGTCTCGCGGCAGCCGGAGTCGAGCGCCCGCTGGGCGGCGGCCAGCACGGCGACGACGTCCCGGCCGAAGCCGACGTCGCACGGGTGCACCCCGCCGATCAGCGCCGCGGCACGGAGCTCGTCGACGGCCACCGCGTAGGCCTCCGGCGCCACTCCGTCCTCCGGCAGCAGCACCAGCCGGCCGGCGTCCCCGTGGACGAAGAACTCGTTGCCCACCGACATCGGCGCCACCGTGTGCGAGAGCGTGACGGTCGAGGCGGTACCCGACTCGTGCCCGAGCACCAGGTGAACGGTGTCGCCGAGCCCGGCGCCCGCCTGCACGGTCGCCACGGGTCCGAGCGCCGGCACCAGCAGCGAGAGCGCGTGCGGGCCGATGTCCCACAGGGCCCCGCGCTCCTGGCGCCACGGCGAGGAGCCGAACGGCGTGCCCGCGAGCGATGACAGCCAGGATCCGTGCCCGCCGGCCAGGGTCGTCCGGGCCGCCTGCTCGAGCCACGTCGCCGTCGCCGGGCGGAACCGGAAGGTGAAGAAGACGACCGAGGCCACTCCGGCGGCCCGCACGGCGTCGGCGACGCGGTCGGCGCCGGCGACGTCCAGGGCGATCGGCTTCTCCAGCAGCAGGTGCTTGCCGGCCTCGGCGGCCCGGATGGCCAGCGGGGCCTGGACGTCGGGCGGCAGGGCGATCGAGACGGCGTCGACCTGCGCCAGGAGTTCGTCGACGTCGGCGAAGCCGGGGACGTCGAACTCCGCGCCGACCGCCTTCGCCTTGGCGAGGTCGCGTCCCCACACGCCGACCAGTTCCGCGTCGGGGTGCGCCGCGAGCGCGGTCGCGTGGATCTCCTTGGCCCAGAAGCCGGTGCCCAGCACCCCGAAGCGCACGGTCAGACCGCGCCGAACTGGCGGTCGCCGGCGTCGCCCAGCCCCGGGACGATGTAGGCCTTGTCGTTCAGGCCCTCCTCGAGGCTGGCGGTGAACACCCGCAGCGGCAGGCCGCTCTCCTCCAGCCGGCGGATGCCCTCCGGCGCGGCCAGCGCGCAGAGCACGGTGATCGACGTCGTGCCGCGGGCGACGAGCAGCTCGCAGCAGTGCACCAGCGAGCCGCCGGTGGCCAGCATCGGGTCGAGCACGAAGACGTCGCGGCCGACGAGCGACTCCGGCAGCGAGGCCATGTAGGCCTCCGGCTGGAACGTCTCCTCGTTGCGGGCGAGCCCGACGAATCCCATCTGCGACTCCGGCAGCATCCCGTGCGCGGTGTCGGCCATGCCGAGGCCGGCCCGCAGCACCGGGACGATCAGCGGCGGTGCGGCCAGCCGGTAGCCGGTCGTCGTCGTCACCGGCGTGGTGATCTGCTCCTCGGCCACCGTCAGGTCGCGGGTGGCCTCGTAGACCAGCATCTGCGTGAGCTCGCGCAGGGCGGCACGGAACATGGCGTTGTCCGTGCGCTCGTCCCGCATGCGGGAGAGGCGGGCACGGGCCAACGGGTGGTCGACGACGGTCAGCTGCACGCGGCACACGGTATCGGCCGCCACCAGGACCGGCGGGGTCCCGCCTCACGCGACCAGCGCCGGCCCACCCCGCGCCTCGGCCGCCAGCCGTCGCCGCAGGTCGCGGTTGCCCATCAGCACGCCGACGACCCACGCGAGGTCCATCCGTTCGCCGTTCACGTGCATCCCTTCGGGCAGCACCGGCGACCCGTCGGGGAAGAGCAGCGACTCCAGGTCACCGATCGGGAACTCTCCATGGGCGGGCGCCGACGCGGACGCCGTGGCCGACTCCGGCTGCCACCGGACCGGCCCAGCACCCGGGCGTCGGCCGGCCGGCTCGTCGATCGGGTGGATCCCGGCGAACGGCTCGGCCGATCCGGCCGGGGCGTCCCCGACGTCATCCGGGCGGAGGACCACCCCGCCGAGCCCGCCGGCGAAGGCGGCGTCGGCGGCTCCCCACACCCGTCGGCCGTCCGGGGCGAGGGCGATCAACCTGCCGTCCCGCCTGGTCAGGACCAGATCGAGGTCGTGCACCAGCCCGTGGTCGACGTCGCACAGCAGCACCAGGTTGTCCAGGTCGGTGCCGCCGCCGAAGAGCCAGTGCCGCATGTGGTGGGCGTGCAACCGTTCGATCCGCGTCTCGGTGCACCCCGACCGCGCGCAGCCACCGTCCCGCCGGAGCAGCGCCCGCCGCTGCGGGCCGGTCGCCCGCCGACGCCGGCGACCCACGCCGAGGACCTCCCGGCCGGACTCGAGCATCGTCACGACCGTCGCCTCGCAGAGCATCCGCCGGACCTGGGCGGGGTGCAGCGCCGGCCCACCGTCGAGGTACGCCTGCCCCGCCGCGGCGTCGTCGGCCAGCACCGCCGCGTCGACGTGCACCACCACTTCCCGGCGGGGTGGATCGCCCGGTCGCCGGTCCGCGTCGCGGGCGGCGAGGGCGAGCCGGGCCACCGCTGCACACCGGCGGGCAGCGGTGCGCTCCCGGGCGCAGGCCAGCTCGTCCTGCTCGACCCCGTCCGGATCGGCCCCGTCGCTCTGGTGGCCAGGTAGTGCTCCTGCTTCCACGGAGGCAACGGCCCGCTTGGCCGCGGCTCGGTCACGGCGGGCCTCGCGCTCGGCGATCGAGTCGACCGCGGCGAGGAAGTGCGCCCCCTCCTCGGAATCCATGCGCATGCGGACGACGAGCATGCCGTCGTCGTCCCACCAGTGCTCGAACTGCCGCTTCAGCGCGATCGTCGTCGCGTCGATCCGCTCGGCCCGGCGCCAGCCACGCACCAGCCGTTCGGTCTGCGCCGCCGTGGCTTCGATCGCCGTCTCCAGGAGCGCCTGTTCGGAATCCGGCTCCGCGATGCGGGTCAGCGCCCGCACCTTGGAGTAGGAGAGGCGCCCCTCGGCGAAGGCGCCGGAGATGAGGGGCAGCGCCTCCAGGGCCCGGGCCACGCGGACGTGCTCCCGGGCTGTGCCGGGCGCGACGCCGCACTGCCAGGACAGCCAGTGAGCGCAGGACAGGATGCCGACTCCGGACCACCCTTCCCGGCGGTCGAACTCAGCGACCAGGCGCAGCCATGCCGCGGTGGCGGCGGCGAGCCGCACGGCGCCGGACGTGATCTCGCGCGCCAGATCCGAGAGGGTCAGCTCCGCCACGACTTCTCCTTCGAACGTGTGTTCGGAAGCTACGACGGGCGTCTGACATTCCTGAACCTCCGGTGGGCGTACGGAACGGCGCCGAGCGGCGAGCCGACCGGCCCGCGAGCACCGGCACCGGCACCGGCACCAGCACCAGCACCAGCGACGTCCGACCACCCGCCACACGTTCCCGCGGGAACGCCACCGGACGGCGCCGAGCGGCGACCCGACCGGCCCGCGAGCACCGGCACCGGCACCGGCACCGGCACCAGCGACGTCCGACCACCCGCCACACGTTCCCGCGGGAACGCCACCGGACGGCGCCGAGCGGCGACCCGACCGGCCGGCGAGCACCGGCACCGGCGACGTCCGACCACCCCCCCCCACGTTCCCGCGGGAACGCCATCCGGGCGCCCGGGCGTGCTCGCGGCGGGCACAACTGCTCCGGGCGGGTGAGCGGAGGAGGGCGGCGACCACCTCCAGTGGAGAATGGCGACCATGACCCACGTGCTCGACCCCGACGCGCTGCCCGGGGCGACCCCCACGGTGCACGCGCCGCTGCCTCCCTACGACGACGTGACCAGGTCCGACGCCGCCTTCCGCTCCTTCCTGCACGGCCTCCCCGGCGTCGACCAGGTCGGTGCGGAGGCCCGTGCCGCGCAGCTGGGCACCCGGTCGATCAAGACCACCTCGAAGGCGTGGGCCATCGACACCGCCATCTCGATGGTCGACCTGACCACGCTCGAGGGCGCCGACACCCCCGGCAAGGTCCGCAGCCTGGCCGCCAAGGCCAAGCAGCCCGACCCGAGCGATCCGACCACCCCCCGCGTCGCCGCGGTCTGCGTCTACGGCGACCTGGCCGGCGTCGCCAAGGATGCGCTCGAGGGCACCGGCATCCACGTCGCCGCCGTCGCCACCGCGTTCCCCAGCGGTCGCGCCAGCCGGGCGGTGAAGATCGCCGACGTGCGGGACGCCGTCGAGAACGGCGCCGACGAGATCGACATGGTCATCGACCGGGGCGCCTTCCTGACCGGCCGCTACCTCGACGTCTACGAGGAGATCGTCGCGGTGAAGGAGGCGTGCTCCCGGACCGACGGAGGCGCCCCCGCCCACCTCAAGGTCATCCTCGAGACCGGCGAGCTGAAGACGCTGGACAACGTCCGCCGGGCCAGCTGGATCGCGATGCTCGCCGGCGGCGACTTCATCAAGACCTCCACCGGCAAGGTGACGCCGGCCGCGACGTTGCCGGTCGGGCTGGTGATGCTCGAGGCGGTCCGCGACTTCCGCATCGCCACCGGCCGCCAGATCGGCTTCAAGCCGGCCGGCGGCATCAAGACGACGAAGGACGCCGTCAAGCACCTCGTGATGATCAACGAGACCGTCGGCGCGGACTGGCTGGACCCCGACTGGTTCCGCTTCGGCGCCTCCAGCCTGCTCAACGACCTCCTCCAGCAGCGCCAGAAGCTGCGCACCGGCCACTACTCCGGCCCTGATCACGTGACGGTGGACTGACCCGAGATGAGCAGCGTGTTCGAGTACGCCCCCGCCCCCGAGTCGCGGTCCATCGTGACCATCGCCCCCTCCTACGGCCTGTTCATCGACGGCGCGTTCGTCGACGGCACCGGCGAGTCCTTCACGACGGTCAACCCGGCCACCGAGGAGGTGCTCAGCGAGGTCTCCGCCGCCAGCGACGCCGACGTCGACCGCGCCGTGGCCGCCGCCCGCCGCGCGTTCACCCGTGTCTGGGGCCCCATGCGCCCGGCCGACCGCGGCAAGTACCTCTTCCGCATCGCCCGGCTGCTGCAGGAGCGGGCCCGTGAGTTCGCCGTCCTGGAGTCGCTGGACAACGGCAAGCCGATCCGCGAGTCGCGCGACGTCGACGTCCCGCTGGCCGCGGCCCACTTCTTCTACTACGCCGGCTGGGCCGACAAGCTCGAGCACGTCGGCCTGGGCACCGCCCCGCGGCCGCTGGGCGTGGCCGGCCAGGTCATCCCGTGGAACTTCCCGCTGCTGATGCTGGCGTGGAAGGTGGCCCCGGCGCTGGCGGCCGGCAACACCGTCGTCCTCAAGCCGGCCGAGACCACCCCGCTCACCGCGCTGCTGTTCGCCGAGGTCTGCCAGCAGGCGGACCTGCCCGCCGGTGTGGTCAACATCGTCACCGGCGCCGGCGACACCGGCCGGGCCGTCGTCGAGCACGGCGACGTGGACAAGGTGGCCTTCACCGGCTCCACCGAGGTCGGGAAGTCGATCGCCCGCGCCGTGGCGGGCACCAGCAAGAAGCTGACCCTCGAGCTCGGCGGCAAGGCGGCGAACATCGTCTTCGACGACGCCCCGATCGACCAGGCCGTCGAGGGCATCGTGCAGGGCATCTTCTTCAACCAGGGGCACGTCTGCTGCGCGGGCTCCCGGCTGCTGGTGCAGGAGTCGATCCACGACGAGGTCATCGCCAGCCTCCAGCGCCGGATCGGCACCCTGCGCGTCGGCGACCCGCTGGACAAGAACACCGACGTCGGCGCGATCAACTCCGCGGAACAGCTGGCGCGCATCCGCGAGCTGTCCGACATCGGCGAGGCCGAGGGCGCGCAGCGCTGGCAGCCGGCCTGCGAGCTGCCGGCCAAGGGCTACTGGTTCCCGCCGACGGTCTTCACCGACGTCTCCCCCGCCCACCGCATCGCCCGCGACGAGGTCTTCGGGCCGGTGCTGAGCGTGCTCACCTTCCGCACGCCCGACGAGGCGGTGGCCAAGGCGAACAACACGACCTACGGCCTGTCGGCCGGCATCTGGAGCGAGAAGGGCTCGCGCATCCTGCAGATCGCCAACCAGCTGCGCGCCGGCGTCGTGTGGGCCAACACCTTCAACAAGTTCGACCCGACGTCGCCCTTCGGCGGCTACAAGCAGTCCGGCTACGGCCGCGAGGGCGGCCGGCACGGCCTGGCCGCGTACCTGACGGGAGCTGACAGCAAGTGATCGGCAACGACCGGCTCGCCGTGCGCAAGACCTACAAGCTCTACCTGAACGGCGCCTTCCCCCGTTCGGAGAGCGGTCGCACCTACGAGGTGACCGACGCCAAGGGCCACTTCCGCGGCAACGTCGCGTGGGCCAGCCGCAAGGACGCCCGGGACGCCGTCGTCGCGGCCCGTGGAGCCTTCGCGAAGTGGTCGGGCGCCACCGCCTACAACCGCGGCCAGGTGCTCTACCGCGTGGCCGAGGTCATGGAGGGCCGGCACGTCCAGTTCTGCGACGAGGTGGCCCACGCGGAGGGCTTGTCGACGTCGAAGGCGCGGGCCGCCGTGGACGCCGCCATCGACCGCTGGGTCTGGTACGCCGGCTGGACCGACAAGCTGGCCGCCGTGCTGGGCGGGTCCAACCCGGTCGCCGGGCCCTACTTCGACTTCTCCACGCCCGAGCCCAGCGGCGTCGTCGCCGTCCTGGCCCCTCAGCAGTCCTCGCTGCTCGGGCTGGTCAGCGTGCTGGCGCCGGTGCTCGCCACCGGCAACACCGCTGTCGTCGTCACCTCCCGGGAGCGACCCATCCCGGCCGTCACCCTGGCCGAGGTGCTCGCCACCAGCGACGTGCCCGGTGGTGTGGTCAACCTGCTGACCGGGAACGCCGAGGAGCTGGGGCCGTGGCTGGCCGAGCACGCCGACGTCGACGGCATCGACCTCACCGGCGCCCCGGCGGGCCGGGCGATGGAGTTCGAGCGGGAGGCCGCCGGCACCATCAAGCGGGTCGTCCGCCCGCCGGCCACCGAGCCGGACTGGACCGCCGACCCGGGCCTCACCCGGATGACTCCCTTCCTGGAGACGAAGACGGTGTGGCACCCCATGGGGGTGTGAACGACGGCACGTGAACCGGCCGGTGCCTCCTCGGGGGCACCGGCCGGTGTCGCACTACCCTCGATCCGTGCCTCATTTCGACGTCGTCGTCCTCGGTGCCGGCCCCGGTGGGTACGTCGCCGCCATCCGCGCCGCCCAGCTCGGCAAGAGCGTGGCCGTGGTGGAGTCCAAGTACTGGGGCGGGGTCTGCCTCAACGTGGGCTGCATCCCCTCCAAGGCCCTGCTGCGCAACGCCGAGCTCGCCCACCTGGTGCGCGACGAGGCGAAGACCTTCGGCATCTCCGGTGAGGTCTCCTTCGACTTCGGCGCCGCGTTCGACCGCAGCCGGTCGGTCGCCGACGGCCGGGTCAAGGGCGTGCACTTCCTGATGAAGAAGAACAAGATCACCGAGTTCGACGGCTGGGGCACCTTCACCGACCCGCACACCCTGCAGGTCAGCCTCAGCGGCGGTGGCGAGGAGACCGTCACCTTCGACGCCGTGATCCTCGCCCCGGGTGCCAAGACCCGGCTGCTGCCCGGCACCGAGCTCTCCGAGCGCGTGGTCACCTACGAGGAGCAGATCCTCACCCGTGAGCTGCCGAAGAGCATCGTCATCGCCGGCGCCGGCGCGATCGGCGTCGAGTTCGCCTTCGTACTCCGCAACTTCGGCGTCGAGGTGACCATCGTCGAGTTCGCCGACCGCGTGCTGCCGCTGGAGGACGAGGCCGTCTCCAAGGAGCTGGCCAAGGCCTACCGCAAGCTCGGCGTCGACGTCCTCACCTCCACCAAGGTCGAGAAGATCGACGACTCGGGCGACCAGGTCACCGTCACCGTCTCCGACGCCAAGGGCACGCGAGAGCTGAAGACGGACAAGGTCATGCAGGCGATCGGCTTCGTCCCGCGGACCGAGGGCTACGGCCTGGACAAGCTGGGTGTCGAGCTCACCGACCGCGGCGCGATCGCGATCGACGACCGGATGCGCACCAACGTCCCGCACGTCTACGCGATCGGCGACGTCACCGCGAAGCTCATGCTCGCCCACGTCGCCGAGGCCCAGGGCGTCGTCGCCGCCGAGACCATCGCCGGCGCGGAGACCATGGAGCTGGACTACGTGATGATGCCGCGGGCCACCTTCTGCTCCCCGCAGGTGGCCAGCTTCGGCTACACCGAGAAGCAGGCCCGCGAGCTGGCCGAGGAGAAGGGCTGGAAGGTCAAGGTCTCCCAGTTCCCCTTCACCGCCAACGGCAAGGCCCACGGGCTCGCCGAGCCGAACGGCTTCGTCAAGCTGATCGCCGACGAGACCTACGGCGAGCTGCTCGGCGGGCACCTGGTCGGCCCCGAGGTCACCGAGCTGCTGCCCGAGCTCACGCTGGCGCAGAAGTGGGACCTCACGGCCACCGAGCTGGCCCGCAACGTGCACGCCCACCCGACGCTCAGCGAGGGCCTGCAGGAGGCCATCCACGGCCTCGCCGGCCACATGATCAACCTCTGACGTCCCGGAACCGGCCCGTTCCCGCATCCCGGGGCCGGGTCCCGTTCCGACCCCGGGATGCGCGGCCACGGCGACAGGGCAGGATGGGCGGGTGGCCAGGCCGAGCATCGTCCCGATCGCCCTCACTCTCGACGACCGCACGGGGTACACCCTGTGGGCTCCGCCCTGGGAGGAGGACGGCGAGGAGTGGCAGGCATTCCTCGGCACGACCGAGGGTGACGGGGTGGGCGGGCGTGCCATGGTCCACCTCTTCCCGACGCCGGCGAAGCTCGCCGCGTTCTGCCGGACCAGCACCGACCACGACCTCGCCGACCACCCGGTGTGGCCCGTCGTCTCCGGGCTGGGTGCCGCGGACCTGACCCCGGACGAGGACCACCGGTTCGACCTCGACGGCGTCTACGACATCGCCGCGGAGGACCCCGACCGCTGGGCCGTCGAGGAGCTCGCCGCGACCGTCGACATCGTCAGCCGCCTCGCCGAGTGCCTGGACACCACGGACGAGGACGACGACGAGGAGCAGTTCGAGGCCACCGCCGAGCTCGCCGCCAAGCCGGAGATCGGCTCGCTGGGCCTGGGCGTGGAGGCCTTCGCCGGCCGCTCCGGCGAGGACGCCTGGATCGGCGTCGGCAGCGTCCTGGACGACCTCTGGGAGGACGTCGTCGAGGAGCTGTCCGAGCACTTCGACTGGACCGGCGGCGGCACCGCCACCCTCGAGGAGTACCCCTCGGCGTCGGAGACGGTCGACGACGAGCCGCTCGACGACGAGGACGACGACACCGGGACGCAGGTCCGGCCGGCCGGCGCCACCGCCGCCTCGGCGGGCGTCAGCGAGATCGCCCGCGGCAGCCGGGTGTCGGCCTCCCCCGCCGCCGTGGCCGCCGCCGCGCAGTTCTGGGAGGGCGTCGGCATCCTGCCGGTGGAGGTCGTCGTCCCCGAGGGCGCCGGAGTGACCCTGCGCTGCTACGTCGACGACGTCGCCCGGTTCCTGGGCCGGGAGGGCGAGGTGTTCCTCTTCGACACCCCGGCCGACCTCGCGCGGTTCTGCGCCGGGACCGAGCGGCACGACCTCAGCGAGATCGCGTCCTGGCCGGAGGTCGCCGACACCGACACCGTGCCGCTGCCGGGCGAGCAGGACCGCTACGACCTCACCGAGGTCTCCGAGGTGCTCGCGCAGGTTGCCGACGGAGCCGCCGGCCTGGTCACCTACGGCACGCTGGCCCAGCCGGTGGAGGGCGTGCGCGACCTCGCCGAGTACGCGGGCCTGACCCGCGTGGAGGAGCTCATGCAGCCCTCCGCTCCCCTGGGCCGGGCGGTGGCCCGCGCCGAGCGCGAGCCCGACGCCACCCTCACCGCCGCCGACGCCGCCCAGCTGCGGCCGGCGTGGGACCAGGTCGTGGCCGCGGTGAACGGCGCCCTGGTGTTCCGCGGCTGAGCCGCGAGAGAAGACGACGACGGCGGCCCGCCCCGGGGATTCCGGGACGGGCCGCCGTCTGCGTGGTGCGGGAGGTCAGCCCTGGCGCGGGGGCCGGGACGAGCGCTCGCCGGAGAACCGGCGCTCGCCGCCGGGCCGGCCGGACCGCTCGCCGGCTGGGCGGTTGCGGTCGCCGTAGGACCGGCGCGGACCGCCGGGGCGGTCACCGTCGCGACGCGGGCGGCCACCGGGGCCACCGCCACCGCGGCGCATGTCGCGCTGGGTGCGCTCCTTGGGCTCCACCGGGATGCCGGCGGCGACCAGGTCCAGGATCGGCTTGTCGCCGGGCCGGGTGCGGTCCAGGGGCGGGTCGACCTTGGCCGTGCGGAACCGGCGCTTGGCCTGCCCGACCTGGTCCGGGAGCAGCAGCGAGACGACCACACCGGCGGCACCGGCGCGGGCCGTGCGGCCCGAACGGTGCAGGTAGGTCTTGGCGTCTGCCGGCGGGTCGTAGTGCAGGACCAGGGAGACGTCGTCGACGTGGATGCCGCGAGCGGCGACGTCGGTGGCGACCAGCACCGGCGAACGGGCGTCGGTGAACTCCTCCAGCGCACGCTTGCGCGCCGACTGGGGCAGCCCGCCGTGGATGGCCTCGGCCTTGATCCCGGAGGCCTTCAGGTTCTCGGCCAGCCGGTCCACGCCCAGCTGGGTGCGGGCGAAGATGATCGTCCGGCCCGGGCGGGAGGCCAGCTCGGTGGCCACCTGCAGCTTGTCGCGGAAGGCCAGCGTGAAGGCCAGGTGCTCGGCCGGCGGGGCGTCGTCGCCGGCCCGCTTGACCTCGTGCCGGGCCGGGTCCTTGAGGTACCGGCGGACCAGGGAGTCGACCTCGCCGTCCAGGGTGGCCGAGAACAGCAGCCGCTGGGCGTTGCGGTCGGTCTGGTCGAGCAGCTCCTTGACGACCGGGAGGAAGCCCAGGTCGGCCATGAAGTCGGCCTCGTCCAGCACGGTGACGACGACCTCGGCCAGCGTGCACTCACCCTGGCTGATCAGGTCCTGCAGCCGGCCCGGGGTGGCGATGACGACGTCCACGCCGCGACGGAGCTGCTGGATCTGGCGGTACATCGGGGCACCGCCGTAGACCGTCGCCAGGACGACGCCGGTCGCCTGGCCGAGGGGGGCCAGGTTGTCGTAGACCTGCTGGGCCAGTTCGCGGGTCGGCACGAGGACCAGACCGCGCGGGGCCCGGCGGCCGTTCTTGACCTCGGCACCGACGCGGGCGAGCAGGGGCAGGCCGAAGGCCAGCGTCTTGCCCGAACCCGTGGCGGCCTTGCCGAGCACGTCCCGGCCCGCGAGGGCATCGGGGAGCGCCGAGGTCTGGATGGCGAACGGGCGGTGGATGCCGCGCCGCTCGAGTGCGGTCACGAGCTGCTGGGGCAGGCCCAGCTGTCCGAACGTCGGGCCGGTCGGGGCCTCGACGACGTTCTCGGTGGAAGTGTTCTCAGTGGTGTTCTCGACCTCGTTCGACTCGAACGAGACAGGGTTGACCAACGTCATGCGGGGTGGGGCTCCGATACTGCTCGGAGCGCGTCCCGTGGAAAAGGAAGTCACGGCGGTGCGCCGCGTTCCTAGTGGCGATCGCTTGCGCCCAGGTGTGGAACGCGGGATCTGCACGGATGCGCTCATGCCCGGACAAACCGTCCGGGAGGATGACCGGCCTTGTGCCGGTACACCCAGGCTAGCAGCGAAGATCGCGAATCGATTCCCCAGGCGGGGTGGGCACCATCACCCCGCGTCAGGCCTGCAGGGCGGCGTACCCCGGCCGGACGACCTCGTCGAGCAGCCGCCGCCGCTCGGTGTCGGACAGGAACGCGCCGGTCAGCGCGCGCTCGGTGACCGTGCGCAGGTCGTCCCAGCTCCAGCCGAACGTCGTCGCCACGTCGGTGAACTCGCTGGTGACCGACACCCCGCTCATCAGCCGGTTGTCGGTGTTGAGGGTGACGGCGAAGCCGAGCCGGTGCAGCCGGTCCACCGGGTGCGCCGCCAGCGACGGGTAGGCGCCGGTCTGCACGTTCGACGACGGCGCCACCTCCAGCGTCACCTGCTCGTCGTGGACCCGCTGCGCCACCGGGCCGAGGGTGCCGTCCCCGGCCACCTCGTCGGCGATGCGGATGCCGTGACCCAGCCGCTCGGCCCGCGCGCCGTCGAGGGCGGCCCGGATCGAGTCGATGCCAGCCGCCTCGCCGGCGTGCACGGTGCGGTGCGCGCCGGCCCGGTCCAGCAGCGCCAGCGCGGCCGGGATGCGGTCCGGCGGGAAGCCGTCCTCGGGGCCGGCCAGGTCGAAGCCGACGACGCCGGCGTCCCGGTAACGGACCACGAGCTCTGCGACCTCCTCCCAGCGGTCGGCCTGCCGCATGGCGCACAGCAGCGTGCCGACGCTGATCGGGGTGCCCGCCTCCGCCGCCTCCCGGCTGCCCTGCGCGTAGCCGTCGAGCATCGCCTCGACGGCCGCCTCCAGCGGCATACCGGGAGCCAGCAGCTCGGGCGCCATCCGCACCTCGGCGTGCACGACGCCGTCGGCGGCCAGGTCCAGCGCGCACTCGCGGGCCACCCGCTGCACGGCCTCCGGGGTCTGCATGACCCCGACCGTGTGGGCGAAGGTCTCCAGGTACTGCACCAGCGAGCCGGAGTCGGCGGCCTCGCGGAACCAGCGGCCGAGTGCCGCGGCCTCGGTGGCCGGCAGCTGCCGGTAGCCGACTGCGTCGGCCAGCTCGATCACCGTCTGCGGTCGCAGACCGCCGTCCAGGTGGTCGTGCAGGAGGACCTTGGGGGCGCGGCGGACGTTCTCGGCGTTCAGCGGTGCAGGCACCCCGCGACGCTACCTGTCGTGCCGAGTGGGGGCCGGAGGCCTCCGCGCAGGCACGACGCAGGGCTCAGCGCGGGCCGGGACGGCACCTGGTCGCGGTGCGGTCCGGAGGACCGCGGTGTCATCGCCTCCGGCCCCCACTCCGGAGGACCGCGGTGTCATCGCCTCCGGCCCCC
>NZ_JAAGWG010000028.1 GCF_010682065.1 Blastococcus saxobsidens
AATGGATGCCGTCAGACAGCTCCACCCGACCCGGAGGTCGCTCCCACGTCAACAACGGTCCTGCTCAGTACAACTAGGCCGAGGAGCTCGATCGGTCACAACGGGTGAGAAAGCTCGCCAGTCCGGACCGCTACGTCGACGGCTGAGGCCCGCGGTTCCTGCGCGGATACGCATCGGTGCAGTTCTGGGGGCAGCGACAACCGCTCGCGTACGCATCCGAGCGTGAACCGAGGACCGCTCAGCCCCACCAGGGGAGCTCGGCGTCGAGGATCTCCTCGGAGTGGTCGGCGACGAGGTCACGGATTTCCGGCGCTTCCCGCTGCAACCGGGCCACCACCTCCTCGGGCGTCTCCTCGTAGCTCCAGTCGTCGATCTCCACGGTCACCAGCACTTCGCCGCGGGTGGTCGCCGCCGTGATCTGCGTGAGCTTCTCGTTCCAGACCGCGGAGCTGCCGTCGGCCAGCACCAGCTCCCCGCCCTCGCCCTCGTAGAGGTCCCGGACGACGTCCGCCTCCTCCGCGAGCCAGAGGGTCGCGGCCCTCTCGGCGTCGGCCGCGGTCGGGTACACGGTCACGTCCGCGAAGACGTCGAGCAGGCCCAGGTCGTAGTCGCGGTTCTCGTTGGCGATGCGCGACCGCAGCGGCTGCGCGACGCCGTCGTCCGGACTCGCGAAGTACGGGTGCTCCGTCCCGCCGTCGCGCACCCAGAACGGCGACAGGCCGTACTTCGCGGCCCCGGGGATCGTCAGCGTCGTCCGCGTGCCGCCGGCGGTGGCCTCGTCGGCGACCACCCAGGCGCCGGCGGTCGTGGCGAGCACGGCGGCCACCGTCGTCCAGACCACGGCCAGAGCACTGGTCCGCCGCGGACGCGACCGGCGCCAGCGCCGTCGCGCGGCAGCGCGTTTCGCCTGCGCACGGATCAGGAACACCGCCCCGACCAGCGCCCCCAGGGACAGCAGACCGGTGAGCAGCCAGATGAACCAGCCGCCCGTGCTGATCTTCCACGCGCGGTTGGCGTCCGGCGGGTAGACGCCGTAGCGGTCACCGTCGGCGGGGTCGCCCTCGGCGATCGCCTCGCCGGCCGGGGTGTCCAGGAAGTAGTTGAGGCCCCCACCGCGCCCCGAGCTCTCCTCTGAGCGGGTGACGTAGGTGTCCTCCCCGACGGTGAGCACCAGGCCGGCACCGCTCAGGGCACGCAGCCCCTGGTAGCTCTGGACGGCGACCCCCACGCCGACCAGCAGCAGGGCCACGATCCCGACGACCGCTGCCACGGACACCGGCTTCGGCCCGCCGCCACGGTTCCACCGGAACAGCGGCGCCGTCTCGGCCGCCTCGCGCCCGCCGGGGAGGAACCGCAGCGCCCACGCCGCGAGGAGAAGGACGACGGCCGGGATCCCGAGGATCACCGGCAGCAGCAGGCCCCACTTCTCCGCGATCCGGTTGGCGACGTCGTCGGAGCCGGCATTCCTTCCCGTCGCGAAGGCCAGGCCGAGGATCAACGGGAAGAGGATGAGGATGAGGAACAGCGCGGCGCGCTGCAGCCCGCTGCGTGCCCGGGCGAGCCCGCTCGCCGCCGGAGCGGACGGGGCGACCACGTCCACGGGAGCGGCGCGGGGTCCCCGACGGCGCCACTTCTTCGAGCGGCTCCTCGGCTGGTTCATCCCGTCACGACCATCGGCGAACGGACCCCCGTGCCCCACGCGTGTGCCGAACCACGGCCGCGAACCCTAATGCGCTGCCTGCTGCGCCCTGGGCCGGCGGCACCCTCGCTGTGGACAGGCCGTTGCCGACTCGTGCTCCGTGACGCCGGGCACAGTCGCTCGTTGAGCTCTCGAGACCGCGCCACCTCGGCGCGTCCGACGGCAGGAGTGCTCGTGCGCGCAGGTCGATCCCGTCTGCTGATGGCCGCAACGGCCGCCCTCGTCGTCCTCGTCGGTGGGGGCACGGCCGCGGCCACGCCCCCGAAGGCCCCGGCGACGGGTGAGTTCGCGCCGGTGGACCGGCCCGGACCGCGGCTGAGCGTCCCCGCCGAGCAGCTGGCCGCGAGCCTGTCCTGCAACGGCTCGCTGCACCGGCTCCAGCAGGACCCGGTCCTCCTGGTGCCCGGGACGACGCTGACGCCCGAGGTCAACTTCGGCTGGAACTACATGCGGGCCTTCGACCAGATGGGCCTGCGGTGGTGCGCGGTCACGCTGCCCTTCGACGCGACCGGCGACATCCAGGTCGCCGCCGAGCACGTCGTCTCCGCGCTGCGCACGATGGCCAAGAAGTCCGGCCGCGACGTCGACGTCGTCGGCTACAGCCAGGGCGGCATGGTGCCGCGCTGGGCGCTGCGGTTCTGGCCGGACACCCGCGCGCTCGTCGACGACGTCATCGGCCTGAGCCCCTCCAACCACGGCACCGTCGTCGCCGACGTCGCCTGCCAGCGCGACTGCACCCCGGCCAACCACCAGCAGGCCTCGCAGTCGGCGTTCATGCGGGCCCTCAACAGCGGAGTCGAAACCTTCCCCGGCATCGACTACACGGCCGCCTACACCTGGACCGACGAGATCGTCGTCCCCAAGACCCCGCCGAAGCCGAGCTCCGCCCTGCGCGCGGACGGCGGCCGGGTCGCCAACATCGCGTTGCAGGAGGTCTGCGGGCTCAACGCGGCCGACCACTTCGCCATCGGCAGCTTCGACCCGGTCGGCTACGCGATCGTCGTGGACGCGCTGACCCACGACGGGCCCGCGGCGCGCGAGCGCATCCCGCTGGCCGCGTGCGTCCAGGGCACCCACCCCGGGGTCGATCGGACGACGTTCCCGCAGGACTTCCTCGGCATGGTCCGCTACGCCGGCGACAGCAGCGGGGACGCCCCCAAGACCGCGGACGAGCCCCCGCTGCGGCCCTACGTGTACGCCGCCCGCCGCTGACCCAGCCGGGTCTCCGGCGGGGCGGAGGTGACTACGCGTCACGGAGGGGTGGACCGGTTCCCCTGGTCGGGTGACGCGAGCTGTCGGTAGCGGGAGCCGGGCACCTACGTTCCGGAGGTGACCGCCGGGAAGCCTGCTCTGCTCGGTGCGCTGGCACTCCTCCTCTGCCTCCCGGCATGCACGGCCGCAGAGCCGGCCGAGCCGCAGACGCAGTCGGCTGCGTCCGACTACACCCCGCCCGCCGGGGCCCCCGCGCTCTGCGCCGACCTCCTGCGCGCCGGCCACTTCGCCGACATCCCGCCCGCCGTGGGCCGGCTCGTCGCCGGTGTCGACGTCGTGGACGCCCGCAGCCGGCTGGCGGCCGCCCGCGGCGAGCTCCGGTCGCTGGCGTCGGGCCTCCTGCCCGGTGAATGGCCCGAGCTCCGGACAGCCGTCGACGAGATGATCGACGCGATGGCGGGGGTGCTCGACCCACCGGTCGACGACGCCGACCGGGCCCGGCTCCTGGCCGGCGTGGACCAGCTCGTCGCCCAGACCCAGACGGTCTGCGAGTTCTCGGCGTGAAGCGCGCAGGGGCTCTCGTCGTCGCGGTCACCGCGTGCCTGCTCGGTCTGCCGGCCGTCGCCGTCGCCGGGCCGGCATCCGATCTCTGCACCGGCCCGGCCGACCCCTCGCTGATCCCGGGCGACTTCGTGGTCGAGGGCTGCGTCGAGCCGGGCGCCCTGACCGTGCGCAACAGCCTCGCCGTCCCGGTGACCGTGCGGGTGTCCGGCGACCTGGGACCCGCGGAGGACCGCCGGCTCGGCGGCGGGCCCGCCGCGGCGGCCGTCCGGCTGCTGCCCGAGGAGGGCCGGGTCCTGGCCCCCGGCGACGTGGTGCGCTGGCCGCGCGGTGCCGGTGCCGCCGAGCTCGCCGTCACGCCGCTGCAGCACCCGGCCGCGGAGCCGGTGCTGGCGGCGCTCGCCGGCCTCCGGACCGGCCTGGCCGGCACGCCGGGGGAGCGGGACCGCACACTGGCCGCGCTGTCCGGCGACGTCGCCGCCTCCCTCACGGCATGGGCCGGATGCGCCGAGGGCCGCGGCGTCGTCGAGCGCATGGCCTGCGACCTGCGTACGGCCGACGCGATCGGCCAGCTGCTCGCCGAGCGGCTGCCGCAGGGCGTCCGCTCGGACGCCGCAGCCGTCACCCTCGAGCCCGTCCGTTGGGCGGAGTGGGTCGCGGCGGCCGAGGTCGCCCGCACGACGGCGGGCACCGGGACGACCCGGCTCGTGCAGCAGGCGCCCCCGCCGCCACCCGCACCCGAGCCCGCGCCGGTCGTCCCCGCGCCGTCCCCGGAGCCGCGCCCTGCGCCGCGGCCCGCGCCGGCTCCCGCGCCGCCCCAAGCGCCGGCTCCTGCACCGGCTCCTGCGCCGCCGCCCGCCGTCGTGCCCGCCCCGCCGCCCCTGCCGGTGCCGGCACCGGTCGTCGACCCGCGCGCCGAGTTCCAGCGGTGGCTGCAGGAGCTCACCGCCCGTATCGAGCTCGAACGGGAACGAGCCCGCGAGCAGGACCGGGACCGCGATCAGGACAAGGACCGCGACCGCGGCGGGCGCTGGGGCGACTGAGCCCGCTCAGCTCCACCGCGGCAGGTGGACCGGAGGCCCCGTGGGCCGCCGGTCCACCTGCCGCGCCGCGGTAGGTCAGGCGCCGCGCTCGACCTCGGCCTGCACGACGCCGCGCACCGCCCGCAGCAGCGACTCGTCGGAGGTGTCGC
>NZ_JAAGWG010000029.1 GCF_010682065.1 Blastococcus saxobsidens
GTGGTGCGGCCGACGCGGAGCAGCTCAGCGGCCTCCTCGGGGGTGAGCAGCAGCGGCTCGCTGGGCGCCGGCTCCCGAGGTCGCTGCGCGTGGCCCATGTCGCCCTCCTCGTCGGCTGGCCTCGTGCGCCGGCATTCGGCGCGGCAACCCACCTGGAGAAGGCGCCATTTTCGGCCGATTGGTGACACTGCCGCGGCAATCTCCTGATTTTCTCCGGTTTTCTTCGTGTGCCAGGGGCCGCGGCCTCCGTGCGGCCGCTAGGTGTTGCTCGTCATGACGTTGGTGACGCCGGTGTGGAGGCGTGAGGCGGGTGGTTGGTTCCCGGCAGCGGT
>NZ_JAAGWG010000030.1 GCF_010682065.1 Blastococcus saxobsidens
CCACGTTGGCGCCGCCGACCCGCTCGTCCCCAGCTTCCCCGATCCCGAAAAACTGCCAACTACTTGACGCGGGACATTCGGCAGCTCGTCGACGAAGTGCACCGTGCGCGGGTAGGCGTGGGCGGTGAACTCGTCCTTGACCAGTTGCTGCAGCTCGGCGGCGAGCTCCTCGTCGCCGCTGTCGCCTGAGCGGAGGACTACGAAGGCCTCCAGCACCTCTCCGCGCAGCTCGTCGGGCACGCCGATGACGGCGGTCTCCATGCTCACCGCGGGTGAGGTCGCCTACATCCTCGAGCACGCCGGCGCCAGCGCGGTCGTGGTGGAGGACGCGTTGCTGCCGGTCATGCAGGAGGCGCTCGAGACGGCCGACCGGGAGGCGGCGGTGACGGTGCGCGGCGTCCTCGGGAGTAACGCCGATGGCCTCCCCGACGGCTGGGAACCGCTGGAGGCCTGGTCGTCACACGACGACTTCGACGCGCCTCAGGTGGCGATCGCCGACGACGACGTGCTGCAGCTCATGTACACGAGCGGGACCGAGTCGCAGCCCAAGGGCGTGATGATGACCAGCCGCAGCCTGGTCAGCCAGTACGTGAGCTGCCTGCTCGACGGCAGGTTCGCGGCTGAGGACGTCGCGCTGCACGCCCTCCCGCTGTTCCACGTCGCGGCCCAGCACTGCTTCCTCATGCCGAACATCTACCTGGGGGGCACCAACATCGTCCTCGACGGCCCCGATCCCGCGACCGTCCTGGCGGCGATCGAGCGCGAGAAGGTGACCAGCCTGTTCTGTCCGCCGACCGTCTGGATCGCCCTTCTGCGGCACCCCGACTTCGATACCCGCGACCTGTCCTCCCTGGCCAAGGGCTACTACGGCGCGTCGATCATGCCGGTGGAGATCGTCAAGGAGCTGCGCACGCGACTGCCCGCCATGGCGCTGTTCAACTTCTACGGTCAGACCGAGATGTCCGCTATCGCCCTCGTGCTCTCCCCCGAGGACCAGCTGCGCAAGCCCGGCTCGGCCGGGCTTCCGGCGGTCAACGTGGAGACAATCCTGGTCGACGACCAGGATCGCCCCGTGGGGCCTGGAGTGGAAGGCGAGATGGTGCACCGCAGCCCGCACGCCACCGCCGGCTACTGGAACGCGCCGGACAAGACCGAGGAGGCGTTCCGGGGTGGCTGGTTCCACAGCGGCGACCTCGGCGTGATGGACGACGACGGCTACATCACCGTGGTCGACCGCAAGAAGGACATGATCAAGTCCGGCGGTGAGAACGTCGCCAGCCGCGAGGTGGAGGAGGTCATCTACCAGCACCCTGCCGTCGCGGAGGTCGCGGTCTTCGGCATTCCGCATCCGAGATGGATCGAGGCCGTCGTTGCGGTGGTCGTTCCCCGACCGGGGCAGACGGTCGACGAAGAGGACGTCGTTCGGTTCTGCCGGGACCGTCTGGCCGGCTTCAAGAGTCCGAAGTACCTCGCCGTCAGCGACGCCCTGCCCAAGAACGCGAGCGGCAAGATCCTCAAGCGCGACCTGCGGACGACGTTCGCCCACCTGGCCGGCTGACCGTGCTGTACCCCGACGTCGGACGCTCCCGCGGCACGGACTACTTCCTGTTGCACGACGAGCTCACGGTGCAGGAGCGCGATCTCTGGACCCGGACCCGGGACTTCGTCGACCGGGAGGTGCTACCGAGCATCGGGGACTACTGGGATCGCGCCGAGTTCCCCTTTCCGCTGGTGGAGAAGTTGGCCGCCCTGGGCGTCGTCGGAGAGGGAATCGAGGGCTACGGCTGCCCGGCGATGAGCCCGGTCGCGGTGGGGCTGGTGCACATGGAGCTCAACCGCGGCGACGGCAGCCTGGGCGCGTTCCTGGCGATCCAGGCCGGTCTGGTCATGAAGGCGATCCACCTCCTCGGGTCCGAGGAGCAACGCGTGCGCTGGTTGCCCCGGCTGGCACGGCTGGAGGCGATCGGCGCCTTCGGTCTCACCGAGCCGTTGCACGGCTCCGACTCCATCGCGCTGGAGACGACGGCACAGCGCGACGGGGACCACGTCGTCCTGAACGGGGACAAGCGCTGGATCGGCAATGCCAGTTTCGCCGACGTCACCGTGCTCTGGGCGCGGGACTCGGCGGACGGAGCGGTGAAGGGCTTCCTCGTCGAGAAGGGCACCCCGGGCTTCACGGCCGACGTCATGACGCGCAAGGCTTCGGTGCGCGCCGTCTGGCAGACCGACATCTCCCTCCGGGACGTGCGCGTCCCGGCCGGGAACCAGCTACCGGACGCGACCTCGTTCAAGGCCGCCGGACAGGTTCTCGCCGGCAGCCGCACCCTGGTCGCCTGGATGGCTCTCGGACATGCGGTGGCCGCGTACGAGTGCGCCCTCACCTACGCCACGCAGCGGATGCAGTTCGACAAGCCCCTCGCCGCCTTCCAGCTCGTGCAGGAGAAGCTGGTGTCGATGCTGGCCGAAGTCACCGCCATGCAGCTGTACTGCTTCCGGCTGGCGAAGCTGGACGAGGACGGCCGCTTGACCGAGACCATGGCAGCCCTGGGAAACGGAACAACGCCCGCAAGGCTCGCCAGGTGATCGCCGAAGCTCGCGACATCCTCAGCGGGAACGGCATCTTGTTGGACTACCACGTCATGCGCCACATGGCCGACATCGAGGCGCTCTACACGTTCGAGGGCACCGACAGCATCCAAGCGCTCATCGTCGGACGAGACATCACCGGCAACAGCAGCTTCCGTTGAGATCCTGCCCTGCCGGTCCCTCGATGCGCCCGCCTCGACGCGCTGGCCGGCCCCGGCAGTCATCCACGTGAAGGTGATGCGGTGAACCCGGCGCACTCTCGGGTCGACGGTCGCGGAAAGGCCGTCGAGGGCAACACGTCGGGCAGCTGATGATCCGGGCGACCTCACGCCGGAATGGCCCCGTAAGGCGCCGTGGGGATCCTTCCCTGTCCCGCCTCATATCGGGCCGTCCTCCGGCACCTCAGCCGGGGAGGACTGCCGGATCTCCTCGGTAGCCCGCGCGATCGCCCTGCGCAGCTCGAGCCGACGCTCGGCGGCCCGGTGCCGGCGGATCTCCTCCGCCGTCCGTGGCTGCCAGGGCGGCACCGGCACCGAACGGCGGTCCGGCCCGACCGCGACCATCGTGAAGTAGCAGCTGTTGGTGTGCCGCACCGTCTGAGCGACGAGATCCTGGGTTGTCACACGGACGCCGATCTCCATCGACGTCCGACCGGTGCGGTTCACGCTGGCCTCGAACGTCACCAGCTCCCCCACGTGGATCGGCTCGCGGAAGACCACCTGGTCGACCGACAAGGTGACGGCGTAATTGCGCGCGTACCGGGTGGCGCAGGTGTAGGCCACCTGATCGAGGTACTTGAGCAGGGTGCCGCCATGGACATTGCCGGCGAAGTTGGACATGTCCGGGGTCATGAGAATGGTCATGGACAACCGGTGCCGCTCGCCGTGCGTGGCTGGTGGAAGCTCCTCACGACGGAGGAGCGAGGAAGGGTCCGGAGCTGTCACCTTCCCTGCCGCGAGGTGATCGACGGGACAGGCTGTTCGGCGGCGGCTGCGCGGCGTTCGGCCAGCTCGATGACGTTGCGCAGCAGCATGGCCCGCGTCATGGGCCCCACACCGCCGGTCGCCCGGGTCCACTTCCCCGCCACCTCTTCGACGCCCGGATGGACGTCACCGAGGATGCCCTCGACCGTGCGCGTGATGCCCACGGAGAGCACCGTCGCGCCCGGTTTCACCCAGTAGGGCTTCACGAGGTGTGCGACTCCGGCCGCAGCGATCACCACATCGGCGACGCGCGTGTGAGCCGCGACGTCCACCGTCGCCTCGTGGCACAGGGTCACCGTTGCGTGCTCCGTGGGCCGCGTGAGCATGAGCCCCAGCGGGCGTCCCACGGTCGTCCCGCACCCGATCACGCAGAACTGGGCTCCCGTGATCGGCACGTCGTTGCGACGGAGCAGCTCCAGGATCCCTTGCGGGGTGCAGGGCACGGTGCCGGGTTCGCCGAGGACGAGGCGCCCCAGGTTGATGGGATGCAACCCGTCCGCATCCTTGTCGGGATCTATCGCCCGCAGGACCAGCCTCATGTCCACGTGCGCAGGCAGGGGAAGCTGCACGATGAAGCCCGAGCAGCGGGGATCGCGGTTCAGCTCCTCTACAGCCTGGAGCAGCTCCCGCTGCGGGACGTTCTGCGGGAGCTCGACCCGGATCGACTCGATCCCGATCTCGTCGCAGTCCCGGTGCTTGCCGGCCACGTAGGACCGAGATCCCGCATCGTCGCCGACCAGGATCGTCCCCAGACCGGGTCGGCGGCCGGCATCTGCCAGTCGCTCGACGCGAGCACGCAACTCCGCCTTGATCTCGCGCGCCGCGAGATTGCCGTCGATGACGGCCGCTTTCGACTTCATCGGTCCGTGGGCCCTTCCCGGCGTGCTGTCGCTCGGCACGCATGCCAGCCGCCGTGCCGCAGGCTCCCGGCGGCCCTCTTGCCGTCGTCACTGTCACGGGTCCGCACCCCGTCTGGGAACTGGACGATCGAACAACCGGAGCCGCCTCGTCTAGACACGCGCGGCATTGCTGGCCTCGCTCCGCGCGATCACCGTGGGCGCGCAAACGAAGGAGGAGGCCATGGCGCCACTACTGCCGGCACGAGCACAGGTCGTCATCGTCGGCGGCGGCATCATCGGGACCAGCACGGCCTACCACCTCGCCCGCCACGGCTGGACCGACGTGGTGCTGCTCGAGATGAACACCCTGACCTCGGGCACCACCTGGCACGCGGCGGGCCTGGTCACCCAGGCGCGAGGCACGGACGGGACGCGTCGCATCGTCAAGCGCAGTCTCGAAATCTTCAAGAACCTGGAGCAGGACACGGGCTTCGCCACCGGATTCGTGGAGACCGGGACCCTGAATGTCGCGGCCTCGCCGGAGCGCATGGACGAACTGCGCCACCAGGCGAGCGCGGTGCGCGGCAGCGGGGTCGAAGCGACCCTGCTGGACGTCGATCAGACCCTCGAGCGCCACCCCCTGCTCAACCCGGAGGGTCTCCACGGCAGCCTCTTCTTCCCGCACGACGGTCGTGGCAGCGCGACCGACACCACGATCTCGCTGGCCCGGGGCGCCTCCGCCCGCGGCGCGAAGATCCTCGAGGGCGTCACCGCCACCGGTGTGACCACGCGGGCCGGCCGGGTTACCGGCGTGCAGACGGATCAGGGCGAGATCGAGGCGGAGTACATCGTCAACGCCACCGGCATGTGGGGGCGCGAGTTCGGAGCCACCGCCGGCGTCCGGCTGCCGCTGCAGGCGCTGGCGCACTACTACGTCGTCACCGAGGCCATCCCCGGTCTGCCGCGCAACCTGCCAACGGTCAAGAGCGGCGACGAGTACGCGTACATCAAGGACGAGGCCGGCGCGCTCATGGTGGGCTTCTTCGAGCCCGGCAGCTATCCGTGGGCGAGCACGGGCATCCCGCAGAGCAAGGGCTTTGTCCAGCTGCCCGAGGACTGGGACCATCTGGGGCCCTTCTACGAGACGATCATCGAGCGGATGCCCGTTCTGGCGGACGCCGGCATCCGGCTGCACTTCTGCGGTCCCGAGAGCTTCACGCCCGACGGTCAGTACCACCTCGGTGAGGCGCCTGATCTGAAGAACTACTTCGTGGCCGCCGGGTTCAACTCGGTGGGCTTCCTGTCCGGGCCCGGCGCCGGCGCGGTGCTCGCGGACTGGATCGTCGAAGGCCGCAGCTCGATCGACCTGCCGGAGGCGGATCCGGCCCGTGTGCAGCGCCATGAGACGAACCGCCGGTTCCTCGAGCGGCGCGTCGTCGAGTACCTCGACGAGTCCTACGAGATCCACTGGCCCTTTCAGCAGCGGACGAGCGCCCGGCCCCTGCGGGTGAGCCCCCTCTACGAGCGGACCGAGGCAGCAGGTGCGGTCTTCGGGGAGCTGGCGGGGTGGGAGCGGGCCAACTGGTACGCCCCCGAGGGGGTGAGCAGGGAGTACCGGTACAGCTTTGGACCGCAGAACTGGTTCGAGCACTCCGCCGCCGAGCACCGGGCGATCCGGGAGGACGTCGGTGTGATCGACACCTCGTCGTTCGGCAAGCTCCTGGTCCAGGGCCGCGACGCACTCGCCGTCCTCCAGCGCCTGTCGGTCAACGACATCGCCGTGGACGTCGGCCGCATCGTCTACACGCAGTGGCTGAACGAGCACGCCGGCATCGAGGCGGACGTCACCGTCACCCGCCTCGCCGAGGACCAGTTCCTCGTGCTGTCGGGGCCGGCGACGGTGAACCGCGACCTCGCCCGGCTCCGCCGCCACATCGGCCCGGATGACTTTTGCACGGTCGCCGACGTCACCGGCACCATGGCGATGCTCGCGGTCATGGGCCCGAATGCGCGGCGACTCCTCCAGCCGCTCACGGATGCTGACCTGTCGAACGAGGCGTTCCCCTTCGGGACGTCCCGCGAGATCGATCTCGGCTTCGGCTTCGTCCGCGCCACCCGGGTCACCTACGTCGGTGAGCTCGGCTGGGAACTGCTGATCCCCTCCGACATCGCCCGGCACATCTGGGACACGCTTCTCACGCCGGAGGGCGACGCCGGCCCGCGCCCCGTCGGCTACCACGCGATGAACTCGTTGCGCCTCGAGAAGGGCTACCGCAGCTGGGGTCACGACATCTCGTCAGGGGACAACCTCCTCGAGGCGGGTCTCGGCTTCACGGCCAAGTGGGACAAGCCGGGCGGCTTCATCGGGCGGGAAGCGCTTCTCGCGGCCAAGGAAGCGGGCGTGTCCCGTCGGTTGGTCCAGTTCGTCCTCGCCGATCCCGCGGCCCACCTCTTCCACGACGAGCCCATTCACCGTGATGGCGAACTGGTGGGCCGAGTCGCATCGGCGCAGTACGGCCACACCCTCGGTGGAGCGGTGGCTCTCGGCTGGGTGTCCGCTCCCGGGCCGGTGGAGCGGGGATGGTTCGAGTCAGCCGTCTACACCATCGAGGTGGCCGACCGCCGGCTGCCGGCGCAGGCCTCTCTCCGCCCCATGTACGACCCCACGTCCGAGAGGCCGAAGAGTTGAACACCGACGTCGTCCTGAAGCTCTCCTGCCTGGACCGCCCCGCCATCGTGGCGACAGTGGCCGGCTTCCTCGCCGATCGCGGGTTCACCATCCGGGACAGCCAGCAGTTCGGTGACGAGGACACCGGGCTGTTCTTCATGCGGGTGCACGCCGGCAGCATCGACGATGTCAAGGTGGACGAGTTGCGCACCGCCTTCGAGGAGGTGGCCGAGCGGTTCGCGATGAATTGGAGCCTCCACGACACGACGGCTCCGCACCGGTTGCTCGTCATGGTGTCCCGGCACGACCACTGCCTCAACGACCTGCTCCACCGGATGCGAACCGGTGCGCTCCCCGCGCAGATCGTCGCCGTCGTCTCCAACCACGACGACCTGCGTGAGCTGGTGGAATGGCACGGCGTTCCGTTCCACCACGTCCCCGTCACAGCGGAGACCAAGTCGCAGGCCGAGGACGAGCTGCGCCGCCTCGTGGATGAGTACGAGGCCGACACCGTGGTGCTCGCGCGCTACATGCAGATCCTGTCGAATTCGCTGTGCGCCGAACTGCACGGACGAGCGATCAATATCCACCACAGCCTACTGCCGAGCTTCAAGGGCGCCCGGCCCTATTTCCAGGCCCACTCCCGCGGCGTCAAGGTGATCGGCGCGACCGCGCACTACGTCACGGCCGACCTGGATGAGGGCCCCATCATCGAGCAGGACTTCACCCGCGTGGACCACAGCCTCTCGGCCGCCGACCTCACCGCCGTCGGCCGGGACATCGAGGCGCTGGCTCTCGCACGCGCGGTCACCGCGCACGCCCAACAGCGGGTGTTCATCGACGGCAGCAAGACGGTCGTCTTCCGCTGACGCAGTCCCCGTGCTGACCAACCGGGCTCCGGCCCCGTCGGCCGGTCGTACACGGGTACAGATCCCTGTCACCGGTTGGCATCCCGAGCGCATTGCTGCGGCTCCACCGTTGCAGCGACAGTTGCGGTGTTCTCCCGGCAGCTCGTGTGAGGAATTCGAATGTCACAGTCGTCCGAACTGACGCCCGCGGCGCGCTCCCTCTGGATGCAGGAGACGCTGGCCCGCGAGAGCGGTACCGGCACGGCCCTACTCGGTTCGCGGAGGGTCGACGTCTGCGTCGTGGGCGGCGGCCTGACCGGTCTGTGGACGGCGATCCGGGCCAAGGAGCAGGACCCCTCGCTCGAGGTAGCCGTGCTCGAAGCCGACGTCTGCGGCTCGGGTGCGAGCGGCGTCAACGGTGGGTTCGCCATGACCTGGTGGCCGAAGGTCAAGACGCTCGCGAAGGTCATGGGCACCAGCGACGCGCTGCGGATGGCGGCAGCCTCGGAGGCGGCGGTCCGGGACATCGGCGATTTCTGCCGCCGGCACGGCATCGACGCGGCCTTCCAGCCGTCGGGCTGGCTGTGGGCAGCGACCAACCCCAGCCAGATGGACAGCTGGCAGGCGACGCTCGACGACCTCGCCGTCCTGGGCGCCGAACCCTTCAAGGAGTTGAGCGCCGCCGAGGTCGCCGAGATGAGTGGCAGCGACCAGCACCTCGGCGGCGTCTTCGAGGCAGGCGTCGCAACCGTCCAGCCGGCGGCGTTGGTCCGGGGGCTGCGGTCGGCCGCCATCGCGGCCGGTGTCCATGTCTGGGAGCACTCCCCCATGACCGGCCTGCACCGCGGTCGTCAGGGGGTGACCCTCACGACCCCCGGCGGCACGGTGCTCGCGCAGCGGGTGGCGCTGGCCACGAGTGCCTGGCTGGCCCGATTCCGGGAGATCCGCCGGCACCTGATCGTCCTCGGCAGTGACGTCATCGCGACTGCGCCGGTCCCGCAACTGCTGGAGGGTTCCGCGCTGCCCGAGGGCCTGGCGATCTCGGACTCGAGGCGGCTGGTGCACTACTACCGGTCGACCGATGACGGCCGCATCGTGTTCGGGAAGGGCGGAGGCAGGCTGGCGTTCCGCGGCCGCATTGATCGCGAGGAGTGGTCGAAGAACAGCCGCCCCGCCGATGTGCACGCTCACCTGACGCGGATGTACCCCGCCACCGCGAACACCGACATCACCCACGCATGGTCCGGGCCGGTCGACTACTCAAGCGACGCACTGCCGTTCTTTGGACGGCTCGGTGGGGACCCCCGAGTGGTCTACGGAGTCGGGTTCTCCGGCAACGGCGTGGGACCGTCCGGCCTCGGCGGCCGGATCATGGCGTCCCTGCTGCTCGGTGCAGACGACGAGTGGTCGAACAGCCCGATGGTCCGCAAGCCGAGAATGTGGCTGCCGCCGGAGCCGATCCGCTACGTCGGCGGCCGTGTCGTGCGGACCGCGCTCGTGAACAAGGAGGTTGCGGAGGACGACGGCCGCCGGCCGTCCCGCGTGGCGACCTTATTGGCGAGCCTCGACCCGACGAGCTTCGTCGGCTGACGGTCCGCGGATGGCCTCGCCCCACCAGCGGCTGGACGACGTCAGCAGCCGCGCGCTACTCCTCGGATCCGGTGGTTGGGGCGTGAGCGAGGCTGCCGCCACCGAGCAGCTGCAGGGTCTTCAGGGCCAGGTAGAGGTCGGTCTGGTCCGGCAGGCTCTGCAGATGGCGACCGGTCAGCTCCTCCACGCGCCGCATCCGGTACACCAGGGTCTGCCGATGGACGCCGAGACGCTCGGCGCCTGCTTTCCAAGACCGGTTGCTGTCGAGGAACACACGCAGCGAGTGCACGAGTTGCGACTCGTTCTCGCTGTCGTAGGCGATGAGGGGACCGAGGATGCGGGTCACCAGAGCCGCGCCCTCGGTGACGGTGCGCGGCATGAATGCGGGCACCTGCTCGCCGTAGACGACGACGCGGTGTCCTTCGCTCCGGGACGCCTCCATGGCCCACCGGGCCTGGCGGGCCGCATCCCCCACCGCCTTCACAGTGTGGACGGCCTGGCTGAGACCTGCCGAGACCCGGCCCTCCCCCTCGAAGTCGAAGAGGTCCGTCGTGGCGCACTCGTCCGGGACCAGCGCGAGCACTTCGTCGGTGCGGCGCATCATCAGGTGCGGAACCTTCGCCGAGCTCAGTCGCAGCTGGACCGCCGCGTGATCCCCGTGCGCCGTGCTCCGGATGCAGACCGCACGCCACGGTCTGCGTCCCAGTCCCAGCGCGGCCAATCGCGCCTCCGCAGTGTCGACGTCGATGGTCCCGTCGAGCAGCTGGGCCAACAGCCGCCCACCCGCTTCGCTACGGCGGAGGGCGATGGCCGTGCGACGCTCCACCTCGAGGTGGGCGATGGTGGCGAGATGCTGCAACACCACGAGGTCCGGGGAGGCGCCCGCCGGCAGGGGTTCGGCGAGCAACACCGCCTTCTCGCCGGTACCCACAGGGAGGACGAGGGACGACTCCTCCGGCAGGGTCACGCGGAGGAAGGTCGGCAGGGGTCGGCCAGCGTCCTGGACGCTGGCGAGCGCCGCCTGGCACAGGGACGGAGTGATCGGCACCTCGGCCGGCATGAGGGACTCCCCCGTCCGGACGTCGAGGACGTGCAGACGTGCGCCGGCGTCCCGGCCGAGCTGGTCCAGCAGTGCGTCCCCGCGGAAGTTCGCCTGATGCGCCCGCCGGAGGATGTCGTACATCCGGAGGACCTTGCCGAGCCGGGCGCTCGCCTCCTGGCTGTTGCTGTCGGCGACAGTGCGCACGAGGGTCACGAACGGGACGGAGTACGCCGTCTCGAGGACCGGGAAGGCCAAGGCGTCTGCTGCCGCGATCGCCTCGCCGGTCAAGGGTGCCGCGTGCATCCCCTCGGCGAGCGCGAGCCCGGACAGCGCCGCGTGCGCGAGCTCCTCGATGAAGCGGACCTGCTCAGCTGCCTCGGCGGGGAAGTTGTACCCGTCGGACAACAGGAGATCGCCCGTGCCCAGCCACTTCCACGGGTCGGGCAGCTCGCACGTGTGCGCCCATTGCACCGCCCGATCCGCCCCTGAGCGGCCGGCGAGGAACCGGGTGCCCAGAGACGGGAGGGCGACGAGCTCGTTGACCGTGATGCCCATGGGCTGGTCATCCTCTTCCTCGGCCCGACTGCTCCACCGTGCGACGCACTGCGCAGCCGGAGGGTCGTGCGGGCGCCGAGACAACTGCTGCGAGGGCCGACCGGCCGATCATCCCGCGCCCGGACACTAGCGACGCGCACAAAGGCTGGTCATTGCCTGACTCGGACTAGTCCTGCGTGCTGTCTGTCGGATTCCGGCATGCCGCTGTGCGTGTGGATGGGGGACGTTCTGATTGCTGACAGCGGCCCGGGCCTCAGCGGGACGGGTGAGCAGACACGGAGCGGAGACTGTGTGACGGGCTGGGTGACGTACGGTCTGCTGGCACTGGCGATCGCCGTCGAGATCATGGCGACCTTGTCGCTGAGGGCCACCGATGGCTTCAGTCGGCTCGTGCCGAGCCTCCTGGTGCTGGGTGGCTACGGGGTCTCCTTCTTCCTGCTGTCGTTGGTCCTGCAGCGCGGGTTCGAGGTGGCGGTCGTGTACGCCCTGTGGTCCGCCGTCGCCATCGTGTCGATCGCCGTGATCGGTGCACTCTTCCTGGGCGAACGGCTCACCGTCGTGCAGGTGCTGGGGATGGCGCTGATCGTCGCCGGTGTGCTGGCGCTCGAGCTGGGCGCCCACCGCGACGCTTGACGGCGCTGCCGAACCCCAACGCCCTCCGCGGGCCTGGGTTCGGTCAGCGCCGACCGGTCGAGACCGGCCTGTTCGGTCAGCGCTCGTGGTCCTCACGTGCCGCCCGCAGGAGGTCGTCTGCGGCGAGGAGCTTCACCCTGGGCCGGCCCGACGCGCGGCCTGCGCGTTTCTCCGCCTCGTCGATCCGCCACCAGCCCATGGCATCGATGAGGTTCGGCTGACGTCGGCGCAATGCTTTGATCAGTTGAGGTGGGCCATGGGGCGGCTCGGGTAGACGGTGATCGGCGACATCGTCGAGCAGGGAGGCAACGGTCTCGGCGGAGTCGGCGCGGTTGGTGCCGATCACGCCGGTCGGTCCGCGTTTGATCCAACCGGTGCAGTAGAGCCCGGGCAGCGGGCGGCCGGTCTCCGGATCTACGACTCTTCCGCCGTCGTTCGGGACGATGCCGGCTGAGCTGTCGAAGGGCAGCCCAGGCGCCGCCCGGCCCCGGAAGCCGACCGCGCGGATGACCAGCGAGGTATCGAGCATCTCAGCCGTACCGTCGGGACGGGCCAGGGCGACGCCGGAGACGGCATGGTCGCCGGGCAGCTCGGTCGGGGTCAGCCGGTAACGCAGCACAATCCGACGTGGGGAGCCGGGCGTACGTCGGGCGGCCGCGTCGACGATCGCGCGCCGGCGCGCCAGGTCGGCCGACCTGCCCCGGGATGTCTCGAGCTCTTGCTCCGTCACCGAGACCTCGGTCGGGTCGGCGAGCAGGTCGACGCCCGGCAACTGGGACAGGGCGAGCAACTCCGCGGTGCTGTACGCAGCGAAGGCCTGGCCTCGGCGTCCGACGACGACGACCTCTCTGATGTTGCTCGCACGAAGTGCCGCGAGCGCGAGATCGGACATCGAGGTCTTCTCAAAAGCGCCGACCGGCTGGGCCAGAACGCGAGCCACATCGAGCGCGACGTTGCCGTTGCCGATCACGACGGCCCTTCGCCCGGACAGATCGAATTCCCGCTCGGCGAAATCGGGGTGGCCGTTGTACCAGGAGACGAACTCACGCGCGGATACCAAACCCACGCGTCCCTCACCCGGGATGCCCATCGTGCGATCGTCCGAGGCACCCGCGGCCCAGACCACGGCATGGTGGTGCCTAAGCAGCTCCTGCACCGACACGTCTCGCCCTACGTCGACGTTGAACAAGGCCGTGACGTTAGGACGTCGGAGCACGCGGTCGAACCGCTCACCGATGAGCTTGGTCCGGTCGTGGTCGGGCGCCACGCCGGCCCGAACCAGTCCGTGCGCGGTCGGGGTTCGTTCGAGGATCATGACGGTGACGCCCCGGATGTCACTCAGTTCCGCGGCGGCGTACAGGGCCGACGGCCCCGCTCCCACGATTGCGACGCTCAGCTCGGGCCGTGCCCGGGGAAGCCTGCGGCGCTCGATGGGATGCGGTGTCAGGTCCTCGAGCGGATGCGCCGCGAAGTAGTCCGCATTGATGCCCCGAAAGTCGACCTGAGACGGTGGCAGGTCGGCCTCGTGGAAGATTGCATCGACGGGACACGCGAATGCGCAGTTGCCGCACTCGATGCACGTGCTCGGGTCGATGTACAGCTGCTCCGTGGTCGTGAACCCTGGATCCCCGGGGCGCGGACGGATGCACTGGACGGGGCAGACAGGCACGCAGGAGGCGTCGTCACAGCAACCCTGAGTGATCACGAAGGTCACGAGCCCGGTCCTCCCCGGCCAGCCTGCACGGCAGCTGAGACCTCCAGGGAGACCGGATCCCCCACGGCCACCGAACCGGGTTCCACGACGTCGGCGTACATCCCGAAGAGCACACCGGGACCCCAGTCGCTGACCATCGGGCCGCGAAGTCTCCTAATGCGCTGCTGCACGAGCAGGCCGCGATCGCCGTCGCCCGGCCGGCTCTCCACTGCGACGCAGCGTGGAACCCCGCTGCGAAACCGGAGCCGGCACGTTCCCAGGGCGAGGACGCGACCCGCCCAGGTATCCTCCACGAAAGGCACGTCACCGACGTCGAGCGTCACGTTCAGCCGGAACCGACGGGGGTCGACCGGTCGACCGTCCAGTTCGGTCCCCAGTGCGGCCAATGAGGCCGTGGACTGCAGCGTCACCGGATGGACATCGTGCCCGCCCCCGGGTTCGGCGCAGTGCGCCAGGCGCAGGTCCCGCCCGGCGACATCGGAGAGCACCTCGTCCCACGGGCCCGGCGCCCACCAGCCGTCGACCATGCGATCGTCGAACTCGAACGGACGAACGCCACCCGCGTGCCGGACCACCGCCGAGCACACCGTCGTGGTGCCACGGCCGAGGGAGAACACGCCGGTTGCCGGGTCGTGCGACGTCCAGTAGCCGAGGAAGACCGGGTCCTTCGGTACGGAATAGAGGCGCTCGTCGATGTCGACGAGGAAAAACTCGCGGTTGCCGACGATCCCTGTGCGCGACACCTCGACCGCAGGGACTGAGCGCAGGGCGAAACCCTTGGTCGCGGCGGTCTCCAACCGGGCGACCGACCCGACCCGCTCTGTCCGGGGACCGCGTCCCCCGCCTCCCCCGCCGGTCAGCGGCTCCACCGGTTCGCCGACCACCTCACGAGCGCAGGGCGCGCAGCACCTGCTCCGGCGTGACGGGGATGTCGTGCAGCACGGTGCCGGTGTGGGACAGCGCGTCGTTGACGGCGTTCAGCACGGCGGCGGGCGCCGCGATGAGGCCGGACTCCCCCATGCCCTTGATGCCTCCGGGGGTGTGCGAGGACGGGGTCTCCAGGTGGTGGATCTCGAACGGCGGCGAGAAGTCCATGCTCGGCATGTGGTAGTCGAGGAGGGTGGTCGTGACGAGCTGGCCGGCCTCGTCGTAGACCAGCCGCTCGAGCAGGGCGGCCCCGATGCCCTGCACCACGCCGCCCCGGATCTGTCCCTCGACGATGTCGGGGTTGATCACCGTGCCGCAGTCCTCGACCGAGAAGACCTTCTCCACCGTCACGAATCCGTTGTCCGGGTCCAGCTCCACGATGATGGCGTGGCCGCCGTTGGAGAAGATCGGACGGGCCGGGTCGTAGGCGAGCGTTGCCTCGAGCGTGGGATCGAAGTCCTGCGGCCAGGAACTCTGGTCGAAATAGACCGCGGTGGCGAGGTCGATGATGGAGATAGAGGATCCGGGCACCCCCCGCACGACGGCCGCTCCGTCCACCAGGTCGATGTCCGATGGGTCCGCCTCCAGCATGTTCGCCGCGAGCGCGACGAGCTTGGTGCGGATGGTGTGCGACGCGCGGAGGACTGCCCCGCCGGCGATGACCGCGCCCCGGCTCCCCACGGTGCCACTCCCCCAGCCATAGGTGGTGGACTCGGCGGCTCGGACGGTGATCGCCTCGAGCGAGACGCCCAAGGCGTCCGAGACGACCTGCGCCATCGTCGTGCGGTGCCCCTGACCCTGGGTGGTGAGGCCGATGGTTACGGTCACGCTCCCGTTGGGTTCCATCTTCACCGTGGCGGTGTCGTGGTAGACGCCCCCCAGATCGTGCGCCTTGCCCATCGCGGTGCTCTCGCCGCTGCTCTCCACGAAGACGCTCAGACCGAGGCCAATGAACCGGCCCTCAGCACGGAGCGCCGCCTGGCGCTGGCGGAACGCCGGGTAGTCGACCATGCTCTCGAGCTCGTCGATCGTCTGCAGCCAGCTGCCCTCGTCGTACACGATCCCCTGCGGATTCGTCCACGGGAACTCGCGCACCACGCTGCGCCGGCGGATCTCGAACGGAGAGAGGTCGAACGCGCGGGCGGCGTCGTCCATCAGGCACTCGCGGACGAGCGTGCCCGCCATGTACCCGACTCCCCGGTAGGCCCCGATCGGGGTCTTATTGGTCGCGGCAGCCTCGTACGTGAGATCCGCGACGGGGATGTCGTAGACGCCGGTCGGCGTGACCATCGCCGTGCACCACGGCTCGACGCCCATGGACCACGGTGGCTGGTGGTAGGCCCCACCGTCCCCTGTGGCGCGGATCCGCACGGCTGTCGCCTTCGCATCGGCGTCGAAGGCGTAGGCGATGTCGACGAACTGCTCGTGCGCATGCGTCGCGGTCATGAGGTTCTCGCGCCGGTCCTCGACCCACTTCACCGGCCGGTCCAGCTCCCGGGCCAGCAGCGGTAGGAGCATCTCCTCCGGGAAGACGTGGGCCTTCTGCCCGAACCCGCCACCGGTGTCCGGGGTCAGCACCTCGCACTCGTTCTCGGGGAAGCCGAGGTACGCGGTCAGGCAGTACTTGACGTAGTGCGGCATCTGCGAGCACGTCCACAGGCGCAGACGCCGGCTGGTCCAGTCGTAGTCGGCGATGACTCCCCGGGTCTCCATGGGCCCCGCGGACAGGCGGCCGCTGTGGAAGGTCGCCTCCACGACGCGGGCTGCGCCGGCGAACGCAGCCTCGACGTCCCCGAGGACCCTGCCTCCCCGCAAGGCGACGTTGTCGGGGAGCTCCTCGTTGGCGGCGGGCCCACCCCGGAGTGCCGACCGAGGGTCCAGAACGGGCTCGAGGGGCTCGTAGTCCACGTCGACGAGGTCGCAGCCGTCCTCGGCCACGTACCGGCTCTCCGCGACGACGACCGCGACCGGCTCGCCCACGTAACGGACGACGTCGCGCGCCAGCAACGGCATGGTCGTGGCGACGCACCCCTCGACTTCGAGTTCGCCGACGATCCCCTCGCAGAACTTCGCGGCGTCCTCCCCAGTCCACACCGCGACGACACCGTCCAGCGCACGAGCGTCCTCGACTTCCACCGCGGCGATGCGGGCGTGCGCGGCCGAACTCCGGACGAAGCACGCGTGCAGTTCACCGGGCAGCACGATGTCCGCGAGGTACTGGCCGCGACCGGTCAGCAGACGCGGATCATCCCCCCGCGGGACGCGGGCGCCGATGCTCCGAGCGGCGATCGAGGGGGACTCGCTGTGCGCGAAGCTCATGACCGCTCCTTGGCCGCGGCCTCTTCAACCGCATCGATGATCGGGGCGTAACCGGTGCACCGGCAGTAGTGGCCGGAGAGCGTCTCGACGATGTCCTCCCGCGTGGGCTGCCCCTCCTCCAGCAGGGCCGTGGCGCTCATGAGGAAGCCGGCCGTGCAGAAGCCGCACTGCAGGGCGTGGTGCTTCTGGAAGCACTCCTGGAGGGGGTTCATCGACCGCCCGTTCGCCAGGCTCTCCACCGTCCGGATCCGGCGGCCGTCGGCCTGGACGGCGAGCATGAGACAGGACCGGGCTGGTTCGTCGTCGACCAGGACGGTGCAGGCGCCGCAGACGCCGTGCTCACAGCCGACCTTGGTGCCGGTCAGCGCGAGCTCGTCCCGGATGAAGTCGGCGAGCGTCATCCGTGCCATGACGCTGCGCCGGTAGCCGCGTCCGTTTACTTCGACCTCGACGGAGACCTGCTCGGATGGTTGCGTCATGCCTGACCGGACCTCTCCCCCGCGGCCCGCAGGGCGCGCTGGAACAGTGTGGTGGTGATGTCTCGCCGGTAGTCGGCCGAGCCGTGGATGTCGGCGGTGTAGGACAGCTCGCCGGCGAGCGCCGCGACGGCGCCGTCCCCGTCCGCGGGCGTGCGTCCCTCCAGAGCCGCTTCGGTGTCGGGGGCGCGGGTGACGCTGCCGGTTGCCCCCGCGACGGCGAGGCGGACGTCGGTGAGCACCCCACCGTCCTGCCGATAGGTCATGGCCATCACAGACAGCCCGTAGTCGCCGTGACGGCGGTGGTGCTCACCGACCCAGATCTGGCGCCCGTTGACGGGCAGCAGCACGGAGGTGATCACTTCGTCCGGCTCCAGGGACGTCATGAACGGTCCCTGGAACAGGTCGTCGGCGGAGATCGTGCGGTCACCGCCGACTCCGGTGACCTCCACGTGCCCACCCAGGGCGAGCAGCACAGCGGGCCACTCGGCCGCGGCGTCGGCGTGGGCGACCGCACCCCCGATGGTCCCGCGGGTCCGGACCTGGGGATGGGCGATCAGTGACGCCGCCGCGGCGATCGCCGGCGCGACGTCCCGGACGACCGGAGATCGCTCGATGCCACGGTGTGTCGTCATCGCTCCCAGCCGCAGAGCACCGGCCTCATGCTCGATGCCCGTGAGCCCCGGCACGCGACGCAGGTCGACCAGCGTGGTCGGTGCCGCCAGACGCAGCGCGAGCAGCGGGACCAGGCTCTGCCCTCCGGCGAGGATCTTCGCGTCCTCGTCCTCGGCGAGCAGGCGGCAGGCCTCTGCCACGTTGTCGGGCGCGGCATAGGCGAAAACAGGGGACTTCACTCAGACACCTCCAGAGGGCGGCGACGCGTGACCGTCAGGCCCGGAAGCCCGACACTAGGTGCGGCGATGCGCACGTCGGCGTACGGAAGACGGGCATCTATGCCCCTCATCACTCGGAATCCGGCAAACCGGCCCGTGGGCCACCCGCGGTGCGCACGGGCGGCAGGGCTCACCGGCGCCGGAGGGCGGCACGCGCCTCCGGCGCCGGGCGTCAGGGTGGTCCTCGTTCAGAACCGGCGATCCAGCAGCACGGGGAAGTTCGCCCTCGTCGCGTCGACTCCGCCGAGGTCGAGCTCTACGGCGAGGACCTCTTCGTCCTCTCCGGCTTCCGCCAGCACGCGACCCAGGGGATCGACGACCATGCTGTGGCCGCCCATCGTCACCCCGGCGTGCGTCCCGGCGGTGTTGCACGCGATGACGACGACCTGGTTCTCCACCGCTCGCGCCTGCGCGAGCACCCGCCAGTGCTCGACCCTCGCGAGCGGCCACGCGGCGACGATCACGCTCAGCTGCATCCCGTTGACCGTCAACATCCGGAACAGCTCGGGGAAGCGCAGGTCGTAGCACGTGGCCAGACCGACGGGGACAAACTCGCCGCCGAGGTCGAGGTCCACCGTCGCGAGCTGGTCCCCCGCGGTCAGCAGGGTCGGTTCCCCGGCGCTGAACCCGAACCGGTGCAGCTTGCGGTACGTGGCGACGAGTTCACCCCCGCTGTCGATGACCACGGCGGTGTTGTACAGAGCGCCTGACACCGGGTCCCGCTCGATGATCGACCCTCCGTGCAGGACGACACGCGCCTCGCGTGCCGCAGCACGGATCGCGCTGACGGTCGACCCGGTCACGCCTTCTGCGCCGTCCTGCCACGACTCGTAGGAGAAGCCGCCGTGCGCCCAGAGCTCAGGCAGCACGACGAGATCCGCGCCGCGCTGCTGGCGGATCAGGGCCGTGACGCGCTCGACGCGTTCGACCAGCGGCTCGGTATCCCCGTAGGCGATCTGCAGGAGCCGGACGTTCGCCGTCCTCGTGGAAGGAACGGTCATGACCGGCGCCTGCCGAGCAGGTAGGCGAACAGGGCAGCGAGCAGGGCGGCGCCGAGCGGGACCGGCTGCTGCAGCTTGCTCGCGGTGATGCTGCGAGCAAGGGTGAGGACGCTCAAGACGTCCTCGTGGTCGTCAGCGGCGGGTGCCGTCGCGGGCCGGAGGCGGTCCGGCTCGCTGCCCCGGGACCGCGGTGGCTGCGCGTCGGTTCCGGGGCGGCTGTCGGTCCTGGTGCCCGCGGCAGCCGGCTCGGGCGCGCTCTCCTCGGGCTGCTGCTGGACCATCGCCTCGAGGCGGGTCACGAACGTCTTGAGCAGGGCAGTGCTGACGTCGTTGATGACGCCACGGCCGAACTGGGCGACCTTCCCGGACAGCGTGAGATCCGTGAGCACCGTCACGTGGGTGACGTCTCCCTTGTCCACCAGCGTCGCGGTAACCACTGCCTGCGCATCCCCGCCACCGCGGGACTCCCGTCCCTTGGCCGACAGCACGGCGCGCCGCTCCGTCTCGTCCAACTCGATGAAGCGTGCGGTTCCCTTGTAGTTGGCGGTGATCGGGCCCACCTTGATCTTGGCCTGGCCGAGGTAGTCCTCCCCGTCCCGGCCGGTGATGGAGGCGCCGGGCAGGCACGGGCCGACCCGCTCCAGATCGGTGAGCAGGCGCCATGCCTCCTCGACAGGCACGGACACGTCGAACTCGTTGGTGAGCTGCATGATCAGGCACTTACCTCTCGTAGGGAGTTGCGGGGGGCCGCGGTCAGACCGTGGTGACTGCCGGGAGGCCGAACCGGTAGGCCGGATCGCCGGGCGGGAAGGGGCCGCCGTGCTGCAGGACCTCCGCCATGCGGCGGACCTTTCGCAGGTACGCGCGCCCGACGGCCAGCTGGTGAGTCTCCCAGCGGCTGAGGGCACCGTCGAGGTCGTCTCCGGCACCGGTGAGCGCGTCCACGAGCGCCCAGGCGTCGGCGCAGGCCTTCGCCCCGCCGGCGGCGGCGTGCGGGCGCGGGGTGATCGCCGCGTCGCCGATGAGGAGGCAGCGTCCGATCCGCATGCGCGGCACCTCCGCATCGGCGATCACGGTGACGAAGGGCTCACGAGCTGCCAGCAGCAGCTCCGCGAACATGTCGTCCAGCCGATGGCGTGCGGACTCCTCGAACCCGGCGAGCACGTCGGGGTGCAGGTCGTGGTGGTGGACCGACGTGGGCCGCCGCACACCGTTGCGGTCGGTCATCAGCGCGTCGAGCTCCGGCCCCGCCGCCACGTTCCTGTACCACTGGTAGTTCAGCCCCCGCCTGACCCGACCCTCCGCGTCGACGACCGGGATCGGATAGGCGATGAGATGGCCGTCCTCGAGCAACCCGTACGAGAAGGCATCGTCGAAGAAGTCCAGGGTCCGTGAGGACAACGCGTCGAGCTCCGCCACACCGCGCCAGGTCACGTACCCCGCGTACTCGGGCGTCACCCCGGTCAACTGGCGGCGACCTGCGGATGCGCCACCGTCGGCCAGCACGACCAGATCCGCCCGTGCCACCTCTCCACTGCTGAAGAAGAGCTCGACCTGGTCGCCGTCATCCACCACCCGCTCCAGGTTGCAGGAGAAGTGGTAGCGCTCCCGGCCGAAGTGGCCGAGGAGACGGTGGTAGAGCGCGTTGTAGGACGTGAAGCGCCAGCCGACGTCGGTCTGCCCGATCATCGCTCCGCTCGCGGCGTTCACGTACTTCACCGAGGACGAGGGCACGCTGATGTCGTCGAGGGTCGTGCCGGTCCGCTCCAGGAGGAACCGGACCAGCTCCGGCTGGACGACGATCCCGGTGCCGAGACCGGACAGCGGCCCCGGGGACCGCTCGTACACGTCGACCTCGTAACCGGCGTCGCGGAGCAGCCCGGCCGCCGTCAGTCCTGCGATCGAGCCCCCGACGACGGCGATGCGCGTGTCGCCGGGGCGCCCGGTCATCGGGGCGGCGGTCATGCCGGGTCGACGAGCGGCATCGCCAGCGGCCGCAACGGCGCACCGCTGGCACCGCGGAGGCGGATGGGTGCGGCGATGAAGGCGCACTCCCGGACACCGTCCCGCGCCAGGGCCTCGAGATCGATAAGCTCGATCATCGGGACACCCGCCTCGGCGAGGAAGTGGCAATGGCCGGGCAGCCAGTTGTCCTCCTGCTCGGACGGTCCGACTTCGACGCATTCCTGGTCAGCGGCGACGGCGGCGATCTTCTGCTGCGTCAGCCAGCGGGCCGCGTCGAGCCCCACTCCGGGCGGATTGCCCAGCACCTTGCTGCCGTCCGGCCAGAACGCCATGCGCCCGGTGCGGATGAGTGCGACGTCGCCGGCCTGCAGTTCGGTGCCGGCCTGCTCGAGGCATGCCTGGAGGTCCTCGACCGTGATCGCGTACGACGGCTCCAGGCACTCGACGCCCTTGAGACCGGCGACGTCGAACAGCACGCCTCGGGTGACGATCGGCGGGATCTGCTCCGCGCCGCCACGGGTCCAGTGGCGGCTGCCGAGGTGCTCGTCGACCTTGAAGTTGTTGTAGATGGCTCCGTCGACACCGAAGTGGTTGAGGGCGTCGATGTGCGTGCCCGTGTGGGTGTACATGAACACGACGTCGCCCGAGTAGCAGACGTGCCGGTTCACCTCGGCCCCGACACCGTTCAGGTTGTCGACGACAGTTCCCTGCGGGGTGTGGCTCATGAACAGCTGGTAGGCCGGGTCACCCGCGGCCTGGAAGCTCGGCATGCCGACGAAGTAGTCGATGCTGAGGTCGTAGACACGGCGCCCGTCCGCGCGCGCGAGCACCTCCGCCGAGCGGACCGGGTCCAGGTAGTTCAGGGCACCGAGCTGGTCGTCGGGACCCCACGGGCTCGTCGCGACCTGGATGTCCGCGCGAGGCTGCGTCGCCGTCACGGGGTGACCTTCTCGAAGTCGACGACCGCGCGAGCCGCGAGCTTGGGCAGCAGCTTCCCGACCACCTCGGCGTGGAAGGGGTCGACCGAGTACTCCTCCAGGCCGTTCCAGTCGTCGAAGTCGTTGATGAGGACGCCGTCCCACGGCGTGCCGTTGTCGCCGGGGTCGCCGGTGTGCTTGCCGAGCTCCCAGCTGCGGATGCTGCTCATGCCCTTGAGCGTGTTCAGCAGGTCGATGACCTCATCGGGGTCGTTGCCTTCGGCGACCTGCCACATGAAAACGTGCCGGATCATGCTGCACTCCTCGGGGATTCGCTACGCCGCCATCACTTGGCGGTGGACGAAGTCTGCGAGGGCCTGCCGCTGCCTTCTATTGCATCCGCCACACAACTCCGGCCGCGCTTGTCCGAATCGCGAAAGTCACGTCGTCGCGGAAATGACGAAGCGGGGCCGGTCCCCGGACGTCCCGGAGACCGACCCCGCCGTGGGGATCAGACGATGGCTCCTGGTCAGGCCGTGCCGGCCCGCTCGTCCTCCTGCGGTTCGGCGAGAGCCTGGCTGACGGCCTCCACGATCTGCTGATAGCCCGTGCACCGGCAGATGTTCCCGGAGATCGCGTCGCGGATCTCGTCGTCGGAGAGCTGCTTCCCCTCGTCCACGACGGGCTGCAACGTCATCAGGAAACCTGGGGTGCAGAACCCGCACTGCAGTCCGTGACACTCGTTGAACGCACGCTGCAGCCTGTTGAGCTGACCGCCCTGGGCGAGGCTCTCGACCGTCCGCACGCTGTGCCCATCGGCCTGGACCGCGAGCATCACGCAGGAGCGCACCGGTTCACCGTCGAACAGCACCGTGCATGCGCCGCAGACACCGTGCTCGCAGCCCACGTGCGTGCCGGTCAGCCGCAGCTCGTGTCGGATGAAGTCCGACAACAACATCCGCGGTTCGACCGCACGCTGGTAGCGGTCGCCGTTGACCTCGAGCTCGATCTCCCGCTTCACGCGATCCTCGCCTTCGCCTTGTCGGCTGCCGTCATGACGGCGCGGAAGGTCATCTCCCGGATGACCTCGCGCCGGTAGTCCGGGTCGCCGTGCACGTTGCCCAGGGGGCTGATGTCCGTCGTTGCCACTGCTGCCGCCTCCCGCGCGGCCCTTTCCGAGAAGGTGCCGCTCTCGAGCACTGCCGCTGCAGCGCGCGACTCCTCCGGTCGCATCCCGGCCCCGAGCAGGCCGACCCGTGCCGAACGGCACACGCCGTCGGGGCCGAGGTGGACGATCGCAGCGGCCCCGCCGATTGCGTAGTCGCCGTGCCGGCGGGCGAACTCCTGGAAAGAGGAACCGACGGCCGTGCCGGGTTCCACCGCACGATCCGGGATGATCACCTCGCTGATGATCTCGTCCGGCTCGAGGCTGGTCGTGAAGATCGAGACGAAGAGGTCGTCGACCCCGATCTCCCGTCGTCCACGCGTGGAGCGGGCGACGACCCGCGCGTCACTCATCAGCAGCACCACCGGGACCTCTGCAGCGGGGTCCGCGTGCGCGGTCGTGCCGCCGATCGTTCCCCGGTTGCGGATCTGGGGGTGGGCGACGTAGCCCATCGCTTCGCTCAGCAGCGGATGCCGGTCTGCCACGAGCGGGTCGCCGGCCACCGTGCTGTGCCGCACCAGCGCACCCAGCCTCAGCTGCCCGTCCTCGGCCCGGATCTGTCCGAGTCCGTCGACACCGTTCAGGTCGATCAGCAGGGACGGCGCCGCGAACCGGAGGTTGAGCAGAGGGATCAGGCTCTGACCGCCTGCCAGGAGCTTCGCGTCCTCGCCACCCTCCGCGAGCAGCCGGGCTGCGTCCTCCACCGTGGACGGCGCCTCGTAATCGAACAACGGGGGCTTCACGACCGCGTCACTGGTCCCGTTCCATGGCGCACGCACTCTCGGACATGGCGGCCTCCTCCTCACCAGCCCGCAGCGACGGCACCTCGATGGGATGCCGTGTGCGGAATGGCTTCCACACTGCCCGGACCAACCCGCCGATGTCTCTGCGCTCTCTCACAATTGGCGAGCATCGGCTGCCCGGATTCCGCAGAGGAATCACAGCGGAGCAGGACCGAGGACCTGGTCCTCCAGTGTTGCCAGGTCCGTCCGCTCGTCCTCCTGCAGCAGGACGTACATGCGCAGTGCGATCGAGAGTTCGTCCCTCGCGGTGGCGATCGACCGCTCCAGCACCTTCTCCGCGGACCGGAGGCGATAGGCCACCGTACGTTCGTGCACGCCGATGATCGAGGCCGTCGCTGCGGCGTTCTGCCCGCTGGCGAAGTAGGCGCGCAGGGTCTCCCGCAGGACCTTGGCGCGCTCGTCCTTGCCGTACAGCGGCCCCAGCTGTTCGACGATGAAGTCACGGACCGCTGGTAGATCCCGCAGCACCAGAGCCTCCAAGGCGATCGTGCTGTAACGGGTCAGCGGCTGCGGGTGGATCCGTGCGACCCGGTAGGCCTGCCAGGCCTGACGGTAGGTCCGCTGCATCCCCTCGACGTCGTTCGCGTACTGGCCGACCGCTAGGTGCGTCTCCCGCGGCACCTCGACTGCACTGAGGTCGCTGTCGTCGGTCGTCCTGGTGCTCGGCCGACCCAGCCACCCGACGACCGTGCCGGCCGCTCCGGAGACGCTCAGTGACTGCCAGCCGAGCGCGGTGGCGGCCTTCTTGATGGTCGCTTCCGGTTCCGCGCCCCAGGCGATCACGCCCAGGTGCCGGCCACGCATGGCGTATCCGAGAGCGGCCTCGTCGACGGGGATGCCGGCGAGGAGATCCCGGACCAGAGCACGGCGCTTGCGGTCACGCCCCTGCATGTAGAACGCGTGGTACTCCCGCTGGTAGGCCTCGATGATCGAAGCCGTGACCCGGTCGTTCCAGGCGAAGTGGTACTGGCTCACATGCCGCAGGACGGGTAGCCGCCGTGCGGAGTCGGGGATCAGTTCGTCCGCGACCTCCAGGATGCAGTCCCAGGTCAGGGCCTGGCCGACCCGGGACGTGCGCAGGAGGGCATGGAGGTCGACGTCGGCCTGGGCCGCGAGCCGAGCCTCCCGGAGGCGCGTGTCGGACGCCTGCTCGGGCGGAGGTCGCTCCTCCGTCATGCCGTCGAGGATGTCCCGGACCGAGGTCGTGATCGTCTCGCTCTCCGCGGCCCTGAGGACGGGATCGTCGCGCAGGTAGAACTCCGGGATCTCCTCGCGCAATCGCCGCGCGATCTTCGTGGCGAGCGCGGGTAGTCGTTCCCGGACCCCGTCAGCCAGGGTGCGCAGGTCGTCCTCGAGTGTCACGCGCTGAAGCCTACGAGTGTCTCGCTCACTCGTTCCTCACGTCGCTGGACGGCCACAGCTCTGCTGCGTGCTCCGCCAGGAAAGCGTCGATGTGGCGTGGCCGGCCACCGGTCACCCGCTCGACCTCACCCGTCACGGTGGCGGTGTGCCCCCCGACGATGCTCTCGGCGATCCGTGTCATGTAGGCGACGGACGCCTCGTCGAGCCCATCGGTGCGCATGCGCTTCTCGGCCTCGGAGAGGCTCTCCTCGATGGCCCTGACGCAGCCGCCGGCGGCTGCGGCGATGCGCTCGGCGACCTGGGCCAGCGTCAGGCCCTCGGGACCGGTGAGCTCGAGCGCGGTGCCCGCCCACCCACCGGTGACGAGCGCCTCCGCTGCGACCGCGGCGATGTCGCGAGCGTCGATCCACGCGATGGCCGACCCACCCGTCGTCATCACGATGATCCGGTCGTTCCGGATCATGGGCCCGAAGAAGTCCTCGTCGACGATGTCCTGCATGAACCAGTTCGGGCGCAGGATCGTCCACTCCAGGCCGCTGACCTCCACCGCCCGCTCGACGCGACGTTCGCTGATGTCCTCGGACCGCGTGTCGGCGGCGCACTCGGAGAGGAGCACGAGCCGACGCGCGCCGGCGACCTCCATGGCGATCAGGAAATCGGCGACGGCCTCGACGACATCGCCCGAGTGCGGCTTCACGAGGTACACGCCGTCCACTCCGTCGAGCGCAGGAACCCAGGTCGACTCGTCATGCCAGTCGAATCGGGCGGTTTCCACCTTCTCGAGGAGGAGCCGTGCGGGGTTGCGCGAGGCTGCGCGGACGGTGGCGCCCCGGGTCACGAGTGCGGCCACCACGTGGCGGCCCGTCGTGCCGCCGGCGCCGGTGACCAGGATCCGACTCACCGTCGTCGGTCCTCCAGGACCAGCCGCAGCGGCTCGCGCGCGTAGGGAAGTGCGACCGCGGGGTCGGGCGACTCGAACTCGCGCGCCAGTCGGTGACCTTCGAACATCGACTCGGCGATCGGGCGCGGCGACAGCGCGTCCCCGATGCGGTGGACGGCTTCGATGCCCACTGCGGCGAGCGTCTCGCGGTCACTGACGAGCTCCTGGTACAGATCGTCCAGCGGTGCCCGCATCGTCACCAGGACGAGAGCGTCCGTCTCCAACGAGAAGGGCTCCTCGAACTCGCCCACCCCGAGGACCCGTCCCTGATCGGCCACGGTCAGCGTGATCTCGCGGTGCATCGCCACGCCGCTGCTGTGCAGCGACGCCCGGATGGCCGGCCCGTCCAGGGTCAGGTCACCCTCGGCTGCCACCTGGGCATGGGGCGTGACGACGGAGACCGCGTAGCCCTCGTCGGCGAGGAGCTGGGCGATGCCGGCGCCCATGTAGACGCCCTCGGCGTCGTAGACCGTGACGTGGCTCCCCCCAGCGGGGCGCCGGCCCTCGACGAGCAGCTGCTCCGGCGTGAACACCCGGTCCGCCCCCTCGACGACCCCCTCCAGCGGTGCATGCGTACCGGGCGTGAGGCCCGTGCCCGACCAGCGAGCGCCCGTGGCCACGACCACGTGCGAGGCCCCGTAGTCGCGGACGTCCTCGGCGCTCAACCTGGTCGACGGGATGAACTGCAGGTTCGGGAGCTTCTCGATCTGGACCATCCGGTGGTCGATGAATCGTCCCCATTCCCGAAGTCCCGGCAGGTCGACGACCGACCGGAGATGCCCGCCGAGGTGCTCCGCGGCGTCCACGAGGTGCACCATCTCGGCCCCTCGCTTCGCCAGACCGATCGCCGCCTCCATGCCTGCCGGGCCGGCGCCCACCACCAGGACGCTCACGTCGGGGCGGGTGAGGGGTTCGAAGCGCTCCGGGTGCCACCCGCGCCGGTACTCCTCCCCCGCGGTGGCGTTCTGGGCGCAGGTCATGTTGCCCCGGTCGAGGCTGCTGATGCACTGGTTGATCCCCATGCACTCGCGGATGTCCTCGATGCGGCCTTCCTGGACCTTGCTCGGGAAGAAGGGATCCGCGATCGACTGACGGGCGGACCCGACGATGTCGATGACCCCGGAGCGCACCGCCTGCGCCATGAGGTCGGGGCTCGTCCACCGCGACACCCCCAGGACGGGCTTCTCCGTGGCGCGACGGATCCGCCCGAAGATCTCCATGTTCTGACCTTCGGGGATGACCCGCGAGGGACTGATGTCGCTCCCCCAGTCGAGGACCGACCCGACGTTCAGGTCCCAGAGGTCGACCAGCGGGTCAGCCATCCGGACCAGCTCCACGCTCTCGTCGAGGCTGTGCCCCCACGGACCCTGCGTCTCGATCGACAACCGGGTCGCGATGGCGCAGTCGGCACCCACGGCGTCGCGGACGCTACCGAGCGTCTCCAGCCAGAACCTCGCCCGATTCTCCAGCGATCCGCCGTAGCTGTCCGTGCGGTGGTTGTGGAAGGGCGACAGGAACTGCGCGAAGAGGTAGCCGTACCCCGCGAGCACGTCCACGATGTCGTAGCCCGCATCGCGAGCGCGCACCGCGGCGTCCACGAACGCCTGCTCGATCCGCTCGATGTCGTCCAGGTCCATGGCCTTCGGGGTCCCCGGCGGGCCGGCCGGCGGAGGGAGCTCGGGCGCCAGACCTGAGGGAGAGAGAGCGGGCTCACGGGAGATCCGACGCATCGCGTGAGCGCCACCGTGGTGGAGTTCGATGCTGGCCAGCGCGCCGTGGGCGTGGACGGAGTCCACCATCAGCTTGTGGCGACGAGCGTCCTCCTCGTCCCAGATGTCGCTCGAGTGCAACGGGAACTCGTCACTGCTCGGGCCGACACTGGAGAACTCCGTCGACACGGCCGCCCATCCCCCTTCGGCGCGGACCGCCCGGTACGCGGCCCACGTGGACGGGCGGAGAACCCCGTACGCGGTGCCGTGGGGGACGTTGTAGAAGCGGTTGCGGAGGGTCTTGGGGCCGATGGCGACCGGCTCGAAGAGGATCTCGTGATGATCAGCAGGTGGCACGATGCAGACCTCTCGTCGACACGTGGGCGCGCGGTCGTGGTGTGGGCCGTCGGATCAGTCGCCGGGCGCGGGGTGCCGCATCGCCGATACGTCGCCGAACGTCCGTGGACCCCGAATGCTCAGACGTGGGCCGCGACAGCAGGCCGTTCCGGGGAGATGCCCAGGACGCGGGTCACGGCGACGTCAGCGGTCTCCAGCGCTCCCTCGATGTAGCCGGGGAACTGCAGCGAGACGTCCGACCCGATGAAGTACACCTTGCCGTGCGGCTCACCGAGACCCTTGTGGATCCGGCTGAACTGACCGACGTACGGGGAAACCCAAGGGCCGCCGAACAGCGGATCGGCCGCCCAGTCGTGGTACTCGACGCCGTGCACGACTGCCTCGGGCACGTAGTGGTGGATCGCAGCGGCGACCGCTCCCAGATCGGTCGGATCGAATGACTCGGAGTCGGTGAAGGCGACCAGGAACCGTCCTCCGTCCGGGGTCGCCATGTAGTCGTACACGGTCGGGAAGACGCCGTCCCCGGTGCACGACAGCCCCTCGGGCACGCCCGTGACGTGGACGATCAGCTTGAGTCCCCTGCACGCATGCCCTCGGGCCACCTCATCAGCGCGGACCGATGGGAGCGGCGGGTCCAGCGTGATGTTCCGCCACGTGTTGAACGGTGTCGCGATCACCACGTGCGCAGCGCGGTGGTGCTCTCGTTCGCCGCCGCGCTCGACGACCACGTCGTAGGACCCGTCGTCCTGCCGGTCGACGGAGGTCACCCGCGCTCCGAGGACGACCTCCGGGACATCGGCGGCCATGGCGGACACCAGCTGGTTCATGCCGGCAGGGACGACTTCGTCGAGCGAGAGGACGACGCCGAGCACGCTGTACCCGTGGGAGGCGATCTGCTGGAGCGCCCACAGCGCCGAGGACCTCGAAGGATGCTGTCCCAGCATGTTCCAGCTCCAGGAGAGGACGAGCTGCCTGGCCACGGGTCCGAGCCCCAGCGTGTCGACGTAGTCGGTGAGCGGGATGTCGAGATCGTCGAGACCCTGGTTCTCCAGCCCTGCAGTGATGTCGATGCGATGAGCGTCGCGGAGCATCCGGTACAGGCCCGTCTCGACGGCTGTGGCCTCCTCCCCCGGGATGGGGAAGGCACTGTCGTGGTCGCCCGGTCCGAGGCGGTTGCGGAAGACGCTGACCTCCGGGGCTGGGGCGGTGGCCACCCCGTAGCGATCGAGCTCACCGGCCAACCGCGGGTGGTGGTGCCGCTCCAGGTAGGTACCGCCGATCTCGACCTGGATCTCGGGGAACAGCTGGGAGGCGCGGGTGTAGGCACGGCCGCCGAGGCGATCCCCGCCCTCGAAGAGGATCACGGAGGAGCCCGCTGCTGCGAGATCGCGCGCGGCCCGGAGGCCGGCGAACCCTCCACCGACAACGATGACGTCGTATGCCACTCGGTTCTCCTTCGAACAGGTGCAGCGGACCGCTGGTGTCAGCGAGGAACGGCGTCCCGGGCTCCCCCGCGCGGCGACTGCTGTGGAGTATCCGGACCCGCGCACCCTGCGGAATGTCTCGGATCAGCAGAAGTGACGGATCGGTTTGTCCATCCATGTACTCCGCTGGACCGCAGGCTCCACCGTTCGCGCCGGCCACGGAGGACGGGAGCCGGCGGAGTGGCCTACCTGGGCGGGCCCCCCGGGCGCACCGTTCGCCCGCCGTGCGGAGTCGGCGGGAGTTCACCCAGTTGTCGTCTGCGGGCAATCCAGCGACTCGACCTTCGGATTCCGAGCAAGGAGGCGCACTCCGGCGGCTCGATACTGTGCTCCACCCCACGAAGCGGAAGGTCGACACCCCGCATGACCGTCACCAGCTCCAGCCGTGCGCCAGAGGCCAAGCACGTCGGCGGCCGCACACCACGGATCGAGGACCGCCGTCTCCTGCGCGGCCAGGGCATCTTCGTCGACGACGTCGAGGTGGCCGGGGGCCTGTCGATGCGAGTCGTCCGCGCCACGATGGCCCACGCGAGGATCCTCGCGATCGACACGCAGGCGGCGCGGGCGCTACCGGGTGTCCGGCTGGTGCTGACCGGCGAGGACGTCCGCCACCTCGGCCTGATCCCCATCGAGGAGATCGGTTACCACGAGATGTTTCCCCGGATCGACGAGTTCGGGCATCCCCTGCTCGCAGTGGACAAGGTGCTCTACGTGGGCCAGCCGGTGGCCGCCGTCATCGCCGAGGACCCGTACCTGGCCGAGGACGCGGCCGAGCTCGTGAGCGTCGACTACGAGGAGCTCCCGGTCCTCCTCGACCCGGTCGAGGCGGCGACGTCGAGCACGCACCTCCTCCCGGGAGGGAACGAGCCGGCGAGGTTCCTCAAGCAGTACGGTGACGTCGACGCCGCCTTCGCGGAGGCGGCCCACGTGGTGTCCGGCGAGTTCGTGGTCGGTCGCCACACCGGGATCCCGATGGAGACCCGCGGCTGCATCGTCGAGCCGATCCCCGCTCGCAAGGAGCTGTGGATGTGGGGCCCTGTCCACGTGCACGACTCCCGCCGGGTCATGGCCAAGATGCTGGGAATGCCGCAGAGCAGCATGCGCATGCGCCACACGGACGTCGGCGGCAACTTCGGCGTCAAGGGCGGTGCCTTCCCGGAGTACGTCCTCGTGGCGCATGCCGCTCAGCTCCTCGGGCGGCCGGTGAAGTGGATCGAGGACCGGGTCGAGCACATGGTCGGCATCGCGCACGCGCGGGAACAGGTCCACCGCATCTCGGGCGCCTTCGACGCCGAGGGCAGGATCCTCGCGCTCCGCGACGAGGTCTGGCACAACCACGGTGCATTCATGCGCCAGGCCGAGCCCCTGGTCAGCGACATCACGGCCGGCATGATCATCGGCCCCTACCGGGTTCCCGCGTACGACGTGGATCTGCACGCCGTGCTGACGAACAAGACACCCTTGGCCGCCTACCGGGCACCGGGCCGCTTCGAAGGGACCTTCGCCCGCGAACGGCTCCTCGACCTCGCCGCTTCCGAGATCGGCATGGACCCCGTGGAGCTCCGGCTCCGCAATCTCCTGACTGCCGCCGACCTCCCCTACGAGCCGGGCATCGAGATCGCGTTCGAGCCTTACTCGTTCAACTCCGGGGACGTGCTCGACCACGTGCAGAAGGCGCTCGTGGCTGCCGACTTCGATGCCTGGCGCGCCGAGGCGGAGGAGCTGCGGGCCCAGGGGCGCCTCGTCGGCAACGGTGTCGGGCTGCTCATGGACAAGGCTGGTCTCGGCCTGTACGAGACCGGATCGGTCGAGGTGGACGAGACCGGACGCGTCCGCGTGCTGACGGGCGCCTCGAACGTGGGCCAGGGCGTGGAGACCATCCTGGCCCAGATCGTCGCCGACCAGCTCGGCATCGAGCCGGACATCATCGACGTGCTTCACGGCGACACGGACCTCATCCCGGACGGCGTCGGTTCCTGGTCGAGCCGGTCCACCGTCCTGGCCGGTGGCGCCGCCCGCCTCGCCGCGATCAAGACGCGCGACAAGGCGCTCGAGCTCGCCAGCGAGATGCTCGAGGTCGACGTCTCCGACCTCGAGCTGCGCGACGGGAAGGTCCAGGTGGTGGGGACACCGGGAATGTCCCTGACCTTGACCGAGATCGCGCAGCGATTCGACAACTACTCCGCCCGGCTGGCCGGCAAGGAGCCCGGGCTCGGTGCCGACGCCGTCTACCTCGACGACCACATGAACTACCCCTACGGGATCACGCTGGTGCAGATGGAGGTGGACCCGACCACGGGCAGCCACACGATCCGGAAGTTCTTCGTCAGCACGGAGGCCGGCAAGGTGATCAACCGGCTCACCACCGAGGGGCAGATCATCGGCGCCGCGGCGCAGGGCATCGGGGGCGCCCTCTTCGAGGAGTTCCTGTACGACGAGGCCGGTCAGCCGCTGGCGACGTCGTTCATGGACTATCTGCTCCCCACCGCTGACGTCATGCCACGCGTCGACTACTTCATCACCGAGGACGCACCGACTCCCAACAACCCGTTCGGTGCCAAGGGACTCGGGGAGGTCGGGCTCATCGCGGTCGGTGCTGCCGTCGCCGGCGCCATCGACGACGCGCTCGGTGGCGAGTTCCGCGTGCGACGGGTGCCCGTGCACCCCCAAGCCCTCTTCGGGATGGCTCGTGACGCCGTGGCCGGCCGGGAGCAGGCGGCCGCGCAGGAGGGTGCGTCATCCGACACCAGCGCGCTCGACATCCACCTCGGGGAATCCCCCACCGCCGGGGACTGAGCGGGTCGTCTCCCGGACGGTGCTGGCCGGCCGTGGCACGGGCCGCCCAGCGACGTTTCGTCACCCCGAAAATCGATCGCCAGCGAGGTCCAGGCAAGGCGCGAAGCCTCTGCCGAACCCGGCGATCGAGCTCCACCCCAGTGTGCGGACCACGAGGCGACAGGGCGGGACCAGCATGAGCGATGACCAGGCCGGGCATGCCGGCACTGACCAGCAGGAATTCCGGCGCGCCTCCAACTACATCACCGACCGGATCACGACCGACGGTTCAGGCCCGTGGCAGGTGGAGCCCGGTCGGTACCGGCTGGTCGTCGCGCGGGCGTGCCCCTGGGCGAACCGGGCCATCATCGTGCGCCGGCTGCTCGGCCTGGAGGACGCGATCTCGATGGCGACGTGCGGGCCCACGCACGACGAGCGCAGCTGGACGTTCGACCTCGAACCCGACCGGCGCGACCCGGTCCTGGGGTACGAGCGGCTCCAGGAGGCGTACCTCGCCCGCTTCCCGGACTACGACAAGGGCATCACGGTGCCGGCGCTCGTCGATGTCCCCTCGGGATCCGTGGCGACCAACGACTTCGCGCAGATGACGCTCGACTTCGCCACTGAGTGGGCGGCGCACCACCGCGACGGGGCTCCGGATCTCTATCCGGAGCCGCTCAGGGACGAGATGGATTCGGTGATGGAGCGCATCTACACCGACGTCAACAACGGTGTCTACCGATGCGGCTTCGCCCGGTCGCAGGAGGCCTACGAGCGGGCGTACGAGCGCCTCTTCGGCACCTTGGACTGGCTGTCGGACCGGTTGAGCACCCGACGTTTCCTCATGGGCGGATCGATCACCGAGGCCGACGTCCGACTGTTCACCACCCTCGTCCGCTTCGACGCCGTGTACCACGGCCACTTCAAGTGCAACCGGCACAAGCTGACCGAGATGCCGGTGCTCTGGGCCTACGCCCGTGACCTCTTCCAGCTGCCCGGGTTCGGCGACACCGTCGACTTCACCGAGTCGAAGCAGCATTTCTACGTCGTGCACGCGCACATCAACCCGACGCGGATCGTCCCCCGCGGGCCGGACCTGACCGGTTGGCTGACGGCCCACGGTCGCGAAGCCCTCGGGGGTTCCCCGTTCGGTGACGGCACCGCCCCGGGACCGCTCGCACCTCGCGAGGCGTTGCCGGCCGGGCACGGCGTCTGACGAGGCCGGTGCCCGCCGTCCGTGAAGGCACGATCGGCGGGCACCGGAGCGTGAGCCGTGCGTCCGGTGTCGCGGGTCAGGTGGTCCGACGCCGGTACAGGGCAGCTGCGAGCGCGACGCCGATGATCAGCGCCCCCCCCGTTGACGTAGTCGTTCACGTAGCGCGGCATCCCGGCCAGGTTCAGTCCATTGTTGAGGACCGCCAGGAAGAAGATCGCGATGATCGTCCCCCAGACGTTGAAGCGACCGGGACGGACCGCGGCAGCGCTCAGGAACGCGGCAGCGAGCGCCGGCAGCGTGAAGTTGATCCCCACGTTGGGCGAGGCTCCGCCGGCACGAGCGACGTAGAGCAGGCCGGCGACCGCGCACAGCGTGCTGCTCGCCACCAGGGCGATCCCGCGGATCAGGTCCGTCCGGAGACCGACCAGCTTGGCCGCTTCACTGTTCGAGCCCACCGCGTAGATCGCGCGCCCGAACGACGTGTGCGCCAGGACGAAGTACACGATGCCCGCGATGACGATCAGGGTCACGAAGATGAACGGGACGCCGGCCAGCAGTCCCGTGCCGAACGACGTGAGCGTTGCCGGGATGTCGCTGGCCAGAGCCAGGCCGCCGGTCCTCTGCAGGATGACCCCGGCGAGGATCGTGGACATGCCGAGCGTGGTGATGACGCCGCTCACGTGAGCGCGCGTCACCAGCAGCGCGTTGATCGATCCGACGACCAGGCCGATGGCCACGGCGAGCAGGACCCCCACCAGCACGCTTCCGTCATCGGACAGGTATGCCGCGACGAAGATCGCCGACACCCCCGCCACCGCGCCGACCGAGAGGTCGAACTCCTGCACCAGCAGAGGCAGTAGCGCACCAATGGCGATGACTCCGATGACCGCCTGGCTGGCCACCAGGATGCGCATGTTGGCCGCGGTCGGGAACGTCGACGAGGTCTCCGGCCAGAACGTGAAGAACAGCGCTATGACCACCAACATGACCAACAACGCGTAGGCCTCGAGGAATGAGGCCAGGCGTCGCTTGGTCGGGCGTCCGCTCGGCGCGGCGGTGTCCACCACGGAAGGCTCCTGAGGGCTGGTGTCGACGGTCTGGGTCATGCTGACTTCTCCTGTTGGTACACGGCATCGTTGAGCAGGTCTTCGGTGATAGGGCCATCGAGCCGACGGACCACGCGGCCCTTGCTGACCACGATCGCCCGGTGGCAGAGCTGAGCGAGCTCGGCGAAGTCGGACGACGCCACGAGCACCGCCATCCCGCTCAGTGCGGCGCGGCGGACGAGGGCATAGATCTCGTTGCGCGCCCCGATGTCGACGCCTTGTGTCGGTTCGTCCAGAAGGAGTACCCGGGGCTCGCGCTGTAGCCAGCGGGCGAGAACGACCTTCTGCTGATTGCCACCCGAGAGTGCTGTGAGAGGCGCGGCGGCGGAAGGCGCCTTGACGCCGAACGTGCTGATCAGACGGCTAGCGATCCCCCGCTCGCGACGGGAGGGCATGTACCCCGCGGTGGAGTACGCCTCGAGCCGGGCGATCGACAGGTTCTCGGCGATGCTCAAGTCGGGAAATGCCGCCTCCGCCAACCGGCTCTCGGGCACGAACGCTATTCCTCGCCGCATCGCCCCCCGTACGTCGTCCGGTCTGAGGGAGCGTCCCCCAAGGTCGACGCTGAGCTCCGGCCTCGGCAGGACGCCGAAGAGCTGCTTGAGCATCCGGGAACGCCCCGAGCCCAGGAGGCCGGCCAATCCGACGATCTCGCCGGGCCGGAGGCAAACCGCCTCCAGCCCGTCCGCCGTCCGGGCGGTGAGGACTGGCGCATCGGAGTCGACGGTCGGGGGCTTCGACTCCGAGACAGTCACCACCGACAGCCGTGCTCCGGTGATGCCCTCGACGAGGGCGTCATGGGTGATCTCGCCGCCGGAGAGCACCGAGGCGACCCGCCCGTTGCGCAGGACGGTCACCTCGTCGGCGATCGCGGTCACCTCCTCGAGCCGGTGGGAGACGTAGACGATCGTCTGGCCCGCTGCCGCATAGCGACGCAACGCGTCGAGAAGGACCTCCACCTCGTGCTTGGGCAGGCTGGCCGTCGGTTCATCGAGGATCAGCACGCCGTGCCCGCCGGCCTGATCCTGGTCCTGCAGAGCCCGCGCGATGGCGACCATCATCTGGTTGGCAGCGCTGAGGCGGACCACCGCCGCGTCGGGTGAGACGGAGATTTCGAACCGGTCGAGCACTGCCTGAGCCCGGTCGCGCTGGGCTCGCCACGCAATGCTTCCCACCCGCGTCTGCTCGAATCCCCGCCCGAGGGCAAGGTTCTCCGCCACTGTCAGGTCGGGAAACGTGGAGTTCTGCTGGTGCACGAAGTGAAGGCCGGCAGCCTTGGCCCGTGCAGGGGTGTGCGAGCGCGCGTCGGTCCACTCCCCTGACAGGAAGAGCCGCCCGTCCTCCGGGGTGACCACCCCGGCGAGCACCTTGATGAACGTCGACTTGCCTGAGCCGTTGCCGCCCATCAGCGCGTGGATGCGGCCGGCGCTGACGCTGACGTTCACGTCGTCGAGCGCCTTGGTGGCACCGTAGGTCTTGGTGACCCCAGTGCTCGCCAGCGCCAGACCACCGTTGCTCGAACCGGCGGTCCCCGCCGGAGTGGTCAACCCGTCGGTCATCCCTGCCAGACCTCCGTGTACGCCGGGCGGTAGTCGATGGGGCTGGCGTAGGAGCCACTCTCCGGCAGGTTGTCCCCGTCGTAGAAGCCCAGGCTGTCCCCGGAGGGGCTGATCTCGGCACCGGCCAGGAAGCGGTTCACCAGGTCGGCACCGGCCCAGGTCTCGTAGCCGTAGTCGATGCCGTATCCGGCGTCCTGCCCCTGGTCCTTTCGGACCAGCTCGATGTTGGGCTCGAAGCCGGTGCCCGCGACCACCGCGAGGTCGTTCGATCGACCCGAGGCCATCACCGCGGCCGCGCCACCCGCCGTCATGAGGTCGTCGTAGGACACGGCGAGCCCGTTGGCATCCGGATTGCGCAGCAGCGCCTGCTCGACCTTCGCCTGCAGCTCCGGGCCGAGCGCTGCAGCGGAGTTCTCGATCGTCTGTACGATCTCGCACGTCGAGCATTCCTCCATACGCTCGACGAATCCCTCGTGCAGGGCCGCGGTCACATAGAGGTCGGGCACGGAGATTTCGATGACGCGGGCATTACCGCCCGTCTCGGCGATGAGGTAGTCGGCCTGCGCGGCGCCCAGCGCCCGGCCCCACTCGATGAAGTCGCCGTCGGCGAACTCGAGGTTGTGGGTGAACAAACTCGGAGCGCCGTCCTCGACGTCGCTGCAGTCAGCCCCCTCCTGCGAGATGACCGGGATGCCGGCGGCCTTGGCCTCCTCCAGCGCGGTGCGGGCAACCGGGCAGTCGATGGCGAACAGCCAGATGACGTCGGCCTGTGCGGCGATGGCCTGCCGGATGCCCTCCTGGAACTTGGTCGGGTTGAACTCGCCGTCGTAGATGCTGAGCTCCCAGCCCATGATCCCGGCGATCTCTTCCGCGTTCTCGGCGACGTGGGCGCCGGTGGGTGCCTGGGTACCGACGTTCACCATCGCGACCCGGGCCCCGCGGACGGCTGCCGGTCCCTCGCTCGGCGGCTCCTCGTACGTCTCGCCGGCGAGCCGGGCCTCGATCCGTTCCTGGGCCTCCTGGACCACCTGTGCGGCCTCCTCGTTGACGGGCTCGCCGTCGGAGCCACCGCCAGCGGTTGACTCGCTGCTGCACGCGGTCAGCGCCAGCGCGGCCGACGCCGCCACCACGGACGTCGCCCAACGACGACGCGGTCCCACCCCGGTCACCCTCATGTCAGCTCTCCTTCTCGCGGCGGTCACTCGGTCCGTGACCTCGTTGGCGAGAAGCGTGCAGGCGCACCGATGTGTCGAAGTACACAGCAGGCGACAAGGGCGGGAGGCTTTTCTTCCGATCCCGCAGGCGGGCAGTCGCAGCGCGGACGCCGAGGGCAGCACCGGCCTCGGCGGACAGCGCTCTCCGCGAGTAATGAGCTCCCCTGCCGCCGTTCAGGCCAGACATGCCGAAACGCCGCTGCCCTCCACCGGCGGACCGGTGGAGGGCAGCAGCGCAGCGAAGAGGTGGTGTCAGGCGCGCGGCTTGAGCTGCTCCTCCAGCCAGTCGATCATCTCGAAGCGGGGGCGCGGCCCGAGGTTGTGGCAGCAGTGGTCACCGTGGGGCTCGATGACGATGGTCAGCGGTGCGTCGACAGCCAACTGCTTGACCACGTCGACCTCGCTCACCGGGACCTCGTCATGCATGCCGTGCTGGATGTACGTCGGGACGCGGAGCTTGTGGAGCTCCGACCGGACGTCCATGAGCCTCATGACCCGCTCGCGTGCCTCCTCGTGCGTGGACGAGGCGGTCACGTACTTCCAGCTCTCCTTCGTCATCGGCGTCTCGTCGTCGTAGGAGTCCATGTCGGCGAAGCCACCCCAGGAGATGCAGGCGACGAAGCGCTGGTCGAGGGCGGCGCTGCGCAGCGCGTAGTGCCCGCCGAGGCTGCGGCCGACAACCCCGATCCGTGAGGCGTCGATCTCGGGGAGTTTCTCGGCGTAGTCGACGACCGCGGAGGTGTAGCGCTCGTAGTCACCGCGCAGCGGGACCTCGGGGAACATCTCGCCCTGCCCCGGCCCGTCGAAGGTGACCGTGGCGATGCCCCGAGCGAGGAGCTGCTGCTCGAACTGGTAGCTCTCCTCCTTCGTGGACTCCAGACCGCCGAGCAGGACCGCAGTCGGGTACGGGCCGCTTCCGGACGCGGGCACTCGGACGTAACCAGGAACGGTGGCACCGTCCACAGTCAGCTCGAAGCGCTCAGCCTGCGGGTTGAGCAGTGGGGCGGCACGGCGGTAGAGCTCCACCTTGCGCTCCTGGCCGACACGACGACGGTCGTCGAACCAAAGGAATTGCGCGTACTGCGCCGCGAGCGAGCCGAGGACGAAGTACTCGCCGGCAGTGATCGTGTGACCGGCAGCCTGCGCCTGCTCGCCCAGCCGCTCGTAGTTCGCGGCCGTCTCCATCCAGTGGTCGAACCACGTCACGGACGGGTCGCGGTCACGGGCGCTCACCAGATCGGCGTACGGCACGCCGTCCAGGATGAGGCGCCCCCAGTTGAGCATCTCCTGCTCCGGCTGCAGCGCAGCAGTACCGCTGTTGTTGGTCACGAGAGCCCTCTCCAGAAAACGTGTCGCCACAGGTGGTGTCACGCGGCACCGTCCCGGCTGGCGCGCTGTGTGTCGGCAGGGCGTCACCGGATCCGAGGCGTGTCTCCAGCAGTATCGCGAGCTCCACGGCCGCGAAGCCTTGCCCTGGACCGACAAAGGGAACCGACTAGCTGCGGAATCCGAGCAGGACCTGATCGACACGGACCGATAGAGGCGACGGCGTACCAGCCGCCACGGCTCACGCGACCCGGAGGACCGCCACCCGCTCCCGCCGCAGGGCGTTGGCCGACGACGACTCTCCTCGTCGGTCCACCGCTCCTCATCCTGGTATACGACCGCACCGCGTCATCTCCCGGCGGGTTGACGGATCACCGCAACTTCCCCGACCCGCTGACGGGATTCTGCCTACTCACGAGCCGGGCGCTCGCTGGAGACTGGTGTGTACCCCTGCTCACGCCTCGAGAGAACGGTGGGACCCGTGGAATTCGGGCACGATGTCATCGTCGATGTGCCGTGACGTTGCCTCAGCCCGTGGTGCGCCGTGCCGTCGCGGCGCCCGAGCCGGGAATCGGTGGGCTGGTGGACCGGCACGGTCGCGTCGCGACGGACCTGCGCGTCTCGCTGACCGACCGCTGCAACCTCCGGTGCACCTACTGCATGCCGCCCGAGGGTCTCGACTGGCTGCCGAAGGTCGAGGTGCTGACCGACGAGGAGATCGTGCGCCTGGTGCGCATCGGGGTGGAGCAGCTCGGCATCGAGGAGGTCCGGTTCACCGGCGGCGAGCCGCTGCTGCGGCCCGGCCTGGTCGGCATCGTCGCCGGGGCCACCGCCCTGACGCCGCGCCCCGAGGTCAGCCTGACGACGAACGCGATCGGCCTGGCCCGGGTCGCGCCGGCGCTGGCAGGGGCCGGGCTCGACCGGATCAACGTCAGCCTGGACACCGTAGACCGCGACCGGTTCAAGCAGCTCACCCACCGTGACCGGTTCGACGACGTCGTCGCCGGGCTCGCGGCCGCCTCCGCGGCCGGGCTGACCCCCGTGAAGGTGAACGCCGTCCTGCTGCGCGGCATGAACGAGGAGGACGCCGTCCCCCTGCTGGACTTCTGCCTCGAGCACGGCTACCAGCTGCGGTTCATCGAGCAGATGCCGCTGGACGCCCACCACGCTTGGACCCGCGGCGAGATGGTCACCGCGGAGGACATCCTCGAGCGGCTGTCGGCCGCGCACACGCTCACCCCGGACACCGAGGCCCGCGGCTCGGCTCCGGCCGAGCGCTGGCTGGTCGACGGCGGACCGGCGACGGTCGGCGTCATCGCCTCGGTGACCCGCTCGTTCTGCGGCAGCTGCGACCGGACGCGCCTCACCGCCGACGGTCAGATCCGCAACTGCCTGTTCGCCCGCGAGGAGTCCGACCTGCGGACGCCGATGCGCGAGGGCGCCTCCGACCAGGAGATCGCCGACCGCTGGCGGATCGCCACCCTGGGGAAGCTTCCCGGCCACGGCATCGACGACCCGAGCTTCCTCCAGCCGGCGCGGCCGATGTCGGCCATCGGCGGCTGATCGCCCGAGAGATGAGCCCGTGAGCGGAGGACGTCGCTGCGGAACGCCGCAACCGGCCGCCGCGGCTCAGACCCAGGTCGTCGGATCGAGGCGACTCAGTGCGCCGACGACCGAGCCCGGCGTCCGACCGTCGTTCTCCGCTCGCTCCTTGCTGATCATGGCGTGCTTCACCACCTGGCCGCCCAGGAACCGGAACGGTTCGGGCGGCAGCCAGCCGCGCGGCGGTTGCGTGAAGGCGCAGTTCGACCATTCGTCGTCCTCGCCGAGCACCAGACTGGCGAGGATCCGACCTCCCATGCGGCTGGGGCCCACACCGTCACCGGAGTAGCCGGTGCCGAACCACACCCGGCTACGACCGGGCAGCTGCCGGAAGTAGGGCAACGACGTGAGGGTGTACTCGACCGGCGCCCGCCAGGTCGCGGCGAAGTCCTCCCCGGCCAGCGCTGGGAGGAGGCGGTCGAACTCACGCCGGATGATCGCGTCGCGTCTGACCGGCCCGAACATCGACCGTGCTCCGTGCTGACGGAATCCGAGCCCCACCCCTCCCTTGCCGAAGACCACGCGCCCGTCCCGAGTGGTGCGCCAGTAGTTCAGCATCCGGGTCGAGTCGCTGACGCCCAGTCCCGGGTCTCCCGCGCCGGCGAGCAGCTCGGCAGGCAGCGGACGGGTGATGGCGTTGTCGCTGGCGCTCATCACCATGGTCCGTCGGACGTGGGCGAAGGCACTCATCCAGGCGTTGATCGCCAGCACGACCGCACCGGCCTCGACCCGCCCGTGCGGAGTGACGACGTGGGTGCGGTTGCCCCGCTCCTCCGTGGCCCTCATCGGGGTGTGCTCGTAGATTCGGACCCCGTACCGCTCGACCGCCACCCGACGCAGGCCCCGGACGAGCAGTGCCGGCTGAAGAGTCGCCGACGTCGGGTCCAGAACCCCTCCACGCAGCGCCGTGCTTCCCAGGGCTCGGGCGGTATCACCGTCGAGGACCCGGAAGGGAGTACCGTCGAGCCCTTCGACCAGGTTCAGCGATTCGGTCCACGCGCCGTCCTGGGCAGGAGAACTCGACGCCCACAACCAGCCCCGTCGTTCGATGTGGGCCTCGATGCCGTGGTCCCGGCAGAACCCGATGACGTCCTCGACGGCATTGCTCGACTGCTGAGCCAACCAGGTGGCCTCCGTCCGACCCGCCAGCGCCTCCAGAGAGGGAAACTTGGGCCAGAGGTTCATCAGCATGCCGGCGTTGGTGCCGCTGGCCCCGCTGCCGCACACCCCTGCCTCGACGAGGCAAACGTCCAGGTCCGGCCGTCTGATCTTGAGTTCCAGCGCCGTCCACAACCCGGTGTAACCGCCTCCGACGATGCACACGTCGGCGGTCGTCCGCCCTCTCAGGGCTGTTCCCTGCGTCGGAGGCTCCACGGCGAGCGCCTCCGCGAGCCACGGGCTCGGTCGGGTAACTGTCACGGAAGTTGCGTCCACCTTCGTCCCGTCTGTGATCGTGTGACCACGCAGCCGTCGTCCTGCAGCCAGGCGGTGCGCCCGAGCCAGTGTCCGGGCGGCTCTGCCGGCGGCCACAGTGCACTTGCCGCAGATTCGACGGCCACGTCTTGCGGAAGGCGCACAACTGCCCCGGCCCAGCCAGGAGAGTCCTCATCCCATCCGGCCCGGAACGGTGCTGCCCCTTTCCCCGATTCGGCTGCGCACCGTAGCCGGCCGCTGGAGGGCGGCCCCCGCGACCGAGCCGGCGACGAACACCGAGCGGGCACGCCCGAGTGCGGGCCGCAGGCGAGCGTCTGTCGCCTCCGGAAAGCGACCGCTCGGCTTGCGCGGAATCCGCAGAGCGCTCGCGTCCGCTCTTGGGCAACCATTCGGTAACAGGGGCCTCGAATGGCATGCCGCGCGAGGACGGGCGATGCCGACCGATCGGCTGCCGCAGCGCCGGCTCGTACCGGAGTGAGGACTCGATGGACCGGACACACGACGTGGCGATGCAGGGTTCGTACGACGGGACCGACGCGCTGGCCGCACCGGAATCGATGGCGGCGGCGCTCGAGTCGACCGGATACCTCCCCGATGAGGGGTTGGCGACCGCGGCCTACCTGGCGCTGGTGATGCACCGGCCGCTGTTCCTGGAGGGCGAGGCGGGGGTGGGCAAGACCGCCCTGGCGCACGCGCTGGCCCAGGTCACCGGCCGGCCGCTCTACCGGTTGCAGTGCTACGAGGGGCTGGAGGCCAGCCAGGCGCTCTACGACTGGGACTTCGGCCGCCAGCTGCTGCACCTGCGCGCGGCCGAGGCCGCCCATGCCACCGAGGACACCGAGTCGCTGGAGGCCTCCCTCTACGACCGACGCTTCCTGCTGGCCCGGCCGCTGCTGCAGGCCCTGGAGGACTCGCCCAGCGTGCTGCTGGTCGACGAGGTGGACCGGGCCGACGACGAGTTCGAGGCCTTCCTGCTGGAGGTGCTGTCGGACTTCACCATCTCCATCCCCGAACTGGGCACCGTCCGGGCGACGACGCCGCCGCTGGTCGTTCTCACCTCCAACCGGACCCGCGAGGTGCACGACGCCCTCAAGCGCCGCTGCCTCTACCACTGGCTCCAGCACCCCGAGTTCGACCGCGAGGTGGCCATCCTGCGCCGTCGGCTGCCCCAGGTGACCGAGCAGCTGGCCCGCGAGGTCGCCCGGACGACGGCGCGGCTACGGACGTTCGACCTGCTCAAGCCACCCGGCATCGCCGAGTCGATGGACTGGGCCACCGCCTTGCACACCCTCGGCGCCCGTGACCTCGACCCCGACCTGGCCGCCCGCACGTTGGGTGCGGTTCTGAAGTATCGCGAGGACACCGAGCGAGTGCAGGCCATGGCGCCAGGAGCACTGTTCGGTGGCTGAAGGAGTCCGTCCCTCTACCCCGCCGCAGGCACGGGGCGAGCCTCCGGACGGGGTTGTTCCAGCACGTCGGGACGTCGTCGACACCGTGCTGAGCTTCGCGCGGACGCTGCGTCACGCAGGGGTTGCAGCGTCGCCCGATCGGGTCGAGTCAATGCTGACGGCGCTCGGTGCCTTGGACGTCCTCGATCCGGGCGCCGTCTACTGGGCCGGTCGCCTGACCCTCTGCGGCGGGCCGGACGACCTCGACCGCTACGACGCCGCCTTCGCCGCGTATTTCGCAGGCGAGCGGCCGCGTGTCCCGCAGAAGAACGCGCGTCCCGAGGTCCACGCGACCGACGCCGCGCCGCTCGAGGCGGGGAGCACTGACGGCGACGACGGGTCCGACGAGCCGGATCTGTCGGTTGCCGCCAGCGCGGAGGAGGTCCTGCGACACCGTGACGTCGCGCAGCTGACCCCGGCCGAACGCGCCCACCTGCGCCGGCTGTTCGCCCTCCTGGCGCCCGCGACGCCGATGCGGCCCTCCCGGCGCAGGCGGCACAGCGCCCAAGGGTCGGTGAACCAGGCGCGGACGGTGCGGCGCGCGCTGCGCAGCGGCGGCGAGGTCACCCGACTTCTGCGGCACCGGCGGCAGGCGCGCCCGCGGCGCGTCGTCCTGCTGGTCGACGTCTCCGGATCGATGGCCCCGTACGCCGACGCGCTGCTGCGCTTCGCGCACGTCGCGGCGCGCGCACGGCCGTCGTCCACGGAGGTGTTCACGATCGGGACCCGGCTGACCCGGGTCACCCGCGAGATGCGGCTGCGCGATCCCGACCGGGCACTGACCGCCAGCGGCTCGGCGATCCCCGACTGGTCCGGCGGCACCCGGCTCGGTGACATGCTCAAGGCCTTCTTGGACCGGTGGGGACAACGGGGCATCGCTCGCGGCGCGATCGTCGTCGTGTGCAGCGACGGCTGGGAGCGGGGAGGGACGGCGCTGCTGGGCGCAGAGATGGTCCGGCTGCGCCGGCTCGCCCACGCCGTCATCTGGGTGAACCCGCACAAGGCCCGTGCGGGCTATGAACCCCTGACCGGCGGCATGCGGGCGGCTCTGCCGTCGGTCGACCACTTCGTGTCGGGGCACAGCATGGCCGCGTTCGAGGAGCTGACGGGAGTGATCCAGCATGCGTGAAGTGCTCGAGGAGCTGATCGGCTGGTGGCAGGCGGGCGAGACCGTCGGCATGGGCACCGTCGTAGCCACCTGGCGGTCGGCGCCCCGCCCGGCCGGCGCCTCGATGCTCGTCGGACCCGACGGCACCGCGGTGGGCAGCGTCTCCGGCGGCTGCGTAGAGGGCGCGGTCTACGAGGAGGCCAAGGACGTCGTCGACACCGGTTTGCCCACCCTCGAGCGGTACGGCGTGAGCGACGACGACGCCTTCGCCGTCGGATTGACCTGCGGCGGCATCCTCGACGTCTTCGTCGAATCGGTGTCCCGGGAGTCCTTTCCGGAACTCGGCCAGGTGGGCGATTCGGTCCGACGACACGAGCCGGTCGCCGTGGTCACCTGCGTCGCGGGCCCCGACGAGCGGGTGGGACGGCGGCTGGTCGTCTGGCCCGACCGCGCGTCGGGATCGCTCGGCCTGCAGCGGCTGGACGACGCCGTGTCCGCCGATGCTCGAGGGATGCTGGCCGCCGGCCGGACCGGCATGCTGCACGTGGGCCACGACGGTGAGCGCCGTGGCGACGACCTGTCGCTGTTCGTCAACGCCTTCGCGCCGGCTCCCCGCATGGTCGTGTTCGGCGCCATCGACTTCGCCGCCGCTGTTGCCCGGGTCGGCGCCTTCCTCGGCTACCGGGTGACCGTCTGCGACGCCCGCCCGATCTTTGCCACCCCCAAGCGCTTCCCCGAGGCGCACGAGGTGGTCGTCGAGTGGCCGCACCGGTATCTGCGGGCGGAGGTCCATGCCGGCCGGATCGACGAGCGGACCGTCCTTTGCGTTCTCACCCACGACCCGAAGTTCGACGTCCCGCTGCTCGAGGTGGCGCTGCGCATCCCGGTCGCCTACGTGGGCGCGATGGGCTCACGCCGGACGCACCAGGAACGAGTCGAGCGGCTGTCCGAAGCCGGGCTGTCCGAGGAGGAACGGGCTCGACTGTCCTCCCCTATCGGGTTGGACCTGGGCGCCCGGACCCCGGAGGAGACGGCCGTCTCGATCGCCGCGGAGATCATCGCCGGACGTTGGGGCGGCTCCGGCGAGCGACTGACCAGCACCGACGGGCCGATCCATTGCACCGCCGAGCGGTGAGGACGCCGGCGGCGTAGCCGGGTCAGGCCACCCCGGTAAGTCACGAAGCCGGTTCCCCTGTTCGGATGACGGCTCGGCGAGGCGGGGCAGCTGATTAAGCAGCTGGCCCGGATCGCGGGATTCGACGCGTCGCACTAAGCCGCCGCCCGGTCCGATGGCCGGCGAGCTCGACGCCCGGATGACCATGCTGGGGCACGCCTCGGCCGCCCTGGGCGCCCCGTCGACGCGCAGTTCCGACCGTCGGCTCCCTGCTGGTGCCGATGCGCAAGCAGTCCGGCTCGGCCACTGCCTCTGGCAGTGGCCGAGCCGGACGTGTGCCCGCCGATCTCATGCGCCGGCGGAAGGACCTCAGACGGATGACCGCCTTCGATCACGTAGTACCGGTCAGTCGACTCGAGCCGCGGGGACCTCGGGTCGGGCGTCGCGGGAGCGCCGACTGGACTGCATCCGAATGGGCACGACCACGAGCAGCGCCAGGGCGATGGTGACGGGAGCGGCCCAGGTCATTGCGTCGTAGGAGGTGTCCGTGGGGTTCAGCACGGCACTCAGCCACACGTAGAAGATGCCGATCCCGCCGATGACGGCGGCGATGACCGTGCCGGCGTTCAGCTCGCGCTTGCGGGCCAGCAGGACGATGGCCCCGGCGCAGATGAGCACGTACGGAATGACCCAGTAGTATGGGTACAGCGTGGCGACGTGGGCGTAGACATCGAGCGGGGTACCGCCGGTGACTGCCGACAGCACGATCGGCACGATCGTCGAGAGCACGGCGATGACGACGATCGCTCGCACGGGCGTCTTGTGCTTCTCGTCCACATGACCCAGCGACTTCGGCAGCATCCCGTCGACGGCCATCGTGGCCCACACCCGTGGCGCGTAGTTCATGAACCCGAGGACCACCGCGTAGCAGATGACGGCCAGGCACAGGTCCGCCACCGGGGCGAGCCACCCGAGTCCGGCATTGTCGGCCATCGCGGAGAGGGGGGACTCACCGTTCGCGGTGGCATCGGCGATGGCCGGCAGGACCGGCACAGTGAGCAGTGTCGCGACAAGTCCGACGCCGCCGACGATCACCGGCACCAGCGTCATCAGTCGCGGGATCGTGCGCATCGGGTCCTTGGTCTCCAGCGCCGTGGCGGCGCTGGACTCGAAACCCACGAAAAAGGTGGCCGACAGGACGATACCGGCGAAGAAGCCGCTGAAAGTGAAGTCGCCGAAGGTGAACTGGTCGCCGAAGGCGAAACCGTCCGTGAAGACGTTGGCCACCAGGACGATCGCGACGATGGGCGTGGCCACGAACAGCAGGCCGATGCTCAGCCGGGTGGAGGTGTCCAGGCCGCGGATCGCGAACCAGGCGACGCTCAGCATGGCCAGCGCATACATGATCGCCTGGCCCACCACGCCATTGGCCGCGGGGAGGTCGAAGACATTGGCGATGAAGCTCCCGGCGTACACGCCGAAGACCTGCAGGCAGACGATCACCCCGGCGAGGTAGCCCACGGCCAGGGAAGCACCTGCGAGTGTGCTCGGCTTGGAGCCCAGCTCATGACCGATGTAGGAGTAGAGCGCACCGGAAACCACGTAGCGGCGGGCGAACGGGACGATCGCCACGCCGATGAAGGCGACGAGGACCGTACCGGCGAGGACGGACAACCAGGCACTGGAGCCGGCGACCGGACCGGCCAGGGCGGGTGCGGTGGCGGCCATGAGCACCGGGCTGAACGTGACGACGGCGAGACCCAGGGCCTTGGGCAGGCTCAGTGTGCCCTGCTGCAGCCCCTTGAGTTCCTCATGACCGTCCGGTGCGTGTTCGGCGACGTTCGACGACATCTCTTCTCCTCGTGAGGCGTTTGCTCAGTCGAGGAAGTATTGAAGTGACCTGGCTAACAGGATTATCCCTTATCGCGCAAAACCGTTTGCGACATTGCTGAGTTCGGCAAGGCCCGGTATGACGGCATCGACGGTGGTCCGCTCCCGACGTCGACGCTGCGGCGGCTCCCAATTCTGTGTGTGCAGACGCTAGGGCCTGCTAGCCGGGATGCTGCTGACCTACGTCGCCGTGGGTGCCGGCGCTCGCAGGGCGCACGGCGGGCACAACTGTCCGCGAGCCTGTCCGCCGCGCGGCGGACCGCTGACGCACCTGCCCCATGGCATTAGAGGGGAGCTCCGTCGAAGGCCTGCTCCTCCTGCAACGTGAGATCCCGCTCCTCCGTCGCGCCCTGGAACAGCTCGGAAAGGCGAAGCGCGACGGACAATTCGTCCCGCACGGAGGTGATCGATGTGCCCAGCCACTTCTCCACCGAGCGGAGCCGGTACGCGACCGTCCGTTCGTGCACGCCGATGACGGCTGCGGCCGACGCTGCGTTCTGGCCGCTGGCGAAGTAGGCACGCAACGTTTCCCGCAGAACCACTGCACGTTCCGCAGTGCCGTAGAGAGGGCCGAGTTCCTGCCGCACGAAGCTCCGCACTGCGGGAAGGTCCCGCAGGACCAGGGCCTCCAAGGCAACCTTGCGGTACCACGTGATCGGCTGACCCTTGATCCTGGCGACGCGGTAGGCCTGCCAGGCCTGCCGGTGGGTCAGTCGCATCCCCTCGACGTCGTTCATGTATTCCCCGCAGGCGAGGTGGGTGCCCGAGGGCAGGCTCAGCCGCGACAGGTCGTCGTCGCCGGACGCCTTTCCTGCTGGCCGGCCGATCCAGCCGAGCACCGTCCCCGCGGTCCCCGTGACGGTCAGCGACTGCCAGCCCAGCGTGTTCGTCAGCTGCTTAAGGGCCGCCTCCGGCGCGTCGCCCCAGACGACGATCCCCAGGTGACGTCCACGGAGGGAATAGCCGAGCGCTGCTTCGTCGACCGGTATCCCGGCGAGCAGGTCCCGTACCAGGGCGCGCCGCTTGCGGTCGCGCCCGTGGAAGTAGAACGCGTTCCGCTCCTTTTGGTAGGCATCGATGATCGATGCGGCGACGCGATCGTTCCATGCGAAGTGGTACTGGCTCGCGTGGCGCAGCACCGGCAGCCGCTGGCCCGCGTCGGGCAGCAGCTCATCAGCGACCTCTAGGAAGCAGTCCCACGTCGCGGCCTGGCCCACCCGGGAGGTACGCAGCAAGGCGTGGAGATCGATGTCGGCCTGCGCCGCAAGCCGAGCCTCACGCAGGATGCGGTCGGATGCCTGCTCGGGAGGGGTCCGCCCCTCGACGAGACCGTCCAGGATGTCGCGGAGCGACGCTGCGATGGCGTCGCTCTCGGCGTCCCCCAATACTGGGTCGTCGAGCTTGTAGAACTCCGGCACTTCTTCCCGGAGACGCCGGACGATCGTCTCCGTCAGCGCCGGCAACCGGGCTTCGACTCCCTGGGCCAGCATTCGCAGGTCGTCCTCGAGTGTCACCCTCGCAGACTACGACCGTCGCTCCCATGCGCGTCTCATGTGCACTGATGGTGCATCCGTGCACTGATGCTTGCGGGTTCTGACAACAGCGGTGCCTCCGACATTCACCAGAATCCGGGTGACCGCCGACGAACTGGAGGAATCTCATGACCACGATCAGGTCCGCCACAGCAGAGACCGCGACGCTCGAGACCTGGCAGCCCGAAGGGGTCACCGTCCACAGCGGAGAGCCCGCAGGGCGTGGCTTCACCCTCTTCGAGGACCTCACGGACGGCGCCCGGGGATGCGGCTTCTTCGAGTGCGACCCCGCCAAGACCACCTACGAGCTCACCGAGAACGAGATGATCTACGTCCTCGAGGGCGAGGCCCGGATCGAGCTCGAGGACGGCAGCTTCGTCGAGGTCAAGGCCGGGGACGCGGCCTTCCTCCCGAAGGGACACACGTCCACCTGGACGTTCAAGACCCGCTTCAAGGAGTTCTGGGTCCTCGCGGACTGAGTCCCTCCAGGTCCACATCGGAGCCGCGGCGTCCACGGGGGGCGCCGCGGCTCCGCTGCGTCATCCGCCGCCTGAGTCAAGAAGTTCGGCGCGCAGCTGCCGGCTGGCGATGGCGAGTGCATGCCCGGCGCCGAGCGTGCGCTCGGCCTCGACGACGGTGTCCGCCAGTACGATCAGGCCCTGCTCGTGACGGCCGGCATCACGATGAGCGAGCGCCAGCTCGTAGCGCGCCTCCAGGGTTTCGGGAGCGGACGACCCGAGCGAGCGCTCATGTGCCAGCAGGACCCGCTCGAAGTGGGGCAGGGCCTCGGACACGCGACCTCTGCTCTGCAGCACCACCGCGAAGTGGCGACGGAGATCGACGGTCCTCGTGTGCTCCGTGCCGTGTACCCGCTCGAACTCCTCGAGGGTGCGCTGCAGCAGCTCCACCGCTGCCGGCGGGAAGGTTGTGGGGTCCCTGAGCTCGGTCACCGAGTGGGCCGCGGCGCGCTGGGCTTCGGGCTCGTAGCTCATGCTCATCCCCCTGCCTACCGCCGACGTCGGCGATCTTGCGTGCGTTCACGGATCCGCGCAACTACCCCGCCGGCCTGGTGGCTTTCTGCATAGATCCCCGAGGGGCGCTCGACGGAGAGTCAAGGTCGGCCCCTGTGATCTCGCTCGATCGAGAGCGTCCGACCCCGTCGGGTCGGTCACGGGGCTCCACGATCTCAGAGGAGAACCATGCCGAACATCGCCGTCGTCTACTACTCATCGACCGGGAACGTCCACCAGCTGGCCACCGCTCTGGCCGAGGGAGCCGAGGAGGCGGGCGCCGAGGTGCGGCTGCGCCGCGTCCCCGAGCTCGCTCCGCAAGAAGCGATCGACTCAAACCCGCTCTGGCGGGAGCACGCCGAGGCGACCACCGACGTACCCGTGGCGACTCCGGCCGACCTCGAGTGGGCCGACGGCTACGCGCTGGGAACCCCGACGCGGTTCGGGACGCCCGCAGCCCAGATGAAGCAGTTCATCGACACGCTCGGCGGCTTGTGGGCGACCGGCAAGCTGGCCAACAAGGGTGCCACCGCGTTCACCAGCGCCCAGAACGTCCACGGGGGGAACGAGTCGACGATTCTGACGCTGTTCAACGTGTTCTCTCACTTCGGCGCGGTGATCGTGCCTCCGGGTTACACCGATCCGCTCCTGTTCGAGGCCGGCGGCAACCCCTACGGCATCTCCACCGCCTCGGGTGGCAAGTCCACCACCGCCACCGACGCGGAACTCATCGCGGCGCGATACCAGGGCCGCCGACTGGCCGAGATCACGGCCAAGCTCGCCAGCTAGCTAGTCGCCGCCGGGCGGGTGGAGGGCGATCCACAGCTCGGCACGCGCGCCGGGGTTCTCGAGATCGCGGCCGAGGAGGTGGGCTACCCGGTGTACGCGCTTGCGCAGCGTGTGCCGGTGCACCTTGAGCTGCGCCGCCGCGGGCTCCCACTGCCCGTGGTGGGCCAGCCACACCCGCAGGGAGCGGACGAGGTCTCCCCCTCCCGCCCCGTCCGCGGCGACCAGCGGAGCGAGCAGCGCGTCCGCGAAGGCTCGCGTCGCGGTTGACTCCAGGAGCCCGGCCAGGCCGGGGACGGCAAGATCGGGAAAGGCGACGATCCCGCCGTCCCGGCTGCGGCTGTACTCAGCTGCCTGCCGCGCCTGCCGGAGACCGTCCGCGAGCCCCGTCCAGGCCACCGGCCGGGACAAACCGATCGCCGCACCTCGTACCCGGGCTGCGAGGATGCCGAGTCGGGCCGGCAGAGGTCCCTCAGCCGAGACGAGGATGACGAGCGCCTCGTCCAGCTCCGCGGAGAACAGCGGCTCGCGCTCGTGCGCGGCGGCGTCGGCGGCGACGTCCACCGCGGCGGAACGATGCTCCTCACTACCAAGTACGGCTATCACGTGCAGCGGCTCTTCGGGCAGCTGCTGACCGAGTTCACCGGCCACGGCCGCCACCGTCCGCTGCTCCCCGGCCAGCAAGAGCCGTAGGAGCGCGGCGCGCAGCGCCGCTGTCGCGCTGTCCAAGGCCCGTGACTGCTCCATCCGCAGGGTCAGCAGGAGAGCGGTCGCGTTGACCACGTGCCTGTCGGCCGGCGGGAGCGGCCCGGAACGGCCGACGGCGAGGAAGCCGCGCGTGCGCGACCCAGTGCCCAACGACTGGATCAGCACCGTCTGCTCGGGGTCCCTCAGCGCGGCACTGGCAGGCGCTGGCATGCCGCGCAGCCGGTCCAGCTCGGCCTGCAGCGCCGGAGCTCGCCGGGCGGCGGCGCGAGGAGCGGCTTCCACGGGGACGCCCACCGCGTCCAGCAGCAGGGTCCAGCCGCCGATCGATCGAGCCAGCCGGCCCAGGACCGCCGCAGGAGCCCCGGGAGCCAAGGCTGCCCTGGTCAGCTCCTGCTGGGTGGCGGCCGCGCGTGCGACCGCGGAGTACTCGTCGGCAGCCAGGGCCGCCGACACGCCGCGCGAGATCGCGATGAACGGCGTTCCGTGCGGCACCTCGAGCAGCGGGAGACCGGCGTCCTCGGCCGCAGCCACGAGAGCGGGCGGGACGACGTCCTGGCCGACCCCGATCCCGAACCCCAGCGCCGCTACGCCCGCACGGGTCAGCCGGCGCACGTACGGATCCGCCGCCTCTCCGTGGTTGAGCGCGAGCCCGGTCGTGAGCAGCAACTCGCCGCCCTCCAGAAACGGAGTGGGATCGGCCAGCTCGCTCACGTGGACCCAGGACAAGGGGCGATCTACCGGGACGCCTGCGCTGAGCAGACGCAGGTTGAGTCCGGGCCGAGCGATCAGATCGGCGACGGTGACCGGCACGGCGACTTCCCTTCCCTGCACGACGGCCGGGTGCCGCTATGGACATCCAGAAATGCCTGACGCGCCGATCCGGACAGTACCCGCAGCCGTGCGTGCCGCCGAGACTCGATGCGAGTCCGTTCACCCGTCGAGGTCAGGAGCTGCCATGACCGACCTGCTCGCACCCCAGTCCTCGCCGACCCAGGAACGACGGCTGGTCACCGAGATCCCCGGCCCGCGATCACGGGAACTCATGACCCGGCGTTCGGCCACGGTGTCTGCCGGCGTCGGCACCACTCTCCCGGTCTTCGTCGCGCGTGCCGGCGGCGGCGTGGTGGTGGACGTCGACGGGAACTCCCTCATCGACCTCGGGGCGGGCATCGCCGTGGTCAACGTCGGCAACGCCGCCCCGCGCGTGGTCGCCGCCGTCCAGGAGCAGGTCGCGGCCTTCACCCATACGTGCTTCATGGTCACGCCGTACGAGGGCTACGTCGCCGTCTGCGAGGAGCTGGCCAGGGTCACGCCGGGCGACCACGAGAAGCGCTCCGCGCTGTTCAACTCCGGCTCCGAGGCCGTCGAGAACGCGGTCAAGATCGCGCGAGTGGCCACCAACCGCTCCGCGGTCATCGTCTTCGACCACGCCTACCACGGCCGCACGAACCTGACGATGGCGCTGACGGCGAAGAACATGCCGTACAAGAACGGGTTCGGGCCGTTCGCCCCCGAGGTCTACCGGGTGCCGATGTCCTACCCGTTCCGCGACGCCGACGGCTTGTCCGGCGCAGAGGCGGCGACCCGCGCCATCCGCCAGATCGAGACCCAGGTCGGCGCCGCGAACGTGGCCGCAGTCCTCATCGAGCCCATCCAGGGCGAGGGCGGCTTCGTCGTGCCGGCGTCCGGCTTCCTGCCTGCGGTGGCCGAGTGGTGCAGCCAGGCGGGTGCGGTCTTCATCGCCGATGAGGTGCAGACGGGCTTCTGCCGCACCGGCGACTGGTTCGCCAGCGAGCACGAGGGGGTCGTGCCCGATCTGATCACCCTGGCCAAGGGCATGGCCGGCGGCCTGCCGCTGGCCGCCGTCACCGGCCGGGCCGAGCTGATGGACGCCGTCCACACCGGCGGACTCGGCGGCACGTACGGCGGCAACCCGCTTGCCTGCGCCGCCGCCCTGGCCTCGATCGAGACGATGCGCGAGCTCGACCTCGCCGGTGCTGCCCGCGCCATCGGCGACACCATGCTGCCCCGGCTGCGCGCGCTGCAGGAACGGGTCCCCGCCATCGGGGACATCCGCGGCCGCGGTGCCATGATCGCCATCGAGCTGGTCAAGGCGGGCACGACCGAGCCGGACCCCGCGCTGACGGCGGCCGTGGCCAGGCACTGCCACGCCCAGGGCGTCGTCGTCCTCACCGCCGGCACCTTCGGCAACGTGCTGCGCTTCCTCCCGCCGTTGGTGATCGGTCAGGACCTGCTCTCCGAGGCGCTCGACGTGCTCGACGCCGCGTTCGCCGCGGTGTCGTGACCGACGCCCCGGTACGCGAACGGGTGCGGCTCCGCCCGGCGTCAACTGGAGCCGGCCCGATGGTCGGCGTGGTTGTCGAGTGGCCCGGCGAACGGCCGCGGCTCGCCGATGTCGTCCCGGTCTTCTATCGACTCGGCGTCCGTGTCGCGAACGCGCGGTCGCTAGCGGACGGCGACGAGTCGGCGACCCCGCTGGACCTGCTCTTGCCCGACGGCGTGGAGCCGGCAACCGCGCTGCAGGCGCTGGACGCGGCCCTCGCCGCGGCGTGGGCAGGCGAGACCGAGCTGGACGGCCTGGCCCGGCTTACCGTGACCGAGGGCTTGCCGGTGCTCCAGGTCGGCGTGCTCCGTGCGGCATGCCGCTACCTGGCACAGACCGGCACGGGGCTGTCCCGTGGCTACATCGAGGAGACGGTGCTGGGTGCGCCGCGGTTCGCGCGGGCGCTGGTGCGGCGCTTCAGTGCGCGGCACGACCCCGACGCCATCGACGCCGCGGTCGACGCCGCGGCGGGCGAGGAACTCGACGAGTTGCTGGGCCAGACCACGAGCCTCGACCAGGACCGCATCCTGCATGGGCTGCGCGACGTGCTCGACGCCGTCGTCCGCACCAACGCCTTCCAGGACCCCAACGGGCGGCCACCGGCCCAGCTCGCGCTCAAGATCGCCTCGCCCCGGCTTCCCTTCCTCCCCCCGCCCCGGCCCTGGGTCGAGACGTTCGTCCACTCCCCCACCGTCGAAGGGCTCCATCTCCGCGGGGGTCCGGTGGCGCGTGGCGGCATCCGCTGGTCCGACCGCCCCGAGGACTTCCGTACCGAGGTCCTGGGCCTGCTCAAGGCGCAGCTGGTCAAGAACGCGGTCATCGTGCCGGCCGGAGCCAAGGGTGCGTTCATCGTGCGTGCCGACCTGCGTGGGTGTGACCGGGCTGCTGTGCGTCAACAGGTGGCGGCGGCCTACCGCTCATTCGTCTCCGGGTTGCTCGACATCACCGACAACCGCGTCGAGGGCCGTGTGGTTCACCCAGCACGCACGGTCGTGCTCGACCAGGACGATCCCTACCTCGTCGTCGCTGCCGACAAGGGCACCGCGACCTTCTCCGACCTGGCCAACACGCTCGCGATCGAGCGCGGTTTCTGGCTCGGTGATGCATTCGCCTCGGGCGGATCGGCGGGCTACGACCACAAGGCCATGGGCATCACCGCGCGCGGCGCCTGGGTCTCGGTGCGCCGCCACCTGCGCGAACTGGGCATGGACGTCGACACCGACGAGATCACAGCGGTCGGCATCGGTGACATGTCCGGCGACGTCTTCGGCAACGGGATGCTGCTGTCGCACCAACTCCGCCTTGTCGGTGCGTTCGACCACCGGCACGTGTTCCTCGACCCGGACCCCGATCAGGCGGCCTCCTTCGCCGAGCGCCGCCGCCTGGCCGCGCTGCCCGGCTCGTCGTGGGCCGACTACGACAGCTCGGTGCTCTCTCCAGGCGGCGGCGTGCACCGGCGCGACGCGAAGGTGGTTCCCCTCTCCCCCGAGGTCCGCCACCGACTGGGCATCGAGGCGACCGAGCTCACGCCGGACGAGGTCGTGCGGGCGATACTGCGGGCGCCGGTCGACCTGCTGTGGAACGGCGGCATCGGCACCTACGTCCGAGCCGACGACGAGACGGACGCTGCTGTCGGCGACAGAGCGAACGACCGGGTCCGGGTGACCGCGGGGACGCTGCGCTGCCGGGTGGTCGGCGAGGGCGGCAACCTCGGGTTGACCCAACGCGCGCGGATCGCCGCAGCCCGCGCCGGGGTGCGGCTGCACACAGACTTCATCGACAACTCGGCCGGCGTCGACACGTCCGATCGAGAGGTGAACCTCAAGCTCCTCCTGGCCGGACCGGTGCGGGACGGCGAGTCGACCGGCGTCGAACGCGATCAGTTGCTGCACGACCTGACCGACGAGGTGGCTGCGGCGGTGCTCGCCGACAACGCCCACCAAGCCCGCGCCCTCACCGTCTGCGCCGACCAGGCACCCTTCCTGCTCGATCGGCACGCCGCACTCATGCGGAACCTCGAGCAGCAGGCCGGTCTCGACCGCACGCTCGAGCACCTGCCGTCGGAAGCCGACATCGAGCGGCTACGCGCGGCAGGTGGCGGGCTGACCCGCCCGGAGGCGGCGGTGCTCCTCGCGTACTCCAAGAACCTGGTGCGGAAGGAGCTGCTGAGCAGCGACGTCCCCGAGGACCCGGCGCTCGGTGCGGTGCTGGGGCGCTACTTCCCCCAGGTGGTGCGCGAGCGCTGGCCAGACCGGATCGCTGCCCACCCGCTGGCTCGTGAGATCACCGCCACGCAGCTGGCCAACGACCTGCTGAACCGGGTCGGGCCGGGGTTCCTGCACCGGTTGGAGGAGCGGCATGGCGTGCCCACGCCGGTCGCGGCTCGAGCGTTCGCGGTCGCCGAGCAGGTTCTCGGGCTGGATCCGGTGTGGGCCCTGCTCGACGAGGACGTCCCGCCCGCGGTCGAACGACTCGCGCTACCAGAAGTGCATCGGGTAACCGAGCGGGTGGCGGACGCGCTGCTGCGCCGCCATCCCGCACCGTCGTCGCTCACCGCGGCCGCGCCAGGCCTGGCCCGGCTGGCCGCGCGCGTCGTCGAGGGTGACCCCGAGCGGGCCGACCAGTTGTTGGCGGCGGGCGCTCGTCCCGCGCTGGCCCAGAGCGTCGCCGTCCTGGTCCGCCGGGCGGAGGCGGTCGACCTGGGGTGGGTGGTCGAGCGAACCAGACTGCCGGTCGAGGCGGTGGTCGCCGGCCACCTCGCACTGGCCAATGCCCTCGGGCTGCCGGGTGCCCGCGCGGGCGCGGTGGAGGCGCCTGGCGACTCGTCCTGGGTCCTCACTGCCAAGACCGCACTACGCGAGCAGTTCGACAAGCACGCCCGCGCGCTGACCGCAGCGATGCTCGCATCCGACGACGGCGTCGACGGCTTCCTCACCCGGCACGCGGCGGCAGTCGACCGGTTCGCCGCCGTCCGGAGCGCGGCTTCGACAGCCCGGGACGACGCCGTCGCCCTGCTGGTCGTGCTCACCAACGAGCTGTACCGACTTCGGCAGAGCGCGGCCTGATCCCGCCCTTGCCGGACCACGCCGAGGCCCCGGTCCGACCGGACCGGGGCCTCGGTTCGTGGGCTCAGACGTCGATGCCGGTGAGGACGAGCACCCGTTCCTCGGTCAGGTCCTCCATCGCCGCGTGCACGCCCTCGCGGCCGGTCCCGGAGTCCTTGAGGCCGCCGTAGGGCATCTGGTCGGCGCGGAAGCTGGGAACATCGCCGATGACAACCCCACCGACCTCGAGCTCGCGAGCAGCGCGGAATGCCAACTGCAGGTCGCGGGTGAAGACGCCTGCCTGCAGACCGAAGCGGCTGTCGTTGACCCGGCCGAACGCCTCGTCCACTGTGTCGACGACGTCGAGGACGACGACCGGCCCGAAGATCTCCTCGCACGCCACCTTGGCGGTCGCAGGGACGTCGGTCAGCACGGTGGGCGCGTAGGCGGCACCGGCCCTGGTGCCGCCGGTGAGCACCGTGGCGCCGGCGGCGACCGCCTCCTCGACCCAGGTCTCCACCCGGCGGGCGGCCGCCTCGTCGATCAGCGGGCCGACATCGGTGGCGTCGTCCGCGGGATCACCGGTGCTGAGGTTCTGCACAGCCTCGACAACCCGCTCGGTGAGGATTCCGGCGACGTCGCGGTGCGCGAAGACCCGCTGCACCGAGATGCAGGACTGACCGGCCTGGTACATCGCAAAGGTCGCGATGCGGGACGCAGCCCAGGCGAGAGCATCATCGTCCTGGTCGGGGGCCACGACGACGGCAGCGTTCCCTCCGAGCTCCAGGGTGACGTGCTTGCGGGGCACGGCATCACGGATCGACCAGCCCACGGGCACCGAGCCGGTGAACGAGACGACGGGCAGTCGGGGGTCGCGGACCATCTCGCCGGCGACGTCGTTAGTCACCGGGAGGACCGACCACGTCCCTGCCGGAAGATCCGTCTCGCCCAGGATCTCACCGAGCAGCAATGCCGTCAGTGGGGTCGCGGGGGCAGGCTTCAGCACGATCGGCGCGCCGACCGCGATCGCTGGCGCCACTTTGTGGGCGACAAGGTTCAGCGGGAAGTTGAACGGTGCGATGCCCAGTACCGGGCCCCGGGGTGCACGACGCACCAGGGCCATGCGTCCGGTTGCGGCGGGATCGGTGTCCAGCCGCTGCAGGCTGCCCGACCAGCGGCGGGCCTCCTCGGCGCCCCAGCGGAAGGTGGAGACGGCGCGGTTCACCTCCAGCCGGGCCCACTTCAGCGGCTTGCCCGACTCCGCGGTGATCAGGGCGGCGACCTCCTCGGCACGCTCGCCCAACCGCCGCGAGACGTGATCGAGAGCCGCGGCGCGCCGGTGTGCCGGCGTGGCCGCGCAGGCGGCGAGTGCATCGTGCGCGGCGGCCGTCGCTGCCTCGACGTCCTCGGGCGTAGCCAGAGTCGTGCGGCCGACCACGCGGCCGTCGTGCGGCGAGACGACCTCTAGGATTTCGGCGCCGGAGCCCGGCTCGCCGGCGATCCAGTACGGCGTGACCGTCATGTTTTCTCCTCGGTCGAAGGCAGGGTGGCGAGTCGAGGCTCACGTATCACGCAGTCGCGTGCGAGGTGCCAGGATGTCCACCCATGCAGCCAGAGGACGCCTGACCGGCCACGGTCCGTGGATCGATGGTCCGAAGCGACGGAATCTTGCCGGTGCCCGCAGACCGGCGTGTTCTCGCCGTCCACGTCGGCGGGCGTTCCTGTCCCTGACAGCAGCGCAGCCGCGGAAAGAGCGCGGCAGTCTTTCGGGCCGCCACCTAGGGAGCCGCAACGAGCCATCTGCGACGACCTCTATGCCCGGCCCCCGTCCAGGCCGTGTGCATCCCCTCCAGCAGAGATTGGTCTGACGCACACCCCGCCCCCTGTCGCCAGTAGGTGCTCGACGGGGCCCCGGCCCGCCCACTTGTCCGAAGCGGAGTTGCCGGGTGCGTGTTGAGCAAGCGGAAGCTGCAGCGCCACTGCGACGGCGTCCCGGTGCGCGTACACGACGACGGCGGCATCCCCAACCTCACCGGCGCAGCTCGGCCGGGTGTGAGCGCGCGACGCCCGAGGTAAGCAGCGCCGGGGGCCGCCGGCCGGTGGCCCAGGACGACGTCATCGAAGGAGCCACGGCAATGGACGACATGACGCACGGGTTTGGCCCGATCGAAGGCGCCGACCATGGTTTGGCCGACGGCGAGGGCGGGCCCGCGGATGACGGCGCCATGGACGTCGGTGCCGCGGGAGGCGGGCACGGACCCGCGGACGGTGGTGCGGCAGGTGGCGGCTCGGACGGCGGTGCCGACGGCGGTGCCGACGGAGGTGCCGACGGTGGCGCCGACGGCTCGGCCTGACCGAACGCGTGATCCCGCGGGGCGGGGCGGAGCAGCTGCACCGCCCCGCCTCGCGGCGGTGCATCGACATGGACCAGGGGTCCGTCGTCGACTGGGCGCTCGGCCGAGTCCTTGATGTACTCGCACATCGCCACGGCAACGACAAGGAGCAGCTGACCGCCAACCGCTATCGGGTCATCCATCGCGGGCGGCTTTCGACATGACTGCGGCGCCGTCGACTGAGTGACTGACGACTTGGCAGCCGTCCGGTGGGATGCAGGAAGTGGCTGCGCTCGGCACGGCCGCGGACCCGCCGCTTCTTAGGGGCCGGCGGTCTTGCCACGCCGTGAGCCGGCTCCTAGCTGGCGGGTCCAGGCGTCGCCGAGCGGCCGACCTTGCAGCCTCCGCTATGTGGGCTCTGCGGCCACCTCGCCCATTGCCCATGCATAGCTCACCTGGACCAGGTGCCAGACAACTTCGAGCTCACCACGGTCTCGGGGGCCGAAGATAAGGAAAGCGTTTTGAACGGGATGAGGCACGCCCCATCCGCTACGGGTGGCGGCATCCCTCGCCCAATCTGGAAGGGAGAGATGCAGACTGCCGTCGTGATGGGGGTGCAGGTGCATGAACTCGCGGCCGCCCTGAAACCGGTCGGGAGAAGCAGATCCGACGTTCTCCGGCAGGTGCAGAGCACGGGCATGCTTAACGGAAACTAGCGTAGGAGCCATGTAGACATAAGGCAATGCGCGCATCCGCGACCAAAGTTCCTCTTGCACCATGACAGGAGCAATTTGCGACCTTTGGGCGTGCGGAGCCGGTCCAACAACCTCAGGTGCTGGGCCAGGGCGTTGCGGAAGGGCGCTAGGGGTAGCCATATTCGTCAACCTACTATCCGTCGGCGGCCCGTAGCCGAAGAGCGCGCCTCCCCTAGGTCGTTCACTACCGAGTCGTGAGTGGGCCGTCGACGCGAGACCGGTGAGGTTTCTGCGCCCGTTCTACACAGCCGCTTCTCAGTACCGCACCTGCCTACATGGCCGGCGCATCGCTGAACCTCGTCCGGCTCGGCGACGAGGTCGACGACCTGCGCGGAGCAGCGGCAGAAGTCGCCGTCCGTGTTCCCGAGCACGGCCCTCGTTCGTCGGCGGCAGCTCTGCGACCTTCGCAAGATGCCTCTCCTCGTGACGACCTAAGGATCCGAAGCGAACGGTCGCAGGCTGCTCCGGCGGGGCGCGAGAATTCGGCATCACCTGGGCGACGACGGCCTATCTGGGTGGGCCCACCTGTGGTGACGGCGGTCACGTCCGCCGACCTTGCTGACAGAACGTCCATTGCCTTAGCTTCTATCCGGGTCTCGAGTGCCAGCGTCAAGCCCCGGCTCGCTGGCCGGCAACCCTCCGCTGCGGTGGGGTGCCCCGGGTGACGACCTGGCCCTGTCGCCGGCAGGGCAAGCGCAGCGACCAACCTGGCCGTCCTGCGCGCCGCAGCGACGTCCTGGAGACGCCTTGTCCCACCAAATGTCCCGGCCACTCCCCCGCCGCCTGCGAGGCGGCGCCCTGGCGGCGACTCGCCCGACCGGTCCCATGCCCATACGCGGATCGCTCTCCGGGATGGGGCCGACGGTGTCCTTCGAGTTCTTCCCACCTAAGGCGCCGCGCGGTGCGGCCGAGCTGTGGAGTGCGTTGCGCGAGCTCGAGCGCCTACAGCCATCGTTCGTGTCGGTGACCTACGGTGCTGGCGGCTCCACGCGGGAGGGCACCCTGGCGGTGGCCGAGCAGATCGCGACCGAGACGACCATGACGCCGCTGGCGCACCTGACCGCGGTCGACCACAGCGTGGCCGAGCTGAGGCAGACAATCGGTCGGCTGGCGGCGGCTGGGGTGCGCAACGTGTTGGCCCTGCGCGGCGATCCACCTGGAGCTGATCCGCAGGCCGAGTGGGTGGCCCACCCGCATGGGCTGCGCTACGCCGCCGAGCTGGTGGAGTTGGTGCGCGCGATGGGCGACTTCTCCGTCGGCGTCGCGGCCTTCCCGGAGAAGCACCCGCGCTCCCCTGACCTCGCGACCTGTGTCGAGAGGTTCGTAGCCAAGTGCCGTGCGGGGGCGGACTTCGCGATCACCCAGATGTTCTTCCGCGCCGAGGACTACTTGCGGCTGCGTGACCAGGTGACCGCCCGGGGCTGTGACGTACCGATCATTGCCGGCGTCATGCCTTGAACCGCCCCGGCAAGTCCGGAGACTCAGCTGTCTGTGACCCCGGCCGTTGTCAGGGTCGGTTGTTGAGCGTAGT
>NZ_JAAGWG010000031.1 GCF_010682065.1 Blastococcus saxobsidens
CACCGCGGCCACACCGCGCTCGGCGGACGAACCCCCGCCGCCCGCGTCACCAACCTGGCGGGTCAGTACACCTAGGGTCGGCACATGAGCGCTTCGGACTCCCCCACCGATCTGTCCGTCCTCGCCGGCGAGCTGCTGACCAGGGCACGCACCGAGCACGCCGGCCGAGCAGGGCACACGCTTCCGCACCCGGTCGACGGGCTGCGCCAGACGGTGATCGCGCTGCGGGCGGGCGCCGAGCTGGCCGAGCACGAGAGCCCCGGCTCCGCATCGCTCCAGGTTCTCCGTGGCCGGGTGCGCCTGGTGGCAGGCGAGCAGTCGACCGAGCTGACCACCCAGCAGATGAGCCCGATCCCCGACCGGCGGCACAGCCTGCACGCCGACGAGGACTCCGTCGTCCTGCTCAGCGTCGCCGTCCCGCAGCGCGCGCCCGCCGCGGACTGACGTGACTGCCGGCGGTCAGCCGACGCCGAGGTCGCGGGCGATGAGCATCCGCTGCACCTCGGATGTGCCCTCACCGATCTCCAGGATCTTGGCGTCGCGGTAGAACCGGCCGACCGGGAACTCGTTCATGAACCCGTACCCGCCGTGCACCTGGGTGGCGTAGCGGGCGTTGTCCATCGCGACCTCGGAGCTGTACAGCTTCGCGATCGAGGCCTCGCGCTTGAACGGCTCCCCGCGCAGCATCTTCTCCGCGGCGCGGTAGTAGGCCAGCCGCGCGGTGGAGGCCCGGACCTCCATGTCGGCGATCATGAACTGCACCGCCTGGTTCTTCCCGATGGCCTGCCCGAACGCCTCCCGCTCAGCGGCGTACTTCACCGACTCGTCGACGCAGCCCTGCGCCAGACCGACCGAGAGCGCGGAGATCGCGATGCGGCCCTCGTCGAGGATCGAGAGGAACTGCGCGTAGCCGCGCCCCCGCTCCCCCACCAGGAACTCCTGAGGCACCCGGCAGTCGTCGAAGGCGAGCTCCCGGGTGTCCGAGGCGTTCCAGCCGACCTTCGAGTACCGCTTGCCCACGGTGAAGCCGGGAGTCCCCGACGGCACGATGATCGCCGAGATCTCCTTGCCGCCGTCCGGCCGCGTGCCGGTGACGGCGGTGACCGTGACCAGGCCGGTGATGTCGGTGCCGCTGTTGGTGATGAACGCCTTCGAGCCGTTGATCACCCAGTGCCCGTCCTCCAGGCGCGCGGTGGTCCGCGTGGCGCCGGCATCCGAGCCGCCACCGGCCTCGGTCAGCCCGAACGCGCCCAGCAGCTCACCGGTGCACAGCCGGGGCAGCCACTGCTGCTTCTGCTCCTCGGTGCCGAACCGGTAGATCGGCATGGCGCCGAGCGAGACACCGGCCTCCACGGTGATCGCCATCGACGAGTCGATCCGCGCCAGCTCCTCGAGCGCGACGCAGAGGTCGAAGTAGGTGCCTCCCGCGCCGCCGTACTCCTCGGGGAACGGCAGCCCGAACAGCCCGAGCTCCCCCATCTGCCGCACGATGTGCGTCGGGAACTCGTCGCGCTCGTAGTACTCGCCGATCTGCGGGGCGATGACCTCGCGGGCGAACTCCCGCACGGTCGTCCGCAGGGCCTCGGTCTCGTCGCTGAGCCGGTAGTCCAACATCAGTTCTCCTGCTGCTCGGGCGCGGCCGCCGGGGTCACCAGCGCCAGCCGCTCGTCCAGCGCGACCGTCTGGCCCGCCGTCACTGCGAGCTCGGCCACCGTCCCCGCGACGGGGGCGGTGAGCACGTGCTCCATCTTCATCGCCTCGACGACGAGCAGCGGGGTCCCCGCCTGCACCTCGTCGCCGACGGATGCCTGCACCACCGTGACCGTGCCCGGCATGGGCGAGGTGACGACGCCGTCGCCGGCCGTCGCGCCGGCCGTCGACGACAGCCGCTCGTGCTCGCGCAGCCCGGTCACGTGCCCGTCGGCGGCCAGCCACACCGTGCCGCCGGAGTGGACGACGGCGTAGGAGGTGGTCTGGTCCCCCACGGTCACGCTCAGGCGGTCGCCGTCCACGACGGCCCGGGCCGGCACCACACCGCCGGCCACCTGCACCTCGGCCGCCGCCGCACGGCCCCGGAGCCGCACCTCCACCGGCTCGCCGCCGGCCGCCTGCAGCCGGCGCACCGTCCACGCGGGCTCGCCGATCCGCCAGCCGTCGGGCACGTCCCAGCGGTCGACGACGGGGCCGGTCGGCTCGGACTCGACCAGCAGGGCCAGGGCCGCCGCGGCGTACACGGTGAACGGCACGGGCTCGGCGGCGGTGAGCTCCTCGCCCCGCCGCTCGATCAGCCCGGTGTCCAGCTTCCCGGCGACGACGTCGGGGTCGGTGAGCAGCGCGCGCAGGAAGGCCGCGTTGGTCGTGACCCCGAGGACGGAGGTCCGGCCCAGCGCCCCGACGAGCCGGGCGCGGGCGGTCTCGCGGTCCGGCGCCCAGGCGATCACCTTGGCCAGCATCGGGTCGTAGTCGGTGCCGACGACCGAGCCGACGGCCAGCGAGCTGTCCACCCGGATGCCGGGGCCGGAGGGCTCCGCCAGCCCGAGCACCGTGCCGGCCTGCGGCAGGAAGCCGCGCACCGGGTCCTCGGCGTAGAGCCGCGCCTCGATGGCATGCCCGTCGAGGGAGACGTCGCTCTGGTCGATCGGCAGCCGCTCGCCGGCCGCCACCCGGATCTGCTGCTCCACCAGGTCCAGGCCGGTGATGCACTCGGTGACCGGGTGCTCCACCTGCAGCCGAGTGTTCATCTCCAGGAAGAAGAAGTCGCGCGGCCGGTCGGCGTCGACGATGAACTCGACGGTGCCCGCCCCGGTGTAGCCGACGGCCCTCGCCGCCTCGACGGCGGCGCGGCCCATCGATGCGCGCCCGGCCGTGTCCAGCAGCGGCGACGGCGCCTCCTCGATCACCTTCTGGTGCCGGCGCTGCAGGCTGCACTCGCGCTCGCCGAGGTGGATGACGTTGCCGTGGGAGTCCCCCAGCACCTGCACCTCGATGTGCCGGGAGTTGCCGACGTAGCGCTCCACGAGCAGCGTGTCGTCCCCGAAGGAGCCGCTCGCCTCGCGGCGGGCCGAGGCGATGGCGTCGGGCAGCTCGTCCTTGGCCCGCACCACGCGCATGCCCTTGCCGCCCCCACCGGCGCTGGGCTTGAGCAGCACCGGGAAGCCGACGGCGACGGCCGCGTCGGTGACCTGCGCGTCGCTCATCCCCGGCTCGGTGCGACCGGGCACGACCGGGACGCCGGCGGCCATCACGGTCTGCTTGGCGCGGATCTTGTCGCCCATCGCCTCGATCGCGGCGACCGGCGGCCCGATGAACACCACTCCGGCGTCGGCGCAGGCCCGGGCGAAGTCCACGTTCTCCGACAGGAACCCGTAGCCCGGGTGGATCGCCTGCGCCCCGGTCGCGCCGGCCACCGCCAGCACCCGCTCGATCGACAGGTAGCTCTGCGCCGCGGGTGCGGGGCCGAGCCGGACGGCGACGTCGGCCAGCCGGGTGTGCAGCGCGCCGGCGTCGGCGTCGCTGTGGACGGCGACGGAGCGGATGCCCATCTCCCGCAGCGTGCGGATCACGCGGACGGCGATCTCGCCACGGTTGGCGACCAGGACTGTGTCGAACACCTACGCCACCGCCCCTGCGCCGACCCCGTGTGCTTTTCCGCGGAAAAGCACACGGGGGTTTCCGCGGAAACTCACGTCGGGGTTTCCGGGGTCACATGCGGAAGACGCCATAGCCGACCTCCTCGAGGGGCGCGTTGGCGCAGGCGGACAGGGCGAGCCCCAGGACTGTGCGGGTGTCGGCTGGGTCGATGACGCCGTCGTCCCAGAGCCGTGCGGTGGCGTAGTACGGGTGACCCTGCGCCTCGTACTGCTCACGGATCGGCGCCTTGAACGCCTCCTCCTCCTCGGCCGGCCACTCCTCGCCGCGGGCTTCGATCCCGTCGCGGCGGACCGTCGCCAGCACCGAGGCCGCCTGCTCCCCGCCCATCACCGAGATGCGGGCGTTGGGCCAGGTGAAGAGGAAGCGAGGCGAGTACGCCCGCCCGCACATCGAGTAGTTGCCGGCGCCGAACGAGCCGCCGATGACGACGGTCAGTTTCGGGACGCGGGCAGTGGCGACGGCGGTGACCATCTTCGCGCCGTGCTTGGCGATGCCGCCGGCCTCGTAGTCGCGGCCGACCATGAAGCCGGTGATGTTCTGCAGGAACAGCAGCGGGATCTTGCGCCGGTCGCAGAGCTCGATGAAGTGCGCGCCCTTGAGGGCCGACTCGGCGAACAGCACCCCGTTGTTGGCGATGATCCCGACCGGGTGGCCGTGCAGGCGCGCGAAGCCGGTGACCAGCGTCTGCCCGTAGAGCGGCTTGAACTCGGCGAACCGGGACCCGTCGACGAGCCGGGCGATGACCTCGCGCACGTCGTAGGGCGTGCGCGGATCGGTCGGGACGACGTCGTAGAGCGACTCCGCCCGGTGCAGCGGCTCCTCGACCGGGTCGACGTCCCACGGCAACGGCTCGCGCGGGCCCAGCGTGCCCACGATCTGCCGGACGATCTGCAGCGCGTGCGCGTCGTCGTCGGCCAGGTGGTCGGTGACCCCGCTGACCCGGCTGTGCAGGTCTCCCCCACCCAGGTCCTCGGCCGTGACGACCTCGCCGGTCGCGGCCTTCACCAGCGGCGGCCCGCCCAGGAAGATCGTGCCCTGCTCGCGGACGATCACCGCCTCGTCGCTCATCGCCGGCACGTAGGCGCCACCGGCGGTGCAGGAACCCATGACCGCGGCGATCTGCGCGATGCCCGCCTTGGACAGGTTCGCCTGGTTGAAGAAGATCCGGCCGAAGTGCTCGCGGTCGGGGAAGACCTCGTCCTGCATGGGCAGGAACGCCCCGCCGGAGTCCACGAGGTAGATGCAGGGCAGCCGGTTGTGCAGCGCCACCTCCTGCGCCCGGAGGTGCTTCTTCACCGTCATCGGGTAGTAGGTGCCGCCCTTGACGGTGGCGTCGTTGGCCACGATCACGCACTCGCGGCCGGAGACCCGGCCGATGCCGGTGATGATGCCGGCCGCCGGGGCGTCGCCGTCGTACATGCCGTGCGCGGCGAGGGCGGAGAGCTCCAGGAACGGGCTGCCGGGGTCCAGGAGTGCGTCCACCCGTTCGCGCGGCAGCAGCTTGCCGCGGGAGGTGTGCCGCTCCCTCGCCCGTTCACCACCGCCCAGCGCCACCCGCCGCAGCTGATCGGCCAGGTCGGCGACCAGCTCGGCGTGCGCGGCGGCGTTGCGGGCGGCCACGTCGGGGGGAGCCACAGCTCTGGGCAGCACCGGTGCGTCCACGAGCCGAGGTTAACGGTGGTTCACACCGCCAGTCCACTCATCCCGACGAGGAGTTAACAGCGGTTCACGGCGGGGCTAGCATCCCGGCATGACCTCGACGCGGGACGCGGCGCTGCACGCCGACGTGGACCGCCCGTCCCGTCGGGAGCAGATCCTGCAGGCCGCCGCGCAGTTGTTCGCCGAGCGCGGCTCGCGGGCGGTCGGGGTCGACGACGTGGGCGCGGCCGTCGGCGTCACCGGCCCGGCGATCTACCGGCACTTCGCCAGCAAGGACGCGATGCTGGCCGAGATGCTGCTGCGCATCAGCGAGCGCCTCGCCGAGGGCGGCCGGGAGCGCGTGGCGGCCGCCGGCGCGGAGCCGGCCGACCAGCTGCGCGCGCTCATCGAGTTCCAGGTGGAGTTCGCGCTGGACAACCCCGCGCTGATCGTCGTGCACGACCGCGACCTGACGTCCCTGGCGGAGAGCGAGGCCGGCCAGGTCCGCCGGCTGCAGCGCCGGTACGTGGAGGTGTGGGTGACCGTCCTAGCCCGCCTGCACCCGACAGACGAGGCGGCGGCCTGCCGCGCCCGCGCGCACGCCGTCTTCGGGCTGATCAACTCCACCCCGCACAGCGCCGGGCGGCTGGACCGGCCGGCCATGCAGGAACTGCTGTGCCGCATGGCGTGGGCGGCCGCGACCGCCTGAGTCAGCTCTCGGGCAGCGGGAGGGTCGGCAGGGACAGGCCGTCGGTGGCCACCGCGGCCAGGGCCCCTGCGCTGCCGGCCGCGGCGGGGTCGAACCACGAGGTCTCGACGATCGTCACCGTGGGCCCGGAGACGGCGCTCGCGTACTCAGCCGAGGCGAGCCTGGCCGGCCCTCCGTCGAAGGTCACGCCCTCCCGCAGCAGGTCGCTGACGTTGCCGCTGCCGTTGGTGTCGGTCAGCACGCGCAGCTGCCGGGCCGTCGCCGGGTCGGCCATGGTCACCCGCACCACCGAGACGACCACCGGCGCACCCTCCACCGAGGCCGAGTACAGCGCCCGGGACAAGCCCGTGCAGTCGTTCACGGCCAGGGCGGTCTCGACGTCCCCGTAGGCGTGGCCGGCGCACGTGTCCGTCAGATCCGTGGCCTGGAGGGTGTACCGCGTCCCGTCGACGAGCTGGACGTCGCCGGGCCGGGGGCCGGCCTCGACCGTGGGAGTCGCGGGCGTGCCGGCACCGCCGCCGTCGTCGTCCCCTCCGGTGCCGGGCAGGAGCCAGACCACGACGCCGACGATCGCGACGAGCGCGACCAGCGCAGCGGCCAGCAGCACGGTCCGACGGCGGCCGCTCGCGTCCCCGTCCGAGGGCGGACGCTCCCGGGCGGGTGGTGGCGGACTGCCCCATGCCGGCGACAGCGGCGGGCGCTCGCGCGGTGCGGCGGTGGCCCCCGAGGCGGTGGCCCCCGAGGCGGCCGGCAGCACCGAGGTCTGCGGCGAGCCGGCGGAGGCGTCGGGTCCGGCGGAGGCCGCGGGCCTGGAGGGCGTGGGCCGGTCCTCGACCTCGACCGTGTCGCGCTGCTCGGTCAGGCCGGGCACCGGTCGGGGCGGCGCCGCGGCCGCGACGGCGGCGGCGTTCGCGGCGGCGACCGACGCCGCCACGGCGCGGGCCACCGACGTGGCGCTCAACTGCTGGGGAACACCGGCGGCCGGGGCCTCGGCCTCCGACTCCTCCTCCGCAGCGGCCTCGTCGGACGGCGCCAGCTGGATGGGCGAGGCGGCCATGGCCGCGGGGGCGACCAGCTGCCGCCGGCGCAGCACGTACGGCGAGTAGGGGAACGCCTCGCCGTTGAGCTCCTCCACGGTCGGGCCGCGACCGGGGAGCTCGAGGGCCTGCAGCGCCGCGCGCACGTCCGCCGTCGTCCAGAAGCGGGGGTTGTCCACGCCGGCGTGCCGGCTGGCCCGGGCGAAGGCGAGCAGCAGGGAGCGGGGGTCCAGGGTCGCGACGATGTCCCCCTCGCCCAGGTCGCCATCGGCCGGCACCAGGCCGGTGACCTCGCCGACCAGCACGGTCAGCCGCGCGATGCGCCCGGGCTCCAGTCCGGCCCGGCGGAGCTTCATGGCGGTGTCCATGCCCGCCCGCATGAGCCCGTCCAGGGGGCTGGACCCACCGCCGACCAGCTGCAGCACCTGGCTCGGCCCACCCTCGGCGGCGATGCTCCAGGCGCCCTCGGGGGTTGCGGTGACGACCCCGGACTGCCGCAGCACCTCGACGATGCGGATGACGGCGACGCCCTCGGGGACGAGGAGCACCGCGTCGGACTGGCGACGACCCAGCGGACCGTCGACCAGCGGGATCGAGGCGACGACCGCGGCGCGCACCGAGGCACCGGTGTCCCAGCGCGCGAGCTCGCCGAAGAAGGCGCGTTCCCCTGCCGTCTGCAACGGCTCCGGGGTCAGGGCCAGCACGTCGTCGTCCTCCGGGCGTTCGGTCGGGCGGGTCGGGGCCGGCGCCCGTCCGGACGCGGCCAGGGGCGCGGCTCGGCGGACGCCCCCGTGACGCAGCCGCCATCGACGCTACGTCATGCCGCGGACGGCTCCGGCGCTCCGCGCCGGGCCTGGGTCGATCAGGCGGCGGCGGACGCCGACAGCGCGGCGGGCTCGTCGGCCGTGCGCCAGCGGTCGAACCACGAGCTGCCCGCGACGAGGTCGACCAGCGCCCACAGCGCGGCGAAGCCGACGGCGACCGGCAGCGCCGACCACCAGTTCCACGGCGGGAGCAGGCCCATCGCCTCGAGCGGGAAGGCCGCACCGTAGACGGCGGCGGTGACCGCGACCCCGGCGATCCAGCCGGGCACGTGGTGGGTCACCGCGAGGTCGACGAGCACGGCGCCGAGGATCAGCACGACCGGGAGCACCGAGGGCGGGAAGCCCGTGGCCACCAGGCCGAGCCACATGACGCCCCGGTAGCCGAGGTACACCACGGCGATGACCGTCGCGGTCCAGCGCAGGGCGACGACCTTGCGGGCCACCACCAGGGAGAGCAGGCCGGCGCAGATCAGCCAGGCAGGGTGCACCCACGACGGCACCGGGAGCATGAACATGGCCGGGGTCTGGCCCTGGGCGGCCGCGAAGTCCAGCAGCGAGGCCTCGGCCGTCGTCCGTCCGGCGTCGTACGCCTCCAGCGACAGGACGCCGTACTCCTGGTGCTGGTTGGGGAAGACCACGTTCTCCACGAAGAACAGCCACAGCCCCAGCGAGACCAGCTCGCGGATCCGCCCCGGGGCGGCGTAGAGCCACCAGCCGCGGAGCGCACCGGCCAGCATGATCGCCGTCCCGATGTAGAGCAGCGCGTGGCTGGGGCTCCAGCTGGTGATGTCCAGGCCGTTGATGCGGTGGTTGACGATGTCGATCGGGATCGCGATCAGGAAGGTGCCGATGCCCGCCTGCATCAGCCGCAGCGCCCGGCGGTCCACGCCGTAGCCGCTGTAGCTGTGGAAGACCACCAGCGCGACGACCACCGCGGTGCCGACCGTGTTGAGCAGGTGCGGGGGCGCCAGGTCGTCGCGCAGCCACTTGAAGTGCCAGGAGACGTCCCAGGACGAACCGAGCATCTTGAGCAGGAAGGCGCCGAGCCAGGCGGTGTAGATCCAGCGCAGCTCGGTCTGGTCGGTGGCGCGCCCGGGGCGGCCCGGCGTCATGTACGCCACCCAGAGCCACCTCAGCAGGGCCACCGGGTGGGTGAGACCGGCGCGGAGCGTGCCCGGCGCCTGCGGCACCGGGGTCGTGGTGGGGGCGGGTGCAGAAGACACTGGCTTTGCTTCCTGACGTGGGGCGTTCCGGCGACACTAGCCGTGATGGGCGCCGATTCCGAGACATTCGAGTCGCGCCACGGAGCCCGATCCGGTAGCCGGCGAACGCACGGGGTGTGCGGGGCGCCCGGTGCCGGCGGTGCGTACTGTGAGCCGACGTGGCGGAGAGCGCGGGGCACCTGGTCTGGATCGACTGCGAGATGACCGGTCTTGACCTCACCAAGGACAAGCTCATCGAGGTCGCGGTGCTGATCACCGACTCCGAGCTCAACGTCCTGGACCCGGGACTGGACCTCATCATCTCGGCCGAGGACGCCGACCTCGACGGGATGACGGAGTTCGTCGCCGAGATGCACGCGAAGTCGGGGCTGACCGAGGAGGTCCGTGCCTCGACCCTCACCTTGGCCGAGGCCGAGCAGCAGATCCTGGCCTACGTGAAGCGGTTCGTGCCCGAGCGCCGGACCGCCCCGCTGTGCGGCAACTCGATCGGCACCGACCGCGGCTTCCTCGCCCGGGACATGCCCGAGCTCGACGACCACCTGCACTACCGGATGGTCGACGTCTCCTCGGTCAAGGAGCTGGCCCGCCGCTGGTTCCCGCGGGTCTACTTCGCCCAGCCGGCCAAGGGGCTGGCGCACCGGGCACTGGCCGACATCATCGAGTCGGTGCGGGAGCTGGCGTACTACCGGGACACGCTCTTCGTCGCCGCGCCCGGGCCGAACAGCGACCAGGCGAAGAAGGCCGCCGACGGGGTCGTCGGCAGATTCGCCGACCTGCTAGCCGCGGGCGACGCCGGCACCGCCTGACCGCTGCCACTCCCCCGGCGGGCCGCCGTCCGGCCTCCGGTATCGTTGTGCCGTTCCCCCGGGCGTCCGCGCCCGGTGGAGTCACGGTGGGTGTAGCTCAGTCGGTAGAGCACCAGGTTGTGATCCTGGGTGTCGCGGGTTCGAGCCCCGTCACTCACCCCACCGGTGAAGGCCCTGGTCAGTTCGCTGACCAGGGCCTTCACCCGTTCCGGCACCGTTGGCGGCGCCCCGCACCGCGCGTACTGGCGCCATGGCGTCCCCCGCCTCCCCGCCCGGTCCCACTGCGCCTGCTACGCGGCGGCCGAGCCGTTCGTCAGCTGGGCACGTCTGCTCGAGCTGGAGACCAACCGCCGGGCGATCTCCACCGCGGATCCACTGGTAGCCGCCGCGCTGCTGCCGGCTGCACCGGCCGGGCACGGCCTCGCGCCGGCCACCCCCGCGCCGCAGCCGGCGTCCGTCGACGCGTTCCGCAGCACGGTTCGCGAGGACGCCGGTCCGCGCATCAGGTACGCCGCGACGGACTCGAGAGGCCCTCGACCCGTCCTCCCTCGGGCGAGGGACGCAGTCACCGCTGCATCAGGTGCCGCCGCGAGCTCCGCCCCGAAAGCGGGTGCCTCCATCCCACTGGCGAGCATCCGTTGCGACCCCTACCCCCTAGGGGTATGTTCGCCGTGTACCTCGAGCACTGCCCCGCAAGGGGCCGTGGTCGGCGAAGACACTCGGCGCAGGAGATGACAGGTCATGTCACATCCCATGAACCGCTCCGGTCACGACCACACGGAGCCGCGTACCGGGCACCAGACCCACGGGCAAGGCATGCCCGTCACCGGCGGCGCCTCCGGCACTCGTTCCACCGTCGAGGACCCGCTGCACGCAGCCACGCAGTCGGCCCTCGGCGAACACCCCGGGTCCGGCGTCGACCACGCCGATCACCGCGGTGGAAGCGCACCGGCGGGGCACACCGGCCATGGGGGTCACGGCGGCCACGGAATGGGCCACGGCGGCGGCGACCACGTGGCGATGTTCCGCCGGCTGTTCTGGCTCATGCTGGTGCTGGCTGTGCCGACGGTACTGCTCAGCGGCATGTTCGCCGACATCATCGGCTACCCGCTGCCCGACGCCCCCGGCCTGGCCTGGGTCTCCCCGGTGCTGGGCACGGTCATCTACATCTGGGGTGGGCGACCGTTCCTCACCGGCGCAATCGGTGAGATCCGGAGCCGCAAGCCGGGGATGATGCTGCTCATCGGCATGGCCATCACCGTGGCCTTCGTCGCGTCCTGGGGCTCCACCGTCGGCCTGCTCTCCCACGAGCTGGACTTCTGGTGGGAGCTGGCGCTGCTGATCGTGATCATGCTGCTCGGGCACTGGCTGGAGATGCGGTCGCTGGCGCAGACCTCCTCCGCGCTCGACTCGCTCGCCGCGCTCCTGCCGGACGGGGCGGAGAAGGTGGTCGGCGACGACCTCGTCACCGTCTCCCCGGCCGAGCTGGCCGTCGGCGACGTGGTGATCGTCCGCCCGGGCGGCCGGGTACCGGCCGACGGCGAGGTCGTCGACGGCACCGCCGACGTCGACGAGTCCATGATCACCGGCGAGTCCAAGCCGGTGCGCCGAGGGGTCGGTGACACCGTGGTCGCCGGCACGGTGGCCACCGACACCGCGATCCGGGTGCGGGTGGCCGCGGTCGGCGAGGACACCGCGCTGGCCGGCATCCAGCGGCTGGTCGCCGAGGCACAGTCCTCCACCACCCGGGCACAACTGCTGGCCGACCGGGCGGCCGGCTGGCTGTTCTGGTTCGCCGTGGCCGCCGCGGCGGTCACCGCCGTCGTGTGGAGCCTCTACGGGGCGCCGGACAGCGCTCTGGTCCGGGTGATCACGGTGCTGGTCATCGCCTGCCCGCACGCCCTGGGCCTGGCGATCCCGCTGGTCGTGTCGATCTCCACCGAACGGGCTGCGCGCGGCGGCGTGCTCGTCAAGGACCGTGGGGCGATGGAGCGGATGCGCACGGTCGGCACCGTGCTGTTCGACAAGACCGGCACGCTGACCAAGGGGGAACCGGCGGTCGACCACATCGCCGGAGTCGGCCGGACCGAGGACGAGGTGCTGGCGCTGGCCGCCGCAGCGGAGGCCGACAGTGAGCACCCGCTGGCCCGCGCGATCGTCGCCGCTGCCCGCCAGCGGAACCTGCCTGTGCCCCCGGCGACGGAGTTCCGGGCGTCGGCCGCGGTGGGGGTCACCGCCACCGTCGACAGGCAGACCGTCGCCGTCGGCGGCCCGAACCTGCTGACCGAGCACGGCCTGGCGCCGCTGCCGGACGCGCAGCCGTGGGCCGAGGACGGGGCGACGGTGCTGCACGTGCTCGTCGACGGGCGCGTCGCCGGAGCCCTGGCCCTTGCCGACGAGATCCGGCCGGAGTCCCGCCAGGCGGTCGATGCGTTGCACGCCCTCGGCGTCGACGTGGTCATGATCACCGGCGACGCCGAGCCGGTCGCCCGCGCGGTGGCCGCCGAACTCGGCATCGACCAGGTGTTCGCCGGTGTGCGCCCGGAGCACAAGGCCGAGAAGGTGGCCGCCCTGCAGCGACAGGGCCGGGCCGTCGCCTTCACCGGAGACGGCGTCAACGACGCCCCCGCGCTGGCGCAGGCCGACGTCGGCATCGCGATCGGGGCCGGCACCGACGTCGCCATCGCTTCCGCCGGGATCATCCTGGCCTCCTCCGACCCGCGCGCGGTGGTGTCGGTGATCCGGCTGTCGCGGGCCGGCTACCGCAAGATGCAGCAGAACCTGTGGGCCGGAGCCGGGTACAACCTGATCGCAGTCCCGCTGGCCGCCGGCGTGCTCGCCCCGATCGGCTTCGTCCTCCCGATGGAGGTCGGTGCGTTGCTGATGAGCCTGTCCACCGTCGTCGTGGCCTCCAACGCCCAGCTTCTGCGGCGGCTGGACCTGCGTCCGGAGGCAAGCGTCGCCGAGGTCACCAGCGGCCGAGCGGCACCCGCCCGGGGCGCCGCAGCCGCCGAGCCGGCCGCCGCCGGCCGGCGCTGATCGGCTACGCGCCGCCGGGCACCGTGCCCGGCGGCAGGTGACCGCAGGCGTCGTAGCCTCGCAGAGGAAAGGGGTGGGCATGGCGGCACGAGCATGGACAGCGCTGCTGCTGCTGGCCGCCGTCTTCGCGATGCACGGCCTGCAGTGCACCGCCGCCGGTACCGCGCACACGACCGGGCACGGCGCCGCTCCGGTGGCCTCAGCCCCTGCCGGGCTGCTGGAGGACGGTCCGCATCCGGCGATGGCGAGCCCCGGCCTCGAGGCGCACAGCGGCGACCACGACACCGCCGCAGTGGCTGCCGCCGCCCCGCTGGCCGGACTGCTCGGCGCCGGGCACGACAGCGCACCGGCTGGGGCGGGCGGGCACCTGTGGGCGCTGTGCCTGGCGGTGCTCGCCGCCGGGCTGGCGGTGCTGGTCGCCCTGCTGCTGCCCCGCCTCCTGACGCTGCTGCCCGCCGCGTGGGCGCGGCTACGCACGCACACCTCCACCAGCCTGGCGCCACTGCGTCCGCCGGACCTGCACTCCCTCTGCCTGCTGCGGATCTAGGCCGACCGCCTCCACCGCCCCGCCCCAGCTCCGCGCTGGCCCGGCGGCGGTCTGCGCGCACGCCCACCGATCACATCCGCAGCATCAGGAGAACCAGTCATGACCCGCACCACCACACGCCTGACCGGCCTCACCGCCGCCCTGCTCACCGGCGCGCTCGTCCTCACCGGCTGCGCCGACGACACCGACGCCGCCGGACACGGCTCGATGATGAACGGCAGCAGCTCCTCGGCCGGCCCCTCGGCCGCGCAGGGCGAGTTCAACGACGCCGACGTCGCATTCGCCCGCGAGATGATCGGGCACCACCGGCAGGCGATCGCCATGGCCGAGCTGGCCGAGGGGCGCACCGCCGAACCCCGGGTGCTCGACCTGGCCGCCCGCATCCGGGCAGCGCAGGGCCCCGAGATCGAGACGATGTCCGGCTGGCTGCAGGAGTGGGGAGCCGACGGCAGTCACATGGACGACGGGATGGGGGGCATGGGTCATGGCGAGGGCGGGATGATGTCCCCGGACGACATGCACGCGTTGATGTCCGCGGCCGGTCCGGAATTCGACCGCCTCTTCCTCTCCGGCATGATCGTCCACCACCAGGGCGCGGTGGAGATGGCCGCCGAGCTATCCGCGAACGGCCGCAATGCCGAGGCACTCGCGCTGGCCGGCTCCATCCGCGACAGCCAGAACGCCGAGATCGCCGAGATGGAGCAGCTGCTGACCGAGCTCGGCGGCTGACCCGGCCTGCGGCGGGGCGGGCGCACCGGCTCGCCCCGCCGCACCCCAGCCGGGCCGGCAACGCACCGCACCGCACCGCACCGATCTGGAGTCCTCTCATGCGCTTGGAACGCACCGCTCGTCTCGCTCTCGCGGGCGCCGTCCTGCTCATCCCGCTGACCGGCTGCGCAGCCACAGACGGCACCGCCGCGCCCGAGTCGGGCGACACCAACGGCAGGCTCCCGGCCGCGCATGTGCACGGCATCGCCGTCGACCCCGGCGACGGTGCGCTGCTGCTGGCCACCCACGAAGGGCTGATCACCATCGGCGACGACGGCCGGCCGGCAGCCGTCGGCCCGGTCATCGATCTCATGGGGTTCACCGTCGCCGGGCCCCACCACTACCTGGCGTCGGGGCACCCCGGGCTGCGCACCGACCTGCCCAACCCGGTCGGGCTCATCGAGAGCACCGACGGCGGGAAGAGCTGGACGCCGCTGTCGCGGGCCGGCGAGTCGGACTTCCACGCCCTCACCGCCCTGCCCGGCGGCGGGGCGCTGGGCTACGACGGGTCGCTGCGCCGCACCGCCGACGGCAGTGGCTGGGAACCGCTGGAGACCCCGGCCGAGCCGCACACCCTCAGCGCCGCGCTCGATGGCCCGGTGCTGGCCACCACCGGAGCGGGGCTGCTGCGCTCCACGGACGCCGGAACGACGTGGGCGCCGGTGGACGGCGCTCCGCTGCTGCAGGTGGTGACCTGGTCCGGCGACGGCACGGCCGCGGTCGGCATCACGCCGGACGGGTCGGTGTGGACCAGCACCGATGCCGCGGTCAGCTGGGTCCAGCGGGGGCAGCTGGACGCGGCGCCGGAAGCCGTGGCCGCGACCACCGCCGACGGCGACCTGCGCATCCTCGTGGTGACCGACGACGGCCTGCTGGAGTCAACCGACGGCGGCGCCTCGTTCACCACGTTGTTGCCCACCTGAGCCCGGGGCCCCGGGCAGCGAGCGCGGACGTCCCGACGGGCGGCTCGTCGCTCACGGGGTCTGCCGACGATGTGCGCGGGCGGCGCGTTCCGGGTCCCGGAAGGCGCCGCCGGCGCACAGCGCTCAGGTGGCCGCCGCCTGCTGGGCCGGCGTCTCCCCGCCTTCGAGGTCGCCCTCGGTGTCGAGGTAGGCCTGCTGCAGCTCGGCGAGCAGCGCCGGGTCCGGCTCGGCCCACATCTTCCGGTCGACGGCCTCGAGCAACCGCTCGGCGATGCCGTGCAGCGCCCACGGGTTCGACGTCTCCAGGAACTCGCGGTTCTCCGGGTCCAGCACGTAGGTCTGCGCCAGCTTCTCGTACATCCAGTCGGCGACCACGCCGGTGGTGGCGTCGTAGCCGAACAGGTAGTCGACGGTCGCGGCCAGCTCGAAGGCGCCCTTGTAGCCGTGCCGGCGCATCGCCGCCAGCCACTTCGGGTTCACCACCCGGGCGCGGAACACCCGGGAGGTCTCCTCCACCAGCGAGCGGGTGCGCACCTGCTCCGGCCGCGTCGAGTCACCGACGTAGGCGGCGGGAGCCGTCCCGGTGAGCGCGCGGACCGTCGCCACCATGCCGCCGTGGTACTGGAAGTAGTCGTCGGAGTCGGCGATGTCGTGCTCGCGGGTGTCCACGTTCTTGGCCGCGACGGCGATCCGCTTGTAGGCGGCCTCCATGTCCGGCCGGGCCTGCACGCCGTCGAGGTCGCGGCCGTAGGCATAGCCGCCCCAGACGGCGTAGACCTCGGCGAGGTCGGCGTCCCCCCGCCAGTTGCGGCTGTCGATCAGCGACAGCAGACCGGCCCCGTAGGCGCCCGGCTTGGAGCCGAAGACCCGGGTGGTGGCCCGCCGCCGGTCGCCGTGGGTGGCGACGTCGGCGTCCACGTGCGCCTTCACGAAGTTGACGTCGTCCGGCTCGTCGAGGGAGGCGGCCAGGGTGACGGCGTCGTCCAGCATGGTGACCACGTGCGGGAAGGCGTCGCGGAAGAACCCGCTGATCCGGACGGTGACGTCGATCCGCGGCCGGCCCAGCTCATCGAGGGGAACGGGTTCGAGCCCCGTCACTCGCCGAGAGGCGTCGTCCCAGACCGGGCGGACGCCGAGCAGCGCGAGCACCTCGGCGACGTCGTCGCCGGACGTGCGCATCGCCGACGTGCCCCAGACCGAGAGCCCCACCGAGCGCGGGTACTCGCCGGTGTCGGTGCGGTAGCGCTCGACGAGCGACTCGGCCAGCGCCTGCCCGGTCTCCCACGCCAGCCGCGACGGCACGGCGCGCGGGTCGACGGAGTAGAAGTTCCGGCCGGTCGGCAGCACGTTGACCAGTCCGCGCAGCGGCGACCCGGACGGGCCGGCCGGCACGTACCCGCCCTCGAGGGCGTGCAGGGTGGCGTCCAGCTCGTCGGTGGTGCGCTCCAGCCGGGGCACCACCTCGTCGACGGCGAACCGGAGCACGGCGGCCACGGCGTCGTCGTCGCGGCCGAGGACCTCGCGCACCACGACGTCCACCGCCTCGGCGGTCCAGCCGCGCTCCTCCATGCCGCCGACGAGCGCCGCCGCCTGCGCCTCGACGGCGTCGGTGGCGTGCAGCCCGGCGGTGCCGTCCTCGGTCAGCCCGAGCGCCTCGCGGAGGCCGGGCAGCGCCACCGACCCGCCCCATATCTGCCGGGCGCGCAGCATCGCCAGCACCAGGTCCACCCGGTTCTGCCCCGACGGCGGCGTGCCCAGGACGTGCAGGCCGTCGCGGATCTGGGAGTCCTTGATCTCGCAGAGCCACCCGTCGACGTGCAGGATCATCTCGTCGAAGTGGTCGTCCTCCGGGCGCTCGTTGAGCCCCAGGTCGTGGTCGAGCTTGGCGGCCTGGAGCAGCGTCCAGATCTGGGCCCGGACGGCCGGCAGCTTGGCCGGGTCCATCGCCGCGACGTTGGCGTGCTCGTCGAGCAGCTGCTCCAGCCGGGCGATGTCGCCGTAGGAGTCGGCCCGGGCCATCGGCGGGACCATGTGGTCGACCAGGGTGGCGTGCGCGCGGCGCTTGGCCTGGCTGCCCTCCCCCGGGTCGTTGACCAGGAACGGGTAGACCAGCGGCAGGTCGCCCAGCGCCGCGTCCGGCCCGCAGGAGGCCGACAGGCCCACGTTCTTGCCGGGCAACCACTCCAGGTTGCCGTGCTTGCCGACGTGGACCAGCGCGTGCGCGCCGAACACCTCGCGCAGCCACCAGTAGGCGGCCAGGTAGTGGTGCGACGGCGGCAGGTCGGGGTCGTGGTAGATCGCGATGGGGTTCTCCCCGAAGCCGCGCGGCGGCTGGACCATCACGACGACGTTGCCGGCGCGGAGTGCGGCGAAGACGATCGCCTGATCCGGGCCGGAACCGTCCACGAACAGCGACCCGGGCGCCTCGCCCCAGTGCTCGACCATGGCCTCGCGGAGGTCGGCCGGGAGGCTGTCGAAGTGCCGGCGGTACTCGGCGGCCGGGATGCGCACCGGGTTACCGGACAGCTGCTCCTCGGTGAGCCAGTCGGCGTCCTGCCCGCCCGCGGCGATGAGGGCGTGCACCAGCGCGTCGCCGTCGAGGTCGGCCACGCCGGGCAGCGCGTCGGGACCGTCGAACGAGCCGATGTCGTAGCCCTGGCCCTGCATGGCGGCCAGCAGCCGGACGACGGACGCCGGGGTGTCGAGACCGACGGCGTTGCCGATCCGGGCGTGCTTGGTCGGGTAGGCGCTCAGCATCACGACGATGCGGCGCTCGGCGGGCGCGGTGTGCCGCAGCCGGGCGTGCGCGACGGCGGTGCCGGCCACGCGGGCGGCCCGCTCGGGGTCGGCGACGTACTGGGTGAGGCCGTCGGCGTCGGTCTCCTTGAACGAGAACGGCACGCTGATCAGCCGGCCGTCGAACTCCGGGATCGCGACCTGGTTGCCGACGTCCAGCGGCGAGAGTCCGTCGTCGTCGGCCGCCCACTCGGCCCGCGACCGGGTGAGGCAGAGCCCCTGGATCACCGGGACGTCCAGGGCGGCCAGCTCGCCCACGTCCCAGGCGCCGTCGTCGCCGCCGGCCGAGGCCGTCGCCGGGCGCGAGCCGCCGGCGGCGAGCACTGTCACGACCATCGCGTCGGCGCCGCGCAGCGTCTCCAGCAGCCCGGCGTCGACCGACCGGAGCGAGGCGGTGAACACCGGCAGCGCGGTGCCGCCGGCGTCCTCGATCGCGCGGCAGAGGTCCTCGACGAAACCGGTGTTCCCGGAGAGGTGGTGGGCCCGGTAGTAGAGGACGGCGACCGTCGGGCCGTCGCCCGAGCTGTCCCGCTCGAGCACGCCCCAGTCGGGAGCCACCGACGGCGGCTCGAAGCCCTCGCCGGTGAGCAGCACCGTGTCGGAGAGGAACCGCTGCAGCTGCACGAGGTTGTCCGGCCCGCCCTGGGCCAGGTAGCCGTGCGCCTCGGTGGCCACGCCCATCGGCACGGTGGAGAGCTCCATGAGCTCGGCGTCGGGGATCTGCTCCCCGCCCTGCACGACCACCGGGGCCGGGCCGGCCAGCAGCGGCGCGAGCATCTCCTCGTACTGCCGTCGCACACCCAGGATGCGGACCACGACGACCGCGCTGCCCTCGACCAGTGCGGCGATGCCGGCCTCGTCGAGCCGGGACGGGTTGCCCAGCCGCCAGTCCGCCGCGCTGGCGCGCGCGGAGAGCAGGTCGGTGTCGCTGGTGGACAGCAGGGTGAAGACGGGGTCGCTCACGGCGCGTTCCTCACTCGGGGTCCGCGCCCCGGGTCGTCGGGCACGGCAGCCGGAGTGTCTGGCTCACCCACGCTCCTGAATGTGCAGAGCCGGGCTCACAGTGGCGGGACCGCGTCGGAGTTGCACCGACTTCCTCGCTGACTGCCGTGATGCCGGGACCGTACCCGGCGCCCGGCCCCGCCCCGCGACGGACGTCCCTCCGGCCGGCCGACGTAGCCTCGCCAGCGCCATGACCGACGCCCTCCCGATCCGCGTCCGCGCGGACGCCTGCCCCGGCGCCCTGCAGACGCATGCCGCCGCCGACGGCGCGCTGGCCCGCGTCCGGGTGCCCGGGGGCGTGCTGACCCATGCCCAGCTGCGGGTGCTCGCCGCCGCCGCGCGGGACCTCGGCGACGGCGCGCTGGAGCTGACCAGCCGGGGGAACGTGCAGCTGCGCGGCCTGCGGGCGGGGTCCGAGCCGGAGCTCGGCGCGCGGCTGTCCGAGGCCGGCCTGCTGCCCAGCGCCACCCACGAGACCGCGCGCAACCTCCTGGCCAGCGTGCTGAGCGGTCGGGCCGGCGGGCTGCTCGACGTGCGGCCCTGGGTGCCGGCCTTCGACGCGGGCCTCTGCGCCGATCCGCGGCTGGCCGACCTGCCCGGGCGGTTCCTCGCCGCCTTCGACGACGGGCGCGGCGACGTCGCCGGGCTGAGGGCCGACGTCGGGCTGCTGGCCCTCGACACGCGAACCGTGGCGCTGCTGCTGGCCGGGGCCGACACCGGGCTGCGCACCGGGCCGGACGGCGCGGTGGCGCTGGCGCTGGCCGCGACCCGCTCCTTCCTCGACGTCCGCGCGCAGCAGGGCGGCACGGCCTGGCGGGTCGCCGAGCTGGTCGAGGGGCCGGACCGCATCGCGACACGCCTGGGGGGCGACCGCTCGCCGGCTGTCGACGTCCCGGCCGCACCGGGCACCGGGCCGGTGGGCCGCGTCGTCCAGGACGACGGCCGCACCGCCCTGGTCGCCGTCGTCCCGCTCGGCCGGCTCACCGCCGCGCAGGCGGAGGTGCTCGCGGGCACCGCGACCGGCGAGGTGCAGCTGACCCCGTGGCGGAGCGTCGTGCTGCCGGACCTGCCCGGCGCGGGAGCCGCCCCGGAGCTGACCGCTGCCGGTCTCGTCCTGGACCCCGGCAGCCCCTGGGCGCGGGTGACCGCCTGCGCCGGACGACCGGGCTGCGCGAAGTCCCTGGCCGATGTGCGGGCCGACGTCACCGCCGCCGTGGCGGCCGGCACGCTGCCCGCCGGAGGGGGCCGCCAGCACTGGGTCGGCTGCGCCCGGCGGTGCGGGCGGCCGCAGGGGGACGTCGTGGACGTCGTCGCGACGGGGAACGGGTACCGGGTCGGCTGAGCGGTCGCCCGTGCAGCGTGCCGACGACGTCGGGCCCGGCCGGAGCCGGTGTCGTCAAGGGGCGCCCGAGATCTGTGGAAAGCAGCCCTGACCTGCGGATATCCGTGGTGGACGACAGCTTCGCACGGTAGAATTCGTACATGTGTTCGAGTGGCTGCGAGACCCCGGTGCAGTGCCTCACGGGTGCTCTCGACACGCTCGCCGCACAGGACCTGAAGCCGCTGTTCGGGCCGGCTGTCCTGGAGCGACTGAGGCCGTTGCTCGTTGCCGGGAACCGGCTGTCGGCCGAGGTGGCGCGCACGGTGCGGGAAGGCGAGCTGACGCAGGCCGCCGAGCACGACGGCAAGGCGTCGATGGCTTCCTGGCTGCGCGGACACCACCGGTTGTCGCAGGGGAAGGCGAGCCGGCTCGTCCGCAACGGGCGGGCGCTGGAGCAGTTGCCGGCCCTCGCCGTCGCATCGGCGGCCGGAGCGGTGACCGCCGAGGCGGTGGACGTCATCGCGCCGGTCGCGTCGGCGGAGAACCTGGCCCGCGCCGGAGCTCAGGGCGTGGACGTCGCCGCGGTCGACGCCGCACTGGCCGAGGTGGCGGCCACCCGCCCGCACGCCGAGCTGCGCCAGGTGGTCGGGCACTACCTGGCGCGGCTGGACCCCGACGGCACCGAGCCGGACCCCACCGAGTCCCGCAGCCTCGTCACCGCCCGGGACAGCAACGGCCTGGTCACCGGCCGGTTCGTGCTCGACCCGGTCGGCGGGGAGAAGCTGCTGGCGGCGGTCGAGTCGATCGTGCAGGCCTCCCGCCCGGCCGGCGACATGCGCACGCGCGCCCAGCAGCAGGCCGACGCCTTCGTCCAGCTCTGCGACAACGCCCTGGCCTCCGGCGACCTGCCCACCCTGCGCGGGCACAAGCCGCACGTGGTGGTGACCATCGACCTCGATGACCTGATGGACACCTCGACCGGGGGCGCAGGTGCGGGGCGGACCGGGTTCGGCGGGGTCATCTCCGCGGCGAAGGCCCGCTGGCTGGCCTGCGGCGGCAACGTCACCCGCATCGTCATCGGTCCCGAAGGTCAGCCGCTGGACCTGGGCCGCAGCAAGCGGCTCTTCCCGCCGCACCTGCGCCGCGCGGTCGAGGTCCGGGACGAGCACTGCGTGTTCGCCGGCTGTGACGCCCCCAGCCACTGGTGCGACGTCCACCACCTGCTGCACTGGATCGACGGTGGAGAGACGTCGCTGGAGAACTCAGCACTGCTCTGCGAACGGCACCACACCAGGGTGCACCACGGTTTCCGGGTCGAGCGACAACCCGACGGCCGATGGCGCACCTGGCGCCCCGACGGCACCGAGATCCTCCTGCCCGAACCGCTCCTCGTCGGCGCCTGACTGCCCGCCGGCCGGGGCCGGTCGTCGTCGGGTGCCCGGGAGCCGGGACGTAGCCTCGCCCCCGCACGGCGCTCGACCGCGCCGGCACCGAGTGCGATGGAGACCCCGCAGCGCATGTACGAGTACGAGAAGGACGGCGCCGAGATCTACCGGCAGTCGTTCGCCACGATCCGCGCCGAGGCCGATCTGGGCGGCATGCCCGAGGACGTCGCCCGGGTCGCGGTGCGCATGATCCACGCCTGCGGGCAGGTCGACCTGGTCGAGGACGTGGCGTACTCCCCCGCCGTGGTCGAGCGCGCCCGGGCCGCCCTCGACGCCGGCGCACCCGTGCTCTGCGACGTCCAGATGGTCGCCTCCGGCGTGACCCGGCGCCGGCTGCCGAAGGACAACGACGTGGTCTGCACGCTGAACGACCCGCGCACCCCCGCGCTCGCCGCCGACCTGGGCACCACCCGCACCGCCGCCGCGCTCGAGCTCTGGCGCGACCGGCTCGACGGCGCGGTCGTCGCGATCGGCAACGCACCGACTGCGCTGTTCCACCTGCTGGAGATGGTCGCCGCCGGTGGCCCCCGCCCCGCCGCCGTCCTCGGCATCCCGGTCGGCTTCATCGGCGCGGCCGAGTCCAAGGACGCCCTGGCCGCCAGCGACCTCGACTTTCTGGTCGTCCGCGGCCGGCGCGGCGGCAGCGCGATCACCGCAGCGGCCGTGAACGCGATCGCGAGCGACGTCGAATGAGCGCCGAGCAGCGAACGACCGGGCGCCTCTACGGGGTCGGGCTCGGCCCCGGCGACCCCGAACTGGTCACCGTCAAGGCCGCCCGGCTGATCGGCGCGGCCGACGTCGTCGCCTTCCACGCCGCCCGGCACGGCCGGTCGGTGGCCCGCGGGATCGCCGAGCCCTACCTGCGCGAGGGGCAGGTCGAGGAGCTGCTGGTCTACCCGGTGACCACCGAGACCACCGACCACCCCGGCGGCTACCAGGGCGCCATCGACGAGTTCTACGAGGCCGCGGCCGCGCGGCTGGCAGCCCACCTGGACGCCGGTCGCGACGTCGTCGTGCTGGCCGAGGGCGACCCGTTCTTCTACGGCTCGTACATGCACATGCACAAACGGCTGGCGCACCGGTACCCGACCGAGGTCGTGGCCGGCGTGACCAGCGTCAGCGGCGCGGCGGCAGCGGTCGGCCGGCCGCTGGTGGAGCGTGACGAGGTGCTCACCGTCCTGCCGGGCACGCTCGGCGCCGACGAGCTCACCGAGTGGCTGTCGACGACGGACTCGGCCGCGGTGATGAAGCTGGGCCGTACGTTCCCGGAGGTCCGCGAGGCCTTCGACCGCGCGGGCGTCCTGGACCGCGCCCTCTACGTCGAGCGCGCGAGCACCGACCGCCAGCGGACCCTGCCCCTCGCCGAGGTGGACCCGGCGACCGTCCCGTACTTCTCCCTCGCGCTGCTGCCGAGCCTGCTGACCGACGAGCTGCCCGCCGCGGACCGGCCGGGCGACGACGACGAGCCCACCGGCGAGGTCGTCGTGGTCGGCCTCGGGCCCGGCGCGCGCCACTGGACGACGCCGGAGGCCGCGGACGCACTGGTCTCCGCCGAGGTGCTCATCGGCTACGGCCCCTACCTGGACCGCGTGCCCGCCAACCCGCGGCAGGAGCGGTTCCCCACCGACAACCGGGTGGAGGCCGAGCGGGCCGCCCACGCGCTCGAGCTGGCCCGCTCCGGGCGGCGGGTGGCGGTGGTGTCCAGCGGGGACCCGGGGGTGTTCGCCATGGCGGCCGCGGTGCTGGAGGTGGCCGGCCGGCCGGAGTTCGCGGGCGTGCCGGTGCGCATCGTGCCCGGGCTCACCGCGGCCCAGGCGGTGGCCTCGAAGGTCGGCGCGCCGCTCGGGCACGACTTCTGCGTCCTGTCGCTGTCCGACGTCCTCAAGCCGTGGCACGTCGTCGTCGACCGGCTGCGGCACGCGGCGGCCGCCGACCTGGTGATCGCCCTCTACAACCCGCGGTCCAAGCACCGTCCGCACCAGCTCGGCGAGGCGCAGCAGGCGCTGCTCGAGACCCGCTCGGCCGACACCGTGGTGGTCGTCGGCCGGGACGTCGGCGGCCCCGAGGAGCAGCTCACCGTCACCACGCTCGGCGACCTGGACCCCGCGACCGTCGACATGCGCTGCCTGCTGATCGTCGGGTCCTCGCAGACGCGGGTGGGCCCGTCCGGGCTGGTCTGGACGTCGCGCACCTATCCCGGCTGACCGCGCAGCCAGGTCAGCGCCTCGTCGACGGTCGCGACCGTCGGCAGACCGGGCGGCAGCGGTGGACGCCGGACCAGCACGACCGGCAGCCCGAGCGTGCGGGCGGCGGCGAGCTTGGCCTCCGTCATGGACCCGCCGCTGTCCTTGGTGACGACGACCTCCACGGCGTGCTCGCGGAGCAGCGCCAGCTCCTCGTCGACGCCGAACGGGCCGCGCCGGAGGACGACGCTGGTGCGTGCCGGCAAGGGTGGCTCCGGCGGGTCGACGGCCCGCACCAGGCAGTGCGCCGTCAGCCCGGCGAAGGCGGCCAGCCCCTGCCGGCCCGTGGTGAGGAAGACGCAGCCGAACCCCCGCACCGCCTCGGCCGCCTCCTCCGGCGAGTCGACCCAGCGCCAGTCGTCGCCCGGCTGCGCGGACCACCCCGGCCGCTGCAGCCGCAGCAGCGGAACGCCGGTGACGTCGGCGGCCGCGGCGGCCGACGCGGTCATCGCGGTGGCGAACGGGTGCGTGGCGTCCACGACCGCGTCCACGGGGTGCGCCCGCAACCAGGCCGCCAGACCGGCGGCCCCGCCGAAGCCACCGATGCGCACCTCGCCGGGCGGCAGCAGCGGATCGGCGACCCGACCGGCCAGCGAGCTGAGCACGTCGACCCCGTCGGCCACCAGGGCGGTGGCCAGCCGTCGCGCCTCCCCCGTGCCGCCCAGGACGAGCACCCGGCCGGTCACCCGCGGCGCCCAGGCATGCTGGTCCCGTGAGTCGGGACGGCGCCACGGGGCTGCGCTACGGGTGGACGACGGGCGCCTGCGCGACCGCGGCCACCACCGCGGCCTACACCGCGCTGCTCACCGGCGAGTTTCCCGACCCGGTGCGCATCGACCTGCCTCGCGGCTTGCACCCGTCGTTCGCGCTGGCGAAGGAGCTGCTCGCCGACGGCGCGGCCACGGTCGGCGTCGTCAAGGACGCCGGGGACGACCCCGACGTCACCCACGGCGCCCTCGTCTCGGCCCGGGTCACCGCCGGGGAGCCGGGCACCGGGGTCACCTTCCGCGCCGGGGAGGGCGTCGGCACGGTGACCAAGCCCGGGCTGCCCCTGGCGGTCGGGGAGCCGGCGATCAACCCCATGCCCCGGCAGTTCATGCGCGAGCACGTCGCCGCAGTCGCCGCCCGGCACGGGGGCACCGGCGACGTCGTCGTCGAGATCTCCGTCGAGCACGGCGAGGAGCTGGCCCGGAAGACCTGGAACCCGCGGCTGGGCATCCTCGGCGGGCTGTCGATCCTGGGCACGACCGGCGTCGTCGTCCCGTACTCGTGTTCGTCGTGGATCGACTCGATCCGCCGCGGCATCGACGTCGCCCGGGCCGCCGGGCACCAGCACGTGGCCGGGTGCACCGGCTCGACCAGCGAGCGGGTGGTCACCGAGCTGCACGGCCTGCCGGAGGACGCGCTCCTGGACATGGGCGACTTCGCCGGCGCGGTGCTCAAGTACCTGCGCCGGCACCCGGTCCCCCGGCTGACCGTCGCCGGCGGCATCGGCAAGCTGGCCAAACTCGCCGACGGTCACCTCGACCTGCACTCGGGTCGGTCCCAGGTGTCGACCGAGTCGCTGGCGACGATGGTGCGTGACGCGGGCGGCGCACCGGCGCTGGTGGACGGTGTCCGCGCCGCCAACACCGCGCTCGACGCGCTGCAGCAGTGCTCGGCCGCCGGGCTGCCGCTGGGCGACCTCGTGGCCGCGGGCGCCCGCACCACCGCGCTCGGGGTGCTGCGCGGCGCCCCCGTCGAGGTCGACGTCGTGGTGATCGACCGCGGCGGGACGGTGGTCGGTCGGGCCTAGCGGCATCGCGTCGTCGAGTAGAGGTGGCTGTCGGGGAACTCCCCGGCGGTGAGCACGGCCCCGACGATCACCACCGCCGTCCGCTTCACCCCGGCCGCCTCGACCTGCGCCGCGATGTCGGCGAGGGTGCCGCGGAGGATCAGCTCGTCGTCCCGGCTGGCGCGGGCGACCACGGCCACCGGGCAGTCGGCGCCGTAGTGCGGGACGAGCTCGGGCACGAGCTCGGTGATCCGCTGCACGGCCAGGTGCAGCACCAGCGTGGCGCGGGAGGCCCCCAGCGTGGCGAGGTCCTCGCCGTCGGGCATCGGCGTCGAGCGGGCCGAGGTGCGGGTGAGGATCACGGTCTGGCCCACCCCCGGCACGGTCAGCTCCCGCTTGAGCGACGCCGCGGCCGCCGCGAACGCCGGCACCCCGGGCACGACCTCGTAGGGCACGCCGTGCGCGTCGAGACGGCGCATCTGCTCGGCCATCGCGCTGTAGACCGACGGGTCGCCGGAGTGCAGCCGGGCGACGTCGAGACCGGCCTCGGAGGCACCGACGAGCTCCGCGGTGATCTGGTCCAGGTCGAGGTCGGCGGTGTCCACCAACCGCGCGTCCGCGGGCGCGGTGTCCAGCAGCTCACGCGGCACCAGCGCACCGGCGTACAGGCAGACCGGGGCGGTGGCGATGAGGCGGGCGGCCCGGACGGTGACCAGGTCCGCGGCGCCCGGGCCGGCCCCGATGAAGTGCACGGTCATGGCGCTACCGAACCACGGAGAAGATCGTCACCGGCATCGCCGGCCGCCAGCCGGTGAACGAGCCGACCGGCCGGGCACGGTCCACGCCGATCCGGACCAGCTCGCCGCCGACGCGGGCGAACCAGCCGGCGAGCACCGCCTCGCTCTCGACGGTCACCGCGTTGGCCACGAGCCGCCCACCGGCCGGAAGGGCCGCCCAGCAGGTCTCCAGCAGCTCCGGCGTCGTCGCCCCGCCACCCACGAAGGCGGCGTCCGGGGCCGGCAGCCCGGCGAGCGCGTCGGGCGCCCGTCCCTCGACCACCTGCAGGCCGGGCACCCCCAGCTGCGCGGCGTTCCGCGCGATCCGCGCGGCCCGTTCCGGGTGCGACTCGACCGCGACGGCGCGGCAGGAGGGGTGGGCACGCATCCACTCGATGCCGATCGACCCGGCGCCGGCGCCCACGTCCCACAGCAGCTGCCCGGGCAGCGGGCCGAGGTGGGCCAGCGTCACGGCGCGGACCTCGCGCTTGGTCAGCTGGCCGTCGTCCTCGAAGGCGGCGTCGGGCAGGCCGGGAACGGTGGGCAGCGGCACCGTGCCCGGATCGGCGAGGACCTGCACCGCGGTGACGACCAGCGGGTCGACCACCCCGTGCGGCCAGCCGGCGGCCGAACCGGTCAGCACCCGCTCCACGGGCCCGCCGAGCTGGGCGAGGGCGCTGATCCGGCTGGCGCCGTAGCCGAGCCGCGCGCACAGCGCGGCGACCTGCGCCGGGGTGCCGCCGTCGGAGCCGAGCACGACCAGCCGCCGCCCGGGCGTCACGTGCGGGGTGACCAGTTCCAGCGCGCGGCCGACAACGGTGACCACGGCGGTCTCCTCGACCGCCCAGCCCAGCCGGGCGCAGGCGAGGCTGACCGAGGAGGGGTGCGGGAGGACGTGCACCGCGCCCGCGCCGTGCAGTCGCACCAGGGACGTGCCGACGCCGGACAGCATCGGGTCCCCGCTGGCCAGGACCACGATCCGGCGGCCGGCGTGGGCGGCGGGCAGGGTCGCCAGCGCCGGTCCCATCGGCGAGGGCCACGGCACCCGCTCGGCGGGCACGTCGTCGGGCACGAGCCCGAGCTGGCGGTCGCTGCCGCGCAGCACGTCGGCCTGCCCGACGGCCCGCTGTGCCGCCGGCGACAGCCCGTCCCACCCGTCGGCGCCGATGCCCACGACGGTCACCTGCGCGGTCGTCTCCCGCTCGTCGGCACGCACGACGGGCGATCCTAGGCACCTGCCCTCGCCGGCCGGTTGACACGATGAGCGGGTGGACCTCCCGATGACGACCTGCCGATGAGCGGCGCCCTGCTGGTCGCCGGCACGACGTCGGACGCCGGCAAGTCGGTCGTCACCGCCGGCATCTGCCGCTGGCTGGTGCGCCAGGGCGTCTCGGTGGCACCGTTCAAGGCGCAGAACATGAGCAACAACTCGATGGTCACCCTGGACGGCGCCGAGATCGGCCGCGCGCAGGTCATGCAGGCGGCCGCCGCGCGGGTGGAGCCCGAGGCGGCGATGAACCCGGTGCTGCTCAAGCCGGGCGGGGACGACTCCAGCCAGGTCGTCGTCCTCGGCCGGGCGATCGCCGACGTGACCGCGCTGTCCTACCGGCCGATGAAGGCCGCGCTGCTGGAGCAGGTCCTCAGCAGCCTGGCCGACCTGCGCGCCCGGTTCGACGTGGTCGTCTGCGAGGGCGCCGGCTCCCCCACCGAGATCAACCTGCGCGCCGACGACATCGCCAACATGGGCCTGGCGACGGCGGCGGAGCTGCCCGTGCTGGTCGTCGGCGACATCGACCGCGGTGGGCTCTTCCCGGCCCTCTACGGCACCGTCGCGCTGATGCCGCCGGCCGACCAGCGCCTGGTCGCGGCGTTCCTGGTCAACAAGTTCCGCGGGGACGTCCGCCTGCTCGAGCCGGGGCTCGTCGAGCTCCAGCGCCTCACCGGCCGTCCGACGCTCGGCGTGCTGCCCTGGCTGGGCGGTCTCGAGCTCGACGTCGAGGACTCCCTCGGCCTGCCGACCACGGCCACCCTGTCGGCCCCACCGCACGGCGAGGACGTGCTCCGCGTCGCGGTCGCCCGGCTGCCGCGGCTGTCGAACTTCACCGACCTCGACGCGCTGGCCGCCGAGCCCGGGGTCCTCGTCCGGTACGTCACCCGGCCAGAGGAACTGGCCGACGCCGACCTCGTCGTGCTCCCGGGCACCCGGTCGACGGTCGCCGACCTCGCCTGGCTGCGGCGGACGGGCCTGGCCGAGGGGGTGCACCGGCACGCAGCGGCAGGTGGTCCGGTCCTCGGGATCTGCGGCGGGCACCAGATGCTGGCCCGCACCATCACCGACGACGTCGAGTCGCGGGCCGGGACCGTCCCCGGGCTGGGGCTGCTGCCCGCCGACGTGACGTTCGCCCGCGAGAAGACCCTGGGCCGTCCCACCGGCGCGGCGCTGGGCCGGCCGGTCCGCGGCTACGAGATCCACCACGGCGTGGTCACCGTCGACGACTCCGCCGAGCCGTTCCTGGACGGCGCCCGCGCCGGGTCGGTGCGGGGCACCACCTGGCACGGCGCCCTGGAGAACGACGGGTTCCGGCGGGCCTTCCTCGCCGAGGTGGCCGAGACCACCGGACGGCGGTTCGTCGCCGCCCCGGACACCGACTTCGCCGGTGTCCGGGAGGCCAGGCTGGACCGGCTCGGCGACCTGATCGCCGAGCACGCCGACACCGATGCGCTGTGGCGGCTGATCGAGAGCGGCCCGCCGGGCGGGTTGCCCCTGCTCCCCCCGGGGTCGGCGGCCCGCTGACCCGGGGGTCTGTCGGCGCCCCGACCGGCTGTGGTCTGATGACGCCGCCACACGCGACGGCAGTGGAGGAAGCCCGGTGAGATTCCGGCGCGGTCCCGCCACTGTGAGCCGGCCCTCGGGTCGGTGAGTCAGGAACTCCCGCCGTCGCGCTCCTGCCACCTCCGGGCGTGGACACCCGGGGAGAGGACGCGTGTTCCGTGCGCCGTTTTCACGCATGACCTACCCCTTCAGCGCCGTCGTCGGCATGGACGACATGCGGCTGGCCCTGCTGCTCAACGCCGTCTCCCCCGCCGTCGGCGGCGTGCTGGTGCGCGGCGAGAAGGGCACGGCGAAGTCGACGACGGTCCGCGCGCTGGCCGCGGTGCTGCCGCCGGTCGCCGTCGTCCCCGGGTGCCGCTTCGCCTGCGACCCCGATGCGCCCGACCCCGGCTGCCCCGACGGCCCGCACGAGCCCACCGCGAGCGGCCCGGTCCGCCCGGCCCGGCTGGTCGAGCTGCCCGTCGGCGCGTCGGAGGACCGCGTCGTCGGCTCCCTGGACCTCGAGCGCGCGCTCACCGAGGGCGTGAAGGCGTTCGAGCCGGGCCTGCTGGCCGCGGCCCACCGGGGCGTGCTCTACGTCGACGAGGTCAACCTGCTGCACGACCACCTGGTCGACCTGCTGCTGGACGCCGCCGCCATGGGCACCGCCTACGTCGAGCGCGAGGGGATCTCGGTCCGGCACGCCGCCCGCTTCCTGCTGGTCGGGACGATGAACCCGGAGGAGGGCGAGCTGCGCCCGCAGCTGCTCGACCGGTTCGGGCTCACCGTCGAGGTCGCCGCGCCGCGCGACCCGGCCGAGCGCGCCGAGGTGGTGCGCCGGCGGTTCGCCTCCGACGCCGACCCGGCCGGGTTCGCCGCCGCGTGGTCGGCGCAGGAGACCGGCCTGGCCGAGCGGATCGCCGCCGCCCGCACCCAGCTGCCGCACGTCGTCCTCTCCGACGCCGCGCTGCAGCAGGTCACCGCGGTGTGCGCCGCCTTCGACGTGGACGGCCTGCGCGCCGACCTGGTCACCGCCCGCGCGGCGATCGCACACGCCGCCTGGTGCGGCCGCGACGAGGTGACCGAGGACGACGTCCGGGTGGCCGCCCGGCTGGCACTCCCGCACCGCCGCCGGCGCAACCCGTTCGACGCCCCGGGGCTCGACGAGGAGACGCTGGAACAGGCGCTGTCCGACAGCCGTCCCGACGACGGCGGCCCCGACGACCAGGGCCCCGACGACGACGGCCCCTTTCCGGGCCGAAGTGGCGACAATGGCCCCGACGACGGCGGTGGCTCCCCTCCGCCGCCGTCCGGCGCCCCCGACGGCCCGGCTCCCGAGGGCCGAAGTGGCGACAATGGCCCTGGAGGGGCGGAGGGGCCGACGACGGCGCCGCAGGGCGAGGGCGGCGGACGGACCGACGCGGCCCCGGCCGGGGACAGGGCCGCGGTCGCGCCCTCCGACCCGTTCCGTGCCCGCCGCCTGGAGGTGCCGGGCATCGGCGCGGGCGCGGCCGGCCGCCGGTCGCGGGCCCGAGCCGAGCGCGGCCGGGTCGTCGGCTCCACCCGCCCGAGCGGCACCGTCACCAAGCTGCACCTGGCGTCCACCGTGCTCGCCGCCGCGCCGCACCAACGGGCGCGCGGCCGCACCGGTCCCGGCCTGCGGCTCGCCCGCGAGGACCTGCGCCAGGCCACCGTCGAGGGCCGGGAGGGCAACCTCGTCCTCTTCGTCGTCGACGCCAGCGGCTCGATGGGCTCCCGTGCCCGGATGGGCGCGGTGAAGGGCGCGGTCCTGTCCCTGCTCCTGGACGCCTACCAGCGCCGCGACAAGGTCGGCCTGGTCACCTTCCGCGGCTCCGCGGCGGAGGTCGCGCTGCCGCCCACCTGGTCGGTGGAGGCGGCTGCCGCCCGGCTGACCGCGCTGCCCACCGGCGGGCGCACACCGCTGGCCGAGGGGCTGCTGCGCGCCTCCGAGGTGCTGCGCGTGGAGCGGATCCGCGACCCGCGGCGCCGCCCGCTGCTCGTCGTCGTCACCGACGGGCGGGCCACCGGCCGGCGGGGCGGCGCCCCGCTGGCCGAGGCCCACGCGGCGGCCGGTCGCCTCGCGGCGTCCGGCGCCGCCAGCGTCGTCGTCGACTGCGAGTCCGGACCCGTCCGGCTGGGGCTGGCCGCCACCCTGGGCGCCCACCTGGGCGCGCAGACGCTCCGCCTGGAGGAGCTGGCCGCCGACGCGCTCGCCGCCACCGTCCGCTCCGCGCGTCGGGCCGCCTGATGCCGCAGGGACAGGTTCCCACCGTCCCCGCCGACGGGCTCACCACCCGGCAGCGGCGCAACCGTCCGCTGCTGGTGGTGCACACCGGCGAGATGAAGGGGAAGTCCACCGCCGCCTTCGGGATGGCGATGCGCGCCTGGAACCAGGGCTGGTCGATCGCGGTCTACCAGTTCGTCAAGAGCGCCAAGTGGAAGGTCGGCGAGGAGAACGCGCTGACCGCGCTGGGCCGCCTCCACGAGCAGACCGGCGAGGGCGGGTCGGTGGTCTGGCACAAGATGGGCTCCGGCTGGAGCTGGTCGCGCCGCGCCGGCACCGAGACCGACCACGCCGCCGACGCCGCGGAGGGCTGGGCGCAGATCAAGCGCGACCTCGCCGCCGAAGCCCACCGCTTCTACGTGCTCGACGAGTTCACCTACCCGATGAAGTGGGGCTGGGTGGACATCGACGACGTGGTCTCGACGTTGTCCGCTCGCCCCGGCACCCAGCACGTGGTGGTCACCGGCCGGGACGCCCACCCCGCGCTGCTCGACGCCGCCGACCTGGTGGTGGAGATGACCAAGGTCAAGCACCCCATGGACGCCGGCCAGAAGGGCCAGCGGGGGATCGAGTGGTGACCGGGGTGGGGCGGGTCCCGAGGATCGTGATCGCCGCACCGAGCAGCAACGCGGGGAAGACGTCGGTGGCCACGGGGCTTCTCGCCGCGCTCACCGCCCGCGGGCTCACCGTCTCCCCGCACAAGGTCGGCCCCGACTACATCGACCCGGGCTACCACGGGCTGGCGGCGGGGCGCCCGGGCCGCAACCTCGACCCGTGGCTCGTCGGCGAGGAGCGGATCGCGCCGCTCCTCCTGCGCGGCGCCCTGCACCCGCGCCCGGCCGACGTCGCCGTGATCGAGGGCGTGATGGGCCTGTTCGACGGCGCCACGCACCCGTCGGTCGAACCCGGCTTCTCCTCCACCGCGCACGTCGCCGGGCTGCTGCGGGCGCCGGTGCTGCTGGTGGTGGACGCCTCCTCGCAGGCCCGGTCGGTGGCCGCGCTCGTGCACGGGTTCGCGACCTTCGACCCGGGCGTCCGGCTCGGCGGCGTCGTCCTCAACCGGGTCGGCAGCGACCGGCACGAGGCGATCCTGCGCGACGCGCTGGCCGCCGCCGGGGTGCCGGTGCTCGGGGCTGTCCGCCGCATGGAGCAGCTGCACACGCCCTCCCGGCACCTCGGGCTGATCCCGGCGGCCGAGCGGTCCGACGCGGCGCTGGCGACGGTCCGCCGGCTCGGCGAGGTCGTGGCCGCGTCCGTCGACCTGGACGCCGTGCTCGCCCTGGCGCGGTCCGCTCCCCCGCTGGACGCCGTGCCCTGGGACCCGGCCGCGGAGGTCGCCCCCGCACCCGGCCGCCCCCGCATCGCCGTGGCGGGCGGCCCCGCTTTCACCTTCGGGTACACCGAGAACACCGAGCTGCTCGAGGCCGCCGGCGCCGAGGTGGTCGTGGTCGACCCCCTGCGCGACGAGCACCTGCCGCCGGGCACCGCGGGGCTGGTCGTCGGGGGCGGCTTCCCCGAGGTGCACGCCGCCGAGCTGTCGGCCAACGCGTCGTTGCGCGCCGACGTCGCGGCGCTCGCGGCCCGCGGCGCTCCGGTCGCCGCCGAGTGCGCCGGGCTGCTGTACCTGGGCCGCGAGCTGGAGGGCCTGCCGATGTGCGGCGTCCTGGACGTGGCGACGGCGATGTCGCCCCGGCTGACCCTCGGCTACCGGGCCGCGGTCGCCGTCACCGACTCGGTGCTCGCGCCGGCCGGCACCCGGGTCCGCGGTCACGAGTTCCACCGCACGCACGCCGACCCACCGGCCGGCGCCCCCGGCGCGTGGCGGTGGTCGGCGACCGGCCCCGAGGGGTTCGCGACCGGCGGCGTGCACGCCTCCTACCTGCACCTGCACTGGGCCGGCTCCCCGCAGTTGGCCTCCCGCTTCGTCACCGCCTGCGCCCGCCGATCGGAGAACGTCCGTGCACATCGCTGAAGGTTTCCTCCCGGCCGGGCACGCGGCCGGCTGGACCATCGCCGCCGCCCCGTTCGTGGTGCACGGCGCCCGGGCCGTGGTGAAGGAGGTCCGGGAGAACCCGGAGTCCACGATGCTGCTCGGCGCGGCCGGGGCGTTCACCTTCGTGCTCAGTGCCATCAAGCTGCCGAGCGTCACCGGCAGCTCCAGCCACCCGACCGGCACCGGACCCGGCGCGATCCTGTTCCGGCCACCGGTGATGGCGCTGCTGGGCACCGTCGTCCTGCTGTTCCAGGCGCTGCTGCTCGCGCACGGCGGGCTGACCACGCTCGGGGCCAACGCGTTCGCCTTCGCCGTCGTCGGACCGTGGGCCGGGTACGGCGCCTACCGGCTGGCCCGCGCGGCCGGGGCCGGCCTGCTGCCCGCGGTGTTCGCCGCCGTCGCGCTGGCCGACCTCGCCACCTACGTCACCACCTCGCTGCAGCTGGCGCTGGCCTTCCCCGACGCCGAGAGCGGCTTCGCCGGAGCGCTGCTGAAGTTCCTCGGCGTCTTCGCGGTCACCCAGATCCCGCTGGCCATCGGCGAGGGGCTGCTCGGGGTCCTGCTGTTCCGCGTCCTCACCGTCAACGCCCGGCCGGAGCTCGAGCGGCTGGGCGTGCTGAAGCCGGCTCCGCTCGCCACCACCGGAGGTGCCGCGTGACCCGCCGCACGCTCGTCAACGCGCTGCTCCTGCTCGCCGTCGTCGCGCTCTTCGCCGTGCCGCTGCTGCTCGACGGCGGGACCTCGGAGTACGGCGGCACCGACGCCGCCGTCACCGAGGAGCTGGAGGCCGAGGGCTACACCCCCTGGTTCGACCCGCTGTTCAGCCCGGCCGGCGAGGTCGAGTCCGGGCTCTTCGCGCTGCAGGCCGCCCTGGGCGGGGGCGTGCTCGGCTACGTGCTCGGCCGGCTGCGCGGACGACGGACGGCGACCCCCGCGGCTGCCACGGGAGCCGGCGAGCAGTGACCGGTCTGGCCGTCGACGACGCGGCGTGGGCCAGCGCCTGGCGCCGGCGCGCGCCGGGCGACAAGGTCCTGCTCTGCGGCGGCCTGGTCGTCGCCGCGCTCGTGCTCCCGGCCTGGCCGGGCAGCGTCCTGGTCGGGATCGTCGCCGTCGTGCTGGCCGTGGGCCCGGCCCGGGTGCCGGTGCGCACCTTCGGCCGGGCGGTGCGCTGGCCGCTGGCGTTCGTCCTCACCGGTGCGGTGACCGCCGTGGTGGAGATCGGGCCGGGCGGCCCCGGCTGGGCCCCCGACGCCGCCGCCCGCGCGGGCTCGCTGCTCGGGCACGCCCTGGCCGGCAGCGCCGCCGTGCTCCTGCTGGCGACGACGACGCCGATGTCGGACCTGCTGCCGGCGCTGCGCCGTGCCCGGGTGCCGGCCGCGGTCGTCGACGTCGCCGCGGTGGTCTACCGGCTGCTGTTCGTCCTGCTCGACAGCATGCGCACCATCCGCGAGGCGCAGACCGCGCGCATGGGGCACTCCTCGCTGCGCCGGTCCTACCGCTCCTCGGGCGCGCTGGCCGCCGCCGTCCTCACCCGCTCCTGGGACCGCGCCCACCGGATGCAGGAGGGGTTGGCCGGCCGCGGCATGGACACCGGCCTGCGGGTGCTGCCCGAGGCGCTCCCCTCCTCCCGCGCGTTCCTCGCCGCCACGGTCGCCGGGCTGGCGGCCGTGGTGGCCGCATCGGTGGTCCTGGCATGAGCCACCGGACCCTCGCGGCGGCCGGGCTGGTCGCGGGCTACCAGCACGGGCGGCCGGTCCTCGACGGCGCCTCGCTCACCGTGCCGGCCGGGCGGCGGCTGGCGGTGCTGGGCGCCAACGGCTCCGGCAAGACGACGCTGCTGCGCTGCCTGTCCGGCGCGCTGGTGCCCTCGGCCGGGGAGGTGACCGTCGACGGCGTCCGGCTGACCCACGGGCGCCGGGCCCTGCGGGCGCACCGGCAGGAGGTCCAGCTCGTGCTGCAGGATCCCGACGACCAGCTGTTCAGCGCGTCGGTGGCGCAGGACGTCTCGTTCGGCCCGTTGAACCTCGGCCTGCCCGAGGGCGAGGTGCGCGCCCGGGTCGCCGAGGGGCTGCGGCTGCTGGCCGTCGAGGACCTCGCCGCCCGGCCGACGCACCAGCTCTCCTACGGCGAGCGCAAGCGGGTGGCGATCGCCGGCGCGGTCGCGATGCGCCCCTGCGTGCTGCTGCTCGACGAGCCCACCGCCGGCCTCGACCCCTGCGCGGTCGCCGAGACGCTGACCGCGCTCGACCAGCTGCAGGCGAACGACTCGACCGTGGTCATGAGCACCCACGACGTCGACCTCGCGCTGCGGTGGGCCGACGAAGTGGCCGTCGTGGTGGACCGGACCGTCGTCCAGGGGAGCCCCGACGAGCTCCTCGCCGATCCGTCCCTCCTGGGGCGCGCCCGGCTGGACCGGCCGTGGGCGCTGACCGTCGGCGCCCGGCTGCGCGCGCTGGGCCTGCTGCCCTCCGGAGCGCTCCCGCGCACCACCGACGAGCTGCTGGCCGCACTCCCCCAGGCGCCGGCGGTGCGCGCGTGATCACCGTGGGCGTGGGGACGTCGACCGGGGTGAGCGCCGAGGAGGTGCTGGCCGCGGTGGACACGGTGCTGCCCGCGGGGACGACCGCCGTGCGCCTGGCCACCGTCGCCTCGCGCCTGCGCGAACCGGGGCTGCGGGAGGCGGCGGCCCGCCGGGGCTGGGAACTCGTCGGCCACCCCGCGACGGAGTTGACCCGCGTCGCCGTGCCGTCCCCGTCCGAGCGGGTGCGGACGGCGATCGGCACCGCCTCGGTCGCCGAGGCCGCCGCCCTGCTGGACGGCGGCTCGCTCGCCGTCCCCAAGCGGGTCGTCGGCCGGGTCACCGTCGCTGTCGCGGTCCCCCCGCCTCCCGTTCCTGCCGCCGTCGGCACCGATGCCCTCCCGTCCGTCCCCAGTCCCCGAGGAGGTGCCGTGAGCACCCTGTCGCCCCCCGGCCCGTCCGCCCCCCTCCACCCGGTCGGCCTCCGGCTGCACGGCCGGCCGGTGGTCGTCGCCGGTGGCGGTGCCGGCGCCTACCGTGCCGCCGTCGGGCTGCTGGACGCCGGCGCGCTCGTGACGGTCGTGAGCCCCGGAGTCGTCCCCGCGCTCCAGGCGCTGGCCGACTCCGGGTCCCTGGTGTGGAGCCGACGTCCCTACGCGACCGGCGATCTCGACGGCGCCTGGTACGCCGTCGCCGCGACCGAGGACCGGACGCTGGACGAGGTCGTGGCCGCTGACGCCGAGGTCGCCCGCGTCTTCTGCACCCGCGCCGACGACCCGGGTGCCTCCAGCGCCTGCCCCGCTCTCCCGGACGGCCCCGAACCGCTGCCCGCCGGCCCGCGGCGCGGCCGCGTCGTGCTCGTCGGTGGTGGACCGGGTGACCCGGGGCTGATCACCGTGCGCGGGCGGGAGGCGCTGTCGCAGGCCGACGTCGTGGTCGTCGACCACCTCGGTCCCCGCTCGCTGCTGGCCGGGCTGCGGCACGACGTGCGGATCGTCGACGCCTCCAAGCTGCCGCGCGGACGGGCCATGCCGCAGGAGGAGATCAACGCGCAGCTGGTGTCGCACGCCCGGGCGGGCCGGCTCGTCGTCCGCCTCAAGGGCGGGGACCCGTTCGTCTTCGGCCGCGGCATGGAGGAGCTCCTCGCGTGCACGGCCGCCGACGTCCCCGTGGAGGTCGTTCCCGGCGTCACCAGCGCGGTCGGGGTCCCGGCGGTCGCCGGCATCCCGGTGACCCACCGCGGCCTCACCCACGAGTTCGTCGTCGTCTCCGGTCACCTGCCCCCGGAGCACCCGCAGTCGCTGGTCGACTGGGCCGCGATCGGCCGGCTGCGCGGCACCGTCGTCGTCCTCATGGGGGTGGAGACGGCGCCGGCGATCGCCGAGGCGCTGATCCGGCACGGCCGGCGCCCGGACACCGCGGTGGCCGTCGTGGTCGACGGCACGACCGGCGGCGAGCGGACGGTTCGGACGACGCTGGCCGACCTCGGGACGACGATCGCCGAGCAGTCGGTGCGGCCGCCGGCGGTGTGGGTCGTCGGCGAGGTGGTCCAGCTGGCCGCAGCGGCCGCGCGACCGGCGCGGGCGGCGGCCGTCGGCCTCTGACCACCGCGCCGGGCGTCAGCTCCGTCCGCCGCGCCTGCGGACCACCAGGGCGAGCGCCCCGGCGCCCAGCAGCACCGACCAGAGCAGCTGGACGGCCAGCAGCACCGGCGTGGGGCCACCCGTGACGAGGGCCGCGGCGACCGGCAGGCTGCCGAGGACCCCGACGTCGACGCCCTGCACGAACCCCGCGCCGGCCCCGACGGGCAGCACGCCCATGGGGGTGGACACCACCGGGCCGGCCCAGTCCATCTCCGGGCGGAACGCGCCCCGCAGGGAGGCCGCCGCCCAGGCCGGCGCCGTGGCGGCGCAGAGACCGGTCCACAGCAGCGGGGTGTCGCCGGCCAGGCCGACGAGCAGCCCGGTCAGCGCGGTCACCGTCGTGACGAGGACGAGCGGGACGACCGCGCGGGCGACGGTGACCCCGGGAGTCGAGAGCGGCAGCAGCCGGTCCAGCGCGGGCAGGGCCTGGGCCTGCCGCGCCGGGTGCCCGGCGGCGACGGCGGCCAGCGACCAGCCGACCAGGCAGGCGCCCCAGACGGCGAGCGGCAGGGCGCCGAGCCCGTCGGTGCGGGCCACCAGGACCGGCACGGCCACCGCGACCAGCGCCTGACCGACGTGCCAGGGCGAGCGGCTCAGGGCTGCGCGGTCCCCCGCGACGACCGCCTGCCAGGCCCCGGACACCCGGCCGAAGCGCCGGGCCCGCCTCGGCGCCCGCGGCCGCCGCGCGGTGAGGGCCCGCCCCAGCTCCCGGGTGTCGAGGGAGACCGCGGAGGCCGCCGCGTACTGCGCCGTCGCGCCGGCCGCCCGTAGCTGCGCGGCTCCCAGCCGGTCCAGACCGGCGACCGCCACGACCACCAGGGGGACGGCGGCCCCGAGCGCCGCGAGCGCCCACCCGGCCGGCACCGACGGGAGGGCGGGCACGTCCGCACCGCCGGTCACTGCCAGGGCGGTGCACGCAGCGACCGCGACGACGGCGACCCCGACCGCCACGGCCCCGGCGAGCGGCGCCAGCCGGCCACTGCGTCCCCGGGTCTGGTTGACCGCGGCGGCACCCACCAGCGCCGCCGCGCTCCCGGCCGTCCCGGCGAGCACGACGGCCACGCCGAGCACGCTGGGGGCATCGGTCAGCGCGAGCGCGAGCGGCAGCGACAGCACGACGGCGGTGCCGACGACGGCCGAGGTGATGCGGGCGAGCTCTCCGCGGAGGAGGCCGCCTCGACCGGCCGGCAGGGGCAGCCACCACGCGGCCGCGGCCGGCGTGCTGCTCACCGGCCCCAGCCGGTCCAGGCAGACGACCAGCCCCGCGATCGCCAGCACCGCGGCGATCGCGACGGTCACCCCCGCCGGGAGCACCGGCACGGTGGCCGGCGCGCCGGCGAGCGCCATCGACTCGCGGACGGAGGACAGCGCCCCGGCCAGCACTCCCACCCCGATGGCGATCGTGACCAGGTTCGCCCACAGGTCGCCGAGCCGTTCGGCCAGCGTGGTGTCCGCCCGGGCCGCGGTGGCCCGCCGGGTGAACCGCCGGACCTGCGCGCCCGACAGCTCCGCCTCGAGCACCGCCGTTGCCCCCGTCACAGCGTCGGCAGGACGTCGGCGGCCACCTCCGGGGCGAGCCGCCGGGTCTCCTCCTCGTCGACGAGCAGGACGTCGTCGGCCACCGCGCGCAGGAAGTCGGCGTCGTGGCAGGCGAAGACGATCGCCACCCCGTCGTCCCGGTGCCGGGCCAGCCGCTGCGCCAGCCGGGCGCGCATGCCGGCGTCGAGCCGGCGCTCGGGCTCGTCGAGGACGACGAGCCGGGCCGGCCGGACGAAGACGGCCGCCAGTGCCAGCCTGCGCCGCTGGCCCGACGACAGCTGCGAGGGCAGGGCGTCGGCCCGCTCGGCCAGGCCGAACTCCGCCACCTCCGCCGCCACCACGGATTCCGGATCGGTGACCCCGTGGCCCCGGGCGGTGAGCAGCAGGTGCTCCCGGCCGGTCAGGGACGGGAAGAAGGCCTCGTCGTCGAGCACGCAGGCGACGTCGCGCCGGAAGTCCGCCTGCCGCTCGTCGACCTCCCGGCCGTCGAACTCCACCGTCCCGCCGAGCGGCTCGAGGAGGCCCACCAGCGTCTGCAGCAGCGTGGACTTGCCCGCGCCGTTGGCACCGACCACGCCCAGGGCCCGCCCCGGCTCGACCACGAGGTCGACCGGTGCGCACACCGGCTCGCCGGCGTAGCCCACCTCGAGCCCCTCGGCCCGGAGCAGCGGGGTCCGGTCGGTCGTGTTCGTCATCGCCCCGCAACGGTAGGGCCCCGGCCGCGTCCTCCCCCGCGCACGCGCCGGGGTCGGGTGGATGCCGTCGTAGCTGTAGCCGGAGCGCCACGTCCCGCCTCGTCGGCCAGCACGGAGAAGAAGTCGATGACCGTGGTGCCGGCCTCCTCCCGGTGGGCAGAGATGGCCTCGTCGAGCGCGATGGCCCGGCAGCCCGTGCCCGGCCGGCGGAGTGGGAACGGCTGACCATGACGAGAGAAGTCGGGACCCCGGCGTCGCCTCCCCGGAGGCGTTCCGGCAGCGGCACCCCGCGTCGACTCCCGGGACTCCCCTGCGGTGGAATGTCCGGCGTGACCCCGGAGCGCCCCCGGCCGGCCCGGCGCCGACGGCTGTGACGCCGGCCTCCCCGCCCGGGACCTCGCCCGAGCCCACCGCCATCCCCTTCCGCACCGCCGTCCGGGCCTGGTTCCTGATCTCGCTGCAGACCTTCGGCGGCCCCGCCGGCCAGATCGCGGTCATGCAGCGCACCCTGGTCGACGAGCGCCGGTGGATCGGGCAGCGCCGGTTCCTGCATGCGATGAACTACTGCATGCTGCTGCCGGGTCCCGAGGCGCAGCAGCTGGCCACCTACGTCGGCTGGCTGCTGCACGGCACTCGCGGCGGCCTGGTCGCCGGTGGCCTGTTCGTCCTCCCGGGCGTTCTCGCGCTGCTCGTCCTCTCCGCGGTCTACGTCGCCTTCGGGACCACCACCGCGGTGCTCGCGCTGTTCGCCGGCCTCGCGCCGGCCGTCCTGGCGATCGTGACGCAGGCCGTCGTCCGCGTGGCCAGGAAGACGCTGGACCGGCCGGAGCTGGTCGCCCTGGCGGTCGCGGCGTTCCTCGCCCTGGCTCTCCTCGGCGTCCCGTTCCCGGTCGTCGTGGCCCTCGCCGGCCTCGCCGGGTGGGCACTCGGTCGGTGGCGCCCGGCCGTCCGGCGGACGAAGGTGGAGGACGCCGATGCCGGCCCGCCGCCGGTGGTCTCCGACGACGTCCTGCACACCGAGGCGCCGTCGACCCGGCGCACCCTGCGCGTGCTCCTCGTCGGGCTGCTCGTCTGGGGCGTGCCGATCGCCGTCGTCGCCGTACTCACCGGGACCGGCAGCACGCTCACCGAGCAGGGACTGTTCTTCTCCGGCACCGCAGTCGTCACCTTCGGCGGCGCCTACGCCGTGCTGGCCTTCGTGGCGCAGCAGGCCGTGGCCACCTACGGCTGGCTCTCCCCCGGCGAGATGGTCCGCGGCCTGGCGCTGGCCGAGACGACGCCCGGCCCGCTGATCATGGTCGTGCAGTTCGTCGCGTTCCTCGGCGCCTACCGGGCGCCCGGGTCGCTCGACCCCTGGGTGGCCGCGGTGCTCGCCTCGCTGCTGGTCACCTGGGTGACGTTCGTGCCGAGCTTCCTGTTCGTGCTGCTCGGCGCCCCGTACATGGAGCGGCTCCGCGGCAACGCCTCGCTGTCGGCGGCGCTGACCGGCATCACCGCGGCCGTCGTCGGGGTGATCGCCAACCTGGGCGTCTACTTCGCCGTGCACACGCTGTTCGCCGAGTCGGCCCCGGTGAGCTGGGGCGTCCTGCAGGTGGAGCTGCCCGACCTCGGCACGCTGCGCCCGCTCGCCGTCGGGATCGCGATCGTGGCCGCGGTCCTGCTGTTCCGGTTCCGGTGGTCGGTGCTGCGCACGCTCGGCGTCTGCGCCGCGCTCGGCCTGGCCGCCGGGCTGGCGGGCCTGCCGGTCGGCTGAGGCGACGAGGGCCCGCCGTCGGCGGCGCTCGTCCACGCTGCCGAACCCGCCCGGCAGGTCTAGCGTTCGCGCCACTTGCGAACCGGCGGAGGTGCGACAGTGCCCGAATCGATCGTCGTGGGTCTGGACGGGAGCGAGTCGAGCGGCCGTGCCGCCGACGCCGCCGCCGACGCCGCGCGCCACCACGGACTGCGGCTGGTGCTGGCCTGCGTCGTCCCCTGGTCGCCCTACTCCTTCACCACGGCCGAGGAGAACGAACGCAGGTCGGTGGAGAAGGAACGCGAGGCCTCCGACGCCCGCGACCGGGTGCTGGCCCCCGTCGCCGCCAGGCTCGCCGAGGCCGGCGACCTCCGGATCGAGGGCGTCGTCCGGCACGGGCACCCGGCCGAGACGCTGGTGACCCTCGCCCGCGAGAACGACGCGGCCTGGATCACCGTCGGCCGCGTCGGCCAGAGCCGCGTGCGCACCCTGCTCTTCGGCTCGACGCCGAGCAGCCTCATCCAGCTCTCCCCCGTGCCCGTCCTGGTGGTGCCCTGATGGATGTCCTCGCCGCCACGTTCGACGAGCGGGTCGACAGCTTCTTCGCCCCGGTCTCCGAGGTCATCACCGCGATCGTCTTCTTCGCCGTGCCCCTGGACTTCATCGACGAGGGGGTGGAGCTGCCGCTGATCGTCGTCTGGCTGGTGGTCGCCGGCTTCTTCTTCACCATCTACCTGCGCGGGTTCCAGTTCCGCGCGTTCAAGCACGCCATCGCGCTGACCCGGGGCGACTACAACGACCCGAAGGACGCCGGCGAGGTCACCCACTTCCAGGCGCTGGCGACGGCGGTGTCGGGCACCGTCGGGCTCGGCAACATCGCCGGGGTGGCGGTGGCCATCTCCCTGGGCGGGCCCGGCGCCACGCTGTGGATGATCGTCGCCGGGCTGGTCGGCATGTGCACCAAGGGCGTGGAGTGCACCCTCGGCGTGAAGTACCGCAACGTCTACGCCGACGGTCGCGTGTCCGGCGGCCCCATGTACTACCTGACCAAGGGGCTCAAGGAGCGGAGCCCGCGGCTGGGCACGCTCGGCAAGGTCCTCGCCGTCCTGTTCTGCATCTTCACCCTCGGCGGCGCCGTCGGTGGCGGCAACATGTTCCAGGCCAACCAGGCGTTCAGCCAGGCGCAGTCGGTGACCGGCGGCGAGGACGGCCCGCTGGGCGGCGGCGCGGCCGGCGCCGTGTTCGGCCTGGTCATGGCCGTCCTCGTCGGGGCGGTCATCATCGGCGGGATCCGCAGCATCGCCCGGGTCACCGACAAGCTCGTGCCGTTCATGGCGGTCTTCTACGTCATCGCCTGCCTGACCGTGCTGTTCGCCAACGTCTCGGCGATCCCGGACGCGCTGTGGGCGATCGTCTCCCAGGCCTTCAGCCCGGAGGCCGGCTACGGCGGCATCGTCGGCGTGCTGATCCAGGGCTTCCGGCGCGCGGCGTTCAGCAACGAGGCGGGGCTGGGGTCGGCGGCCATCGCGCACTCCGCCGTGAAGACCAACGAGCCGGCGACCGAGGGGCACGTCGCGGTGCTCGAGCCGTTCATCGACACCGTCGTCATCTGCACGATGACCGCGCTGGCCATCGTCATCACCGGCACCTACGCCGATGAGAGCAGCGCCCCGGGGGTGCAGACGACGTCGGCGGCCTTCGAGTCGGTGGTCGGCTGGTTCCCGATCGTCCTGGCGGTGGCGGTCGTGCTCTTCGCCTACTCGACGATGCTCGCCTGGAGCTACTACGGCCTGAAGGCCGCGACCTACCTCTTCGGTGAGTCGATGCTGGTGGACCGCACGTGGAAGCTGATCTTCTGCCTGTTCGTGGTCATCGGCGCCTCGTCGACGCTGGACGCGGTGATCGGCTTCTCCGACAGCATGATCTTCCTGATGTCGCTGCCCAACATCATCGGGCTCTACATCCTGGCCCGGGTGGTGAAGCGGGAGATCTACGGCTACCGCGAGCGCCTGGACAGCGGGGAGATCGTGCCCGCCCAGCAGCGGTCCTGAGCGCGGCGGTGCGGGTGGACCCCGCACCGCCGCGGTTGCTACATGTTGCTGACGATGCAGCGCAGGTCCTCGGCCATGCGCGTGGCCTCCCGGGACGCGCCGACGATGGCGTCCTGCGCCTGGGCGGTGGAGGCGTTCTGCTCCTCGACCGCGGCGGCGATGGTGGTCTGCGCCTCGACGACGCCCTGGATGACCTCCTGCACGCTGCCCAGCGCGGCACCGGCGGCCTCGACGTCGCCACGGACGGCGTCGACGACCCGGCGGATCCGCTCGGTGGCCTTGGCCGTCTCCCCCGCGAGGTCCTTCACCTCGCCGGCGACCACGGCGAAGCCCTTGCCCGACTCCCCGGCTCGAGCCGACTCGATGGTCGCGTTGAGCGCGAGCAGGTTGGTCTGGTCGGCGATCGTGGAGATGCTGCCGGCGATCTGGTCGATCTCGGCCATCGTGGCGGCCAGCCGCTCGACGGTCTCCGCGCTCTCCCGGGAACCGACGCTGGCCTGGTTGGCCGTGGTGGTGGCGTGGCTGGCCGCGGCGGCGATCTCGGCGATCGCGCTCCGCAGGCCGGTCATGACGTCGGTGGCGGTGCCGACGTTCTCGTCCAGGCGCCGGCCCGCGTCGACGAGCCCGGCCAGCTGCTCCTCCAGCGCCGCGGCGCGCTTCTCGCGGTCGGCCAGGGCCGTGGCGGCGTCCTCGGCGGTGCGAGCCCGCTCGGCGGCGAGCTCGGCCTGGGCCTGCGCCTGCGCGTGTGCCTGCTCCTCGGCACGGCGCGCCTCGGTCCGCCGGCCCCGGTCGGCCTCCTCGGTGAACTTCCACGAGTAGGCGAGGAAGAAGGCCTCGGCCAGCAGGAACACCGCGTGCAGACCGGCGAAGAGCAGCGGGTTCTCCCGGGCCTCGGTCGTGGAGAAGACCGAGTCCGGCATGAGCAGGCTCATGACCGCGTGGTGCACCGCGACGAAGGCGACGGCCACCAGGAACGGCGTCCACATCTGGTACAGCGCGACCAGCGCCAGGATCGCGTAGAACCAGATGTGCAGATCGGTCAGGCCGCCGCCGACGTGCACGAGGACGTCCGCGCCCACCATGAGCCCGAGGGCGACGGCGCTGGCGCGGGCCACCCGGCTGCGCAGCACCTGCCCGGCCACCAGCAGCACGCCGAGCGCGGCGAGCTGGCCCCAGAGGAGCCAGCCTCCCACCCCGCGCACCAGGCCGATCCCCACGAGCACCGGCAGGTGCAGCGCCAGGACGACGGAGATGATCCGGTGTCGCCCCTGGAACCCCGCCTCGTCGAGCCGGGCGCCGCGCGGGATGGAGGCCCAGAACCCCGTGGGGGCCGGGGATGAGGTGGTGGTCACCCCGCATCTATCGGCAGCGGATCCGTTGTATCGAGTAGAACCATTCAGCCGGTCGGGTTCCTGCTCCCCGTCGGGCGGAGCACCGTCAACGGCAGCCGCAGCGCACCGGGCGCCGCGGCGGGGACCACCGGCCGCCGGGGCGGCACCGGCGCGACGGGGCGGTAGGCCTCCCCCGGCGCCGGCCGCGGGTCGGCCTCGCCGTTGTTCGGCCACAGCGCCACGGCCCGCTCGGCCTGCGCGGTGATCGTCAGCGACGGGTTGACCCCCAGGTTCGCCGACACCGCCGAGCCGTCGACGACCGAGAGCCCCGGGTGACTGTGCACCCGGTGGTAGGGGTCGACGACGCCGTCCTCGCGCGTGGCCCCGATGGCGCAGCCGCCGAGGAAGTGCGCGGTCATCGGGATGTTGACCAGCTCGGTCATCGCGCCGCCGGGGTCGCCGTCGATCTTGGCCGCGATCCGCCGCACCGCCTCGTGCCCGCCGGGGATCCAGGTGGGCACCGGCTTCCCCGGGCCGGGCCGGCTGGTCAGCCGCCGGCCGAACCGCCGCTTGCCGCCCGACACGACGATGCTGTTGTCCAGGCTCTGCATGACCAGCGCGATGACCGTGCGCTCCGACCAGCCGCGCACCGACAGGCTGCGGACGAACGCCGCCGGGTTGCGCGCTATGACGCCGATCGCCCTGAGCCAGCGGGGCAGCCGGCCGCCGCCGTCGACCAGCACCGTCTGCAGCAGGCCGATCGCGTTGCTGCCCTTGCCGTAGCGCACCGGCTCCAGGTGGGTGTGCTCGTCGAGGTGGAAGGAGGAGGTGATCGCCACCCCGCGGCTGAAGTCGGTCGGCCCGCCACGGCGGCCGGTCGCGGCGAGCACGGCCTCGGAGTTGGTGCGGGTCTGGTGCCCCAGCCGCGGCGAGAGCTCCGGCAGCGCGCCGCTGTCGCGCATGGCGTGCAGGAGTCGCTGCGTGCCGTAGGTCCCGGCGGCGAGCACGACCTGGTCGCACGTCCAGCGCCGCAGGGTGCGCTTCCCGGACCAGGCGCCGCTGCGCACCGCCTCCACCACCCAGCCGCCGCCGGGGCGGGGCCGCACGCTGGTCACGGTGGTCAGCGGGTGCACCACCGCGCCGGCCTTCTCGGCCAGGTAGAGGTAGTTCTTCACCAGCGTGTTCTTGCCGCCCACCGCGCAGCCGGTCATGCACGAGCCGCACTCGGTGCAGCCGGTGCGATCCGGGCCGACCCCGCCGAAGAACGGGTCGGGCACGGTCCTGCCGGGCTCGCCGTAGAAGACGCCGACCGGCGTGGACACGAAGCTGTCGCCGACCCCCATCTCCTCGGCCACCTCGCGGAAGATCTCGTCGGCGGGCGTCGTCGTCGGGTTGGTCGTGACGCCGAGCATCCGGGACGCCTGCTCGTAGTAGGGCGCGAGCTCGGCCTCCCAGTCGGTGATCCCGGCCCACTGCGGATCCCGGAAGAACGCCGACGGTGGCTTGTAGAGGGTGTTCGCGTAGTTCAGCGAGCCGCCGCCCACGCCGGCCCCGGCCATGACCAGCACGTCGGGCAGCAGGTGGATCCGCTGGACGCCGTAGCAGCCGAGCTGCGGCGCCCACAGGTAGCGGCGCAGGTCCCAGGAGGTCTTCGGCAGCTCGTCGTCGGCGAACCGGCGGCCGGCCTCGAGCACCTCGACGCGGTAGCCCTTCTCGCTCAGCCGCAGCGCGGCGGTGCTGCCGCCGAAACCGCTGCCCACGACGACGACGTCGGTGTGCCGCTCAGACCTGCGCAACGGGACCCCCCACGGGAACGGGAGCGGGCTCGAAGTCCGCGAGGTCGAGGCGCCGCAGCCGCCGCCGGAAGGTCAGCGTCGACGCCGGCCAGTTGGTGGTGTTCCGGCCGCTCTCGGTCAGGTACCAGCTGCGGCAGCCGCCGGCGAACACCGTGCCGCCGACCCGCCGCTGCACCCAGGAGTCGAAGGCCGCGGCGACGTCGGCGCGCACCTCCAGCCAGCGCCGCCTGCCACGAGCCAGCTCCCGCACCGCCTGGACGACGTAGCCGACCTGGGCCTCGAGCATCACGATGATCGAGTTGTGCCCCAGGTTGGTGTTCGGGCCGTACAGCACGAACAGGTTCGGGAAGTTCGGCACGGTGGTGCCGAGGTAGGCGCTCGCGCCGTCGGCCCACTGCTGGTGCAGGTCCCGCCCGCCCCGGCCGGTGAACCGCACGGGAGCGAGGAACTCCGTCGCGGCGAACCCGGTGCCCAGGACGATGGTGTCGACCTCGCGCTCGGTGCCGTCGGCGGTGACCACCGAGTGCTCCCGCACCTCGGTGATCCGCTCGGTCACGACCTCCACCTGGGGCAGCTGGAGGGCGGGGTACCACTCGTTGGACATCAGGATCCGCTTGCAGCCCATCGGGTCGGTCGGGGTGACCTTGGCCCGCAGCGCCGGGTCGGGGACCGCCGTGCGGAGGTGGGCGAAGAACCGCTTCCGGTGGGCGAACAGCAGCCGCGGCTCGGTGTTGAAGCCAAGCGTGCGCAGCTCGTTGGAGACGTAGTTGGCCTCGCGGGACAGCCGCAGCAGACCCGGCACCCGGGCGAAGGCCCGCTTGGCCCGCTCCTGGTAGGCGCGGTCGGGCTTGGGCAGGACGTAGGGCGCCGAGCGCTGGAAGACGCTCAGCGCCGCCGTGCGCCCCGCCACCGCGGGCACGAACTGGATCGCGCTGGCACCGGTGCCCAGGACGGCGACCCGCTCGCCGGTCACGTCGTGGTCGTGCCGCCACTGCGCCGAGTGGAACAGCGTGCCCTGGAACCGGTCCAGGCCGGGCACGTCCGGCGTGCTGGGCCGGCTCAGCTGGCCGAGGGCGGGAATCAGCACGTCGGCCTCGTGCGTGCCGCCGTCGGCGAACCGCAGCCGCCAGGTCGCCGACGCCTCGTCGAAGGCGGCCTCGGTGACCTCGGTGCCGAACCGGATCAGCGGCAGCAGCCCGAAGTCGCGGGCGACGTCGCGCAGGTAGGAGTGGATCTCCGCCTGCGGGGCGAAGCGCCGCGACCAGTCCGGCTTGGGCGCGAACGACAGCGAGTACAGGTGCGAGGGGACGTCGCACGCCGCGCCCGGGTAGGTGTTCTCCCGCCACACCCCGCCGACGTCGTCGCTCTTCTCGAACAGCACGACGTCGTCGATCCCGGCCTGGCGCAGCCGCACGGCCATCGCCAGCCCACCGAACCCGGTGCCGACGATCGCCACCCGCGGGCCGCCCATCAGCCGGCCGTCCACGTCGGCGCGCGGCCCTCGAGAAAGGCCACGATGCCCTCCATGGCGTCGGCGCTCTTCCCGACCGCGGCGATCTCGGCGTCGTTGCGCTCCCACGCGGCTGCCTCGTGCGGCAGGTCGCCGTCGACCATGCCGAGGGCCAGCCGCTTGCTGGCCTGCACCGCCAGCGGCGCGTTGCCGGCCACCTTCTCGGCCAGCCGCAGCGCCGCGGGCAGCACCTCGGCGGCCGGGACGACGTCGTTGACCAGCCCCCAGCGCAGCGCGTCCTCGGCGCTCATCGGCTCACCGGTGAGGATCAGCCGCATCGCCACCTTGCGGGGCAGTTGCTCGGGCAGCCGCAGCACGCCGCCGGCCGCGGCGAAGATGCCCCGGGAGATCTCCGGCAGCCCGAACGTGGCGGTGTCCGCCGCGACGGCGAGGTCGCTGGCCAGCACCAGCTCGGTGCCGCCGCCGAGGGCCGGACCGTTGACCGCGGCGATCACCGGCGTGCTGATCGGGTGCCGCACGAAGCCGGCGAACCCGTAGTGCTCGCGGCCCGGGGCCAGCGGGTGCTCGCCCCGGCCCAGCGCCTTGAGGTCGGCGCCGGCGCTGAAGGCCTTGTCGCCCGCGCCGGTGAGCACCACGCAGCGGACGTCGCGGTCGGCGTCGGCGGCCTCGAGCGCGTCGGCGACCCGGGTGGCGACGTCGGAGTCGACGGCGTTGCGCGCCCGCGGGCGGTTCAGCGTGACGACCAGCGTGGCGCCGACCCGCTCGGTGCGGACGGCGGGCTCCTGCTCGGGGGTGCTCATGGCGGCTCTCCTGGGATCAGACGGCGACGGCGGCGGTGCCGTCGCGCGAGACGACGGAGACGGTGCGGCCGACCTGGGTGGTCGCGCCGCCGGACAGGGCGGCGAGCGAGAGCGCGGCCGCGGTGGCGGTGTCACCCGGCGCGCTCGGCAGCGCCACCCGCTGCCCGGCGGAGGTCCGCCCGACGACGAAGGCCTGCTGCGGCGCCCCGTCGCGGCCGTGCTCGACGGTGGCGGTCTCGACGACCAGCTCCTGCCCCCCGGCCTCGGTGGCGGGCAGCAGCGGCGGGGCGTGGGGATGGCCGACCGCCACCGGCTCGGGCCGGCCGACGTAGCCCTCGGGGTGCGGCCGGCCGCTCAGCAGCACGCCGTGCTGGTAGCTCAGGTAGCCGCCGTTGGCGTGCACCAGGCCGACGCCGTCGGTCCCGCGCAACCGCTGGGCGGCCGTGGCGATCGCGTGCAGCGAGTAGGTGTTGAGCGGCCCGCCGAAGGAGGAGTGGCCGCCGGCCACGCTGAGCACGGCCTCGCGGGGCAGCCCGAGGTGCAGGGCGGCCAGCTTGGGAACCACGGGGAAGCAGCTGTAGACGTCGACCAGCGCGAGGTCCTGCGCCGTCAGCGAGGCCGCCGCCAGGGTGCGGTCGAGCGCGGCCGCGAGCGCCTCGGACCGGTCGAACCGGGTGCGGCGGAGCGGATCGGGGTCGTCGTCGGCACCGGCACCGCCCCACACGTGGGTGAGCCGGTCCTCCGGGACGCCGGCCGCGCGGGCGACGGCCAGCGAGGTGACGATCACGGCGGCGGCCTGGTCGACGTGCGGCATCGCGTTCATCGCCAGCGGATAGGGCTCGCAGACCATCCGGTTGCCCGGGCCCACCGTGCCGATCTCCTCCGGCGTCCGCCGCTCCTGGTTCCAGGCGGTCGGGTGCCCGGCCGCGACCGCGCTGTAGTCGGCGTAGAGCCGCGCCGACCACTCGGCGTTCTCCTGCGGGGTGAGCCCGAGTGCGGCCTGCAGCGCGTTCTCGTGGAGGGGGTAGACGCGGGCCGGCAGGAACAGGCCCGCCTCCAGCTGTGCCGGCGTCCCCAGCTGGTCGAGGTCCAGCGGCGGCGGACCGCCCGGCTCGGCGCTCCAGCCGAGCTCGGCGACCGGGTCGACGCCGGCCTTGCCCAGCGCACCGACCGAGGCCTGCGCCTCGCCGCCGACGAGGAGCGCGACCCGGCTGGTGCCCGCGGCGATCGCGGCGGCCGCGGTGTCGAGCAGCCGGGCGGGCAGGTGCCCGCCGAGCGCGGTGTCGGCCGCGGTGCGCGGAGCGGCGCCGACGCGGGCGGCGACCGTGGCCGCGAGGTCGGCGTAGGCCCAGCTCGCCGTCCGGATCGCGTGCACCGTGTCGGCCTGCCGGAGCAGCTGCGGCGCACCGGCGTCGGCCGCGGCGAGCTCCAGCGCCTCGACCATGAGCGCGAGCGGCTCCCGGGCGCCGGTCGTCGTCCGCTCGCGGTTGGCCCGCAGCTGGCCGACCCCGACCAGGACGGGGACGCGGGACTCCTCGGGCACGCCGATCTCCTCCGGTCAGAGCCGCGCGGCGGCGGTGTAGAGCGCGGTCAGGTGGTCGAGCAGCGGGCCCAGCTCCGGCGGGACCGGCCGGGACGCGTGCGCGATGAGCAGCTCCACCAGCCCGCCGGTGAGGACGGCGGCGCTGAGCTCGACGTCGCTCCCGCCGGCTCCCGACGGCCACAGCGAGCGCATGAGCCGCGCGGCCAGCGCGTTGAACGCCTCCAGCAGCTCCCGCCGCTGCTGCCGGAACTCCTCGGTGGCCAGCGACTCCATGAGGGCCACCCGGACGGTGCGCGGGTCGGCGGTGAACCAGTCGGCCAGCGCGCCGAGCACGGCGCGGGCCCGCTCCTCGGGGTTCCCGGTGCTGCCGTCCAGCGCGACCCGCACGGTGGTGTGCACCCGCTCGGCGATGCGGGCCGTGACCGCGCGGAAGAGGTCTTCCCGGCTGCCGAACAGCTCGTAGAAGTACCGCGGGCTCAGCCCCGCCGCGCGGCACACGTCGGAGACCGTGCTCGCCGCCCAGCCGCGCTCGGCGAAGACCTCCAGCCCCGCGTCGAGGAACTGCTGCAGCCGGCGGGCGGAGCGCTCGTCGGCGCTCATGCCTGCGTACAGCCGCTCCACCACGACGCCTCCCCGACCCAAGTTGAACGGCACTTTACAAGATGAACGCCGACGATCAAGATGTTGCCGCCACCACTTTCCACCCCCTGAGGAGCGGCGTGACCACCTGGGACACCGACGAGCGCAGGGCCCTCCGGGCGTCCGCCCGCCGCTTCGCCGAGGCCGAGATCGTCCCGAACATGACGGCGTGGGAGAAGGCCGGTGCGCTGCCCCGCGAGCTGCACCGGAGGACGGCCGCCGCGGGCCTGCTCGGCGTCGGCTTCCCGGAGGCGGCCGGCGGCGAGGGCGGGACGCCGATCGACACCCTGGTCATCGCCGAGGAGCTCATCCAGGCGGGCGGCTCCAGCGGCCTCGTCGCCGCGCTCTTCACCCACGGGATCGGCCTGCCGCACCTGATCGAGGCCGGCGACCCGGCGCTCGTCGAGAAGGTCGCGCGACCCGTCCTGGCCGGCGAGAAGATCGTGTCGCTGGCGGTGACCGAGCCCGAGGGCGGTTCCGACGTCGCCGGCCTCACCACCCGCGCCGTGCGCGAGGGCGAGGAGTACGTCGTCGACGGGGCCAAGACCTACATCACCTCGGCCACCCGCGCGGACTTCTTCACCGTCGCGGTGCGCACCGGTGACCGCGGCGCCGCCGGCGTCTCGCTGCTGCTGCTCGAGCGCGACATGCCCGGGCTCACCGTCTCCGCGCCGCTGGAGAAGATGGGCTGGCTGTGCTCCGACACCGCCGAGCTCTCCTTCTCCGGCGTCCGCGTGCCCGCGGGGAACCTGATCGGCGAGGAGAACGAGGGCTTCTACGCGATCATGGGCCAGTTCGCGGCGGAGCGGCTGAGCCTGGCCGTCCAGGCCTACGCCACCGCGCAGCGCTGCCTGGACCTCACGATCGCCTGGGTCAAGGACCGGCAGACGTTCGGCCGTCCGCTGTCCAGCCGTCAGGTCGTGCAGCACCGGGTGGCCGAGATGGCCCGGCAGACCGACGTCGCCCGCACCTACACGCGGGCGGTGATCGACCGCTGGCAGGCCGGGGACAACGTGTTCAGCGAGGTCGCGATGGCCAAGAACACCGCGGTGGCCGCGTGCGACTTCGTCGTCGACAACGCCGTCCAGCTGTTCGGCGGCCTGGGGTACATGCGCGAGTCGGAGGTCGAGCGGCACTACCGCGACAGCCGGATCCTCGGCATCGGCGGCGGGACGAACGAGATCATGACCGAGATCGTCGCCAAGCTCCTCCTCGCCTGACCGAGCTTTTCCGCGGAAACTCACCGGTGAGTTTCCGCGGAAAAGCGGGGGATGCTCCTATGGATCGTCAAGCTGCCGCGGTGAGGTTCTGGGCTCGTTGGGCGGGGCGTAGGAGGTAGTAGAGC
>NZ_JAAGWG010000032.1 GCF_010682065.1 Blastococcus saxobsidens
GTCGGAATGGATGCCGTCAGACAGCTCCACCCGACCCGGAGGTCGCTCCCACGTCAACAACGGTCCTGCTCAGTACACCTAGCGCTTTTCACAGCCGGGACTGCAGCATGGTGGTTCACCAGCGTGGACTTCCCCGGATCCACCACCGCCGGCATATTCGCGGTCGTGTCCCTCGCGGTCACCCTGGCCGCCGATGCCGTCGCAGAGGAACCCGCGCCCGCAACGCGTGCCCACGCAACGGACCTCACACTGACAAGCTCCAGTACGGGGGTGGCGACCACCGAACCACCCGCGAACATCGAGGATCCCCGCCGCAGCGCAACAGGGTGGCCGGCAGACGCTGCCTGTTGATCGTGGCCGTCACCGGTCGGCGGTGCGGTGGATCGGGCCCTCGACGGCGGCCAGCCGCTCGCCCGTGCCGCCCCAGCGGCCGGCGATGATCTCCGCGGCGATCGACACCGCCGTCTCCTCCGGCGTCCGTGCGCCCAGGTCCAGGCCGATCGGCGAGGACAGCCGGCCGATCTCCTCGTCGGTCAGGCCGGCCTCGCGCAGCCGGGCCAGCCGCTCGTCGTGCGTGCGCCGGGAGCCCATGGCCCCCACGAAGGCTACCGGCGCGCGCAGCGCGACCTCCAGCAACGGGACGTCGAACTTGGGGTCGTGGGTGAGCACGCAGAGCACCGTGCGGTCGTCGATCCGCCCGCCGTCGAGCTCGGCCCGCAGGTACCGGTGCGGCCACTCGACCACCACCTCGTCCGCCTCGGGGAAGCGCTTCGGCGTCGCGAAGACCGGCCGGGCGTCGCACACGGTCACCCGGTAGCCGAGGAACGCGCCCACCCGCGCGACGGCCGCGGCGAAGTCGATGGCGCCGAACACCACCATGCGGGCGGGCGGGGCGAAGGAGTTGACGAACAGGGTGAGGTCGTCGCCCCGGCGCTCGCCGTCGTGGCCCACGTGCAGCAGCGCCGTCCGGCCCGCGGCGAGCATCCCCCGGGCGTCGTCGGCCACGGCGTCGTCCAGCCGCTGCGAACCCAGCGTCCCGGAGCTGCGGTCCGGCCAGAGCACCAGCCGCCGGCCGAGCCGGTCCTCGGTCCCGGCCACCACGGTGACGACGGCGACCGGCTCGTGCCGCCCGACCGACTCGGCGATCTCCCCCAGCTCGGGGAAGGACTCCCGCGAGATCGGCTCGACGAACACGTCCAGGATCCCGCCGCAGGTCAGCCCGACGGCGAAGGCGTCGTCGTCGCTGACCCCGTAGCGGCGCAGCGTCGGCTCACCGGTCTCGACGGCGTCCCTGGCCTCCTCGTAGACCGCGCCCTCCACGCAGCCACCGGAGACGCTGCCCACCGCGGTGCCGTCGGGGCCGACCAGCATCGAGGCCCCCGCCGGCCGCGGCGCCGACCGCCAGGTGCCCACGACCGTGCCCACGCCGACGGTCTCCCCCGCCTGCCACCAGCCCACCAGCTCGTCGAGGACATCACGCACAGCAGGTCTCCTTCCGTCCGGGGCACGACGGCCCCGCTGCAGGGACCCGGCGCGAGCCTGCGAGCGGTGGGGGGCAGCGGGGTCCTTCAGGCACGCGAGATCACTCCCGTCAGCTGCTCGAACGCGGCCATGCTGTGCCCGGCCACGAAGTGGTCCACCGAGGGCAGCGCCGCCTGCATGCCGCCGGTCAGCGGCTCGTAGCCGTCCCGGCCCTTGTGCGGGTTCACCCAGACGACGGCGTGCGCCAGCCGCCGCAGCCGGGCCATCTGCTCCCCCAGCAGCTCCGTGCCGCCCCGCTCCCAGCCGTCGCTGCACACCACGACCACCGCGCCGCGCGCCGTGCCGCGCTGGCCCCACCGGTCGAGGAAGGCCTTGAGCACCTCGCCGAGCCGGGTGCCCCCCGACCAGTCGGGGATGGCCCGGCCGCTGGCGGCCAGCGCCCGGTCGGCGTCGCGCTGCCGCAGCTCGCGGGTCAGCCGGGTGAGCCGCGTGCCGATCGTGAAGACCTCCGTCGACGCCGGCCGGGCCCGCACCGCGGCGTGCGCGAAGCGCAGCAGGGCGTCGGCGTAGGGGGTCATCGAGCCGGAGACGTCGACCAGCAGGACCACCCGGCGTGGCCGGGGCCGGGGCCGCCGGTGCAGCAGCCGGCTCACCTCCCCGCCGTCGCGCAGCGCCCGCCGCACCGTGCGTCCCGGGTGGACGGCGCCGTGCGGTGCGGCCCTGCGACGCCGGGCCGGGCGCATCGGCGCGGCCGGCACCAGCAGCGCGAACAGCCGGCGCAGGTGCTCCCGCTCGGCGGCCGACATCCCGGCGACGTCGCGGTGCCGCAGCACCTCCTCGGCACTGGCGCGGGCGGCCAGGTCCGGGGCGTCGGCGTCGTCGTCCCCCTCGCCGGTCCCGGCGTCCAGCGGGGCGTACGCCGCCAGACGCGGCGGCAGGGTGGCCGCGGCGCGCGGTGCCCGTGTCCGGACCCCGCGGAACCAGGCCTCGAAGGCGGCGTCGTAGCGGTCCAGGTCATCGGGTCCGGAGCAGAGCGTGAGCCGGCCGGCCCAGTAGACGTCGGCGGGCTCGAGCACCCGCAGGTGGGCGAGCGCGGCCAGCATCGCCTCGACCCGGTCGGGGGAGGCGGGCACCCCGGCGTGCCGCAGCGTCCGGGCGAAGCCGACGACCGTGTCGACCACGTCCCGCGGTTCAGGCACCGGCGAACACCGCCGCGCCGAGGGCCTGCACCCGCTCGGTGTCCTCCCGGTACTTGAGCACCGCGCCGAGGGTGCGGGCGGCGAGATCGGGATCCAGCTCCCGGGCGCCGAGGGTGTGCAGCGCCGTCGCCCAGTCCATGGCCTCGGCGACGCCGGGCGGCTTGAGCAGGTCCAGCGTGCGCAGGGTCGCCGTCGCCCGGGCCACCTGGCGGGCCAGCTGCTCGGTGACCTCCGGCAGCCGACGCCGCAGGATCGCCACCTCGCGATCGAAGTCCGGGTGCTGCAGCCAGTGGTAGAGGCAGCGGCGCTTCAGCGCGTCGTGCACCTCACGGGTGCGGTTGGAGGTGAGCACGACCAGCGGCGGCACCTCGGCGCGGACGGTGCCGAGCTCGGGGATCGAGATGGTGAAGTCCGACAGGAGCTCGAGCAGGAAGGCCTCGAACTCGTCGTCGGCCCGGTCCACCTCGTCGACCAGCAGCACGCTCGGGGAGTCCTCCAGCGCGCGCAGCAGCGGCCGGGCGAGCAGGAAGCGCCGGTCGTAGAGGCCGGCCTCCAGCTCCGCGGTGTCGTCGGTGGCGTGCGTGACCTCGGCGGCGCGCAGGTGCAGCAGCTGCCGGCCGAAGTCCCAGTCGTAGAGCGCCTGGCTGGCCTCCAGGCCCTCGTAGCACTGCAGCCGGTGGATCGGCCGGCCGGTGACCTCGGCCAGGGCGTGGGCCAGCGCCGTCTTGCCGACGCCGGCCTCCCCCTCCAGGAAGAGCGGGCGCCGCATGACTAGCGCCAGGTACGCGGCCGTGGCCAGGCCCTCGTCGGGCAGGTAGCCGGTGGCCTCCAGCGCGGCGGCCAGCCCGCCGGGACTGCCCGGGTCGGCACCAGTGCGCTCGCTCACACCTCGCAGCATCCCACCCGGCCCGCCGTCGCGGCGCCGTCTCTCCCCCCGGGCGGGCGGGCGGCCGGCGCCGCAGGGGACGATGCCCCCATGCCGACCGCCGCCACCGACGCGCTCGCCCTGGGCGACGACCTCCGGGCCTTCGTCGACGCCTCCCCGTCCCCGTCGCACGCCGTCGCCGAGCTGGCCCGGCGGCTGACCGCCGCCGGGTTCACCGAGCTGGCCGAGACCGACTCCTGGGCCCCGGCGCCGGGGGCCGGGCACTTCGTCGTCCGGCAGGGCAGCATCGTCGCCTTCCGCGTGGGCAGCGGGACGCCGGCCGAGACCGGGCTGCGGCTCGTCGGCGCGCACACCGACTCCCCCACCTTCAAGGTGCGCCCACGCTCCGACGTGCGGCAGTCCGGCTACCGGCTGGTCGGCGTGGAGCCCTACGGCGGCGGCCTGTGGCACACCTGGCTGGACCGCGAGCTGACCGTCGCCGGCCGGGTGGTCCTCCGCGGCGGGCGGACGGCGCTGGTGCGGCTGCCCGGGGCGCCGCTGCGGCTGCCGTCGCTGGCCATCCACCTCGACCGCGCCGTCCGCGAGGGGCTGACGCTGGACCCGCAGCGGCACCTCGTGCCGGTCTGGTCGCAGGAGCTCGACGAGGAGCCCGGCCTGCTGGCCGCCCTGGCCGACGCGGCGGGGGTCGCCCCGGGCGACGTCGTCGGGCACGACCTCGTGCTGGCCGACACCCAGCCGAGCGCCCGCGCCGGTGCCGACGGCACCTGGGTGGCCGCGCCCCGCCTGGACAACCTGGCCTCCTGCCACGCCGGGCTGCTCGCGCTGCTGGCCGCACCGGCCGGCGAGCGCACCCAGGTGCTGGTCTGCAACGACCACGAGGAGGTCGGCAGCGGCTCGATGTCGGGGGCGCGCGGCAGCTTCCTGGAGGACGTCGTCACCCGGCTGGCCGCCGCGGCCGACCCGGGCGACCCGCAGGCGGCGCAGCGGGCCATCGCTCGCTCGGTGCTGGTCTCCTCGGACATGGCGCACGCCGTGCACCCGACGCGCTACGACCGGCACGAGCCGGCCCACCAGCCTCGGCTGGGCGGCGGGCCGGTGCTCAAGCTCAACGCCAACCAGGCCTACGCCACCGACGCGACGACCGGCGGCTGGTTCACCGAGCGCTGCGAGGAGGCCGGGGTCCCGGTGCAGGCCTTCGTCACCCGGGCGGACCTGCCCTGCGGCAGCACCATCGGCCCGCTGACGGCGACCCGGCTGGGCATCGCCACGGTCGACGTCGGCGCCCCCATGCTGGCGATGCACTCCTGCCGGGAGCTCACCTCGGCCCTCGACGTCCCGCACATGGTGGGGGCGCTCACCGCCTGCCTGGCGGACTGACCCCCGGACGCGCGAGAGCGGCGGCCGGACCGGGTTCCCCCGGCCGACCGCCGCTGCTCGTGCGTGCGTGTCCGGCCTCACGGCCGGCGGAGATCACATGCGACGGTTGGTGTCGTCGCCCTCGATCTCGACCTCTTCCTTGCGGAGGGTCTCGTTCACCTGGGTCTGCTCGGTGACGGTCGTCTTGTCCAGACGGATCCGCTCGACCGGCACGGCCTCCTTCTCCACGACCGGGCGCTCGCCGTGGAGCACGACCTCGTGCTCCTCCTCGGAGATGGCCGGCCCGTCCATGGCGTTGCCCACGTTGGCGTCGGTGATCGGCTCGCGCTCGAGCCGCACCTCCTCGTGGGACACCGGGACGGTCTCGGTCACGTTCTCGCTCACGACGTACTTGCGCAGTCGGGCGCGGCCGACCTCCTCGGAGCGGGTGCCCACGTTGAGGTGCTCCTCGGACCGCGTCATCGCGTTGTCCGTGGTGGGGCCGGAGGTGTCGTGGCCCACGGTGCCGCGGGTGTCGGTCTGCCCGGCCATGCCGGTCGTCTCGGTCATGGCGGCCGTCTCGGTGCCGGTCGTCTGCCCGCCGAGGCCGTAGTACCGGTAGAGCTCCTGCTCCTCCTGCGGCGAGAGGTGCCCGTCGGTGTCGATCTTCGGGGCGTCCTTCACGCGGGCCTTGCTCACCGGTACGCGCACGCCGTCGTTGGTCAGGTCGGCGTCGCGGATGGGGACGAAGGACTCCTTGGTGCCGAAGAGGCCGGTGCGAACCGTGACCCACTCGGGCTGGCCGGTCTCGTCGTCCAGGTAGACCTCGGAGGCCGAGCCGATCTTCTCGCCGGCCTCGTCGTACACGTCCTGGCCGATCACGCGGCTGATGGTGTCGGTGCCGATCATGCGGTATCGCTCCAATCCGATCATGGGTTCGTTGCGTCACCTGGATGGGTGACCGGGATGTCGGCCACGAAACGGATCGATCACGATCGACCGGCATCCCGGCGGGGGGCGTCGGCACCCCATCGCGACGGATCCGACCGAAGCCCCCCGCGTCCGTCCCGCGTCTTCGCAGGTCACGGGCCAGTAGATGGCACACGACCGACGGAACGGTTGCCGCGCTCAACGGATCGAGATGTCGTCACTCTCCGTGCTTGCGTGCTCTGCGGGCGTGTCGGCACGGAGCGGTCCCGTCCGCCGTCGGCGCGTCTCCACGGCAGCGGGCCGGGCCGCGCTCAGCATGGGAGCGTGCCTTCCCGTTCGCCATACGACAACCTCGTCCACCCGCGCACCCAGAAGAAGCCCGTACCCCAGGTCGAGGCCGAGAAGGACCTCGTCGTCGAGGACCCGAGCTCCGGCTTCGTGGGTGCGGTCGTGCGGTGCGAGAAGGACGTCGTCCACCTGGAGGACCGCTTCGGCCGCGTGCGCGGCTACCCGCTCGGGCCGGGTTTCTGGGTCGAGGGCCGCCCGGTCGTGCTGGTGCGGCCGAAGGCGGCGGCACCGGCGATGCCCACGCGCAGCGCGTCGGGCTCCACCTACGTCGCCGGCGCGCGGGCACGCGTCGCCCGCGAGGGCCGCATCTACGTCGAGGGCAAGCACGACGCCGAGCTGGTGGAGAAGGTCTGGGGCCACGACCTGCGGATCGAGGGCGTGGTCGTGGAGCCGCTGCACGGCGTGGACGACCTGCCCGGGATCGTGCGCGACTTCAGGCCGTCCTCCGGTCGCCGGCTCGGTGTGCTCGTCGACCACCTCGTGACCGGCTCCAAGGAGTCCCGGATCGCCGGGCAGATCACCGGCGACCACGCGCTGGTGGTGGGCCACCCGTTCATCGACATCTGGCAGGCGGTCAAGCCGTCGGTCGTCGGGATCAAGGCCTGGCCGACCGTGCCGAAGGGCGAGGACTGGAAGACCGGCGTCTGCAAGCGGCTCGGCTGGGAGGACGACACCGGCTACGTGTGGGCGCAGCGCATCCTCGCCCGCGTGAAGGTCTGGACCGACCTGGAGCCCACCCTCATCGGGCGGGTCGAGGAGCTCATCGACTTCGTGACGACAACACCGTGATGCTCCGCATCACACCGCGGCCAGGTGCCGTGCCCCTGCTGCGCTGAGCCCATCCGTCGCGCCTGCGCGGGACCCTCCGGGCCCCACTCGGCACGACCCCGCCTGCGCTGGTCGGCTTCCCACTCCCCCGGTCACGCGTCCAGCCGCGACACCATCGGCAGGCGGGACCGGACGGCCAGACCGGTGACGACGACGGCGAGCAGCGGCACCGCCAGCCCGACCCCGCCGAGCAGCAACCACGGGACGTCGATCAGCGGCCGCGCGCCCGCGCCGAAGTCGGTGCTGGTGAGCGGAACGGCGACGGCGATCCCCGGCCCGGCGCCGACCAGCAGTCCGAGCAGCGCCCCGCCGACGCCGATGACCGCCGCCGACCCCATCGCGATGAACCGGCTTGAGCGCGGCGCCGCGCCGATCGCGGCCAGCGTCGCGAGATCGGGCCGCGCGTCGGCCAGGGCCAGCCCCGTGGCGGTCAGCGTGGCCACGAGCACCAGCACGCCGCCGACGACGAACAGCAGCAGCCGAGCGAGGGCCAGGCCGTCGGTCCAGCCCCGCTCCACGTACACGTACGCCTGGGCCGACACGGCGCGCACCGCCTCGGCCAGCCGTTCCTCCGCGGCCGGTGAAACCGGCGCCCCCGGGCCGCCGATCACCAGCGAGGTCGTCGTGACCGGGACGGGCAGCCGGTCGGCCAGCGCGGGGGGCACCACCACCAGCGACGGCACCTGGAGCTCGGCACCCGAGGAGACCGCGATCTCGGTGGCCGGCAGCGCGGCCCTCCCGAGGATCTCGTCCGCACTGCCGTTCCACGTGGAACCCAGCAGCGTCACCTCGCCGGCCGCATCCACCGCGCCGCCGCCGAACACGACCACCCGATCCGCCCGGAGGGCCGCGGTCACCTCCTCGCGCAACCGGTCAGGCGTCGCCGCCGCCGCCGTCCGGGCGTCGGCCACCACCACCTCGCCGCCGAAGGTCGGCCTCAGCCAGGCGACGTCCGTGGGGAACCAGTGGCACTCCCCCGGCCCGGCGGTGCAGCCGGCGCGCACCGGCGTCAGCGAGCGGGGCTCGTCCTCGTCGTGGGCGACGCTCCCGATCCGCCCCACCGGGGAGCCGGGGAGCTGCTCGGCCACGATCCGCTCGACGGCGGTCCAGCCCTGCTCACCGGTCTGGAAGACGGTCACCACGGCCGCGCCCATCGGCGCCTGGGGGACGTAGTCGCGGCGGGCCTGGGCGCTGTCGCTCTGGCTGCCGATGGCCATCGTCGTCACAGCGGCGACGGTCGCCATGACGGCGGCGACCGCGGAGGCGGTGCGGGTCCGGTTGCGGGTGGCGTCCCGGACGGCGATGAGCCCCGCGGCCGGGAGCCACCGGGCCAGCGGGGCGAGCAGCCCGACCAGCCACGGCGTCGCCACGACGGCACCGGCGACGAGCAGCACCGCGCCGGCGGCCACGCCGAACTCGCCCCCCTTCGTGCCGAGGACGGTGAGCACCGCACCTGCCGCGATGCCGACCAGACCGACGACCGGCAGCCGCCAGGAGGTGCGGACCTGCCCGCGGCGGCCGGCGAGCGCGGGGACGACGTCGGTCCGGGCGGCCTGCATCGCCGGGACGGCGGAGGCGGCGAGCCCGGCGAGCAGGCCGGTGGCGACGACGGCCAGGACGTCGAGCGGTGCGACGTCGAACGGGCCGAAGCGCACGTCGGCCCGGTCGGCGACGATCGGCAGCGCCAGCCACGCCAGGCCGATGCCCAGCAGCGCGCCACCGGCGGCCGCTCCGCCGCCGAGCACCACACCCGAGGCCAGCACGGTCCGCTGCAGGTCCGCGGGGCTCCCGCCGGCCGCGGCCAGCAGGGCGAGGTCGCGCCGCTGCCGCCGCAGCCCGACCGCGAACGCCGGCCCGGCGAGCAGCACCACCTCCAGCAGGATGCCGACCACGATCAGCGCGAGGACGGCCACCTCGGCCGTGTTGGGTCCGCTCGTCCCGCCGTCGGACCGGTACTCCTCCTCGGCGGGCGGATCGGCCACCACGGCCCGGGAGACGACGGCGAGGCCCGCCGCGTTGAGCTCCCGCACGGCCGGCCAGTCGAGCTCGCCCGGCACCGCGACGAAGAACTCGCTGCTGGGTGAGCGGAGCAGGTCCGCCGACCCCGGCGCCACGACGAGGAGGTCGTCGCGCCCACCGGCCCCCGGCGCCACGATCCCGACGACGGTCAGGGGGACGTCCTCGGGGGTCACCTCGAGGGTGCCCCCGAGCGCGACGCCGGCACGCTCGGCCACCGCACCGCTCACCGCGACCTCGTCGGTCGTCGCCGGGACGCGCCCCTCGACCACCTCGACGGCGCCGTCCCTGATCGGCCGGCCGAGGTCGTCGGCGTAGGCGGGGACGTCGGCGTAGCCCTCCCCGGCCCGGTAGGCGAGCCGGCCGGCGGTGCGCTCGACGACCTCCGCGCCGTCGGGCAGCAGGCCGCGCACCTCGGCGGCCGACCACGGTGCCGACTCCTCGTCCGGCTCGTGGACCAGCGGCTCCCCGGTGAGCGGATCGGCCTCGATCGGCCCCCGGGAGACCCCCTCGATGCGTGCGTCGGCCGCGCCCAGCGTCGCCGGCAGCGCCTCCGCCGCGCTGATCTGCCAGGTGCGCAGCAGCGTGTCGGCACCGACGACGGCGAGGACGGGCAGGCCGACCATCACCAGCACGAGCGCGGTGCGACCCCGGTGCCGTCGCGCGTCGCGGCGGGCGATGCGCAGCGCCAGGCGCCAGCGCGTCAGCCAGCCGCTCACCCGACGCCGCCGGCGGGCAGCAGCGACTCCGCCGCCGCGGCCGGACCGCTCTGGTCGACGACGACGCCGTCGCGCAGGAAGACGACGCGGTCGGCCCAGGCGGCGTGCCGGGCCTCGTGGGTGACCAGGACCCCGGCGGCCCCGGCCTCGCAGCGGGCGCGCAGCACGCGCAGCACCTCCTCACCGGTGGTCGAGTCCAGGGCACCGGTGGGCTCGTCGGCGAGCAGCAGCCGGCGCGGGCCGACCAGGGCGCGGGCGATGGCCACCCGCTGCTGCTGGCCGCCGGACATCTCGTCGGGGAAGCGCCCGGCCAGCGCGCCCACCCCCACCTCGTCCAGCGCCTCGCGCGCCGCGCGCCGCGCCATCCCGCCGCGGACGCCGTCCAGCTCCAGCGGCAGGGCCACGTTCTCCACGGCGGTCAGCGACGGGAGCAGGTTCAGGTCCTGGAAGACGTAGCCGACGCTGCGGCGGCGGACGGCCGCGACCTGGGCCGCGGTGAGCGTGGCCAGGTCGCGGCCCTCGACGACGACGGATCCCGACGTCGGGCGGTCCAGGCCACCGGCCAGGTGCAGCAGGGTCGACTTCCCCGACCCCGACGGCCCCATGACGGCGACCAGCTCGCCGGGGAGGACGGCGAGGTCGACGCCGCGCAGGGCCTGGACGACGACGTCGCCCTGCCCGTGCTCGCGGGTCACCCCGGACAGCCGCAGCACCGCCTCGGTCATCGCCGTCCCGCCTTGCCGGTGGTGAGGGGCGGGGCCGCCGGCGCCGGTCGCTCGGCGGCCGCGCTGCGCCGCTCCGCCGCCGCGCGGGCGACCCTTGCCTCGCAGTGGTCCAGCCAGCGGATCTCGGCCTCCGCCCGGAAGACGAGGGAGTCCAGGACCAGGGACCACGCGAGCTCCACGTCGTCGTGCACCCGCGTCTTGAGCCGGGTGAGCTCCTGGAGGCCGGTCATGGTGGCGGTGCGCTGGGTCTGCACCACGCGCAGCACGTCGACACCCGGGGTGGTGACCGCCAGCGCGAGCTTGATCGCCAGCTCGTCCCGCGGAGCGCTCTTCGCGCTCACCGGCGAGGCGAACCAGCCGCGCAGCTCGGCCTGTCCGACGTCGGTGATCCGGTAGGCGATCCGGCCGTCGGCGTCGGGCTCGCCGTCCTGCACGACGAGCCCGTCCCGCTCGAGCCGGTCCAGGGTCGAGTACACCTGCCCGACGTTCAGGGGCCAGGTGGCGCCGGTGGCCGCGTCGAACTCCGCGCGGAGCTGGTAGCCGTGGCTGGGACCGCGCTCCAGGAGCGCGAGCAGACCGTGTCGGATGGACATGGATACGGAGTATGCATACGCGGTATGCACATGACAAGCACTCCGACTCGGCGCGCCCGTCCGCGCATCCCCGCGGGTGGGGTGCTTGCCTTTCCCGGCGTCGCCCGCCATTGTCTCAATCACTTGACTCATTGACTGAGTGATCGGACGCCGACGTGGCTCTGCTCCCCCTGCTGTTCGCCCTGGTCCTCGCGCTGTCCCTCGGCGCGGGCGCCGCCGCCGTGCGCCGCTCGCCGGTCAGCCTGGAGAGCACCGTCGTCGCGGCCCGGCGGCACGCGGCGCTGACCGCCGCCACCGCCAGGACCCTCGGGCTGGTCGCCGCCGTCGGCACGGCGGTGACCGGAGCCTTCTCCGACGGTCGCGCCGGCGCGGCCGGCCTCACCGTCCTGCTCGTGCCGGTCGTGTACGCGGTGGTGCACACCGTCGTCCTGGCCGTCGGCGAGCTGACCTGGCCCCGGCCGGCGGGCGACGTGCGCCGGGCCGGGCTGGTGCGCCGCGGCCTCCTGGACGCCGCCCCGCGGCGGCTGCTCCGGCCGGCCGTGGGCGCCGCGGCGGTCGCCGCACTGGTCCTCGTCGCCGGCGGCCTGCTGGGCGGCCCGGACGGGCGGAGCTTCACCTACACGGTCGGGAACGGGGGCGAGGGAACGCTCTCGCAGTCCGCGAGCCCCTTCCCCGGATGGTTCTACGGCCTGCCCACGGCAGCCGGCCTGTCGGTGGTGGCCGCGCTCGCCGTCGCCGCGCTGTGGGTGGTGGCCACGCGCCCCGCGGTGGTCACCGACGACGCCCGGATCGAGCAGGCGCTGCGTCGCGCCTCGGCGCACCGCGTGCTGCAGGGTGCTCTCGCCGCGCTGCTGTTCGACACCGGCGGCCTGCTGTTCGTCTCCGGAACGGCGATGCCCGACATCGGCCCGGCGTGGCTCGGCGCCCTCGCCGTCGTGCTGATGGTCGTCGGCGCCGCCATGGTGCTGGCCTCGGCGGTCGCGGCGTTCCTCCCGGCGCCCCGCGTCCCCGCCGACGCCCCCGCGCTCGTCGGCTGAGCCGATGACGCCCGACATCACGGTCGACGTCGGCTCGCCGACGCCGCCGTACGAGCAGATCCGCAGCCAGCTCGCCGACCTGGTGCGGGCCGGGGTGCTCGCCGAGGGCGACCGGCTGCCCACCATGCGGGCGCTCGCCGCCGATCTGGGCATCGCGACCGGCACGGTGGCCCGTGCCTACGCCGAGCTGGAGGCCGCCGGGCTGGTCGCGAGCCGGAGGCGCACCGGCACCGTCGTGACCGGGCGGCCGGTCGTGGGCAGTGCCGCCGAGACCGCGGTGCGCCGGAGCGCCACCCTGCTGGTGGAGCAGGCCCGGGCGGCCGGCCTGGACGGCGAGACGGTGCTGGCCATGATCCGGTCCGCGCTGGCCACCGGGCGCTGACCGCGGGAACGGCAGCGGCCGCCGTCCTCCGGGGAGGACGACGGCCGTCGTCGACGTGCGCTCAGCCGGGGATCGCGATCAGCCGGGGATGTAGTTGAACGTGTCCGGGTCCGGGCCGGTGCGCTCGCCGCGGTCCAGGCCGGTCAGCATGGCCAGGTCCCCTCGCTCCAGCTCGAAGTCGAACAGCGCGAAGTTCTCCGCCATCCGCTCGCGCGAGGACGACTTCGGGAAGACGACGTCGCCGCGCTCGATGTGCCAGCGGAGCACGACCTGCGCGGGCGTCCGGCCGAGCCGCTCGGCGATCGCGACGACCGCCGGGTCGTCGAGCACCTTGCCCTGGGCGATCGGCGACCACGCCTCGGTGACGATCTCGTGCTCGCCGTTGAACGCCCGCAGGTCGTCCTGGGCGAGGAAGGGGTGCACCTCGATCTGGTTCACCGCCGGCTTGATCTCGGTCTCGGCGAAGAGCCGGCCCAGGTGGTGCTCGGTGAAGTTGGAGACGCCGATCGCCTTGACCCGGCCACTGGCGTACATCTCCTCCATGGCCTTCCAGGTCTCGACGAAGTCCACGTCGATGCCCGGCAGCGGCCAGTGGATGAGGAACAGGTCCAGGTAGTCGGACCCGAGATCGGACAGCGTCCGGTCGAAGGCGCGCAGCGCGTCGTCGCGGCGGTGGAAGCCGTTGTTCAGCTTGCTGGTCACGAAGATCTCGGCGCGGTCGATGCCGGAGCGCGCGACGGCCTCGCCGACGCCCTTCTCGTTGCCGTACATCTCGGCGGTGTCGATGTGGCGGTAGCCGACCTCGAGCGCCGTCGTGACGACGTCGGCGGTCTTCTCGGGCGGGACCTGGTAGGTCCCGAAACCGAGCTGCGGGATCTGCACGCCGTTGTTCAGGTCGATGGTGGGTACTGCTGAAGCCACGGGCTGGTCCTTCCGGTTCGGGTGGGGGCCGCGGACCGCGCGATCGGTCGCGCGCAATCGGGCCCTTCGCCGCCTACCCGGTGGTGCGATCCTCAACCAATCCCGCGGGGACCCGGCGCTCGCCGATCAGCGCCGTCCCGCCCAGCGCGAGCAGCCCCGCGAGGGCGGCGGCCCCGGCCGGGACGGCGAACGCCGCCTCGGCGCCCCAGGCGTCCACGGCCGCTCCCGCGAGCGCCGAGCCCGCGGTGACCCCGAGGGTGAGGCCGGTGATCGTCCACGCGAGCGACTCGGTGAGCACGCCGGGGGCGACCCGGGACTCCACCAGCGACGTCCCGGACACCAGGACCGGTGCGATGGTGAGCCCGGCGAGGAAACCGCAGCCGATCAGCACCGGCAGCGAGCCGACACCCCAGAGGAGCTGCGCGGCCAGGCCGAAGGCCACTGCCGTGGCGACGAAGCGGGTCACCAGCGTGCCCGGCAGCCGCGCCAGGCCGTAGACCAGCCCGGCGAACAGGCTGCCGAGGGCGAACACCGCCAGCACCAGGCCGGACAGGGCGTGCGCGCCCTGCTCCTCGGCGAAGCCGACGACGACGACGTCGATCGCGCCGAACACGGTGCCCACCGCCACGTAGGTGACGACGACGACCAGCAGCGTGGGCGTGAGCACCGACCGGCGCCGCTTCGGGGCGAGGGGGTCGACCGGGTGCAGCGGCGGCTCGGTGTCGCGCTGGGCGGCCAGCCACCAGCCGCCGGCCACGCCGAGCGCGATCCCGGTGAGGAAGCCGACCGGCGGCGCGATCAGGGTCGCCAGCAGCGTCACCAGCGGCGGCCCCAGCACGAAGACCACCTCGTCGACCACCGCCTCGAAGGCGTAGGCCGTCTGCCGGCCGGCCGGGTCGAGCACCGCCGACCAGCGCGCCCGCACCAGCGAGCCGATGTTGGGGCTGCTGAGGCCGGTGGCCGCGGCGAGCAGGAACCAGCTCCAGCGCGGCGCCCCGCCCACGACGGCGGCGACGAACGCGGTGCCGGTGAGCAGGGTCGCGGTCAGCGCGACGCGCAGGACCACCCCCTGCCCGCGCCGGTCCATCAGCCGGGCCCACTGCGGGCCGGCCACGGCGAACGCCAGGGCCAGGGTGCCCGACACCGCGCCCGCCAGGGCGTAGCTGCCGGACTCGCCCTCGACCAGCAGGACCGCGCCCAGACCGAGCATCGGCGCCGGGAACCGGCCGAGCCAGGCGGCGAGGGAGAAGGCGGAGGCGCCGGGGACGGTGAACAGCTGGCGGTACGGGCCCAAGAGGGTGCGGGGTGACACGGTTCTTCTCGCGCTTCCTGGCCACGGGCGAGTGCGGGTGATTCGTCCGCCGGTCCCTCGGGTGGCAGGGGGACGGTAGCAACGGTCCCGTCGCCCGCACCGGCGCATTCGTCGGTCGGCGCGGCTACATTCGGGCGGTGTCCACCTCCAGCCTCCCCGATCCCCGGGTGCGTCCCCCCGCGGACGCCGCCCCGGGCGGTGGCGGGCTCGTGGACCGCTACGGCCGCACGGCCACCGACCTACGGGTCTCGCTGACCGACCGCTGCAACCTCCGCTGCAGCTACTGCATGCCGCCCGAGGGGCTGGACTGGCTGCCCAAGGTCGAGGTGCTCACCGACGAGGAGATCTCGCGGCTGGTGCGCATCGGCGTCGAGCAGCTGGGCATCCGCGAGGTGCGCTTCACCGGCGGCGAGCCGCTGCTGCGGCCCGGCCTGGTGGGGATCGTCGCGGCGGCGACCGCGCTGCGCCCGCGCCCGGAGGTCAGCCTCACCACGAACGCCATCGGCCTGGCCCGGGTGGCGCCGGCGCTGGCCGAGGTCGGGCTGGACCGGATCAACGTCAGCCTCGACACCCTCGACCGGGACCGGTTCAAGCAGCTCACCCACCGCGACCGGCTCGACGACGTGCTGGCCGGCCTCGCCGCCGCCCAGCGCGCCGGCCTCACGCCGGTCAAGGTCAACGCCGTGCTCATGCGGGGCATGAACGAGGCCGACGCCGTCCCGCTGCTGGACTTCTGCCTGGAGCAGGGCTACCAGCTGCGCTTCATCGAGCAGATGCCGCTGGACGCCCACCACGCGTGGACCCGCGGCGAGATGGTCACCGCCGAGGACATCCTGGAGCGACTGTCCGCCGCCCACACGCTCACCCCGGACACCGAGGCGCGCGGCTCCGCGCCCGCGGAGCGCTGGCTGGTCGACGGCGGGCCGGGCACCGTGGGGGTGATCGCCTCGGTGACCCGCTCGTTCTGCGGTTCCTGCGACCGCACCCGGCTCACCGCCGACGGGCAGATCCGCAACTGCCTGTTCGCCCGCGAGGAGTCCGACCTGCGCACCGCGATGCGGAACGGCGCCACCGACGACGAGATCGCCGACCGCTGGCGGATCGCCACCCTCGGCAAGCTGCCCGGCCACGGCATCGACGACCCGAGCTTCCTGCAGCCGAGCCGGCCGATGTCGGCGATCGGTGGCTGAGGTGAGCAGTTGATGGGTGCCGTGACCGTCCGGTACTTCGCCGGGGCCCGCGCGGCCGCCGGCGTGGACACCGAGAGCCGCGAGGCGAGCAGCCTCGACCAGCTGGTCGGGCAGATCGTCGCCGAGCACGGCGAGCGGCTGGAGCGCGTGCTCACCGCCTGCTCGTTCCTGATCGACGGCGCCCAGGCCCACGACCGGGCCGCCGCGCTGTCCCCCGGAGCGGTGGTGGACGTGCTGCCCCCGTTTGCCGGCGGCTGACCGCACCGGAGGATGGGCGCATGAGCATCTTTGACAAGGCGAAGAACAAGGCCGAGGAACTGCTGGGCCGCGCCGAGGAGCTGTACGGCCAGTCGCACGGCGACGCCGCGGCCACGGTCGCCGGCGAGGCGCACGTGATGGAGGCGGAGGCCGAGGAGGAGTCGCTCGAGCGGGACGCCGACCGTCCCGGTGGGGACGACGGGCTCGCCGGCGCCCGGTAGCCCCGCGGCGAGGCCCTTCGTCCCTGTGCGCGATCGCCGGCCGGCCGGATAATGGACGGCATGGTTCCGGCGAGGATCGTCGACGTCGCGCCGTGGCGGGACTGGGACGCCGCCGCGGACGGTGTGCTGCGCTTCCTGCACGAGCACGTCGGCTGGGACGTCTGGCTGATCACCCGCGTCGTCGGCGACCAGCAGGTGGTGCTCCGCGCCTGGCCCGAGCGCACCGTGCCCCCCGGGACCGAGCTGCCGTGGATGCGCAGCCTCTGCCGGCAGATGGTCGAGGGCCGGGCGCCCCGGCTGGCCACCGTGACTGCCGCCGTCCCGGCCTACGCCGCCCTGTCCACGAGCGCGATGGGCAGCGTGGGCGCATACGTCGGCATCCCGCTGCTCACGCCGGACATGGAGCTCTTCGGCACGCTGTGCGGGGTCGCCTACCGCGCCAAGCCGCGCAGCGCCGCCCGCGAGCTGGCGGTGGTCGAGACGGCCGGGCGGATGCTCAGCACCCTGATGGCCACCGGGATGGCGGCCCCGCCGGTGCCCGTCCGGCGGGACAGGTCGGCCTGACCGCCCTGCACCCGGCCGCGCCACCACCCCCGTCCTGCGACAGGATCGGCGCAACGAGGTGCGAGGAGGAGCACGTGCGCGCTGAGCAGGTGACCGGGCCGGTGGCCGAGCACGGCGAGGGACCGGTCTGGTGGCCCGGCTGGGGCGGGCTGCGCTGGGTGGACCTCACCGCCGGCGACGTCCTCTCCCTCGCCGGTGACGGAACGGTCCGGCGCACCCGCGTCGGGGAGGTGGCGGCGGCGCTGCGCCCCCGTCGCGGCGGCGGTGCCGTCATCGCCGTCGAGCGCGGCTTCGTCCTGGAGGACGCCGACGGCGCACTGCGGCCGCTGGGCGAGCTGTGGACCGACGACGGCGTCCGCATGAACGACGGCGGCTGCGACCCCGACGGCCGGTTCTGGTGCGGCACCATGGCCTACGACCAGACCCCGGGTGCGGCCGCGATGTACCGGCTGGACGTGGACGGCAGCGCGCGGCAGGTCTTCGGTGGGGTCACGGTCTCCAACGGCCTGGAGTGGAGCCGCGACGGGCGCCTCGCCTACTACGACGACACGGCCACCCACCGCATCGACGTCTTCGACTACGACCCCGACGGTGGGCTGACCGGCCGCCGTCCGTTCGTGACCCTCGACGACGGCGGGCTGCCCGACGGGCTCACCGTCGACGCCGAGGGCGGCGTGTGGGTCGCGCTCTACGGCAGCGGCGCGGTGCACAGGTACGACGCCGGCGGCCGGCTCGACGCGGTGGTCGAGCTGCCCACGCCCAAGGTCACCGCCTGCACCTTCGGCGGCCCGGCGCTCGACCAGCTGTTCGTCACGACCTCGCAGGAGGGCATGCGCCCCGGGGAGGACCCGCTGGCCGGTGCGCTCTTCCGGGTCGACGCCGGCGTGCGCGGCCTGCCCGCCCGCACCTTCGCCGGCTGACGGGTTCGACCGCCTCCGGGCCGGCGGCCGGACCTCACGCCGCCCGGGTCAGGGGCAGGCCACCCACTCCTCCGCGCCGTCGGTGAAGACCTGCCGCTTCCAGATCGGCAGCCGCTTCTTCACCTCGTCGACCAGCTCGGCGCAGGCGGTGAAGGCCTCGCCGCGGTGCGAGGCGCTGACCGCGCAGGCCAGTGCGACGTCGCCGATGCCCAGCAGTCCGATCCGGTGGCTGACCGCCACCGCGTGCACGCCCGGCCGGGCGGCGAACTCCTCGGCGAGCTCGACGATCACGTCGGTGGCGGTGGGGTGGCCGACGTACTCCAGCTCGGTCACCGACCGTCCGCCGTCGTGGTCGCGCACCACGCCGGAGAAGGAGACGACGGCGCCGGCGGCCTGGTCGGCCACGGCGTCCTCGTGCTCGGCGACGGACAGCGGCTCGTCGACGACTCTGGCCATCCGGCGCCCGGCGATCACGGCGCCGAAGGTACCCCGGGCGGCGGGACGTCGAGGTCGGCCGGATCGGCCAGCCCGGTGCAGTCGACCTCCGTCACCTGGTGGGTGGACAGGTAGCCACGGGCGCCCTCGTCGCCGGTCGCCGTCCCGATCACCCCGGCCCAGTGCTCGCGGCCGAGCAGCACGGGGTGGCCGCGGACGCCGTCGTAGGTGGCGACGGCGAGCGCGTCCGGCGCGGCGTGCGCGGCGACCGCGGTCAGCGCCGCGGGCGTCATGCCCGGCATGTCGACGAGGGTGACGAGCGCGGCGTCGACGGTCCCCGGGAAGCCGCGCAGCCCCTCCAGCCCGGCGCGCAGGGAGGAGGCCATCCCGGTCTCCCAGTCCTTGTTGGCCAGCACGGTGGCCCCGGTGAGGTCGGCGCTGCGCCAGACGTCCACCGCCCGCGCGCCGAGGACGACCAGCACGACGTCGCACGCCGCCCGCGCCGTCCGCACCGCCCGCTCCACCAGCAGGCTGCCCTCGTACTCGACCAGCGCCTTGGGCATCCCGTAGCGGCGGCCGCCCCCGGCGGCGAGGACGACGGCGGCGGCGCTGCTCATGCCCCCACCCTCTCAGGGCCGAAGTGGCGATAATGGCCGGGTTCAGCGGGCGTAGACGGCGACCTCGGTGGCCTTGACCGCCGCCCACACCTCGGCGCCGACGGTCAGGCCGAGTGCGGCGAACGCGGTGGCGGTGACGTCGGCGACCAGCGGCACCTCCCCCGCCAGGTCGCACCGGACCGTGGCGCCGTGCGGGGTGGCGCCCACCACCCGTGCCCGCCACACGTTGCGCGGACTGCCCTCGGGCCGGGCCACGTGCAGCGCGACGGACTCCGGGCGCACGGCGGCGAACACCGGCCCCGACACCTCCTGCGCCACCGCCACCGTGCCTCCGCCGTCGAGCCGTACCTGGCCGCCCTCCCCCGTGCCCGGCAGCAGGGAGAGCCCGACCAGGCGCGCCACGTAGTCCGTGCGCGGCCGGCGGGCGATCTCCTCGGGCGTCCCCGACTGCACGACCCGGCCCTCCTCCACGACGACGACGCGATCGGCCAGGGCCAGCGCGTCCACCGGGTCGTGGGTGACCAGGACCGTGCTGCCGGCGAACTCCGCGAGGTGCCGGCGCAGCTCGGCCCGCACCACGAGCCGGGTGCGGGCGTCCAGCGCGGACAGCGGCTCGTCGAGCAGCAGCACCGCGGGATCGCCGACCAGCGCCCGGGCGAGCGCGGCCCGCTGGGCCTGACCGCCGGAGAGCTCCGCGGGGCGCCGGCTCCCGGCACCGGGCAGCCCGACCCGCTCCAGCCAGGCGTCGGCCGCCGCCCGGGCGGGCCCCTTGCCGGTGCCCCGGGTGCGCAGGCCGAACGCGACGTTGTCGGCGACGGTCAGGTGCGGGAAGAGCAGCGCGTCCTGGAATACCATGCCGACCGATCGCCGGTGCGCCTCCAGGTGGACACCGGCGCCGTCCCAGGTGCGCCCGTCGACGACGACGGAGCCACCGTCGGGCGGCAGCAGCCCGGCCAGGACCCGCAGCAGCGTGGACTTGCCCGCGCCGTTGGGGCCGAGCACGGCGAGCACCTCGCCGTCGGCGACCTCGACGTCCACGGCCAGGTCGAGGGCGCCGCGTCGCAGGGCGACCGCCGCGGACAGGCTCATGCGAAGCCCCGCCCGAGCCAGCGGTCCCGCAGCAGCAGCAGGGTGGCCAGCGAGACCGCCAGCAGCACCACCGACAGCACGATGGCGGCGTCCGGGTCGCGCTGCAGCGCCAGGTAGACGGCCAGCGGCATCGTCTGCGTCGTCCCCGGGAAGTTGCCGGCGAAGGTGATGGTCGCGCCGAACTCGCCCAGGGCCCGGGCCCAGCAGAGCACGGCGCCCGCCGCGACCCCGGGCGCGACCAGCGGCAGCGTCACCCGGCGGAAGGTCGTCCAGCGGCCGGCGCCCAGGGTGGCGGCGACGTCCTCGAACCGGCCGTCGGCGGCCCGCAGCGCCCCCTCCACGCTGATCACCAGGAAGGGCATCGCCACGAACGTCTCGGCGATGACCACGGCGGTGGTGGTGAAGGGGATGGTGACCCCGAAGGCGTCGTCCAGCCAGCTGCCCACGATCCCCTGGCGGCCGAGGACCAGGAACAGCGCGACGCCGCCCACCACCGGCGGCAGCACCAGCGGAACGGTGACCAGCGCCCGCAGCACGGTGCGCCCGCGCGCCCGCGACCGGGCGAGCACCCAGGCCAGCGGGACGCCGAGCAGCAGCGACAGCCCGGTGGCGAGCGTGGCGGACACCAGCGACAGCCGCAGCGCCTCCCCCACCCCCGGCGCGGCCAGCTGCGCGCCGAGCTCGGACCACGGCGTGCGGACCAGCAGGCCTCCCAGCGGCAGCACCAGGAAGACGACGGCCAGCGCGGCGGGGACCAGCAGCGGGGCCGGGACGCGGGTCCGGTCGGGTGCGCGGCTCACCGCGGCGGAAGGAACCCGGCGTCCGCCAGCGCCTGCCGGCCCTCCTCGGACCGGACGAGGTCGACGAACGCCTGCCCGGCGGCCGCGTTGGGCGCGTCCTCGAGGACGCCGATCGGAAAGGAGTTCCTCGCCGCGATCCCCTCGCGGAAGCCGAAGGCGAGGACCGAGTCGCCCGCGGAGCGGACGTCGGAGACGTAGACCAGGCCGGCGTCGACCTCGCCGAGCTGGACCTTGGTGAGGACGGCGCGCACGTCGTCCTCGTACGTGTCGGGCGCCCCGGTCAGGCCGGCCGCCTCGAGGACCGCCGCGGACAGCGCTCCGCAGGGCACCTCCGGGGCGCAGACGGCCATCGTCGCATCGGCGGGTACCAGCTCGGCCAGGGACGGCGTGCCGCCACCTCCCGGCAGCGCGACACCGTCCGGGTTGTCCGCGGGGACGGCGAGCATGAGCGCGTTCTCGGCGAAGACGACGGCCCCCTCGACGAGCGCCGCCTCCTCCACGCGGGCCATCTGCGCCTCGTCGGCGGTGGCCAGCACGTCGGCCGGCGCCCCCTGCAGCACCTGGGCCGCCAGTGCGGAGCTGCCGGCGAAGCTGAACCGCACCTCCAGCTGCGGGTTGGCGGCCTCCAGCTGCTCCCCCAGGACGGCGAAGACGTCGGTGAGCGAGGCCGCCGCGAGCACGGTGAGCGTGCCGGTGATGCCGGGATCACCGGGTCCTGCCGGGCCCTCCTCGGCCGCGCCGGGCGGCGCGTCGCCCACGGTGCTCCCGCACCCGCTCAGGACGAGCCCGAGGACGAGCAGCGCGGCCGGACGGCGCCTCACGGGACGTCCACGCTGACCTGGGTGGCCTTCACCGTGGCGACCGCGCGCACCCCCGGCTCCAGGCCCAGCTCGTCGGCGGCCTCCCGGGACATCAGGGACACCAGCCGGAAGGGCCCCGCCTGCAGTTCCACCTGCGCCATCACGGTGTCCCGCACGACCCGGGTGACGATCCCGGTGAGCCGGTTCCGGGCGGACGACGGCGTGGCTCCCGGCTCCGGCGCGTTCCGGAGCTCGGTGGCGATCCGGGCCAGGTCGGCTCCGTCGACGACCGCCGGCCCGCCGGAGCGCCGGGCGGACAACCGACCGGCATCGATCCAGCGGCGCACGGTGTCGTCGCTGACGCCGAGCAGCGCCGCCGCTTCGGCGATCCGGTACTCGGCGCCCATCTGCGCATCATAGATCCGCAGATGCGGACCTACAAGCGTCCTCCACCCGCAGGTACGGAGCCGGCCCATCGACCTCGCACCGTCCCGACGGCTCGGTCCACCGCCGCACAGCAGCCGCCCGGCGTCGCACCGCCCGGGCCGCCACGGCGCATCCGCATCCCGCGGATTCGCACCGACGTCGGCAGCCATCCATTCCACCGACATCATTTTCGGACTGTTCCGTGATCTTTTTGTAAAAGGTGGAAAGCGTGTATGGATCACGACGACGGACATGCATCCCCGTACGAATGTCGTCGATGCATGTGACAGGAATTGACATGAACAGGATCACCCGTGGCGTGCTGGGCGCCTCCTTCTCCGGCCTGCTGGTCTTCGGCGTCGCCGCCTGCGGCGACGAGGAGGGCGAGGTCGAGGTCACCGAGACCGAGCAGGTCACCGAGACCGAGGAGTCGGAGACCGAGGTCACCGAGACCCTCGAGCCCACCGAGACCGAGACGGAGACCGAGGAAGAGGTCGTCGAGACCGAGACCGAGGTCAGCACGGAGACCGAGACCGAGTTCAGCACCGAGAACTGACCCTGTGATCGCTGCCGCGGAGCAGCCGGCACAGGGAGCAGCGGGCGGCGCCTCCGGGCGTCGCCCGCTCCTCTCGTGGGGGGTCCCCCTCGCGCTGCTGTGCCTGGCGGCCGTCGTGCGACTCTGGGACCTCGGCGATCCCGACCGGCTGTTCTTCGACGAGAAGTACTACGCCGTCGACGCGCAGGACTACGTCACCCGCGGCGTCGAGGAGAACAAGCCGGCCCATCCCCCACTGGGCAAGTGGGTGATCGCGCTGGGCATCCAGCTCTTCGGCAACACCCCCTTCGGCTGGCGGATCGGCGTCGCCGTCGTCGGCTCGCTGACGGTGCTCCTGGTCCACCTCTGCGGGCTGCGGCTGTTCCGGCGGACCGCCCCCGCCGCGCTGGCCGCGACGCTGGTCGCCCTCGACGGGCTGTCGGTCACCACCAGCCGCATGGCGATGCTGGACGCGACCCTGGCGCTGTGCGTGGTGCTGGCCTTCTGGCTGGTGCTGCTGGACCGGGACGCCCGCCGGGCCGGCCGGGACGCCGACGAACCGCTCGGACCCTCGGCGGTCGGCTCGCGGTACCGCTGGCTGGCCGGCCTGGCACTCGGCCTGGCGGTGTCCACCAAGTGGGCGGGCCTGCTCGCCGTCGCGGCCGTGGGCCTGCTCGTGCTCGGCACCGAGCTCGCCGGTCGCGGCGAGGGCGCGCGGCGCACGCTGACCCGCGGGCTGGCCGTCGCCGGCGGCGCCGTCCTCAGCCTGCTCGTCGTCCCCGCGGCCGTGTACCTCGCCAGCTTCGCCGGCTGGTTCGCCTCCTACGAGGACAGCTACGCCGGCGCCCGCGCCTGCGGGCCCGGAGCCTGCTCGGCGAGCCCCGCCGAGCGGCTGGACACCTGGGGGGCGAGCCAGCTCGACCTGGTGCGCATGCACCGGGAGCTGGAGGCGACGCACCCCTACCGGTCCGACCCGCTCGGCTGGATCTGGATGGAGCGGCCGGTCCTCGTCTACGCCGAGAGCTGCACCGCCGAGCAGCAGGCGGCCGGTGAGTGCGAGGTCCCGCGGGGGACCGTCGCCCGCATCACGCTGGTCGGCAACCCCGCGCTCTGGTGGCCGGCCCTGCTGGCCTACCCCGTCCTGCTGTGGCGGGCGCTGGTCCGTCGCGACGGCGTCGCGGCGTCGATCGCCGTCCCGCTCCTGCTGCTGTGGCTGCCCTGGCTGGCCGCGGGCAAGCCCGGCTACTTCTTCTACCTGGTCCCGGCCGTGCCCTTCATCGCCCTCGCCCTGGTGCGGGCGGTCCAGCTGACCCCCCGACCCCGGCTGGTCGGCGGGGTGCTGCTGGGCCTCAACGTCGCCGCCTTCGCCTTCTTCGCGCCCATCTGGCTGGGCATCCCCCTGGACCGTGATCTGCTCGACCTCAGGTACTGGCTGCCCTCCTGGCGGTGAGGGCCGGGCTAGCGTGCCCTCGGAGCCGGCCCGGGGCGACGCCGGAGCGGGACGGACCGGCGGCGGGCGGAGGACGCGGTGGACCGGCTGAGGACGGCGGTGCGCGAGCAGCTCGCCCCGGTGGCCGTGCTCGGCGTCGGCAGCGCGGGTCTCCTGGCGCTCGGGATCGCCGCCGGCCGGGACAACTGGGCGGTCTACCTGCTGGTCGTGGTCGCCGGCGCCGCCGCGGTCGCCCGCGTGCACCTGCGGGTGGGACTGAGCACCCCCACGATCTGGGGCCTGGTGGCGTTCGCGCTCGGGCACCTGGCCGGCGGGATGGTGCCGGTGGGCGACGGGATCCTCTACCAGCAGTGGCTGGTCGACGGCGTCCTCCGCTACGACAACATCCAGCACGCCGTCGGCTTCGGCTTCGTGGGCCGCGCCGGGTGGGAGGTCCTGCAGCACCGCCTGGCGCCGGCCGGGGACGACCGCCCCCGCGTCGCCCTGTGGATCGTCGTCCTGGCCGCCGCCGCCGCGGGTGCGGTGAACGAGATCGCCGAGTACCTGCTGACCCTCGTCCTGCCCGAGCACCAGGTCGGCGGCTACGACAACACCGCCCGCGACCTGATCGCCAACCTCCTCGGCGGGCTGGCCGTGGGCTGGTGGACCGCCCGTCGGATCCGGGCCGCCACGAGGGCCCCGACCCGGTGAGCGGAGGCACCGTTTGTCGATCACGGCGGCCGGGGAGACGCTGCGGGTGCCTTCCCCCTCCGAGCGGGACAACCCCGCCGGCGCCTCCGCATCCGTCCGCACCCGCCGCATCCGCGAGTTCGCCCGCGACGTCCTCGGCCACGACGGGTTCCGCCCCGGGCAGGAGCGTGCGATGCAGGCCGTGGTCGGTGGGCGCGACACCCTCGCCGTCCTCCCCTCGGGTGCCGGCAAGACCGCGATCTACCAGGTCGCGGGCCACCTGCTGGACGGTCCGGTCGTGGTGGTGTCCCCGCTCATCGCCCTGCAGCGGGACCAGGTCGAGCGCCTGACCGAGCTCGCCGACCGGGCCGGCGGGGCCGCCCAGCTGAACTCCACCCTGTCGGCAGCCGACCGGCGCCTGGCCCTCGACGCACTGCGGGACGGAACGGTCCGCTTCCTCTTCCTCGCGCCCGAGCAGCTGAGCAAGCCCGACGTGGTCGACGAGATCGCCGAGGCCAAGCCCGCCTTGTTCGTCGTCGACGAGGCGCACTGCGTCTCCGCGTGGGGCCACGACTTCCGCCCGGACTACCTGCGCCTGGGCAGCGTCGTCGAGCACCTCGGCCACCCGGTCGTGCTGGCCCTCACCGCCACCGCCGCCCCGCCGGTGCGGGCCGAGATCGTCGAGCAGCTGGGGATGCGGGACGCGGAGGTCGTCGTGGCCGGGTTCGACCGGCCCGAGATCCGGCTGGAGGTCGACCACCACGCCGACGCGCACGGCAAGGAGCAGGGCGTGCTCGACCGGGTGCTGGCCGAGATCGGCGACGGCCGAGGCCCGGGGATCGTCTACAGCGCCACCCGCCGCGGCACCGAGGAGGTCGCCGCCCGCCTCGCCGACCGCGGGCTCCGGGCCCGGCACTACCACGCGGGCCTGAACAAGGCCGCCCGGGAGGACACCCAGCGGGCCTGGATGACCGACGAGCTCGACGTCGTCGTCGCCACCACCGCGTTCGGCATGGGCATCGACAAGCCCGGCACCCGCTTCGTGGTGCACGCCGAGCCCGCCGACTCCGTGGACAGCTACTACCAGGAGATCGGCCGCGCCGGCCGGGACGGAGAGCCCGCCCTCGCCGTCCTGGTCTACCGGCAGGAGGACCTCGGCCTGCGCCGCTTCTTCGCCGCCGGGACGCCCGCGGAGGAGGAGCTGCAGCAGGTGGCCGGCCTGGTGAACGCCGCGGCGGCGGCCGGCATCGAGGACGGCGTGGCCGTCAAGGAGCTCCGCGAGGAGACCGGCCGGGCCGCCAGCCCGCTCGCCCGCGACCTCAACCTGCTGGAGCAGGTCTCGGCCGTCGTCCTCGACGAGGAGGGCGCCGCCTTCCCGGCCGACGGCGCACCGTCGCCCGCCGAGGCGGCGGAACGGGCCCGGCAGCTGGCTGAGCACCACGAGAAGGTGGACCAGAGCCGGGTGGAGATGATGCGCGGCTACGCCGAGACCACCGAGTGCCGACGCCAGTTCCTGCTCGGCTACTTCGGCGAGCAGCTCGACGAGCCGTGCGGCAACTGCGACAACTGCTCCGCCGGCACGGCCCAGGAGCACCCGGGGGCCGGGGACCACGACAGGCCGTTCCTGGTGGAGACCCCGGTCGAGCACACCGAGTGGGGCCGCGGCGTGGTCATGCGCGTCGAGGACGACCGGATCACCGTCCTGTTCGACGACGTCGGCTACAAGACGCTCGCGCTGGCCGCCGTCCTGGAGCACGACCTGCTCCGCACGCGCGGCTGAGCCGCCGCCGGGGGAGAACGCTCGGGCTGCGGGTTCCGCGGCCCGGCTCGATGATCAACACCGATGACGGGTCGGCGCCCGGAGCAGTCGGGCAGTGACCCAGGAAAAGGAGCACGCGCGTGAAGGTCCTCGGCATCAACGCGATCTACCACGACCCGGCGGCGGCGCTCCTCGTCGACGGGAAGGTCGTCGCCGCGGCGGAGGAGGAGCGGTTCAGCCGTCGCAAGCACGGCAAGCGCCCCCTGCCCTGGAGCGCCTGGGAGCTTCCCGAGCTGTCGGCCGCCTGGTGCCTGGCGGAGGCCGGCATCCGGCCCGAGGACCTCGACGCCGTCGCCTACTCCTTCGACCCCGAGCTCATGGGCTCGCCGGAGGACTCCGGGCTGGACGACCCGGGCGACGTCATGCGCAAGATGTACGCCGAGAAGGCGCCGGAGTTCCTGGCCCACGCGCTGCCCGGCCTGGACCCGGCGAAGGTGCGCTTCGTGAAGCACCACGTGGCGCACGCCGCCTCGGCGGGGCTGGCCGCACCCACCCAGGACAACTCCGTCCTGGTGCTCGACGGCCGCGGCGAGGCGCACAGCCACCTGGCCGGCCGCTACGTCGACGGCCGGCTGGAGGTGCTGGCAGGCCAGTCGCTGCCGCACTCCCTGGGCCTCATGTACGAGGACCTCACCGACCACCTCGGCTTCCTGCGCAGCTCCGACGAGTTCAAGGTCATGGCGATGGCCTCCTACGGCAAGCCGCGGTTCGCCGGCGCGCTCTCGGAGCTGGTCATGGCGACCGAGGACGGCGGCTTCCGCACGCCGAAGATCGACTTCTCCGAGTTCGCGCCGCGGCTGCGCAAGGGCGAGAACTGGACCTCCGACCACGCCGACCTCGCCGCCAGCGTGCAGCTGCGCACCGAGGAGGTGCTGGTCGACCTCGCCCGGTGGCTGCACGAGCGGACCGGGGACCGGACGCTGACCCTCGCCGGCGGCGTCGCGCTCAACTGCGTGGCCAACACCCGCATCCTCGCCGAGAGCCCGTTCGAGCAGGTGTGGGTGCAGCCGGCTGCCGGCGACGCCGGCACGGCCCTCGGCGCCGCCCTGCACGTGGCCCGCGAGCTGGGCGAGGAGACCCAGCCGATGCCGGGTGCCGCCCTGGGCCGCGGGTGGAGCGACGACGAGATCGAGCAGGTCCTCCGGACGGCGGCGATCGACTACGAGCGACCGGACGACGTCGCGGAGACAGTGGCCGAGGTGCTGGCCGACAACGGCATCGTCGCCTGGTTCCAGGGCCGCAGCGAGTACGGCCCGCGCGCCCTCGGGTACCGGTCGCTCATGGCCCACCCCGGCTTCGAGGCCAACCTGGAGCGGATGAACGACGTCAAGGGCCGCGAGCAGTTCCGTCCGGTGGCTCCCATGGTGCTGCTGGAGCGGGCCCCGGAGATCTTCAGCCGCGGGCCGATCCCCTCCCCGTACATGCTCTTCGTGCACGACGTCGCCCCGGAGTGGAAGGACCGCATCCCCACCGTCACCCACGTCGACGGGACGGCGCGGATCCAGACGATCGACCCGGAGGCGTCCCCGCTGGTGCACCGGATGATCTCGGCGTTCGAGCGGCGCACCGGCATCCCGGTGGTGGTCAACACCAGCCTGAACACGGCGGGCCGCCCGATGGTCGACGACCCGCGCGACGCCCTGGAGTGCTTCGGCTCCGCCCCGGTCGACCTGCTGGCGATCGGCCCGTTCGTCGTCCGCCGGTCGAAGGCCACCTCCCGCGCGGCCCGGGACTGAACCGCCGGGGCCCCGGTCGCCGAACACCGGCACGAGGGCCCCGGGGCCGTCCGTCGCGCAGGTGACGGTTCGGCAACGACCGTCGCTCCAACGGGGGACGGCCGTTACTCCTGCTCAGGCAGGGGTACAGGCCCGGCAGCCCCCCGCCAGGACCTGGCGGGGCAACCACATGGGAGGACAAGATGTCTGCAACAGCCGGCAACACCGGTGCGGATCGTCAGGGCATGACGTGGCCGCAGATGCTGGCTCTCGCGTTCGGGGCCATCTACCTGCTGATCGGCATCATCGGCTTCTTCATCACCGGGTTCGACGACTTCTTCGCGCACGACACCAACGAGACGTTGCTCGGCTTCGAGATCAACGGCATGCACAACGTCGTGCACATCCTGATCGGCGCGGCCGGCCTCGCCCTGCACCGCACCCTGTCGGGCGCCCGCACGTACGGCTGGCTGCTGGCCATCGGCTACGGCGCCGCCTTCGTCTACGGCCTCATCGCCATCGGCGAGACGTGGGACTTCCTCAGCATCAACGCCGCTGACAACGTCCTGCACATCGTCACCGCGATCGTGGGCCTGGTCATCGCCCTCGGCCCGGTGCGCGACGCCGTGACCGGCCGCACGCGCGCCTGACGTAGCACCCGGCCGCAGCAGCGGCCACCGGGCGGAGCCGGGTCCCGTCGTCCACACGGACGACGGGGCCCGGCTCCTGCCGCATCCGCACCCCGATGCGACGGCCGTCACGCTGCGGCGTTACGTTCCAGGCATGGACTTCGCTCTCTCCGCCAAGGCCGAGGACGTCTGCGCACGCGCGTGGGACTTCATGCGCGAGCACGTGTTCCCCGCCGAGGCCGTCTACGACCAGTGGCGGGCCGAGCGGGGCCACGACAACCACGAGCACCCGCCGGTGCTGGAGGAGCTGAAGGCCGAGGCGCGCAAGCGCGGGCTGTGGAACCTCTTCCACCACGAGGTGGGCGGGCTCTCCAACCTCGAGTACGCCTCGGTCGCCGAGATCACCGGCTGGTCGCCCGTCATCGCCCCCGAGGCGATGAACGTCGGCGCGCCGGACACCGGCAACATGGAGACCCTGATGCTGTTCGGCACCCCCGAGCAGAAGGAGCGGTGGCTGAACCCGCTCCTGGAGGGCGAGATCCGCTCCGGCTTCGCCATGACCGAGCCCGACGTCGCCAGCTCCGACGCCCGCAACATCCAGACGTCGATCGTCCGCGACGGCGACGAGTACGTGATCAACGGCCGCAAGTGGTGGATCACCGGTTCGGCCGACGAGCGCTGCCAGATCTTCATCGTCATGGGCAAGACCGACCCCGACGGCCAGCCGCACCGGCAGCAGTCGATGGTCCTCGTGCCCCGCGACACCCCCGGCCTGGAGATCGTCCGCCACCTGCCGGTGTTCGGGTACCAGGACCAGCACGGCCACTCGGAGCTGCGCTTCACCGACGTCCGGGTTCCGGTGGGCAACATCCTCTCCAGCGAGGGTGACGGCTTCATGATCGCCCAGGCCCGGCTCGGCCCCGGCCGCATCCACCACTGCATGCGCGCCATCGGCATGGCCGAGCGGGCGCTGGCGCTGATGGTGGAGCGCACCAAGAACCGGGTCGCCTTCGGCCGGCCGCTGGCCGACCAGGGCACCGTGCGGGAGGCGATCGCCCTCTCCCGCATCGAGATCGACCAGGCCCGCCTCTACGTGCTCAAGACCGCGGACCTCATCGACAAGTACGGCGCCAAGGGCGCGAAGACCGAGATCTCCGCGATCAAGGTCGCCGCCCCCAAGGTGGCGCTCGACGTGATCGACCGCGCGATCCAGGTGCACGGCGGCGCCGGCGTCAGCGACGACACGGTCCTGGCGCGCTTCTACGCCAGCGCGCGCACGCTGCGCATCGTGGACGGCCCGGACGCCGTGCACATCCGCGGCGTCGCCAAGGAGGAGCTGGCCCGGGAGCGCCCCTTCACCGGCTGACCCCGCACCTCACGCACTCAGGTGGCCCGGACCGCTCGCGGTCCGGGCCATCGCCGTCCAGGGGCCGCCGCGACACGTCGGGGAGTCAGGGACTGAGCGTCGTCCCGAAGCCGCCGCCGGCCAGCTTGGCCATGAGCTGCGTGCGGTCCAGCCCCACGGCGGCGAGCTCGTCCCCGTGCTGGTCGGTGTCGATCGCGTCGGGCAGGTCGCGCTCCACCTTGTCCGCGGTGTCGTTGTCGCCCTCCGTGCGCAGCACCCGCACGAGCTCCTGCTTGTCCAGCTTCACCTGGTTCCTCCATCCGTCGGTTCCCGGGAGTGTGCTGCCGGTCACACCGCCTCCGCAACGGGGGGCGGCCTCAACGACGGGCCGCGCGCCGCAGCAGGACGGCCCCGACGACGGCCAGGACGACGGCGACGACCAGCTGGGCGACGCCGACGACGACCCGGTCGCCGGCGAACCAGGTCGGCGCCGAGACGAGCAGGACCGCGGCGATCCCGAGCACGAGCAGGCCGACCGGCCGTTCACGAGGGGCGGGCGGCGGCGGGGACGGCTCGGGAGCTGACATGCCCCCACCCTGCCAAACCCCGCTGCGCGCGCTCGGCTGCGGCAGGGGCGCGCGACCCGCGGAGGAGCGCGGACGGGGTCGCGTCGGCGTAGCGTGGGAGGACGCAGGTCGCGTCGACCCGGAGGTCCCCATGCCCCAGACGTCCCCGCAGGCAGCCGTGCTGACCGAGCTGGAGCCGGTCGTCGCGGAGAACCTCGACCGGCACATCAGGATGGCCAAGGAGTGGCATCCCCACGACTACGTCCCGTGGGACGAGGGCCGCAACTTCGCCTTCCTCGGCGGTGAGGACTGGTCCCCGGAGCAGTCCCGGCTGGACGCGACGGCCAAGGCCGCGATGTTCGTCAACCTGCTGACCGAGGACAACCTGCCCAGCTACCACCGCGAGATCGCCACCCGATTCGGCCGGGACGGCGCGTGGGGGCAGTGGGTGGGCCGCTGGACGGCGGAGGAGGGCCGGCACGGCGTGGCGCTGCGCGACTACCTCGTCGTCACCCGGGGCGTCGACCCGGTCGAGCTGGAGCGGGCCCGGATGGACTACATGACCACCGGCTACGACTCCGGCGACAAGAGCCCGCTGGAGGCCGTCGCGTACGTCTCCTTCCAGGAGCTGGCCACCCGGGTCTCGCACCGCAACACCGGCAGGGCCACCGGCGACCCGATCGCGGACAAGCTGCTCGCCCGCATCGCCACCGACGAGAACCTGCACATGATCTTCTACCGCAACCTCGTCACCGCGGCGTTCGACATCGACCCCGACGAGACCATGCGGGCCGTCGCCACCGAGGTCATGAACTTCGAGATGCCCGGCGCGAACATGGCCGACTTCCGGAGGAACTCGACGATCATCGCCAAGGCCGGGATCTACGACCTGCGGCTGCACCACGACGAGGTCGTCGCGCCCATCCTGCGCACTTGGAAGGTCTTCGACAGGAGCGACTTCGGCCCCGCGGGCGAGCAGGCCCGCGAGCAGCTGGCCGAGTTCCTGACCGGTCTCGACGCGCAGGCCACGAAGTTCGTGGAGAGCCGCGAGCGCATGCGGGCCCGGATGGCGGCGAAGGGCGAGGTCGCCGTCCAGGTCTGAAGAGGGTTCAGAGCGGGCAGGCCATGACGATCTCGTCGCGGTCGTCGCCGGGCGCGACGCGGATGGCGCCGGGCAGCCGGCCGACCTCGCGGTAGCCCAGGCCCTTGTAGAACTCGTCGACGCCCGTGCCGCCGCGGGCGGTGAGGTGCAGGAACTCCCACCCGCGCTCCCGGGCGATCCGGTGCACCCCCTCCATCAGGACCCGGCCGAGGCCCTGGCCCTGGCGCGAGGGGTGCACCTGAACCCGCAGCACGGTCCCCCAGTGCCGGCGCAGCGGGCTCAGTGACCCGACGACGCTGGCGAACCCCGCCGTCCGGCCGTCCACCACGAGCTGGGCGAGCACGTCCCGGCCGGAGTGCACGCCCTCCAGCAGCTTGTCGAGCAGCGGGACGACGTCCTCACCCGTCACCGGGGGCACGAAACCGACGGCCCCGCCGGCGTTGGTCACGTCGACCCAGCAGGCGAGGAGCTCCGCCCGGAGCCCTTCGTCGACGACGGTGACGGAACGGACGACAGCGGCGGGCACGCGCCCATTCTCCGCCTCCCCACGCCCGGCCGACGCGGGGCCCCGGCTCGGGGGTCTTGTCATGCAAGCAGATGCTTGCCTATGGTGGCGGCGTGGGGGACGTGTTCAAGGCCCTCGCCGATCCGACCCGGCGGGCCATCCTCGACGAACTGCAGGAGCGGAGCGGCCAGACGCTGTTCGAGCTGATCTCCCGGCTGGTCTCCCGGCACGGGCTCACCTCGTCGCGGCAGGCCGTCTCCCAGCACCTGGAGGTCCTCGAGGCGGCCGGTCTGGTGCGGACGCGGCGCGAGGGCCGCTACAAGTTCCACGAGCTGGACACCGCCCCGCTGAGAGCCATCACCGACCGGTGGCGGCTGTGACACCGAGGTGCGAACCCCCCGAGGAGGGAACCGTGCGGATCACCCTGACCAGCGTGTTCGTCGAGGACCAGGAGAAGGCGCTGCGCTTCTACACCGACGTGCTCGGGTTCGTGACGAAGAACGACGTCCCCATGGGGCAGCACCGCTGGCTCACCGTCGTCTCGCCGGAGCAGCCCGACGGCGTCGAACTGGTGCTCGAGCCCGACGAGCACCCGGCGGCGAAGGCCTACAAGGCGGGGCTGGTCGCCGACGGCATCCCGTACAACTCGTTCTCGGTCGCCGACGTCCAGGCCGAGTACGACCGGCTCACCGCGCTGGGGGTCACGTTCACCCAGCCGCCGACGGCCATGGGCCCGGTGACCACCGCCGTGCTGGACGACACCTGCGGCAACCTGCTGCAGATCGCCGCCATGAACTGACGCCCCCCGCGGCCGAACCCTCAGCCTTCCCGCGTCGGCGGCTTGCCCTCGGCCCGGGCCTCCTCCGCCTGCGCCCGGTCGTAGGCGCACGCGTCGGCGACGTCGTCCACCGGTGCCGGTGCGGGCTCCGGCGCCGGTCCGCCCACCTGATCGGTCGGTGGGGCCTCCCCGGTGGACGGATCGGCGGTCTCGGCCGGCGGGGGGTCGAGCGCGTCCTGCACGAGCCGCCGGATCTGGTCGAAGTCCGGATAGGCCGGGTCGATGACGGTGTCGTCGAAGACGACGCTGCGGATCTCGGTGTCCTTGACCAGGAACGCCAGGTCGACGAAGTCGTCGAGCACCGACCGGGGGATGTCGGTGCTGACGATGTCCTCCGTCGTGCGGGCGAGCTCCTGATAGCGCTGCAGCAGCGTGACCGGGTCGGCGGCGTCGACGATCGCCTCGATCGTGCACCGCTGCCGGTCCATCCGGTCGTAGTCGGTCAGCCCGTAGCGGCCGCGGGCGAAGGCCAGCGCGGTGGCGCCGTCCATCTCCCGGTTCGGCCCCGGCGCGATGTAGGCGTCGGGGAGCTGGCGGGTGCCCGGGATGCCGTTGATCGGCACGTAGTAGTTCACGTTGACGGTGATGCCGCCCAGGGCGTCCACGAGCCGGCTGAAGCCCTCGAGGTTGACCAGCACGTAGTAGTCGAGGCGCAGCCCCAGCGCCTCGCCGACACCGAGCTTGAGGAAGTCCGCACCCGGGTCGTCCGTCGGCCCGAGGACGTCGGGGTGGGCGGCCGGGCCGTTGCGGTAGACGGCGTTGAGCAGGCTCTCGCTCTCGCTGCCCGCGTCGAAGCCGTCGGGGTACAGGTCGCCCAGCGGGGAGTCCGCCGGGAACGGCAGCTCCTCGAGGTTGCGGGGCAGGCTGAACAGCACCGTGTCGCCGGTCTCGGTGTCGGAGCTGGCCACGATCACGGTGTCGGTGCGCACGCCCTCGCGCCCCTCGCCGCCGTCGCCACCGAGCAGCAGCACGTTCACCCGCTCGCGGTTGCCGAACAGGTCCGGGGTGTCGGGCACCGTCGCCGACTGGCGGTCGTCGGCGAAGACGCCGTCGATGAGGTCGCGGGAGGTGAGGACGACGTGCCCGGCCAGCGCGGCCGGAACGGCGATGCCGGCCACGAGCAGCGCGACGACGACCGCACCGACCACGTGCCGACCGCGCGGGATCCCGCGCGGGACCAGCATCCGGTAGCCGGTGACCACGACGACCACCCACAGCAGGGCGAGCACGGCGATCCCGGCCGTGGCGCCCAGCAGGACGTCGGTGTCGACCGCGGCCCGCGCGGCCAGCCGCTGGCCGGCGGTGGCCAGCCAGACGGCGCCGGCCACGAGGAGCAGGAAGACGGCGAGCACGACGGCGCCCAGCCGCCGGCGACCGGCCGCGAGGTAGCCCGTGCCCGGCACGAGCGCGCCGAGGACGGTCCAGCCCAGCGCCGAACCGAAGCTGCGGGAGCGCCCGCGGGCGGTGTCCCGGTCCTGCCCGCCCGGCGACGGCGGTGCCGTTCCGGCGGTCATCCCGCCACCTCTCGCCGCCGGCCCATGCCGCCATGATCGCACCGTGCGAGCAGGTGGGGGGACGGACGGCGTCCTGCGGGGCAGGGACCGCCCGATCCGGCGACACGGCTCCCCGGAGCCGTCGGACCCCCGCCGTAAGCTGCGACCCCGTGCGCCTGGCCACCTGGAACGTGAACTCCATCCGTACCCGCGCCGACCGGGTGGCGGCCTTCCTCCAGCGGCACGACGTCGACGTGCTGGCCCTGCAGGAGACCAAGTGCCGCGACGACCAGTTCCCCGAGATGGTGTTCAGCGCCCTGGGCTACGAGGTCGCGCACGTCGGCCACTCGCAGTGGAACGGGGTGGCGGTCCTGTCCCGCGTCGGGCTGGACGACGTGCAGGTCGGCTTCCCCGGCATGCCGTCGTGGTCGGCGAAGGAGGGGCAGGAGCCGGCGCCCGAGGCCCGTGCGCTGGGCGCCACCTGCGCCGGCGTCCGGGTGTGGAGCCTCTACGTGCCCAACGGCCGCACGCTGGCCGACCCGCACCTGCAGTACAAGCTCGAGTGGCTGTCGGCGCTGCGGTCCAGTGCGGCCGGCTGGCTGGCCGACGACCCGTCGACGCCGGTGGCGCTCGTCGGCGACTGGAACATCGCGCCCCAGGACGACGACGTGTGGGACATGTCGGTGTTCGCCCACTCCACGCACGTGTCCGACCCCGAGCGGGCCGCCTTCCGCTCCGTCGTGGACGCGGGCTTCGCCGACGTCGTCCGGCCGCACGCGCCCGGCCCCGGCGTCTACACCTACTGGGACTACACCCAGCTCCGCTTCCCCCGCCGCGAGGGCATGCGCATCGACTTCGTGCTCGGCTCGTCGGCGTTCGCCGGCCGGGTGACAAATGCCCTGATAGATCGTGAGGAGCGCAAGGGGAAGGGCGCCAGCGACCACGCCCCGGTCGTGGTGGAACTGGCCGACTAGCGAACCGCCGGTGCGTCTCGGGGCACATTAGGGGCACAGGCAGCATTGGCCGTTGCCCACGCCGAATCGATGGCGCTCCGCGTCCGGTCGTCCGAGCCCGGCATCAGGTGGCCGTAGGTGCTCAGGACCAACGAGGCGTCCTCGTGCCCCAGCCGCTCGGCAATCGCCACGACCGACTCGCCGGCGGCCAGCAGGACGCTGGCGTAGTGGTGCCTCAGGTCGTGGCTCGTGGTCCCCTCGGGAAGTCCCGCCTTCGTTGCCGCTCGGCCGAGCAGGTCGTACCCGTAGTAGACGTGCCCGAGCGGGCTTCCCATCCTCGTGGTGAAGATCGTCCCGTCGTCACCTGCACGGTAGGCGGCAAGGTGGGCCGCGAGCGCATCGAGCACGACGTGGGGAGCCGGGATCGTTCGCTTCGATCGCGGCGTCTTGGGCTCGCTCCGCTCCCCCTTCGATCCCACGGTGAACTGCCACTCGATCCGCACCGTCCGGCGCAGGAAGTCGACGTTCTCCACCCGCAGCGCCAGCAGTTCGCCGATACGCAGGCCAAGCCCCGCCTGTACGACGACCATGGCCCGGTACCGCCCGGGCAGCGCCGCCGCAAGCGCCGCGACCTGCTCCACTGTGAGCGGCACGACCCGCTCCTTCTCGTGGCGGGGAAGCTGTACCCGGACGACCGGGGAGGACGCCACGAGTCGGTCGAGCACCGCCGCCGCGTAGACGCTCCGCAGCAGCCCGACCGTCTGTCGGAGCGTGGTCGGGGCCAGCACCTTGCCCCGGTCGGTGGCCCACGCCTGGACCTCCGACGGGCGCACGTCTGCGAGCCTCCGGCCGCCGAGCCTCGTCCCAGCGATGTGCAGCCGGACCATCATCTCGGTCCGCCTGGCCGTCGTCGGACGGTGTGGACGGCTCTCGGCCCACCGCTGGGCGTATTCGGCGACCGTGATCCTCGACGGTTCGATGTAGGTGCCGCGCAACTTGTCCGCCTCCACGGTCGCGGCGTACCGGTCGGCGTCGCCCTTCTTTGGGAACGACTTCTTGCGCTGTCTGCCCTGGTCGTCCCGCCACCGCGCTTGGTAGGTCGTCCGCCCGTCGCGGATCCGCTTCTCGACGCTCGCCATGACTTCCTCCTCCAAGTCCCTCGACGCGGGCCGGCTGCCATTTTTTTGGGACGAAACAGCTCGGACCGCAGCATGCCCGAGGAGTCTGACGAGGTCAGAGCTGACGAGCGGACTGCGGCCCTTCCCACTGCCCGCTCCCGACGGCGCCTCGGTTGCCCAGCTGGGCGTCGATCCAGCTGTGCAGGTCGTCGGAGCGGTAGAGGACGCGGCGGCCGAGGCGGAAGCTGCGCGGACCGGTGCCCAGGTGGCGCCAGTACCGAAGGGTGGCCACCGGAGCGCGGAGCAGCTCGGCGGCCTCGGTGATGGTGAGCAGTTCGGGCTCGCGGCGGGCGGAATCGTCGGACATCGCTGGCTCCGGTGGGCTCGGGTGGGATGTGCTCCGTCACTGGAGAAGGCGCCATTTGGGGGCGATTGGTGACAGCCGACCACCGATGACTTCCGAAATTCTCCAGTTCTCCTCCTGTTGCTGGCGTCCGGGCCCGCGGCCGGCCGGTGGAGGCGGCCCTGCTCACCGGCCGATGCCCGGCGCGACGCCTCCACGGGCGAGGGATGGTCCCCGCCGCTCCGCCTCGGGCCGGGGGACGCTCGGTACCGGCGCGACCGGCCGCGGGGGAGCGGCTGCCGTCCGGTCGCTCGACCGGCCCTGGCGGTCGCGGGCGGCCTCTCGAGCGGCCAGCTCGGCCGCGTGGCCGGGGCCGAGGTCGGCCCGATCGCGGCCGAAGACGGCGATCCACTGCGCCCGGGCCTCCGCCACGTCGGCCGCGACGAGGTGCGCGGTGTTGGACAACCGTCCGCGGGTCATGCCGACGTACGCCGAGGCCGCGCCGGTCTGGTCACCGATCACCACGTGCGCGGCGGGAACGGTGTCACCCTGCACGCCGTACGCGGTGCTGGCGTAGGCCAGCTCCACGTGGTCGGTGACGTAGTCGGCGGGCAGCACCCGGATCCGGGCGCCGGCCGGGGAGACATCGCCCCGGGAGACGTCACCGGTGGCGGTGCCGGCGGTGACCAGCAGCCCGCCGCGTCGCCCGACCGCGTTGACGGTCCACGTGTCTCGGTTGGCCACCTCCAGGTTCCGGTCGTTGCGCCGGGTGGCGATCCTGTCGCCGGCGCCGATCCGCTGACCCGCCCGCGTGGTCACCACCCGGAGGTCGTCGACGCGGCCATCGGTGACCAGCCGGTTGCGGATGGCGGCGTTGAGCTCGGTGACCTGCTCGCGGGTGTCGGCCACCACGGCGACGTCGGCCGCCCGGTGGTCGTGGGCGGTGGTCGCGGCCAGGGCGTCCTGCAGTGCTGCGTGGTCGGGGTGCAGGTGAATCCGGCCGCGGGCGAGGAGGGCGTCGAACACCGCGCCCGGGGTGTCACCCCGCCGCATCGCCAATGTCAGCTCGGCGTACTCGGCGTCCGGAGCCGACTGGCCGGTGCTGTCGGTGCGGGTGAAGCGGTGCACCGACTCCAGAGTCACGTGGGCGGCGGGGTCGACCTGAGCGGCGGCCAGGTCCAGGACACCGCCGCGGCCGACCGCGGCGAGCTGGTGGCGGTCGCCCAGCAGCGCCAGCCGCGCCCCGGCCTCGTCGGCGACGGTGAGCAGAGCGCGGGCGGTGTCCTGGTCGAGCATCCCGGCCTCGTCGACGATCAGCAGGTCGTCGGGCCGCAGCCGGGCCTCCTCCTGGGGCGCCGTGTGGATGTGGCCGGTGACCGGGTCGACCTCGCCGAGGACAAGTCGCCTCCACCCGCCGTGCTCGTTCCAGCGCCAGCCGTGGGCGAAGACCAGGGATGCCGCCGTCCCGGTGGTCGCGCCGACCTCCGCGCGGGCCGCTTGGGCGGCCTTCAGCGTCGGGGTCACCACGACGAGCCGCCGCCCCTGCCGCTGCAGCAAGTCGCGGGCAGCGGCCAGCGTGGTGGTCTTGCCCGTGCCGGCCGCGCCCTCCACGACGATCAACCGCCGGTCGCCGGCCAGGACTGCGACCGCGGCGGCCTGACCGACATCCAGGATCTGGACAACGCCGGCCGGCAGCGGCGCCGGCCGCGGTGTACCCAGCGGTGGCCGACCGGCGCGGGCGGCGAACCGGGAGACCAGGTCGGCCTCCACGTCGAGCACCGGCCGCGAGGTCCAGGACCGGACGTGTTCCGGCACCCCCTCCCGGTCCACCAGGGGAACGCACCGGCCCAGGGCGCGGGCGGTGAGGTCCTCGGCCAACTCGAGGCGCACCGCCGGGTCGGCGACGATGCCCTCGGCGGCGATCAGCCGCTCGACCTCGCCGCGGACGTCGGCCGTGTTCCAGGCCGACCGGCCGGCGGCCAGCCGGGTCAGCACGGTGTCGACGGCAGCCTCCCGGTCGAGCACGCCGATCCGAGTCGGCGCCAGCGCGACGGGGTGGGCGGGCTCGCGGTAGCCCAGTGACCCCAGCTCGGCTCGCCACCGCGCCACCAGGTCGACCCCGGAGCGGGGGATGACTTTGTCCGGGCGCCCCTCGGCCCAGGCGCGGGCGTCCCAGGCGCGCCGCAGCGCCGGACCGGCCTGCTCTCCGGGGTGCGCCGCCATCCAGTCGCGTTCGTAGCGGTCCAGGTTGCGCCCGATCTGCGCCGCCCGTGCGCTGAACGGGCCGACGTAGGCGGCAAGCTCCAGTACTTCTCCAGTCGCATCCAGGGTGTAGCCGTGCGCGGCGAGTGCGGCCCGGAACTGCGGATCGCAGGCGACCGCAGCGTGCCCGATTCCGTTGATGGCGGCGAGGAAGTCACGCACGCCGACGGTGTGCAGCCCGCGCCATTGTTCGGCGGCGAACACCCGGGCGCCGATCTGCAGGTGCAGATGCCGGTGCGGGTCTCCGGCGCGGGAGGTGTAGTGCCGCACCGTCACCGCCTCCAGGATCTCCACCGGCACCTGGACCTGGCCGCCGCGCGGGCCGACCCGGGTGGTCGTGTGGGCGGCGAGCCAGCCGATGATCTGAGCGGCGGCGCGGTCCTGCGCGGCGTCGTAGGCGGCCGCGACGTCGTCGTGCATCGCGGCGGCCAGCGACCAGGACTTCGGGCCGTTGACCACCACCTCGACGAAGCGCACCGCACGCTCATCGGTGCGCAGCCGCCCCCGTGGGGCACCGGTATTCGGGTCGCGGCCGGCCACCCAGGTTTCGTAGGTCTCCCCCGTGAGCGGCGCCCGCTCGGCCACCCGTCCGTCGCAGGCCACGAAGCGGCGGGCCAGGCCGGTGCCCTCGGTCAGGTAGTAGTCGTCTGCTCGGCCGCGGTCAGACTCCAGATACGCCCGGGCGGCTGCCGCCGACCCGGCGTACACCTTCATTCCACCGCGCATTTCCAACGCCACCCAACAATGACCAACAGGTCACCCCTAGAAACGGCGATGGGCCCCGCAAAGCGGGGCCCGGACTACCTCTATTGGTAGCATGCGTGCCGATTCGCGTGGAGGCTTGATTGGCGCTATCTCGAGCTGGATATGGCGGGTTATTCGAGGCGCGCCGACCGAGTAGTCAAATATCATTGGGTACGACAAGGGCCACGATCAGTACACCGTTCAGATGGATCGGTGACCCACCCCGCGCGGATGACAGGGGCGCCGACCTGGCGAGAATCGAACCGCGGGGGTTCTACGCTGGCGCCCGCGATGGACGAGGACGTGCAGCTGGGGAGGCTCGCCGCCGAGCAGCGGGCGCGCGTCCTGATCGACGGTCAGCTGGAAGCCGCGGGCTGGGTGGTGCAGGACCGTCGCGATCTGAACCTCTTCGCCGGTCAGGGCGTGGCGGTGCGGGAGTCGATCATGGCGCCCGGGCACGGCCGCGCCGACTACCTGCTGTATGTGGACAAGCGGGCGGTCGGCGTCATCGAGGCGAAGCCGCAGGGCACGACGCTCTCCGGTGTCGAGTGGCAGTCGTCGATGTACGCCGAGGGGCTGCCGGCCGAGGTGCGACTCAAGGCACTGACCGTCGACGGGCGGCTGCCGTTCGTCTTCGAGGCCAGTGGCAGCGAGACCCATCTGACCAACGGCTATGACCCCGTTCCGCGGGCCCGGCGGATCTTCGCCGTCACGACGCCGGCCACGCTGGCCCGCTTCGTACGCGAGGCGGAGGCCGACCCGGAGAACCCGACCTGGCGCGCCAAGGTCGCCCACCTGCCACCACTGGACGTCACCGGTCTCCGGCCAGCGCAGATCACGGCCATCACCGGCATCGAGCGATCGCTGGCCGAGCAGCACTTCGACCGTTCGCTGGTGCAGATGGCCACAGGGGCCGGCAAGACGTTCACCGCTGTGACGGCGGCCTACCGGCTGCTGAAGCACGGCGGGTTCCGCCGGGTCCTGTTCCTCGTGGACCGCAACAACCTGGCCGACCAGACGCTGGCCGAGTTCGGCAACTACCGGACGCCGGACGACGGCCGCCGGTTCACCGAGATCTACAACGTCGACAAGCTCACCGGCGCCGGCATGCTGACCAGCACGCACGTCGCCATCTCCACGATCCAGCGCGTCTACCGGG
>NZ_JAAGWG010000033.1 GCF_010682065.1 Blastococcus saxobsidens
CTCACTCGGAGGTCTTCCTCATGTCATCGACCCACGCCGTCCGCCGTCACCAACGTCCGTGGTCAGTACACCTAGGCCGTCGCGGCAGTCACCCTCGGCGCGACCTCGGTGCCGAGCAGCTCGATGCCACGCAGCAGGTCTGCATGCGCCAGCCGGGGATTGGTCATCTGCAGCGCGACGCGGTCGACACCGCCGAGCTGCTCGCCGATCCGCACCAGCTTCTCGGCGACCGTCGCCGGGTCGCCCATGAAGAAGGCGCCGTCCGGGCCGCTGGTCGCGTCGAACTGCGCCCGGCTCGGCGAGGCGAACCCGCGCTCCCGGGAGACCTTGGTGAACATCTCGTGCCAGCCCGGGTAGATCGTGTCCGCCGCGGCCTGCGTGCTCTCCGCCACGAACCCGAACACGTGCAGGCCCACCTGCAGCTTCTCCGGGGCGTGGCCGGCGTGCGCCCCGGCCCGCCGGTAGAGGTCGATCAGCGGCGCGAACTGACGCGGCTCCCCGCCGATGATCGCCACCATCAGCGGCAGCCCGAGCAGCCCGGCCCGCACGAAGGACTCCGGCGTCCCGCCGACGCCCACCCAGATCGGCAGCGGGTCCTGCAGCGGCCGCGGGTAGATCCCCTGGCCGGTGAGCGGCGGCCGGTGGTTGCCCGACCAGGTCACCTTCTCCGACTCCCGGATGCGCAGCAGCAGGTCCAGCTTCTCGGTGAACAGATCGTCGTAGTCCCCGAGGCTCAGCCCGAAGAGCGGGAAGGCCTCGGTGAAGGACCCGCGGCCCACCACCAGGTCGATCCGGCCCTTGGAGATCAGGTCGAGGGTGGCGAACTGCTGGAAGACCCGCACCGGGTCGGCCGCGCTGAGGACGGTGACCGCGCTGCCCAGCCGGATGCGGGAGGTGCGGGCGGCCGCCGCGGCCAGGATGACCGGCGGCGCGGAGTCGTAGTACTCGCTGCGGTGGTGCTCCCCGATGCCGAAGGAGTACAGCCCGACCTCGTCGGCGAGCGCGATCTCCTCGAGCAGGTCGCTCATCCGCTCCTCGGGCCCGATCGCCCGCCCGGAGGCCGGATCGGTCACCGCCGCCACGAAGCTGTCGACGCCGAGGTGCATTCGTTCCTCCCAGGGTCCGGTGACGACGTCGACCGGCCGGACGACGACCGCACAGGTCGTTCAGCATTCAACCATCGCTCGGCGAGCACGGCCTGCCCGTCGCGGTGCCCCGGAGCCGGTCCGGCGACACGCCCGGCAGATTTCGGAGGACTCGAACGCAGGTGACCGGGTAGCGGATGCCTAGCGGAACGTGACCGCGCCAGCGGGGGGCAAGTCGACTGGCAAGGAGGACACGTGCTCTCTGATCGATCCCGTCCCGTCATCGAGGCGACGCTCCCGGTGGTGGCGGACAACATCGAGGAGATCGCCACCCGGTTCTACGCCCACCTGTTCGGGGAGCACCCCGGGCTCTTCGACGGCGTGTTCAACCGGGGCAACCAGGCGGAGAAGACCCAGCAGATGGCGCTCGCCGGCTCGGTGGCGGTCTTCGCCTCGTCCCTGCTCAAGGTGCCCGAGCAGCTCCCGGAGCACCTGCTCAGCCGCATCGCGCACAAGCACGCCTCGCTGGGCATCACCCCGGCCCAGTACGACGTGGTCCACGACAACCTGTTCTGGGCGATCGTCGACGTGCTGGGCGACGCCGTGACGCCGGAGGTGGCCGCCGCCTGGGACGAGGTCTACTGGCTGATGGCCTACGCCCTGATCAACCAGGAGCGCGGTCTCTACAGCGCACGGGGGGTGCGCCCGGAGACGGTCTGGCGGGAATGGGAGGTCGCCGAGAAGGTCCAGGAGACCCCCGACGTCGTCACCTTCCGGATGCGCAAGGTCGACGACCGCCTGGTGAAGAGCTCGCTGCCCGGCCAGTACGTGACCGTTCAGGTGCCCATGCCCGACGGCATCCGGCAGCCGCGCCAGTACAGCCTCACCCGGGCCGACGACGGGGAGCACCGCCAGTTCTCCGTCAAGCGGGTGCACGGCGGCGGCAAGCCCGACGGCGAGGTCTCCAACCACCTCTGCGACCGGGTCCAGGTGGGTGACCGGCTGACCATGTCGGTGCCCTTCGGCGACGTCGTCCTGGACGACTCCGGGCGCCCCGTGGTCTTCGCCAGCGCCGGGATCGGCATCACCCCGATGGCCGGCATGCTCTCCCACCTGGCCGGCGCGGGCTCGCGGCTGCCGGTCACGCTGCTGCACGCCGACGCCGACGAGGAGTCCTTCGCGCTGCGGGACCAGGTGCTCGGGGACCTGCGCACGCTTTCCGGCGGGAAGGCGCACGTCTGGTTCGAGCGGGGCACCGGCAGCACCCTGCCCACGGGGGTGCACGAGGGGGTCATGGACCTCGACGCCGTCGACCTGCCCGAGGGCGCCGTCTACTACCTGTGCGGCCCGCTGCCCTTCATGAAGGCGGTGCGCAGCGCGCTGGTCGAGCGGGGCGTCGCCGCGCGCGACATCCAGTACGAGGTGTTCGGCCCCGACCTGTGGCAGGCCGACCTCGCCACGGAGGAGAGCCCCGGCGCCGCGGAGCGCACCGGCCGGCACGCCGCCGCCGTCGGCTGACCCGCCGGACCCGAGGAGATCCGCATGGACATCCCGGCGATGCGGGCCAACTTCGCCAAGGCCGCGGCCACCGGCGACGAGGCGCCGCTGTACTTCTACGCCCACCTGTTCCTGAGCCACCCCGAGACCCGGCAGATGTTCCCCGTCTCGATGGCCCACCAGCGGGACCGCTTCTTCACCGCGCTCGGCGACGTCGTCACCCGGGTCGACGACCTCGACGCGCTGGTGCCGATCCTGCGCCAGCTCGGCCGCGACCACCTCAAGTTCGGGGTGCTCCCGGCGCACTACCCGGCGGCCGGCGCCAGCCTGCTGGCCACCCTGGAGCACTTCGACCCGGAGTGGACCCCGGAGCTGGCCAAGAGCTGGGCCGAGGCCTACGACGTGGTCGCCACCGTGATGATCCAGGGGGCGGAGGAGGCCGCGGGGCAGCCGGCCTGGTGGGACGCCGACGTGGTGGGCCACGAGCGGCGCAGCCTCGACGTCGCCGTCCTCCGGATCCGCCCGCAGGTGCGCTACGACTACCTCGCGGGTCAGTCGCTGTCGCTGGAGACCGAGCTGCGGCCCCGCCTGTGGCGGTACTACTCCCCCGCCAACGCCCCGCGCCCCGACGGGCTGATCGAGCTGCACGTCAAGGCGCGCGACGGCGGGCCGGTCAGCTCCGCGCTGGTGCGCAGCATCGGGGTGGGCGACGTCCTCCGCCTGGGGCCACCGCTGGGCCACCTCACCACGGGCGAGGACTCCGACCGGGACCTGCTGCTGGTCGCCGGTGGGATGGGGCTGGCACCCCTGAAGGCGATGGTCGACCAGGTCGCCCGGCAGGGTCCACCGCGCCGGGTGGACCTGTTCGCCGGGTTCCGCACCGAGGACCAGATCTACGACCGGGCCGACCTGGAGCAGCTGGCCGGCGAGCACCCCTGGCTCACCGTGACCTTCGCCGTCTCCGACGACGCCGCATCGTCCCTCGCCCACGGCGAGGTCGCCGAGGTGGTGCGCCGGGCGGGCCCGTGGTCCAGCCGCGAGGTGCGCGTCGCCGGCCCCGAACCCATGGTGACGGCCACCGTGGCAGCGCTCCGGGAGGACGGCGTCCCGGAGCACCGCATGTCCAGCGAGGTCTTCGCCCCGAGCCGACCGGGGCCCAGTGTCGACGGAGAGGTGACCGAATGACCAGCGCACCGAGCGGGCCCGGCAGCACGGACCGGGGGCTGACGCCCGCCGACCTGTACGACGTCCGCTTCACGCGGGCCTCGATGCTGCACCCGGGCTACGTCGAGAGCGAGGTCGACCGGGTGGTGCACCGGGCGGCCGAGGAACTGGCCCGGCACGCAGCGGAGAAGGCCCAGCTGCGCGAGCGGGTGCGCACCCTGGAAGCCCAGCTCGACGGTGCGCCGGCGCACGAGCCGCCCAGCGAGCAGGCGGTGCGCATCCTGGCCAGCGCCCAGCAGACCGCCGACAACTACGTGGCCGAGGCGGAGCAGTTCAGCCGCCAGGTGACCGGGGAGGCGCGGGCCGAGTACGAGGAGGCCGTGCGGCTGGCGCGGGAGAACGCCGGCGCGATCATCCAGGCCGCCCAGGAGGCGGCCGCCCGGCTGACCGGCCCGGCCCCGGACGGACCCGCCCAGGGCGGGCACGGCGTCGCCGAGCTGGAGGAGCAGGTCGCCTACCTCAAGGCGTTCGGCCAGGCCTGCCGCACCCAGCTGCGCGCCTACCTGGAGGCGCTGCTGAGCGACGTGGAGAACGAATGGGGCCGCGCCCACCCGGGTGCCCTCCCGGCGCCGGCCCGGCCCCCGGCCCAGCGGGCCGCACCGGAGGACGACGCGGACCGGCCGACGGCGTTCGAGGAGAACACCGCCGCGGAGGGCCGGACGGGGAACGACGCCGGCACCGGCGTGCCGGCGGCCTCCGGGACGCGCCCGTCCTGACCCGGCGCACGGCCGGACCGGCGAGTCCGCCGGTCCGGCCCGGGCGGCTCAGCGCTCGGTGAGCGTCGCATAGAGGTGACCGAAGAGATCAAGTGCTGTCCGAAAGCTTCCGACGCTCAGAGGTGTGGCTGAATCGACGGCGAGGCCCGGGCGGCCGCCCAAGCGCGACCCGAGCGCGCCGCGCTGCCCGCGGGCACCGTGGCCGGGCGGTGCTGAGCCAGCCCAAGGGGTTGGAGCGGCCGTGATCCGAGAAGCCCTGCTCATGCGAAGAGCCCTGCTCGTGCAGGGAGGGCGGCCTGGGTACCGGCCTCGGTGGATGGCTGAGCCGGCCGGCTCGCCGAGCATCCAGTAGCGCGGCCGGCTACCGCAGACCGGCCTGCTCCTGCGCCTCGGCGATGGCCACGGCCGCCTCGTGTGCCCGGCGGCCTCGGATCGGCAGTGCCCCGTCCCCATCGGCCAACGCCCACACCGCCAGGGAGACCCCGCTGCGAAGCTGCAATCGGGCCGCGGCGAAGCCCGGCGTCACGGTGACCACATCGCCGAGAGGCACATGCTGGGTGCCCCACGGGTTCATCACGGTCACCTCGTCAACGGTCAGCACCAGCCGTGGACGCAGGGCCACCCACCAGGCCCCTAGCCACATCACCGCAGCGGTCCCGCCGGCGGCCAGACCGTCAATCGCGTAGTCGCTGGACAGGTGAACGAGCGCCTGAATCCCAAACGCCAGCGCCGTCAACGTCGGCATGCCGGCGATGACGGACACCCAGACCCGGCCGGATCTGCCGACGCGCCACATGCGCAAGGGGGAAGCGGTCGTTGCCGTCACGTCGGACATGGTGCCGCTCCTCGAGGCCGACGCAGTGGAAGATGCACCCGGCGCGCCCGAGCGAGGTTCAGCAGCCGCCACCACACCAGCCCCGTCGCCTCAGCGTCAGACGCCGCGCGGTGCGCATTTCCGGCTCGCTCGACTGCCAGCGCCTCCATCAGCTCGGGCAGCCGCCGACCGCGCAGCCCAGCTCCTCGGCGGCCTCCCCCGTGCAGGCAGTCATCCAGCCGCGCGCCTGGCCGAGGCGCTGCCACCCCCGCGCGAGCATCGCCGCGTCGAACCCGGCGTTGTGCACCACCAGAACCCGCCCGTCGAGCGGCCCATCAAGCCGCCCGGCGACCGTCCCGAACGCCGGCGCCCCGTCGAGGTCCCCCTCGCGCAGGCCGTGGATCTCGGTGGCTCCGACCGGCCGCCACGGACGAACCAGGCTGTGCCAGTCGGCCTCCGCCTCGCCCTGGGCGCCCGCCAACACGACCGCCACCTCGATCGCTGCGTCGTCCGCCGGCGTCAAGCCCGTCGTCACCATGTCGACGACGGCATAGGACAGTCCGCCGCAGCGCGCGCACAGAGCCGACACGCCGCCATCGTCCCCAAGCCAGACGACAGCTCGTGCTCACCTGGCGCCGGCCTGTTGCTCGCGCTGCCTGCCGCTACCGGATTCGTGTCCCCTCTATGCGACGGTCAGCGCTCGGTGACCTCGTAGGTGTGCCCCGCGGCGCGCAGCCGCTCCACGAGCACCTCGCCCATCGCCGAGGCCGGGGTGAGCGAGCCCGCCCGGTCGGGCAGCCGGTCGCCGTCGAGTGCGAGCGCGAGGGCGGCCTCCCCGAGCATGACCGCGGTCGCCGCGTACCCGGGATCGCCCTTCCCGCCGGCGGTGGCGCGGTACCGGCGCCCGTCCTCGGCGGTCGCGTCCACCACCATCCGGAACCAGCCCTTCTCCCGCGCCGCCTCGCTCGGGCCGGTGCCGGGGGCCGGGAGCACCCGGTCCAGCAGCCCGCGGGTCGGCGCGAAGCTCATGGCCGACACCGCCCCGAGCAGCCCGGCGGTCACCCCCGCGGCGGTCACGGCGCCCACCGGCCCGCCCCCGGTGCCCATGACCTCGCTGTAGCGCAGCTCGCGCCCGTAGGCCCAGTCCTGCAGCGCGTTGCTCCGCCGGACGATCCGGGTGTTGAACGGCGCCATCACGAACGGCGCCGTCCACCGCCCGTCCGCCGTCCGCGTGGGCAGCCCGGCGTCCCGCGGCTGGCGCGTGTCCGGCTCCTCCGCGCGGTCGGGGCTCAGCGCGAACGGGTCGCCGATCACGCGGCGCAGCGCCGGGTTCTCCTGCAGCGCCTCCACCTGGGCGCGCATCGAGTCGATCGTGCCGCCACTGAACCCGCCGCGCGCGGTCGCGACCAGCTGCACGTCGCGCAGTCCGCCCGCGCCGTCGGCCGCCGCACGCCGGCCGAGGAGGAAGGTGCTGAGGTCGGAGGGGATGGAGTCGTAGCCGCAGGCGTGCACGATGCGCGCGCCGGTCTCCCGGGCCACCGCGTCGCACCGGTCGATGGCGTCCCGGACGAAGAGGACCTCGCCGGTGAGGTCGGCGTAGTGCGTGCCGGCGCGGGCGCAGGCCTCGACCACCGGCAGCCCGTACCGGGCGTAGGGCCCCACCGTGGTGGCCAGCACCCGGGTGCTCTCCGCGAGCGCGCGCAGCGACTCCGGGTCGGTGGAGTCGGCCTCCAGCAGCGCCCAGTTCCGCCCGGCAGGGGGCAGCGCGGCCCGGACCTCCTCCAGCCGGGCCCGTGAGCGCCCGGCCAGGGCGATCCGCGTCCCCTCCGGGGCGTGCCCGGCCAGGTAGTCGGCGAGGAGCCGCCCGACGAAGCCGGTGGCTCCGTAGACGACCAGGTCATGGGTCCGTGCACCGTCCGCTGCCATACCGCCATCCTTCCCCGTGGCGTGCCGCCCGGCAGCCGGCGGGCCCGGGTCACGGACCGGTCACGCTCCACCCCACGGGTCACTGGGCGCCCAGGGGTCGCAAGTCGGCGACGGTTCCTGCCGATGGAGGTCGCATGGCAGTGCGGCTCGCAACGGTGCGGACCGCGACCGAGGATCAGGTCGCGGTCCAGTCGGCGTCCCCCTGGTGGCGGACGGCGGTGGTCTACCAGGTCTACCTGCGCTCGTTCGCCGACGGCAACGGCGACGGGATCGGCGACCTGGCGGGGCTCCGCTCCCGGTTGCCCTACCTCAGCTGGCTCGGCGTGGACGCCCTCTGGATCAACCCGCACTACCCCTCGGGCGGTGCGGACGGCGGCTACGACATCAGCGACTACCGCGCGGTCGACCCCGAGTACGGCGACGTCGCCGACCTGGAGGCCCTGGTCGAGGAGGCCCGGGCGCTGGGGCTGCGGGTCGTGCTGGACATCGTCCCGAACCACACCTCCGACCAGCACCCCTGGTTCCAGGCCGCGCTGGCCGACCCCGACTCCCCCGAGGCCTCCCGGTACCACTTCGCCCCCGCCTCGGAGGAGCCGCCGAACAACTGGCAGTCGCTCTTCGGCGGGCCCGCCTGGTCCAGGACCCCCGACGGCCGCTGGTACCTGCACCTGTTCGCCCCCGAGCAGCCCGACCTGAACTGGCGCGACCCCGCCGTCGCCGAGGACTTCGAGCGGACGCTGCGCTTCTGGCTCGACCGCGGCGTGAGCGGCTTCCGCGTCGACGTCGCCTACGGCCTGTTCAAGGACGTCGAGCTGCGCGACAACCCGGGCTCCTACTCCCCCACCCTCTTCGGCCACGGCCCCGAGCAGGCCATGACCTGGAACCAGCCCGAGGTGCACGACGTGTGGCGCCGGTGGCGGTCGGTCTGCGACGAGTACCCGGACACCATGCTGGTGGGCGAGGTGTGCCTCGCCGACCCGGAGGAGGTCGCGCTCTACTCCCGGCCCGACGAGCTGCACCAGTCCTTCTGCTTCCGGCTGCTGAAGTCCGGCTGGTCGGCCGAGGGCTTCGCCGACGGCGTGCGCAGCGCCCTGGACGCCTTCGGCGCCGTCGGCGCCCCGGTGTCCTGGGTCCTCGGCAACCACGACAAGGACCGCAAGGTCACCCGCTTCGGCGGGGGCGAGCTCGGTGAGGCCCGGGCCCGCGCCGCCGCGCTGCTGATGCTGAGCCTGCCCGGCTCCCCGTACATCTACGCCGGCGACGAGCTGGGCCTGCCGCAGGCCGACGTGCCGGACGAGGCCAAGCGGGACCCGATCTTCCACCGCAGCGGCGGCGCCCGCGCCGGTCGCGACGGCTGCCGGGTGCCCATGCCGTGGAACAGCGCCGCCGGGGTGGGCTTCTCCCCCGCCGGCGCGGCCGCGCCGTGGCTGCCGATCCCCTCGACCTGGCGCCGCTACGCCGTCTCCCGGCAGGCCCGGGACGACCGCTCGATGCTCCGGCTGTACCGCCGGGCGCTGGCCATCCGGGCCGAGCACCCGGCCCTCGGCTCCGGCGAGGCGTCGATCACCCGCCGCGGGGACCTGCTGACGATCCGCTCGACGGCCGAGGGCCGCTCGGTCCGGTGCGTGATCAACATGGGCGACCACACGGTCATCGTCCGGACGCCGGGCACCGTGCTGCTCTCCTCGGCGCCCCAGGTCGCCCAGACCTCTAGGACGCTGGCGCTGCCGGCCGACACCGCCGTCTGGATCGCGGAGGACTGACGCTCAGGCGCTGACCGCCTCGTGGGTGTTGACGCCGGGGATCCGCCGCACCGATCCCCAGCCGAAGCGGGCCCACACGACCAGCAGCGCCGCGCCCGCGAGCGAGCCGAGGCTGTCGCGCACGAGGTCACCGTTGGTGTCGTCGTTGCCCTCGGACAGGTTCGTGCCCAGCCACGCGTCCGACCGCCACTCGTAGACCTCCCACAGGGCACCGATGGTGATGCCGAGCGCCGCGGTGACGACGGCGATGCCGACGTAGTGCCGCAGGTGCGTCTCGTCCCGCGGATCGGGGACGACGTCGAGCCGGGCCAGCGCGATGTAGACGACCGGCGCGGTCAGCATCGGCAGGGTGACGTGCACGAGGTCGTCGAAGCGCACGAAGCGGTCGTAGAGCCCCCAGACCTCGCCGAACCCCTGCAGGGCCATGGCCGCGGTGACCGACAGGTCGTAGACGCGCGGCAGCTGCACCAGCCGGGCGACCAGGGTGACCGCGGCCATCACCGTCAGGACCGCGGCCGAACCGGTCTCGCCGGCGAGCGCGTAGTACACCGCCCCTCCCACCAGCAGCAGCCGCAGGACGTCGATCCCGTCCCTGACCAGCGGCGTCCAGTCCCCGAGCAGGAGTCGTCGCGTGTCCACGGGCGCACGACTACCCGGCCACCGCGGCCGTACTCCGGCGCCCACGGCCGGGCCGTCCCCGGCACCTGACAGGATCGGGCCCGTGCCGTCCGCTCCCCCGGCCGCGGCCCCGCCGCGGGCCGCCCGTGCCGCAGTCGGCACCTGGTTCTTCGTCAACGCCGTTCTCTACACCAACGTGCTGCCGCGGCTGCCGGAGATCAAGGACGCCCTCGACCTGAGCAACGCCAGCGTGGGCACCGCGCTGGCCGCCGGCCCCGTCGGCGCCCTGCTGGCCACCCTGTGGTCGGCGCCGCTCATCCGGCGGCTGGGCTCCGGGCACCTGGCCACGTACGGGCTCGTGGTGCTGGCCGTCGCGATGACCGGCGTGGCGTTCGCGCCGTCGTGGGGGGTCCTGGCCGCGGTGCTGTTCACGGCCGGCGCCGTGGACGCCCTGGTCGACGTCGCGCAGAACGCGCACGGGCTGCGGGTGCAGCGGCGCTACGAGCGGTCGATCTTCAACGCCTTCCACGGGATCTGGAGCATCGGCGCCGTCTCCGGAGCGCTGATCGGCTCGGCCGCGGCCGGGCTGGCCGTACCGCTGCCCTGGCACCTCGGCGTGGTCGGCGGCGTGTTCGCGCTGGCGGCCGTGCTGGCCGGCCGGGCCATGCTGCCCGGCCCGGACGAGGACGACCGGGAGCCGGAGGCGCCCGGGTCCGCCGTCGGGGCGCCGGGCCGGTCCCGGGCGCGGACGCGTTCGCTGCTGGTGCTCGGCGCCCTCGGTCTGCTCGCGGCGGCCGGCGTCTTCGTCGAGGACGCCGGGGCGTCGTGGAGCGCCATCTACCTGCGCGGGGACCTCGGCGCCGGCCCCGCCGTCGCGGGCCTCGGCCTGGTCGCCCTGCAGACGGCCATGACCGTGGGCCGGCTGACCGGAGACCGCGTCGTCGACCGGTTCGGCCAGCGCGCGGTGGCCCGCGCCGGCGGTGCGCTCATCACCCTGGGCATGGGGGTGGCGCTGGCGTTCCCGTCGGTGCCGACGACGCTGGCCGGGCTGGCGGTCGCGGGTCTCGGGGCCGCCACCCTGGTGCCGGCCGCCTACGCCGCGGCCGACGCCCTGCCGGGGCTCCCCCCGGGCGCCGGCCTGTCGATCATCAACTGGCTGCTGCGGGTCGGCCTGCTGGCCTCCCCCCCGCTGGTGGGGGTGATCGCCGACCAGGCCGGGCTGCGCACCGGGCTGCTGACCGTCGTCGCCGCCGGCATCGTCGCGGTGGTGGTCGCCGGAGTGCTCCGCGGCCGGAGCGCCCGGTCCGACGCCGCACCGGCTGGCTAGGGTCCGGCGGGTGACCTTCTCCATCGTCGGACGCTCCCCGGACGGCAGCTCGCTCGGCGTCGCGGTCGCCAGCAAGTTCCTCGCCGCGGGTGCCTACGTCCCGGCCGCCGCGGCCGACGCCGGCGCGCTCGCCACCCAGGCGCACGTGAACCTCGAGCTCCGGACGCGGGGCATCGAGCTGCTGCGGGAGGGCGTGGGCGCCGCGGAGCTGCTCACCCGGTTCTTCGCCGACGACCCGCAGCGCGACCAGCGGCAGGCCGGCGTCGTCGACCGTGACGGCGCGGCAGCCACCTTCACCGGGGAGCGGGCCCAGCCGTGGGCCGGCGGGCGCACGGGCGAGGGACCGGAGGGGTCCTTCGCCGCGCAGGGCAACCTGCTCGCCGGGCCCGAGGTGGTCGACGCGATGGCCGACCGCTGGCTCGCCACGGCCGCCGAGCCCTCCCTCGCCCGCCGGCTGGTGGCCTGCCTCGCCGCCGGGCAGGACGCCGGCGGCGACCCGCGCGGCAAGCAGGCCGCGGCCGTCCTCGTGGTGGCCGACGGCGCCGGCTACGGCGGGCTGGGCGACGTCGTCGTCCACCTGCGCAGCGACGACTCCCCCGAGCCGATCGGCGAGCTCGCCCGGATGCTCGACCTGCACGACCTCTACTTCGGCAGCACGCCGGCCGACCAGCTGCTGCCCTACGACGACGTCCTGGTCGGGGAGCTCCGCGCGCGCCTGGCGGCCACCGGCTACGCCACCGGGGACGTGCAGCGCGACCTGTACGACTGGATGGGCCGGGAGAACTTCGAGGAGCGCTGGCACGACGGCCGGCTCGACCCCGTCGTCCTCGACCACCTGCGGTCGACCACCGGGCGCTGACCCGGGCCTGACCAGGGCGGCCGAGCCGTCAGCCGGCCTCGGCGATCCGCTTGACGGCGGCGAGCGTCACCGGGATGCCCTCGTGCGCGGCACGGGTGCGGTCCTCGATCTGCTCGTCGGCGGCGTCCCCGTAGCGCTCGGCGAAGAACGCCTGCCCCGCGGGGAGGAACTCCCAGGACTCGGTCACCTCGGTGCCGCCGTCGACCGGCACGAAGCCGAACCCCCAGCGCACCAGCGACCCGCCGACGACGAAGGCGAACTCCCGGCCGCGGTCGGCGACCACCACCTGCGAACGGGTCTCCCACGTCCGGGCGGGCGTGACGTTGCGGCCGGTGAACCAGTCACCCACCTGACCGGCTGCGCCCTCGTCCCACCAGCAGGCCACGCAGACCGGGCTCCACTCACCGGTCCGCGTCACGTCGGAGAGCAGGTCGTACAGGGCTTCGGGGGACGCGGCGACGACGATCGATCCCGCTGTCCGGAGCTCGCGCATCCCGGCAGTGTCGCAGTCGCTGCCCGCGGGTCCGGCCGTCAGGGCCCGGTGGTCGGCTCGGCCTGGACCACCGTGCTGGACGCGGTCGACGACGCCGCCGGGTCCTCGGTCCCCGTGTCCGGCTCACCGTCCCCGGCGGGCGGCGTGGACGGGGTGGGGTCGGCCGGCTCCGACGGGGTGGTGGGCGCGGTGTCGGGGTCCGTGCCCTCGCCCGCGCCGTCGCCCGTGCCCTCGCCCGCGCCGTCGCCCGTGCCGTCGCCCGTGCCGTCGCCCGTGCCGTCGTCGGTCCCGGGATCGGTGCCGGCCGGGTCCGTCGGCGTCCCGGTCTCCTCGGGGTCGGTCGAGCCCTCCGCCTCGTCGCCGGCGGCCGTCCCGCTGGAGCCGCTCCCCGGATCTCCGGCGGCCGGTGTGCTCGGTCGGGCGGAGGGTGCGCTGTCCACGGGCGCCCGGTCGCCGGACCCGCCGTCGGCCGGACCGGTGCCCGGGTCCGCGACCTCGGCGGACGGCGTCCCGGCGGGGGCGACCGCGACGTCGAGCCGGACCCGGTCCCCGGCCGACAGCGCGGTGCCCACCGGGTCGAGTGCCACGACGGTCCCGGGCGCCCGCTCGGCGGTGACGGTGTCGCGGCGCTGCACGGTGAGACCCAGCGCGGTCAGGTCCGCGGCCACCTCGTCGGCCGGACGCCCCACGTGGTCGTCCGCGGCCAGCACGATCCCGCCCGGCGTCGTCTGGGCCGCCCCGGCGGAGTCCGCGGGCGCACCACCGCCGGAGAAGAGCCCCAGCACGCTGCCGGTGACCACCGCCCCGAGCAGCACCGCGAGGACCGTGCTCACCACCAGCCACGTGCGCAGCCCGGTCCGCCGGGGCTCGTCGGGAGCCGGGGCGGTCGAGACCGCCCCGGTCCCGCGCACGGTCGCGCCCCCGGCCGCCGCCGGTACCTGCGTGGCGGCCGGCACAGCCGGCCGGACCCCGTCCGGGCGGGTGCCCGGTGCGGAGACGGGCAGGACCCGCGTCGTCGGACCGGTGTCGGTGGCCTGGTGGTCCAGCGTCTCGTCGATGGCGGCGAGGAAGGCCTTGCCGTCGGGGATGCGGTCGTCGGGGTCCTTGGTGAGTGCGGCGTCGATGAGGCTGCGGACCTCCTCCGGCACGTCGGAGGACATCGGCTCGGGCTGCTCCCGCACCTGCTTGAGCGCGATGGTCACCGGGTTGTCGCCGTCGAACGCCGGGTTGCCGGTCAGGGCCTCGTAGCCGACCAGGCCGAGCGCGTAGACGTCGCTGGCCGGGCGGGGCTTGTCGCCCGAGGCCTGCTCCGGCGACATGTACTGGGGGGTGCCGATCACCTGACCGGCCTGGGTCAGTGGCACGCTGGCCGCCGACCACGCGATGCCGAAGTCGGTCAGCTTCACCCGGCCGTCGGGCCGGACCAGGATGTTCGCCGGCTTGACGTCCCGGTGGACGAGGCCTGCCCGGTGGGCCTCGGCCAGCGCGGCGGCGGCCTGCCGGAGCACCGACATCGCTGTGTCGGGGTCCAGCGGCCCCTCCTGGTTGAGCAGGGCGGACAGCGGATCGCCGTCGACGAGCTCCATCACCAGGTAGGCGATGTGCTCCCCGCTGCCCTCCACGGTCGACTCGCCGTAGTCGTGGACCGCCGCGATGTTGGGGTGGCTCAGGGCCGCGGCGTGGGTGGCCTCGGCGCGGAACCGCGCGGCGAAACCGGGATCGTCGGCGTACTCGCTGCGGAGGACCTTGACGGCGACGGGCCGGTCCAGGCGGAGGTCACGGCCCCGCCACACCTGCCCCATGCCACCGGTTGCGATCAGGTCCAGCAGTTCGTAGCGGTCGCCGAGGACCACGCTGCCGTGCTCGGCGATGGTCACCGCTGCTCCGCCCTCTCGATCACGTTCGTGGGCTCGTCCGCCCTCGGGGGGATGCCCGTCAGTGCGAGCCGCTACACCCGCGCCGGAGCAGGCCTCACCGCAGCCGGACGGGACCGGCGTCGATGGGGGTGCGGAAGAGCACGTAGGGCTTGCGCCGCTGGTCCTCTCCCCCGCGGTACTTGTCCTGGCGGTACAGCTGGTTGGCCGTGACGTACAGGTGACCGTCGGCCGCGACGCTCATGGTGTCCGGCCACAGCAGCCGTGGGTCGTGGACGACGGTCTCCCACGAGCCGTCGGGCAGCCGCCGGTGGATGGCGTCGTGCTCCCCGTCGGTGACGTAGAGCCGCCCCTGGTCGTCGGTCTCCAGCCCGTCGCTGACGCAGCCCTTGTCCCCCTCGTCCTGGACGGTGCCGGCCACGGCGGCGTCGTCCCGCGACCTGTCGCACAGAGCATCGACCGACACCGAGTACCAGCGTCGGCCGGCCAGGGGGCAGTAGTACAGCCGGTCGCCGTCGGCGGCGATCGCGATGCCGTCGGCACCCATCGTCACCGGCGAGGTGTCGCCGTCGGGCGAGCGCTCCAGGAACTCCACGCCCTCGACGACCATCCGCAGGTCCGGCGGGGTGGTCGCCTTCGTGCTCGGGTGCTCGTGCAGCCGACGCCAGCTCTCCCCGGACGCGAGGTCGACCACGATGATCCCGTTCGGCCCCTGGTCGGAGGAGTCCGTGATGAACGCCGTACCGGCCTCTCCCCGGCGCAGGTCGAAGCGCACGTCGTTGAGGTAGGTCGTCGGCAGCGCCACGTCGGTCGGGAAGAGGATGGTCCGGACGACCTCGTCGGCGCTCAGGTCGACGCAGACCAGCTTCGGCCCGCCGTGCTCGGTCGGGCGGAACATCGGGCTGCCGGTGTCGAGGATCCACAGCCTGTCGGCGGGGTCGACGACGACGCTCTGGACCGACACCAGGCGGTCGGGGTCGGCGTCGGAGCGGTTGTCGTTCAGTCCCTGCGAGGGGTAGGCGACCTCCTGCCCGTCCCGCAGTTCCGCCACGGTGAAGCCGACGTCGTCGCCCCACTTCGGGTAGCAGACGAAGATCCGCCCGCCGTGCGACACGGTGACGCCGGTGGGCATCGCGCCGGTGAACCGGTGGACGACCTCGAGCTCGCCGACGGTCTCCTCGACCGCGATCTGCGGCGCGGCGGTCACAGGGACCCGCCGCCCACGCTCGTCCGCGCGGCGTCGAAGGCGCGGGTGACGTGCGCGGCGGCTTCCTGCTGTGCCTGCTCCGCCTCGTCGAGGACCGCGGCGGCGCCGAAGAACTCGTGCATGACTCCCGGGAAGTAGCGGTGCGTGGTCGCGACTCCGGCGGCCTCCAGGTTCTGGGCGAACTGCTGGCCCTGGCTGCGGAGCACGTCGCGCTCGTCGGTGACGACCAGCGTCGGCGGCATCTGCGCCAGCTGCTCGGTCGTCCAGCCGAGGAGGTCGATGCGCGGGTCCGTGGCCGCGTCCGGCTTGCCCTCGAAGGCGTGCATGGCCATCCAGCTGAGCAGCGCGCGGTTGAGCGGGCGACCGTCGGCGGCGTCGACCACGGACTCGCCGAACTGCTCGCCTGTGGTCAGCGGGTACACGCACACCTGCGCCAGTGGCACCGCCTGGCCGTTGGCAGCCAGCTGCAGGCAGGTCGCCGCGGCCATGTTGCCGCCGACGGACTCCCCGCCGATGGCCACCTTCGTGGCGTCGCCACCGAAGGACGCCGCGTTCTGCAGCACGTAGTGGTAGGCGGTGAGGACGTCGTCGTGCGACGCCGGGAAGACCGCCTCGGGCGCCCGCCGATAGTCCGGCGTCACGACGATCGCCCCGGTCTTGTTCGTGAGGCCGCGGCACGACGCGTCGTAGTGGTCGTCGATGTCGAACAGCACCCAGCCGCCCCCGTGGATCCACACGATCACCGGCAGCGGCGCGGTGCCGGCACCGACCGGCTTGTAGACGCGCAGCCTCTGCGTGCCGCCGGCGCCGTCGGGGATGTCCAGGTCCTCGACCGAGCCGACCGCCTCCGGGCCCTCGATGCCGCGCTCGGCCATGACCTTCTCGACCGCTTCCTTGGGCCCCGGCTGCTTGCGGGCCTGCTCAGGGGTCAGGATCTCGAACGGCAGCGGGCCCAACGAGGAGTGCGCGTCGACGATCGCCTGCGCCTGCGGGGTCAGCAGCCCGGACGCGTCGGTGGCCGCCTCCTTCTGCTTGCCCGACAGGAGGTCGCGGACGTGGTCCAGCGGCTTGGCCAGCATCCCGGCGATCCGCTCGGCGAGGCCCTCGTCGGGGGCGTTCGGGTGCGGCCGGGTGGGTGCCGTGCGCTTGGCGGCGAGGAACTCCCTGCCCAGTTGCGCCATCCGCTCCGGGCCGGCCTTCCGCCGGAACTCCGGCAGCTCGTCGGTCTCCTCGTCGTCCACGTGGTGGCGGACGAGGCTGATCAGCGAGGACAGCGCCGCCTCGAACTCCGGCTCCGCGGGCTCGGTCCGGCCCAGCGTCACGAGCAGCTCCTTGATCTGCTGGTGCTCGTGCTCGGCGTCGTCGTGCTCGTCCTGCATGCCGATCTCCGACCAGATCGGGTACAGCACCGTCTCCTCGGCGAACGCGTGCAGCGCCAGCTCCAGGGAGATCTGGTCCACGAGCACGCGACGGTTGCCGCGCCCGGCTTCCAGGTGCTGGAACTGCCGCTCGACGATCGCGTGGTCGTCGGCGATGAGGTGGTCGATGTCGCCGGGGAGGGTCGGGTAGTCCAGGGCCACGGTGCGTTCCTCTGCTCGGGGATGAGGGGGCGGAGAGGATCGCCGGTCCCGACGATCGGTTGCACACGACCTACCCCGCGTCCCAGCACGTACACCCACCGATCGCGGGGCGGCCTCCGGACGGCCCCGCCCCAGGTCGAGGAGCAGCCACCGGTGGGGCTTCCGGGCGACCCCCCCTGGAGCGGAGGACGCCGCATCCGGATCCGTCCCAGCGGCGGAAGAAGCGGTACCGACCGGCTCGCCCGAGGGAGTTCCCCATGGCACTGCACCTCCCCTTCCGCCGCACGACGTCCCTGCCCGCCGCCGCACCGTCCCCGTCCCCCGAGGTCGACCGGGAGGAGCCAGGACCGGGACGCGACCGGGTCCTGGCCGTGCACCGCATCGGCGCGCTGGCGGTCGCGGCGGTGATCGCGACGTTCGGCGTCCTCGGCTTCCTCGACGGGCTGTCGTTCTTCTCCACCGAGGGCGAACGGATCGCCGGACTGTCCTCCAACGGCCTGCTGTCGACCATCTCCGTGGTCACGGCCGCCGTCCTCGTCGCGGCCGCGCTGCGCGGGCCCCGGATCGCCTCGACCGTCATGATCGTCGTCGGCGTCCTGTTCCTGGTGTCCGCGCTGGCCAACCTGGCCGTGCTCCGGACCGACCTCAACATCCTGGCGTTCGGCTTCGCCAACGTCGTGTTCTCCGTCGTCGCGGGCCTGGTGCTGCTGGTCCTGGGCACCTACGGCCGGGTCAGCGGGAACCTCCCCCCGGACAGCCCCTACGCCCGCGCCGCCGCCGCGGGCGAGGACGACGACCCGGCCGCCGAGTTCCCCTCGACCCCGGCGGAGTGGGCGGCCGAGCACGCGATGCGGGCCGCGGAGGTCGCGGTCGTCCAGCACGTCGCCACGGCCGACCAGCGGCGCCGGGTGGCCGCGATGGCGGCGCACACCCGCCGCGCCGACCGCCGCCGGGTGTGGATGTCCTTCGACGCACCCGGCGAGGGCCCCGCGCTGCCGCGGTAGCCGTTCCGCACGGTGGGAGGTCCGGGGCCGACACGCCGGGTCCGGGAATGCTCCGCCGCTCGTTGCTCTTGGCAACGACCATGCCCGTCCCGACGCTCTCGCGGACCCCGGCGTTCTGGACCGCGGCCGGACTGCTCCTGCTCGTCCTCGCCGCCTCGGGTGTCCCGACGCCGCTCTACCGCATCTACCAGGAGGAGTTCGGCTTCGGGCCCGGGGCGCTGACCAGCGTCTTCGGCATCTACGCCTTCGCCCTGCTGGCGACCCTGCTGGTGGTGGGCGGGCTGTCCGACCACGTCGGCCGGCGTCCGGTCCTCGTCGGTGGACTGCTGCTCCAGGCGGCGGCGATGGTGGTCTTCCTGGCCGCCGACGGCATCGGCTGGCTGCTGGTGGCCCGGGTCGTGCAGGGCCTGTCCGTGGGCGCGCTCACCGGCACCCTGGGCGCCCTGCTGCTGGACACGCAGCGCCCCGATCGGCCGCTGGGACCGCTGCTGAACAGCGCCGCACCGGGCCTGGGCCTCTCCTCCGGGGTGATCGGGGCCGGCCTCGCCGTCGAGTACGCGGCGTCGCCGACCCGGTGGATCTTCGCCGTCCTCACCGGCGCGATGCTGGTGGCCGCCACGGTCGTCGCGCTCCTGCCCGAGACCTCCCCACGCGCCCCGGGGGCGCTGGCCTCGCTCCGCCCGACGGTGCGCGTGCCCCGGTCGCAGCGGTCGGCGTTCATCACCGCGATGCCGGTGCTCGTCGCCGCCTGGGCGCTGGGCGGGCTCTACCTCTCCCTCGGCCCCTCGCTGGCCGCCACGGTCTTCGGCATCGAGACACCGCTGGTCGGCAGCCTGCTCGTCCTGGCCATGCAGGGAACGGCGGCGTTCGGTGCGGTGGTGGGGCACAACCTGCCCGCCGAACGGTCCATGGTGGCCGGGGCGTCGGTGTTCGCGACCGGCGTCGCCGGCACGATCGCGGCCCTGCTGACCGGTGAGACCGTCGTGCTCTTCCTCTCGGCGGTCGTCTCCGGGCTCGGCTTCGGCATGGGCTTCCTCGGCGCCGTCGCCACCGCGAGCGCCGGCGTGGCACCGGACGAACGGGCCGGGCTGCTGTCCAGCGTCTTCGTGGTCGGCTACCTCAGCTTCAGCGTGCCGGCGATCATCGCCGGCACCGTCTCGGCCTCCGTCGGGCTCGAGACGGTCACCGAGGTCTACGCCGCCGTCCTCGTGGTGCTGTCCCTGACGGCGGTGGCCGGTGTCCGCCTGCGCCGCCGGGCCGCGCAGCGACCCCTGCCCGCGCAGGAGTCGCTGCCGGCCTGACCGCCGGTCAGCGTCCCGGGTAGGGGGTGGCCCGCAGCGCCCGCGCCAGGTGCGCGGCGTTCTCGGCCAGGGTCGCGGTCGTGGAGGCCACGGCCTCCGGCGTCTCCTCCAGGTCCATGTAGTCGGTGCCGCCCATCGCCTGGTCGTTCCAGTAGGTGCTGCCCTGCGACGGGATGGTGAAGCCGACGTCGTTCAGGGCCTGGAACAGGTCCGCGACGATCTTGTGCGCGCCGTCCTCGTTGCCGACGACGGAGACCACGGCGACCTTGCCGGCGACCAGCGGCCGGCCCGAGTCGTCGGTCTCCGACAGCTCGCCGTCCAGGCGCTCCAGCACCCGCTGCGCGATGCTGCTCATGTGCCCGACCCAGGTCGGCGTGGAGACGACGAGGATGTCCGCGGCCATCAGCTGCTCGCGGATCGACGGCCACGCGTCGCCCTCCCCCATGTCCACCTCGACGCCGGGCTTCACGTCGTGATCGGCCACCCGGACGACGTCGCCGGTCACGCCGTGCTTGCCCAGCTCCTCGAGGATCTGACGGGCGATCAGGTCGCTGCTGGACGGGGACGACGAGGGCCTGAGGCTGCAGACGAGGGCGAGGGCTCGGAGCGACGCGGTTTCGGTCATGCCCCTGGTCTGCCCCGCCGACCTGCGCATTCACACATGACGATCGGATTGCGCGCGACCGGAATCGTGCGCCGCCCGGGTTCAGGAGTGGCGCACCGCGTCGAGGAAGCCGTGCACCCGCTCGCGGAGGTCGGCCACCCGCTCCTCGGCGACCTCCTCGGGGTCCCGGTCGCGCAGCCACGGCGGGATCTCCGTGCGGGCCCGCTCGGCGCAGCGGAGGTCGGCGCAGATGTAGGTGCCCACGGTGTTGCCGTTCCGGCCGGCCTCGCCCATCCGCCGGGCGGTGAACAGCGAGACCGCGTCGCCCGACCGGGCCGTCTGGCAGAGCAGGCACATCGCCGGCGTGCGGCTGGACATCCTCGTGTCCGCGGCGCGCAGCGAGATGCCGACCGGTCGCCCCTCCTCCTGCACGACCAGGTAGCCGCGCAGCGGTGCCTTGGCATCGCGCCAGCCGAGGAGCTCGATGTCGTCCCACGCCAGCGACGCGAAGCCCCGGGGCAGCGTGAGCCCGGCCGCCTCGCCCCGGGAGCAGTTGATGAACGACCGGCGCACCTGCTGCTCGGTCATGGCTTCCACGGTGGACGGCTCCTGTCGGTCGTGCGGCGTTGCGGCAGGTGATCCTGCGCCAGGGGCCGTTCGCCGCGCGAACGATTTTCTCCGGCCCCGGAGCTCGCGGGTGCCGGCCCGCAGCAGCGGCGCGTCGGTGACGGTCGGTGGGCGACCCGCCCGGCTGGTGCGAAGTTCCGGACGAATTCGTCCGTGCCCGTGGTGGGGTCCGGTCCCGGCACCTAGCGTGGGTCCGTCCGGACGGCCCGACCGTCGCTCTACCGGTGACAGCCGCCCGGACGCCGCCGAACCACCGCCGGCACCCGCCGGCACCCGGACCGGGGACCCAACGCACTCCTGGGGTGAAGCGACCGACCGGCCCGCACGGGTCGCCGGACGCCGGGCGCCTTCCCGCCCGAACCCGTCAGCTCACCCGGTAGGCGGCCGTGGAAGAAAGGACAACCCGCCGAACATGGCGAGTTCGCTCAGCCCTGCCCATCGTCGGATCACCGGACGACGGGCCCTGCTCGCCCTCCTGGCCGCCGGCGGCGTCGCCCTGACGCCGTTCCCCGCCGCCGCCGACCCCCAGCCCGAGACCTCCCAGGACGCCGCCGCGCTGATCGCGGCCAAGGCGCACGACCTCGAGGTGCTCACCGAGCGGTTCAACGAGACCCGTGAGCAGCTGAAGAGCACGAAGGAGGCAGCCGACCGCGCCGCCGCCGGGCTCGAGGCCGCGCACACCGCACTGGCCGAGGCCCGCGACGACGTGCGCACCGTGGCCCGCAGCGCCTACACCGGGGAGCGCCTCGGCACCCTCGAGGCGATGCTGAGCAGCGGCTCCCCCACCGACCTGATCGACCGGGTCGGCATGCTCGACACCATCGCGACGCACAACAACGGCGTCCTGGGCGAGGCCCGGCAGGCCGGCGACGAGGCCGACCGCGCGCAGGCCTCGGCCGAGCAGGCGGCCGCCGAGGCCCAGCAGCAGGTCGACCGGGTGACCGCCGAGCGCGCCCGCCTCGACGAGCAGATCGCCCTCTACCAGGCGCAGTACGACCGGCTGGACGCCGAGGAGCAGCGCGCCTCGCGGGCTGCCGCCGAGCGGCACGCCATGGAGCAGGCGGCCGCCGCGCCGGAGCAGGAGCCCGCACCCGCGGCGGAGCAGGAGCCGGCGGCGTCGGCACCGGCGGACTCCGCGCCCGCACCGGCACCACGTGCCGCCGCTGCCGCCCCCGCCCCCGCGCCCGCCGTCGCGGCACCGGCTCCGGTCGCGGGCGGCAGCGGAGCGGCCCGCAAGGCGGTGGAGACGGCGCTGGCGCAGGTGGGTGACCCCTACGTGTGGGCAGCCGCCGGGCCGAACGCCTTCGACTGCTCCGGCCTCACGCAGTTCGCCTACACCGCGGCCGGGATCAACCTGCCGCACTCCAGCCGCATGCAGTCGCAGATGGGGACGCCGGTCTCCCGCTCGGCGCTGCAGCCGGGTGACCTGCTGTTCTTCTACAGCCCGGTGAGCCACGTGGGCATGTACGTGGGCAACGGGCAGATGGTGCACGCCTCCACCTCGGGCGTCCCGGTGAAGGTCGCGCCGATCGACTCGATGGGCAACTTCACCAGCGCCCGCCGCATCGCCGGCTGACAGCCGCGGGAGCATCGCAGCGAGGAACGAGCGAGGAGCGGACCGAGGCGCGGAAGCCGGCAGGGTGATCGCCGGCTGACAGCCGCGGGAGCATCGCAGCGAGGAACGAGCGAGGAGCGGACCGAGGCGCGGAAGCCGGCAGGGTGATCGCCGGCTGACAGCGGTCCGAGCGTCGGGTTGAGCCGGACCACCGGACGTCCGGCCGCGCCACGGCGCGGCTGGACGTCGGGTGGACCGGTCGCACCCCGGCCATGGCGGGGCCCGGGACCGTGCCCGCGGTCACCTGGGTGCGGCATGAAACCATCGCGATCCGTGCGGGTCGGGACACGGGGGGACCTCCCCCGCGAGGTCAAGGTCCTCGCCGTCATCGCGTTCGTCGTCGCGCTGGGCTTCGGCGTCGTCGCCCCCGCCATCCCGCTGTTCGCCCGCAACTTCGGGGTCGGCACCACGGCCGTCGGGCTGGCCGTCAGCGCCTTCGCCTTCTTCCGCTTCGTGTCGGCGTTCAGCGGCGGCACGCTGGTCGAGCGCTTCGGCGAGCGGCTGGTGCTGGCCGCCGGTCTGGTCATCGTCGCCGTCACCACGGGCCTGGCCGGCCTTGCCGGCTCGTTCCCACTCTTCCTCGGCCTGCGGGCGGCCGGTGGCATCGGCAGCGCCATGTTCACCGTCGCGGCGCTGTCGCTGCTGCTGCGCGTGGCCCCGCCGTCGCACCGCGGCCGGGCAGCGGCGACCTGGCAGGGCGGTTTCATCCTCGGCGGCATCGCGGGCCCGGCGGCCGGCGGACTGCTGGCCGAGCTCTCCCCCCGCCTGCCGTTCTTCCTCTACGCCGGCTTCCTGCTGCTGGCCGGCAGCGTCGGCATGCTGATGCTGCGCTCGGCCGAGCCGGACCCGGGCGCACCCGAGGCGTCCGACGTCGCCGGCCCCGACCTGAGCGCCGGACCGGTCGGCCTGGCGTCGGCGCTGCGGTCGCGGGCCTACATCGCCGCGCTGGTGGCGAACTTCGGCGTCGGCTGGGTGCTGTTCGGCGTCCGCAACTCCCTGGTGCCGCTGTACGTGACCGAGGAGCTCGGCCGCACCGTCGCCTGGGCGGGGGCCGGGCTGCTCGCCGGATCGGTGGCCCAGGCACTGGGCCTGCTGCGGTCGGGACGGCTCGTCGACGGCTGGGGACGGCGGCCCTCGCTGGTCCTCGGTGCCGCGCTGGCCACCGCCGCGATGGCGATCCTGGTGCTGCCGCCGGCGCTGGGCGCCTTCCTCGTCTCCATGGCGGTCTTCGGGCTGGCCGCCTCGCTCCTGGCCAGCGCCCCGGCCGCCCTGGTCGGTGACCTCAGCGCGGCCCGCGGCGGGCGCATCGTGGCGGTCTTCCAGATGTCGGCCGACCTCGGCGCGATCGCCGGCCCGCTGGTCGCCGGCTGGCTCACCGACGTGGCGTCCTTCCAGATGGCGTTCGGGGTGAGCACCGCGGTGCTGGCGGCCGGGCTGGTCGCCGGCCTCGCGATGGGCCGCGAGGCCCCCCGGCCGGCGACCGGCGCCTGACCTCGCGGCAACGGCGTCAGCGGCTGCGGTACAGCCGCGTGGTCAACGGGAGGAACACCGCGGCGAGCCCGGCTGCCACCGCCAGCGACACCCCGATGGCGACGCCGTCCGGGGTGCCGTCCATCAGTGACCGGCAGGCCGTCGCCAGCACCGAGATCGGGTTGACGTCGACGAAGGCCTGCAGCGGCCCGGGCAGGGTCGCCGGGTCGACGAACACGTTGGACAGGAACGTCAGCGGGAAGATGCCCATGAACCCGGCGTTCATCACCGCGTTCGGGCTGCGCAGCAGCAGGCCCAGCACGCAGAAGAACCAGGACAGCCCGAACGAGAAGACGACGACCAGCGCCAGCGACGCCACCGCGCCGGCGACCCCGGCGTCGGGCCGGTAGCCCAGTGCCACGCCCACCACGATGATCACCGTGCCGGCGATGACGTACCGGACGCTGTCGCCGAGCAGCGAGCCCAGCAGCGGCGCCGGCCGCCAGATCGGCAGCGAACGGAACCGGTCGACGACGCCCTTGGTCAGGTCGGTGTTGAGCGAGACCCCGGAGTAGACGGTGGTGAACAGCACCGACATCACCAGCAGCCCGGGCAGCGTGTAGTCCAGGTAGGCGCTGGTGGAGCCCGCGATCGCGCCGCCGAACAGGTACGTGAACATCAGCAGGAACATCACCGGGGTCACCGTGACGTCCAGCAGCTGCTCGGGGACGTGCTTGACCTTGAGCATCCCGCGCCAGCCGAACGTGAGGGCCGTCGCCAGCCGCCCGGGGCGGGGCGGCCGCGCGGTGGAGGCGATCGCGCGGCGGACCGCCGCGGTGTCGGCGGTCTCCGTGGCGGAGGTGGCTGCGCTCATGACGACTGCTCCTCGAGGGTGGTGGTCGGGGGCTCCCCGGTGGGGGCGTCCACGGCGGGGTGACCGGTCAGGGCCAGGAACACCTCGTCCAGGCTGGGCTGGCCGAGGGAGAAGTCGGCCAGCCCGATGCCGGCCCGCGCGAGCTCGGCCAGGCCGACCGCCGCGCGCTCGGAGTCGGTGCACTGCGCGGAGAGGGCGGCCGGGTCCGCCTCCAGGACGGCGTCGCCGACGGCGCGCTCCAGCAGGGCCGCGGCCTCCGGGCGCCGAGCGGCATCCAGCAGCCGCACGTGCAGCGCCCCGGTGCCGACCGAGGCCTTGAGCTGACCCGGCGTGCCCTCGGCGATCACCCGGCCGCGGTCGATCACCGCGATGCCGTCGGCGAGCTGGTCGGCCTCCTCCAGGTACTGCGTGCAGAGCAGGATCGTGGTGCCCTCCGCCACCAGCGCGCGGGCGATCTCCCACACGTGGTTGCGCGACCGCGGGTCCAGGCCGGTGGTCGGCTCGTCGAGGAACATCAGCCGCGGGGTGACCACGATGCTGGCGGCGATGTCGAGCCGCCGCCGCATCCCGCCCGAGTAGTGCTTGACGAGCTTCCCGGCCGCAGCGGCGATGCCGAAGGCCTCGAGCAGCTCGTCGGCGCGGGCCCGCGCCGACGCCCGTCGCAGCCCCAGCAGCCGCCCGAGCAGCACGAGGTTCTCGCGGCCGGTGAGCTCCTCGTCGACCGAGGCGAGCTGGCCGGTGAGGCTGACCTGCTCCCGGACCGCGTCGGCCTCGGTGACCACGTCGTGCCCGAGGACGCGCGCGGTGCCGGCGTCCGGGCGGATGAGGGTGGCCAGCATCCGGATCGTGGTGGTCTTCCCCGCCCCGTTGGGGCCCAGGACCCCGTAGACGACGCCGGCGGGCACGGCCAGGTCGATGCCGGCCACGGCGGTGGTGTCGCCGTAGGTCTTCACCAGCCCGGTCGCCTCGATGGCCAGTGGTGCGTGCACGGTCATGGGTACCTCGCCCGGAACGGGGGTCGTCGTCCTTGTCTCTCGGTCAGACGGACTCTGCACCCGGAACTCATCGCCGGCGACCGACTTTTCCGCTCGCCCGTCCGTGCTGGCCGGCGCGACCGGGGCACGGGCGCTGACCGGCGACCCGGCCGCGCGATAGGTTCGGTACGGCCCATCCACCGACCGCCAGGAGGCCGCCCCGATGTCCGACGTGCTCCTCGTCCTGCTGATCGTCGTCCTGGTGGCCCTGGCCGTCCTCGCCGTGGTCATCCTCGTGCTGCGCCGCCGCAACCTGGCCGCGGCCGGACCCCGCCGGCGCGTGGACCCGCTGGCCGACGAGCCCGACGTCTACGACCCGCACAAGATCGGCGTGGGTGACGTCATCACCTACGCGGGCATCGACCACGTCGTCCGCGGCACCATCGTGCTGGAGGAGGGCGGGATGATCTGGCGCGAGCACCTGCTCGACGGGTCGACCGGCCGCCGCTGGCTCACCGTCGAGGACGACGAGGGCGACCTGGAGATGACCCTCTGGATGCGGCGGGAGGGGACCAACCTCGAGCCCGGCGGCGACGTGGTCCTCGACGACCGCGTGCACCGCCAGATCGAGCGCGGCCGGGCCGCCTACACCGCCGAGGGCACCACGGGCACGCCGCCCACCGGCACGGTGGAGTACGCCGACTACGCCACCGCCGACAAGACCGGCCTGCTGGCGTTCGAGCGGTGGGCGCCCACCCAGTCGTGGGAGGTCTCCACCGGACGGGCGGTCAGCCGCGGCGAGCTCACCGTCTACCACCGCACCTCCGAGACGCCGTGAGCCTGCACCTCCTGGACGTGGAGCCGCGCGACGTCGTCGCCGCGGCGCTGGGCCTGGTCCTCGACCGGCCGGCCCCGCACCCCCTGGCGGAGCTGCGGCTGACCGACGGCGCCGACGGCGAGATCGTGCTGGGCGTGCTCGGCGCCTCGCACGTGGTCACCGCCGTCGCCGACGGGCAGCGGCTCACCGAGGAGATCTCCTGCGACGCCGTCGGCGCCGGCGGGGAGCCGCTCCCCCGGCACCACCGTGCGCCCGGCTACGAGCTCAGCTCGACGGTCGCCCGCGTCGGCCGCGCCGAGCTGGACGCCACGGCCGACCGGCTCCGCGCCCGCGCCGCCGCTGAGCCGGGCTGGCTGCTCGGCGCCTTCCCCGGCTCGGCCGGGGCGCTGACCGCCCTCACCGCCCAGCCCCTCGCCGGAGGCGGCTGGACGTGGGACACCTGGCACCTCTACCCCGACGGCGAGACCGGCGAGATCGTCACGACCCGGAGCAGGTGGAACCCGTGAGCGCACCCCGCCGGCTGGCCGCCCTGGCGCTGACCGCCGTCGTCCTGCTGACCGGCTGCGGCAGCGGTGGCGACGTCCGCGGCTTCCTCCAGGACACCTACCGCCTCACCGACTCCGACGGCGACACCTCCGTCTACTCCTCGCCGGACCCGGTGGGCACCACCACCGCCGCCATCGTCGACGCCGTGCCACCGGCCGAACGCCAGGCCGACGGCGGGAACGAGTACCTGCGCTACTCCGACGACATCGTCATCGTCAGCGCGGCGGCCTCCGGCAGCACCGTGCGCGTCGAGGACCTCGACGGCCGCTACCGGGGCGGCTTCTTCGCCTTCCTGGGCCCGGGGTTCCGGCCCGGCTCCCCCGTGGGGAGCGGCGGGGGCGGCGGCCCCGGAGACGGCAAGTGACCCAGCCCCGCAGCCCCCACCCGATCCCAGGAGGAACCCCGACGTGAGCACGACATGGCAGGCGCTGGAGTTCGGCACCGTCGACGGCGACGCCCTGGGGCAGGGGGTCGTGGCGACGCTGCTGTTCTTCGTCATCGGGGTGGCCGTGCTGGCCCTGGGCTTCCTCGCGCTGGACCTGCTCACGCCGGGCAACCTGCGCACCCAGGTCTACCTCGACCACAACCCGAACGCGGCGATCCTGCTGGGCGCCAACCACCTGGCGCTGGCGATCATCGTGGTGACGGCGATCATGACCAGCGGCGACAGCCTGGCCCAGGGGCTGGTCGACACGGCCGTCTACGGCCTGGTCGGCGTCCTGCTCCAGGCCCTGGCCCTGCGGGTGCTGGACGCCGCCATCCCGGCCGACCTGCGCGCCCTGGTGAACGAGCCGCGGGTGCGCGGTTCGGCCTGGGCCGTGGGCATCAGCCTGGTCGCCATCGGCGCGGTGAACGCCGCCGCCCTGTCCTGAGCCGGTGGCTCCGACCACGGCGCAGGCGCCGCCGGTGGCCGTCGGGGTCCGCTCCCGGCCGCTGCTGCTCGCCGCGGTCGCGGTCTGCGCCGCCTGCGGGCTGATCTACGAGCTCGTCCTGCTCACCCTGTCGGCCAGCCTCGTCGGCGGCGGCATCACCCAGACCTCGCTGATCGTCGCCGGCTTCGTCGCCGCTCTCGGGGCCGGGGCGCTGCTGGTCAAGCCGTTCCTGCACCGCCCGGCGAGCACGTTCGTCGCGGTGGAGATCCTGCTCGGCATCGTCGGCGGGCTCAGCGCGGTCACCCTGTACGTCTCCTTCTCCTTCTACGGCACCAGCAGCGCGGTGCTGCTCGGTGCGACCGCCGTCATCGGTGTGCTCGTGGGCGCCGAGGTGCCGCTGCTGATGACGCTGCTGCAGACCGGTCGCGCGGGCGTCGACGCCGAGGGCTCGGGACGGCTCCTCGCCGACCTCAACGCCGCCGACTACGCCGGGGCGCTGCTGGGCGGCCTGCTCTGGCCGTTCGTCCTCCTCCCCCTGGCCGGGCAGGTGCGCGGCGCGGCGCTGACCGGCGTGGTGAACCTGCTGGCCGCCGCCGCCGTCGCCGCGCTGCTCCTGCGGCACCAGCTCAGCCCGCGCGCCCGGCGCGCCGCCACCGCAGCCCTGCTGCTGGCCGCCGCCGTGCTGGGGCTGCTGCTGGTTCGCGCGAAGGACATCGAGACGACGGCCCGCCAGCGGCTGTACGACGACCCGGTGGTGGCCGCCGACCGGTCGGCCTACCAGGAGATCGTGCTCACCGAGCGGGGCGGTGACGTGCGGCTCTACCTCGACGGCGACCTGCAGTTCTCCAGCCGCGACGAGCACCGCTACACCGAGTCGCTGGTCTACCCGGCGCTGGCCCGGGACCCAGCCCGGGTGCTGATCCTCGGCGGCGGGGACGGGCTGGCCGCCCGCGACGTGCTCCGCCACCCGAGCGTGCGCGAGGTGGTGCAGGTCGAGCTGGACCCGGCGGTGGTGCAGCTCGCGCGCACCCGGCTGGCCGCGCTCAACGACGACGCCCTGGACGACCCGCGCGTGCAGGTGGTGCAGGACGACGCCTTCCGCTGGCTGCGGTCACCGGCCGCCACGGGCTTCGACGCGGTGATCGTCGACATGCCCGACCCCGACACCCCGGTGCTGGGCAGGCTGTACTCCGAGGAGTTCTACGGCCTGGTCGCCGCGGCCCTCGCCCCCGGGGGCCTGGTGACGGTGCAGGCGGGCAGCCCGTACTCGACCCCGACCGCCTTCTGGCGGACGGTGTCGACGATGGAGTCCGCGGGGCTGGCCCCGGCGCCATACCACGTGCACGTGCCGAGCTTCGGCGACTGGGGCTTCGCCCTCGCCCAGGCCGGGACCACCCCACCGGCGCTGGATTTGTCGCCGTCCACCCCGGACACGAGGTTCCTCGACGACGCCGTCCTCGACGCCGCCGCCGTCTTCTCCGCCGACCGGCCCCGCCAGCGGCTGACCCCCTCGACGCTGGACCGCCCGCTGATCGTGGAGGACATGCGGGCCGGCTACTCCGGCTGACGCCTGTAGCGTTCACGGGTACCGGACACCGGCGGACAGCTCGCCCGCCCGTCCCCGGCGCACCGGCCCGTGCCGGTCGACGCCTGCGGACGCGGTGTCCCCCGCAACCGTGGCGCGCAGCCCTCTCCGGCGAGGCGCGCCCTCGCACCGAGGAGAACGTCCCGTGACCGTCGCCAGCTCGCCCGGCGAGGCCGCCCGCTCCGCGGTCGCGGAAGCCGCCCGCCGCCGCACCTTCGCCGTCATCAGCCACCCCGACGCCGGCAAGTCCACGCTGACCGAGGCCCTGGCCCTGCACGCCCGCGTCATCGGCCAGGCCGGCGCGGTGCACGGCAAGGCCGGCCGCCGCGGCACCGTCTCCGACTGGATGGACATGGAGAAGGCCCGCGGCATCTCCATCACCTCCGCGGCGCTGCAGTTCGAGTACCGCGACGCCGTCGTCAACCTGCTGGACACCCCGGGCCACGCCGACTTCTCCGAGGACACCTACCGGGTCCTCACCGCGGTGGACGCCGCGGTCATGCTGGTCGACGCCGCCAAGGGGCTGGAGACCCAGACGATGAAGCTGTTCGCGGTCTGCAAGCACCGCGGCATCCCGATCGTGACCGTCATCAACAAGTGGGACCGCCCGGGCAAGGACGCCCTGGAGCTGATGGACGAGATCGCCGAGCGCACCGGGCTCACCCCCACCCCGCTGACCTGGCCGGTGGGCATCGCCGGTGACTTCCGCGGCGTGCTCGACCGGCGCTCCGGCGACTTCCGCCGCTTCACCCGGACCGCCGGCGGCGCCACGATCGCCCCGGAGGAGCTGCTGGACGCCGAGGCGGCGGCCGCGCGGGAGGGCGACGTCTGGCTGCAGGCGCAGGAGGAGGCCGAGCTGCTGACCGAGACCGGTCAGGTGCACGACCAGGAGTCCTTCCTGGGCGGGGTCAGCACGCCGGTCCTGTTCGCCTCCGCGGTCTCCAACTTCGGCGTCGGCGCGCTGCTGGACACCCTGGTCGACCTCGCGCCGGCCCCCACCGGCCGCCCGGACGCCGAGGGCGCCGTCCGCGACCTGGACGCCCCGTTCAGCGCCTTCGTGTTCAAGGTGCAGTCGGGCATGGACGCCGCCCACCGCGACCGGCTGGCCTACATCCGGATCTGCTCGGGGGTCTTCGAGCGCGGCATGGTCGTCACCCACGGGAAGACCAGGCGACCGTTCGCCACCAAGTACGCCCAGCAGGTGTTCGGCCGGGACCGCGAGGTCGTCGACCTGGCCTACCCCGGGGACGTCGTGGGCCTGGTGAACGCCAACGCGCTGGGCGTGGGCGACAGCCTCTACAGCGAGAAGCCGGTCACCTATCCCCCGGTCACCACGTTCGCCCCGGAGCACTTCGCCGTCGTCCGGAGCAAGGACACCGCCAAGCACAAGCAGTTCCGCAAGGGCATCGAGCAGCTGGACTCCGAGGGCGTGGTGCAGGTGCTGCGCTCGGACCGCCGGGGCGACGGCTCACCCGTGCTGGCCGTGGTCGGGCCGATGCAGTTCGAGGTGGCCACGCACCGCATGGAGCACGAGTTCAACGCCGCGGTGCACCTGGACCGGCTGCCCTACAGCCTGGCCATGCGCACCGACGCGGAGTCGGTGCCGCTGGTGCAGGCCTCCGGCGGCACCGAGGTGGTCCAGCGGTCCAACGGCGAGCTCCTGGCGCTGTTCACCGACAAGTGGGCGCTGCGCATGCTCCAGCAGCGGCACTCGACCATCACTCTCGAGCCCCTGGTGGCCGCGCAGCTCTGACCGGTGACTCAGGCCAGCAGCGTCCGGTAGATCTCCTCGGCGTGGTCGAAGACGAGGAAGTGCCCCTCGCCCATCGGCCAGTGCCCTGAGCTGTCCGGGAGCATCGCGCTGAGCACCTGCCCCATGACGACGGGGACCTGCCAGTCCTGCGTCCCGTGCCAGATGTGCACCCGCTGCCCGATCGCCGACAGCGGGAACCCCCACGGCCGGAACAGCAGCGCGCGGTCCTCGGCCAGCGCGGCCGGGCCGTTGCGCAGCCCCTCGGAGAAGGTGTCGGCCAGGATGCGCCGGACGGCGGGACGGCCGATCACGCGACGGTCGGCGGCGTTCAGCCGGACCTGCAGGTAGCGCGGGATCATCGCCGGGCGCAGCGCGATCGGTGCGAACACCGGCCGGAGCGCCGAGGCCAGCTGCGCGGGCCGGTGCGCGGCCGCCCGGATCCGCTCGGGCACCCACCGCGGCCACGGCCACGGGACGTCGGGCGGCGGCGCCCCGCCGAGGATGCCGACCACCCGGACGCGGTCGCCGAACACGTGCGCGCTGGCCAGCGCGTAGGCCGCGCCTCCGGAGAGGCTGAGCACGGCGAACCGCCCGATCCCCAGGGAGTCCAGCAGCTGCCGGACGTCGTCGGGCCAGTCCATGACCCGGCGACCGGGCTGGGGGTCCGACAGCCCGAAGCCGGGCCGGTCGGGGACGACGAGGCGCACCCCCCAGCGCCGGTAGTCCTCGGCGTCCTCGACGTGCCGCTCCAGCCGGGAGCTCGGGGACCCGTGGCAGCCGAGCACCGGCTCACCGTCCGGATCGCCGTACTCCGCGTACGCCAGCGTCCGGCCGTCGCCCAGCCGGATGCTGCTCTCCCGAGGTCCCGCTCCCGCGCCCATGCCGGGTCCCCTACCCACACCGTGTCGACAAGTCGCCCTGTCGGCAGATCGACCTGTCGGGATGTCGTCGAACCGGCACGTCGACCGTTGCTAGCGTGCCGGCATGGCGATCGATCCCCGTGGTGCGGACCTGAAGCGGTACCTGCAGGAGGACCCGGGCGGCCCCGTGGTCATGCTCAACCTGCTGCGCTACGCCGAGGGCGGGCGCGAGCTGTACGCGCAGTACGCCGAGGCGCTGAGCTCGACGTTCCTGCCGCGCTACGGCGGCGAGGTGCTCTACGCCGGGGACGGCTCGACGTCCCTGGTCGCCGAGCAGGGTCAGGAGTGGGACGCCGTCCTGCTGGTCCGCTACCCGTCGCGCGCGGCCTTCAGCGCGATGGTGGCCGACCCGGAGTACCAGCAGGTGACGCAGCTGCGCACCCGGGCGCTGACCGAGGCGGTGCTCCAGGCCACCACCGCCTGGTAGCGCCGCTGGTCAGTGCCCGCGGAAGGCCTCCTCCAGCCACCAGGACGGCTCGGTCCTGGTCACCTTCGCGTCGACCAGCAGCGGTGCGCTGCGGGGGCCGGCCAGCCAGGCGGCGACGCCGTCGAGGTCGCCCGGCTCCCGGACGGTCACCGCCTCGAACCCGTGGCCGCGGCCGATCGCGGCGAAGTCGGTCTCCGGGAACCGCACCGTGTCCAGCGGGTGGCCGCCCGGGCCGAAGTGGTGCACCTCGGCGCCGTAGGCCGCGTCGTCGTAGACCACCACGACCATCGGCAGCTCGAGCCGGACGACCGTCTCCAGCTCCGCGGCGCCCATCAGCGCGCCGCCGTCGCCGAGGGCCGCCACGGGCAGCCGGTCGGGCCGGGCCAGCGCCGCACCGATGGCCGTGGCCAGGCCGAGGCCCACGGACTGGAAGGCCTGGGTGAAGCAGAACCCGTGCTCGTCGGGCACGTCGAGGAACATGCTCGGGTAGCCCATGAAGTTGCCCGAGTCGACGGCCACCACCCGGTCGGCGGGGAGCAGGTCGTCGAGGGCCAGGGTGAGCGTGCGCGGGTCGACGAGCCCGGCTCCCCCGCCGTCGGCGAAGGGCTCGTCCCGCCAGCGGCCGCGCTCGGCGATCGCCCGCCGGACCTCGGGCGTCCGGTACCCGACGACCTCCGGCTCCTCGAGCAGCACCGCCGCGGCCCCGGCGACCAGCCGCACGTCACCCACCACCCCGAGGCCGACCGCGCGCTGCGCGCCGATGGCCCCGGGTTCGACGTCGACCTGGACGACGACGGCGTCGTCGGCGATGAGCCGGCCGTGCCGCATGGTCCACATGTTGAGCTGGCAGCCCCAGCCGACGATCAGGTCGGCACCGGAGATGAGCTCCGCCGCCAGCGGCGTGGCGAAACCGCCCGAGACGTCGAGGTCCCAGGCGCTGCCGCGGAACAGCCCCTTGGCCACCGCGGAGGTCGCCAGCAGGGCGCCGCAGCGGTCGGCGAGGTCCTCCAGGGCCATCCGCGCACCGGCACCCCGCGCACCCCGGCCGGCCACGAACACCGGCCGGCGGGCCCGGCGGAGGGCCGCCACGAGCGGTCCGACGTCGACCTGACCGGCGGCGCCGGCCGGGGGCGCCACCTCGCGGGCCCCGTCGGGCACGGGCAGCTGCTGGACGTCCAGAGGCAGGTTGAGGACGACGACGCGCCGCTGGTCGCGGGCCGCCGCCACCGCAGCGGCCGCCTGCGCCTCCGCGTCGGCCGCCGAGGTCACCCGCATCGACAGCGCGCCCACGGCGGCGGCCAGCGCGGGCTGGTCGACGAAGAAGTTCGACCGCGGCGACGTCGCCTCGGCGGTGAGCACCACCAGCGGCGTCCGGCTCTTGGCCGCCTCGGTGATGCCGGTGAGCGCGTTGGTCAGCCCGCAGCCCTGGTGCAGGCTGACCGCCGCGACCCGTCCGCTGGTGCGCGCGAACGCGTCGGCCATCGTGGCCGCCCCGCCCTCGTGGCGGGCGGCCACGTACCGGGCGCCGGCCGCGACCATCGCGTTGGTCGCCACGAAGTTGCCGGATCCCACGACCCCGAACACGGTGTCGATCCCGCTCCGGACCAGCACCTCGCCGACCGCGGCGGCGACCGTCCGCGCCGGAGCGTCCCCGGGCGCCGCCGTCATCCCCGCTCGACCAGCGCCAGCACCCGCGACGGCGAGCCGGAGCCGCCGACGATCGGCAGGGGTGCGGCCACGACCAGCGCACCGGTGGGCGGCAGCTGCGCCAGGTTCTGCAGCTGGGTCAGCCCGTACTTGCCGCTGCCCATGAGCGAGGCGTGGCACGGGAAGGGCGGGTCGAACGAATGCGCCGCACCGGCGTCGGTGCCGACGGTCTCGACCCCGAGCCCCAGCACCCGGGACTCCTCGGCCAGCCACCGCGCGCAGTCGACCGACAGGCCGGGGGTGTGCGGGCCGGTGTCGTCGGCGTTGAGGAACTCCTGCTGGGACTCCGAGCGGGCGTCCCAGCCGGTGCGGAAGAGCAGCCAGCCGCCCTCGGGCAGCGGGCCGTGGGTGGCCTCCCACTGGCGGATGTGGTCGACCTCGAGCAGGAAGTCGGGGTCCGCGGCGGCCTGCTCGGAGAAGTCGAGCACCGCGGCGGGGGCGATCAGCCGGCGCGCCGGCACCGAGGCGACGTCCTCGCCGTCGCGGCCGGTGACCCAGTGGTTGGGCGCGTCGAAGTGGGTGCCGGTGTGCTCGCCGGTCCGGAGGTTGTTCCAGTACCAGGCCGGGCCGCGGTCGTCGTAGCGGCTGAGCTCCTCCAGCTGGAAAGTCGCCGTCTGCGCGAACTGCTCCGGGAGCTGGATGACCGGCGTCTCCGACGACAGCGGCGCGGTGAGGTCGACGACCTCGATCCGCGACGTGGCCAGGGCCTCGGCGAAGCTGGACAGGATCGACATCGCGGTCCCTTCGGGGGGCGGGCGGAACGGCGGACAGTCAAGCACGGTCCGCCGCTCCCGCCGGCTCAGCCCGCCTTGGGGATGATCAGCCAGAGGCCGATGTAGACCAGCTCGCCGACACCCACCAGGCCGAAGATCACGAAGCCCAGCCGCACGAGCCCGCGGGAGAGCCCGAACCGGTCGGCAAGGGCGGCGCAGACCCCCGCGATCATCTTTCCGGACCGTGGCCTGACCAGCGTCGACGTCATGGTCCAGCCGTACCCGCGATGCCTGGCCGGAACCCCGACGGGCCGGCCGGGAGACGCGGGGGCTGGTCCGCGGGTGGACGGGTAGGGCAGTCCGATGGATGCAGTCTCGTTCGGAAAGGCCGGCCTCAAGGGCTGGCGCGCGAAGGTGGCCGACGCCGTGGCCGGACCGGTCGCCCGGCGCACGTCGGTCACCGACGACCAGGTGCGGGCCGCGATCGGGGCGCTGTTCCTGGCCCTGTCGGTCATGTACGTGGCGAAGGCGGTGAAGGACCTGGCGAGCAACCGCTGACCCGGCTCAGCCCGCGAGGACCGCCCACCCGTGGGCGGGCAGCCGGACGCGGGCCCCGTCGGTGCCGGCGGCCAGGACGTCGGCCGCCCCGGCGAGCACCTCCCCGGCCCCCGCGGCCGGCAGCTCGGCGGGCCGCTCGCCGACCGAGAGCGCGACGAGCAGCCGCTCCCCCGCGCCGGACAGCTCGTAGACCAGCTGCTCGTTGGCCAGGTGCAGCGTCGTGGTGCGCGCGGTGTGCAGCCACCGGTGCCGGCGGCGCAGGCCGATCAGCTCCTGGTGCAGCCGGTAGGTGGGCAGCCCCAGGTCGGAGAGCTCCTCCGGGCCGGCCGGGAAGGGCGGGCGGACGGCGTCGTCGCCCCCGGCCCGGTCCTCCTTGACCCCCCGGAAGGCGTGCTCGTCGCCGGCGTAGACCGCCGGCGTCCCCCCGGTCGTGAGCAGCGCGACCAGCGCGTGCGGGATGTGCCGCTCGTCGCCCAGCCGGCTGGCGATGCGGGTGACGTCGTGGTTGCCGACGAACGTGTAGGGCGTGAAGTGCTCGAGGTGGCCCGTGTGCCGGGTCAGCGCGGCGTCGAGCTCGAAGAAGTTCGCGTCGTTCAGCGAGCTCCAGATCGCCTTCCACAACTCGTACTGCGTGACGGCGTCCAGGTGTCCGTCGGCGACCACCCGGGCGTAGTCGCCGTGGATGACCTCGCCCATCAGGTAGGCATCGGGGTGCCGGGCGCGCACCCGGTCGGCCACCTGCGCCCAGAACGAGGTGGGGACGGCGTAGGCGGCGTCCAGCCGCCACCCGTCGGCGCCCCGGTCGAGCCAGTGGCACATCACCTCCACGACGTGGTCGAGCACGGCCGGCGAGCCGTGGTCCAGGGCGACGAGGTGGGAGTGGCCCTCGAAGTCGTCGTGGTCGGGTTCGACGCCAGGCCGCCATGCGTCCGCCCCGCCCGGCCACCGCAGCCGGAACCAGGAGGCGGTCGCCGCCGACGGTCCCTGCTCCAGGACCGCCCGGAAGGCGGGGTGCCCGCGGCCGACGTGGTTGAAGACGCCGTCCAGCAGCACCCGCAGGCCGCGCTCGCGGCACCCGGCGACCAGGGCGTCGAAGTCCCCGTCGTCGCCCAGTCGCGGGTCGATGCGCAGGTGGTCGACGGTGTCGTAGCCGTGGGTGGTGGAGTCGAAGACCGGCCCCAGCGCCAGCCCCGAGGCCCCGAGCCGGACGGCGTGGTCGAGCCAGCCGGTCAGGTGGGCCAGCCGGTGGCGGACGGGGGCGCCGGGCTCGCTGCGCTGCTCCGCGCCGACGAACCCCAGCGGGTACACGTGCCACCAGATGGCGTCCCGGACCCACTCCGGTCCATCGGTGCGCGGGGCGCTCATGCCCGCGATGCTGCCGCACACCGGGACCACCCCGCAGCGGCGGGGGCCGCACCGGAGCGGGCGGCGACACACGCCGGAGGGGGGCCCTGGCCAAGATCGCCAACGCGGGGTAGTGTCCTCCCTGGTCGCTGTTGCGCCTCTGCTTTCGTTCTTGAACGTCCGCAGTCGTCTCTGCCTGACGTTCCTCTCGGTCCTGCCGGTCGGTGCGGCGGCCCCGCACCCGGTACGTACCTGTGCGGACACCTCCCAGCACGGAATGAGAACGACATGGCTCAGGGCACTGTGAAGTGGTTCAACGCGGAGAAGGGCTTCGGGTTCATCGCCCAGGACGGCGGCGGCGCCGACGTCTTCTGCCACTACTCCGCCATCGCGAGTGACGGCTACCGTTCGCTCGACGAGGGCCAGCAGGTGGAGTTCGACGTCACGCAGGGCCAGAAGGGCCCCCAGGCGGAGAACGTCCGCCCGATCTGATCGGGTAACACGAAGGGGTCACGGCGCAGCGCGCCGTGGCCCCTTTCGCCTGTCCGGCCCGGACCAGGCGTAGCGTCGAGCACGACACCGAGGGGACCCCATCGCCATGCACGTCGGACGTTGCGCGGAAGCCCATCTCGGCTGTCCCTGCCGGGGCGACGAGGCCATCCACGAGGAGCGGTCCCGCGAACTGAGCGAGGCCCGCGCCACCGCCGACCTGACGGTCGAGTGCCCCGAGTGCGGCTCCCCGACCACCCCGCTGAGCATCGTCTCGTGGGGCAACTGCCGGGCCTGCCGCACCGCGCACTCCCGCTCCACGCACCCACTGCGCTGGTAGTCGCACCACCCCTGAGCCGCTGCGTCGCGGGTGTCCGTCACCTCGCCATGCAGCGTCCCCGGCGGGACGTCGCCGTCGCCACTGCAGCGGTCGGTGACGGCGTCCTGCCGGGGAACCACCCGTCCCTCAAGGCCGGGCGAACCACTCCACGGCCGCGCGTGCCAGCTCCGGCGGCAGCGTGTGCGGCCCCGCGAACTCGCGGTACGTGACGTCGTAGCCCTCGTCCCGCAGGGCGGGCACGATCCGCCGGCTGGTCCGGTCGACGGGCAGGACGGTGTCGTCCTCCCCGTGGGTGAGGAACACCTCCGGCGTCCCCGATCGCGGCGCGGGCGGCACGTAGCCCGGTGAGAAGGCCATGACCCGGGAGAAGAGCCGGCCGTTGGCCAGTCCCAGCCCGAGGGCGTACGAGGCGCCGTCGGAGAAGCCGGCGATCCCGATCCGTCCGGGATCGACCGGCAGCTCGGTGAACACCTGCCGCAGCGCCCGGTCGAGGCGGGCGACGTCCGGGCCGTAGGTCCCACCGACGGCGTCCCACGTGGGTCCCCGCGAGCCCGGTGCCAGTACGACCACGCCGAGTTCGTCGGCCGGTCCGCGGAGCAGCTCCAGCCCCGCCTGCGGGCTCCCCCCGGCTCCGTGCAGGCTGACGACCAGCGGCAGCGGCCTCCCCGCCGCCCCGGCCGGGGGCACGTGCAGCAACGGGTCCGGCTCCGCCCCGAGGTCCAGCGCCCGGGTCCCGGGCGCGGGTGCGGTGGCCACGGCCGGCGCACCCGGCCGGGCGGACAACCGCGCCGGCTCCGCTCCCCTGCCGTCCCCGGATCGGCCCGGGGACCGCACGGTGCAACCGGCGAGCAGGACGGCCACCGCCGGGCCCGCACCGCCCGCCAGCAGCGCTCGACGGGTGGGCACGGTTCCCTCCTGCACGTCCGGAGATGCCGGGACCGGTCCGGTGGCCGCTGACGGGGTGGGCCTGCCGTGCCCCGGGGCCGGGCCGGGGAAACGGGCGGTGCGGGCTGCCCGACGGGCGGCAGGGGAGGATGACTGCGCCCCGGGCCGACGACGAGACAGCAGGAGGAGCGGCGTGATCCCCCAGCTGCGCGAGCCCGACTTCCGCCGGGTGCTCGACGCGGCCCCGACACCGATCCTGCTGCTCACCCCGGACCTCGTCATCGTCTACGCCAACCGGGCGCGGCTGGAGGAGACCGCGACGACGCTCGAGGGCACGGTCGGCCGGCATCTCTTCGACGTCTTCCCGCTCAACCCCGACGATCCGACGGCCGACGGCCCCGGGAACCTCCGGGCGTCCCTGGAGCAGGCGCGCGACACCGGGCAGCCGCACACCATGCCGATCCAGAAGTACGACATCGCGCTGCCCGACGGCAGCTACGTGGAGCGGTTCTGGAGTCCGCGCAACGTCCCGATCCTGGACGACGACGGCACGGTGGTGCTGCTGCTGCACCGCGCCGACGACATCACCGAGTACGTCCGCGACCGCGACGCCGGCGGCGCGGAGGCGGCCAGGCGGCAGGAGTGGCGCGATCGCGTGGCGCAGGTCGAGTCCGACCTGTTCGCGCGCACCCGGGAGCTCGAGCAGCGCAACGCGGAGCTGCGGGCGCTCACCGAGCGGGAGCAGCGCACCGCACGGTCCCTGGCCGGGCTGGCCCGCACCGTCTCGGCCCTCGCCGCGGCGGAGACGCGCGACGACCTGTTCCGGCTGCTGGCCGACCACGGCGGCCCGGGGCTGTCGGCCGACCTGCTGGCCGCCGCGCTCGTGCTCCCGGGCGGCTCGGAGCTGGCGGTCGTCGACGGCGGTTCGGTCACCCGGCGGATCCCGGCGGGCTCCGCCTCGCCCCTGGCCGTCGCGGCGGCCGGCCGGCCGGTCCTCGTCCCCTCCGCCGAGCTCGCCCCCGACGCGCCGCCCCCGGACGCCGGGCTCCGGGCATGGGCGGCGCTGCCGCTGCGGACCGGGGAGCGGGCGCTCGGCTCGCTGCTCGTCGGCTGGCGGCGCCCGCACCCCCTGGAGCCCGACGACGTCCGGGTGCTCCGGGCGTTCGCCGACCAGTGCGGTCAGGCGCTGGACCGGGTCGGCCGGCTGGAGAGCGAGCGCCGGGCGGCCCGGGCCACCCGCAGCCTCGCCGAGACGCTGCAGCGGTCGCTGCTGACCGAACCACCGCAGCTCGACGGACTCGACATCGCGGTGCGCTACCGGCCGGCGGCGCGCGAGGCGGAGGTCGGCGGGGACTGGTACGACGCGTTCCTGAGCCCTGACGGCGCCACCACCCTGGTGGTCGGCGACGTCACCGGGCACGACCGGGACGCCGCCGCGGTCATGGGTCAGCTGCGCAACCTGCTGCGCGGCATCGCCCACGCCCTGGACGGCGACCCGGCGCAGGTCCTCACCGTCCTCGACCAGGCGGTGGCCGACCTCGGCGTCGGGAGCCTGGCGACGGCGCTCGTGGCCCGGGTCGAGCGGCCGGCCGACGACGGACCGCTGCTGCTCCGCTGGTCCAACGCCGGGCATCCACCTCCGCTCCTGCTCGGCCCGGACGGCGAGGTGGAGCTGCTGGGGCGCCCGCGGAACCTGCTGCTCGGGGTGCGCCCGGGGAGCCCGCGGCAGTCGCACGCCCTGCCGCTGCCCGCCGGCTCGACCGTCGTGCTCTACACCGACGGCCTGGTCGAGCGCCGGGGCGCGACGCTGGACGACGGGCTCGACGCGCTCACCGCGGCCGCGCGCGACCTGCACCGCACCCCGGTCGCGCAGATCTGCGACGCGCTGCTGACCCGGACCGCGCCGGACTTCACCGACGACGTGGCACTGCTGGTGCTGCGGGTGGCAGAGGACGCCGGGTAGCCGCTCAGAGGCCGACGGCGACCGTCGCGGCCAGCTCGCGGACACCCTCCAGGTCCGCCGGCGACGGTGCACCGGTCAGGCTCAGCGGCGCGGCGACCCGCTTCCAGCGCAGCGCCTCGGTGATCCGCTCGATGCTCCGCAGCGCCCCCGCGGTGTCGTCGTTGCCGTGCACGTACACGCCGTAGGCCAGCCCGGCCGTGGCGTCCAGGCAGGGGTAGTACACCGTGTCGAAGAAGTGCTTGAGCGCCCCGGACATGTAGCCGATGTTCGCCGGCGTGCCCAGCAGCACGCCGTCGGCTGCCAGCAGGTCGGCCGGGCCCGCCGACAGCGCCGGCCGCAGGGACAGCTCGACGTCGTCGACCATCGCGGCTCCCTCCTTCACCGCCTCCAGCACCGCCTGCAGCGCGGGCGAGGGTGTGTGGTGGACGACCAGCAGGCGGGGCATCCCGGCATTGTCGCCGTCGTGCCAGGGTGGGGCATGCACCTGGTCCTCGAGTACACGCTGGCCGACGACTACCTGGAGCGCCGGGACGCCGTCCGCGAGGAGCACCTGGCGATGCTCCGGGAGGCGCACGACCGGGGCGAGCTGCTGCTCGCCGGCGCGCTCCCCGATCCCTTCGACCGCGCCCTGCTGGTGTGGACGGCGCCGCGCGAGGTCGTCGAACGGTTCGCCGCCGCGGACCCCTACGTCACCCGGGGCGTCGTGACCGGCTGGACCATCCGCACCTGGAACGTCGTCGTCGGCTGAGCGCGGTCAGCTCCCCGGTCGCAGCTGCCGGTAGGCCCGGGCGAGGTCGGGCAGCTGGGCGTGCGCGTTCAGCCCGCTCGGGTTGGGCACCGCCCAGGTCTCCGCGCCGCCGATCCGCTCGGGCTGCCGGCCCACGACGGCCTTCGGGCGGTCGAAGCCCTGGCGCCATGCGGTGATGCCCAGGACGGCGAGCACCCGCGGCCGGTAGCGCGCCACCAGGGCCGCGAGGGCCACGGCGCCCGCGCGGAACTCCGCCGGGGACAGCTCGGCCGCGGTGCGGGTGGGCCGGTCCACCAGGTTGGTCACCCCCAGCCCGTGCCGGAGGAGCTCGCGGTCCTCCTCGGGGGCCAGCTGCCGCGGCGTGAGCCCGGCCCGGTGCAGCGCCGGCCAGAAGCGGTTGCCCGGCCGGGCGAAGTGGTGTCCCCGCTCCGCCGACATCAGCGAGGGGTTGATGCCGCAGAAGAGCACCTCGAGCCCCGGGGCGATCACGTCCGGCAGCGGCTTGCCGGGTGGCTGCTCACCGGGCAGCAGCTCGTCGGGCAACAGCTCCTCGGGCACGCGGCCATCCTCCTCGGAGGGTGGCCGGCTCACCTCGCGCGGCGGTAGCCGCCCGGCACGGCACCGGTGTCGGCCAGCTCGCGGGCCACCTCGACCAGTTTCCGGTTGAGCTCCTGGGAGACGCGGGCGAGCACGCCGAACGCCTGGTCGGCGGTGAGCCCGTGCCGCTCCATCAGGATGCCCTTGGCCTGCCCGATCAGGTCGCGGTTGGCCATGCCGTCGCGCAGGTGCGACTCGTGCTCGGCCCCGGCCAGCGCCACGGCCGCGTGCGCGGCGAACAGCTGACCGATCTCCCGGGACTCCTCGTCGAAGGCGTCCGGCGTCCGCGAGTACAGGTTCAGCGCACCCATCTGGTCGCCCGCCACGAACAGCTGGAAGCAGACCATCCCGCGAGCGCCCAGGGCAGCGGCCTCCGGAGCGAACTCCGGCCACCGCTGCTCCTCGGCCAGGTCGACCACCCGGACGACCTCCTCGTCCCAGATCGCGTCGAGGCACGGCCCCTGCTGGAGGCGGCTCTGCAACTCGTCGACCTGACGCGGCAGGTCGCCCGTCGACGCGCGCGGCTCCACCTTCGACCGGCCGATCACGTAGCTGATGCCGCACTCGTCCGCGTCCGGCACGGCGACCACCGCGGCGGCGGTGATGGCGTGCAGGGTCGCCTCGACGTCGCCGTGCTCGCCCTGCAGCTGCCGGGCGATCCGGCTCATCGTCTCGCCGAGGTACCGCACGTCACCGGCACCCTCGTCGTGGCTCATGGGACGACCGTAGTCCGCTCCGGGCCGCCGGCACCCGTGCCGGCCCGCCGGAGGCGACGGGCCTGCCGGGCCCGGGGTCAGCGGTAGCTGAGCAGGTGGCGGCGGTCGCCGGTGACGTGCGCGTGGTCGTTGAAGGCGAGCAGGGACAGGCCCGACCCACCGGCCAGCACCGAGGTGACGCCGACGTTCACCGCGGCCCGGTTCAGCGCCACCACACCGTCGGCCGGGGCGCCCAGCAGCCCGGCGACGACGGCGGCGATCACACCCCCGGAGCTGACCACCACGGCGTCCCGACCGGAGCCGAGGCCCGTCGCCAGCTCGCGCAGCGCGGTCGGCGCGCCGGTGGAGAAGGCCGGCCAGCCGTCTGCGTCGCCGGCCGCGATCCACGACCGCAGGGCGCCGTCGAGCAGCCGCTGCACCTGCCGCGACCCGGAGTCCCCGGACGGCTGCTCCCCCTCCGCCGGATAGCGCTCCAGGAGGTCCAGGTGGTCGTACTCGTCGAACCGCGGGTCCGGCCCGGCCACGGGCCCGAAGCCGGCCGTCTCCGTCAGCAGGGCCGCGGTGTCCCGCTGGCGGCGCAGCGTGCCGGAGACGACGAGCGGGTCGCGCAGCTCCCGCCGGCGCAGCTCCTCCCCCACGCACCGCGCCTGCTCGCGACCGAGGTCGCTGAGGACGTCGTAGTCGTCGGCGCCGAAGGAGGCCTGCCCGTGGCGGACCAGGCAGATCAGCGGCATCCGGCCAGCTTCTCCGCGCGCTGGAGCAGGACGGCCGCGGCGAAGCCGAAGTTGGCGAACCGCGGGTTGGTGCTGTGGCCGGAGCTGTACCGCGCCCAGATCTGCTGGATGATCACGGCCAGCCGGAACAGCCCGAACACCTCGTAGAACGTCCAGTTCGCCGGCTGCAGACCGGTGCGCGCCAGGTACCGCTCGACCAGCTGCTCGCGGGTCGGCATGCCCGACAGGATGCTCGGCTGGGTCGAGACCAGCCCGAACTCCTCGTCGTCGTCCGCGGTGACCCAGTAGGCGAGCGAGGCGCCCAGGTCCATCAGCGGGTCACCGACGGTGGCCATCTCCCAGTCCAGGACGCCGGTGATCCGGGGCGTGCCGGACAGGTCGAGCACGAGGTTGTCGAGCTTCCAGTCACCGTGCAGCAGGCTGGCCCGCACGTCCTGCGGCTGGTGCTCGGCCAGCCAGCCCATGAGCTCCTCGGCCGGGGGGACGTCGTCGGTCAGCGCGTCGCGGAAGCGCCGCGACCAGCCCTCGACCTGCCGGCGCACGTAGCCGGGGCCCCTGCCCAGATCGGCGAGCCCCGCGGCGTCGACGTCGATCGAGTGCAGGTCGGCCAGCCGGTCGTAGGCGGTCTCCCCCAGCACCCGGGCCTGCTCCGGCGAGAGCTCCACGCCCTCGGGCAGCTTCCGGCCGAGCACGGTGCCCGTCAGGCGCTCCATCACGTAGAAGTCGCTGCCGATGACCGACGGGTCCTCGCAGAAGCCGTGGATCTGGGCGACGACGTCCAGGTGCGGACGGAGCCGCTGCTGCACCCGGACCTCCCGGCCCATGTCGTGCGCCGAGGCCGCCTTGTGGCCGTGCGGCGGCCGACGCAGCACCAGGTCGAGGTCGCCGTAGTCCAGCAGGTAGGTGAGGTTGCTCGCGCCGCCGGAGAACTGCCGCACCTGTGGTGGCGCGTGGCCGTCGAGCGCCGGGACGCGCGGCGCCAGCCACGCGTGCACCGCCTCGACGTCGAAGGCGTCCTCGGGACGGACATCGCGGAGTCGGGTCGCGTTCTCGCTCATCCCGCTCATCCCATCACGACCGCAGGGCCGGTGTCCGGGCCGCGTCGGGTGTAGCTTCGCGAAGAGGTCGAGAGCGGGGCCCGGGCACAGCCCGGGTGACGGCGGGAGGCCGGCCATGGCAGCACCTGCGAGCCCTACGGGCCTGGACCACGACGCCGGATGGGTGCCCTTCCAGGTCTCGGTCGACGTCGCTTCGGCCACCGTGGTGGTGGCCGGGGAGTTCGACCGGGACCACGCCCCGCACGTGCTGGACGGCCTGCGGTCGCTGACCGGGAGCGGCCGGCCACGGTGGGTCCTGGACACCGAGCGGGTGACGTTCTGCGATGCGGCGGGGCTCCGGACCCTGGTCACCGGGCACCACCTGGCCCGGCGGCACGGCTGCCAGCTGGTCCTGGAGCGCCCCAGCCCGTGCCTGCACCGACTGGTGGTGCTCGTCGGCCTGCACGACCTGCTCGCCCTGCTGCCGGGCGGGCCGCCGGCCCCGGACGAGCACCGCTCGCCACCCCCGGCCGGCGTGCTGCGAGCCGGTCAACGCGCCCCCGTGATCCCCACGCCCGCGCCCCCGACGCCCTGACTGCCGCAGTGCTACTGCACCGGCGCGTCCGGCGGGGGCAGCTGGACGCCCAGCTGCTCGTCCACCGAGATCACCCCGTCGACGGCGCTGAGCCCACCGGCGGCACCGGGTGCGACGGAGCCGGTGATGATGCCGAGGCTGTCGAGCACCTGGTCCACCTGCATGCCGCGCGCACGCAACCCCTGGACGACACCGTCCAGGGCGGCCAGGTGCCCGTCGTCGACGGTGACGCTGACGTGGGTCATGCCGCGCAGGCTACGCGGCGACGCCTCCGTGCGGAGCGACGGCGAGACCGCTCCCGGCGTCGACGGAGGGCTGCAGCAGCCGCACGCTCTCCTGCACGAGCGTGGCCCACAGCTCCAGGCCGCGGTGCCCGGTGGACTCGGCCCACAGCGCCGCCAGGCCGGCGACGTGCGGCGTGGCCATGCTGGTGCCGCTGATCGTGTTGTAGCGGGTCGGCATCGGCCAGGCCGAGTAGACCTCCCAGCCGGGAGCGGCGATGTCCACCTGACCACCACGGGCGGGGAGGCTGCGCGCGGAGAAGTACGCCATCTCCAGCGCCTGGTCCAGCGCCCCGACCGCCATGATCTCGACGCTGTTCGCCGGCGCGCCCACGAACCCGGGGTCGCCGGCCCGCCGGTCGGCGTTGTTGCCCGCCGCCGCGATGATCAGCGAGCCCTGTCGGAGCGCCCGGCGGCCGGCCGCGGAATAGGGCGGGTGCGCCTGCATGACGTCGGCGCCCAGGGACATCGAGACGACCGGGCACCGGCTGGTCACCGCCCAGTTGATGCCGGCGAGGATCCCGGCGTCGGTGCCGCTGCCGTCGGTGCCCAGCACCTTGCCCGCGTAGATCTCCGCCTCGTGCGCAACGCCGTAACGGGGCCCCGTGGCCGGCGTCCGGGGGCCGCACGCGGTGCCGATGCAGTGCGTGCCGTGCCCGTGCCCGTCCTGGGCGTCCTCCCCCGTGACGAAGGAGCGGGCGACGATCGTCCGGCCAGCGAAGTCGGGGTGGGCAGAGTCGAAGCCCGTGTCGAGCACCGCCAGCCGGATGCCGCGCCCGGTGGCGGCCGAGGCGTCGGCGCGGACGGCCTGGACGCCCCACGTCGCCTGGACGGTGTCCTCGAAGCGCGCCGGCCCCGCCGTTGCCGGCGGGGCGCCGGGCGCGAGGAGGCGGCCGGCCAGATCGGCGACACCGTCGCGGTAGCCCGCCGCGTACGGGCCGACGTCCCGCGGCGTCCCGGTCAGCACGCGGTGCACCAGCTCCGGGGAGACCGAGAGCACCGGGCGACCGCCGGCCCCCGCCGTCTGCAGCAGGCCCAGCTGCCCGGGCTCGGCCGCCACGACCGCGATCCCGAGAGCGCTGAAGACGGTCGCCTCCGCGTCCTGCAGGGTCTGCGGCGGGACGTCGCCGTCGGCGAAGTCCCGGGAGTCGGCCACCGAGTGCAGGCCCACCCGGGCCCAGTCGACGGGGCGGTCGTCGCCGGCGTCGGCGAGGACGACGATCTGCCGGCCGGTGGTGCGGGGCAGCGGCCCCACCGCCCCGTGCCGGACGAGACCTGGGACCCCGGGGCCACTCGGTTCGATCACTGTTCCCCCTCGGCGACGTGGTGCCGGACCGTGCCCGGCCCGTCACTGTCGAGTGTGGGGCTCCCCTACGACAACCGCGCGAGGGCGTCAGGACCCTCGTCGGCCGGCCGCCGATCAGCCGGTGGGGGTGCCCGCGTGGGGTCGCACGTCGCGCGGTCCGGCCACCTCGTGCCCGTCGTCGCACACCAGGGCGACGCGCACCGGGGCGCCGCAGTCGGCGTGCACGAGGGCCAGCGGGGGCGGGCCGTCGGCCAGGTGGCGGTCGCCCCACTGCATCAGGGCCACGAGCGTGGGATAGAGGTCGCGGCCCTTGCTGGTCAGCCGGTACTCGTGCCGCTGGCGGGACCCGTCGGCCTGGTACGGCTCCTTGCGCAGGATGCCCTCCTGCACGAGGGTGGCCAGCCGGTCGGTCAGCACCGCCTTGGGAGCGCCCAGTGCCTGCTGGAAGTCGGCGAACCGGCGCACTCCGAGGAACGCCTCGCGGAGCAGCAGCAGGCTCCACTTCTCCCCCACCACGGCCAGCGTGCCGGCGACGGAGCAGCGGGAACGGTCGTAGGAGGCGTCGCTCACAGTGTGATCGTAGCCATGCTGGGTTCACTTGACGAACTCAGTAGGGAGGCGCAGAGTTCGAGTTGCGAACTCAGGAGGCGGACGGTCTCCGGCCGGCCCGCCCGGCCCCCTGCGGCGCTTCCATCCGCTGCACCCGAAGGACCAGCCATGACCCGCATCCGCACCGTCCTCAGCCGCCGGCACGCCGCTCGCGCCCACCTGCGCGAGGAGCGCGCCCTGGCCCGCGCCCTGGCCTCGGCCCCCACGGTCGAGTCCGCGCACGAGATCACCAGCCTCGCCGCTCGGCGCTGACCACCGACCCGGCGGCCGCTAGGGCATGTCTCTTAAGTGCGTAGCCAGGTGATGATCGCGGCCAGGACGGCAGCAGCTCGGTAGACGATGGCGA
>NZ_JAAGWG010000034.1 GCF_010682065.1 Blastococcus saxobsidens
CGCGCTGGACGAGGTCGAGCGTGCCGACGGGCCACGCGCGCTGGTCACCACCGCGACCGGCAAGTTCTTCTCCAACGGCCTGGACCTGGACTGGCTGTACGCCCACGCCGGTCAGCACGAGGCCTATGTCGTCCGCGTGCACGAACTGCTGGCCCGGGTGCTCTCGCTGCCGCTGATCACCGTGGCCGCGCTCCAGGGGCACACCTTCGCGGCGGGCGCCATGCTGTCGCTGGCCCACGACTTCCGCGTGATGCGGGCCGACCGCGGGTTCTGGTGCCTGCCCGAGGCCGACATCGGCATCCCGTTCACCCGTGGGATGTCCGCGCTGATCCAGGCCCGGCTCACCCCGCAGACCGCGCACGAGGCGATGACGACGGCGCGGCGCTACGGCGGTTCCGACGCGCTGGCCGCCGCCGTCGTGGACCGCGCCGTCGACGAGGACGCCGTGCGGTCGACCGCCGTGGAGCTGGCCGCGTCCCTGGCCGGCAAGGCGGGGGACACCCTCGGCACCATCAAGGCGCGGATGTACGCCCCCGCCCTGGCCGCCCTCCGCGACCGGACGGATCCGCGCAGCTAGTCGGTCGGGCGCTCGGGCTTCCGCGACCATCTCGCCAGCCGACGTCACGCCCGTCCTCACCAGCACCGCCACGACGACCCCCGCCGTGACGCGGGTGTCCGACGACGTGCTCGTCCTTGCGACGCCGCGACCCCCGCTCAGCGTGGTGACGTCGCGGGCGCCCTCGCGGCTGTGGATCGCCTCGGGTCTAGCTTCGATCACTCGGCCTTGCTCGTCGACCAGCTCTCCAGTCGACGGGTCGCGCCCGCCCTCACGAGCACCGCCACCACGACCGCCGCCGTCGCGAACTCGATCCCCACGAGCAGCCCGTGGCCGGCGCTGTCGGTCACCGCACCGGTGGACTCGGCGATCGACCCCGGTGTTGGCCACCCGGATGCATCGGCACCCCAGGAAAGGAGGATCGGGGACAGCGCGAGCACGACCAGGAGCAGCTCCGGCCCGACACGCTTGGCTTTGCGCAGGCCCCAGACGCACGTCGCCCAGACGCCCAGGAGCAGCCCCGTCACCACACCGATCGCGATCAGCACGCCACCACCTACGTCGCCCGGATCAGCGCGATGCAGTCGCCGATCCCCAAGGCATCCTTCATCAGATCGAGCGCGCTCGAACTCAGGCTCGCGATGGCCAGGTACTGGGTCCGTGTCAGGTACTTCATCACTGAATGCGCGGATAGATCTTGGATCGGTGAGTTCGCACCACTTTCCTCCACGTCCCCCTGTGCGCGCGAGGCCGCGCGCCTGCGCAACGTACTGACGGTGTGGCGCACCGTGATGGGAGTCTACCTGCGCCGCTAGAACGTGTCCGTCTCGTTACCCAGCCGAGCGCGCGACCGCCCTCCGGCCGGGGGAGTGGCGGCGGGGCGGCGGCGGCGGGGCGATGGCCGATCGGAGGCCCTCGTTGCCCGCCCCCACTCCGCCTCAGACGATCGCGCTGGCCCCCGTGACGCCGCGACCCACGATCAGCGTGTTCACCTCGCGGGTGCCCTCGTAGCTGTAGATCGCCTCGGCGTCGGCGACGTACCGGCCCACGTGGTTCTCCAGCAGGATGCCGTTGCCGCCCATCAGCTCGCGGGCCCAGCCGACGGTCTCTCGCATCCGCATGGTGCAGAACGCCTTGGCCAGCGAGGCCTGCTCGTCGGTCATGGTGCCCGCGCCCTGCAGCTGCGAGAGCCGGGCGCACATGGCCCCCGACGCGGTGATGTTGCCCAGCATCCGCACCAGCAGGTCCTGCACCAGCTGGAACTCCACGATCGGCTGGCCGAACTGCTCGCGCCCCTTCGCATAGCGCAACGCGTGCTCGTAGGCGCCCCGCGAGCAGCCGACCGCCGACCACGCGACGCCGGCGCGCGTCATCCGCAGCACGTTCGCGGTCTCGCGGAAGCTGTGCGCCTCCTGCAGCCGGTTCTCCTCGGGCACCCGCACGCCCTCGAGGGTGATGTGCGCGTTCTGCACCACGCGCAGGGCGATCTTGTCCTCGATGTTGACCGCGGTGAAGCCCGGCGTCCCCTGCTCCACGACGAAGCCGAGAACCCGCTCGGTCTCCACGTCCCGGGCCCAGATGATGATCAGGTCGGCGAAGGTGGCGTTGCCGATCCACTTCTTCTCGCCGTCGAGCACCCAGGAGTCGCCGTCCCGGCGGCACGTCGTCTGCAGGCCGCGGGCGACGTCGGAACCGTGCTCGGGCTCGGTCAGCCCGAACGCGCCGATCAGCTCCATGCGCGCCATGGCCGGCAGCCAGCGCTCCTTCTGCTCCTCGGAGCCGCACAGGTAGATCGAGCCCATCGCCAGGCCGCCGTGCACGCCCATGAAGGTGGAGATCGACGGGTCGCCCTTGGACAGCTCCATGGAGATCATCCCGTCGAGCAGCGGTGAGCTGCCCCGGCAGCCGTAGCCCTGGATCGAGGTGCCGGCGATGCCCAGCTCGGCCATGGCCGGGATGAGCTGGCTCGGGAACTCCGCCCGGGTCCAGTACTCGTTGATGATCGGCTCGACCTGCTCGTCCATGAACGTGCGCACCCGGTGCAGCAGCGCCCGGTCGTCCTCGCTGAGCAGGGCCTCGAGGTCGTAGAAATCGGACGTGACGGTCGAGTGGTCGATCATCGTTGCCACCTACCCGGGCGCCCCGGCGGCAACCGGGCATGCACGACCGGATGAGCGGGCATCGAGGACGGCAGACCCGAGACCCAGGAGGCGTTCCGTGACCCGATCCATCGCCGACCAGACCGTCGAGGAGCTCGGCGGTCCCGGCAGCGTCCTGGCCCGCCAGCGCAAGGACCACATCCAGCTCGACCGGCTCCTCCACGAGCTCGACGGCAGCACCGGTACCGCGCAGGAGGAGGTGCTGCAGCGCATCGACCGGCTGGTCTTCAGCCACGCCTTCGCCGAGGAGACCGTGCTGTGGCCGGTCATCCGCCGCGTGCTGCCCGACGGCGACGCGCTCACCCTGCAGGTCGAGGAGGAGCACCAGGAGGTCAACGAACTGGTCACCGCGCTGGAGCGGGACGGGCTCGACTCCCCGGAGCGTCCGGCCCGGCTGCGGCGCCTGGTGGAGGTGCTGCGGGAGGACGTGCGGGACGAGGAGGACGTCCTCTTCCCCCGGCTCCAGGAGGCGCTCAGCCCCGACGAGCTGCGCGCGCTGGGCCGCCGCTGGGCGATCGTGGCCCGGCTGTCGCCCACCCGGCCGCACCCCACGGTCTCCCGCCGGCCACCCGGCAACGCGCTGTCGGCCCTTCCGCTGTCCCTGATCGACCGCACCCGCGACGCCGTCGACGCGGGGACCCGGCGGGTGCCGGACCGGTTCGCCCCGGCGGGGCGGGCGCTGAGCCAGGGGCTGGCCGCCGTCGCCGGCGTGATCGAGCGGGTGCCGCTGTCGCGCCGGGGTGACCGGCCGCCGACCAGCCGCTGAGCCGCAGGCCGCGACTTCGGGGAAGTCGTCGTCCGGCGCGCCGAATCGGGGCGCACCTTTCCCGAAGTCGTCGCCACGGGCCGCGCCCCGCACGCGACAGGGCCCCCTCCCGGAAGTCCGGGAGGGGGCCCTGCTGCGTGCGGTCGACGATCAGGTCGTCTGCTTGTCCTTGGGCTCGGCCCGGGCGTCCAGCTGGATCTCCTTGTCCGCCCGCGGCACGCCGTCCTTCAGCTCCTTGGTCCGCTCCATCTCGGCGTCGAGCTCGATGCCGAAGAGCAGCGCGACGTTGATCAGCCAGAACCAGATCAGGAAGATCACGACGCCGGCCAGCGCCCCGTAGGTGGCGTTGTAGCTGCTGAAGTTGGCCACGTAGAAGGCGAAGGCGGCCGAGGCCACGATCGCCACCAGGATCGCCACGCCGGCACCGGGGCTGACCCACTTGAAGCCGCGCAGCTTCACGTTCGGCGTCGAGTAGTACAGAACGGCGATCATCAGGGCGAGGATCACGAGGATCACCGGCCACTTGGCGATGGTCCACACCGTCTGCCCGGTCTCACCGATCCCCACGGCCGAGGCAATGGCGTCCACCACCGGACCGCTGAGCACCAGCAGCGCGACGATGACGGCGGCGAAGAGCACGCCGATCAGGGTCACGAGCAGCTGGAGCGGCTTGAGCTTCCAGATCTTGCGGCCTTCCGGCGTCTCGTAGACGACGTTGGCCGCACGGGTGAAGGCGCCCACGTAGCCCGAGGCCGACCAGATCGCGGCGGCCAGACCGATGACCAGACCGAAGCCGGCGGTGCTCTGGTTCCCCGCGATCTGCTCGATCACCGGGTTGAGGGTGTCGGCGGCGCTCGCGGGGACCACGGTGGTCAGCGCATCGCTGAGCTGCTGCGGGGTGGTGAACAGGCCGACGATCGAGGTCAGCGCGATCAGCGCCGGGAACAGCGCGAGCACGCCGTAGTACGTCAGCGCGGCCGCCCAGTCGGTGAGGTTGTCCTCGCTGAACTCCTTGAGCGTGCGCTTGATCGTGCCGCCGGTGGTCGGCGTCGGGTCCGCGCCGGTGGGCGCGTAGTCCGAGCGGGTCCCACTGACGTTGTCGTCATCGGGGGCGGGGTCGTGCGCGGCGTGGGTACCGCCGGAGCGGGTGTCCGCCGCGTCGCGGCTGGACGAGCCGGTGGCTCGGGCCATGAAGAGGTCCTCCAGGTCAGCAAAAGGCGGTCCGCTCCCCGGTTCCCCGGTAGGGCCCGTTCCATGCCGGACGCGCCGGTAACGGTTCGGCAGCGACCGCTCCCGCTCAGCGCAGGCCGGACACCGGGGACCACTCCGGGCCACCCGCGGTGGCGGCGTCGACGTCGTCCCCGTGCCGCCGCGCGGATCGCCGGTCGCTGCGCATCCCCAGCAGGGCGACCGCCACCACCGCGGCCGACGCGCCGGCACCCATGAGGGCCACCAGCGTGAAGGCGATCGCCCGCGGATAGCCGGTGTCGGGGTCCAGGCTGGCGGCGATGAGGGTGACGGCGAGGGTGCTGCCGAGGGCCTGGCCGACCGCGCGGGCGATGGAGTTGACCGCGTTGGCGACTCCGGTCTCGTCCTCCCGGACCGCCTCGACGACCAGGGCGGGCAGGGCCGCGTAGGCGACGGTCACCGCCATCTGGGTGAGCAGGCCGGCCAGGATCACCAGCCACGGCTCGCCGCGCAGGCCGGCGAGCAGCGCGAACCCGGCCACCCCGGACGCCGCACCGGCCATGAGCGTGGGGAGCGCCCCGAACCGGCCGACCACCCGGCCGGCGAACGGCGCCAGCAGGATGGCTGCGATCCCGCCGGGGAGCAGGTAGACGACCGCGGCCTCGAGGACACCGGCGCCGAAGCCGTAGCCGGTCACCTCCGGTGGCGACTGCACGTACTCCAGCACCGCGAGGAAGGAGGCGAACAGCGCGATGCCGGTCATGAGCCCGGCGATGTTGGGGACGACGGTGCGCCGGTCGGTGAGCATCGCCGGGCGCACCAGAGGGTCGGCCAGCCGTCGTTCCAGCACGACCCAGCCGGCCAGGACGGCCACCGAACCCGCGAGGCAGCCGATCGTGGCGGGGGAGCCCCACCCCCAGAGGTGGCCCTGCGACACGGGCAGGAGCAGGAGGACCAGCCCGAGCCCGAGCACCAGCGCCCCCCACCAGTCGATCCGCCCGGTGGTCGTCACCCGGCGGTGGGGGAGCAGCCAGGCGGCGAGGACCAGGGAGGCCAGCGCGACCCCGAGCCCGACCCAGAAGGCGTTGCGGTAGTCGCCGTCGTCGCCGGTGAGCAGCCCGGTGGTGACCAGCCCGACGACGCCGCCGACGGCCAGGGTGCTGCTCACCACGGCCATGGCGACGCCCAGCCGCGCCGCGGGGAGCTCGCGGCGGAGCACGCTCATCGACAGCGGGAAGAGCCCGTAGGAGGCGCCCTGGAGCACGCGGGCGACCAGCAGCAGCGGCAGCGACTCGGTGACGATCGCCAGCAGGGTGCCGAGGGAGACCGCGACCAGGATGCCGAGGATGACCGGCCGCTCCCCGCGCAGGTCACCCAGGCGGCCGAGCATGGGGGTGAGCACGGCGGCGGCCAGCAGGTTGGCGGTCAGCACCCAGCCGGCAGCCCCGGCCGAGACCCCGAGCTGCTCCTCGATCCGGCCCAGCGCGGGCACGACGAGGCTCTGCAGCAGGGCGACGGTGGTGACGCCGAGGGAGAGCGCGCCGACCAGCACCGCCGGACGGGTGCCTGCGGCTGTGGTGTCGGACACGCGTCGATCAGACCACGCGTCGTCCGGTCCGCGGCCCGGCGCGGATGTGAGGTCGACCGCTGTGGCACTGCTCACACACCGTCAGGTGATGTCTCGAAATCCACGATTGAGACGCGTGCGTTCGGGGGACAGAGCCTCCGACGACGTACCGCCCGCCCTCACCCGGCGGCGGCGCATGGAGAGCACGTGGGGAGATCGATCTGATGATGTTGTGGCCGGCCGTGGCCCTGCTGGGGTTCCTGGTCCTGACGGCCCTGGTCATCGCGATGGGCACGCAGTCCACCGCCCGGTACGAGCAGGAGCAGCGCGCGACCCGCGCCTCCGCGGGGCGGTCGACCGCCCCCGAGGCTGCCCGCGCTTGACGTAACGCACCGAACGCGACGGCGCCCCGTTCCTCCCTCGGGAGGAGCGGGGCGCCGTGCTGTGCGGGGTCTCAGAGCACCGTGGCCGGGGTGTCCAGGACCGTGCGGTCGAGGGACTCCAGCAGGTCGAACCAGCCGCGCGTGCGCGGCAGCTCCCAGCGCCAGAAGTAGCGGGCGGCCGCGCGCTTGCCCTCGTGGAAGTCGCTCGTCGCGCCCTCGCAGGCCAGCGCCTGCTCCAGCCACAGCCACCCGACGACGACGTGCCCGGCCGCCTCCAGGTAGACGTGCGAGTTGGCCAGGGCCAGGTCCGGGTCGCCGGTGCCCCACAGCGTGGCGGTGACGGCGCCCATCCGGGCGACCGCGGCGTCGAGGTCCGCGGCGAAGCCGGCCCACTCCGTGCCCGCCGCCCGCGCTGTCGTCGCGGCGATCGTCTCCCCGAGCAGGGCCAGCCCCGCTCCGCCCTTCATCACGACCTTGCGGCCGAGCAGGTCCAGGGACTGGATGCCCTGCGTGCCCTCGTGGATCGGGTTGAGCCGGTTGTCGCGGTAGAACTGCTCGACCGGGTAGTCCCGGGTGTAGCCGTACCCGCCGTGCACCTGGATGGCCAGGTCGTTGGCCACCAGTCCCCACTGGGACGGCCAGGCCTTGGCCACCGGCGTCAGCATGTCCAGCAGCAGGTGGGCGCGCTCGCGGTCCTCCTGGCTCTCCGCGGTCTGCTCCTCGTCGACGAGGCGCGCGCAGTACAGCCCCAGGGCCATGCCGCCCTCGGCGTAGGACTTCGCGGCCAGCAGCATCCGGCGGACGTCGGTGTGCTCGATGATCGGCACCATCGGCGAGGACGGGTCCTTGCCGGCCGCCGGGCGCCCCTGCGTGCGGGTGCGGGCGTACTCCAGCGCGTGCAGGTAGCCGGTGTAGGCCAGCACCGTCGCGCCCACGCCGACGCCGATCCGGGCCTCGTTCATCATGTGGAACATGTAGGTGAGGCCGCGGTGCGCCTCGCCGACGAGGTAGCCGACGGCGCCTGCCTGCCCGCCCGGGGTGTGCACGCCCTCGCCGAAGTTCAGCAGGGTGTTCGTCGTGCCCCGGTAGCCCATCTTGTGGTTGAGCCCGGCCAGGACGACGTCGTTGCGCTCGCCCAGGGAGCCGTCGGGGTTCACCAGGAACTTGGGCACGATGAACAGCGAGATGCCCTTCACCCCGGGCGGACCGCCGGGGATCTTGGCCAGCACCAGGTGCACGATGTTCTCGGTCAGCTCGTGGTCGCCGCCGGAGATCCACATCTTGTTGCCCGACAGCCGGTACGTGCCGTCGTCCTGCGGCACGGCCTTGGTGGTGATGTCGGCCAGCGAGGACCCGGCCTGCGGCTCCGACAGCGCCATGGTGCCGAACCAGCGGCCCTCGAGCTCGGGCCGCACGTAGGTGTCGATCTGCTCCTGGCTGCCGTGGGCGAGCAGCAGGCGGGCGTTGCCCATCGTGAGGAACGGGTAGGCCGAGGTGCCGACGTTGGCCGCCTTGAACCAGGCGAAGACGGCCTGCCCGACGGTGTGCGGCAGCTGCATGCCGCCGTACTCCTCGTCGAAGGACCCGGCCATCAACCCGGCGTCGGTGAAGACCTTCAGCGCCTTGGCCACCTCGGGGATCAGGACCGCCTTGCCGTCGACCATGTGCGGCTCGTTCTCGTCGGCCGTGCGGTTGTGCGGCGCGAAGTGGTCGGTGGCGATCTGCTGCGCCAGGTCCATCACCGCGTCGAAGGTCTCCCGCGAGTGCTCGGAGAAGCGCGGCCGCTTGGTCAGCGACTCGACGTCGAGCCACTCGTGCAGCAGGAAGTCCAGGTCACGGCGGGACAGGATCAGCGACGACGACGGCACGGGATCTCCAGGCGCATGTGCTCGGGGTGCGGTGCGAACCACCTCACAGTAGGCGGGCCCGCCGCGGGCGACGTCGGCGTCCTCGTCGTCGTGCCCACCCGGCGACGTCCTCCCTCACCGTTCCGGGTCCTCCCTCGCGGTGGACCACGAGGGAGGACCCGGAACGATCAGGAGACCTGATCGTCAGGGCGGAGGTGGGTCAGTGCGGCGTCCCGCCCGGGCGGCCCACCGGCGGGGCGGTGGACGTGGGCGCGGCGGCGCCGGCGGCCTGGACCGCCTGCTCGCCGGCGTCGTCCTGGTCGGTGGTCGCCAGCCCCGCGGCGTCGCCCTGCCGCGCCTGGATCCCGGACTTGGTGCTCAGCGCCAGCTGCGGCAGGAAGAGGAACACGAAGAAGCCGACCGCCACGACGCAGGCGGCGATGAGGAACACCAGGTCGATCGAGTTCGAGAACCCGACCTTGAACGGCTCGGCCAGCGCGGCCGGCAGCTCCTGGATGAAGGACGTGTCGTCGAGGGCGGCACCGCCGTCGGCGCCCAGCTGCTGGAACTGCGGCGCCAGCTCCGGGTTGGCCCGCACCGACTCCTGCACGGCGGCGTCGATGTCCTGCGGCAGCCGGGTGAACAGGATGGACAGGAACGCCGCCGTCCCGATGGTGCCGCCCATCTGGCGGAAGAAGGTCACCGAGGAGGTGGCCACGCCCATCTCCCGCGGGGAGACGGCGTTCTGCACGGCGAGGATCACCGGCTGGAAGTTGAAGCCGAGCCCGAGGCCCAGCATCACCATGAACGGGACGATCGCCCAGATCGAGGTGTCGGCGCCGACGACGAACGACATCGACAGCAGGGCCACCACCATCAGCGCGATGCCGACGAGCGGGAAGACCTTGTACTTGCCGGTCCTGGAGATCGCGATGCCCGAGCTCAGCGCGCCGGTCATGATGCCGGCGACCAGCGGGATCATCTGCAGCCCGGCGACCGTGGCGCTGGAGCCGTGCACGATCTGCAGGTACTGCGGCAGCAGCAGCAGGCCGCCGAACATGCCGGCGCCCATGACGATCGAGCCGATGCCGCTGACGGCGAAGCTGCGGTTGCGGAACAGGCGCAGCGGCAGCAGGGCGTCGTCGCGGTAGGACCGCTCGGCCAGCACGAACAGCACGAAGCCCACGGCGCCGATCGCGTAGCAGGTGATCGAGCGGGGATCGGTCCAGCCCCAGATCCGGCCCTGCTCGGCGACGACGAGCAGCGGTACGAGGAAGGTGATCAGGGTCAGCGCGCCGGGCCAGTCGATGCGGTGCTCGCGGCGCTCGTGGGGAAGGTGCAGCACCCGCCACACGGCGGCGAAGGCGAGCACGCCCAGGGGCACGTTGATCCAGAAGATCCAGCGCCAGCCGTCGAGGCCGAGGATCGAGTCCTGGCCGGCGAAGAACCCACCGATGACCGGCCCCAGCACGCTGGAGGTGCCGAAGACGGCCATGAAGTAGCCCTGGTACCGCGAGCGCTCCCGGGGCGGCACGATGTCGCCGATGATCGCCAGCGCCAGCGACATCAGGCCGCCGGCGCCGATGCCCTGCACCGCCCGGAAGGCCGCCAGCTGGTACATCGAGTCGGCGATGCCGCACAGCGCGGAGCCGACGATGAAGATGGCGATGGCGAACAGGTAGAACGGCCGCCGTCCGTAGATGTCGGAGAGCTTCCCGTACAGCGGCGTGGAGATCGTCGAGGTGATCAGGAAGGCCGTGGTCGCCCAGGCCTGGAGGTCGTAGCCCTGCAGGTCGTCGGCGATCGTCCTGATCGCGGTGGAGACCACCGTCTGGTCCAGCGCGGCCAGGAACATCGCCACCATCAGACCGACCAGGATCGTCACGATCTGGCGGTGGCTGAAGACGCCGTCGCTGCCGGGTGCGGCGGCGGCTTCGCGGGCGCCCCGGCGCTCGGCGGAGGTCGTGCGGGAGAAGCTCATGGGGAAACCGTCCGGTCGGGAGGCGTGGACATGGGGTCGGAGGGGAGGGAGGCCGCGACGCCGTCGAGCAGCCGGTCGAAGAGTGCGGTGAAGGTCCGCAGATCGTCCTCGGTCCAGTCGGCGGTCACCTGGCGGAGGTAGGCCTCGCGCTCGACGCGGAGCCGGTCGAGCTGTGCGCGCCCCGCGTCGGTCGCGACGAGCTTGCTGGCCCGTCCGTCCGACTCGTCGGCGGCGCGGCGGACCAGGCCCTGCTCCACGAGCAGGGCCACGTGCCGGCTGACCGTGGAGGGATCGGCGTGCACCAGATCGGCCAGCGTTCCCTGACGGAGCGGACCGAGGCGGCACAGCGGGAACAGCAGCACGTGGGCCGCGCGATCCCGCCCGCCCTCGGCGGTGTGCTGGCTCTTCAGGCCGTGCATGAGCCGCATGAAGCGGGGCAGCTGTTCGCCGAGGATGCCGACGGCGGAGCCCCGGTGGTCGCCGGTGGCAGGACTGTCCGTCACAGGGCTCCTCGGATGGTGGCGGCGGCGGGAATAGCTGCATGCACGCTACACCTTGTTGTAAGGCGCATGCATCTGCTTTCGCTGTGCCGTCCGGCACCACGAGGAGACGGTGCGATGCTTGGCAGGGGTCACCCGTCGCCGGTGACGTCAGACCGGAGAGGAGTGCGAGAACCGCCGTGACCGCCGTGCACGAGGACCTGGGCTCGCGGCTGCCGCAGCTCACCCTCGCCGACGAGCAGCGGCTGCGCCGCCGGCTCGACGGGCTGCGCCGGGTCCGCGACCCGCAGGCGCGCGCCCGTCAGCGCGAGCGGATCGAGGCCGACGTCGCCGCCGCGGAACAGCGGATCGCCCGTCGGCGCGCGGCCGTCCCGGCGATCTCCTTCCCGGAGGAGCTGCCGGTCAGCGGACGCCGGGACGACATCGCCGCGGCCCTGCGCGACGCCCAGGTGGTGGTCGTCGCCGGCGAGACCGGATCGGGCAAGACGACGCAGCTCCCCAAGATCGCCCTGGAGCTCGGACGGGGCATCCGCGGCCGGATCGGGCACACGCAGCCCCGGCGGATCGCCGCCCGCAGCGTGGCCGAGCGGATCGCCGAGGAGCTGGCGACGCCGCTGGGCGAGGCGGTCGGCTACAAGATGCGCTTCAACGACCAGGTCTCGGACTCCACGCTGGTCAAGCTCATGACCGACGGCGTCCTGCTGGCCGAGATCGCGCACGACCGGCTGCTGCGCCAGTACGACACGATCATCCTCGACGAGGCCCACGAGCGGAGCCTCAACATCGACTTCCTGCTGGGCTACCTCGCGCAGATCCTGCCGCGGCGCCCGGACCTGAAGCTGGTCATCACCTCGGCCACGATCGACGTCGAGCGGGTGGCCGCCCACTTCAGTGGGGCGCCGGTGATCGAGGTCAGCGGGCGGACCTATCCGGTCGAGGTGCGCTACCGCCCCGTCGTCGACCCGGACGATCCTGAGGCCGACGAGGACCGGGATCAGGTCACCGCCGTCCTCGACGCCGTCGACGAGCTGACCGCCGAGGGCCCGGGCGACATCCTGGTGTTCCTCGCCGGGGAGCGGGAGATCCGCGACACCCAGGACGCGCTCGGCGAGCGGGCGCTGCCGAACACCGAGATCGTCCCGCTCTACTCGCGGCTGTCGGCCGCCGACCAGCACAAGGTCTTCGCCCCGCACACCGGACGGCGCATCGTGCTGGCCACCAACGTCGCCGAGACCTCGCTGACCGTGCCGGGTATCCGCTACGTCATCGACCCGGGCACCGCGCGCATCTCCCGGTACAGCCATCGGACCAAGGTGCAGCGCCTCCCGATCGAGCCGGTCAGCCAGGCCTCGGCCCGGCAGCGGTCGGGCCGGTGCGGCCGGCTGGGCCCCGGCATCGCCATCCGGCTCTACAGCGAGGACGACTTCGACGGCCGCCCGGAGTTCACCGACCCCGAGATCCTGCGCACCAACCTCGCCTCGGTGCTGCTGCAGATGGCGGCGCTGGACCTGGGCGACGTCGAGGAGTTCCCGTTCGTCGACCCGCCGGACCGCCGCGCGGTCGCCGACGGCCTGGCGCTGCTGGAGGAGCTGAACGCCCTCGACGGTAGCGACTCCCCCGCCCACCCGAAGCTCACCGCCACCGGGCGGTCGCTCGCCGCGCTTCCGCTGGACCCGCGCATGGCCCGCATGGTGGTGGAGGCGAACGAGCGCGGCGTCCTCGACGAGGTGCTGGTGATCGCCGCCGGGCTGACCATCCAGGACCCGCGCGAGCGGCCGACCGAGCACCAGCAGGCCGCCGACGAGCTGCACCGCCGGTTCGCCGACGAGAACTCCGACTTCCTCGCGCTGCTCAACCTGTGGCGCCACCTCCAGGAGCAGCAGGAGGTGCTGAGCGGCAACCAGTTCCGCCGCACCGTGAAGCGGGAGTTCCTGCACTACCTCCGCATCCGCGAGTGGCAGGACCTGCACGGGCAGCTCCGCGGCACCGCCCGGCGCCTGGGCATGACCCTGGGGGAGCCGGCGGCCGAGCCCGACGAGAAGGGCATCTCCGCCGCGCTGCTGGCCGGCCTGCTCTCGCACGTGGGCATGCAGGTGGAGCTCCCCAAGGGCCAAAGTGGCCACAATGGCCCTCCGAAGCGGGGGAGCCGGGAGTACCTCGGCACCCGCAACACCCGGTTCGTGCTGGCGCCGGGCACGCCGCTGGCGAAGAAGCCGCCGCGCTGGGTGGTCGCCGCCGAGCTGGTCGAGACCAGCCGGCTGTTCGCCCGCACGGTGGCGCGCATCGACCCGGAGACGGTGGAGAAGCTCGCCGACCACCTGGTGAAGCGGCAGTACTCCGAGCCGCGGTGGGACGCCCGGCGCGGCTCCGTCGTCGCCACCGAACGGGTCACCCTCTACGGCCTGCCGCTGATCGTCGGCCGGCGGGTCCAGTACGGGTCCATCGACCCGGAGATCTCCCGCGAGCTGTTCATCCGGCACGCCCTCGTGCAGGGCGAGTGGACGACGCACCACGCGTTCTGGGACGCGAACCGGCGGGCGATCGACCGGGTCGCGGAGCTGGAGGAGCGCGCCCGGCGGCGCGACATCGGCGTCGACGACGAGACGCTGTTCGAGCTCTACGACGCCCGCGTCCCGGCCGACGTCGTCTCCACCCGGCACTTCGACAAGTGGTGGAAGCGCGCCCGGCACGAGCAGCCGGACCTGCTCAGCTTCACCCCGGAGATGCTCACGAACGCGGTGGCGGCCGCCCAGGTCCGGGTCGAGGACTTCCCCGACGAGGTCGCGCTCACGCAGGGCCTGACGCTGCCGCTGTCCTACGCCTTCGCCCCCGGGACGGCCGAGGACGGCGTCACCGTCGACGTCCCGCTCGGGGTGCTGGACACCGTGGCGGACCGGACGTCGGGGGAGTCGCTGGCCTTCACCGTCCCCGGGCTGCGCGAGGAGCTGGTGACGGCGTTGCTGCGCACCCTGCCCAAGCAGCTGCGCCGCGCCCTGGTGCCCATCCCGGACCGGGTTCGCGAGGTGCTGCCCCGGATCGACCCGGGCGAGCCGCTGCTGCCCGCACTGGAGCGCGAGCTGCGGCGGGCCGTGGCCGTCACGGTCCCGCCCGACGCGTGGCAGCCCGCCCAGGTGCCCGGCCACCTGCGCGCCACGTTCCGCGTCCTCGACGACCAGCAGCGAACGCTGGCCACCGGCAAGGACCTCGCCGCGCTGCAGGCCCAGGTCGCCCCGCAGGCGCGGGTGAGCCTCGCCCGCGCCGCGTCGGACCTCGAGCGCACCGGTCTGACGTCCTGGGAGTTCGGCACCCTGCCGCCGTCGGTCGAGGTGCGGCGCGGGGCGCACGTCGTCACCGCCTTCCCCGCGCTGGTCGACGAGGGGGAGACGGTCGGCGTCCGCGTCGTGCCCACGGAGGCCGAGGCCCGCCGGTTGTCCTGGCTCGGCGCCCGGCGGCTGCTCGTGCTGGTCGCCGGCTCACCGGTCAGGCCGGTGGTGAAGTCCCTCGGGCCGCGGGCCCGGCTGGCGCTGCAGTTCAACCCCGACGGCGAGATCCCCGACCTGGTGGCCGACTGCGTCGACGCCGCGGCCGACGAGCTGATCGCCTCCGCCGGCGGCCCTCCGCGGGACGGCGAGGCGTTCGCCGCGCTGGTCGCCGGTGCCCGGACCGACCTGCACCGCCTGACCGTCGACACCGTCCAGCGGGTCGAGTCGGTGCTCACCCAGGCCCGCGAGACCGCCGTGGCCATCGGTGCCGCCCCCGGCCGCCGGGTGCCGGACGCCGCGGTGGCCGACCTGCGCAGGCAGATGACCGGTCTGCTGCACCGCGGCTTCGTGGCGACGACCGGCCGCCGCCGGCTGCCGGACCTGGTGCGCTACCTCAAGGGGATGGCGCACCGGCTGGAGAAGCTGCCGGCCAACGCGGTGCGCGACGAGCTCTGGATGCAGCAGGTGGCCGCCGTGACCGCCGACTACGAGCAGCTCCGACGGCAGGTGCCGTCGACTGGCGGGCCGGATGACCCGGTGGTCCGGGTGCGCTGGATGCTCGAGGAGCTCCGGGTGTCCCTGTTCGCCCAGGCCGTGGGCACCCCGCGCCCGGTGTCCGAGCAGCGGATCGTCAAGGCGATCGACGCGTTGCTGGCCTGACGCCAGGACCTGCGGGCTCAGCCGTCGGCTGCGGTGTCGTACTCGCGCAGGAGTGCCGAGATCCGCTGGCGGGTGACGCCGAACAGCGCGGCGATGCGGTTGATGCTGACGTCCTCGCGCTGCAGCGCAGCCGCCTCCTCGCGGCGCCACGCGTGGCCGGCGGTCGCCAGCGCGGAGAGCACGGTGGAGATGCTCTCCACCACCAGTGGCCGGGACTCGGTGGTCACCAGCTCCAGCCATGGCCGCCCGGCGGCGCGCTCCTCGAGCAGCGTGACCGCCCGGGTCCGGGCGCGCTGCAGCTCCTCCACAGAGCGGTCGATGCGGTCGACGAGCGCGGCCAGCGCGCGGGTCGCGGCGTCGTCGCCGGCGGACGGGGGCGCGCTCATGCTGCTCCTCGGGGACGGGGCCGTGGGCGTGTCGACAGTAGCGCAACCCCAGTTGCATGCAACAGTCCTTACATGCAATAGGGGTTGCGCTCGAGCCCTCGATCTGCTTGGTTGTGCACAACGCAGTTACAGGACCCGTCCGCGCCTGCCGATAAGGAGAGAGACCGGGCACCCAGGCCGCTCCCCCAGCCCTCCGGCAGAAACGGAACACCAGCATGTCCACGCTCACCGCCAGCATCGACCTGCCGCCGAACCCTGCAAGCGTGCCGGTGGCCCGCCGGCTCGTGCGTCAGCTGCTGCAGGGATGGGACGCCCGCCAGGACCACGACGACGCCGCTCTGCTCGTGACGGAACTGGTGGCCAACGTGGTCGACCACGTGGGCGGTACGAGCTGCCTCACGCTCGAGGCCACCTACTCCGAGGACTGGCTGCGGCTGGCGGTCGTGGACTGCTCGCCGGCCCGGCCCGCCGTGCAGGCAGCCGACCCCGAGAGCGTGCGCGGGCGTGGCCTGCGCATGGTGGAGGTCCTCTCCGACCGATGGGGATGCGAGGACCACCGGGACGGGAAGCGGGTCTGGTTCGAGCTGCGCCCCGCCCGCCTCTGAAGCCTGCGGTCTGACGTCGTGTGATGCACCACTGGTTTGCCGCGGCCCCTCAGCGGGGAGGGTTCAGGGCAGTAGCGAGCCAGAGAAGGGACTGCGCGATGAGCGAGCCGAACACGCACGCGGCCGGCGAGGGCGTCTCCGACGAGGAGATGATCGAGACCGTGGCAGGCCAGACCGACAGCGCGTCGGAGAACGCCGACGTCGCCGGCAAGGACTGGGACGGCGACCCGGGTTCCGCCCCCGCGCCGACCGACGAGACCTGATCGGCCAGTAGTTCGCCCGCACCGCCCTCGTCCCGCACCGGGACGGGGGCGGTGCTGCGTCCGGGGGGCGCGCTGACAGACTCCGGTGATGAGCGCCACAGCGGAGACGAGGGCCGGATCGACCGGAACCCGGCCCACCCCGTGGGTCAGGCCGGCCAGGACCGCGGTCCGCTGGGCCGTCCGGCACGGCCTGCCGGCCGTCTACCTGTCCCGCAGCGCCCGCCGGGGTGACCTCGTGGGGCGGTTGCTGCGCGACCGGGCGCTGCGCGAGCAGCCCTACGACGTCTACGAGCAGCTCCGCGCCCGTGGCCCGCTCAGCCCCAGCAGCCTGGGCCTGGTGACGACGTCGCACGCGGTGGCGCAGGAGATCCTGCGCTCGGACCGGTTCGGCGTGGGCTGGGACCGCTCCGGCGCCCCCAAGGCGATCCGCTGGGCGCTGGAGTTCGGGGACGACCCGGCGAGCTCCGGGGTGGCCGAGCCGCCGTCCATGCTCGTGGTGGACCCGCCCGACCACACCCGCTTCCGCCGCCTGGTGAGCCGGGCGTTCACCCCGCGGGCGACGGCGGCCTTCGAGCCGGCCATCCAGCGGACGGCCGACCGGCTGCTCGATTCGCTGGAGCGCCGCGAGGGCACCGTGGACCTGGTCGAGGCCTACGCCGCGCAGCTGCCGGTGCTGGTCATCGCCGACCTGCTCGGGGTGCCGACCGACCGCCGGGAGGACTTCCTGCGCTGGGGCGCGGCGGCTGCCGCCACGCTCGACCCCGGGCTGCCGCTGCGCCGCTACCTGGCCGCCGACCGCGCGCTGCGGGCCATGCACCGCTTCCTCGACGAGCACTTCGCCCGCCTGCGCCGGGATCCGGGGGAGGATCTGGTGAGCCGGCTGGTGAGCCTCCCGGCGGAGGAGGCGCTGACCGACCGCGAGCTGCACGCCACCGTGCTGCTGCTCCTCGGCGCCGGGTTCGAGACGACGGTGAACCTGCTGGGCAACGCCGTCGTACTGCTCGACGCGCACCGCGACCAGTGGGAGGCGCTGCGGGCGGACCCGGGCGGCTGGGACACCGCGGTGGAGGAGGTGCTCCGGCTGGACAGCCCCGTGCAGCTCACCGGCCGCACCGCCCGCGAGGAGGTGCAGCTCGGCGGGCGGACCGTGCGCGCCGGGACCCGCGTCACCCTGCTGCTCGGTGCCGCCAACCGCGATCCCGAGGTCTTCCCCGACCCGGCCCGGTTCGACGTGACCCGGGTCAACGCCCGGGAGCACCTGGCCTTCTCCGGAGGCATCCACTACTGCGTGGGCGCCGGCCTGGCGCGGCTGGAGGGCGCGGTCGGGCTCCGTGCGCTCAGCGAGCGCTTCCCCGCGCTGCGGGTGGCCGGTGCCCCGGAGCGCCGCGACCTGCAGACGCTCCGCGGCTTCGAACGCCTCCCCGTGACCCTCCGCTGAGGGCCAAAGTGGCGATAATGGCCCCTAGGAGCCGGGGACCAGCATCCCGGCGCCGACGGTCGCGTTGGTCGCCTCGTCGATCACGATGAACCGGCCGGTCACCCGGTTGCGGGCGTACTCGTCGACGAACAACGGCTGGGTGGTGCGCAGCTTCACCCGGCCGATGTCGTTGAGCCCCAGCTCGCCGGCCTCCAGGTCGCGGTGCAGCGTGTTCACGTCGAGCCGGTAGTGCAGCTCCTTGACCACGGCGCGCACCGTGCGGGTGGTGTGCTTGATCGCCAGCCGCTGCCGCGGGCGCAGCGGCTCGTCGGTCATCCAGCAGACCAGCGCGTCCAGGTCCTGCGTCACGTGCGGTGCGTTGGCCGGGCGGCAGATCAGGTCGCCACGGGAGACGTCGAGGTCGTCGGCCAGCCGCACGGTCACCGACATCGGCGCGAACGCCTCCTCGACCGGCCCGCGCGGGCCGTCGATGCCGGCCACCGTGGTGGTCAGACCGCTGGGCAGCACCTGGATCTCGTCGCCGGGGCGCAGGACGCCGCTGGCCATCGTGCCCGCGTAGCCGCGGTAGTCGTGGTGGGCGTCGGACTGCGGCCGGATCACGTACTGCACCGGGAACCGGGCGTCGATCAGGTTCCGGTCGCTGGCCACGTGCACGTTCTCGAGGTGGTGCAGCAGGGAGGGCCCCTCGTACCAGGGGGTGTGCTCGGACCGGCGGACGACGTTGTCGCCGTGCAGCGCCGAGATCGGCACGACCGTGAGGTCGGGGATGTCGAGCTTGGCGGCGAAGGCGCTGAACTCGTCGCGGATCGCCTCGAAGGTGGCCTCCGACCAGTCGACGAGGTCCATCTTGTTGACCGCGACGACGATGTGCGGCACCCGCAGCAGCGAGGCGAGGAAGGCGTGCCGGCGGCTCTGCTCGAGCATGCCCTTGCGAGCGTCGACCAGCACGATCGCCAGGTCGGCGGTGGAGGCGCCGGTGACCATGTTCCGCGTGTACTGCACGTGGCCGGGGGTGTCGGCGAGGATGAACGTGCGCCGCGGCGTCGCGAAGTACCGGTAGGCGACGTCGATGGTGATGCCCTGCTCGCGCTCGGCGCGCAGGCCGTCGGTGAGCAGCGCCAGGTCGACGAAGTCGCCCTTGCTGGCGCGCTCCACGGCCTCGTACTGGTCCTCGAAGACGGCCTTGCTGTCGTAGAGGAGCCGGCCGATGAGGGTGCTCTTGCCGTCGTCGACCGAGCCGGCGGTGGCGATCCGCAGGATGTCCTTGCGGGCGACGGCGATGTCGTGGGCCTGCGCGGCGGCGGCGGAGTGCACGTCGACGGGATTCATCGGGGGTTCTCCTGGCGAAGGACGGCGGCGACGCGGACGCTGGACCTGAGGCCCCGGGGAGGCAGTGCGTGTTCGTGTTCGCGGTGGCGGCGCCCGCGCTGCTGGTCGTCGTCCTGGGTTACGTCGTCGGCTACGCGGTGACCGAGTGGGTCTGCGGCGTGCTGGGCGCGGGGGCGACGCGGGCGCCGGAGGCGGTCGGCTGGACGACCGGGCTGGTGCTGCTCGGCGTCGTGACCTGGCTGCTGCTGGCCCGCTGGCGCCGTCGTCGGGAGGGCGGGCATCAGAAGTAGCCCTCCTTCTTCCGGTCCTCCATGGCGGCGTCGCTGACCTTGTCGTCGCCGCGGGTGGCCCCGCGCTCGGTCATCCGGGTCACCGCGATCTCGGCGATGACCTCCTCGACGTCGGTCGCCTCCGACGGCACCGCGGCGGTGAGGTTGGCGTCGCCGACGGTGCGGTAGCGCACCCACTCGCGGCGGACCTGCTCGCCGTCGCGCGGGGTGATGAACTGGTTGACCGCGTACAGCATCCCCTGGCGCTCGACCACCTCGCGCTCCTGCGCGAGGTACAGCGGCGGGATGGCGATCTGCTCGCGGGCGATGTACTGCCAGATGTCGAGCTCGGTCCAGTTGGACAGCGGGAAGACGCGGATCGACTCCCCCAGGTGGATGCGGCCGTTGTAGAGGTCCCAGATCTCGGGGCGCTGGTTCTTCGGGTCCCACTGGCCGAACTCGTCGCGGAAGGAGAACACCCGCTCCTTGGCCCGTGCCTTGTCCTCGTCGCGCCGGGCGCCGCCGAACAGCGCGGTGAAGCCGTGCTCCTCCACCGCGTCCAGCAGCACCGGGGTCTGGATCCGGTTGCGGGAGCCGTTGGGCTCCTCCTTGACCGTGCCGCGCGCGATCGCGTCCGGCACCGAGGCCACGACGAGCTGGACACCGAGCTCGGCCACCCGCTTGTCGCGGAACTCCAGCACCTCGGGGAAGTTCAGGCCGGTGTCCACGTGCATCACCGGGAACGGGATCCGGGCCGGGGCGAAGGCCTTGCGGGCGAGCTCCAGCATCACGATGGAGTCCTTGCCGCCGGAGAAGAGCAGCACCGGCCGCTCGAGCTCCGCGACCACCTCGCGGATGACGTGGATGGACTCGGCCTCCAGCGTCTCCAGCTGGCTGAGCCGGTAGTCGGGGGTCGTCACGCGGGCATGCTCCAAGACTCGGGGGATCGGGCGGCCGCTTCCGCCAACCCGATCGACCTGGTGCGGATTCCCCTCCAGTGTCCGCTATCGCCCGGCGCGGGCCGCAGCCAGCACCCGGTCGGCCAGCTCCGGGCGGGCGACCACGAGGTCGGGCAGCGAGGGGTCGGCGGCGTTGTAGACCAGCGGCGAGCCGTCCAGCCGGCAGGTCACCAGGCCGGCCGCCCGGGCGATCGCGACCGGTGCGGCGGAGTCCCACTGGTACATGCCGCCGGAGTGGACGTAGGCGTCGACCTCGCCGCGGACGACGGCCAGCGTCTTGTAGCCGGCCGACCCCAGTGGCACCAGCTCGCCGTCCAGCGCGTCGGCCACCGCCTGCGCCTCCGCGGGCGGCCGGGTGCGGCTGACGGCGATCCGGACCGGTCCGTCCGGGCGGGCGGGCGGCGCCGGCGCAGGGTCGGTGACGTGCACCTCGCCGAGCGCCGGCAGCGCCACCGCGGCCGCCACCAGGTCACCGGCGGACCAGAGGGCCACGTGCACCGCCCAGTCCCCGCGCGCCGGGTCGGAGTACTCGCGGGTGCCGTCGAGCGGATCGACGATCCACACGCGTCCGGCGGTCAGCCGCCCGGAGTCGTCGGCGGCCTCCTCGCTGAAGACGACGTCCTCGGGCCGCTCGGCGGCGAGCACGCCGGCGATGGCCCGCTGACCGGCCGCGTCCCCGGCGTCGCCCAGCTCCCGGCCGGTCCGGCCGGTCGACCGGAGCGGGAGCAGTGCCGCGGACGCCGCCCGTGCCGCGCGGACGGCGACGGCGACGTCCCCGTCGCGGCTCAGCTCCACTGCACCGACGTGGCGTCGCCCGGCCGGCGCGGCGGGGTGTGCTTGCCGGCGGCGTCGGTGATCGCCCCGAAGTAGGCCTGCACCTTCTCCGGCCGCGGCATGACGAAGATGCCCCGTGCCTCCACCAGCGGCCGGTCCGGCTCGGCGGCGAGCGCGATGGTCCCGGCGATGACGGACTTGCGGCCCTCGTTGCTGTCCACCCACGCCCGCAGCACCAGCGGCGTCTCCAGCGGCAGCGGCCCGCGGTAGTCCAGCTCCAGGTGGGCGGTCATGCCCCACAGGCCCGCGGCGCCCGCCGCACTGCCCAGCAGCTGGTCCATGAACAGCGCGCTCATGCCGCCGTGCACGTAGCTGGGCGGGCCCTCGTAGGCGACCCCGAGCGTGACCTCGGCGGTGACGCCGTCGCCGTCCCGGCGCACCAGCAGCGGCGGGGCGATGGCGTTGCCGATCCCCACCACGGGGTTGAACACCCGGCGGCCCACGGAGGGGTCGTCCAGCGCCGGCAGGACGGCGGCCGAACGCCGGGAGACCGCGAGGCGGGCCGTCGCCTGCCGGACGAGCTCCGCCGCCGCGGCCACCTCGCCGGCCGGGGTCGTGGTGGTCACCGAGACCTCGATCAGCTCGCGCAGCGCGGCACCCAGGTCGGTGGACGCCGTCATCAGCTCGGCGTCGTAGGGGGCACCGGTGTCCTGGGGCTCGTCGGTCGTCGTCACCGCCAGATCGTCGCAAGCCCGCTCAGGACGGCGGCGTGGGACCCCCGGCCGGGCCGCGGCGGGGGAGCCGGACGGTCACGGCCAGCCCGGCACCGGGAGCGGTCTCCAGCGAGGCCGATCCGCCGTGGGCGACGGCGAGCGAGGCGACGATGGACAGCCCGAGGCCGGTGCCACCGGCGGCCCGGGTGCGCGAGGCGTCGGCCCGGTAGAACCGCTCGAACGCCCGGTCCGCGTCGGCCTGCGCCATGCCCGGCCCCTCGTCGGCCACGCGCAGCAGCAGCACCGCGGGGTCGTCCGGTGCCTCGGCCACCGACACGAGCACGCGGGTGCCCGGCGGTGTGTGCGTCAGGGCGTTGGTCACCAGGTTGCCCACCACCTGGCGCAGCCGGCTCTCGTCGCCCAGCACCACGGGGACCTCGGTGAGCGACTCGTCCAGGTGCAGGCTGATCGGCCGGTCCGGCTGGACAGCGCGGGCGTCGTGGACGGCGTCCCCGGCGATCGCGGCCAGGTCCACCGGCGCCACCGACAGCGGCCGCTGCTGGTCCATGCGGGCCAGCAGCAGCAGGTCCTCGACCAGCAGGCCCATCCGCCCGCCCTCGGCCTCGATCCGCTGCATCAGCCGGGCGACGTCCTCCTCCGAGCGCACGGCGCCCTGGCGGTACAGCTCGGCGAAGCCGCGGATGCTCGTGAGTGGCGTGCGCAGCTCATGGCTGGCGTCCGCGACGAAGCGCCGCATCCGCTGCTCCGACCCGCGGGCCTGCTCCTCGGACTCCTGCTGGGCGCGGAACGCGCTCTCGATGCGGGCGAGCATCCCGTTGAGCGCCGTCGACAACCGGCCGACCTCGGTCCGCTCGTCGCCCTCGGGCACCCGTCGGGACAGGTCGCCGGCGGCGATCGCCCGGGCCGTGTGCTCCACCTCGGCCAGCGGGCGCAAGCTGTTGCGCACCAGCAGGTAGCCGGCCACGCCCAGCAGGGTCAGCACGATCAACCCGACGACGACCTCGATGGCCACCAGCCGCCCGATGACCCGCTCGTCACCGCGCAGGTCGCGGGCGAGCAGGGCGGTGTACCCGTCGGCGAGCTCCACGGTCGCGACCCGCCAGCTGGTGCTGCGGTCCTCCGCGGGGACGGTGAACATGCGCGGCGCCGGCGGATGGGCGACCGGGTCGTCCTCGTCGTCCTCCGGACCGTGGCCGCCCGGTCCGCCCCGCAGGCCGCCGTCGGCGATCCGGTCGGCCACCCGGTCCAGATCGGGGCGCTGCGCCTCGTCGCCGACCGGTCCGGCCAGCACGACCAGCTCCGAGCCGTCCGGTGGCACGCAGGCGATGTAGTCGGTGGCCGGGTAGGCCGGGCCGCCCACGGTGCACTGGCGCAGCAGGGCCAGCCGCTGCTGGGACAGCGAGTCGGCCGTGGCGCGCAGCTGGCTGTCCTGCTGCTCGGTGAGGAAGGAGCGCAGCAGCGACGTCGCGGCCACGCCCGTCGCCAGCAGGGCGAGGGAGACGAGCGCGACGAGCAGCGCGACCAGCGTGACCCGCAGGGGGATCCGCGCGCGCCGGGGGGCGGCCGGCGGGGTCGTCATGTGCCGCGCGGCAGCCGCAAGGTGTAGCCCACGCCGCGGATCGTCTGCAGCAGCCGCGGCTCCGTCGTGTCGATCTTGCGGCGCAGGTAGGAGATGTAGGACTCGACGACGTTGGCCTCGCCGTTGAAGTCGTAGTTCCAGACGTGGTCGAGGATCTGGGCCTTCGACAGCACCCGGCCGGCGTTGGCCATGAGGTAGCGCAGCAGCTTGAACTCCGTCGGCGACAGGCTGATGACCTCACCGGCCTTGATGACCTCGTGGGTCTCCTCGTCCAGCTCGATGTCGGCGAAGGTGAGCCGGGGGGCCTCGGCCGCGCGCTGCGCGCCGGCGGTGCGGCGCAGCACCGCGCGGATGCGGGCCACCACCTCGTCCAGGCTGAACGGCTTGGTCACGTAGTCGTCCCCGCCGAGGGTCAGCCCCGAGATCTTGTCCTCGGCCGCGTCGCGGGCGGTGAGGAACAGGACGGGGGTGTGCCGGCCGGACTCCCGCAGCCGCCGGACGACGCCGAACCCGTCCAGGCCGGGCATCATCACGTCGAGGACCAGCAGGTCGGGGCGGAACGACGCGGCCAGGCTCAGCGCCTGGTGGCCGTCCGCGGCGGTGGCGACCTCGAAGCCGGCGTACCGGAGGCTGGCGGACAGCAGCTCGCGGATGTTCGGCTCGTCGTCCACCACGAGCAGGCGGGCCTCGGGGGTGGTGCCCCCCATGGGCTGGTTGCCGGACACGGCCCCTCCGGTCGCATGCGCGGGTGCGGTCGTCATGGTCTCGAGGGTCGGGCGGTCGGCTGCCCCGGCCCTGGACGCTACCTGTGAATCCCCTGGGAGCCCCGCCGTCGACGGAGACGGGGGAGAGCTGTCACCCGCCCGCGGCCCCTGGCGGCCTCCACGCCCCGGTCCGCTCCTCGCTCGGAGCCAAGGCCGCCTCCGCGGTCGGTCCGCTCCTCGCTCGCAGCCAAGGCCGCCTCCGCGGTCGGTCCGCTCCTCGCTCGTTCCTCGCTGCGATGCTTCCTCCCTGTCGGCGACCGCCTCGCTGCGATGCTCCCTCCCGGTCGGCGACCGCCTCGCTGCGATGCTCCCTCCCGGTCGGCGACCGCCTCGCTGCGATGCTCCCGGAGCTGTCAGCCGCCCATGGCCCGGCCGAGGCGCCAGTAGCCGATCGCGTGGTGCTGCGCCCGTCCCAGTCCCCAGCGACCGCGCAGGTCGGCTCGGATCGCCCGCACGGTGGCCGACTCGGCCCCCACCCAGGCGAAGACGTCGTCGCCGTCCGGCCGGTCGAGCGCGGCGACGGCGTCGACCAGCAGGGTGCTGTGGCCCGGGGCGGTCGCACCGCGGTGCAGCCAGCGCACGGCGATCCCGGCGGGGCCCGCCAGCGGCTGCTCCTCCTCGGGCCCGGCCACCTCCAGGTAGGCCACCCCTGCGGTCCCCGGTGCCGCGGCGGCCAGCAGCCGGCTGATCGCCGGGAGCGCGGTCTCGTCGCCGACCAGGAGCAGCCAGCGGGCGGGCCGCTCGGCGAGCGAAGCGGCCCCGGCGACGGCGAGCCGGGCGCCCGGGCGCGCGGCGGCCGCCCACGTGGCGGCCGGGCCGTCGCCGTGCAGCACGAAGTCGATGTCCACCTCGCCGGCGGCAGGGTCCTGCCGGCGGGCGGTGTAGCTGCGCAGCGCGACGCCGTGGCTGCCCTGCGGCCACACGATCCGCCCGTCCCGCTGGATGCGCGGCCACACCGGGTCGGGGTCGTCCACCCGCGGCACCAGCAGGTTGACGGTCGGCCCGGCCAGGGCCACGACGGCGGGATCGCCGGAGAGGGTCACCCGGCGCACCGAGGGGGTCGCGTCGGTGACCGCGACCACGGTCAGGACATCGGCCGGTCGCAGGCCGTCGGTGAACACGGCGCCGTTCGGAGAGGTCACGTCGCTCCAGCCTAGGTGTGCGGTCGATCCCCGGTCCTCGATGTGTGCTCGCGGCCCGCCGGGGGCAGGGCACGAGCAGCATCGTCCACGAGCGGGGGAGCGGCATGACCGACGAGTTGAAGAAGGGTGACCACGTCACCTGGAACAGCCACGGGAACACCGTCGAGGGCACGGTGGAACGGAAGATCACCTCCGACACCGAGGCCTCGGGGCGCACCGTGCGGGCGAGCAAGGACGACCCGCAGTACGAGGTCCGCAGCGACAAGAGCGGCAAGACCGCCGTGCACAAGCCCGACGCCCTGCACGAGGACTGATCCACCGTGCCCGGGCGTCCGGGCCAGACACACAGGGAGACACCGTGACCGAGTCAGCGGACGACTTCGCCGGAGCGTCCTCGCGCAGCACCAAGCACAACCCGCGGCTGGACGAGGAGCTCGAGCACGAGATGCAGGGGATGCTCAAGGCCGAGCGGGCCACGCGCTCGAACGAGTGGCGCGAGGTGGAGCCGGTCGCCGAGGGCGAGCCCGACATCGACAGCAACCCGGCCGGCACGCTGGTCGGTGGCGTCCCGGTCGGCATGACCGAGGACGCGGTCGTCGTCCGCTCCGAGCTGGCGCGCTGGCTCGACCGGGCCGACTTCCCGAGCACCGGCCCGGCCCTCGTCGAGGCGGCCCTGGACCACCGCGCGCCCGACGCCGTCGTGGCCGAGCTGCAGCGCCTGCCCGAGGGGGAGACCTTCGAGCGGATCGGCGACGTCGTCCGCGCCCTCGGCTACCCGACGGAGTAGCAGGTCGGGACGGGAGGGCGCCGGCTCAGGAGCCGGCGTTCTCCCGCGCCTCGTCGTCGGCGATCTCCTCGGCGCCCCGCCGGCGGAACAGCTTCGAGCCGGGGAACCCCTTCACGATCTGGCGCATGTCCTGCACCGTGTCGACGAGGTCGTGGACGTCGGTGCCGACCGTCCCGAGCGTCTCCAGGACCGGGAGGATCTCCTCGTCCAGGTGCGTGAGCAGCTGGGGCAGCCGGTCGATCAGGGTGATGAGCGCGTCGACCTCGGTCGGGTCGAACGACGCCGCAAGCCGCCGGACCGCCGGGGCGAGCGCGGTCAGCGCCGGCTCGTAGTCGGTGAGCAGCGGCTCGACCCGGCCGACCAGCCCCTCGGTGCGCCCGAGCACGGCGTCGGCGCGGCCGGTCGTGTCCCCGACCCGCTCGATCGCGCTGTCGGCCTTCTGCTGGGTCTCGCCGACGCGGTCGATCGCGCTGTCGGCCTTCTGCTGGGTGTCCCCGACGCGGTCGATCGCGGCGTCGGCCTTCTGCTGGGTCTCGCCGACGCGGTCGATCGCGGCGTCGGCCTTCTGCTGGGTGTCCCCGACGCGGTCGATGGCCTCGTCGGCCTTGGCCTGGGTGGCGTCGAGCCGGCCGAGAGCGCCGTCGGCGCGGTCCACGAGCGTGTCCACCCGGTCCACCACTCCGGACACCCGGTCGAGCAGGTCCTCCACCCGGCCGAGGATCGCGGCGGCGCGGGGCACGAGTGCCAGCGCATCGGTCATCCCCTCCCGGACGCCCCCCACCAGGGCGAGCACGTCGGAAGGGCCGGGCACAGAAGGCAGACGCACTCGGTCGACGCTACGCATCCCGCTGGTCGGGCACCATTCGGTTGCCCCCTTCGGGTCCGCCCCCGTGCCGCGCGTCGGCGTGGCACGCGGCCGATTGTCCGTATCGTGGGTCGACGGGACACGTACGTGCGGACGACGAGAAGGTGTCGACACCTGTGGGGGATCAGCCGACGCGGGACGGTGGGGACGCTCGCAGCGTCCCCGCTCGCACCCGACGCGGCCGGACCGCCGGGGGAGGCGTCGCCGAGCCGGTGACCGTCGAGCAGCTGCTCGCCCGGCAGGGCGACGGCTCGGGTCGCCGCCGCGCAGCCCGCCGGGCCGCCGATGCGGCCCCGGAGCGGGGGAGCTCCCCCGGGGAGCTGCCCGTCCACCGCGCGGCCGCGCGCGTCGAGCCGGCCGATCGGGACGACGCCCCGGCGGTGCGGGCCGGCCTTCCGCCGGTGCCCGGAGCGGTGCGGCCGCCGGCTGCTGCGCCCGTCGTCCAGCCCGGCCTCCCACCGGTGCCGAGCGCCCAGCCCGGCCTCCCACCGGTGCCGGACGCCTCGCCCGGCGCCCAGGCCGGGCTCCCACCGGTACCCGGGCGGAACCCCGCCGCCTGGGCCCCCGACGAGCGCCCCTCGCGGCGCAGCGGCCCGATCCCGCCGCTGCCCGGCCTGGCCATCCCGCCGGCCCCGCCGGTCTCCCCGACCCCGCGCCGCCGGCCGGAGCGCCCGCCGCGCAGCCCGGGCCGGCGCCGGGCGGTGCGTGCGGCCATCGCCCTCGTCGGCGTGCTGGGCGTCATCGTGCTCTACCACCTGGCCCTCTACTTCTACGTGGACCAGCGGATCGACCGGGTGGACGCGCTGGCGGTCGACGGACCCGAGGTGCTCGCCCCCGACCTCCAGGACGCCGTGGAGACCTACCTCGTGGTCGGCACCGGCATCCCGGGGCAGACCGGCGCGGCGTCGGTGGCCACCCTGGTCGCCTCCGTCTCGGCCGACGGCGACCGTGCCGTCCTGGTCAGCGTGCCGCCCACGGCGCTGATCGACACCCCGGTGTGCCGCACCCCGGACGGGGACCTGCGCAACCCGGTGACCGAGGCCTTCGCCAGCTCCCTGCTCGACGGCGGCCCGGCGTGCATGGTCCGCGCCATGCAGCAGCTGTCGGGCCTGCGCATCGACCACTACCTCGGTGTGGACCTCGCCCGGCTGCCGGGCATGGTCGACGCGCTCGGCGGCGTCCCCGTCTGCGTGATCCCGTCGGATGCCGTCGCCGCGGCCGCCGAGCCGCCGCCGGCCGGCCCGTCGCAGCTGTCCGGCCCGGCCGCGTCCGGCTTCCTCGCTCCAGGGGACGCCGGGCTCGACGTCACCGGCGCTGCCGTCGCCGAGCGCGCCCAGCGGCTGCTCACCTCCACCCTGCGGGCGGCGATGTCGGCCGACACCCTGCTGGACCCGGTGACGCTGACCCGGTTCCTCAACCGGGCGTCGGACGCCCTCACCGTCGACGAGCAGACGACGCTGGGCGACCTCCGCGTCCTCGCCGGCACGCTCGGCGACCTCTCCGGCGACGCCGTCCACCGCGCCGGGCTGCCGGTCGCGCAGGTCGGCTACGTGCCGGCCGGCACCGACCAGGCCTACGTGGTCCTCGACCGGCCGGCGACCAGGGCGCTGTTCGACGAGATGATCGACGGGGCGCGGCTGCCGGAGGAGGTCCTCGAGGCCCAGCGCGCCGACTCCGCCGCTGACGCGGCCGCCGCCGAGGCCCAGGCCCCTGCAACGGAGGCGCCGGCCGGGCCCCCGCCGCTGACCACGGCGCCCGGGCAGATCACCGTCGACGTGCTGAACGGGACCGGGACGACCGGCCTGGCCGGCACGGTCTCCGACGCGCTGCGCGCGCAGGGCTTCGGCGTCGGCGCCGTGGGCAACGAGCCGGGCACCGTGAGCCAGAGCGTGGTGCGCTTCGGCCCGGGGGCGGAGGAGGCGGCGCGCACCGTGGCGGCGAGCGTCCCCGGCGCGGTGCTCGAGCCCAGCGACGCGATCGGCGGCGCGGTGCAGCTGGTCATCGGCCCTGGCTACTCCACCGTGGTGCCGGTGGAGATCGGCGCGGACGTCGCGCCGGAGCCCGCGGTGGACACCGCGGCGGCGACACCGCAGCCGCAGGCGGCCGAGGTCCGCTGCTGAGCAGGGCCGGTCAGCCCTCGCCCTCCTCCAGCCGCGGGTTGGTCCGCTGGAACAGCACGTGGTCCTGCCACCGGCCGGCGATCCGGAGATAGCGCGGGGCCAGCCCGAACCGTTCGAAACCGTTGCGGGCGAGCACCCGCTGGGAGGCCGTGTTGCCCACCAGCGTGCCGGCCTCCAGGCGGTGCAGCCCGAGCTCGTCGAAGGCGGTCCGCACGACGTGCGCGACGGCGGCCGACGCCAGCCCCTGACGGGTGTGCCGCTGCGCCACCCAGTAGCCGATCACGCCGGACAGCAGGGCGCCACGCACGATCCCGCCCAGGGTGATCCGGCCGGCCACCTCACCGGTGGGGGCGAGCACGACGTAGGGCGCCATCGTGCCCGCCGCGTGCGCGGTCAGCACGGCCTCGAGTTCCGCTCGCTGGCCGGCGTCGGTGAAGTACGAGTCCTCGCGGTGCGGCTCGTAGGGCGCGAGGAACTCGCGGTTCTCCCGCAGCAGCCGGGCGATGGCCGGGGCGTCGTCCAGGGTGGCCAACCGGGGTGGGGGGAGCACCCCGGCATCGTGCCAGCCGGGCTCAGCCGAAGCGGCCGGAGATGTAGTCCTCGGTGGCCTTCTCGTCAGGGTTGCTGAAGATCTTCTCGGTCGGGTTGAACTCGATCAGGCGGCCCGGCTGCCCGACGCCGTTGAGGTTGAAGAAGCCGGTGGACTCGCTGACCCGTGCCGCCTGCTGCATGTTGTGCGTGACGATCACGATGGTGAACCGCTCCTTGAGCTCGGTCATCAGGTCCTCGATGGCCAGCGTGGAGATCGGGTCCAGCGCGGAGCAGGGCTCGTCCATGAGCAGCACGTCGGGCTCGACGGCGATGGCGCGGGCGATGCAGAGCCGCTGCTGCTGGCCACCGGACAGGCCGGAGCCGGGGCGGTCGAGGCGGTCCTTGACCTCGTTCCAGAGGTTGGCGCCCATCAGCGACTTCTCGACCAGGTCGTCGGTCTCGGACTTCTTCATCCGCTTGTTGTTCAGCCGGTTGCCGGCGATGACGTTGTCGTAGATGGACATCGTCGGGAACGGGTTGGGCCGCTGGAAGACCATGCCGATCTGGCGGCGGACGTCGACCGGGTCGACGTCGGCGCCGTAGAGGTCCTGGCCGTCCATGACGACCTTCCCCTCGACGCGGGCGCCGGGGAGCACCTCGTGCATCCGGTTCAGCGAGCGCAGGAACGTGGACTTGCCGCAGCCCGACGGCCCGATCAGTGCCGTGATGCTCCGCGGCTCGATGGAGATGTTGACGCCCTCCACGGCGCGGAAGTTGCCGTAGTAGATGTTGAGGTCGGAGACCTCGATGCGCTTGGCCACGTGGGTGTCCTCCGGGTCGGTCGGTCGGCGTCGGAACGGTCAGCGACCGGTCTTGGGAGCGAAGAAGCGGCTGATCAGGCGGGCCACGACGTTGAGTGCCATGACCAGAATGATGAGAACGAGCGCTGCCGTCCAGGCCCGGTCGAGGAACGCCTGTGTGGCAGTACCCGGCTGGGTCAGCTGGTAGTAGGCGAAGACCGGCAGGGTCGCCATGCGCCCGTCGAACGGGTTGAGGTTCGTGCCGGTGATCAGGCCGACGGTGACCAGCAGCGGAGCGGTCTCGCCGACGACCCGGGCGACGGCCAGGGTGACGCCGGTGCCCAGGCCCGCGATCGCGGTCGGCAGCACGACCTTGACCACGGTCCGCCACTTCGGCACGCCCAGGGCGTAGCTGGCCTCGCGCAGCTCGTTGGGGACCAGCTTCAGCACCTCCTCGCAGGAGCGGACGACCACCGGGATCATCAGCACCGACAGGGCCACCGCCCCCATGACGCCCAGCCGGACGCCGCCGCCGAAGAGCAGCGTGAACAGCGCGAAGGCGAAGAGGCCGGCCACGATCGACGGGATGCCGGTCATGACGTCGACGAAGAAGGTGATCGACTTCTTGAGCCGCCCGCTGGCGTACTCCACGAGGTAGATCGCGGTCATCAGGCCGATCGGCACCGAGATGGCCGTGGCGAGCGCCGTGATCACGAGGGTGCCGAGGATGGCGTGGTACGCGCCGCCACCCTCACCGACCACCCGGTACATCGAGTTGGTGAAGAAGGCGGCGTCGAACCGGGGCAGACCGTTGTCCAGCACGGTCCACACCAGGGAGAGCAGCGGCACCATCGCGACCCCGAAGGCGGTGGTCACCAGGGAGGTCACCAGCCGGTCGGTGGCCTTGCGCCGGCCCTCGACCGCGCGGGACGCGACGTAGACGGCCAGCGTGCCGAGCACGACGCCGTAGACGACGGCGGTGGCGAGGCTGAAGCCCGTCAGGGCCGACAGCGCGAAGCCGAGCGCGACGCCGCCCAGGTAGAGGCCCAGCGGCGCGAAGCGCGGCAGCCGCCGCTGGACGCGGACGGGGCCGACCGGACGTGCCGGGGCGTCGGGGGCGATCCGGGTGGGGGTGCTCATCAGTTGGCTCCGGAGAAGTCGGCGCGGCGGTTGACGACCCAGCGGGCGAGCATGTTGACGCCGAGCGTGATGACGAAGAGCACCAGGCCGCTGGCGATGAGCGTGTTGACGTCGATGCCCGTGGCCTCGGGGAACCTGAGTGCGATGTTCGACGCGATCGTCGACGGGTTGGAGTTGCTGATCAGGGTCAGCGTCGCGCCCGCGCCGCCGGAGAGCACGATGGCCACGGCCATGGTCTCGCCGAGGGCGCGGCCCAGACCCAGCATCGCGCCGGCGATGACGCCGGACTTGCCGTAGGGCAGCACGGCCATCCGGATCATCTCCCAGCGGGTCGCGCCCAGCGCCAGGGCCGCCTCGCGGTGCAGGGCCGGGGCCTGGCTGAACACCTCCCGGGAGATGGCGGAGATGATCGGCAGGATCATCACCGCGAGCACGAGGCCGACGGTGAACATCGTGCGGCCGGTGGTGGATGCCGGGCCGGCGAAGAACGGGATGAAGCCGAGCGTGTCCGCCGCCCACTGGTGGAACGGTCGCAGGGCCGGCGCCAGGACCGCCAGGCCCCAGAAGCCGTAGACGACGCTGGGGATGGCGGCCAGCAGGTCGATGACGTAGCCCATGGCGGCGGCGATGCGCCGCGGGGCGTAGTAGGTGACGTAGAGCGCGATCCCGACGGCGAGCGGGGTGGCGACGAGCAGGGCCAGCACGGCGCCCAGCAGCGTGCCGAGGATCAGTGGCGCGATGTAGGCGGCCAGCCCTTCGCCGCCGGGGATGTCCTCGGCGGGCGCGACGAGCGCGGGGATCGCCTCGCCGATGAGGAAGGCGGCCACCCCGGCGAGGACCAGCAGGATGAGGATGCCCGAGGCCTTCGCGGTACCGGCGAAGATGCGGTCGCCGGGCCGGCGGACGGCCGGCTGCTGCGTGGGCTCGGACGGGGCCTTCGTGGCGGTCACCGCTGCTCCGTGGGGTTCATTCGTGGATGTGTACGCCTGGTCCGGGTCATCTGCTCGGTCTCCCGGGCCGGGCGGTGCGATGGCCCGGGACGTCGTGTGGACGTCCCGGGCCATCGTGGCGTACTGAGGTCAGCTCGCGGCGGTGATCGCGTCGACCGCGGACTGTGCCTTCTCCCGCAGGGCGTCGGAGATCGGCGCGCTGCCGGCGTTCTCCTCGGCCGCTGCCTGGCCGTCCTCGCTGATCACGTACTCCATGAACGCCTTCACGTTGTCAGCAGCCGCCTGGTCGTCGTACTCGATGCAGCCGACGTGGTAGCTGACCAGGACGATCGGGTACTCGCCCGAGCCCTCCGTGGTGCGGTTGAGCTCGATGGCGCCGTCGTACTCGCCCCGGCCCTCGACCGCCGGCGAGTTCTCCACCACGGCGGAGGCGGACTCGGCGGTGGGGGCGACGAACTCGTCGCCCACGCCCACGTTCGCCACACCCAGGGAGCCGGCGCGGCTGGCGTCGGCGTAGGTGATGGCGCCGTTGCGACCCTCGACGACGCTCACGACACCGCTGGTCTGGTTGGCGGCCTCGCCACCCTCCAGCGGCCACACGCCGTCGGGCTCGTTGGTCCAGATGTCACCGGCGGCCTGGAACAGGTAGTCGGTGAAGTTGTCCGTGGTGCCCGAGTCGTCGGCGCGGTGGACCGGCGTGATCGGCACGTCCGGCAGCGTGGCGTCCGGGTTGTCCGCGGCGATGGCCGGGTCGTTCCAGGTGGTGATCCCGCCGGTGAAGATGGAGGCGATCGTGTCGGGCGACAGGTTGAGGTCGTCGACGCCCTCGAGGTTGAACAGCACCGCGATCGGCGAGATGTAGTTCGGGAGCTCGAAGATCTCCCCGCCGGCGCAGCGCTCCTGCGCGGCGGCCAGCTCCTCCTCGTCCAGTGCCGCGTCCGAGCCGGCGAAGTCGGTGTTGCCGGCGACGAACTGCTCGCGCCCACCGCCGGAGCCGACCGGGTCGTAGCTGAAGTTCACGTCCGGGTACTCGCCCTGGAAGCCGGCCTGCCAGGCCTCCATGGCGGCCTGCTGGCTGCTCGCGCCCGCGCCGACGAGGTCTCCGCTGAGGGACTGCTCGTCGCTGCCGCCGCCACCGCCCCCGTTGCCCGACTCGTTGGAAGCACCACAGGCGGCGAGCGCGAGGGTGCCGGCGAGCGCCATGGACAGGGCCGTGGCGCGCGTCTTGGTGCGGAGCTTCAACTCAGTGCCTCTCGACATGGGCCCGGACCTTCTCCGGGCTGCTATGGACCGTCGGGAGAGGACGCTAGGGAGGCCAGGTGGCGCGCCGACCCAGCTCAGGTGAACGGACGGTGAACGACCGCTGAGGTCTTCGATGATCACCGGTGTCCCGGGTCACTCCGGGGCAGGAATCGCCTTTTGTGGCGGGTTGGACGAGGACTCGCGGCGCCGGCCGGATCGCCTGCGACCTGCTGGGGAGACCCTCCCGCGACGGCCTCGCGCGGTGGTCCGGAGGTCCGGGGCGGTGTGCTCCGCGGGGGTGGTTATCCGCTAGGCGGTCCGTGCCGAGGCCCCGGGAGCGGGCTCGGAGTTGCGCGCCGACCGCGCCGCGATGAACCTCGGATTACAAGACGACAAATTACCGGAACGCTGTTGTGCAGGAACCGGTGCGTCAATAACTTCCATTCCGCCGCCGGTCCGGCGGGCACACCGACAGGAAGAAGGCACCATGAAGTTCCGTCTCTCCCGGGTCCTGGCCGGAGCGGTCGTCCCCGCTGCGATCATCGCCATGGCCGCTCCTGCTTCCGCCGAGATCCACAGCTTCGGCGCCCTCAACTGCGGCTCGAGCCTCATCCTCTCCACCGCGTCCTCGACCGGGACCACCAACCACGTGCACTTCCGGAACAGCCAGATCCGGCAGAAGCAGTACGTGAACGGCGGCACCCGTCGGACCACGCTGTACAACCCCGGCGACTGGACCAGCGTCACCTCCGCGCAGGTCAACACGAACGGGTCGATCTTCTCGTCCCGGCTCACCTGCGACTACTGAGCACCGGGCCGCTCGGGCGACACCCTGTCGCCCGAGCGGCCACCGGGCGCCCGAGCACCGCGCCCGAGGACCGAGGACCGAGGGAAGGAACGCAGGTGCGTACTCGACCAGTGCATGCCGTCCTCGCGGTCGTGGCCTGTGCCGCGCTCGCGACGAGCTGCGCGGCGCGCCCCGACGAGGGGGTCAGGTCCACCGCCGAGGCCCGCTCCGATCATCTGCACGACCTGGCCGAGCTCTACGGGATCACCGACCCCCCGGAGATCGCCCTCGAGCGGTACGTGGACCTCGACGAGGCGCCCCGCGTCCTCGCGGCGTGCCTGGTCGAAGCCGGCTGGCCCGGCGTCCGGGCGTCCAGCGACGGGTCGCTGGACTCCGGCGACATGGACCCGGGGGACCAGGCTGCCTACAACGAGGACGTGTACGTGTGCAGCGCCAGGTTCAGCACCCACCCCCGGTATCTGCGCGAGCTGACCCGGGAGCAGCAGGGTGTGGTGTTCGACTACTACGCGCACACGCTGACCCCGTGCCTGCGGGAACACGGCCAGGACGTCCCGGCGGCGCCGCCGAGGGACGGATGGATCGATGCGGCGCATGTCGCGGAGGGCGACGAATCCGCGGCCGGGCCGTGGAACCCGTACTCCTTCGTCGAGCCGCGGGACGCGGCCCACTGGGAACTCCTCAACGAGTCCTGTCCGCAGCTGCCCCCGACCGAGGAGCTGTGGGGGGAGGGCTGAGCGTCCCCGGCGGGCTGGCCGGAGGCCGTCAGCCGCGCGCCGACCGCCACGCCACGTCGACGGCGAACCGCTGGAAACCCCGTGCCTCGTAGAGCCGCACGGCCGCCTGGTTGTCCTCCTCCACGTACAGGAGCACCTCGGCCAGGCCCCGCCCGCGCAGGTGGGCCAGCCCCAGGTCGGTGAGCGCCCGGCCCAGGCCCAGGCCCTGCGCGCCCGGGTCGACGCCGAGCACGTAGATCTCCCCGACCGGCTCCGGGCCTGCGTCACCGGCCGGATGCACCTTCGTCCAGTGGAAGCCGAGCAGCTCCCCGCCGTCGTCCGGCCGACCGCGCCAGGCGAGCAGGAAACCCTCGGGGTCGAACCACGGCTCGGCCTCCCGGAGCGCCAGGTCCGCCGCGGTCATGCGTCCCTGCTCCGGGTGCCAGGCGAAGGCGCGGGCGTTCACCGCCAGCCACGCGTCCTCGTCCCGGCCGGGGCGGAACGGCGCCACCGTGACGCCGTCGGCGAGGGCGGGCCGGGGGTCGGGGTCGACGCCGGCGAGGTCGCGCCGCATCTGCAGCAGGACCCGTGCGCGGTCGAAGCCGTGCGCGGCGAGCAGCTCGGCCGAGCCGGGCAGGTCCCCGTGCGCCCAGACGTCCAGCGCGCGGTCGCCGGCCGCGTCGAGCACCTGGCGCAGCAGCGCCGTCCCGTGCCCGCGGCGCCGGTGCTCGGGGTGGACGACCAGCTCCGCGACGCCGTCGTCCAGCCGCGCGTAGCCGGCGAGGGCGCCGTCGTCGCTGCGCACCACCAGGTCGGAGCCGCCGGGGGAGCGGTGCTGCAGACGCAGCTCGGCGTCCTCCGACAGCGGGCGCACGCCGTCGGCCGCGGTGGCGGCGCGCAGCAGTTCGAGGACCGCGGGGACGTCGACGTCGGATGTGCTGCCGGTGCTCACCTGCGCCATCAGACCAGTTCGGCGTCGGTCCTGTCGTCCGAGGCGGCGGCCTTGGCGGCGGCGTCGGCCACCTGCTGGTCGAGCTTGTAGCCGACGTTGCGCACGGTGCCGATCAGCGCCTCGTGCTCGGTACCGAGCTTGGCCCGGAGCCGGCGCACGTGGACGTCGACGGTGCGGGTGCCGCCGAAGTAGTCGTAGCCCCAGATCTCCTGCAGCAGCTGGGCGCGGGAGAAGACCCGGCCCGGGTGCTGGGCGAGGTACTTGAGGAGCTCGAACTCCTTGTAGGTCAGATCGAGGGCGCGGCCACGCAGCTTCGCGGAGTAGCTGTGCTCGTCGATGACCAGCTCGCCGGCCTGCGTCACGCCGCCGTCGGCGCCGTCCGCGGGCGTCGCGGCGGCCAGCCGGCGGGAGGTGGCCCACTTGAGCCGGGCGTCCACCTCGGCGGGGCCGGCGGTGTCGAGCAGCACGTCGTCCACGCCCCAGTCGGCCGACAGGGCGACCAGGCCGCCCTCGGACAGGACGGCGACCAGTGCGGCGGCGACGCCGGTGGAGGAGAGCAGCCCGCAGAGCGTGCGCGCCCGGATGAGGTCGTGCCGGGCGTCGACGAGCACGACGTCGCCGGAGTCGCCGTCGAGCAGGCTGGACAGCTCGGGAGCGACCACGCGCACCTGGTGACCGAGCAGGCCGAGGGCGGGCAGCACCTCGGTCGTCGCCTGCCGGGCGGCGGTCATGAGCACGAGTCGCATGTCGTCTCCTCAGGGGCCGTGGCCGGCGGACGTCGGCCGGACCTGCGACCACGCTGTCGAGGTGAGAGGGCAGGATAGCCGACGTGCCCGTCGACGTGCCCGAACTCGTCGGCACCCGCCCGTTGCGGGTGACGGCCGGGGACGGGGTGGAGCTCGACGGCCTCGTGGTGCCGGCCGCCGCGGCCGGTACGGCGCTGACCTTCGTCGTCGCGCACGGCGTCACCGACCCGGGTGCCACCGCCTGGGTGGTCCCCGGCTTCGGACACGCCGAGAGCAGCGCCTCGGCCCCGCTCGTCGAACGGATCGGGCGCTGGGCTTCTGAGACGATCCGGGGGTGAGTTCGACCGCCGCCCCGCCCGCGACGCCGGACCGGGCGCACCACCTGCCCGCCGCCGGGGTGGCGGTGCTCGCCACCGGTCTGCTGGCCGGGCTGCCTGCCGCCCTCGACGGCGTCGGGGCGCTGGCCGCCGTCCTGGTGCTGCAGCTGGCGCTCGTGCTGTCCTGGGTGCTGGTCGCCAGGATGCGTGGCTTCACGGCCTCGCTGACCGTCGGCACGGCCGCGGCGGTCGCCGCCGACCTGGTGCTGGTCCTACCGCAGCGCCCCGTGCTCGGCGGGCTGCTGGCGGTGCTGGGCGTGGGCTTCCTGGCCGCGGTGCTGCAGCAGATGCTGCGGTCCCCGCGGCACGCCCTGGTCGACTCGCTGGCCGGCGCGGCGCTGCTGCTGACCGCCGTCGGGGCGCTGGCGGCGCTGCTGGTGCTCGGCACGTCCGACGAGGGCCGGCTGGTGCTCGTCGCGCTGGCCGCCGGGGTGTCGCTCGCGGTCGGCCACCTGGTGGACCGGGTGCTGCCGCGCCCGCGCGTGGCCGACGGCGTGCCGCGCGGTCTGGTCGGCCTGGTGCTGGCCGTGCTCGCCGGCGCGGGGGTGGCCTTCGCCGCCCGTGACCTCGCCGACCTGGGGATGCTCCGCGCGCTGCTGCTCGGCGCGGTGGTGGCCGGCGTCGTCGCGCTGGTGGCGGTGGCCGCCAGCTACGTCGTGGTGGAGGCCGGCGCCGCACCGGGCGACTCGTCGCCCTGGGTGCTGACCGTGGTGCAGGTCGTGCTGCCGATGGCCGCGGCGGCGCCGGTCGCGGTCGGCCTGCTGACGCTGCTGTGAAGGTCCTCGCCGTCCTGCTCCTGCTGCTGGCCGGCCTGGCGGTGCTGGTCGACCGGGTGGCGGTGGTCGTCGCAGAGGGGCAGGTGGCGCTGCAGCTCGCGGACCAGGGCGGCCTGGCCGGCGAGCCGGACATCGACATCCGCGGCTTCCCGTTCCTCACCCAGGCCGTCGGCGGCAGGTACGACGACGTCCGCATCTCGCTGACCGCCGAGCAGCTGGGCCGGCCCGAGGGGACTGAGGCCGACATCGCCCTGCGCGGGGTCTCCCTGCCGCTGTCCTCGGTGCTCTCCGGCGAGGTCCGGGAGGTGCCGGTCGACAGCATCGACGGCACGGCGACGCTGTCCTACGAGCTGCTGGCCGGAGAGCTCGGCGGCAACACCACCCTGGCGCCAGAGGGGAACGGGCTGCGGATCACCCGGACCGTCGAGATCCTCGGCTACTCGCTGCCGCTCACCGCGGCCGGCACCGTGTCGGTGGACGGCGACGAACTGGTCATCGACGTGGAACGAGCCTCCGGCGCCGGGGTGGACGTCCCCCGCGCCCTGGTCGGCCGGGCGGCCGACCTCCTCGACCTGCGCTACCGGCTGGAGCTTCCGTTCGGCCTCCAGCTCACCGACGTCACGCCCGCGAGCGATGGGGTGGACGTCCGGGTCGAGGCGCGCGACGCCGTGCTGACGGCGGAATAGCGCCCCGGACCGGTCCGGTTGTGCCGGGGGTGACGGGACGGCGGCAGGAGGAGGGCCCGGACGGCTCCCCGGTGTTCGACCGCCTGGGCGTGCGCCCGGGCGAGGCCGGGCTGACCGTCGTCCAGTTCTCGACGGCGTTCTGCGGCCCGTGCCGGGCGACGAAGGCCCGGCTGGACCAGCTGCGCGCCACCCGGCCGGCCCTGGCCACCGTGCACGTCGACGCCGAGAGCCACCTCCGCGAGGTGCGCGAGCTGGGCGTGGAGGTCACGCCGACGCTCTTCTTCCTCGACCCCGCGGGGCGGGTGCTGCACCGCAGCAGCGGCGCACCGGGGCTCGGAGAGCTCGCCGCCCTGGTGGACGCCCACGGAGGCACCCCCGCGTGATCGGCTACCCTCGCGCCGTGGGCATCCTGCTGACCTCGCGCCGCACAGTGGACCTGTGCCGCGTCGGCAGCTGCCTGTGTCCGGCCCCGTAGAGGGCGGCACCGCACCGTCCAGACGCGCTCTCCGCGACGTCGGGATGCCCCATTTCCCCCGTGAGTCCCGCGCTCGAGCGATCCGCGTCGTCCCGCACCGCCTGACCGACCGACCGCACACCGATCATCCGGAGGACCACCCATGAGCCGCAACGACGTGCTCGTCACCGCCGATTGGGTCCAGGAGAACCTGGGCACGCCCGGCATCGTCTTCGTCGAGGTCGACGAGGACACCAGCGCCTACGACGGCGGCCACATCGAAGGCGCCGTCAAGCTGGACTGGAAGCAGGACCTGCAGGACCCGCTGCGCCGCGACTACCTCGACAAGACCGCCTTCGAGGCGCTGCTGTCGGCCAAGGGCATCGGCAACGACGACACCGTGGTGCTCTACGGCGGCAACAACAACTGGTTCGCCGCCTACGCCTACTGGTACTTCAAGATCTACGGCCACCGCGACGTGAAGCTCATGGACGGCGGCCGCAAGAAGTGGGAGCTGGACGGACGCCCGCTGTCGAAGGACACCGTCGACCGGCCCGCCACCCAGTACCAGGCCTCCGAGCCCGACCTCTCCATCCGCGCGTTCCGCGACGAGGTCGTGGCCGCCATCGGCAGCAAGAACCTCGTCGACGTCCGCTCGCCCGACGAGTTCTCCGGCAAGATCCTCGCCCCGGCGCACCTCCCGCAGGAGCAGTCGCAGCGGGCCGGTCACGTGCCCACGGCGATCAACATCCCGTGGAGCAAGGCGGCCAACGAGGACGGCACCTTCAAGAGCGACGAGCAGCTGGCCGCGCTGTACGGCGAGCAGGGCTTCGACGACAGCTTGGAGACCATCGCCTACTGCCGCATCGGCGAGCGCTCCAGCCACACCTGGTTCGTGCTCAGCGAGCTCCTCGGCAAGAAGAACGTCAAGAACTACGACGGCAGCTGGGTCGAGTACGGCTCGCTGGTCGGCGTCCCGATCGAGAAGTGAGCTGACATGTGCGGCGCCCCGAAGCAGGGCGGTTCCCTCGCCGGGATCGACCTGAGCACGCAGACGGTCATCCAGGGAGCGGTGTGGCACGACGGCGCCCCGGTGGCCGGTGCCTACGTCCGGCTGCTGGACTCCACCGACGAGTTCACCGCCGAGGTGGTCACCAGCCCGGAGGGCGAGTTCCGGTTCTTCGCCGCCCCCGGCGCCTGGAAGGTCCGCTCGCTGGCCGCCGTCGGCAAGGGTGAGCGGGTTCTCGACGCCGAGGTCGGGCTGAACGAGACGACCATCGTCATCGACTGAAGGACCCCCCTTCCACCCACCCTTCGCAGGCTCAGGGCGGGGCCCTGAAGGGGGGCCGCTCCATCGGGTGACAGTGCGCCCGTCCCGGCACCGCCGGGGCGGGCGCTGTCGCGTCCGCGCCCGGATGCCGATCGGCCCGGCGGGGCCGGCCACCGCCCGGCGGAAGCGGCGGCGCCCGGGTCGTCGCGGCCCTCAGTGATCGGTCGGGTCAGTCGATGCCCGGCGGGAGCCGGTTGGGACCTGCCTCCGCGGGGCGCGGGCGGTCCTCCGGAAAGGTGCGGACGGCGACGATCGCGACGTCGTCGGCACCGGCATCGGGCAGCAGCCGGGCGAGGACGGTGTCCAGCAGCTCCTCCAGCGGGCGCTCGCCCAGGTCGCCCAACGCCTCGGCCAGCCGGGCGGAGCCCTCGTCGAGATCGATGTCCCGCCGCTCCACCAGGCCGTCGGTGACCAGCAGCAGGGTGTGGTGGTCGGGCAGGTCGGCCACGTGGTCGGAGCGGGGCGCATCCGGGTCGATGCCCAGCATCAGCTCCGGCCGCGTGGTCAGCTCGGTGACGGTCCCGTCGGGGGCGAGCAGCAGCGGCGGCAGGTGACCGGCGTTGCTCCACCGGAGCAGCCGCATGCCGCTGACCGGGACGTCGGGATGGCGCTCGATCCGGGCGATCACGCCGGTCGCCATGGTCGCGACGTCGAGACCCCGGGCGGCGTGCTCCGCCCGCGTGAGCACCGCGGCCGGGCTGCCGTCGGAGTCGTAGGCGAGCGCCCGCAGCAGCCCACGGAGCTGGCCCATGGCCGCGGCGGCGCTGCTGTCGTGGCCCACGACGTCGCCGATGACCAGCACGGTGGCGCCGTCGGGCTGCAGGAACGCGTCGTACCAGTCGCCCCCGACCTGCGCCTCGTGCGCGGCCGGGCGGTACCGCACGGCGATCTGCAGGTGGTCCGGCGCGGGCGGGGGCGTGAGCAGCGACTGCTGCAGCCGGTCCGACAGCGCCCGCTCGCTGGCCGCGCGCGCGGACAGCTCGGCCAGCTCGGCGGCCTGCTGCTGCGCGGCCCGGCGCTCGGTGAGGTCGCGGAAGGAGACCACGACGCCGGTCTGCACGCCGTCCTCCAGCGTGGGGACGATGATCATCTCGACCGGCATGGCGGTGCCGTCGCGCCGCCAGAACGTCTCGTCGTCGGCGACGACGGTGCGACCGGTGCGCAGCGCGCGCCAGACCGGGCACTCCTCCCGCGGGTAGGGGGAGCCGTCGGGACGGTGGGCGTGGATGAGGCCGTGCTGGTCGTGGCCCAGCTGCTCCTCCGCGGCGAACCCGGTCATCCGGACGGCGGAGGGGTTGACGAACTCGACCCGCCCCTCGGCGTCGAGGCCGTAGATGCCGTCGGCCACGTTGGCCAGCACCCGCTCGCTGATCGCCAGGGCGCGGCTCAGCTTCGCCTCGGTCTCCCCGAGGACCTCCAGGTCCCGGGCGCGGGTGGCGGCGATCCGCCGCAGGGCGGAGGCCTCGGCCCCCGCGGCGCGTGCCTCGGCGACGGTGCGCTCGCCGTCCAGCCGGTCGGTGATGTCCATGCCGGTGGCCAGCAGGAACTGCGGTCGCGCGCCCTCCCGCACCAGCTGGAGCGTGAAGTCGGCGATCCGCCGGCTGCCGTCGGCGAGGAAGAACTCCGTGACCGCGCGGACGGGCTCGCCGCCCGCGGCCACCTCCTGGCACCACTGTCGGATCCGCTCCCGCGCCGCGGCGCTGCCGGCCCACCACCCGGTGTCCCAGAACTTCCGGCCCAGCTGCTCCGCCCGGTCGAAGCCGCGGCCCTCGACCGCGAGCAGGTTGGCGGTGAGCAGCCGGCCGTCGAGCTCGCAGACGGCGGCGAACATGAAGCTCGAGTCGTGGAGCACCGAGTACCAGGACGGCGTTCCGGGCAGCGCCTGGCCCGCTGGGGTCGGCGCCGTCCCCTGGGGGCCGTCCTCGGCCATGTCGATGTCCGCTCCCCCTGGTCCGTGCCGCAGTGCCGCCGCCGCCCATCATCCCGCCTGCCGGGTACGCCGCACCCGGGGGGTCGACGGTCGCGGCACCGCCGGAGGCATCATGGCCCGGTGGGCTGGCGGCAGGGGTGAACACGGCGCAGGACCTTCCGCCGGGCGTCGCCCGCCCCCACCTGCGCGGGCTCCAGGGCGTCAACCTGGTCAGCTCGCTGGACCGCGCGACGATCGCGCCGATGCTGCTGGTCATCGCGGCCGACCTCCGGGTGTCGGTGGCCGAGGTGACGCTGGTGGCCAGCGTCTACTACCTCACCTACGGCCTGATGCAGCCGGTGTGGGGCATCGTCGCCGCCCGCGTGGGCACCGTGCGCACGCTGCGGCTGACCCTCGCCGGCGCGGGGGTCGTGGGACTGGCGTCCGCGCTGGCGCCGGACGTCGTGGCGCTGACCGTCCTGCGCAGCATCGCCGGCGGGCTGTTCGCGGCGGCCATCCCGTCCACCCTGGTGTACGTCGGCACGCGGGTCCCGGTGGAGCGGCGTCAGCAGCCGCTGGCCGACCTCATGGCAGGGGTCGCCGTCGGCATGGCGGCGGGCACGCTCGGGGCCGGGTGGTCGGCCGAGCTGATCAGCTGGCGCTGGGCGTTCGCGGCCACCGCGGCGGCCGGCGTGGTCCTGGCGGTGCTGCTGCGCACCCTGCCCGAACTGCCGCGGGTGCCCGGGTCCGCCCGGCCCGTCCGCACGCTGGTGTCCGCGGTCCGCCGGCCGTGGACGGCGCTGGTCCTCGTGCTGGCCTTCGTGGAGGGTGCGGCGCTGACCGGCGTCCTCACCTTCATCGCACCGGGGGTGCAGGAGTCCATCACGGGTGGCGCGGGCGTGGCCGGCTCGGTGGTCGCCGCCTACGGGATCTCCGTGCTCCTCTTCACCCGCGTCGTCCGCCCGCTGTCCGGGCGCCTCACGACTCCTACCCTGCTGGTCGTCGGCGGGGTCGCCGGCGTGGGCGGCTTCGGGGTCCTCGCCGTCCACCGGGGTCTCGTCGGTGGGCTCGTGGCGTGCGTCCTCCTCGGCGCGGCCTGGGCCTTCATGCACTCCACGCTCCAGACGTGGGCCACGTCGGTGGCGCCCGAGGCGCGCGCCCAGGTGGTGCCCCTCTTCGCCGCGTGCCTGTTCCTCGGCGGGTCCACGGGCGCCGCCCTGAGCGCGGGCCCGGCCGACGACGGTCGCTACGCCCTGCTGTTCGGCCTCACCTCCGCCGTGCTGGTGCCGCTCACCGTGGTCGCCGCCCTCGGCCGCCGTCGCTACCTGCGCACCCGGCCGGGCCGGTGACGGCCCCTGCCGACCCGACCTGGGCACCCCGCCGCGGCGGGGGCGTCACTACGGTGGTTCCCATGGTTTCTGCCTGGGTCCTGGTCACCCTGTCGGCGCTCGCAGCGCTCGGGTCCGGCTACGGCGCGGTCCGCCTGTCCCGGCGTCCCGAGGGAGGTCGGCGATGAACGGCGAGACCGAGCTGCCGGTGCCCGACACCTCCGACGTCCGCACCGGCGCCGAGGTCTCCGAGGAGATCCTCTCGGTGCTGCCGCTGCTGGGTGAGTGGCACGGGGAGGGGCAGGCCGCCGGGACCAGCGGCGACCACCGGTTCGGCCAGTGGATCCGGTTCAGCCACGACGGCCGGGGCTTCCTGGCCTACGAGTCGCGCACCTGGCGGCTGACCGACGACGGGAAGATCGTCGGCCCGGACGTGCGCGAGTCCGGGTTCTGGCGGCCCCGCGGGAACGACGACGTCGAGCTGCTGGTGGCCGCACCGGACGGGCTCGTCGAGATCTACGTCGGCACCGCGCGGACGACGACCAGCTGGGAGCTGACCAGCGACGTCGTCGCCCGCACGCCCGACGCCCCGGAGGTGAGCCGGGCGGTGCGGCTGTACGGCATCGTCGAGGGCGCGCTGATGTACGCCATCGACCGCGCCGTCGGCGACGGTCCACTGCGACCGACCATGTCGGCGCGGCTGGAGCGGATCCGATGACCGCCCCGCCGACCCCGCCGTCGTCTCCCCGCCCCACCACCCCGAGACAGGTCGCGGACGGCTACGTCGAGGCCGCCACCGAGCTCGACCCCACCCTGGGCACCGCGCTGGGCACCCGCCCGCGCGCGGACGGGCTGCCCGACACCAGCCCGGCCGGGCTGGAGGCGGAGGCGCAGCTGGCCCGGGTCACGCTGGCCGAGCTGGACCGCGTGCTCGCCGCCGACCCGTCGCTGGACGACGACCCGGTGGAGCGCCGCTGCGCCCGCCTGCTGCGCGAGCGGCTGGGCGCCGAGCTGGCCGCGCACGAGGCGGGGGAGGGCTTCCGGTCGCTGAACAACCTGTTCACGCCGATCCACTCGGTCCGCCAGGTGTTCTCCATGATGCCGGCGGCGAGCGAGGAGGACTGGTCCGTCCTGGCCCGCCGGCTGGCCCGCGTGCCGGAGGCGTACCGCGGCTACCGCGCGACCCTGACCGAGGGCGGCCGCCGCGGCCTGCTGGTGGCGCCGCGGCAGGTGCGCACCGTCGTCGCCCAGCTGGACGAGTGGCTGGCCGGCCCGTACTTCGCCGGCTTCGTCGCGGCCGGTCCCGAGGCGCTGCGCGGGGAGCTCGACGCCGCGGCGCAGGCGGCGGACGCGGCGGTGGCCGAGCTGCGGGACTTCCTGCGCGACGAGTACGCCCCGCTGGCCGAGGGCACGCCGGACGCCGTCGGCCGGGACCGCTACGCCGTCGCCGCGCGGCGGTGGACCGGCTCCGATCTCGGGGCCGGGACGGGGCTGGAGGAGGCCTACGCGTGGGGCTGGGCCGAGCACCGGCGGATCCTCGCCGAGCAGCGGGTCGAGGCGGAGAAGGTGCTGCCGGGGGCTGGTTCCCGTCCTGCCGGCCCGATGGAGGCGATGCGCTGGCTCGGCGTCAACGGCCCCGCGGTCGAGGGCGTGGAGGCGATCCGCGAGCGGCTGCAGCAGATGATGGACGACGCGATCGTCGCGCTGGACGGCACGCACTTCGACCTCGCGGAGCCGGTGAAGCGGGTGGAGGCGATGATCGCCCCGCCCGGCAGCGCCGCGGCGCCGTACTACACCCGCCCGGCCCAGGACTTCTCCCGGCCGGGCCGCACCTGGCTGCCGACCCTCGGACGCACCCGCTTCCCGCTCTGGGACCTGGTGTCGATCTGGTACCACGAGGGCGTCCCCGGCCACCACCTGCAGCTGGCCCAGTGGGCGCTGGTCTCCGGTGAGCTCTCCACGTACCAGACGTCGGTGGGCTCGGTCGGCGCCAACGTCGAGGGCTGGGCGCTGTACGCGGAGCGGCTGATGGACGAGCTGGGCTACTTCCCGGACCCCGGCGAGCGGCTGGGCTTCCTCGACGCGCAGCAGCTGCGCTCGATCCGGGTCGTCATCGACATCGGCATGCACCTGGAGCTGCCGGTGCCCGACGACGCCGAGGGCGTGCTGGCCGAGCACCGGGGCCGGCCGTGGACGCCGGAGCTGGCCCGCGCGTTCCTCGGCGAGCACTCCGGCGCCGACGTCGCCTTCCTCGACAGCGAGCTGGTGCGCTACCTGGGCATGCCGGGGCAGGCGATCAGCTACAAGCTCGGGGAGCGGGCGTGGCGCGAGGGCCGGGAGGCGGCGCAGCGGGCCCGCGGCGCGGACTTCGACCTCAAGGCCTGGCACATGGCCGCACTGTCGCAGGGCTCGCTCGGGCTGGACGACCTCGCCGCCGAACTGGCCCGGCTCTAGCCGGTCGGGCCGGGGGCGGGGCCTAGGGCGTGTCTCCCAATCTCGGGGCCTGCGTGGTCGAGGCTGGGCGGG
>NZ_JAAGWG010000035.1 GCF_010682065.1 Blastococcus saxobsidens
ACATTCCGGCGCTCAGCGCCTGACCGAACCGAAGATCACGCGGAAGCCGTCACACACCACGCCAGCGGACTTGACCGTCAGCTGGTGGTTTCGCGGGGACGTGGTGCCCGATGCCGCCGCCTCCGCGGCGCAGCCCCCACCGCTGGCGCCCGAGGACTCCTGGGTCGGGTACCGGCTGCTGTCTGACCGGACTCCCACCGGCGGGCGAGGCGAGCTGGCGTGAGAGGGCGACGTTAGTGCCGATCGTGAGGATCGTCCTAGCCGTGCACACACTCCCGAGCAAGACACCCTCCACCACCTTCATCGATGTGCCCTACGAGGTAGTGCTGGAGGCGGCCCTGGGCCGCTTCGAGGACACCAAGATCAAGGTCGAGCAGCACGTGCTCCTCGGCGATCGCATCGTTGTCTCCTCCGCGAGCTTCGAGGGGTACTGGTACATCCCCAACGACCCCGTGCTCACTCGCAACGGCACCGTGCCCAGGGCGGTGTTCCAGCCGGACACCGCCGCGTCGTTCACCTACCACGGCACCCGCTGACGACCACATCGCCGCGGCCGCTGACTCGCGCCGGCGGCCGCGGCCAGACCCGGTGGACAGGCGATGACCGGAGGACCCGCGTCGCGGTCATCAACGCATCCGAGTCCGGAACCTGGCGCCACTACAAGTTTGGCATCACCACGGGTTTGGGGATTGGCCTGCCGAGTCGGACGCGCGGAGAGCGATGGTCAACTCGTCCGCCTGCTGCGTGACATCTTTAATTCTCCTGAGAGCGTCAGTCATCGACCTAGGCGCCTCGTCCGTCGGTAGGACTATTTCCCTCTTGGTCTTCGGATGGTGCTGAATCCAGTAATCAGCTTCGTTGCCATCAGCTTCCCTCCACGAGAGCAGTGCGTGCACGATTCTGTTCCGATCCTCTCGAGCGGTATGGAAACGCGGCACGAGAGCATCGAACTGATCGTTGAGGTCCTTTGCGGCCTTGATGATCGCCAGCATGCTTTCTGAGCTTCTGATCAGTTCACGCGCGTCACCCTCAGTCCGTGTGAGCTCAAGGGCGGCCTCGGTCATGCAGAGTTCAAGCAATACCGTGTCGGAGGCCACCTCGCCAACCAGTGGATAGAACCAGGCCGGCGGAGCGAGGTTTTCGTTGTACGCATCTGCTGCTGCGTCATACGCCGGGTCCGAGAAGGTGAGCGGATCGTCCACTGGCATCACCGGCTCATCGTGTCGCACCAGGCAAAGACGTGCACTCCAACCGGATCGTCGGCCGGTCCATCGCGGGTGCCCGGCTCGCGGTTGCGGGCGACGCTCACGACGTCGTCGCGGAACGAATCCGGGGTGTTCGATCTTGAACAGCTGGCGTTGACAACGCCCTCTGAGCAGCCGTTTTACAGTTGGACGCGCATGGTCGTTCAGGGGCGAAAGTGAACGTCCTGCGGACTTGCTGCAGACTGACCGAGCTGTCCGTTGCCGGCTGCCTGGCCGCGGCACCTCGATGCGTAGGAGCTGGTCGGTCAGACTCCGGCCGGCTGACGCCCGTCCGGGACGTCAGGTCCGCCCAGGTGTGGCTCGGAGGTAGAAGAGGCTCGGAACGTTGGCCGCGCTCAACGCCGTGACTCCGCGCGGGTTAGGCAGGAACGTTGGCCGAGCGGCCAGTCGTGCAGGTGCTCGCCGGCCCGCCTTCATGAGCTGCCCGGCCGGGAACGCCGGCCGGGCGCGACCGGCACCGTGCAGTCGTCGCCCGGGCGTCTCAGGCGCCGGCTTGGTCAACACGCCGCCTTGGAGCCGTGCTCAACGGTCGGTGCTGTCGGCAGACGGTCGTTCTTCGACAAGTTCCGGCGCGGAGAACCTGACCGCCTTGCCCGGTCCGTCGTACTCGGGCCGCAGGGCAGGCGCCGCCACAGGCGGCAGAACACCCTCGGCGATGAGCTGCCTGGTCGCCCTGGCGATGGGGCGCGTGAAGCCGGTCAACTTCGCGTCGGCCGGACGGCCGAGCAGCCCCAGGACGTCCGCGCGGCTCAGCAGGCCGGTGGGCGAATCGATGCCCCGCTCGATGACCAGCGCCCGGTCCTCGTAACCGTTCTCGCGGAGACGGTCCTGCAGCGCATCGAGCATGGCCCGGGTCCAGCTCCCGCCCACCGGCTCGTCGCCCGCCGCGTCGGCCGTGTCGAGCTCGTCTACCTGGTCAACCGTCCGCTCGCTCACCGGCGAGTCCGTGGTCTCGCCGAGCGCCTTGAGGAAGTCGGCCGTGAGGACGAGCCGCGCGCCCACACCAGCCTCGCGACGCATTTCGTCGACGAGCTCGAAGCGCGCGTTGATCGGCTCGTTGCGAGCGTCGAGCCGCCACCAGTCCTGCTTAGCGTCCTGCGTGACGATGACGACGTCCTTGCCGGCCCGCCTGGCGTGCTCGATGGTCTGCCGCCAGAGGAGGTAGTCACCGGCGCCCTCCTCCTCGTGCTCAGCTTTATGCGCGTCCTCGTACCCGGGCGGCACGCGACGCCGGAACCGGCTGGTCGCCTCCGTGACAGCAGCCGCGAACTCCGTCGGCCCGTACGCCGCGCCGACTCGACCGTTGTAGAGCTCGGTCAGCCTCGACAGGACGGTGTCGTGCTCGGGCGCGCTCAGCGCCGTCCTCCAGTTGAACGTCGGCTGATGTCCGGACGCGGCCTTGATCACGTCCTCGAGCGTCGACTCGAGCTGTTCGGTGAGGTCCTTCGCGGGAGCGGCTCCGATCTTGCCCTGACCGAGCCGGGTCAAAGACTTCTTCGCGTCCCGCAGCATTCTGCGCAGCTCGTTCGCCACTTCGTCCAGCGCGGCGTTCTCCCGCAGCACCGAATCGCGGTGGCGCCAGAACTCGCGCTGGACCTGAGCCGGCATGAACAGCGAGGAGGCTATCCCCTCAAGCGCGACCAGCAGCTCCTCGCGAGCCGCGTCCGGGCTCCGGTACAGGTTGAGCAAGACGTTCGTGTCGAGCACGACAGTCGTCTCCACCCAGTCGGCGGCGAACGCGTCCCCGCGCTGTTCCAAAAAGTGCTCGTAGCCAGCAGCGAGGCCACCGAGAGCCGGGACGGCTGCTGGGTCCTGCGCGTCGCTGGGGGGCGCTGGCGTGGTCATCGGTCAGTTTAGAACGCTGCGCCGCGCGCAGCAGCGCGACGCCACGCTCCCGCCGGGCACTTCCATGCGGGCGTCGCGGGAACCCTCACGACCACTCACACGAGCGCGCCCGGCGGGTCGACCAGCTGAGCGAGCGGAGGAAGCGGTGGCAAGAACGGTTAGTCCGAAGGTGGTCACCCACGCACTGCGGTAACTTGTGCAGCGGCCCGCTGGCGAAGCCGAGCCTGGAGCTGTTCCCGGACCTGGGCGTGGATGTCTGCCTGCACGGTGGCCGCTACCTCCAGAGAGACGGCAAGTCCGTACCGAACCGGCGCATCGAGCCTGCCGGCGTCCACGCGACAGTCAACGTCGACCGTGAGCGCGTCACCCGCGGCGAAGGCGACTGCAGCCGCACCTTCGAGAACCTCGTGCTGCACCGTTCCCTTGCGCACGGTCTGGTGCTGGGCCTGGACGCGCTTCACGCCCAGCTCTGTCTGTGGCGGCTGGAAGAAGAGCCGAGCCATGCGGTGCCGCTGCGTACGGGTGTTGACCGGGGACAGCCAGCCAAGGGTGACTGTCAGCCGGCGCCACTCGGTGGTGGCTGCTAATGCGGGCGGCATTGGGAAACTGAACCGGTGTCGTTGGTCCTTGGTGATGGACCCGGCTCCAAGCAGCACCACACGTGTGCGGCTGGCTGAAGCGACGTGGTGGGGATCGACAGCGCCGTAGCCGAGCATCTGGGTGATGTCTCGCCGCTCGGTACTGGTCTCCAGGTCCAATGCGTCCCGCAACGCCGTGCTCAGCGCGCCCCACGTCGCGGCATGGACCAGCAGTGTCTTGGCCAGCACGGGGTGGTACTGCGCATCAGGAAATGGGAACTCGCCTGCTCGGTCGGGGAGTCCTGCGAGAACATCAAAGATGTGACTGGCGGATCGGCTCGCCAGTGCTGTGGCGTTGCTCGTGCCATACAAGTACGCCGTGGCGTCCCGATCGCGACCTGGGGCGGCGACGAGCATGCCCGGCCCACGGGCGCTGGTCCTGGCTGGTGAAAGCGGAACCGTGGTGGACGTGACCGCAGGCGGCCGCTGGAAAAGACTGCGGCCGCCCGGCAGCAGAACCTCTGGCTTGACTGAGCGGCGATATCCGAAACCGACGGCGCTATACAGCGCGGGCATGCCGTCTTCCAACCCGTCAAGGACGGTGTCTGGCAGGTCGCCGGACCATGCATCCGCATGTAGGGCCCCGACGGTGACCACGTTGACTGCCTCGGCCGGCGCCAGCAAGCGGCGATGGAGCGCTCGATCCCGCCCGTCGGCAACGAGCACCCGTCCCAGCGAGCCAGGGTCGGAGATCGCGTCGGTTGGCACGGTTGTGGCGATGGGATGATTGCCCGCGCTTACGAGCACGAGAAGGTTGTAGCGGTGGGCCAGCCAGTCCAGTAGCTTCGCCATGGGGCTTAGCCGGCGCACGAAGACGCGGGCGGGATCCCCGATGGACAAGTTGACGATCCGCACGCTGGGGGCCGCTGGTGGTTGGTCACCATCGCCCTCGAACATTCGGTGAAACGCACGGTGGACGAGGTCAACCTGCAGCTGGTCTTGGATCACCGTCTCGCCGTTGCCGCTCGGGTGGGGCTCGAAGATGGGGCGGACGTACAGCCTTGCCGACAGCGGCGCCCGTGGCCTTCCCAGGTCGCCGTGGACGATCAGGGACGCCATAGCCGTCCCGTGCTGCTGCTGTGAGCTGACGTAGCGGGCCGCGATGTTGTCCGGGTCATCTAGTACTAATCGACCTGCGAGCGAGCTGTGGTTGGCGAGTGGAACTCCGTCGAGTAGCGCGACCCGCGGCGCGTCGCCCACAGGCCCATCGGCGACGGCCGGCGCAGGAGTATCGGCCGCAAGCTCCAGGCCAGGGATCGCCATCGGTTGAGCAGGTGCAACGAACATGATCGCGTCCGTCGTGAGTAACTCGATGGCGTGAGGCCCGTCAGTGAGCACTGCCTGGACCTCCCGGTGGGGCAGGTCGGCGAGCACACCGTGGTAGTCAATGCTGGCAATCGTGGAAGTGTGCACGACGGTGCCGCCGGCGTTTCCAATCAGGCGTGCCACCTCGGACTGGGCGGCGGCTCGCCGGGCCGGATCCGCACGGAACCAAAGCTCGATCTCGATGCGGACGCTGCTCCGGGCCCCGCCGATAGCTTGGAGCGTGTCCGCCCAGTCCTCCAAGAGACCCGTTTCCCGGACGCGGTCTTCGGGGCCCCAGCGCCGGATCTCCCGCAGCAGTGCAAATACTCTCCGCAACGGGTTGAGTCCCCGGGCGAACTTCTCCTCGGGGTCCGCCTCCCAGCGGTGGAAGAGTGCGATGAGTTGAGTGACCGCGCGCGCGTTGGTCATGATCATGTAGAGGGACTCGGGGACGGCCTTGTCGGTGCGGCCGTCTTTGCTGACCATGTGGAAGTCGGCGTCGGGGTCGACGTCCTCCTCCTCGTGCTCAGCGAGGAACTCGAGCCCGGGCACTCCGCTCACAGCGCGGGCGAACTCCTCCACGCTGCCGGCTAGATCGAAGACAACGACCAATTCGGGATCTGGGTCGCTGGCGGTTCTGCTCAAGGCGGCCCGGCCGGCTTGCATGGCGTCCTGAAGCGCGTCGAACTGTGGAGTGAGGCGAGCGCCCTGTCGCGCCGGCCCAGGCCCACGCGGGCTGGGTGGGACCGAGCGTGAACCGTCCGGAAGCGGGGGGATGGGACTGGCGTCTGGACCGCCGAAGGACAGCAGTGGACGTGGATCAGTCACTGGTGGGCCTGGCTGCGCCATTGCTCAAGCCGGGTCCGGACGATGCCGCCGAGGTCGCTGTCGGGCAGCGCCAGGACGTACCGACGCCGGATGTCCTGTGCGAACTGCTCGAGTTCGGCGTAACTGGCCCCTTTCAGGCGATCAGCCAGCGTGCGAGGCGCCAACCCAAGGTCGCCTCCCAAGCGAGCGCGCATCGATTCAAGGAACGCCGTCGCCTCAGCCCGGGAAGGCGCTTCTAGCGCCAGTCGAAGCTGGAAGCGGCGCCAGGCCGCACGGTCGAGCAACTCTCCATGGTTGGTCGCACAGACGACAATCACGTGCGGGGGCAACCTGTCGATCTGCAGCAGGAGAGTCGAGACCACTCGCTTGATCTCGCCCGTCTCGTGGTTGTCCGCCCGCTCCTTGGCGATCGTGTCGAACTCGTCGAAGAACAACACGCACCGTCGGGTACGGACGAACTCGAAAACGTGGTCCAGTCGACTGGTGGTCTCCCCCAGGAAACTCGACACGATGCCCTCGTAGCGCACGGCGTAGAAGGGCAGCATGCACTCGGCGGCGATCGCCTCAGCCAGGGACGTCTTGCCATTGCCGGGGGGCCCCTCCAAGAGCACTCGGTTCCGCGGCTCTATGCCGTGGCTCCGGAGAAGTTCCGCTCGGTGGTGTTCCTCAATTAGCTCGCCAGCCGCCGCCGCCACATGGCCATCGAGCTGTAGGGCAGAGAGCCTGCGTCGGGGCACAACCTCATGTAGCAGGTCGGCCACAGGACGCGCGCTGTCGTCCCTCGCCAGCAGCTCCGTCGAGCCAGACGTCGTGATGAGCTCTGATAGACGATCGGCAACCAGATGGTGCTGGTTGCTGCGCTCCTCCGCGATGATCGTCTCGACTAGGAGACGGAACCGTGAGCCGTCGCCACGGCGCTGCGCATCGACCAGGTCGATGAGCAAGTCCGATCGCGCCACGTTGCCTCCGCTGCCAGTGGGTCAGTTTGACTCTACGGGGAGGCCAGCAAGGCTTCCGATGAGTGCTTCGGCAGTCCGCGCCTGAGGTCGAGGCGAACCGCTCGGCCGGGTTCGAGGACTGCGCGGCGCATCTTGCGGGATCGGTACGACCAAAGCGGCTGGCACTGCAGGCGTCTCGCTCGCCCGGCCTCCAGGGACACCGCCCACCACGTGCCGCCACCACCAAAATGTTCGAGTCGCCGCGGCCCGGTGACGCGAGGCCCTCAACGCTGGATCCGCAGGAACACGAGGCGACACACCTGGTGCATCAAGGCGGCCCCATTCGTGGTGACAGGTAGGCGAACGTCTCCTCGGACGCTCAAGCCCATGGGCAGCAAGGGAAGCAGTGAGCACCGCGCTCGGCAGCGGGAGCGGGAACGTCGACGACGGCGACAGCCGAAACAAGCGTCCGAGCCGGAGCAGCAAGCCTCCGAGGCCCCGGTCCCGCACTCGCCAGCGAGCCAGGCACGACGGGCCTCCGCGATGACATGCGGGTGGTGCGGCGGACCGATCACCCTTCGGTCGCGGGGACCGATCCCGAAGTGGTGTTCGGCGACCTGCCGGCACCGAGCATGGGAGCAGTCCCGAGCGGCGGCCTCCGGTCGCGCCGCCGTCCAGATCGTCGAGCGGATCGTCGTCACCCCAGCAGCGGCACCGGTCGCAACGACGCCTCGGCGCGATGCCTGGATCGACCTCCTCGGAGAGCTGAGCCGCCAGCTCGACCGCGGCGTCGTCTACGACCGGGATCTACCGGGCCTGGCCCCCGCACTCGACGAGGCGCTGGCTGCCTTCAAACGCCGCCTTCGACACCGCTGACGTTCCCGGGTCCGCCAACCGTTAGGGGGTGACAAGCCGGGGTGACACTCCCCGACCGACCGAACAGCCATCAGGGATCGAAAGTTTCTTGGTCACCCCTGACAGCAATCGGCGCCCTTTGGCGCCTTCTCCCTCATGACGGGTGCGTGTCCGACCGCGAACGACGAGGAGAAGCCATGGTCGTCCGACTGCTGACCACCGAGGAGGTGGCCGACCGGTTCCGCACCAGCCCGGCCACCGTCCGCTACTGGCGCCACATCGGCATCGGCCCCGCCGGGGTGCGCGTCGGCCGCCGCGTGCTCTACGACGAGGCTGAGTGCGACCGCTGGTGGCAGAGCAAGGTCGCGAACAGCGACCGGTGATCCACAGGAGCCGGCCTACGGCGTAGCGCACTGTCGTCCACTCGCGGCAGGCTGGCTCCGGGGCGGCACTCCGGCGATCGAGGAGAGACATGGCGAGCATCGCGCGGCGCCCCGACGGCACGTACCGCCCCCGGTACCGCGACGCCGACGGCAAGGAGCACGCCCGGCACTTCAAGCGGAAGGCCGACGCCCAACGCTGGCTGGACGAGGTCACCGCCACCGTCGTCACCGGCACCTACGTCGACCCCAAGGCCGGCCGGATCACCCTCTCGGCGTTCTACGCCGTCTGGGCCGCCCGTCAGGTGTGGGCTCCCGGCACCGAGCTGGCCATGAGTCTCGCGGTGCGAACGGCGACCTTCACCGATGTCGAGCTCCGCCTGCTCCGCCGGTCGCACGTCGAGTCGTGGGTCAAGTAGATGACCGCGGCCGGCCTGGCCCCGGGCACCGTCCACACCCGGGTGCAGAACGTGCGCGCGGTGCTGCGCGGCGCCGTCCGCGACCGGGTGATCGCCACCGACCCCAGCGACGGGGTGACACTCCCCCGCCGCCGGCGCCGCGAACACGCCATGAGCATCCCCACGCCGCCCCAGGTCGGCGCACTGCTCACCGCAGCCGACGACCGGTTCGCCGCGTACATCGCCATCTGCGCCTTCGGCGGCCTCCGACTCGGCGAGGCGGCTGCGCTGCAAATCGGCGACGTCGCCTTCCTCCGGCGCCGAGTGGTCATCAGCCGGCAAGTCCAGCGAGGACCCGGCGGCACGGTCGAACTGCGGGCACCCAAGCACGGCTCGGAACGGACGATCGTCGTCCCCGACCGACTCCTCACCCTGCTCGCCGGGCACGTGGAGCAGCACCTGGCCGGCGGCGGTCCGGAACGCTGGCTCTTCCCCACCCCGACCGGCACCCCGCCACACCAGAACACCGTCGGCCACCTTTGGCGCAAGGCGACGTCAGCAGCCGGCCTGACGGGCTTGCGGCTGCACGTCCTGCGGCACTTCTTCGCCTCCGGGCTCATCGCCTCCGGATGCGACGTCGTCACCGTGCAGCGCGCCCTCGGGCACGCCTCGGCGACCACGACGCTGAACACCTATGGACACCTGTGGCCCGACGCGGAGGACCGCACCCGAGCCGCCACGGACGGTCTCATGTCCGCAGCACTCGACTTTTCTGCGGACTCTCTGCGGACCGGACGACGCTGACAAGCGCCTGACCAGCGGCTTCAGCAGCCGTCAGACGTTGAAGCGGAACTCCACGACGTCGCCATCGGCCATGACGTACTCCTTGCCCTCCATGCGGACCCAGCCCTTGGACTTGGCCTCGGCCATGGAGCCCGCTTCGACCAGCTGGTCGAAGCTGACGATCTCGGCCTTGATGAAGCCACGCTGGAAGTCGGTGTGGATGACACCGGCGGCCTGCGGTGCGGTCGCCCCGACCGGGATGGTCCAGGCGCGCGACTCCTTGGGGCCGGCGGTCAGGTAGGTCTGCAGTCCGAGGGTGCGGAAGCCGACCTTGGCCAGCTGGTCCAGGCCCGGCTCGTCCTGGCCGATGGAGGCCAGCAGCTCGGCCGCCTCCTCGGCGGGCAGCTCGATCAGCTCGGACTCGGTCTGCGCGTCCAGGAAGATCGCCTCGGCCGGCGCGACCAGGCCGCGCAGCTCGTCGAGCAGCTCGGTGTTGGCCAGCTCGTCGGCGTCGACGTTGAAGACGTACAGGAACGGCTTGGTCGTCATGAGGCTCAGCTCGCGCAGCGGCTCGGGGTCCACGCCGGCGGCGAACAGGGTGCGCCCCTCGTCGAGGATCTTCTGCGCGGCCTGCGCGGCGGACAGCAGCCCGGCGCGCTCCTTGTCCTTCTTGGCTTCCTTCTCCAGCCGCGGGACGGCCTTCTCCAGCGTCTGCATGTCGGCCAGCACGAGCTCGGTGTTGATGGTCTCGATGTCGTCGGCCGGGCTGACCTTGCCCTCGACGTGCACGACGTCGGGGTCGGTGAAGACCCGGATGACCTGGCAGATCGCGTCGCTCTCGCGGATGTTGGCGAGGAACTTGTTGCCCATGCCGGCACCCTCGCTGGCGCCGCGGACGATGCCGGCGATGTCGACGAAGGAGACCGTCGCCGGGATGATCTTCTGGCTGCCGAAGATCCCGGCCAGCGTGGCCAGCCGCGGGTCGGGCACGCCCACCACGCCCACGTTCGGCTCGATCGTCGCGAACGGGTAGTTGGCCGCCAGGACGTCGTTCTTGGTCAGCGCGTTGAACAGCGTGGACTTGCCGACGTTGGGCAGGCCGACGATCCCGATGGTGAGGCTCACGAGGATCCAGCGTACGGGCCGGTCGCAGCGCCGCGGCCGGGGTCAGTCGGTCGGTGACGCCGGGGCCTCCGACGCACCCGGGCTCCCGGGGGCGGCGGGGCCCTCCCCGGGCGACCGGGTCGGCAGCTGACCCACGACCTGGCAGTCCTCGATGTTCACCTGCAACCGTTCCTGGAGCGGTTGCAGCCGTCGGACGACCTCGTCGAGGCGAGCCGCGTTGATCTCGGCGATGGCCTCGCCGATGTCGTCGACGACCTCCACGGTGTCCTGCGCGGCGTTGATCGCCCGCAGGCAGGCGGCGTTCACCGCCAGTTCCCCGGTGACGCCTGCCGGCGAGCCGGGCGTCGCTGCCGCCGGCCCTCCCGGGGCGGACGTCCCGGCGGCGCCAGGAGCGGCGCTCGGTGGCACCGGCGTTCGCCCGGCCAGCAGGGCGATGGTGACCGCGCCGATGACCAGTCCCAGGAGGAAAACTCCCGTGAGCGCCCACCAGCGCAGTGCCCGACGCAGTACGCCGCCTGTCTCCGGTGACCTGGTGCCTTGCTCGGACATGGGCGCTCCTCGCGTCGAGCGGCGTCTCGTCGGGGCCCTTACCCTGCCAGTGCGGCGGCCAGACGGCGGCCCGGCGGGGAGGCCCAGGTGCGGGTGCCCGAGAGCAGAGCTCGGTCGCAGGCATGACCACCCCCGGGCCCCGACCGGCGCGCTCCTCGCCTCTCGCCGGCCTCGCGCGTGGCTACCGCTCGGCGGTGGTGACCGGTCGGTGGTTCGTGGTCGTCGGCTGGATCCTCGCCACCGTCGTCGTCTCCATGGCCCTGCCGACCTCCGGCGGAGGAGGCGGCGGCCGGATCGGCAGCCTGCTGCCGGCCGAGAGCGAAGCGGTGGCCACCCAGGCGCGCAGCCTGGCGTCGTTCCGCGTACCGGTGCTGTCCGAGACCTCCGTGGTCGTCCACGACCCCGACGGCCTGAGCGTCCTCACCCGCGCCGACATCGCACTGTGGGCGCTCACCTACACCGAGGCCTACCTCGACGGCACCGCGCCGTCGGGCGACGGCAACATCGTGGCCGCCATCCCCATCCCCACCTCGTCACCCACGACGGCGGTCACCTACCTGTACGTCACCGGCGGGACGTCGCTCAACGCCACCGCAGCGCTAGCCCAGCAGTACGCGGCGCACTTCGACAACCAGCCGTCCGTGCAGACCTACGTCACCGGCGTGGTCCCAGCCCAGGTGCGGCAGGCGTTCTACCTGCAGTCCCGCATCCACATCTTCGAGATCGCGACGCTGGTGCTGATCGCGATGGTGGTCGGCCTGGCCTTCCGCTCCGTCGTCGCACCCTTCGTCGTCCTCCTCACCGCAGGCCTGGGCTACCTGGTCGCGATCCGGAGCCTGGGGCTGCTGGCCTCGTCACTCGGCTTCGCGCTGCCCGACCAGTTGCAACCGCTGATCGCCGCCCTGCTCATCGGCGTCATCACCGACTACTGCGTCCTCTTCTTCTCCGGCATGCGCCAGCAGCTCGAGCGGGGTCGCCCCCGGCTGGCGGCCGCCCGCGAGGCCACCCGGGTCGAGGCGCCCATCATCGCCGTCGCCGGCATCACGGTCGCCGCGGGGACTGCGGCGCTGCTCGCGGCCGACTTCGAGCTGTTCCGGGCGTTCGGCCCCGCGCTGTCGCTCACCGTGGTCGTGGGGGTGCTGGTCTCGCTCACCCTCGTGCCGGCGTTGATGGCGATCCTCGGGGGGCGCCTGTTCGCACCGGGCGGCTCACGTCTGTCGCGGGAGAAGGCCGGGCGCGGGGTGGGGACGCTCGTCCGGATCATCGTCGACCGGCGTGGGGCCGCGGTCGCCGCCGCGCTCAGCGTGGCGTTCCTCGCGCTCGCCGCACTGCCCCTGACGAGCCTCCGCCTGGACCTGTCGTTCACCGGAGGCCTGCCCGCGGGCGACCCGGTGGCCCGCGGGGCAGAGGTCCTGGAGGAGGCCGGGCTCCGCGGCGTGGAGGCGCCCACCGAGATCCTCGTGGAGGAGCCAGGGGTCGCCGACCGTCGCGACGACCTCGCACGGCTGCAGGACGCCATCGCCGCCCAGCCCGGGGTGGCGGAGGTGCTCGGTCCCGCCCAGAACCCGCTTCCCGACAACTACGGCGTCGTCTTCTCCGCCGACGGGGACACGGCGCGTTTCGTGGTGATCCTGGACAGCGACCCGCTCGCCGCGCCGGCCATCGACGACCTCCGGGCACTGGACTCCCGGCTCGGGGTGCTCGCCGCCGAGGCCGGCCTCGGCGACGCGACCGTCTCCCTCACCGGCCAGACCGCGATCGCCGGGGAGCTGGCCGAGCTGACCGAGGACAACCTGCGACTGACGCTGCTGGCGGCGCTGGCGGTCGAGCTGGTCATCCTCGTCGCCTACCTGCGCGCGCTGCTGGCACCGATCGCCCTGCTGATCACCAGCGCGCTGGGTGTGGCGGCGGCCCTGGGGCTGACCGTGGTCGTGTTCCAGTACCTGCTCGGCGACCCCGGGATCACCTTCTACGCACCGTTCGCGACGGCGGTGCTGCTGGTGGCCCTCGGCTCGGACTACAACGTCTTCGCGGTCGGCTCCATCTGGGAGGCGGCCCGCCGGCTCCCGCTCAGCCGGGCCATCGCCGTCGCGATGCCGAGCACCGCCCGGGCGATCAGCGCCGCGGGCCTCATCCTGGCCACCACCTTCGCCATGGTCGGGATCATCCCGCTGGACACCTTCCGACAGGTGGCCTTCACCATGGCGGTCGGCCTGCTCCTGGACACCTTCCTCATCCGGCCGGTGCTCACACCCGCCGTACTCGTGCTGCTCGGTCGCGCCGCGAGCTGGCCGAGCCGGAGGGTGCGCACCGAGACCGTGTCCGCCGACGAGCTGCGGCGCACCGCCCTGGCAGCGGCCCGCGACCCGAGTGGCAGCACCGGCAGCGGTGAGGCGCTCGAGCTGGCCGAGGTGACGAGGCGATGAACGTCCTCTCGGCCCTCCGGATCCGGATCTCGACCGCGGTGCTCGCCGCCAGCGTCCTGCTGGGCACGGCCCTGCTGCTGTGGGGCGCCGACGCCCTCGCCCGGTGGACCGCGGAGAGCTATGTGGCCAGGCAGGTCCAGGCGCTCACCGGCGTGCTGGAGCTCCCGGCGGTCGAGGTCCACGGCACCTTCTTCCTGCCGCAGGTGCTCAGCGGCCGGTACGAGCACGTGGAGATCGCCGTCGAGGACCTGCGCTCGGGCCCGCTGCGGCTCGAGCGCATGACGGCGGACCTCAGCGGCGTGCACGTCTCCTTCGCCGACCTCGTCGGGCAGGACGTCGTCCCGATCTACATCGAGGAGAGCGAGGAGCGCGCCACCCTCACGTTCGAGGACCTCAACCACTACCTCGACGCCACCGGGCGACCGGTCAGGGTCGAGAGCGCCCCTGCCGGCGAGGTGCTGCTGACCGGGACGGTGGAGGTCTTCGGCCGGGAGGTGTCGGCGTCGTCCCGTGTCGTCGTCGGCGCCGACGACGGCAGCCTGTCGGTCCGGCCGACGGGGCTGGAGACGGGCACCGTCCTCGACGCGGCCGGCCAGGCCCTCCTGCGCCAGCGGTTCACCTTCCTGGTGCCCATGGACCCGCTGCCCTTCGGTCAGCGGATCGAGGGGATCACCACCGGCGAGACGGCCTTCGAGATCGAGGCCGGTGGCGACGGGTTGCTCGTCGAGCCATGACCCCCGCGGAACCCCTCCCGCACCCCCGGTCAGGGTTGATGACAGGTGTGTGGCGATTGCCCTCGACGGCCGCTCCTGTGACCTGGATCACCCTAGCCTGGAACCATGGGTACCAGACACAGCCGAAGATCAGCGATCGTCCTCGCCGGCGGCCTCCTCATCGCTCCCCTGGCCGCGTGCTCGGGCGCCGAGGAGAACACCGGCTCATCGGTCCTCCCGAGCGCCAGCGAGGGGGTCGAGTCGGCCACCTCCGCGGCGGCGTCGGCCGCTGAGGACGCCAACGCGGACGTGGACTGCTCCGGGACCTCCTGCACCGTGTCCCTGAGTCCCGACGCCGCGGAGGTCGAGGTGCTCGGCACGCGGCTGGCCTACGAGGGCGTCCAGGACGGCGAGGCCACCATCGCGGTCGGCAACAGGACCGTGACCTGCGCGGAGGGCGAGTCGGTCGAGGCCGGTCCCCTGACGCTGGAGTGCACGACGGTCTCCGAGGAGAGCATCTCCATGACGGCTTCGCTCGGCTGACCCGAGCGGCCCGACGAGCACCGCTCGGCGGACGACGGCGACCGGACGGACGCCGCGACGGCCAGGTCAGCTCCGGCCGGCGCCCCGGGCGTGCGCGAGCAACTGCTGGGCGGGCAGCGCACGCGTCACCACCGCCTCCGCGACGGCGGTCAGCCGCAGGTTGTGGTCGCGGGCGTACCGCCGCAGCGCCGCGAAGGCCTCGTCCATCTGCAGCGACCCCTTCTGGGCGAGGACCCCCTTCGCCTGCTCGAGGACGATCCGGCTCTGCAGCGCCGCCTGCAGCTGCTCGTTCACGGTGCGCTGGTCGGACTTCACCTTGTCCTGCACGATCGCGACGCTCGCGACGTCGGCGAGCGCCTGACCGAGCGACAGGTCGTCGGGGTCCAGCGCCCCCGGGGACGTCCCGAACAGGCCGAGGGCCCCGAGGACCTGGTCGCGCAGACGCATCGGCAGCGCGTGGACGCTGGCGAAGCCGGCCCCGAGCGCGGCCGGAGCGAACTGCGGCCAGCGCTCCGCCTCGGTGCGCAGATCCGGCGCGCTGACCGGGGCGCCGTCGAGGTAGCAGTCCCGGCACGGGCCGTCGGCGCGCTGCACCTGGAAGACCTCGAGCTGCCGCGTGCGCTCCGTCGACGCCGCCATGACGTGCAGCACCCCGCGATCGTCGGCCAGGAGCAAGCCGGCCGACGCGATGCCGAGCAGGTGCGCGCAGTCCTCCGTCAGCTCGCTCAGCAGGTCGACGACGTCGTGGCCCTTGGCCAGGCTGCTGGCCAGCCGGACGAACGAACCGGTGATGTCCCGCTCGCGGGAGTCGCTCATCCGGGCTCCCTTCGAGGGCCACCCGGCTCGAGCCAGTCGTCCGGGTCCAGGGAGACCCGTCCCTCCAGGATCGCCCAGGCCGTGTCGGCTGCGGTCATGTCGTGGGCGAATGCGTACGCGCGCAGCCGCAGCAGTGCCTCGGTCTGCCCCACGTCCAGCGCCCCGATGAGCATGCCGGTCGCCTGGTAGACCTCGATCCGCGACAGCGACGCGAGCTGCTCCCAGCCGTCGCCGCCCTGCGCGGCGACGTCCCAGTCGAGGTCCGAACCCATCAGGTCCATGAGCGGCAGGGCAGCCAGCTCGGCGGCGAGCAGCCCGCCGGTGAGCGCCGCCGCACCCAGCGTCCCGGCGGAACGCCGGAACAGGTCGAGGGCGCCGATCGGCTTGGAGGCGATCGTGACCGGCAACGCGAACACGGCGTTGATCCCCGAGCGCACCAGGGCGCCGGCGAAGGCGGGCCAGCGGGTCTCGGCGGGATCGCCCAGGTCCGCGACCAGGACCGGCGCCCCCTGCCGCACGGCGTCCAGGCACGGGCCCTCGCCGAAGGTGAACTGCAGCTCGTCGAGCTGCCGGCTCGTCTCTCCGCTGGAACCGAACGTCCCCTGCGTGCTGCCCTCATGGGTCAGCGAGACCGAGGCACCGTCCACCTCGAGCAGCCGGACGCAGGCCCGGCAGAGCAGGTCGGCCGCCGCCAGCGCGGTGTCGGCGCCGGCCATGGCCGTGGCCAACGCCGCGCGGAGCTCCTCGCCGTCGCTGATGTCGCCTCCTCCTCGGGTCACCCCGTGCCGGAACTCTCCCACGGCCGCCCCTGGCTCGGGGCGGATTCCACGACGAGGGATCCCCGGCGGGCGGCGGACCACCACACGAGGTCCTGCCTCCCCCCGGTCGAGAGGCGGTCCGGGAAGGAGGCGTGCAGCCACGCGAGCTGCCCCGACATCCCGCGCACCGTCACGTCGATGCCGAATCCCCGGGCCGCCTCGACGGCTTGGTGCAGGGCGCCGAGGCCGCGCAGGTTGCAGAACGTCAGGCCACCGAGCTCGAGGGTCAGCCGCTCGACCGGGGGACCGAGTGCGTCGAGGACCTGGTCGAGGAGCCGGTCGGCCGTCGTCCAGTCCGCCTCCCCCGCCACGACGATCACCAGGTCCCCGCCGGGCGGCGAGGCAGTGACGGACAGCGGGGAGAAGGGCAGGCGCTTCGGCGGGGGGAACGGATGCACGGTCGTCTCCTGGTCATCGCATGCGGGCGAGCGTCACCAGGGGCCGGAGCAACAGCGCCGTCGATGCGGCGATGGGCGCAACGCTACGGCGAGCGACGGGCCCTGTCAGCACGTCGGATGCCGCCATGGCGGCGCCGCGCCGTTTCTGCCGCGCCGCGCCCGCCCGGCTCACCGTCTGTCATCGCGCGGGCGCGGTCGCGCGATCACGACGCGCTCGACCGCCGGACCGACCGCGGCGGGCGCAGGTCCCGGCCACCGCGGAGCAGGTCGCGGACGTCCGGAGCGGGCAGCGGTCGGCTGTAGAGGAAGCCCTGCGCGAGTTCGCAGCCGATCCCGGTGACGACGTCGTGCTGCTCCCGGCGCTCGACGCCCTCCGCAGTGACGTGCAGGCCCAGGGCGTGCGCCAGATCGCTGACCGCCGCCACGATGGCGGCGCCCGACGGGTCGTGCCCGATGTCCGCGACGAACCCCTGGTCGATCTTGATGGCGTCCACGGGGAAGCGTCGCAGGTAGCCCAGCGAGCAGTACCCCGTCCCGAAGTCGTCCAAGGTCAGCCGGACCCCGAGCGCCTTCAGGTCGACCAGCACCGCCGTGTCGCGGCTGCCGTCCTCGATGAAGATGCCCTCCGTCAGCTCCAGGACGAGGGCCGCGGGATCCATCCGGGTCCGCTCCAGGACGTCGGCGACGACGTCGGCGAAGCTCGGATCCATGAGCTGACGGACCGACACGTTCACCGACACGTCCAGCGGCTGGTCGGGGTGCTCGGCGAGCCAGCGGCCACGATCGGCGCAACTGCGCTCCAGCGCCCAGGCGCCGATCTCCCGGATCAGGCCGTTCTGCTCGGCGATGCCGACCGTGGTCAGCGCCGGGACCTTCCCGTGCTCGGGGTGGGCCCAGCGCAGCAGCGCCTCCACCCCGACGACGGAGCCGTCGCCGGTACGGACGATCGGCTGGTACGCCAGGTCCAGGTGCCCGGCCGCCAGCGCGGTGCGCAGGTCGCGGTCCAGCCGGTCGCGGTCACCGGCCACGTTCGCGCCGCGCAGGTCGAGCACCTGGTGGGTGGCGCCCCCCATGCGCTTGGCCTGGTACATCGCGAAGTCGGCGTGGGTGATCAGCTTGTCGGTCACCCCCTCCCCCGGTCCGGAGTAGGCGATGCCGACGCTCACCGAGCAGGCGATCTCCTGATCGGCCACCACGAAGGGGACGGTGAACGCCTCGCCGACCCGGGCGGCCAGGCGCAGCACGTGGGCGACCTCCTGCAGGTCCTCGCACAGGATGACGAACTCGTCGCCCGACACCCGGGCGAGCGTGTCCCCGGGGCGCACGACCTCCGACAGCCGGCGGGCCACCGCCACCAGCAGCTCGTCCCCGATGCGGTGCCCGTATGTGTCGTTGACCCACTTGAACCGGTCGAGGTCGGCGAACAGCACGGCAGCCTGGGTGCGCGACCGGTGGGCGCGCTGGGCGGCGTGCTCGATCCGCTGCTGCAGCAGCGCACGGTTCGGCAGCCCGGTCAACGCGTCGTGCAGCGCACTGGCGCGAAAGCGGTCGGAGACCTCCAGGGCCTCCTGACGCGCCTGCGCGTTGAGCAGGTATGCCGCCGCGACGTCGGCCAGGGTCTGGGCAGCCGCCGTGTCCCTCGGGTCCAGCACCCCGGCCCGGTCCCGGTACAGGTCCAGCGCTCCGAGCCGTCCGTCGCCGTGCCGGAGCGGGAACGCGAAGACCGCCTGCACCCCTGCGGCCAGCGCCGTGGGGATGAAGTCGACGAAGCGACCGTCGCGCCGCAGGTCGGGGACCGACACGGCCTCGCCGGTCTCGTAGGCGGCCAGACACGGACCGTGTCCCAGCTCGGTCTGCAGCTGCTCGAAGGCGAGCGCGTCGGCGTCGGACGCCGCGACGTAGTGCGGGGCCGCGCCGGGTGAGATCAGCGTGACACCGGCCGCCGTGACGTCCAGGACGTCGACGATCCGCTCGACCAGGTGGTCCAGGATCCCCTGGATGGGGAAGTCCGTGGTCAGGGTGCGAGCGAAGTCGCTCAGCACCGACGACAGCGTGTCCTCGTCGACCATGCCGCCCCCAGCCCGCGGTGAACTCACCCCGCGGGATCTGGACGGGACACGCCGGTGGACGTGCTGGGCAGGACGATACGGGGCCGACCGTCGCGACTCCATTCCGGCTCGGTCCGGCCCGGCACCCCTCGCGCCCTGCGCAGGACCGCACGGCGGGACGGGCGAGCGCCGTCGGCCGGCGTCGGGAGCGGCGTCACGGCGACGTCCGAAAACCGCCAGAAGTCATCGTCCCCCACTGGCATGCTCGTCGGCATGAGCGAGTTCCTGGACCACGAGCGCTGCTACCGCGCCGTCGCCGGCCGGGACGCGCGCTTCGACGGCTGGTTCTTCACCGCCGTGCGCACCACGGGCATCTACTGCCGGCCGTCCTGCCCGGCCCGCACCCCGCTGGCCCGCAACGTCTCCTTCTTCAGCACCGCGGCGGCCGCGCAGGGCGCCGGTTTCCGCGCCTGCCGCCGCTGCCGGCCGGACGCGGCACCCGGGTCTCCGGACTGGGACGTCCGCGCCGACGTCGTCGCCCGCGCCATGCGCCTGATCGCCGACGGTGAGGTCGAGCGGTCCGGCGTCCCGGGCCTCGCCGCCCGCCTCGGCTACTCCGAACGGCAGCTGAACCGGCTGCTGGTGGGCGAGCTGGGCGTCGGACCGCTGGCCCTGGCCCGGGCGCAGCGGGCCCAGACCGCGCGGCTGCTGATCGAGACCACGGACCTGCCGATGGCCGACGTCGCCTTCGCGGCCGGCTTCGCCAGCATCCGGCAGTTCAACGACACCGTCCGCGAGGTCTTCGCGCTGACACCCACGGAGCTGCGCCGCAGCCGCCGCGCCGCCCCCGGGGGGCAGCCCGGCTGGCTCAGCCTCCGCCTGGCGGCCCGGGCCCCGTACGCGGCCGACGAGGTCCTGCTCTTCCTGGGCGCGCACGCCGTGCCGGGGCTCGAGGAGTGGGACGGGACGACGTTCTCCCGGGTCCTCGACCTGCCGCACGGCCCCGCCGTCGTGCACCTCTCCCCCGCGGCCGACGGCGCGGCCGCCGTGACCGCGCGACTCCGGCTCACCGAGCTGCGCGACCTCGGGGTCGCCGTCAGCCGGTGCCGGCGGATGCTCGACCTGGATGCCGACCCGGCGGCCGTGGACGACGTGCTGGGCGCCGACCCCGCTCTGGGCCCACTCGTGGCCGGCGCACCCGGACGCCGGGTCCCCGCCTCGCCCGATGCCGACGAGCTCGCCGTGCGCGCCGTCCTCGGGCAGCAGGTGTCGGTCGCCGGCGCCCGCACCCTCACCGCGCGACTGCTGACCGCGGCGGGTACGCCGCTGCCGGAGCCGGTGGGCACGCTGACGCACGCCTTCCCCCGGCCGGAGGCCCTGGCCGACGCCGACCTGACCGCGGTGGGGCTCACCGGTGCGCGGCGCCGGACGGTGCACGCGCTGGCCACCGCGCTGGCCGACGGCGCGGTGACCCTGGGTCCGGGTGCGGAGCGCACCCAGGCCGAGCGGGAACTGCGTGCGGTGCCCGGCATCGGCCCGTGGACCGCCGCGCTCGTGGGACTGCGCGGGCTGGCCGACCCCGACGTCTGGCTGCCCGGTGACCTCGCCCTGCGCAGGTCGCTGGCGGCCCTCGGCAGCAGCGACACCGCCGCCGCCACCCGCTGGCGCCCGTGGAGCTCCTACGCCGTCCTGCACCTCTGGGCGCTCGCCGTGCCTTCCTTGTTCACCCGCCCATCCCCGCCCACCACCTGCCCGGGCCTCCCCTCCCCCCGCCCGACCACAACCCGCACCCCCGCACCCGACCTCTCCAGGAGCGCGTGATGATCGCCCTGCTCGACCCCGGTGCCCCGCGCGTCCGCTACGCGACGGTGGCCACGCCGCCCGGCCCGTTCACCGTCGTCGTCGGCGAGGACGCCGACGGCCGCGACGTCGTCCTCGCCAGCGGCTGGACGGCGGAGCTCGGCGAGCTCTGGCCGGTGATCCACCGCTCGCTGCGACCCAGCGGCGCCGACGAGGACCCCCGGCTGCCCGTCCTCACCGCCGTGGAGGCCTTCGTGGCCGGTGACGTCACGGCGATCGACGGCGTGCCGGTGGCGCAGCGCTCGGGCCCCTTCCTCGAGGAGGCCTGGCAGGTGCTGCGCACGGTGCCCGCGGGTCAGCCCGACACCTACGCGGCCTTCGCCGCCCGCTGCGGCCGGCCCGCCGCCGTGCGGGCCGCGGCGAACGCCTGCGCGCGCAACGCCGCCGCGCTGTTCGTGCCCTGCCACCGGGTGCTCGGCTCCGACGGCGGGCTGGGCGGCTTCCGCTGGGGAACTCCGGTGAAGCGCTGGTTGCTCGACCACGAGACGGAGCACGCTCCGCTCGCCGCCTGACCCGACCAGCTCGAGGAGCGGAGCCCATGTTCGCCGTCATCTACCGCTGGCGCCTGAAGCCGGGGCACGAGGAGTCGTTCACCCGCGGCTGGGAGCTCGTGACCCGGGCCATCCATGAGACCTGCGGCAGCTACGGCTCCCGGCTGCACCGCGGCGACGACGGCACGGGGTGGCCTACGCGCGGTGGCCGGACGCCGCGACCCGGGACCGGTGCGACCACGCGGAGGCCGACGGCGAGCGGCTCATGGCCGAGGCCGTGGCCGAACGGCTGCCGACGATCACGATGACCGTGGAGTCCGATCTCCTGGCCGAACCGGCCTGACCTCACCGGTTCTGTCGGACCCCTCCGGCACCCTCCCGGACATGGACGCCGCTTCCCTGCTCCTCGGACTCCTCCTCGGGGCGCTGCTGGCCACCGCCGTCACCCTCGGCGTGGTCACCCTGCTGGCCCGTCGCCGGCCCGAGGACACCGGCCTGGAACCGGTGCACGAGTCGCTGGACCACCTCCACCGGCTGCTGGCCGGCATGGAGCGGGCCCGCGCCACCGCCCACGGGGAGCTGCGGGAGCAGATGGGCACGGTCGGCCAGGCCTCGGCGCAGCTCAAGCACGAGACGGCCGCGCTGGTCACCGCGCTCCGCACGCCGCACGTGCGCGGCCGCTGGGGGGAGGTGCAGCTGCGCCGGGTCGTCGAGGTGGCCGGCCTGCTCGAGCACTGCGACTTCGTGGAGCAGCCGTCCGGCACCAACGACGCCGGCGCCGGCGTGCGCCCGGACCTGGTGGTCACGCTGGCCGACGGGCGCCAGGTCATCGTCGACGCGAAGGTGCCGTTCACCGGCTACATCGAGGCGGTCCAGGCCGACGACCGCGCGGTGCGGGCCGAGCGCGTCACCGCGCACGCCCGCCAGCTGCGCACGCACATCGACCAGCTGGCCGCCCGCCGCTACCCGACCGCCTTCCGGCCGGCTGCGCCCTTCACCGTCCTCTTCGTCCCGTCCGACGGCTTCCTCACCACCGCCCTGGAGGCGGAGCCCGGGTTGCTCGAGTACGGCTTCACCCGCGACGTCGTGCTCGCCACACCCAGCACCCTGCTGGCCCTGCTGCGCACGGTCGCCTACTCCTGGCGCCAGGAGCGGCTGGCCCGCGACGCCGACCAGGTGCTGGAGGTGGGCCGGCGGCTGCACGCCCGGCTCAGCACGCTGTCCGGGCACCTGACCCGCCTGGGGTCCGCACTGTCGACCACGCTCACCCGCTACAACGAGACGGTCGGCTCCTACGAGCGCTCGGTGCTCACCGCGGCCCGCCGGTTCGACGACCTGGGCGTGGCCGAGTCCCCGGTGCCCGAGCCAGCCCAGGTGGAGGCGACCGTGCGGACGCTGCGTCCGGTGGAACTCCCCGGCCCCGACGAGCCGTTCGGCCCCCCGCCCCTCTTCGACGACCTGGATCAGGAGCGCGACGGCACATCTGGCTAAACGGTTCGTCGCCGGCCGACTCCGGGGACTGGCAACTCGTTCGCACCGCGTGTCCCAACCATCACTCCCTGTCGCTGGATCACCACTGGACGCGGACGACGCGGCGACGTCCTACGGCTGACTGGCGACTTCTGTCGCTACCGTGATCGGCGACGGCACACCACTCGGGTGGGTCGGGCAACGGGACGGAGAAGCGCCATGGCCACGAGCACAGCGGGCGCCTGGCAGAGCGGCGCACGGCCGGAGCGGCCGTACCCCGCCCGCGCTCCGCGCCCCTCCGCCGCGGCGGACCGCCCGATGCGCAGCAGCTCGCGGTCCGGTGCCCCGGGCCCCGGGCGCTCCGGCGACCGGGCCCGCCCCGTCGAGCGCGACCGCGTCCGTGACCGCTACGAGCAGTCCGCCCCGGTCCAGCGGGGCACGGGCCGTCCCCACCCGGCCGACCGCGCGGCCGACCGCCCCGCCGAGCGGTCCATGGCCCCGGCCCGTGCCGGCTCGGCCCCGGACAGCCGGCTCCGTGGCTTCCTCGCCCTCGTCGCGGTCTTCCTCCTGACGCTGGCCGGCTGCGCCGTCGACTCCTTCGTCGGCTCGGGCCTGGGCCTGATCACGCTGGTCGCGCTGACCGCGAGCACCGCGGCCGCCGTCCTGCTCGTCCGTCGCCGCGACCTGCTGTCGGTCATCGTGGCACCGCCGCTGGTCTTCGCGGCCGTCGCCGCGGTGAACGTCGCCATGGCCCCCTCGGCCACGCTCAACCTGCCCACGATGGCCACGCTGCTGGTCCGGGGCTTCCCGACCATGGCGGCGGCCACCGTCGCGGCCATCGTCCTCGCGGTCTTCCGGATGGCCACCCGCCGCTGAGCCGCTCTCCGAGCACGAACGACGAAGCCCCGGTCCGCAGCTGCGGACCGGGGCTTCGTCGTGCCTGGGGTGAGTTCAGTCAGTGGGCTTCTGAGCGGCCTTCTCGGCGCGGCGCAGCTCGTGCGGCAGGGCGAAGACGAGCCGCTCCTCGGCCGCCTTGACCGTCTCCACGTCGGGGAAGCCGCGGGCGGCGAGCCAGTCGAGGACCTCGCTGACCAGGATCTCCGGAACCGAGGCACCGCTGGTGACACCCACGGTCGAGACGCCGTCGAGCCACGCCTCGTCGATCTCCGAGGCGTAGTCGACCAAGTAGCTGGCGCGGGCGCCGGCGTCGAGCGCCACCTCGACCAGCCGCACCGAGTTCGAGGAGTTCGTCGAGCCGACGACCAGCACGAGATCGCACTCCCCGGCCATCTGCTTCACGGCCTGCTGCCGGTTCTGCGTGGCGTAGCAGATGTCGTCGCTGGGCGGGGACTGCAGACCCGGGAACCGGCCCTTCAGCTGGTCCACCGTCGCCAGCGTCTCGTCCACCGACAGCGTCGTCTGCGACAGCCAGACCACCTTGTCGGGGTCGCGCACCTGCACGCCGGCGACGTCCTCGGGACCGTCCACCACCTGCATGTGCGCCGGCGCCTCGCCGAAGGTGCCCTCGACCTCCTCGTGCCCGCGGTGGCCGATCAGCAGGATGTCGTAGTCGTCGCGCGCGAACCGCTTGGCCTCCTGGTGGACCTTGGTCACCAGCGGGCAGGTGGCGTCGATGGTGCGCAGCTGACGGGTGGCCGCCTCCTCGTGCACCGCGGGCGAGACCCCGTGCGCGCTGAAGACGACGACCGAGCCCTCGGGGACCTCGTCGGTCTCCTCCACGAAGATGGCCCCCCGCCGCTCCAGCGTTGCCACCACGTGCTTGTTGTGGACGATCTGCTTGCGGACGTAGACGGGCGCGCCGTGGATGTCCAGCGCGCGCTCGACCGCGACCACCGCCCGGTCCACGCCGGCGCAGTACCCCCGGGGATCGGCCAGCAGGACACGTCCGCGCTGATCAGCCATGCACCCATGGTAGGTCCGCGGAGCGTCGATGCCGTCGGCCAGGAAGTGGTTCAGGCCACGTCCTACGCTCGGTCGAGCGGCATCCTCGCTGGTCCGTGTGTCGGTTACGGAGTTCTGGGGCACGCTGTGCGCATGTCCCGAGAGATCCCCGAGGTCGTCCGCGCCGCCGCCGGTCTGGCGGCAACCGTTCTCGACGAGGCGCGCAAGCTGCCCGAGACGCTGCCGGGCCTGCCCGTCCGCGTCATCGGCGTCGCCATGCAGCACGCCATGAAGGTGCAGCAGACCTACGCCGGGTTCGTCGCCCGCGGCGACGAGCTGCTCACCGGCCTGCGCGGTGACGCGGAGCCCGGGCTGGCCACCTTCGACGAAGACGACGCCGACGACGGCGCCCCCGCGGCCGGCTTCCGCGACTCGGCGTTCGACCGGGTCACCGACACCGACGTCGCCCCCGTGCTCGCCGCCGCCGCGGACGCTGGCATCGACGTGGACGACTCGGTCGTCGACTCCGCGGACGCCGTGGCGACCGCGGAGCGCACCGTCGACGCGGTGGCCGAGGACGCCCCGAGCACCGAGGAGGTGCTCGACGAGCTGGCCATCGACGAGGCCGTGCCCGAGGTGGCCGACACCGACCCGCTCACCCCCGCGACCGATGCCGCGGCGACCGAGGACGCCGACGCCCTCGAGTCGGCCCTGCTGGAGTCCGGCGACACCGGCGTCAGCGACCCGAGCGAGGACGGCGCCGCGACGGTGGACGTCATCACCCCCGACGGCGACATCGAGACCGTGGAGGGCGCCGTCACCGACGAGGGCGTCGCCGCGGTCGAGGCCCCCCAGGACGGCGGGGGCGACGACCAGACCGTCGCCACCACCGACGGTGCCGCCACCGACGACACCACCGCTGCCGACACCACCGACGGAGGCACGGCCGAGGCCGTCGACGAGAGCGGCAGCCCCGTCGCCGCGGCCACCACGGACGGCGGCACCGCCACCGACGACACCGCGGATGCCGGTACCCAGGCGCCCGCCACCGAGCCGGTGGACGGCTACGACACCTTCTCCGTCGCCCAGCTCCGCGGCCGGCTGCGCGGCTACACGCTGAGCACCGTCGCCGACCTGGTCGCCTACGAGGCGGCCAACCAGGCCCGCGAGCCGTACCTGCGGATGCTGCGCAACCGGCTGGAGAAGCTCGAGGAGCAGGCGGTCGAGAGCAGCCCGCTGGCGCCCCGCGGCATGTGATGCCGCCCCCCGTCCGCGCGGCCCCCGACCGGGTCGCGCGGACGGGGCCGTCCAGAGCCATGTCGGCGCCGTCTGACACGCTCGGGCCATGACCGCGCCGTCGTCCTCCGAGTCGCCGTGGCCGGTGCGCACGGTGGCCCGCAAGGTGGCCGACTGGATCGGCCGGCTGGGCGAGGTGTGGGTCGAGGGCCAGGTCGCCCAGCTCTCCCGCCGCAGCGGCGCGGCGACCGTGTTCCTCACCCTGCGCGATCCGGCCGCCGACCTGTCGGTGCCGGTCACCTGCCACCGGGACGTCGCCGAGCGGCCGGGCCTCGAGCTGACCGAGGGCGCCCGTGTCATCGTGCGTGCCCGGCCGGACTACTACGTCGCCCGCGGGTCCTTCTCGCTGCGGGCCACGGAGATCCGCGCCGTCGGCCTCGGTGAGCTGCTGGCCCGCATCGAGCGGATCCGCCGGCTGCTCGGCGCCGAAGGACTCTTCGACCCCGCGCGCAAGCGCCCGTTGCCCTTCGCCCCCGCCACGGTCGGCCTGATCACCGGCCGGGACAGCGCCGCCGAGCGCGACGTCCTGGTCACCGCCCGCCGCCGGTGGCCCGCGGTGCGCTTCACCACCCACCACTGCGTCGTCCAGGGGCCCAACGCCGCGGCGAACGTCATCGACGGCCTGCGCCGGCTGGACGCCGACCCCGCCGTGGAGGTCATCGTCCTCGCCCGCGGCGGCGGCTCGGTGGAGGACCTGCTGCCCTTCTCCGACGAGGGCCTGGTCCGGGCGATCGCCGCCTGCCGTACGCCCGTGGTCACCGCGGTCGGGCACGAGACCGACACCACGCTGGTCGACCACGTCGCCGACGTGCGGGCCGCCACCCCGACCGACGCCGCGCACCGCATCGTCCCGGAGATCGGCGAGCAGCGGCGGCTGGTCGACGGTCTGCGCGCCCGCGCCCGCCACCTGGTGAGCACCCGGCTGGAGCAGCAGGTGCGCTGGCTGGAGTCGGTGCGCACCCGCCCGGCGCTGGCCGACCCCGAACGCCTGCTGCACGGCCGGGAGGACGACGTCCTGGCCCTGCGCAGCCGCGCCCGGCGCACCCTCACCCACCGGGTCGAGTCCGCCGAGCAGGACCTCGAGCACGCCCGCGCCCGCGTGGCCGCCCTCTCCCCCGCCGCGACGCTGGAGCGCGGGTACGCCGTCGTCCAGCGGGCCGACGGCTCGCTGGTGCGCGACCCCGCGGAGGTGGCCGACGACGAGCCGCTGCGGGTCCGCGTAGCCGGCGGCCGGCTCCCCGTCCGCGTCGACCGCAGCACCGACCAGGAGGACCCCGCATGAGCAGCACCGACGAGCGCGCCCCGGAGCCGACCACCACCTACGAGCAGGCGCGCGAGGAGCTGGCCGACGTCGTCCGCCGGCTGGAGGCCGGCGGTCTCACCCTGGAGGAGTCGCTCGCCCTGTGGGAGCGCGGCGAGGAGCTGGCCACGCTGTGCCAGCACTGGCTGGACCGCGCCCGCGAGCGCCTGGCCGCCGCCGCGCCCCAGGACCAGCCGGAGTAGTCGCCGACCAGCCGGGGTCGTCGGGACCCGGGTCGTCAGGAGCCGGCGTACGGCCGCACCGCGGCGGCCACCGTCTCCAGCTCCCCGTCGGTCGCGGACCCGCTGACCACCACAGTCACGCCCTCCTCGACCCGCGACAGGGCGGTCTCGCCCCGTCCGGTGGTCGACCGGGTCCACTCCTCGCCCGCCAGCTCGACGGTCCCCTCCGCGGTGGCGCCCTCGAGCACCTCGCGCACCGGCTCGGCCCCGGCGAAGTCGCTGACGGCGAACCCGGCGAACGCGTCCGACGGCGTCACGTAGCCGATCTCCAACGCCACCGGGCCACCCTCGGGCGCGGAGCCGGCGTCGGTCCGGGCGCTGGTGGGCCGGTACCCGTCGGCCAGGCCGGTGGGCACCAGCAGCGTGTAGCCGGCGCGCGCGTCGGCCGCGCGGATCGTGCCGGTCGGGTCGACCTCGCGCACCGGGTCCACCGAGTTCTGCCGGAACGCCGTCCAGCCCACGATGACCAGGCAGATCAGCACCAGCGGGAGCAGCGACCGCAGCATGTTGGCCGCGCTCATCCGGTTCGCCCGCTCCACCGCCGACGGCGCCGGCGGGGGCAGCTCGCTCCCGGCCGCGTCGTCGGGGCGCTGGGGACGCTGGCTCGTCGGGCCGATTGCGGTCATGCCCCTAGGATCGCAGGCAATCTCTCTCTCCGGCTTCGCCGCCCACGGCTCCGTCCCGGGCCCCGCCCTTTGAGCTCGCGAAGGGTGGGGAAGGACGGGGTCCAACTCCTGGAGGACCCGTGTCGCTGCCCGTCCCCGAAAGTCCCCTCCCCTCCACGACCGCCGGGCGGAGCTTCAGCACCGACCGTCCCGCCCCCGACCGCAACCTGGCGCTCGAGCTGGTGCGCGTCACCGAGGCAGCCGCCATGGCCGCCGGCCGCTGGGTGGGCCGAGGCGACAAGAACGGCGGCGACGGCGCGGCCGTCGACGCCATGCGCGCGCTGATCGGCACGGTCCGCATGAACGGCGTCGTCGTCATCGGGGAGGGCGAGAAGGACGAGGCGCCCATGCTCTACAACGGCGAGCAGGTCGGTGACGGCCAGGGCATCGACTGCGACGTCGCGGTCGACCCGATCGACGGCACCACGCTGATGGCCAAGGGCATGCCCAACGCCATCGCCGTCATGGCCGTGGCCGAGCGGGGCGCCATGTACGACCCGTCGGCGGTCTTCTACATGGAGAAGCTGGCCACCGGCCCCGCCGCCGCCGACGTTGTCGACATCACCGTCCCGGTCGCCGAGAACATCCGCCGCATCGCGAAGGCCAAGAAGGGCTCCGTCGGCGACGTCACCGTCTGCATCCTGGACCGCCCGCGGCACGAGCAGCTGGTGCACGAGGTCCGCGAGGCCGGCGCCCGCATCAAGTTCATCACCGACGGCGACGTCGCCGGCGCGATCGCCGCGGCCCGCGAGGGCACCGGCGTCGACCTGCTGCTGGGCATCGGCGGCACCCCGGAGGGGATCATCGCCGCCTGCGCGCTCAAGTGCATGGGCGGTGCGCTGCAGGGCCGGCTCTGGCCGAAGGACGACGACGAGCGGCAGAAGGCGCTCGACGCCGGCCACGACCTCGACCGCGTGCTGCACATCGACGACCTGGTGCGCGGCGACGTGTTCTTCGTGGCCACCGGCATCACCGACGGCGAACTGCTCCGCGGCGTCCGCTACAGCGCCGGCGGCTGCACCACGCAGTCCCTGGTCATGCGCTCCCGGTCGGGCACCATCCGCTCGATCGACAGCCTGCACTCGCTGCAGAAGCTGCGCGCCTACTCCGCGGTGCCCTTCGACCGGAACGACGACGAGGGCTGACGCCCACCACCACGCCCTGCATCACGAGCCCGGCGCGCGAGGGGGTCCGGCCGTCCTGGCCGGGCCCCCTCCGTCGTCACCCGGGCAGGCCCGGCGGAGGTGTCCCCCCGCGGCGGTCCAGCCGGTCGATCACCGACCGCCAGCGGCTGGCCGAGACGCCCGGGGTCAGGCTGCGCAGCCGCAGGTTCCCGAAGACGCTGCGGGCGTGCACGGTGACCCGGGGCGTGCCGGCCAGCCGCGGCACCGACGCCAGCTCCACCCGGCGGTTGCCGAACACGGTGCTGCCCTCGAGCAGCGCGTCGACCCCCTCGGACACGATCACCTCGACGTCGCCGAACACCGACGACAGGTGCAGCTCCACCTCAGGGACGTCGGTGCGCAGCCCGCGCAGGTCGATCCGCACGTCCCCGAAGACGGAGGCGATCCGCCGGGGCGGCAGGTTCGGCCCGGCGAGCCGGACGTCGCCGAACACGTCCCGCACCGACTCCGGGGCGCGGGCGCCGACCATCTCCGGCTGCACCGGGAGGTCGGCGGCGAGCCGGTCGAGGTCGGCGGTGCTGACGGCCGCGTAGGCCGCCTCCGCCCGCTGGGCGAACTCGTCGAGGTCCAGCCGGCCCTCGCCGACGGCCGCCTGCAGCCGGAGGACGACGGCCTCCCGCTCGGCGTCCGAGGCGCGGACGACGGGCGTCCGGTCGTCGTCTGTCACGCGGCCGACGCTAGCCGACCGGCGGGGCGGCGAGCGGGCCCGCCGCCCCGCCGGTCAGGTCACTCCAGCTCGGTGCAGGCGGGGACGGTGAACTCCTTGACCCGGCCGCCGCAGGTGCTCGCGTACTCCTCGTAGGCCGACAGCGGGGGCGACTCGTACATCAGGTCGTCGCAGGCCTGCAGGTCGCCCTCGAAGCAGCTCTGGGCGTAGGCGTCGAGCTCCCCGTCGGGCCCGAGGTCCTCCGGCGCGACCGGCGGGAACTGCTCGACGTCCTCCGACGGCCCCCCGGCGTACCAGCCCATGCCCTCCTCGCCGAGCATGCCGCCCATGAGGGCGTCCATCGACTCCTGGTTGCCCTCGACCATGCCGTCGCGCACGCCCTCGGCGATCGCGGGCGTCATCTCCTCGGCCATCGTGCGGCCGATGTCCTCGGCGCTGCCGATGAAGACCGCGCTCACCAGGAGGGTCGCCGCGACGGCGCCCGCGGCCACCCCGGCCAGCGCCGTCCCGGCGAGCACCCAGCGGGTCCGGCCGGACGCGCTCGCCGGGGCCGCCGGCGCGGCGGCCGGCGCGGGGGCGGGCGATCCCCAGGCAGGAGTGGTGGCGGCCCAGTCGGGGGTGACCTGACCCCCGGGGGCGGGCCAGGAGGAATCCGGGCCCGGCCAGCCGGGAGCCGGCCGCCCCGGCGCGGAGGTGGTGCCGTCGGGGTTCTGCGGCGGCTGGGACATGGGGCCCTCCTCGGGGCTCGTGCCGGGGGCACGCGGATCGACCGAACGCCACCGGCGCTCGACGCCCTCCTCGGCGTACCGCGCGCGGGGCGGAACCGACTCCTCCCCCAGGGGTGTCTAGGGTCCCGTGCGGAGCACCGTCACCATCCACACCACCGGGAGCACAGCGTGGCCCAGCAGAACGACGCCGCCCAGGGCGGCAGCGGTCAGGACAGCACCGACTTCCGCATCGAGCACGACTCCATGGGGGAGGTCCGGGTCCCCTCCTGGGCCAAGTGGCGGGCGCAGACCCAGCGCGCCGTGGAGAACTTCCCGATCTCCGGCACCCCGATCGAGCGCGAGCTGATCGGCGCACTGGCCGCCATCAAGGGCGCGGCCGCCACCGTCAACGCCGACCTGGGGGTCCTCGACCGGTCGATCGCCGACGCCGTCACCGAGGCCGCCGCGACCGTGGCCCGCGGCGACTGGGACGACCACTTCCCCATCGACGTCTTCCAGACCGGCTCGGGGACGTCGAGCAACATGAACACCAACGAGGTCATCGCCTCGCTGGCCACCGAGTCCCTCGGCGCGCCGGTGCACCCGAACGACCACGTGAACGCCTCGCAGTCGTCCAACGACGTCTTCCCGTCGGCGATCCACATCGCCGCCACCCGTGCCATCGTCGTCACCCTGATCCCGGCGCTCCGCCACCTCGAGGCCTCGCTCACCCGCAAGGCCGAGGAGTTCGCCCAGGTCGTGAAGAGCGGCCGCACCCACCTGATGGACGCCACCCCGGTCACCCTGGGCCAGGAGTTCGGCGGGTACGCCGCCGCCGTCCGCTACGGGGTGGAGCGCCTGGAGGCCTCCCTCCCCCGCATCGGCGAGCTGCCCCTCGGCGGCACGGCGGTCGGCACCGGCATCAACACCCCGCCCGGGTTCGCCGCGGCGATCATCGAGAAGCTGGCCGCGCAGCTGGACCTGCCGCTGTCGGAGGCCCGCGACCACTTCGAGGCGCAGAGCTCCCGCGACGCGCTGGTGGAGGGCTCCGGCCAGCTGAAGACCATCGCCGTCGGGCTGATCAAGATCGCCAACGACCTGCGCTGGATGGGGTCGGGCCCGCGCACCGGGCTGGGCGAGATCCAGCTGCCCGACCTGCAGCCGGGCAGCTCGATCATGCCGGGCAAGGTGAACCCGGTGATCCCCGAGGCGGTCATCCAGGTGGGCGCCCAGGTCATCGGCAACGACGCGGCGGTCACCTACGCCGGCACCACCGGTGTCTTCGAACTCAACGTGACCCTGCCGCTCATGGCCCGCAACGTGCTGGAGTCCATCCGGCTGCTGGCCAACGTCAGCCGGCTGCTGGCCGACCGCTGCGTCGAGGGCATCGTGGCCAACGTCGAGCAGTGCCGGACCTACGCCGAGTCCTCCCCCTCGATCGTCACGCCGCTGAACAAGTACATCGGCTACGAGGAGGCGGCGAAGGTCGCCAAGCAGTCGCTGGCCGAGCAGAAGACCATCCGCCAGGTCGTGGTCGAGCGCGGCTACGTCGAGCAGGGGAAGCTCACCGAGCAGCAGCTCGACGAGGCGCTCGACGTCCTCTCCATGACCCACCCCTGAGCAGGGTCCGGGCGGTGCGGGGCGCTCCCCCGCACCGCCCGGGACACGGTCCGCGCCGGCCCGGTGCGCCGGTCCGGCCGGTGTAGGTTCTCCCGGTGCCGACCGGCCGCGGCGAGGACGCCGCCCTGCCGATGCAGTGGGACAAGCTCGGCCTGGTCTGGACCGCCCCCGAGGGCAGCGGGCTCAGCGGAGCGCTGCAGCCCACCCCCGTGGTGCTGGGCGACCGCATCCGCGTCTTCACCGGCTGCCGCGACGCCGGCGGCGCGAGCAGCGTCTGGTGGGTCGACCTCGACGCGGAGGACCCCACCCGCGTCGTCGGCGAGGCCCGCACGCCCGCCCTGGTCGCCGGCCCCGAGGGGACCTTCGACGCCGCCGGGGTCGTCCCGTGCGCCGTCGCCCCCGTGGGCGGCACGCTGCGCCTGTACTACGCGGGCTACCAACCGCCCGCCTCCCCTGCCGAGCGGTTCCGCGTCTTCTCCGGGGTCGCGACCGCCCCGGCCCCCGATCCGGCGAGCTTCACCCGGCTGCGCGCCGAGCCGCTGCTGCGCACGAGCGCCGACGAGCGGCTGTTCCGCGTCGTCCACTCGCTGGCCCGCCTGGACGACGGCACCTGGCGGTGCTGGTACGGCGCCGGGCACGAGTTCCGGCAGGGCCGCACCAAGCTGCTGCCGGTCTACGACATCCGCCAGATGGACTCCCCCGACGGGCTGGAGTTCCCCGACGCCGGCTCCGTCGCGGTCCCCCTCGGAACACCGGAGGAGCACCGAGTGGGGCGGCCCTACGTCGTGCGCCACGACGGCGGCTGGCGGATGTTCTTCGGCGCCGGCACCGAGGACACCACCTACCGCCTCACCTTCGCCGACTCCGCCGACGGCACCTCGTGGCGGCGGCACGACGGCCTGCTCGGTCTCGACGTCGGCCCGTCCGGGTGGGACGCCGAGATGGTGGCCTACCCGGCCGTCGTGACCACAGGTGCCGGGACGTTCCTGCTCTACAACGGCAACGGCTACGGCCGGGACGGGTTCGGCGTCGCCGTCCTCCACCGGTCGTTGACGCTGATGCCCTGAACCACGGAGGACCCGTGACCGACCGCACGAAGCCGATCGTCATCGTCGGAGCCGGCGAGACCGCCGACATCGCCTACGAGTACTTCACCGTCGACTCCGACCGCGAGGTCGTCGCCTTCGCCGTCGAGCGCCAGTACCTCCCGGCCGACGGCGAGGGCCACGACGGCCTGCCGTTCGTCGCGCTCGAGGACCTCACCGAGACCCACCCGCCGGCGCAGGTGGACACGTTCGTCGCGCTGTCCTCGACCTGGCTCAACCGGGCCCGGGCGCGACTGTTCCGGCTGGTGAAGGAGCAGGGCTACACCTGCGCCTCGTTCGTGAGCCCGCACGCCTTCGTGTGGCGCAACGTCACGATCGGCGAGAACGCGTTCGTCTTCGAGAACAACGTGCTGCAGCACCGGGTGGCCGTCGGCGACAACACGATCCTCTGGAGCGGCAACCACATCGGGCACCAGACGGTCATCGAGGACCACGTGTTCGTGTCCTCGCACGTGGTCGTCTCCGGCTTCTGCCGGATCGGCTCCTCGTCGTTCATCGGCGTCAACACCTCGGTCGCCGACAACGTCACCATCGGCGCGGACAGCGTCGTGGGCGCCGGCGCGGTGGTGGTGAAGGACCTGGCGCCGCGCGGCGTCTACGTCGGCAGCCCGGCCAAGCCCACCGGCGGCGACCCGTTCGACTCCTTCAAGGTGCCCGCCGAGTTCCGCTGACGCGGCGGCCGGTCAGGTAAGGGACACGGCCAGCACCTTCCGCGTGCCGGGGCGGGCGCCGACGCTGCGCTTGAAGTGCGCGAGCCCGAAGTTGGGGCGCCCGTCCTTCTCGCTGGAGGGCCCCATGTCCAGCAGTCGCGCGCCGGTCCTCAGCGAGCGCTCGAGAAGCGTGTGCGCCAGCAGGTTCATCGGCGAACGCTGCAGCCCGTGCGCGGCGTCGTCGCCCCAGGCGACGAGCAGGTCCACGTCGGCCAGCACCCGGTAGACGACCGCCGCGGCCACCGGGCGGCCCTCGTACCGGAGCAGCCACAGGCGCACCCGGTCCGGGAACGCCGCCCGGGCCCGGGCCAGGTACTCGGCGGGCAGCCCCGGCGGACGGCCGTGCGCAGCGCGGTTCGCCGCCAGGATGGCGTGGCAGGCGGCGATCTCCTCCGCCGTCCCGGCCTCGGTCAGCTCGTAGGGCAGCGCCAGGTCCGCGCGCACGTCCCGTGCCCGCTTCTTGCCCAGGAGGGTCAGCAGGTCGCCGCCGGGACCGAGGGCGGCGAGGTCCACCACCTGGTTGAGGTCGCAGTGCTCGACCACGAGACCGGCCTGCAGCAGCGCGTACTCCAGCAGCGGTTCGGCCGCCGAGTACTCCAGGGGCCGGCACCGGATCCGGACCTCCCGCACGCCGTCGGCACGCGCCCGGGCCAGCACGCCCTCGACCAGCCCGACGACGTCGTCGACCGTGGGGTCGTCCCGGACCAGGTCCGGCCCCCCGAACGGGGCGCTGTGCCCGGAGAGCAGCACCCCGTCGGAGAGCACGCCGGAGAGCACGCCCACCAGCCGGCCGTCGACCCGGTGCTCGTACCGCCAGCGCTGCGCCTCCGGCACCTCGTTGAGGTCGTGGAACCGGGGGTCCCCGAACAACGCCCCGCCACCGTGCAACTGCTCCCCCACCGACGCTCTCCCGTCACCCGATCCGTACCACTGATCCTGCCCCCTGCCGATGGAAGGACCGTGACGTCTCCCCTCGGTCCGCACCCCGACCGCCGATCCATGCACCCCGGCCGCCGGGTGTCCGACTGGAACCCGCTGCCCGAGGGCAACGGCGCCGGCTGCCGGATCGTGGAACTCCCCCGCGTGACCGACCCCCGCGGGAACCTCACCTTCATCGAGGGCGGCTCGCAGATCCCGTTCGACGTCGCCCGGGTCTACTACCTCTACGACGTGCCGGGCGGGGAGTCGCGCGGTGGGCACGCGCACGAGAACCTGCAGCAGCTGATCATCGCCGCCGCGGGCAGCTTCGACGTCATCGTCACCGACGGCACCGATACGGCGCGCTTCCACCTCAACCGCTCCTACTACGGCCTGCTCCTCCCCCGGCTGACCTGGCGGGAGCTCGGCAACTTCTCCACCGGCAGCGTCTGCCTCGTCCTGGCCTCGCTGCCCTACAGCGAGGACGACTACTACCGCGACTACGACGACTTCCTCGCCGCGCGGCGGACGGCCGACGGGGCGACCCGGTGAGCGGTGCTTCGACCGGGACCCGGGTGCCCTTCCTGGACCTGCGGGCCGTGCACGTCGAGCTCCGCGAGGAGCTCGCCGCCGCCGCGCTGCGGGTGCTCGACAGCGACCGGGTGCTGCTGGGGCCGGAGCTGGCGGCGTTCGAGCAGGAGTGGGCCCGGTTCACCGGTGCCGGGCACGCGGTCGGGGTCGGCAACGGCCTCGACGCGCTCACCCTGGGGCTGCGCGCCCTGGGCGTCGGCCCCGGCGACGAGGTGCTGGTCCCCTCGCACACCTTCGTCGCCACCTGGCTGGCCGTCGTGCACGCCGGCGGCACCCCGGTGTCCGTCGACGTCTCCCCGCTGACCGGCGCCTGGGAGGCCGACGCCGTCCAGGCGGCGGTGACCGCCCGGACCCGCGCCATGGTCCCGGTGCACCTGTACGGGCACCCGGTGGACCTCGACCCGCTCCTCGACGTGGCCGCCCGGCACGGTCTGGCGGTCCTCGACGACGCCGCCCAGGCGCACGGCGCGACCTACCGTGGTCGTCCGCTCGGTGGGCTGACCTCGGCCACCGCCTGGAGCTTCTACCCGGGCAAGAACCTGGGCGCGCTCGGCGACGGTGGCGCGGTGACCACGTCGGACGACGACGTCGCCCAGCGGCTGCGGTCGCTGCGCAACTACGGGTCCGCGGAGAAGTACGTGCACACGGAGATCGGCTGGAACAGCCGGCTCGACGAGCTCCAGGCCGCGCTGCTGTCGGTGAAGCTGCGCCGGCTGGACGAGCACAACGCCCGCCGCGCCGCGCTCGCGGCCCGGTACACCGAGCGGCTGGCGGGGTCGGCTCTGGTCCTGCCCACCACCGTCGAGCGGGCCACCGCGGTCTGGCACCTCTACGTCGTCCGCACGCCGCACCGGGCGGCGCTGCGCGACCACCTCGGCGCCCACGGCGTCGAGACGCTCGTGCACTACCCGGTGCCACCGCACCGGCAGCCCGCCTTCGCCGGCACGCCCGTCGCCGCGGCGTCCCTGCCGGGAGCCGACACCCTGGCCCGCGAGGTGCTCAGCCTCCCGATGGGCCCCCACCTGACCGAGGAGCAGCAGGACACCGTGATCGACGCGATCGAGAGCTTCCGGCCATGACCGACCCGCTGGTGAGCATCCTCGTCCCCACCTACAACGGCGAGCGCTTCCTGCGTGCGGCGCTGCGCTCCGCGCTGGACCAGAGCTACCGGTCGATCGAGGTGATCGTCGGCGACGACGCGTCCACCGACCGCACCGCCGCGATCCTGGCCGACGTCGCCGCCACCGACCCCCGGGTGCGGGTGGTCCGGCACGAGACGAACCTCGGCGGCTTCGGCAACCCGGCCCGGCTCCTGGAGCTGGCGCAGGGCGAGTACGTGAAGTACCTCCTCCACGACGACGTGCTGGCCACCGACTGCGTCCGGGAACTGGTCCGCGGCATGCAGGCGACCCCGGGCGCATCCATGGCGTTCTCCCGCCGGGTGGTCATCGGGGAGGACGGCCGGCCCATCCCCGGTGGGGAGTTCCCCGCGCTGCTCGACCGTCCGGGCGCGATCGACGGCCGGGAGCTGGGGGACGGCGTCCTGGAGAACTGCAACAACGTCATCGGCGAGCTGACCACCGTCCTGTTCCGGCGGGAGGACGTCGACCCCGCCGAGCTGTGGCAGGTCGACGGCCGGCGGCTCGCGGTGCTCGGCGACCTGGCGCTGTGGCTGCGGCTGCTGGCCCGCGGGCCGGCGTTCTACACCCCGCGCGCGCTCAGCCGGTTCCGGGTGCACGGCGGCCAGAGCTCGAAGGACCCGCGGTCGCTGGCGCGCGGGCTGCGGGACTGGCCGCTGCTCATCGACTGGGCCACCCGCGCCGGCTTCCTGGCCGACCCCCAGCAGCAGCGGCGGGCCAACCTCAAGGCGCTGCTCATGGCCGCCGTCCGCACCGGCGAGCTCGGCGGCGGCCCCGAGGCCCAGGCGGTCCTCGAGGCCACCTTCCTCGCCACGGCGCGGCTCACCGAGCTCAACCGGCCCGACGCCGGCGACGACCTCCGTCCGCTGACCGTGCGGGCCCACGCCGGCCCCCTGTACGACCGGTTCGCCCAGGAGCTCGACGTCTGGTCGCAGCCGCTGCCGGTGGCCCTGGCCGCGCTGACGGCAACGACGCCGGACGCGGCCGAGGCGACCGCGCTGGTGGCGGCGTTCCGCGAGGTGCGCGAGGCCGGCGCGGCCGACCGGTTCCTGCTGGCCGTGGCACCGGAGCTCCTCGACGCGGCGGTCCCGCTGGTGGAGGCGGCGCTGGCCGAGGGCGACGACGTCGACGTGGAGCTCGTGCCCACCGACTCCCCCTCGACCCTCCTGCGCGACGCCTGGCTGGCGGTGGCCCTGCGCGGGCAGACCTGGCACGGCGGTCGAGCGGAGGCCGTGTGGGCGGTCGATTCGTCGTGCGCCGATGCGGGCGTTCGCAGTAGCGTGGCTCCCTGATGACCGAGACAGCGAGCACCCCAGACGTAGCCCTCCGCTACCCCGGTGGCGAACTGCCGCTGGCCGTCAAGCACGGGACCGAGGGGTCCGACGGCCTCGACACCAGCAAGCTGCTGGCCACGACCGGCAAGGTCGCCCTGGACATCGGCTTCGTCAACACGGCGTCGTGCACGTCGGAGATCACCTACATCGACGGCGACGCCGGCGTGCTGCGCTACCGCGGCTACCCGATCGACCAGCTCGCCGGGAAGTCCAGCTTCCTCGAGGTCACCTACCTGCTGATCTACGGCGAGCTGCCCACTGCCGACCAGCTCGGGGAGTTCGACGGCAAGCTGCGCCGGCACACGCTGCTGCACGAGGACCTCAAGCAGTTCTTCAACGGGTTCCCGCGGGACGCGCACCCGATGCCGGTGCTCTCCTCGGCGGTCAGCGCGCTGTCGACCTTCTACCAGGACTCGCTGGACCCCTTCGACGAGGAGCAGGTGGAGATCTCCACCCTGCGCCTGCTGGCGAAGGTGCCGACGATCGCGGCCTACGCGTACAAGAAGTCGGTCGGGCAGCCGTTCCTCTACCCGGACAACTCCTACGGCCTGGTCGAGAACTTCCTGCGGATGACGTTCGGCTTCCCGGCCGAGCCCTACGACATGGACCCGGACCTGGTGAAGGCCCTGGACATGCTGTTCGTGCTGCACGCCGACCACGAGCAGAACTGCTCGACGTCGACCGTGCGCCTCGTGGGCTCCTCGCACGCGAACCTCTTCGCCTCGGTCTCGGCCGGCATCAACGCGCTGTTCGGCCCGCTGCACGGCGGCGCCAACCAGTCGGTGCTGGAGATGCTGGAGTCCATCCGCGGCGAGGGCGGCGACATCCCCTCGTTCGTCGCCCGGGTGAAGAACAAGGAGCCGGGCGTCAAGCTCATGGGCTTCGGGCACCGGGTCTACAAGAACTACGACCCGCGCGCGGCCATCGTGAAGTCGACCGCCGACACCGTGCTGGACAAGCTGGGCGGCAACAACGAGCTCCTCGACCTCGCGCGCCAGCTCGAGGAGATCGCGCTGAAGGACGACTACTTCGTGGAGCGGAAGCTCTACCCGAACGTCGACTTCTACACCGGGCTGATCTACCAGGCGATGGGCTTCCCGACCCGGATGTTCACCGTGCTGTTCGCCCTCGGCCGGCTTCCCGGCTGGATCGCCCAGTGGCGCGAGATGATCGCCGACCCGACCACCAAGATCGGCCGGCCGCGCCAGATCTACACCGGCGCGACCGAGCGGGACTACGTGCCGATCAGCGACCGCTGACCGACCTGCCTCCGGGCCGGGTGACCCTCCAGGGTCACCCGGCCCGTTGCGTGTCCCGGTGGGGTCCCTACGGTGGATCCGCCCCCGCACTCGAGAGGACCGCGCATGGCCGAGCTCCCCGGCGAGGACTTCCTCGTCCTGCCGCCCATGCCCTTGGCGACGGGCCAGCTGCTGGAGCCCGACGGCAGCGGACCGCCGGTCCGGATCACCAAGCTCGAGTTCGTCGTCTCCACCGAGGACGGCGAGGAGCTGCGCATCCCCCTCGTCGAGCGGCACGGCGCGTGGTGGGCGCCCTGAGCCGGTAGCCCGGCCCCGTTCCCCGCCTCACCCCAGGTTCACCCCACCCCGGACGGGTGAACCCGTTCCGGAACGACTTCAAGCACCTCCCCCGGCGTGTCGATGGATGGTCGACAGCTTCTGTGCCCACGCGCACCAGGAGCCCCATCCGTAACGACGAGGACGCCCCGGGGGGACGCCGCAGTGCCTGCATCGCGTACGCCCGCGCGCGCGGCCTCCACCGGCCGTACCCGATCGACCCGCGGCGCCGGCCCGACCCGCGGTACCACCCCGTCCCGCGGCACGGCTGCCGCCCGTACCGCTCCGACCCGCAGCGCTCCCGCTGCCCGATCCGCCCCGGCACCCCGCACCACGGGCGCCGGGCGCGCCACCGGCCGACCGCCCCTGACCCCGGCGGAGGCCACGGCACTTCGCGAGGCCATGGCGCTCCGGGAGGCGCTCGCCCTGCGCCAGGCCGCGGCCGCGCGCCCCGGCGTCACCGCCGAGCAGCTGGCCGCGGCCCGCGCGGCGGTCGCCGCACGGGCTCCCGGCGGAGCCCGCTCCTCCGGCGCGCCCTCGCGCGGGCGGGGTCGCCCGGCTCCCGGCCGCAAGGCGGTGCGCCGCGCCCCGGCGAAGCGCCGGACGAAGAGGATCCGCGCCGAGCGCACCGGCACTCCGTGGTCGACCCGGCTGGGCGTCGTCGCCACCAGCGCCCTGCTGCTGCCCGCCGTCCTGGCGATCATGCTGCCCACTCCGCAGCAGCCCGCCGGTCCCCTGGACACCACCACCCTGGCCCTGACCGCGCGCAGCTCCCTGCTCGAGCAGGCCGACGTCTACCGCCGGCTCGCCGAGGACGTCGACCGCCGGCGCGAGCGGCTGGCCGACGCGCGGGCCGCCGAGCAGGAGGCCCGCGAGCGGGTCGCCGGCCGGCAGCAGGCCGTCGGCGCGGACGCGGCCGCCCTCTACCGGTCCGGTCCCACCGATCGGCTCCCCGTGTTCGGCCTGGACATCCGGAACGCCGCAGCCGCCGAAGGCGTGCTCTACCAGCAGGCGCTGGCGGAGCGGTCCGAGCGCGAGCGGGAGAGCGCCGTCGCCCGCGCCGAGCGCACCGCCGCGTCCCTCGATGCCGCCGTCGCCCGCGTCTCGGCCGCCCGGGCCGCGCTCACCGACGCCGAGGACCGCGCGAACGCCGTCCTGGCCGGCATGCGGGCCGAGGTGGACCAGCTCGCCCCCGAGGTCTCCGGCGTGCTCGCCGGGCTGGGGACGATCCCGGTCGCGGGCGCGCAGCAGGCCCGCAACGAGCAGGCCATGCAGCGCTGGCGGGACTACCTGGCCAGGCTCACCGCCGGCGGCATCGCGCCGCCGCCCGCCGCGGAGCTCACCGACCTGGACGACCTGCCGGCAGGGCTCTCCCCCGCCCTCGACGCCGACGGCAACCCCGTTCCCGGTGTCGTGTGGGCCATCATCGGCAGCGAGCCGGTCACCGTGCTGCCGGCCGAGACCGTTGCGGCGGTCAGCAACGCGCTCTCCCAACTGGGCAAGCCGTTCGTGGCCGGCACCGCCGGACCGGAGACCTACGACTGCGGTGGCTTCACCGCCGCCGCCTGGCTGATGGGCGGCCACGCCCTGCCCGGCACCCCCGCCGCGCAGTGGGCGTCGGGCGCCGCGGTGCCGCTGCGCGACCTGCAGATCGGCGACCTGGTGTTCTCCCCGGGCGGTGCGGACGTGGGGATCTACCTGGGCGACGGCGACGTCGTCGGCGCCTCGGCCGCCTCCTACCAGGTCGGCGTGCGTGCGATGGTGCCCGGCTCGGCCGCCGTCCGGGTTCCCCTGGCCGCACCGACGGAGGCCAACGCCCCGCTGCCCGCCGTCCGCGAGGGCGACTGCGGGGCGCCGCTGCCCGCACCCGGCCCGGTGAACCCGGCCTGGGGCGGCTGGTTGAACGGCCGCATCCCGGTGGAGGCGCTGTGCCGCCTCGGCGTCGCCGGGCACGCGCTGCGCTGCGACGCCGCCGCGTCCTACGGCGCGCTGGCCGACGCGTACACCGCCGAGTTCGGGACACCGCTGTGCATCACCGATTCCTACCGTTCCTTCGGCGGGCAGGTGGCGGCGTTCTACGCCAAGCCGAAGCTGGCCGCCGTGCCCGGGACGTCCAACCACGGGTGGGCGCTGGCCGTGGACCTGTGCGGTGGCGTCAACGTCGCCTTCACCCCGCAGTGGAACTGGATGACGGCCAACGCGGCCCGGTTCGGGTTCGTCCAGCCCGACTGGGCGCGCCCCGGCGCGGAGAAGCCGGAACCGTGGCACTGGGAGTACGGCGTCATCTCCTGACCGCATCGTCCTCCCGGTGACCGGGCCCTAGATCCAGGGCAGGTCGACGAGGCGGCGCCACGGCAGCGTCACGCTCGGCTGACCCGCCTGGCCGGCCAGCCGCCGCGCCACGCCAGGTGAGGCGCAGACCACCGGCCGGTGCGGCGTGATCACCACGTGCATGTCCGGGAGGGCCAGCCCGTCAGCGGCGATCCGGTGCAGCATCAGCTCCGGGGCGACGAGCGCGGTGGTGGCGAGCATCGGCACCCGGTGCGACCACAGCGCCAGCGGGCCCTCGATCCGGAGCTCGACGGGCACGTCGTGCGCGCGGCCGGTGGCGGCCGAGCGGATCCGGTGCAGCGCCACCGTGCGGGCGGCCGGCGACGGCGCCCAGGGCACGGCGAGCTGGCCCCGGGTGACCACCACCGTCCAGCCGACCGTGGTCTCCGCCGCGTCGGCCCAGTCCAGCGCCGCGACGCCGGTGGTGGCGGCGGCCTCGTCGGTGACCGGCCGGCGGGCCACCCAGGTGCGCAGCGCCGCCGTGATGCCGGCCGTCGTCGCGGTCACGCCCGCGCGGGTCATGTCGTCGGCGAGGTCGACCAGCGGGACCACCTGGCTGCGCTCGTCCTCCTCCAGCCGGAGGACGGTGCCGGCGCCGGGGCGCCGGACCAGCCCGAGGTGCAGCCGGGGGGTGGCGAGGCAGGGCAGGAGCTCGACCGCCACGTCGTGCAGGTCGCCGACGTCCACGGGCGGGCGGAAACGGCGCACCAGCCGGGGCGAGGTCGCGCCGAACAGTCCCGAGGCCGTCATGCGCGACGGTCCCGGTCGCCCAGCAGGACGCGGACCGATTCGGGCAGTCCCGGCAGGGACAGCACGGCGGACAGCTCGTCGGAGCTCAACCGCACCGGCAGCACGTCCTCGTCCCAGCCGGTGGCCAGGCGCACGCGCGCGGTCGACGCGGGCCAGATCGCCTCCCGGGCGGTGGCCACGTGCAGCTCGGTGAGGACGTCGTGGAGGTGGATGGTCGTCACCGGGTGGACCGACGGCTCGTCGAGTGCCGCACGGACCGTGCCGGCCAGCCGCTCGCGGGCGGTGGCGTCCAGCCAGTGCGGGATCATCGTCTGGGCGCCGGCGTCACCGGCGGGCAGCGCGCTCACCGGCCGCCGCCCCGGTACCACGACACGCTTCCCGACGGCGCCTGCGCGGCAGAGCGGCAGGAACTCGGGCGCGGCGTCACGAGGTGGATATCGGCAGGCGCGGGGGCCGATGGACCCCTTCTCCGAGCCTTTTCCCAGCTTCGGGTCACGCCCGGCGCGTCCGCACCCCGCGACGACACCCGGCCCGTCGGCGTAACCCGTCGCCGATCGGCGCGTTCTCAGAGCGGATCCCAGGACCGGAGGCCCCCATGCGCCGCACCGCCCCGCTCGTCGCCGCCCTCGCCCTCGCCTCGGTGCTCACCGCCGGCGGCACGTCGGCTGCCCGGCCCGGCCCGGCGGACCCGCCCGGGCAGGGCGGCGGGCTCCGGGACGTGATGTTCGTCGGGAACAACTGGGAGGGCACCGCGACCGTCGTCGACGCGGCCACCCACCGGTCGATCCGGACGATCGGCACCATCCCCGACCGCGGGCAGCGGATGCTGGAGATCGTCACCCGGCCCGACCGGCTGGCCTTCTACCTGGCGATCCGGCTCGGCGTCGGCGAGGGCCACGACCAGTTCACCGACGACATGTTCACCACCCACGACGGGCGGATGGTCGCCGTCAGCCGGCCCAGCTTCGCCGACGTCGTCGGCATCGACCTGGCCTCCGGCGCCATCCGCTGGCGCTTCCCGATGGAGGGCTACCGGGCCGACCACATGGGGGTCTCGCCCGACGGGGAACGCCTGCTGGTCAGCGACTCGACGGCCAACAAGGTGCACGAGCTCGACATCCGCACCGGCACGAAGCTGCGGGAGTTCCCCAGCGGCGACACCCCGCACGAGAACAACTACACCGCCGATGGCGAGCGGATCTTCCACGCCAGCATCGGGACGGTCTACACGCCGACGGACCGGCCGCTGTTCGACACCACCAAGGGCGAGCGGGTCTTCCAGATCGTGCGCAACGCCGACATGTCCATCGAGAACCGGTGGGACATGGGTCTGGAGCTCGCGGAGGCCGGCTACCCGGACATGAGCTCGGCGGTGCGCCCCATGGCCGTCGCCCCGGACGAGCGCTTCGTCTACCTGCAGGTGTCGTTCTTCCACGGCTGGATCGAGTTCGACACCCAGGCCGCCGACCCGGAGGTCACCTACGAGGGCGAGCCGACGGTCGGCGCCGTGACCCGCGTGGTCGACCTGCCCCGGCGGACCACGGAGCCCCGCGAGCTCTACGTCCTCGACTCCGCGCACCACGGACTGGCGATCGACCCCGAGGGCACCACGCTCTGCGCGGCCGGGACGATGGACGGCTACGCGGCCCTCGTCGACCGCGAGACCGAGGAGCACACGCTGGTCGACGTCGGGGAGAAGCCGTACTGGTCCACCAACGGCGTCCACGGCAACGAGTGCTGGGTGTCGGTGAGCGGCGAGGACGAGGTCGTCGTCATCGACTACGACACCGCCGCAGTGGTCGCCACCGTCCCGGTGGGCGACCACCCGCAGCGGGTGCGCGAGGGCGTCGTCGCCCAGGACGTCGTCAAGGCGTGGCGCAAGACCCGCTGACCTGGGCCAATATCGCCACTTCGGCCCCTGTGGACGACGGCGACGCGGCGCGCCGAGAAGCGGCATCCTCGCTCGGTGTCCATGCGTCACCTCACCGGCGTCTTCATCGGTAGCCACGCCGTCTCGGAAGGCCTGATCACACGCAAGCAGCTGCGCGAGCGCGGCTTCCGCCGTCTGGTCCAAGGGGTTTACAGCGACCCGGGGCAACCATTCGACCACCGACTCCGGTGTCGCGGCGTCGCGCTCCTCCTGCCGCGGGGCACAGCCATCGGCGGTCACTCGGCCGCTGCCTGGCACGGAGCTCCGTTCGCCGCACCCAACGACCTGGTCACGGTCGTCCGGCCGCCGACGATCGCGTGGCGTGGCCCTCGCGGAACGAAGGTACACAGGGCACCGCTGGCCGGTGGGGAGATCGAGGACCGGGACGGTGTCCCGGTCACATCGGCCCTCCGTACCGCGTGGGATGTCACAGCCCTCGAACCCGTCGGCACTGCCGTCGCCGCACTGGACGCGATGGTGCGAGCCGGCAGCCTCGACGTGCAGGCGCTCCAGGGCCTCATCGACCGCGGCGCCGGCCGATGGGGCGTCACGAAGGTGCGTCGCGCCGCCGCCCTCGTCGACCCACGGGCCGAATCACCGCCGGAGTCCCGCGTCCGCGTGGCGTGCGTCCTCGCCGGGCTGTCCCCCGTTCCGCAGTACGAGGTGCAAGTGGACGGGATGAGCCTGGGACGGATCGACCTCGCGTTTCCCGAGGCACGCCTGGCGATCGAGTACGAAGGTGCCTACCACTTCGAGGAGGAGCAGATCGTCCGGGACGACGAGCGCTACGCGCGGCTGGTCGCCGCCGGCTGGCGCGTCATCCGGCTCAGCGCTCAAGACCTGCGCGACCTCGCGCTCGTCGTGGAGCGGATCCGCGACCACCTGGCGCGCCACCCCTGAGGGCCGAAGTGGCCACTATGGCCCTGGGATGCTCCTATGGATCGTCAAGCTGCCGCGGTGAGGTTCTGGGCTCGTTGGGCGGGGCGTAGGAGGTAGTAGAGC
>NZ_JAAGWG010000002.1 GCF_010682065.1 Blastococcus saxobsidens
GTCGGAATGGATGCCGTCAGACAGCTCCACCCGACCCGGAGGTCGCTCCCACGTCAACAACGGTCCTGCTCAGTACATCTAGGACGCGCCCAGCCCACGCCGAGAGCGCCGGTTCCCGATAGGGGCCGGCGCTCTCGTCGTTCCGGGCCGCTGACTGCGGCGGGCCAGGCGTCCGACGGAACCTGGACTGAGCGCCGGCTCGCGAGCGGCAGAGCTAGGCCGTCACCCGCTCGACGTCGAAGACGCCCTCGACGTTGCGCACCGTCTGCAGCACGGCGCCCAGGTGCGCCGGGTCGGCCAGCTCGAAGGTGAACCGGCTGATGGCCACGCGGTCGCGGCTGGTCTGCACCGAGGCGGACAGGATGTTGACCCGCTCGTCGGCCAGCGCCTTGGTGACGTCGGACAGCAGCCGGTGCCGGTCCAGCGCCTCGACCTGGATCGCCACGAGGAACACCGACCCCGGCGACGACGCCCACTCGACCTCGACCAGACGTTCAGGCTTGCTCTGCAGGTCCGCGGCGTTGGTGCAGTCGGTGCGGTGCACGCTGACCCCGCCACCCCGCGTGACGAAGCCCAGGATCGAGTCGCCCGGCACCGGCGTGCAGCACTTGGCCAGCTTCGCCCAGACGTCGGACATGCCGTGGACGATGATCCCCGGGTCCCCGCTGGCCGACCGGCGGACCGCCGGGCGCCGGGTCGGGATGGCGGTCTCGGCAATGTCCTCCGCCGCGCCCTCGCTGCCGCCGAGGGCGACCATGAGCTTCTCGACCACCGACGCCGCCGACAGCTGGTTCTCCCCCACCGCCGCGTACAGCGCGGTGACGTCGGCGAAGCGCAGGTCCTTGGCCAGCGTGGAGAGTGCCTCGCCGCCCAGCAGCCGCTGCAAAGGCAGCCCGGCCTTGCGCATGGCGCGGGTCAGCGCCTCCTTGCCGGCCTCGACGGCGTCCTCGCGGCGCTCCTTGGTGAACCACTGGCGGATCTTGGTCCGCGCCCGGGACGAGCCGACGAAGGTCAGCCAGTCCTTGGACGGCGCGGCGTTGGGCGACTTGGAGGTGAAGATCTCCACGACGTCGCCGTTGGTGAGCTTGCTGTCCAGCGACACCAGCGACCCGTTCACCCGGGCGCCGATCGTGCGGTAGCCGACCTCGGTGTGCACCGCGAAGGCGAAGTCCACCGGCGTCGACTCGCCCGGCAGGCTGACGACGTCGCCCTTGGGCGTGAAGACGAAGACCTCCTGCGGCCCGAGGTCGTAGCGCAGGGTCTCCAGGAACTCGCCGGGCTCCTGGGCCTCGCGCTGCCAGTCCAGCAGCTGGCGCAGCCACAGCATGTCGTCGGGCGTGCCGGGCTTGGCCGGGGCGCCGAACTCACCGGCGCTGGGCTTGCCCCCGACCCGGGCCTTCTCCTTGTACTTCCAGTGCGCGGCGATGCCGAAGTCGGCGGTCCGGTGCATGTCGTGCGTGCGGATCTGCAGCTCGACGGGCTTGCCGTGCGGGCCGATGACCGTCGTGTGCAGCGACTGGTACATGTTGAACTTCGGCATGGCCACGAAGTCCTTGAAGCGGCCCGGCACCGGCTGCCAGTGCGCGTGCATGATGCCGAGCGCGGCATAGCAGTCGCGCACCGAGTCCACCAGGATCCGGATCCCGACCAGGTCCCAGATGTCGGTGAAGTCCCGGCCGCGGACGATCATCTTCTGGTAGATCGAGTAGTAGTGCTTGGGCCGACCGGTGACGACGGCCTCGATCTTCGCGGCCTTGAGCTGGTCGCTCACCGCAGAAGTGACCTCGGCGAGGTAGGTGTCCCGGGACGGCGCCCGCTCGGCGACCAGCCGGACGATCTCGTCGTACCGCTTCGGGTAGAGCGTGGCGAACGCGAGGTCCTCCAGCTCCCACTTGATCGTGTTCATACCCAGCCGGTGGGCCAGCGGGGCGAGGATCTCCAGCGTCTCGCGCGCCTTCTTCTCCTGCTTCTCGGGCGGCAGGAAACGCAGCGTGCGCATGTTGTGCAGCCGGTCGGCGAGCTTGATGACCAGCACCCGCGGGTCGCGGGACATCGCGATGATCATCTTGCGGATCGTCTCGGCCTGGGCGGCGTCGCCCAGCTTCACCTTGTCGATCTTCGTGACGCCGTCGACCAGGTGGGCGACCTCTGAGCCGAAGTCGGTGGTGATGGTCTCCAGCGTGACGCCGGTGTCCTCGACCGTGTCGTGCAGCAGGGCCGCGATCAGCGTCGTGGTGTCCATGCCCAGGCCGGCGAGGATGGTGGCGACGGCGAGCGGGTGGGTGATGTAGGGATCACCGCTCTTGCGCTTCTGGGAAGCGTGCGCCGCCTCGGCGACGTCGTAGGCCCGCTGCAGGAGCGCGAGGTCGGCCTTCGGATGGCTCTGTCGGTGCAGCACAGCCAGCGGCTCGAGCACCGGGCGGACGAGCCCGCTGCGCTGCCCGGCGACGATCCGGCGGGCCAGCCGGTCGCGCACGCGGCGACGCGGGGCGCCGGACTCCGGGTCGACCGGCTCGGCGCCGACGTCGTCGGGCCGGCGCACCACCGGGCGTTCCGGGAGCGGGCTGCGCACCGGCAGCGGACCGGGCGGGCCGGCGACTGCCCCCTGCTCCGCGTCGACCGGGCCGGGCCGCGCGGGAGCCGCGTCAGCGGCTACTTCGGAGGCCACGGCTGCTCCTGCAGGCTCGAGGAGGGGGGACCCTCACCATGCTAGCGGCAGCTCCGGCCCCATCGCCGGGCGCGCGGGCCGTCTCCCTCGGTCAGGTGGCCCAGAGGGCGTGCACCGTGTGCGGGGCCACCCGCTGCCGGCCGCCGAGGGCGGGGAGCTCCACCACGACCGCCACCGCCGACACCACACCGCCGAGCTGCTCGACCAGGCCCACCGCCGCAGCCAGGGTGCCACCGGTGGCCAGGACGTCGTCGACGACCAGCACCCGCTGACCCGGCCGGATCGAGTCGGCGTGCATCTCCAGGGTGGCCGTGCCGTACTCCAGCGCGTAGTCGGCGGCGATCCGCTCGCGCGGCAGCTTGCCGGCCTTGCGAACGGGGACCACCCCGACGCCGGTCTCCAGCGCCACGCCGGCGGCCAGCAGGAACCCGCGCGCCTCCACCCCGACGACCACGTCGAAGGCGTGCTCACCCGCGCGCGAGTCGGCCAGAGCCGCCGCCCGCGGATCCGACGAGGACGCCGCGGCGAGCCCCTCCACGACCCGGCGGAACGCCGGCCCGTCGGCGAAGACGGGCGTGAGGTCCCGGAACAGCACCCCGGGCTCGGGGTGGTCCGGGACGTCGACCGTGAGCCCGGCGATCAGCTCGTCCAGCGGCTGGACCACCACGCCGTCGCTCACCGGCGGCGCTTGCCGGCGGGGCCGGTCTGCCCACCCCGGCGCTGCGGCCGGGCGCCCGGCCGGGGCGCCGCGGTGGCACCGCGGGCCGGCTCCGGGCGAACCGTGGACGGCGACTCGACGACCACGTCGGCAGCCACGGCCTCCGGCAGCTCGTCCACGGCCACGGATCCCGCGGCACGGCGACGGCGGGCGCTGGCGACCGGCCCGGCCGGGGCACCGCCCGTGCGGGCGGCGGACGCCCGTCGGGCCAGCACCCGGCGGCGCAGCGCCACCATCTCCGGCTCCCGCTCCTTGAGGTCGGCCACGATCGGCGTCGCCAGGAAGATCGAGGAGTACGTGCCGGCCGCCAGACCGACGAACAGCACCAGCGCGAGGTCCTTGAGCGTGCCCACGCCCAGCAGCCCGGCGCCGACGAAGAGCAGGCCGGCAACCGGGAGCAGCGCGATCACCGACGTGTTGATGGAGCGCATGAGCGTCTGGTTGACCGCCAGGTTGGCCGCCTCGCCCCAGGTCATCCGCGCGCTCTTCTCCAGGTCCTTGACGTTCTCGTCGACCTTGTCGAAGACGACCACGGTGTCGTAGAGCGAGAAGCCCAGGATGGTGAGGAACCCGATGACCGTCGACGGGGTCACCTCGAAGCCGATCAGCGCGTAGATACCGGCGGTCACGAGGATGTCGTGCACCAGGGCCGCCATGGCGCCGATCGCCATCTTCGGCTGGAAGCGCACCGCGAGGAACAGGGTCACCGCCAGCAGGAAAACCACCAGGGCGAAGATCGCCTGGTCGGTGATGTCGTTGCCCCACTCGGCGCTGACCGACTCCGGGCTCACCTGGTTCGGCGCGATGCCGGCGGTGTCGGCCAGCGCCTCCACCACGGCGCGCTCGCCGTCGTTGTCCAGCTGCTCGGTGCGGATCAGCAGCTCGTTGCCGCCCACCACCTGGGCACTGGCGACCTGGGCGCCGGCGTCCTCGGCCGCGGTCCGGGCCTCCTGGAGCAGCGATGAGTCACCGGGCAGCCGGAAGCTGTTGCCGCCGGCGAAGTCGATGCCGAAGTTGAAGCCCCGGAAGACCATGGTCAGCAGGCAGAGCAGCACGACGACCGCGGTGATGCGGTAGATCAGCCGGCTCCGCCCGACCACGTCCAGCCCGGCCTCGCCGTTGTAGAGCCGGTGGGCCAGGCTCCCGGGCCGGCGTCCGGCCCCGGGAGCGGGTGAGGGCTCCGCGCCGCCGTCGCCACCCGGGTCCTGCGGCAGGCCGGCGTCGGCGAGCGCGTCGTCCCCGGCGGTTCCCAGGGCCTCCTCCGGCGTCGTCTCCACCGGCGTCGTCTCCACCGGCGTCGTCTCCACCGGGTCGGTCGGGCGGGTCATGAGGTGCTCCTGTCCTGGCGGCCGGTCGCGGTCGCGCCGGCCCCGACGAGCTCGCGTCCGCGCCGCGGCGCCGCGGTACCGGCCCGGCGGGTGTGCTCCACCTGGCCGAGGCCGGAGAACCGGTTGGTCCCGAACGACCTGACCCGCGACAGCACCGCCATGAGCGGATGGGTGAAGAGGAAGACGACGATCAGGTCCAGCACCGTGGACATGCCGAGGGTGAAGGCGAAGCCCTTCACGTCCCCGATGGCCAGCAGGTAGAGGATCGCCGCCGCGAGGAAGCTCACCGCGTCGGCCGACAGGATCGTGCGCCGGGCGCGGACCCAGGCCCGCGGGACCGCCGACCGCAGCGAGCGACCCTCCCGGATCTCGTCCTTGAGGCGCTCGAAGTAGACGACGAAGGAGTCGGCGGTGATGCCGATGGAGACGATGAACCCGGCGATGCCGGCCAGGCTCAGCGTGAAGCCGATCTCGCGGCCCAGCAGGATCAGGCAGCCGTAGACGACCACCGCGGACAGCAGCAGGCTGGCGATCATGACCAGGCCCAGCAGGCGGTAGTAGAACAGCGCGTAGACGAAGACCAGCGCGATCCCGATCGCGCCGGCGATCAGACCGGCCTGGAGCTGCTCCTCGCCCAGCTCGGTCGAGATCGACTGCGCGGTGGCCTGGGTGAAGGTCAGCGGCAGCGCGCCGTACTTGAGCTGGTTGGCCAGCTCGGTGGCCGACTCCTGGTCGAAGCTGCCGCTGATCGTGGTCTGACCGTTGATGGCCGCCTGGATGACCGGCGCGGAGATCACCCGGCCGTCGAGGGTGAACGCGACGTTCTTGCTGATGTTGTTCGCGGTGTAGTCCGCCCAGATCGACCGCCCTTCGGACTTGAAGTCCAGGAGCACGACCCAGCTGCCGTCGGTCGGGTCGGTCGCCGCGCTGGCGTCGTCGATCTCGGTGCCCTCGATGATCGTCTGGCCGAGCAGGTACTTGGCGGAGCCGTCCTCGCTGCAGGTGGCGACGAAGTCGTCCGCGCGGGACAGCTCACCGGTGACGTTCTCCGCCTCGCAGGTCAGCGTCGCGAAGTCCGCGGCCGCCTCCTCCTCGGTGACCAGCGGGGCGTCGGCGTCGGGCAGGGCCGGGTCCTCCACCGCACCGTCGGTGTCGGTCGGCTCCGCTGCCCCGTCGGTGCTCTCCGCGGCGTCGCCGTCGGTACCTCCGTCGGCGGTCTCCGGGTCGGTGGCCCCCTCGGCCCCGTCGGCGCCCTCGGTCGGCTCGGCCGGCTCCTCGGCGGGAGCCGCCGGCTCGGGACCGGCGATGACCGGCCGGAACCGCAGCTGCGCGGTGGCCCCGAGCTCGCGGGCCTGCTCGCCGTCGTCACCCGGCACCGAGATGATGATGTTGGCGTCGCCCTCGGTGACGACCTCGGCCTCGGCGACGCCGAGGCCGTTCACCCGCTGCTCGATGATCCGGCGGGCCAGCTCCAGGTCCTCGGGGGCCGGCGCCTGGCCGTCGGGGGTGCGTGCGGTCAGGGTGACGGTGGTGCCCCCGCGCAGGTCGAGCCCGAGCTGCGGCGTGCGGGTGTCACCGACGAAGAAGACCAGCCCGTAGATCAGGGCGATGATGGCGACGAGCGCGGCGAAGTACCCGCGCGCCGGAGCCGGGCGGTTGGCCACGGACGTCCCCCGGTCAGACGGTGCCGTCGGCCGGGCGCGAGCGGTCGTCGTCGACCACCTGCGTCCCGTCGGCCGGCTGACGGACCTCGAGGACGGCCTGGCGGGCGAAGGTGACCACGACACCCGGAGCGATCTCCAGGTCCAGGGTGGTCTCGCCCAGCCCGGCGACCGTGCCGTGCAGCCCGCTGGTCGTCATGACCGGCGTCCCCACCGTGAGGGCGGCCTGCATCGCGGCGTTCTGCTCCTGCATGCGCTTGCGCTGCCGCGCGGGCAGGACGAACAGCACGACGGCCAGCAGGGCCAGCATGATCAGCGGGAAGTACTCCACGACAGGTGTGCCTCTCTTCCGCGACTGGTGCTCCGCGGTGGGTGCGGTCCGGGAGGATCCGCTCGGGTACGTCGGCACCGGCGCGCGCGGCGACCAGACGGGACGCGCACGGCCCGGCCTGCGAGTTGCGCGCCAGCGTCGGGGAGTCTAGGCGTCGAACAGGGGTTCTGACGACGACCCCGGGGCGTGTGGGTCCACTGTGACCCGGCCGAGGGGGACGCCGCCCCGTGGCAGCGGGTACCCGAGGTGCTGCCAGGCCGCCTCGGTGGCCACCCGGCCGCGCGGGGTCCGGGCGAGCAGCCCGGCGCGGACGAGGAACGGCTCGCACACCTCCTCGACGGTGTGCGGCTCCTCCCCCACGGCCACCGCGAGCGTCGCCACGCCGACGGGGCCGCCGCCGAACTTGGCGACCAGCGCCTCGAGCACGGCGCGGTCGAGGCGGTCCAGGCCCAGGTGGTCGACCTCGTACAGGGCGAGCGCGGCCTCGGCGACCGCGCGGGTCACCCGGCCGTCGGCCTCCACCTCGGCGTAGTCGCGCACCCGGCGCAGCAGCCGGTTGGCGATCCGAGGTGTGCCCCGCGACCGCCCGGCGATCTCGGCCGACCCCTCGGGGGTCAGCTCGACCCCCAGCAGCTCGGCGCTCCGGGCGAGGACCAGCTGCAGCTCGGCCGGCTCGTAGAACTCCATCTGGCCGACGAACCCGAAGCGGTCCCGCAACGGCCCGGTGAGCAGACCGGCCCGGGTGGTGGCACCGACCAGGGTGAACGGGTTGATCTCCAGCGGGATCGCGGTGGCCCCAGGGCCCTTGCCGACGACGACGTCGACCCGGAAGTCCTCCATCGCCATGTACAGCAGCTCTTCGGCCGGCCGGGCGATCCGGTGGATCTCGTCGATGAAGAGCACGTCGCCGGGCGCCAGGTTGGACAGCATCGCGGCCAGGTCGCCCGAGCGCTCGATCGCCGGACCGCTGGTGATCTTCACCGAGGTGCCGAGCTCGGAGCCGATGATCAGCGCGAGGCTGGTCTTGCCCAGCCCGGGCGGACCCGACAGCAGGACGTGGTCGGGGGCGCGGCCGCGGCGCTTGGCCCCCTCGAGGACCAGCGCCAGCTGCCGGGCAACCTTCGGCTGCCCGATGAAGTCGTGCAGGGAGTGCGGGCGCAGCGCCGACTCGACGACGCGCTCCTCGTCGCCGGCCTGCGGGGAGACCGCCCAGTCCTGGCCGGCGTCACCGGCGAGCTCGCCGGTGAGCGACCGGTCGAACGGCGCGCTCACGAGCGGCCCAGCAGCTGGAGCGCCTGGCGCAGGAGGACCGCGACCTCGACCGAGCCGGTGGCGGCGATCTGCTCGTCGGCGACCGGGGCGAGCTGGCCGAGCGCCGTGTCGGCCTCCTTGGCCGACCAGCCCAGACCGACCAGTGCGGCGGTGAGCTGGTCGCGCCAGGGGGCCACCGGCGTGACCGGCGGGAGACCGGCGGGCGTGTCCAGCTGGGTGTCGGTGGTCGTGGAGCCCAGCCGGTCGCGCAGCTCGAGGATCAGCCGCTCCGCGCCCTTCTTGCCGATGCCGGGCACCTGCATGAGGGCCTTCACGTCGGCCATCGAGACCGCCCGGCGGACCTCCCGCGGCGGGTGGATGGCCAGCACCGCCTGGGCCAGCCGTGGGCCCACCCCGTTCGCGGTCTGCAGCAGCTCGAACAGCTGCCGCTCGTCGTCGTCGGCGAAGCCGTAGAGGGTGAGCGAGTCCTCGCGGACGATCAGGCTGGTGGCCAGCCGGGCCGACTCCCCCACCTGCAGGCGGGCGATCGTGCCGGGGGTGCACTGCACCGCGAGACCGATGCCGCCCACCTCCACGACGGCGCCGTCGGGTGACACAGCCGCCACCCGGCCGCTGACACTGGCGATCATCGGGCCGCCACCCCCTGCGAGCGCGGCAGGGTGCGCTGCACGACCGGGGCGCCCAGGCCACCGGCGAGCGCCGCGGACCGCAGCCGCTGCTGCGCCGGGCCGCGCCACGCGTGGCAGACCGCCAGCGCCAGCGCGTCGGCGGCGTCGGCCGGCTTGGGGGCGGCGGAGAGCCCCAGTACCCGGGTGACCATGAGGGTGACCTGCTCCTTGTCCGCGCGGCCGTTGCCGGAGATGGCGGCCTTCACCTCGCTGGGCGTGTGCCAGGCGACCGGCCGGTCGGCCTGCGCCGCCGCGAGCGCGGCGACACCGGCGGCCTGCGCGGTGCCGGTGGCCGTGCCCTTGTTGTTCTGGGTGAACACCCGCTCGATGGCGACGACGTCGGGGCGGTGCTCGCGCAGCAGCGTGGTGACGGCGGTGTGCAGCTCCAGGAGCCGCAGCTCGAGGTCGAGCTCCGGCATCGTGCGGACGACGCCCACGCCGATCGCCGTCGGCCGCGCGCCGGGACGACCGTCGACCACCCCCCACCCGCACCGGGTGAGGCCCGGATCGATGCCGAGCACCCGCATGGAGAAACCTTCCGCCGACCGAACGCCTGTTCGACCTACGCTAACCGGACCCGCCGATGATCGTCCGCGCAACACGCCCGCCGCGGCCCGTGGCGGTCACCCGACGCCGAGGGCGATCAGCGGCCGGGCCGCCGGGTCCAGCCACCGCAGCAGCGCCGTCAGGCTCCCGGCGTCGATCGCCACGCAGCCGGCGGTGGGCGCGCCGTTGCTCACGTGCAGGAAGAACGCCGAGCCCGCACCCGGGGTGCCGCCGCGGTTGTAGTCGATGACGACGGCCTGCGGGTACATCGGCTCGTCGAACAGGTTCTCGGCCGCCGCCTCGTCGAAGTCGCAGGTACCGCGGGCGCACTCGGCGTAATGGTTGTACCGGGGGCTGCGCACGTCCGAGACCCACCAGTCGTCGCCGTCCACCAGCCGGTACGGCAGGGCGGTGCCCGGGTTCCCGGCCCGCCCGAAGGCCTCCGTCAGGGAGAACGTGCCGGCCGGGGTCCGGGTGGTCGTCTCGCTCGCCCGCCCGATGCCGGCCGAACCGATGCGCGCCGTCATCGGTCCCAGGACGGGTCGCCAGCCCTCCGGCCCGCGCTCCCAGGCGGTCAGCTGGGCGCTGGTCGACCGCGCGGACGGCGCGACCACGGTCACGACCTGGGCCGAGCCACCCGGATCGAGCCCGAGCGGCAGCGTCGCCCCCGCCGGCGCCGCGGCCGCGGGGGCGGCCGGCGACGGGCCGCCGGTGCGGGCGGGCGCGGGGCCGGCGGGCGTGGACCGGGTGCCAGGCGCGCCGCCGGCCGATGCCGCCGCTGCCGTGGCCGCTGCGGCGGCTGCCACCTGCGCCTGCGCGGCCGCCTCCGCGGCTGCCTCCGCCTCCGCGGCTGCCTGCGCCGCGCGCTGCGCGGCGGTCCCGTAGCCCAGCGGGTGGCCGACGGTGAGCCGCTCGACGGCCACGGCGACGCTCGGCGGGACCGGCGCCGTCCATCCGGCGGTCCGCGTGGTCACCGCACCGGCCTGCGCGGGATCCGTCGTCCCCGGCGGTGACGTCCACACGCCCAGCGTCAGCGTCGTCACCCCGAGCACGGCCACTCCGCGGAGCACCCGCCCCACGCGCCGTCCCGTCGTACCCGCCACCCGTGCGCCCCCGTGCTCGCCGTCGCGGGGGCATGCGGCCCCGCGACGGCAAGCTAGCACCGCGAACGGCGCCGTCGCGATGCGCAAGTCGCCACGCCGTGGCCGATGGGAGATGTGTGGCAGATGTGACCGGCGCGGTGCCGCTCGAGCGGCTCAGGCGTCGGCGGTGACCTGCTCCATGACCTCGTCGGAGACGTCGTAGTTCGCGTAGACGTTCTGCACGTCGTCGAGGTCCTCGAGGGCGTCGATCAGCTTGAACACCTTGGCCGCGCCGTCGGCGTCGAGCTGCACCTGGACGCTGGGCAGGAAGCCCATGTCGGCGGAGTCGTACTCGATGCCCGCGTCCTGCAGCGCCGTGCGCACGGCCACCATGTCGCCGGGCTCGCTGACGACCTCGAACGTGTCACCGAGGTCGCGGACCTCCTCGGCGCCGGCGTCGAGGACGGCCATCAGCACGTCGTCCTCGGTGTGACCGGCGGCCGGAACCACGACGACGCCCTTGCGGGAGAACAGGTAGGACACCGAGCCCGGGTCGGCCATGTTCCCGCCGTTGCGGGTCATCGCCGTGCGCACCTCCATGGCCGACCGGTTCTTGTTGTCGGTCAGGCACTCGATGAGCACCGCCACGCCACCGGGGCCGTAGCCCTCGTAGGTGATGCCCTGGTAGTCGACGCCGCCGGCCTCGAGGCCACCGCCGCGCTTGACCGCGCGGTCGATGTTGTCGTTGGGCACCGAGCTCTTCTTCGCCTTCTGGACGGCGTCGTAGAGGGTCGGGTTGCCGGACAGGTCGGCGCCGCCGGTGCGGGCCGCGACCTCGATGTTCTTGATCAGCTTGGCGAAGAGCTTGCCGCGCTTGGCGTCGATGCCGGCCTTCTTGTGCTTCGTCGTCGCCCACTTGGAGTGGCCACTCACGACTGTCCCCTCTCGTCCCCGGCGGCCCCGTGATGGGCGCGGCCGGCCCTCTCCGCCAGGCGACGGCGCACGATGTCGACGAACAATGCGTGCACCCGGCGGTCCCCGGTCAGCTCGGGGTGGAAGCTGGTGGCCACCACGTTCCCCTGGCGGACCGCGACGATCCTACCGTCGGCCGCACCGCCGACGACCCGGCCGAGCACCTCGACCCCCTCCCCGGCCTCCTCCACCCAGGGGGCACGGATGAAGACGGCGTGCAGCGGACCGCCGTCCAGGCCGGCCAGCTCCACGCGCGACTCGAAGGAGTCCACCTGCCGGCCGAAGGCGTTGCGGCGCACGGTGACGTCCAGGCCGCCGACCGTCGGCTGGTCCGCCGGGGCGTCCAGCAGCCGGTCGGCCAGCAGGATCATGCCGGCGCAGCTGCCGTAGGCGGGCAGGCCCGCGCGGACGGCGGACCGCAGCGGTTCCATGAGCCCGAACCGGTCGGCGAGCTTGGCCATGGTGGTCGACTCACCACCGGGCAGCACGATCCCGTCGACGGCGGCCAGCTCCTCGGGACGCCGGACCGGCCGGGCGTCGATGCCCTCGGCGCGCAGGGCGGCCACGTGCTCGCGGACGTCGCCCTGCAGGGCGAGCACCCCGACGACGGGGGCGCCGGCCGTGGCACCCTCCTGCGGGCCGGTCACCAGCCGCGGGTGGCGTACCGCTCGCTGTCGGGCAGCGTCGAGACGTTGATGCCGACCATGGCCTCGCCCAGGCCGCGGGACACCTTGGCGATGACGTCGGGGTCGTCGAAGAAGGTCGTCGCCTGCACGATCGCCGCCGCCCGCTGCGCCGGGTCGCCGGACTTGAAGATGCCCGAGCCCACGAAGACGCCCTGGGCGCCGAGCTGCATCATCATCGCCGCGTCGGCCGGGGTGGCGATGCCGCCGGCGGTGAACAGCACGACCGGCAGCGCACCCAGGCGGGCCACCTCGACCACCAAATCGTGCGGCGCGCGCAGCTCCTTGGCGGCGACGTAGAGCTCGGTCTCGTCCAGGGTGCCCAGCCGCTTGATGCCGGCGCGCAGCGCCCGCATGTGCCGGGTGGCCTCCACGACGTTGCCGGTGCCGGCCTCCCCCTTGGAGCGGATCATCGCCGCGCCCTCGGAGATGCGCCGCAGGGCCTCGCCCAGATCCGTGGCCCCGCAGACGAACGGCACCGTGAAGGCGTGCTTGTCGATGTGGTGGGCCTCGTCGGCGGGGCTGAGCACCTCGGACTCGTCGATGTAGTCCACGCCGAGCGACTGGAGGACCTGCGCCTCCACGAAGTGGCCGATCCGGGCCTTGGCCATGACCGGGATGGAGACGGCGTCGATGATCCCCTGGACCATGTCCGGGTCGCTCATGCGCGCGATGCCGCCCTGCGCACGGATGTCGGCCGGCACGCGCTCCAGCGCCATGACCGCCACAGCTCCCGCGTCCTCGGCGATGCGCGCCTGCTCGGGCGTGACGACGTCCATGATGACGCCGCCCTTGAGCTGCTCGGCCATGCCGCGCTTGACGCGGTCGGTGCCGGTCGCGCCGACGGTCTGCTCGGTGGGAGTGCTCACGGATTCCGCCTCTGGGTCGAGAAAAGCCAGTGGCGGGCCACTCTACGGCCGTCAGCGCGCGGCTCGGTCCGCCCCGTCGGCGTCCTTCGTCACGTTGCCGACCCGGTCGTCGATGTCGAAGTACCGCGGCAGCGTCCGAGCGTGGTGCAGGCGCAGCCACCGCGGGAACCGGCGACCGCGCAGCTCACGGGTGTCCCGCACCGCGTCGTTGTAGAAGCGGCGGGCCAACGCGACCCGCGTCATGGTGCCGTCGAGGTCGGTCCGCAGCGGCTTGGGCACACCCGGGAGGTCGGCCGGCAGCTCGCGCAGCTCCCGGCCCAGCGCGTTCTCCGCCAGTTCCCGGTCGCCGGCCGCGGAGACCCGCGCCCCGGCCGCCGCCGCGGCCAGCCGCGCGGCGACGTCGGGACCGAGGGCCGCAGGGTGGTTGCGCGCGAGCTCCTCGGCCAGGCCCACCCGCCGGCGCAGCTGCGCGTCGAGGGCCCGCCAGGCACGGTCGAGCCGCACCGTCAGCCGGCGCAGCCGGGTCAGCGTCCACCCGGTCCAGGCCAGCAGCACCAGGAGGACGCCGGCGGCGAGCAGCAACCACACCTCGGACGTCACGGGGACCGAGGTTAGCGGCGCCCCCGCCGGATGCGGGGAGGTCGCGCCGCGGTGCCGGTCGGCGGCACGCTCGGGACGTCGTCGTCGGGTCCCACCGTGACCGGGCCGCCACCCGGGGGCAGCACGGTCTCGTAGACGGCGAGGATGCGCCGGGCCAGCACCTGCCAGTCGTACTGCGCGGCCAGCGCCGAGCCGCGCGCGGCGAGCCCGGCCCGGCGCCCGGGGTCGCCGAGCAGCTCCGACAGGGCCCGGCCCAGCGCCGCCGGATCGTCCCGCCGCACGACGACCCCCGCCGTCCCGCCGTCGAGGACGCGGACGAAGGCGTCGAGGTCGCTGGCGACGACCGGCGCGCCGGCGGCCATCGCCTCGATGAGGATCACGCCGAAGGACTCGCCCAGGAGGTTGGGCGCGCAGTAGACGTCGACGCTGCGCAGCAGCGCCGCCTTCTCGGCCTCGCTGACCTCGCCGAGCAGCGTGACGTGCGGGCGCAGGTCCTCCCCCACCATGCGCCAGAGCTCGTCGGCGTCGCCGCGGCCGGCGATGAGCAGCCGCGCGTGCGGGTGGTCGCGGACGACGGTGCGCATCGCGCCCAGCAACACCGGCAGGCCCTTGCGCGGCTCGTCGAAGCGGCCGACGAACCCGACGGCGGGCCCGTCGGAGCCGCGCGGGCGGCCGGTCAGGGTGGGGCCCTCGGCGAAGAAGCCGACGTGCACCCCGTTCGGGATGATCACCGCGTCGCCACCCAGGTGCTCGACCTGCACCCGGCGCGCGAAGTCCGAGACCGCGATCCGCCCGGCGATGCGCTCCAGCCACGGCCGCACGGCCGGCCCGAGCACGACCAGCATCTTCGAGCGGGTGGTCGCTGTGTGGAAGGTCGCCACGATCGGGCCCTGGGCAAGCATGCAGACCAGCAGCGACACCGACGGCGACGACGGCTCGTGCACGTGCACGACGTCGAAGCGGCCCTCGCGCAGCCAGCGGCGCACCCGTGCGGCCGACACCGGGCCGAACTGGACGCTGGCCATCGAGCCGTTGTACGGGACCGGCACGGTGCGGCCGGCGAAGGTGATGAAGGGGTCGGTGATCGACTCCTCGCGCTCCGCGGGGGTCAGCACCTCGACGTGGTGCCCGATCCCGCGCAGCGTCTCGGCCAGGTCGCGCACGTGGTACTGGACGCCCCCGGGGATGTCCCACCGGTACGGGGAGACCAGACCGATGCGCATCAGGCCGGTTCCCGCTGCGGGGAGCGCGGGGCGTCGGCGGGGACGTCGGGCCAGACGCGCCCGAGCATGTGCCAGTCCTCCGGCGCCTGCGCGATGCCGGTGGTGAACGCGTCGGCCACGCCCTGCATCGCGGCGGCCACGGCGGCCCGCGAGCCGTCGGCGACCGGCACCTCCGGGTACACCCGGTGCCGCCAGCCCGGCCCGTCGAACCGGCTCACCACCGGGTGCAGCGCCGCGCCTGTCTCGGCGGCCAGCACCGCCGCGCCGCCGGGCATGGTGGCCGGACGGCCGAAGAACCGCACCGGCACCCCGCCGGCGCCGAGGTTGCGGTCGACCAGCAGGCAGGCCGAGCCGCCGGCGGTCAGCCACTCGCGCAGCACCTCGGCGCTGGGCCGCGGCCCGCCGGTGAGCGGCACGACCCGCATCCCCAGGGACTCGCGGTAGTCGAGGAAGCGCCGGTAGAGCGACTCCGGCCGCAGCCGCTCGGCGACGGTCATGAACGGACCGCCGAGCCAGTCGACGAACCACACCCCGGCGGCGTCCCAGTTCCCGCTGTGCGGCAGGGCGATGATCACGCCACGCCCCTCGTCGCGCGCCTTCTCCAGGTGCTCGACGCCCGGCACGGTCGTGCCGGCGAGGATCCGCTCGGTGCCCAGCGTGGGCAGCCGGAACGCCTCCTGCCAGTACCTGGCGTAGGACCGCATGGCGCGGCCGGTCAGCTCGTCGAGCTCCGGCTCGGTCAGCGTCCCGCCGGTGACCACGCGCAGGTTGGCCCGCAGCCGGCGGACGCCGGCGCCGTCCCGCCCGGCGGCCCAGCCGCCCGCCCGGTCGAACACGCCTCGGGCCACGGGCTCAGGCAGCATCCGGACCGCCCGCCAGCCCGCTGCGTACCCGGTGTCGGTCACCCGGGCGAGCAGTCGTTCCCGGGTGCCGCTCACGGCGCGGTCCGCGCGTCCGCGGCGCCCCGCTTCACCGCCAGCACCCGCTGGGCCACCGTCACGGCGCTGCCGACGAGCAGCACCCACAGCGCGACGTCGACGGCGTACGGGATGCCCAGGCCGGTGAAGCCGGTCCCGACGAGCACCAGGATCAGCCGCTCGGTCCGCTCCACCACGCCGACGTCGCAGCGCAGGCCCATGCCCTCGGCGCGGGCCTTGATGTATGAGGTGAGCACGCCGAGCACGAGGCAGAGCAGCGCCAGCAGCACCAGCAGCCGGTTGTCGCCCGCGCCGGAGTACCACCAGACCAGCGCGCCGAAGATCGCGGCGTCGGCCGCGCGGTCGCCGGTGGAGTCCAGCACCGCGCCGAACACCGAGCCGCCGCCCCGCAGCCGGGCCAGCGCGCCGTCGAGCATGTCGAGCAGCACGAACACCGTGACCGCGAACGCGCCCCAGAACAGGTGGCCGGTGGCGATGAGCCCGGCGGCCGCGGCGACGGCGCCGACTGTGCCGGTGATGGTCACCATGTCCGGGGTGACCCCCACCCGGGCCAGCCGGGCGGCCAGCGGGTTCACCACCTTGGCGACCAGTGGACGGGCGTTGACGCCGAGCACTCAGGCCTCCCGCACCGGGACGGCGTGGTCGGACCACGCGGCGGCGAGCAGGTCGCGGGTCTCGCGCAGCACCTGCGGGAGGACGCGGGTCAGGCCCACGACCGGCATGAAGTTGGTGTCCCCACCCCACCGCGGCACGGCGTGCTGGTGCAGGTGGTCGGCGATGCCCGCGCCGGCCACCGACCCCTGGTTCATGCCGATGTTGAAGCCGTGCGCGCCGGCGACGGCGCGGATGGTGCGCATCGCCGTCTGGGTGAAGGCCCCGAGCTCGGCGACCTCCTCGGCGGTGAGGTCGGTGTAGTCGGGCACGTGCCGGTAGGGCACCACCATCAGGTGCCCGGCGTTGTACGGGTAGAGGTTGAGGACGGCGAACACCGTCGCCCCCCGCGCCACGATCAGCCCCGCCTCGTCGGTCATCGTCGGGATGACGCAGAACGGGCAGTCGTGCGTTCCGGTGGGCTTGCCCTCGCCGCGGATGTAGGCCATCCGGTACGGCGTCCACAGGTGCTCGAAGGCCTGGCCGGGGCTCTGGGCCACGGTCGGGCCGCCGACGACCTCGCTCATCCGGCCACCTGCGGGGTCTCCGCCGTCGGGTCGGCGTTGGTGCGCGCGGCGACCCAGGCCGCGATCTCCTCGACGGCGTCGTCGACCGGGACGCCGTTGCGCTGGCTGCCGTCCCGGAACCGGAAGGACACCGCACCCGCCTCGGCGTCGGTCGCGCCGGCGATCAGCACGAACGGCACCTTCTGCTTGCTGGCGGTGCGGATCTTCTTCTGCATCCGGTCGTCGGAGTCGTCCAGCTCGAAGCGCAGGCCACGCTGCCGCAGCCGGAGGCCGATGTCGTGCAGGTAGGGCACCTGCTCGTCGGTGACCGGGATGCCGACGGCCTGGACCGGTGCCAGCCAGGCCGGGAACGCCCCGGCGTAGTGCTCGGTCAGCACGCCGAAGAACCGCTCGATGGAGCCGAACTTGGCCGAGTGGATCATCACCGGCTGCTGGCGGGTGCCGTCGGCGGCGCTGAACTCCAGGCCGAAGCGGGCGGGCTGGTTGAAGTCGTACTGGATGGTCGACATCTGCCAGGTGCGGCCGATCGCGTCGCGCGCCTGCACCGAGATCTTCGGCCCGTAGAAGGCCGCGCCGCCGGGGTCGGGCACCAGCTCCAGTCCGGTCTCCTTCGCCGCCTCCTCGAGAACGGCGGTGGCCACCGACCACTCCTCCTCGGAGCCGATGAACTTGGCCTGCTTCTCCGGTTCGTCGCCGCGGGTCGAGAGCTCCAGGTAGTAGTCGTCCAGGCCGAAGTCGCGCAGCAGGCTGAGCACGAAGTTCAGCAGGTGCCGGATCTCGCCGGGCGCCTGCTCCGGGGTGACGTAGCTGTGCGAGTCGTCCTGGGTGAGGCCGCGCACGCGGGTCAGGCCGTGCACGACGCCGGACTTCTCGTACCGGTAGACGGTGCCGAACTCGAAGAACCGCAGCGGCAGCTCGCGGTAGGACCGACCGCGCGATCGGAAGATCAGGTTGTGCATGGGGCAGTTCATGGCCTTGAGCCGGTACTCGCTGTTCTCCAGCTCCATGCCGGGGAACATGGTGTCCGCGTAGTACGGCAGGTGACCGGAGGTCTCGAACAGCCCGCTCTTGGAGATGTGCGGGGTGCCGACGTAGTCGAAGCCCTCCTCGATGTGGCGAGCGCGGACGTAGTCCTCCATCTCCCGCTTCACCACACCGCCCTTGGGGTGGAACACGACCAGGCCGGAGCCGATCTCGTCGGGGAAGCTGAAGAGGTCCAGCTCCGCACCCAGCCGGCGGTGGTCGCGGCGCTCGGCCTCGGCGAGGTGCTCCAGGTAGGCCTTGTGCGCGTCCTTGCTCTCCCACGCGGTGCCGTAGACCCGCTGCAGCTGCGGGTTCTTCTCGCTGCCGCGCCAGTAGGCCGCGGCCGACCGGGTGAGGCTGAACGCCGGGATGTTCGAGGTGCGCGGCAGGTGCGGGCCGCGGCACAGGTCGGTCCAGACCCGCTCGCCGGAGCGGGCGTCGAGGTTGTCGTACATGGTCAGCTGGGCGCCGCCGACCTCGACGTCGGCGCCCTCGGCGTCACCGGCGCCACCCTTGAGGCCGATCAGCTCGAGCTTGTACGGCTCGTGCGCGAGCTCCGTCTGCGCGTCGGCGTCGCTGATCTCGCGGCGGGCGAAGTGCTGCCCGGCCCGGACGATCTCGGTCATCTTCTTCTCGAGGGCTTGCAGGTCCTCGGGGGTGAAGGGCCGCTCGGGGTCGAAGTCGTAGTAGAAGCCGTTCTCCACCGGCGGGCCGACGCCCAGCCGGGTCCCGGGGAAGAGCTCCTGGACGGCCTGGGCCAGGACGTGCGCGGCGGAGTGCCGGATGACCGCGCGCCCCTCGGCGCTGGCCGCCGGGACGGGTTCCACCTCGGCGTCGGCATCCGGGGTCCAGGCCAGGTCCTTGAGGTCACCGGTGGCCAGGTCACGGACGACGACGGCGCCGTCGGCACCCTTGAGCGGCACCCCGGCGTCCTTGAGCGCCTGCTGCGCCGTCGTCCCGGCCGGCACCCGCAGGGATCCGACGGCGGTGGGCGAGGGCGGGGTCGACACGAGAGCGCTCCAAGAGTGGTGGGGTGGGACGAGAGTGCGAGGAATGGGCGCCCTGAGCCTAGTGCGCGACCGCCCTCACCCCGGGACGACTTCCAGTCCGGCCGCGACCGCACCGCGCCGGCCGAGCACCTCGGCCACCCGCTCGTACGTCACCGGGTCGGCCGGCCGCACGGTCACCGCGTCGTCGCCGAGCTCGATGGTCAGCGGTACGGCCTCGGCCCGCGTCACGGCGAACCGGCCGCTGGGCCCCTCGGTGAAGGTGAACCGCGCGGCGACGGAGTCCTCCGTGGGGTAGCCGCGGGTGGCGTGCTCGGCGAGGTGGTTGCCGAGGCCGTGGGCCACCCACTCCCCCGCGATCTGCCCGAAGGGCTGGACGACGTGCGCGTGGTGGCCCAGCACCAGGTCCACGTCCGGGGAGGCGAGCAGCGTCCGGGCGGCGGCCACCTGGGTGTCGGACGGGTCGTTCCGGTACTCCTGGCAGCAGTGCAGGCTGGCGACGACGATCTGCGCGCCGGCCGCCCGCGCGCGGGCCGCGGCGGCGAGCATCCCGGCCACGTCGGGCAGCGCGGCGACGTCGACCGACCAGTTCCGGCCCGCCGGCAGCGGCACCCCGTTGAGGCCGAAGGTGGTCGCGACGTGACCCACGGTCACCCCGGCGACGTCGACCAGCGTCGGCCGGGTGCTCTCCGCCGCGCTGCGGTACGTGCCGGTGTGCGCGATGCCGGCCGCGTCGAGGACGTCCAGGGTGCGGGTGAGCCCGTCGAACCCGGCGTCCAGCGAGTGGTTGGACGCGGTCGAGCACAGGTCGTAGCCCACCCCGGCCAGCGCGTCGACGATCTCCGGCTGCACCGCGAAGCTCGGGTACCCCCGGTAGGGGCCGCCCGGGGGTGCGACGGGTGTCTCCAGGTGGCAGACGGCGAGGTCGGCGTCACCGATCAGGTCGGCGACGGGCGCGAACACCCGGCTGAAGTCGTAGGAGCCGTCCGGCTGCGCGGCCCCCGCGGTGAGCGCCCGGTCCTGGTGGACGAGGACGTCGCCGGTGGCCACCAGCGTGATGCTCCGCGGCTCCGGTTCGGGCTCCGGCGCCGGCGGCTGCTCGGACTGCCCGGTGGCGGCCGGCTGCCGCGGCCCGTCGCCGGCGTCGGCGCCGCACCCGGCGAGCAGCAGCAGCGCCGTGGCGAGCACCCCGAGCCGTCCGCGTGTCACGGCCGCAGGCTAGAGCAGGACGGCGTCCCCGACGGCGATCCCGCCGGGCCGCCGCACCTCGGCGTAGACGCCGAGGCAGTGCTTGGGCGTCCGGGTGACGTGCAGCTCGGCGTCCCCGATGCGCACGGTGCGCCCCACCCACGTGCGCTCGTCGTCGTCGGGGAGGTCGAGCAGCACGTTGGCCCGCGGGTCGTCGGCGGAGCAGCCCTCGGGCACGTCGCCCAGTTCCGCCCGGTCGATCGCCTGCCGGGAGACCAGGTGCACCGCCGCGGCGTCGGCCGCCGAGCCGCCGGGCGCGGGCTCGATCCGCACCGGCCGGCCGAGCGCCCCGGTGACCGTCCGCTCGTCGCTCACCGGGTCCCCGGTCGGCGTGAGGCCGGCCAGCCCGGGCGCGTGCTTGCCCCGCAGCACCTCGCCACTGCCTGCGTCCACGACGGTCCACGCCCGGTCGCCCTCCGGTCCGGCAGGCCCCAGCTGGACCCGGTCCAGCGGCGTTCCGCCGAGCGACTTGACCGGGTAGATCCAGATCCCGGCGACCCGGCCCGTCGTCGCCTCCGCTGCCGTCACGGCCCTGACCCTAGGCGGGGACGCCGGGCAGCGTGGCGCCCCGACGGAGGAGCCGGCGCACCTGGGCGTCGAGGTAGGGGCGGGCTCGACGCTGCCCGCCGAGGCGGGCGATGGCGGCCGACAGCGCGGTGAGGACCCGGCCCAACCGGTCGACGTCGACCGGCCAGCCCCGCCGCTGGCACTCCTCCAGCCACTCCACCGGGCTGCGGTGCCCGCGCTCGCCGTTGCAGCGCCCGCAGGCCGCCACCTCGTTCTCCAGCCAGGAGGGGCCGCCCTTCACCCGGGGGACGACGTGCTCGGTGGTGGGCCGGACCTGCCCGGCGAAGGGCCGGCCGCACCAGATGCAGGTCGAACCGTCCCGCTCGAGGATCAGCAGCAGCCGGGCCGCGCGATCGGGCTGGGCGCTCACCTCTCCCATGGTCCCGCGTTCCGGGAGGGCGCGCCGGGCGACGGATTCCGGCGATGAGTTCCGGGCGCAGCGCAGGTCACAGCTCCGGGAGTGCCCGAGGAGCGGAGCGCTCGTGCCCGGAGGAGACCCATGGCCAAGCTCGTCTACTCGATGATGACGTCGCTGGACAGCTGCACCGCCGCGACCGAGGGCGACCTCGACTGGGGGGCCGCCGACGACGAGGAGGTGCACACCTTCATCGGCGACACCTTCCGCGACCTCGGCACGTACCTCTACGGCCGGCGCATGTACGAGACGATGGTCTTCTGGGAGACCGCGCACACCGATCCCGACGCGCCGGCGCACGTCGTGCAGTACGCGCGTGACTGGCAGGCCGCCGAGAAGGTCGTCTACTCCACGACGCTGGAGCAGGTGTCGAGCGAGCGGACCCGGATCGAGCGGACCTTCGACGCCGACGCCGTCCGCCGCCTCAAGGACGCCGCCGACTCCGACCTCAGCGTGGAAGGACCGACGCTCGCCGCCCAGGCGATCGCCGCCGGGCTGGTGGACGAGTACCACCTCTTCCTCACCACGAGCGTGGTCGGTGGCGGCACGCGCTTCTTCCCCGACGGCGTGCGCCTCGACCTCGACCTGGTCGAGCAGCGGGCCTTCGCCAGCGGGCTGATCTACGCGCGCTACCGGACCCGCTGAGACCTCCCGGTCCCGGACACGACGAAGGGCCAGGTTTCCCCCGTCTCCGGGTTCACCTGGCCCTTCGGCCGGTGGGCGATACTGGGTTCGAACCAGTGACCTCTTCGGTGTGAACGAAGCGCTCTACCACTGAGCCAATCGCCCGTTGCGCGTCCGATTGTGCCAGACGCTCATCGCCAGAGCGGCACCCACCCCGGCACCCAGTCGGGGACTCCCATGAGGTGCAGGGTGACCACCAGGACGCCGTAGACGAACGCCGCCGTCGCCAGCGCGATGAGCAACCGGACCCAGACCGGCTGCCCGCCCACCCAGTCGGTCCACCGCTTGACGTGGTGCTTGGTGAACTCCAGCAGCCGCTCGGCCCAGGTGAACTCGCTGGCCAGCACGAAGAGGCCGGCGATCACGGTGAGCCAGCCCGGCCCCGGCAACGGGATGGTAACCAGTCCGACGGCGACGACCAGCCCGCCGACGACCCCCACGCCCACCCGGTAGCCGTGGTTCAGGCTGCGCTTGGCGGCCAGGCGGCGGCGCCAGCCGGCCTCCGCCACGCGCTCCCGCAGGCTGTGCGTGTCGTCGGAGTCGTACCGCGCCCGTCGCTCGTCGGAGGTCTCGGCCGCGGGCCGGGAACGGTCGACCGGTGTCGCCGTGGTCTCTTGTCCGCTCAGCTGGTCACCTGCCCGGTCGCGACGACCTCCGTCGGGGCCGACGGAGCCTGTCGACCGGGCTCGATGCTGATGCCGTATCCGGAGAAGTCGTTCCCGGTCGCTCCGGAGCCTACGGTTTCGACGCCGATCTGTGACCCAGCGACGTCGAACTCACCCAGGGGCACTGGCGCTTCCTCGCCGAGACCCCACAGCACGTAGATCTCCGACGACGCGTCGTTGCGGCTCAGGCCGTCGGTGACGACGCGGACGCCGTCCTCGCGGACGACCACGGTGGCGACATCCCGCTCACCGGTGCTGAGGGGCACGACGGTCGAGGTGCCGGGCTCGGTCAGCTCGGCCACGACCTGCTCCTGCGCGGCCACGGTTGACCGCAGGTCGTCGCGCGACTGGCTCAGTGCGACGGTCCACCCACCCAGGCCCAGGACGGCGGCCACGGCGGCGGCGGCCAGCACGCGGGTCAGCACGGGACGGCCCGCCGCGCGGCGGCGGAGCGGGACCGGCTGCGGGCCGGCCTGCTCTGCGGCGCTCACGGCGATCACGGGAGCCCGCGCGCCGGCGGGCCGCGGCGGCACCTGCTCGGTCGTCTCCACGGCGGCCCGGAGCCGCTCCCGCAGACCCGGGGAGGGCTCGGCCGCGGGCAGGTCCCGCGCCATGGCGGCCATCGCCTCGGAGGTGTCGGCGATCGTTCGCGCGCAGCGTTCGCAACCGGCGAGGTGGCGGACGAACTCCGCTTCGTCCTCGGGCTCGAGCGCGTGCAGGGCGTACCCCACCGCCAGCTCGTCGTAGGCGTGCTCGCCGGTCATCGTGCCGTCCCGTCCAGGGGCGCGATGTCGTCCAGGGCGCTGCCACCGCCCTGGGCGGACAACCCGCCCAGCTCTGCCTTCAACCGGCGCATCCCGGCAAGCATCCGTGTCTTCACCGTGCCGAGAGGGGTCCCGGTCAGGGCCGCCACCTCCCGCTGCGTGTACCCGCCGTAGTAGGCGAGGGTCAGCGCCTCGCGCTGCGGCGTGGGCAGCACCCCGAGCGCCGTCCGCACCTGGTCGGCCACCACGCGGGACCAGGCGTCGTCCTCCACGTCGCGGGTCGCGACGGGGGCCTCCAGCACGGCGGCGTCCTCGGCGCGGGACTGCCGGCGCCGCTGGGACTCCTCCCGGCGGACGGCGTCGACCGCCTTGTGGTGCACGACGGCCAGCAGCCAGGACGCGAAGCTGCCCCGGGCGCCGTCGTACCCGCTGGGATCCCGCCACACCCCGAGGAAGACGTCCTGCAGCACGTCCTCGGCCAGGCCGTCGTCGGCGAGGATCCGACGGGCCAGGGCGAACGCGGGACGCCGGAACCTGTCGTAGAGATCGTCGACGGCGCTGCGGTCACCCGCGCGGATACGCCGGAGGATCTCGACGTCTTCGTCGCCGTCCTCCGGCCGGCGCACCGGTCGGCTCACGGCTCCCATCGTCACACGAGGTGTTCGCAACGACCTAGTCCGGCGGTTCAGCCCGCCCTCCGTGGGACTGATGTGACGCCTGTGACGGGTGTGGAGGGTGTGAGTCGACTTCTTGGCAGGACGTCACTTCCGAGCCCCCCCGTCGTTGACCTGACATGACGAGCCGATGGACCCCCGGTCACATCACCCCCATCACTCTTCAGCTGGTCGGCCCGCAGTCCTGGACCGAGGTCCCGGCGCTGCTCTGCTACGACCCGTCGGACCCCTTCGCGGTCCGCATCGCCTTCGGCGAGGTGGACGACCCGGACGCCGGCGACGGCGACGAGGGCATCGCGTGGCTGGTCGGGCGTGAGCTGCTGGCGGCCGGCCTGGAGCGCCCCGCGGGCGACGGCGACGTGCGCGTGTGGCCGGCCCACACGGCCAGCGACGTGCTGTTCCTCCACCTGCGCGCCCCGTCGGGCGAGGCCCTGTTCGAGCTGTCCCGCGCGACCGTCGCCGCCTTCCTCCGCCACACCGAGGCCCTCGTGCCGTCGGGCTCGGAGGCCTCGCTGCTACACCTGGACCAGGAGCTCGACGCTCTGCTCTCGAACGGTGGACCGGACGCGACGGGTCGCTGACCTGCGGAAAGACTCCGGCGGTCGCCACCGGGGAAGGTCGGGGGGACCCCCCCCTCGAACCCCCTCCGGACGTCCGCTAGAGTTCTTCTCGTAACGCGGATGTGGCTCAGTGGTAGAGCATCACCTTGCCAAGGTGAGGGTCGCGGGTTCGAATCCCGTCATCCGCTCGGAACCGCGGGCCCTGGTCGGAAGACCTGGGCCCGTGTGTGCGGTGGAGTGGCCGAGAGGCGAGGCAACGGCCTGCAAAGCCGTCTACACGGGTTCAAATCCCGTCTCCACCTCGTCTCCTCTGCGGAGCACGAGCGTGGAGGTGGGTCCGGTCGCGAGGCCGGAACGGGCGATTGGCGCAGCGGTAGCGCGCTTCCCTGACACGGAAGAGGTCACTGGTTCGATCCCAGTATCGCCCACCAGCAGCACCCGGGACCCCAGGACGCCGACGGCGCCTGGGGTCCCTTCGTTCTGGGCGGAGCTCACTCCCCCGGGCCCGTCAGCGCCGTGACGCTCCTCGCACGTGCCGATCCCAGAACTCCTGCACCTGCTCGGCCAGGCGCTCCGGCGTTCCACTGTTGTCCAGCACCACGTCCGCGGCGGCCCGGCGCTGCTCGTCGGTGGCCTGCGCGGCGATGCGGGCACGGGCATCCGCCTCGGTCAGGCCCCGGCCGACCAGCCGGGTGATCCGGGTCTCGACGTCGGCCTCCACCACGAGCACCAGGTCGTAGGAGCCGGCCTGACCGGTCTCCACCAGCAGCGGCACGTCGTTGACCACCACGGAATCGTCCGGTGCTGCCGCGACGAGCTCGGCGGTCCGCCGGCGCACCAGTGGATGGACGAGCCCGTCGAGTCGACGCCGGGCCGCGTCGTCGGAGAAGACGATTGCCGCCAGGGCTGCGCGGTCCAACGATCCGTCCGGGGTCACCACCTCGGGGCCGAATTCCGTCACGACGGCAGCGAGACCGGGCGTGCCCGGCGCCAGCACCTCGCGGGCGATCCGATCCGCGTCCACCACGACGGCACCGCGCTCGGCCAGCAGCGCCGACACCGTGCTCTTGCCGGAGCCGATGCCCCCGGTCAGTCCGATCCTCAGCACGTACGGACAGTAGCGACCGCCCGGTGATCATCACGGACCGGTAACGCCACCCCACGCGCCCGGCGCGTCGCAGTAGTCACACGAGCCCCACCACTAACGTTCGTCCTGGCGATCTTCCCCCCGCCGAGAGAGGCAGAACGAGACATGTCCGCACACACGCCTGCTGCATCCCCGTCGACCCGCGCCGCCCGCCGTGGCGCCGGCCGGCACCGGCTCGGTGCCACCGCCGGTGTGCGTTGCGCCGACATCCCCGCCGTCCGCGACCGGATGCAGTTCCAGCGTCCCGCCGTCGCGCACCGCAGCTCGCTGCTGCGCTGGATGTTCTCCACGCCGACCACCGGCCGGCACACGTGGAGCTTCCTGGCCGGCTCCGGCGGTCGCCCCCGCACGGCCTTCGCCATCATCCTCAGCCTCTGATCCCTGCCGGTCCGGCCGCGGGCACCCCCCTGCCCGGTAGCCGACCGGTCGCCGAGCGCTGCTCGGCCGGCTGACCGCCGTCCGCCGCACCTCGGCCTGCCGACCGATCAGCTGCCCGCCCGACCCAGCGGTCGGCGCCTCCGACAGGACCCGTGGACGTCGTCCACGGGTCCTTCGTCGTCGTCGTCCCGGGCAACGCTGCGGGAACGACGAAGGCCCAGGACCGAGCAGGTCCTGGGCCTCCGACGTTCAGCGCTGGATCAGCGCCGGATCACCTGTTCACTCACCGCCGGCGAGCTTGGCTCGCAGCGCGGCCAGGGCCTCGTCGCTGGCCAGCGTCCCGCCGGTGCTGGCCGGGGCGTCCGGGCCGGCGACGTCGTCGCTGGAGTAGCTGCCACCAGCGGCGGCCTCGGCGTCGGCCTCCTTGGCGGCCGCGATCTGCTTGCGGTGCGCCTCGAAGCGGGCCTGGGCCTCGGCGTACTGCCGCTCCCACGTCTCGCGGGCCTCGTCGTAGCCCTCGAGCCACTCGCCGGTCTCCGGGTCGAAGCCCTCGGGGTAGATGTAGTTGCCCTGCTCGTCGTACGAGGCCGACATGCCGTAGGCGGCCGGGTCGAACTGCTCCTCGTCGCCGACGACGCCCTCGTTGGCCTGCTTGAGGGAGAGCGAGATGCGACGACGGTCGAGGTCGATGTCGATGACCTTGACCAGGATCTCGTCGCCGACCTGCACGACCTGCTCCGGGATCTCCACGTGGCGCTCGGCCAGCTCGGAGATGTGCACCAGGCCCTCGATGCCCTCGTCGACGCGCACGAACGCACCGAAGGGAACGAGCTTGGTGACCTTGCCCGGCACGACCTGACCGATCTGGTGCGTGCGGGCGAACTGACGCCACGGGTCCTCCTGCGTCGCCTTCAGCGACAGGGAGACCCGCTCGCGGTCCAGGTCGACGTCGAGGACCTCGACGGTGACCTCCTGGCCCACCTCGACGACCTCGGACGGGTGGTCGATGTGCTTCCACGACAGCTCGGAGACGTGCACCAGGCCGTCGACGCCGCCCAGGTCCACGAAGGCACCGAAGTTGACGATCGAGGAGACGACACCCGAACGGACCTGGCCCTTGGCGAGCTTGTTGAGGAACTCGCTGCGCACCTCGGACTGGGTCTGCTCCAGCCACTGGCGACGGGAGAGGACGACGTTGTTGCGGTTCTTGTCGAGCTCGATGATCTTCGCCTCGAGCTCGCGGCCCACGTAGGGCTGCAGGTCCCGGACGCGTCGCATCTCGACCAGCGAGGCGGGGAGGAACCCGCGCAGGCCGATGTCGAGGATGAGGCCGCCCTTGACGACCTCGATGACGGTGCCGGTGACGACCTCGTCGGCTTCCTTCTTGGCCTCGATCGTGCCCCAGGCGCGCTCGTACTGGGCGCGCTTCTTGGAGAGGATCAGCCGGCCTTCCTTGTCCTCCTTCTGGAGAACCAGGGCTTCCACCTCGTCGCCGACCTTGACGACCTCGTTCGGGTCGACGTCGTGCTTGATGGAGAGCTCGCGCGAGGGGATGACGCCCTCGGTCTTGTAGCCGATGTCCAGCAGCACCTCGTCCCGGTCGACCTTGACGATGACGCCCTCGACGATGTCGCCATCGTTGAAGTACTTGATCGTCGCGTCGATGGCGGCGAGGAAGTCCTCGGCGCTGCCGATGTCGTTGATGGCGACCTGGGGGGTGCTGGAAGGACGGACCTGAGTGGAGGTCATGTGGTTGGTTGCTCCGGACGGTTTATGCGTAGGGACAGGACGACCCGCGGCCGTCGGACCGCGGGGAGGTACAGCGGGGAGAACCGACGCGGGCGTCCCCGGAGGGGAAGAGCACGACAGACCTCTGGCGCCTCCTCATGGTACGGACGCCGGGACGCTGCGGTCCACCTGGGTTCCGGCGGTCACCGGCTCCGGCGGCGTGTCACCATCGGCGCGCCATGACCCAGCCCTCACCCCCCTCCCCGCTGCCGCTCGCCAGCGACGGCTACCCGGTCGCCGGCGGTGTCGCCCGCCGCCCCGCGGGCGCGGACGAATCGGTCCGCGCCAACCGCCTCTGGTGGGACGCCGCCGCCCCCGCGTACCTGGCCGAGCACGGCTCCGACCTCGGGGACGCGGACTTCCTGTGGTGCCCCGAGGGTCTGCGGGAGGCCGACGCGCACCTGCTCGGGGACGTGGCCGGACGACGGGTCCTGGAGATCGGCTGCGGCTCGGCGCCGTGCGCGCGGTGGCTGCGCTCCGCCGGGGCCGACGTCGTCGCCCTGGACCTGTCCGCCGGCATGCTGGCCCGCGCGGCCGAGCTCAACCGCTCGACCGGCATCACCGTCCCGCTGCTGCAGGCCGACGCCGGCGCGCTGCCGCTGGCCGACGGCAGCGTGGACCTGGCCTGCTCGGCCTTCGGCGGGCTGCCGTTCGTCGCCGACGTCGAGGGCGCGCTGCGCGAGGTGGCGCGGGTGCTGCGTCCGGGTGGCCGGTTCGTCGCCTCGGTGAACCACCCGATGCGCTGGCCCTTCCCTGACTCCCCGGACCCCGAGGACCTGCGGATCGTCTCCTCCTACTTCGACCGCACGCCCTACGTGGAGACCGACGGCTCCGGGCGCACCGTCTACGTGGAGCACCACCGCACCGTCGGTGACTGGGTGCGGGCCGTCGTCGGCGCCGGGCTGGTGCTGACGGACCTGGTCGAGCCGGAGTGGACGCCCGGCCGGATGCAGACCTGGGGCCAGTGGTCACCGGAGCGTGGCGAGCTGGTGCCCGGCACGCTGATCCTGGCCTGCGCCCGACCCTGAACCTCAGGTCGAGGTTCTGGGTCCGGCGTCACCAGAGGTCGCCGTCGCGCCAGTCGCAGGTCAGCTCGCCGTCCAGGTCCAGCGTCGCCGTCCCGGGCAGGACGAACACCGCCTCGTCGTCGTCGGGCGTGCGGATCCGGCCCGACGGCGTGAGCGCCCACGTGCTCCCCCGCCACGGCTGCCAGCCGCGGGCGGCGTAGAGCGGGGCTCCGTCGTCGGTGGCGCCGAGCGCCCCGGCGTCGTAGCCGCGGCGCACGACGTCCTCCAGGGCGGCCATGACCGCCGAGCCGTGACCGCGGCGCCGGGCCGCGGGGTGGACCGCGACCGCCTCGACGTAGCCGGCCCGCAGCGCCCGGCCGTGGTGCAGCAGCCGCCGCTGCACCACGGACCCGTGCGCGACCAGCGCGCCGTCGACGTGCACGAGCGCGTGCAGGCCGCCGAGCGCGTGGTCCCAGTCGGCGTCGCCGAAGCCCTCGTCGAAGCACACGTCGAGCAGCCGGCGGACCTCGACCAGCGCCGCCGGCCCCAGCTGCGCGGTGTGCCGCAGCGTCAGGCCGTCAGTGGGCGGCGGCATCCCAGCTGGCACCGACGCCGACCGAGACCTCCAGCGGCACGGACAGCTCCGCGGCACCGGCCATCTCGCGGCGGACCAGCGTCTCCAGGGCGTCCTTCTCCCCCGGCGCCACCTCGAGCACCAGTTCGTCGTGCACCTGGAGCAGCATCCGCGACTGCAGACCCTCGGCGGTGATCGCCTTCTCCACGTTGAGCATCGCCACCTTGATGACGTCGGCCGCCGAGCCCTGGATGGGCGCGTTGAGCGCCATCCGCTCGGCCATCTGCCGGCGCTGCCCGTTGTCGCTGGTGAGGTCGGGCAGGTAGCGCCGCCGGCCCAGCGTGGTCTCGGTGTAGCCGGTCTGGCGGGCGTCGTCCACGACGCCGTCGAGGTAGTCGCGGATCCCGCCGAAGCGCTCGAAGTAGGCGTGCATCTGCTCGCGCGCCTCCTCGACGGAGATGCGCAGCTGCCCGGACAGCCCGTAGGCGCTCAGTCCGTAGGCCAGGCCGTAGCTCATCGCCTTGATCCGTCGGCGCATCTCCGGGTCGACCTCGGAGATCGGGATGTCGAAGGCCCGCGAGGCGACGAAGGAGTGCAGGTCCTCCCCCGACATGAACGCCTCGATCAGCCCCTCGTCGCCGGAGAGGTGCGCCATGATCCGCATCTCGATCTGGCTGTAGTCCGCCGTCATCAGGGACTCGTAGCCCGAGCCGACCACGAACGCCTGGCGGATGCGCCGGCCCTCGGCGGTGCGGATCGGGATGTTCTGCAGGTTCGGGTCGGTCGAGGACAACCGGCCGGTGGCCGCGATCGTCTGCTGGAAGGTGGTGTGGATGCGCCCGGCGTCGTCGACCATCGGGATCAGGCCGTCGATGACCGTACGCAGCCGGGTCACGTCGCGGTGCCGGAGCAGGTGCTCCAGGAACGGGTGCCCGGTGGAGGCGAGCAGCGACGTCAGCGCGTCGGCGTCGGTCGTGTACCCGGTCTTGTTCTTCTTCGTCTTGGGCAGGCCCAGCTCGTCGAAGAGCACCGCCTGCAGCTGCTTCGGCGAACCCAGGTTCACCTCGCGGCCGATGACGGCGTAGCACTCGGCGGCCGCCGCGGCGACGCCGTCGGCGAACTCCTTCTGCAGGTCGTGCAGGAAGTCCAGGTCGGCGGCGATGCCGCGGTACTCCATCGAGGCCAGCACGCGGGTGAGCGGCAGCTCGATGCCGCCGAGCAGGTGGTCCCCGCCGCGCTGCCCGAGCACCTGCTCGAGCGCGTCGGACAGGTCGTTGACCGCCACGGCCTTCAGCACGTCGGCCTTCGCGGCCTCGGCGGCGACGTCGTCCTCGGTCGGGCCGAGCCCGTCGAGGGTCAGCTGCCCCTCGGGCTCGGCGGCGTCCTTGAGCTCGCGGCGCAGGTAGCGCACCGCGAGGTCGCCGAGGTCGAAGGAGCGCTGCCCCGGCAGGGCCAGGTAGGCGGCGAGCGCGGTGTCGCTGACCACGCCGGCGAGCTCCCAACCGCGCGACCAGATCGCGAGCAGCGGGCCCTTGACCTCGTGCACGGCCTTGGGCCGGTCGGCGTCGGCCAGCCACGCGGCGAGCGCCTGCTCGTCGGCGACGTCGAGGTCCGGACCGAGGTCGACGAAGGCGGTGTGGTCGTCGGCCGCGGCCAGCCCCAGGCCGGTCAGCTCCCCGGTGCCACGGCCCCAGGTGCCGCGGAAGATGAGCCCGGTGCGGCCGGTGCGCGCGTGCGCGTCCAGCCAGGCGCCGAGCCCTCCGGCGGGGACCTCGTCGACGGTGACGTCGAAGCCGCCCTCCACCTCCGGCTCGGCGCTGGTGAGCGTGGCGAACAGCCGGTCGCGGAGCACCCGGAACTGCAGGTTGTCGAAGAGGGTGTGGACCTCGTTGCGGTCCCACGCCTGGACCGCGAGGTCCTGCGGGCCGACCTCGAGGGGCACCGCGCGGTCGAGCTCGGTGAGCCGCCGGTTCTGCAGCACCGAGGAGAGGTGCTCGCGCAGCTTCTCCCCCACCTTGCCCTTGACGGTGTCCACCTGGTCGACCAGCGCGTCGAGCGAGCCGTACTCCCGCACCCACTTGGCGGCCGTCTTCTCACCGACGCTGGGGATGCTCGGCAGGTTGTCGCTCGGGTCGCCCCGGAGCGCGGCGAAGTCGGGGTACTGCGTCGGGGAGAGGCCGTACTTCTCCTCGACGGCCTCGGGGGTGAACCGGGTCATGTCCGAGACGCCCTTGCGCGGGTAGAGCACCGTGACGTGCTCGTTGACCAGCTGGAGGGCGTCGCGGTCGCCGGTCCCGATGAGCACGTCCATGCCCTGCTCCACCGCCTGCACGGTGAGCGTGGCGATGACGTCGTCGGCCTCGTAGCCCTCCGCGGTGATGACCGGGACGCGCAGCGCCCCGAGCACCTCCTGCACCAGGCTGACCTGGCCGCGGAAGTCCGTCGGGCTCTCGGCCCGGTTGGCCTTGTACTCGGCGAAGATCTCGCTGCGGAAGGTCTTGCGCCCGACGTCGAAGGCGACGGCGAGGTGCGAGGGCTGCTCGTCGCGCAGGATGTTGATCAGCATCGACGTGAAGCCGTAGACGGCGTTCGTCGGCTGGCCCGTGGTCGTCGAGAAGTTCTCCACCGGCAGCGCGAAGAACGCGCGGTAGGCCAGGGAGTGCCCGTCCAGCAGCAGCAGCCGCGGCCGTCGGGTGGCGGGAGGAGCCGTCGCGGTGGGGGCGGCGGACGGCGGGGCGCTGGGGGTACTGACCGGAGCGGACATCGCCGTCGATCCTAGGGGCGCACACCGACACCGATGGAGGCCACGCGGCGGCGGTTACGGTGCCGGGGTGACCACCCCTCCCCCGGCCTGGCTCCCGGACGGCATCAGCAGCCCGCTCGACGACAAGCTCGGCGTCCACATCACCGACTGGAACCCCGACCGGCTGGTCGCCACCATGCCGGTGGCCGGCAACGAGCAGCCCTTCGGCCTGCTGCACGGCGGGGCGACCTGCACGCTGGCCGAGACGATCGGGTCGATGGCCGCGGCCGTGGGCGCCGGTCCCGACCGCCAGGTGGTGGGCATCGAGCTCAACGTCAGCTACCTGCGCGCGGCGACGAGCGGCACCGTCACCGCCGTCTGCACCCCCGTCCGGCGCGGCCGGACCCTCTCCACGTTCCTCATCGAGATCAGCGACGACCGGGGCCGGCAGACGGCCAGCGCACGGCTCACCTGCATGACGCTGAACGCGTCGAAGAAGGCCTGAGCGCCGGGCCGTGACCGATCGCACCGGCCCTCCGGCGTGTCGCAGAAAGGTCACAGCTCGGTCCGCGCCTGCGGCCCGCGCCGAGAACTGCGTTAGGTTCCCTCCTCAACGAATCCGCCGAGGAGGTCGAGTGACGCACCCGACGGACCGTGTCCGCCGGCACGGTCGACGAAGCAGTCCCACGAGGACGGGGGCTCGTACGCCGGCCGGTAGGCCGCCGCGTCGACGCCTGACCGTGCTGCGGCTGCTGTTGATCGGCCTGTTCACCGCGGGGCTCGCCGCCCTGGTGCCCGGAACGGCGCACGCCGCCGAGGACGCCGCGGAGCAGATCTCGGGCACGATGCGGACCAGCGTCAGCGGTCCCATCGAGGGCATCGAGGTCGTCGTCACCACGCCGGACGGTGACGAGGTCGGCACCGACGAGACCGACGAGAACGGCCGGTTCGTCGTCGACCTCCCCGGCCCCGGCCAGTACACCGTGACCGTCCCCGAGGACTCCCTCCCCGACGGCGTCGAGTTCAACTCCGGCAACAGCCGGACCGTGACCGTCGACCCCGGCCGCAACCAGGGCGTCATCATCGGCCTCGACGACGGCAGCGGCGGCGCGGGCGGCGGCAACCTCCGGTGGGTGCAGCTGCTCGTCGACGGCTTCCGCTTCGGCCTGCTGATCGCCATGGCCGCCGTCGGCCTGTCGCTGATCTTCGGCACGACCGGCCTGACCAACTTCGCGCACGGCGAGCTGGTGACCGTCGGCGCCATCGTGGCCTGGTTCATCAACGTCGAGGGTGGGGTGCCGCTGATCCCGGCCGCCCTGCTGGCGATGCTCATCGGAGCCGGCGTCGGCGCCATGAACGAGCGCCTGCTGTGGCGCCCGCTGCGCCGCCGCGGCACCGGCCTGGTCGCCGCGCTGGTCATCTCGATCGGCCTGTCGCTGCTGCTCCGCTACGCCTACCAGATCTTCTTCGGTGGCGGCTCGGAGGCCTACGCGGACTACCGCGGTCAGCGGGCGGTCAGCTACGGCCTCTTCACCATGACGAACAAGGACCTGGCGTCGATCGTCATCGCGCTCGTCGTGCTGGTCCTCGTCGCGCTGATGCTGCAGAAGACGAAGATCGGCAAGGCGATGCGCGCGGTCAGCGACAACCGCGACCTGGCCGCCTCCTCGGGCATCGACGTGAACCGGGTGATCCTGGTCGTCTGGATGATGGGCGGGGCCCTGGCGGCCCTCGGCGGCGTGCTCCTCGGTCTGTCCGACGAGGTGCAGTGGGACATGGGCTTCCGCCTGCTGCTGCTCATGTTCGCCGGCGTCACGCTGGGCGGGCTGGGCACCGCCTACGGCGCGCTCGTCGGGAGCATCGTCGTCGGCGTCTTCGTCCAGATGTCCACGCTGGTGGTCCCCAACGACATCAAGTACGTCGGCGGGCTCCTGCTCCTGATCGTCATCCTCATGGTGCGGCCGCAGGGCATCCTCGGCAGCCGGGTTCGGGTGGGTTGAGCAATGGGTGAGTTCATCGACGCACTGGCGATCGCCGTCAAGGCGGGACTCGGCTTCCAGGCCGTCTTCCTCGCCCTGCTGGCCATCGGCATCAACATGCAGTTCGGGTACACCGGCCTGCTCAACTTCGGCCAGATCGCCTTCGCCCTCCTCGGCGGGTACGGCATCGCCATCTCCGTCAGCCAGTGGGGCCTGAGCTTCTGGCTCGGCGTGCTGATCGGGATCGCCGCCGCCGTCGTGCTGGCCCTGCTCCTCGGGCTGCCCACGCTGCGGCTGCGTGCGGACTACCTGGCGATCGCCACGATCGCCGCGGCCGAGGGTCTGCGGCTGGTGTTCCGGTCGGTCTCGGCCACGCCGGTCACCAACGGGTCGCGCGGCATCTCCGGCTTCAACCGGGAGTTCGTCGAGCTGGCCCCCTGGGACACCGGGCGCCGGTACTCGATCCTGGGCACCTTCTGGAGCGGCGCCGACCTGTGGGTCACCGCCGTCGGCTGGACCCTGGTCGCGCTCGCCTCGCTGCTGGTGTGGGGCCTGGTGCGCAGCCCCTGGGGCCGGGTCGTGCGGTCCATCCGCGAGGACGAGGACGCCGTCCGCGCGCTGGGCAAGAACGTCTACGTCTACAAGATGCAGGCGCTCGTCCTCGGCGGCGTCTTCGGTGCCCTCGGCGGCATGATCTACGCCCTCGGCACGGGCTCGACCACCCCGGACCAGTACCAGAACGCGAACACGTTCCTGGCCTACGCGGCGCTCATCCTCGGCGGGGCGGCGCGGGTCCTGGGGCCCGTGGTCGGGGCCATGCTCATGTACTTCATCATCCAGTTCGCCGACTCCGGGCTGCGCAGCCTGATCGAGACCGGCGTCATCCCCGAGGGTCTGCTCACGACGACCGACGTCGCCCAGATCCGCTTCGTCATCATCGGTCTCGGGCTGATCCTGCTGCTGGTCTTCCGGCCGCAGGGCATCTTCGGTGACCGGCGAGAGGTGATGCTCGATGCCCGCTGAGCCCATCCCCACCGGCGCGACCGCCTCGGGGGGCCGTGCGCCGGCCCGGCTCGCCCAGGCGGCGCTGCGCGACATCCCCTGGGAGGTCGGCGTCGCCAAGCCGGACCCGACCATCGTCGTCGACGGCGTGACCCGGACCTTCGGCGGGCTCACGGCCGTCTCGGTCGACCACCTGGAGATCCAGCGCGGCGGCATCACCGGCCTGATCGGGCCGAACGGTGCCGGCAAGACCACGCTGTTCAACCTGCTCACCGGGTTCGACCAGCCCGACGGCGGCACCTGGACCTTCGACGGCCGGTCGCTCGGCAAGCTGGCGCCCCACCAGGTGGCCCGGCTGGGCGTGGTCCGCACCTTCCAGCTGACCAAGGCGCTGTCCCGGCTCACCGTGCTGCAGAACATGCTGCTCGGCGCGCAGGGGCAGAAGGGCGAGGGCTTCTTCTCCGCGCTCGTGCCGGCGCTGTGGCGCGGGCAGGAGCGGGCCAACACCGAGAAGGCGATGGAGCTGCTGCGGCGGTTCAAGCTCGACGCCAAGAAGGACGACTTCGCCGGCACCCTCTCCGGGGGCCAGCGCAAGCTGCTCGAGATGGCCCGTGCCCTGATGAGCGACCCGAAGGTCGTCATGCTCGACGAGCCGATGGCCGGCGTGAACCCCGCGCTGACCCAGAGCCTGCTCGGGCACGTCAAGGACCTCCGCGAGGAGGGCATGACGGTGATCTTCGTCGAGCACGACATGGACGTCGTCCGCGACATCAGCGACTGGGTCGTGGTCATGGCCGCCGGCAACGTGATCGCCGAGGGGCCGCCGGAGTCGATCAGCCAGAACCAGGCGGTCGTCGACGCCTACCTCGGCGCGCACCACGACGCCCCGCTCACCATCGAGGACGAGGACCGGCAGCTGGCCGAGGCCGAGGCCGCCATCGCCCGCGAGTCCGACGGTCCGGGCACCGGGACCGACCAGGGAGGCAAGGCGCGATGAGCACCATGGACAACCCCGCCAGCGAGGACCCGATGTTCCAGGTCGGCGAGGGCGGCGACGGCGGGACGCCGGACGAGCGCGCGATCGCGGCCGGCACCGAGCTGTCCCCCGCCGAGAAGGCCGCCACCCGGGGGGAGCACGAGCGCCTCGCCGAGGGCGCGCTGGTCCGGGGCGACGAGCTGGTGGCCGGGTACGTCCCCGGCGTCAACATCCTCAACGGCTGCGACTTCTACCTGCAGGAGGGCGAGCTCGTCGGCATCATCGGCCCGAACGGGGCCGGCAAGTCGACGCTGCTCAAGACGCTGTTCGGGCTGATCCCGGTCCGGTCGGGCGCGGTCACCCTCCGCGGCGAGGACATCACCTCCGCGCCGGCGCACCGGCTGGTGTCGCTCGGGGTCGGCTACGTGCCCCAGAACAACAACGTGTTCCCCTCGCTCAGCATCGAGGAGAACATGGAGATGGGCGCCTACCTGCGTCCCAAGGTGTTCCGGGAGCGGTTCGACTACGTCGCCGACCTGTTCCCGATGCTCGGCGAACGCCGGAAGATCAAGGCCGGGTCGCTGTCCGGCGGTGAGCGGCAGATGGTGGCCATGGGCCGGGCACTGATGATGGAGCCGTCGGTGCTGCTGCTCGACGAGCCCTCGGCGGGCCTCTCCCCCGCCTACCAGGACGAGGTGTTCATCCGCTGCCGGCGGATCAACGCCACGGGCGTCTCGATCATCATGGTCGAGCAGAACGCACGCCGCTGCCTGCAGATCTGCGACCGCGGGTACGTGCTGGACCAGGGGCGCAACGCCTACACCGCGACCGGCGAGTCGCTCATGCACGACCCGAAGGTCATCGAGCTCTACCTCGGGACGCTGGCCAAGGCGCACTGACCCGACCCGCTCCACCCCCGGCAGCGCCGGTCCCCACCCGGGGGCCGGCGCTGTCGTCGTCGTGACCCCGGCGCCTCCGCCTCACCCCGGGAACGACAGTGGCCCGGCACCTCCAGGAGGTGCCGGGCCACTGCGGTGGCGCTACCGGGTCTCAGGACCCGGCGGGGTGGTTCAGCGCTTCGGGCCGATGCCCTGCGAGTTGAGGCCGTCGATGATCCGAGCGGACTCCTCGAAGCCGATCACCACGATGGCGTCGGGGTTGAGGTCGACCATCTGCTGCACCTCGGCGTCGAAGTTCGCCGCCGTGGGGTCGTAGACGACCAGCTCGATGCTGTCCTCGGCCAGACCGCTGGACACCAGGTTGTCGACGGTGCCCTCGGCCAGACCCGTGCCGTAGGAGTCGTTCCGGGCCAGGATCCCGACGGTGTTGGCGCCGTCGTTGATGATCAGGTCCGAGAGCGCCCGCGACTGCAGGGTGTCCGGCGGAGCGGTCCGGAAGTACAGACCGTTGTCGTTGTAGTTGGTGAACTCGTCGGACGTGTTGGCCGGCGAGATCTGGACGACACCGGCGCCGGTGATCTTGTCGATGACCGTGCGGGTGACGGCCGAGGAGGCCGCACCGACGATCACGTCGACGTTCTGCTGCAGCAGGGCGTCGACCGACTGGGTGGCGATGTCGGTGGAGGTGTCACCGGAGTCGCGCTGGATGAGCTCCACCGGGACACCGAGGACGCCACCGGCGGCGTTGATCTCCTGGACGGCCAGCTCGGCGCCCGCGATCTCCGGAGGGCCGAGGAAGGCCAGGTCACCGGTCTGCGGCAGCAGCGTGCCGACCACCAGCGGGTCGGCCGCGGTGGCGCCGGGGGCGGCGGGAGCCGGGCCCTCGTCGGAGGCGGCGTTGGCCTCGTCACCGGCGAGCTCGAACTGGGTGTCGTCGGAGGCGATCGCGTTGTCCGGGCCGAACTGCAGGATGCCGAAGCTCGCCACCGAGGGCTCGCCGGCCTCGGCGAACGCCAGCGGGCCGGAGACGCCGTCGTAGTCGGGGTTGCCCCCACCGTCGACGATCTCCTTGCAGGAGGCGAAGTCCTCGCAGGTGTCCCCGCCGAAGGTCACGCCGTTGATGTAGGGCGCGAACACGGCCGGGTCGGTGCTGCCGGCCAGCTGCGAGGCGACCGCCGCGATGAGGACGGCGTCGTAGGTCTCACCGGCGTAGTTGAAGTCCTGCAGATCGGGGTCGATCTCCAGGAGCCGGTTGGTGAACTCGTCGCCGAGGTCGGTGAGCGGGGTGGTGCCCTTCATGCCGGCGAGGGCGCCCTCATCGGTGAAGGACTCACCGAGCGCGTTGCCCATGTTGCCGTCGGTGCCGTAGACGTTGACCTGCTTCTCGCCGCTGTCGCCGCCGCTGTCTCCGGTGTCGCCGCCGGCATCGCCGCCACCGCAGGCGGTGAGGGCGAGGAGGGCGGCACCGGTCACGGCGATGCCTCGGGCAGTGGTGCCAGTGCGCATCAAGCAACTCCCAGTGTCATCTGACGTCGTCGTGCGCGCCCGGACGGAGTCGTTCCAGCCCGGGGAGCGCCGATCAGTGGCCAGAACGTAGCTGCCATCCGGGGCCCTGACTCCGGCCGCGGAACGACCGTGATGAGGTCGTGACCTCGATGTCCGCATCCTGGAACGACATGGACGCACCGTGATCGGAGCTCGACGACGAGTGACGGCACCCGGGACCGAGGGCCGGGACGGTCAGGCCGGAGCCTCCTCCGGGGTCGTCCCGCCGGCGAGGATCTCCTCGGCGAGGGCCTTCATGCTCGTGCGCTGGTTCATGGCCGTCCGCTGGATCCACCGGAACGCCTCGGCCTCGGACATGCCCTGCTCGCTCATGAGCCGCCCCTTGGCCTGCTCCACCACCTTGCGCGTCTCGAGGCGCTCCTCGAGCGTGCGGACCTCGCCGTCCAGCGCGGTCATCTCGGCGAAGCGGCCGCGGGCGACCTCGATGGCCGGCACCAGGTCGTTCTTCGAGAACGGCTTCACCAGGTAGGCCATGGCGCCGGCATCGCGCGCCCGTTCCACCAGCTCCCGCTGGCTGAAGGCGGTGAGCACGATGACGGGCGCGATCCGGGCGGAGGCGATCTGCTCGGCCGCCGAGAGCCCGTCGAGCACCGGCATCTGGATGTCGAGGATGACCAGGTCGGGACGCAGCTCCTGCGCCCGGTCCACGGCCTGCTGCCCGTCACCCACCTCGGCGACGACGCGGTAGCCCTCCTCCTCCAGCATCTCCTTGAGGTCGAGACGGATGAGCGCCTCGTCCTCGGCGATCAGAACGCGGATGGGGTCGCTGGTCACGGCTGCACAGCCTATCGACGTCGGGCGCCGGCCACCGCCCCGCTAGGCTGCTCGGGCGACCGGGGCGCTCCCCCGGCCACGCCCCCGTACCCCAATCGGCAGAGGGAGCGGATTCAAAACCCGCGCAGTGTGCGTTCGAGTCGCACCGGGGGCACCTCCGCTGGATTGCCGTCCTTCGGACGGCGACCGCGGCCAGGTGCCGTTCCCGGCGTCCGTGGAGCCGTTGCCCGCGCTGTCTCGGGGAGCCTCCGGCCCCCACTCGGCAACCCGCCTCGCGGGGCGGCTCACGTCCCAGCGTCTTCGCCCCACCTCCCGGCATGCCTCGGGGACCCTTCGGGCCCCGCTCGCCATGCGGCCGCCGGCGCGGCCGATCAGCTCGCCGCGGGCCGGCTGCGCCCGCGCCGGGTCGCGGCGGAGGACTTCGTGCTCGAGACCGGTGCCGAGCCCTTCGACGTCGTCTTCGCCCTCCGCGTCGGTGCCCTCGACGGCCGCCACCCAGCAGTCGGCGAGCAGGTGCTGCGGCGCATCGCGGCGGCGACGCGACCGGGCGCCCGCCTGTTCGTCGACGGCGGACACCCGCTCCGGGAACTGACCATCCCCCGGGCCGGACGGGACGCACCCCATACGGTTGCACCGTGACCGAGCCTGCCCCGCACATGACCCCCGAGCAGTTCCGGCGCCACGGCCACGAGGTGGTCGACTGGATCGCCGACTACTGGACGAGGATCGGCACCTTCCCGGTGCGCTCCCAGGTCTCCCCCGGCGACGTCCGGGACTCGCTGCCGGCCGCCGCTCCCGAGCACGGCGAGGGCTTCGACGCGATCCTCGCCGACCTCGACCGCGTGGTCCTGCCCGGCGTCACGCACTGGCAGCACCCCGGTTTCTTCGGCTACTTCCCGGCCAACACCTCCGGCCCCTCCGTGCTGGGCGACCTGGTCTCGGCCGGCCTGGGCGTCCAGGGGATGTCCTGGGTGACCAGCCCCGCGGCCACCGAGCTCGAGCAGCAGGTCATGGACTGGCTGGCCGACCTGCTCGGCCTGCCGGCGTCCTTCCGCTCCACCGGGACCGGTGGCGGCGTCGTCCAGGACTCCAGCTCCGGGGCCAACCTCGTCGCGCTCCTGGCCGCCCTGCACCGCACCTCCGGCGGCGCCACGGTCCGCCAGGGCGTCGAGCCGGAGCGGGCCACCGTCTACGTGTCCAGCGAGACGCACTCCTCGATGGAGAAGGCCGTCCGCATCGCGGGCCTGGGCACCGACGCCGTCCGCATCGTGGAGGTCGACGGCGACCTCGGGATGAACCCCGGGGCGCTGGCCGCCCGCCTGGAGCGCGACGTGGCCCGCGGCTACCGCCCGGTGCTGGTCTGCGCCACCGTGGGCACCACCTCCACGACCGCGGTGGACCCCCTGGCGGCTCTCGGGCCGATCTGCCGGAAGCACGGCGCCTGGCTGCACGTCGACGCCGCCTACGCCGGCGTGAGCGCCGTCGCCCCCGAGCTCCGCGGGCTCCAGGCCGGCGTCGAGTGGGCCGACAGCTACACGACCGACGCGCACAAGTGGCTGCTCACCGGTTTCGACGCCACCCTCTTCTGGGTCGCCGACCGGGCCGCCCTCACCGGCGCGCTGGCGATCCTCCCCGACTACCTGCGCAACGCCGCCACCGACGCCGGCGCCGTCGTGGACTTCCGGGACTGGCAGATCCCCCTGGGCCGGCGCTTCCGGGCCCTCAAGCTCTGGTTCGTCGTCCGCTGGTACGGCGCCGAGGGCCTGCGGGCGCACATCCGCTCGCACGTCGCCCTCGCCCAGGAGCTGGCCGGGTGGGCCGAGGGCGACGAGCGGTTCGACGTCGTCGCGCCGCATCCGCTGTCGCTGGTCTGCCTCAAGCCGCGCTGGCCCGAGGGGGTCGACGCCGACGTCGCCACCATGACACTCCTGGAACGGCTCAACGACGGCGGCGAGGTCTTCCTGACCCACACGACCGTCCGGCGCGAGCCGGTGCTGCGCGTCGCCGTCGGGTCCCCGGCGACGACGCGGGAGCACGTCGAGCGGCTCTGGGCGCTGCTGAAGGAGGGCCACGACTGGCTCGCCGCCGACTTCGCCGCCCAGGCCGCCGAGCAGGCCGCCGCCCGCGCCGCCGAGCGGGCGGGGCTCAGCGGTCCAGCGACCGGATGAGCCCCTCCTGGGCGACGGTGGCCACGTGCGTGCCGTCGGCCGACCAGATCTGCCCGAAGCACAGCGCCCGGCCCGCGGAGGCCGCCGGGCTGTCGGTCTCGTAGAGCAGCCAGTCGTCGGCGCGCACGGGGCGGTGGAACCACACCGCGTGGTCCAGGCTGGCGCCGATGAAGTCCGGCCAGCCCCCGCCGAGCCGGGCGAAGCCCGCCGAGAGCAGGGTCAGGTCGCTGACGAACGTCAGCGCCGCGGCGTGCACGACCGGGTCCTCGTCGAGGTCCCCGGCCACGCGGAACCAGGTGTGGGACTGGGTGTGCGGCGGGGCCTTCGGCGGCGCGGCGAAGGGGTCCTGCGTGTAGCGCTGCTCGACCACCTTCCCCATGGCCTCCATCCAGGCCGCCCGCTCACCGTGCCGGGCGACGATCTCGCTGGTGCCCGGCAGCTCGTCGGGTCCCGGCACGTCGGGCATCGGCAGCGAGTGCTCGGCGACGGCGGCCTCCCCCGCGGTGAAGTCCGCGGTCAGCGCGAAGATGGCGACGTCCTGCCCCTTGCGCCGCTGGCAGGCGATCACCCGCCGGGTGGTGAAGGAGCGTCCGTCCCGGATGCGGTCGACGGAGTAGCGGATCTCCTCGAACGGGTCGCCGGGCCGGAGGAAGTAGGAGTGCAGCGAGTGCACGGCCCGGTCGGCCGGCACGGTGCGCCCCGCGGCGACGAGCGCCTGGCCGGCCACCTGGCCGCCGAAGATGCGCTGCCGCTCGGTGCTCGGCGTCTTCCCGACGTACACGTCCTGCTCGCGCTCGGCGAGGTCGAGCACCGACAGCAGCGACGCCGCCTGGGTGTCCTCCGGCCCGTCGCTCACGAGTCCGTCCCCACCTCGTGGACCCGGATGAGGTTGGTCGACCCCACGGTGTTGGGCGGGCTGCCGGCGACGACGACGACGCGGTCGCCCACCTGGAGCCGGCCGATGGACAGCAGCGAGAAGTCGACCTGCTCGACCATGTCGTCGGTGTGCTCGACGGTGGGCACCAGGAAGGTCTCCACGCCCCAGGAGAGCGCCAGCTGGCTGCGCACCCGGGCGTCGACGGTGAAGGCGAGCAGGGGCTGACGGGGGTGCAGCGCCGCGAGGCGGCGAGCGGTCTCGCCGGTCTGCGTGAACGTGCACAGCGCCTTGACGTCCAGCGACTCCCCGATGTCCCGGGCCGCCCGGACGATGGCCCCCGAGCGGGAGCGCGACCGGCGCGCCACCTCGGGCACCCACAGGTGGTCGCTCTCGACGGCGTCGATGATCCGCTCCATCGTGCGGACCGCGCCGATCGGGTACGCCCCGACCGAGGTCTCGCCGGAGAGCATGACCGCGTCCGCGCCGTCGAGCACCGCGTTGGCGACGTCGGAGGCCTCGGCGCGCGTGGGCCGGGAGTTCGTGATCATCGACTCGAGCATCTGGGTGGCCACGATGACCGGCTTGTTGCGCTCGCGGGCGGCCTGGATGGCCCGCTTCTGCACCAGCGGGACCTGCTCCAGCGGCAGCTCCACGCCGAGGTCCCCGCGGGCGACCATGATCCCGTCGAACGCCTCGACGATCGCGTCGAGGTTGCGCACCGCCTCCGGCTTCTCCAGCTTGGCGATGACCGGGACGTAGATGTCCTCCTGCCGCATGATGTCGCGGACCAGGGCGACGTCGGTCGGCGAGCGGACGAAGGACAGCGCGACGAAGTCCACGCCCATCTGCAGGGCGAAGCGCAGGTCCCGCTCGTCCTTGTCCGACAGCGGCGGCACGCTGACCGCCACGCCCGGCAGCGAGAGCCCCTTGTTGTTCGAGACCGGGCCACCCTCGAGCACCAGGCAGAAGACGTCGGGGCCCTCCACGCGGACGACGGTCAGCGACAGGTTGCCGTCGTCGACCAGCAGCCGGTCGCCGACCCGGACGTCGTTGGCGAGGTTCTTGTAGGTCGTGGACACCCGCTCGGCGGTGCCGGCGACGTCCTCGACGGTGATGCAGACCTCGGTGCCGGTGACCCAGGTGACCGGGCCGTCGGCGAAGGTGCCGAGGCGGATCTTGGGGCCCTGCAGGTCGGCGAGGATCGCCACCGCGTGGCCGACGCGGTCGGAGGCCTCGCGGACCCGCCCGTAGGCGGTGGCGTGGTCCTCGTGCGACCCGTGGCTGAAGTTGAGCCGGGCGACGTCCATGCCCGCCTCGACCAGGGCGGTGATCTGCTCGGGCGAGCTCGTGGCCGGACCGAGGGTGCAGACGATCTTCGCGCGTCGGGACATGGCTGTAACGCTATGACATCGCGGTCCTCCGGACCGCACCGCCGCCACGTGCCGTCCCCCACTGCCGCTGAGCCGCTGCCCGGTTATCTGAGCGCGACCGCGGTGGGGGTCACCGGGCGCGGCAGCTCCGAGCTGCCGGTGAGCCAGGTGTCGACGGCGGCGGCCGCCGCCCGGCCCTCGGCGATGGCCCAGACGATGAGCGACTGCCCGCGGCCCATGTCCCCGGCGACGAACACGCCGGGCACGGTGGACATGAAGTCGTCGTCGCGGACGACGTTGTCGCGCTGGTCCATCTCCACGCCCAGGGCGTCGAGCAGCCCCTCGCGCTGGGCGCCGGTGAAGCCCATGGCCAGGAACACCAGGTCCGCCGGCAGCTCGCGCTCGCTGCCCTCGATCTTCTGGAACCGGCCGTCGACCCGCTCCACGTCGTGGAGGAGCAGCGCACGGACGTTGCCGTTCCCGTCGTCGAGGAATCGCTCGGTGTTGACCGAGTACAGCCGCTCGCCGCCCTCCTCGTGCGCGCTGGAGACGCGCATGATCATCGGGTAGGTCGGCCACGGGTTGCTGTCGTGCGCGCGGCGGTCCGGCGGCGCCGGCATGATCTCCAGCTGCGCGACCGAGGCCGCGCCCTGCCGGTGCGCGGTGCCCAGGCAGTCCGCGCCGGTGTCACCGCCACCGATGATCACCACGTGCTTGCCGTGCGCGTCGATCGGCGGCGCGTCCAGCTCGCCCAGGGCCTGCCGGTTTCCGTAGGGCAGGTACTCCATGGCCAGGTGGATCCCGGCGAGCTCGCGGCCGGGGGCCGGGAGGTCGCGACCGACGGTCGCCCCACCGGCGAGGACCACGGCCTCGAAGTCCCCGCGGAGCTGCTCGACGGAAAGGTCGGCCTCGGCGCCGCCGCCGACCTCCACCCCGGTGACGAACCGGGTGCCCTCGGCGCGCATCTGGTCCAGCCGCCGGTCCAGGACGGACTTCTCCATCTTGAACTCGGGGATCCCGTAGCGGAGCAGCCCGCCGATCCGGTCGGCCCGCTCGAAGACGGTGACGTCGTGCCCGGCGCGGGTGAGCTGCTGGGCGGCGGCCAGGCCGGCCGGGCCGGAGCCGACGACGGCGACCTTCTTGCCGGTGCGCTCGGCCGGGGTCTGCGGGGTCACCCAGCCCTCGTCCCAGGCGCGGTCGATGATCTCCCACTCGATCTGCTTGATCGTGACCGGCGACTCCTGCAGGTTCAGCACGCAGGAGCCCTCGCACGGCGCCGGGCAGAGCTTCCCGGTGAACTCCGGGAAGTTGTTCGTCGCGTGCAGCCGCTCGATGGCGTCCTGCCAGTCGTCCCGGCGGGCCAGGTCGTTCCACTCCGGGATCAGGTTCGCCACCGGGCAGGCGTGGTGGCAGAACGGGATGCCGCAGTCCATGCAGCGGGCGGCCTGGGTGCGGACCTCCGCCGTCGGGAAGAGCGGGTCCTCACCGTTCTGGCGACGGCTGTAGACGTCCTTCCAGTCCATGATGCGGAGCTCGACGGGACGCCGCGGCGGCATCGCCCGGTCGTACTTCAGGAATCCGGTCTGGTCAGCCACGAGCGGCCACCTCCTGCACAACTTCCGTAGGACATTCGGTCAGGTGCCGCGTCTCACCCACGAGCGGCCTCCATCACTGCTCGATCCACGTCGACGCCCGCCGCTTCCGCGGCGCGCCTCGCTTCCAGCGCGCGGCGGTAGTCCCGCGGCATGATCACGCTGAACTGCTCCGACCAGCGGCCCCAGTCGGCCAGCAGCGCGGCGGCCACCGTCGACTCGGTGTCGGCGGCGTAGCGCACCAGCACGTCGCGCAGCCACTGCGCCGACTCCCCGTCCAGCGGCTCGACGTCGACCATCTCGGTGTTGACGCGGTGCCGGGCCAGGTCCAGCACGTAGCCGACGCCGCCGGACATGCCCGCGGCGATGTTGCGGCCCGTCGGGCCCAGGATCACCGCGCGGCCACCGGTCATGTACTCCAGCGCGTGGTCGCCCACGCCCTCGACGACGGCTAGCGCGCCGGAGTTGCGGACGCAGAAGCGCTCGCCGACCCGGCCGCGCAGGAAGATCTCCCCGCTCGTCGCGCCGTAGCCGATGACGTTGCCGGCGATGACGTTGTCCTCCGCCAGGAAGGGCGCCTCGCGGGAGGGCCGGACGATGATCCGGCCACCCGACAGGCCCTTGCCGACGTAGTCGTTGGCGTCCCCGAACAGCCGCATCGTGATGCCGCGCGGGACGAAGGCACCGAAGGACTGGCCGGCCGACCCACCGAAGGTCAGGTCGATCGTGCCGTCGAGCAGGCCCTCGCCACCGAAGCGGCGGGTGACCATCGAGCCCAGCATCGTGCCGACGGTGCGGTTCACGTTGCGGACCGGCAGCTCGAGGCTGACCGGGCGCGCGTCGAGCAGCGCGCCCTCGCAGAGCTGGATGAGGGTCTGGTCCAGGGCGACGTCGAGGCCGTGGTCCTGGCCCCGCACCCGGCGACGCGGCGCGCCCTCGGGCAGCTCCGGGACCACGAGGACCGGCGAGAGGTCCAGGCCCTGCGCCTTCCAGTGGCCCACGGCCTTGCGGGTGTCCAGCAGCTCGGCGTGCCCGACGGCCTCGTCGATCGAGCGGAAGCCCAGCTCCGCCAGGTAACCGCGCACCTGCTCGGCCAGGAACTCGAAGAAGGTGACGACGAACTCCGGCCGCCCGGTGAACCGCTTGCGCAGCTCCGGGTTCTGGGTGGCGACACCCACCGGGCACGTGTCCAGGTGGCAGACCCGCATCATCACGCAGCCGGAGACCACCAGCGGCGCGGTCGCGAAACCGAACTCCTCGGCGCCCAGCAGCGCCGCGACGACGACGTCGCGCCCGGTCTTCATCTGGCCGTCGACCTGCACGGTGATCCGGTCGCGGAGCCCGTTGGCCAGCAGCGTCTGCTGAGTCTCGGCCAGCCCGAGCTCCCACGGGGAGCCGGCGTGCTTGAGCGAGGTCAGCGGGGCCGCGCCCGTACCGCCGTCGAACCCGGAGATGAGGACGACGTCGGCGTGCGCCTTGCTGACCCCGGCCGCCACCGTGCCCACCCCGACCTCGGCGACCAGCTTGACGTGGACCCGCGCCTCGTTGTTGGCGTTCTTCAGGTCGTGGATCAGCTGCTTGAGGTCCTCGATCGAGTAGATGTCGTGGTGCGGCGGCGGGCTGATCAGGCCGACGCCCGGCGTCGAGTGCCGGGTGCGGGCCACCCACGGGTAGACCTTGGCGCCGGGCAGCTGCCCGCCCTCGCCGGGCTTGGCGCCCTGCGCCATCTTGATCTGGATGTCGTCGGCGTTGACCAGGTACTCGCTGGTGACGCCGAACCGGCCGGAGGCCACCTGCTTGATCGCCGAGCGGCGCAGGTCGCCGTTCGGGTCGGGCGTGAAGCGGTCCGGGTCCTCGCCGCCCTCACCGGTGTTGGACCGCCCACCGAGGCGGTTCATGGCGATGGCGAGGGTCTCGTGCGCCTCCTGCGAGATGGAGCCGTAGCTCATGGCGCCGGTGTTGAACCGCTTGACGATCTCGCTGACCGGCTCGACCTCGTCGATCGGCACCGGCGGGCGGACGCCGGTCCGCAGCGAGAAGAGGCCGCGCAGCGTGGCGGCGTCCTCGGACATCTTGTCGACGGTCTGCGTGTACTTCTCGAAGACGTCGTACTGCCGGGACCGGGTGGCGTGCTGGAGCAGGAACACCGTCTCGGGGTTGAACAGGTGCACCTCGCCCTCGCGGCGCCACTGGTACTCGCCCCCGGTCTCCAGCCCGCGGTGCGCCCGCTCGGTGGGGTTCTCCGGGTAGGCGCGGCGGTGGCGCATGGCCACCTCCTCGGCGAGCACGTCGATGCCGACGCCGCCCAGCGGGGCGGAGGTGCCGGTGAAGTACTCGTCGACGAGCTTCTGGGACAGGCCGACGGCCTCGAAGATCTGGGCCATCGTGTACGAGCCGACGGTGCTGATGCCCATCTTGCTCATGACCTTGAGGACGCCCTTGCCCAGCGCCTTGACGATGTTGCGGACCGCCTGGGCGGGCTCCACGCCGGTGAGGACGCCGTCGCGGATCAGGTCCTCGATGGACTCGAACGCCAGGTAGGGGTTGACGGCGGCCGCGCCGTAGCCCAGCAGCAGCGCGACGTGGTGCACCTCGCGGCAGTCGCCGGTCTCGACGACGAGGCCGACCTCCATGCGGGTCTTCTCGCGCACCAGGTGGTGGTGCACCGCGGCGGTCATGAGCAGCGACGGGATCGGTGCGCGCTGCTCGTCGCAGTCGCGGTCGGACAGCACGATGATCCGGGCGCCGGCGGAGATGGCCTTGGAGACCTTCGTCCGCAGCTGCTCGATCGCCTCGGCCAGGGCCGGCCCGCCGCCGTCGACGTCGAAGTGGCCGGTGATCCGGACGGCGGCGTAACCGGGCAGGTCGCCGTCGTCGTCGATGTGCAGGATCTTGGCCAGCTCGTCGTTGTCGATGACCGGGAACGGCAGGTGCACCTGCCGGCAGGACGCCGGGGACGCCGCCAGCAGGTTCTGCTCCGGGCCGAAGGTGCGGCCCAGGCTGGTCACCAGCTCCTCGCGGATGGCGTCCAGCGGCGGGTTGGTCACCTGGGCGAACAGCTGGCCGAAGTAGTCGTAGAGCAGCCGGGAACGGTCCGACAGCGACGCGATCGGGGTGTCGGTGCCCATGGAGCCGATGGGCTCGGCCCCGCTGGCCGCCATCGGCTGGACGAGCAGGCGCAGGTCCTCCTCGGTGTAGCCGAAGAGCATCTGCCGCCGGACGACGGACTCGTGGCTGGGCCGCGAGCGGCGGCGCTCGGGGAGCTGGGGCAGGTGGACCAGGCCGGCGTGCAGCCAGTCCTCGTACGGCTCGGCCGCGGCCAGCGCGCCCTTGACGTCCTCGTCGGAGACGATCCGCCCGGAGGCGGTGTCGACGAGGAACATCCGGCCCGGCTGCAGCCGGCCCTTGGCGACGATGTCGGCCGCGGGGATGTCGAGCACGCCGACCTCGCTGGCCATGACGACCAGGTCGTCCTTGGTGTGCCACCAGCGGCCCGGGCGCAGCCCGTTGCGGTCCAGGACGGCGCCGATCAGGGTCCCGTCGGTGAAGCAGACGGCGGCGGGGCCGTCCCACGGCTCCATGATCGAGGAGTGGAACCGGTAGAAGGCCCGGCGGGCCGGGTCCATCTCGTCGTGGTTCTCCCACGCCTCCGGGATCATCATGAGGACGGCGTGCGGCAGCGAGCGGCCCGACAGGTGCAGCAGCTCCAGCACCTCGTCGAAGGTCGCCGAGTCGCTGAAGTCGCTGGCGGTGACCGGGAAGATCCGCTCCAGGCCCAGCTCGGAGGCGGGGCCCGCCGGGCCGTCGAACATCTGGGTCTCGAGCTTGGCCTCGCGGGCCCGCATGCGGTTGCGGTTGCCCTTGATGGTGTTGATCTCGCCGTTGTGCGCGATGAAGCGGAACGGGTGGGCCAGCGGCCAGCTGGGGAACGTGTTGGTCGAGAACCGGCTGTGCACCAGCGCGATCGCCGACTCGTAGCGCTCGTCCCGCAGGTCGGGGAAGAACAGCGGCAGCTGGTCGGTGGTCAGCATGCCCTTGTAGGTGATCGTCCGGGAGGACAGCGAGGCGACGTACATGGAGCTGCCGGCGTCGACGGCGGCACGCTCGGCGCGCTTGCGCAGCACGAAGGAGCGCCGCTCCAGGCGGGTCACCCCGTTGCACTCGACGTTGCCGCCGAAGGCCGTCGCGTCGGCCCGGGCGCCCATCGTCTCGGCGACGAACAGCTGCGCGAAGTGCGGCATGACCGCGCGCGCGGTGGGGCCGAGGTCGGCGCCGTCGGGGTCGACCGGGACGTCGCGCCAGCCGAGGACGGTCAGGCCCTCCTCCTCGGCCAGCCGGGCGACGTCGGAGTAGCGGGCGGCCCGCTCCGCCTCGTCGGTGGGGAGGAAGGCGATGCCGACCGAGTACTCGCCCAGGGGCGGCAGGTCGAAGTCGACCGAGGCGCGCAGCAGCGCGTCGGGGATCTGGGTGAGGATGCCGGCGCCGTCGCCGGAGTTGGGTTCGGCACCGGCGGCACCGCGGTGGTCGAGGTTGTGCAGCGCCGTGAGGCCGGCCTGCACGATGCGCCTGCTGCGTCGGCCCCGGGCGTCGGCCACGAAGGCGACACCGCAGGCGTCCTTGTCGTTCGCCGGGTCGTACAGCCCCACCGGGGCGGGCACGGCGGAGAAGGGGACTGCCGCGGGGGCGGGGGCGGGAAGGTCGGTCATGTCACTCCCGTCGTCGGCGCACCATCGTCCCTCGCGACGAGGGGGGACGGTGGGCGGGGCCGAAAGGTCGAAAGGCGGCGGAGAAGGCGGCACGTGCGGAGCGCCGGGTCCGGCCGGACAGCGTTGCCCCGGCCGTCTCTGGCGTGCGGGCCCGGCGGGTGGTGCCACCGGGCCGTCGTCCGCGGGGCGACGCTGGCCCGGTTCCGACTCTGCGACCCGGCCAGGATCGCTGGCGAGTCAGCCCGAAGGGTACACAGCAGTAACACGTCTCTGACATGACGGAGAACACGCCACGCCATCCTGTCCTGATCGCCGCGATCGCTGGCCGGACCAGGGGTGTTCGGGCGTTTCAGCTCGCGGGTGGAGGCTCGTGATCGTTCTCACGGGCCGGAGCCGGGTCGGTGCCGGACCGCCGTGCGGCCACTCCCCCGGTGGCCTCGCCTCTCCGCTCCGCCGCGGCCTCCGAGCGGTCGATCACCTCGCGCGGCCGACCGCGCTGCCAGACGAAGTAGGCGACCGCCAGCAGGCCCACGACCAGCGCGGTGAACACGTTGAGCCGGACGCCGAAGAACGTCTCCGCGGGGTCGGTGCGCAGCAGCTCCACCCACAGCCGGCCCGCGCAGTAGGCGGCGACGTAGAGGGCGAAGGCGCGACCGTGGCCCAGCCGGAACCGGCGGTCGGCCCAGATGACCAGCGCGGCGGCGGCAAGGTTCCACAGCAGCTCGTAGAGGAACGTCGGGTGGAAGGTGCCCAGCAGCACCGGTTCCCCGTCGGCGCCGGTCACGGCCCGGCCGCCGTCCCACTCGTAGATCTTCAGCGCCCACGGGAGGTCGGTCGGCCCGCCGTAGAGCTCGTTGTTGAACCAGTTGCCCAGCCGGCCGATCGCCTGGGCGACCAGCAGGCCCGGGGCCAGCGCGTCGGCGAAGGCCGGCAGCGGGATGCCGCGGCGGCGGCAGGCGATCCAGGCGCCCACGCCGCCGAGCGCGATGGCCCCCCAGATACCGAGCCCGCCCTCCCAGATGGCGAGCGCCCGGAGCGGGTCACCGCCCTCTCCGAAGTACGGCCGCGGGCTGGAGATCACGTGGTAGAGCCGGCCGCCGACGATGCCGAACGGGACCGCCCAGACGGCGATGTCCAGCACGTCCTCGGCGAGGCCGCCCCGGGCGACCCAGCGCTTCTGGGTGATGACGACGGCGGCGATGATGCCCGCGACGATGCACAGCGCGTAGGCGCGGATCGGCAGCGGCCCGAGCTCCCAGACGCCCTGCGTCGGGCTGGGGAGGGCGGCGAGGACGGTCATGCGCGCACCCCCGCGCGGCGGACGCCGGCGGCCAGGTCCTCGGTGAGCGCGCGGACGCCGTCGGCCCCGCGTCCCTCGAGCATCTCCCGCACGTAGGCCGAGCCGACGATGACGCCGTCGGCGAAGGCGGCGAGCTCCGCGGCCTGGGCGCCGTTGGAGACCCCGAGCCCGACGCACAGGGCGATGTCCGGGCGCGCCTCGCGGGTCCGGGCGACGAGCGTCTGCGCCGCGTCGCTCACGGTGTCGCGGGCTCCGGTCACGCCCATGGTGGAGGCGACGTAGACGAACCCGCGGCTCGCGTCGGCCGTCGAGCGCAGCCGGGCGTCGGTGGACGACGGCGCGACGAGGAAGACGCGGTCCAGCCCCTCGCGGTCGCTGGCGGCGATCCACTCCCGGGCCTCGTCCGGGATGAGGTCGGGGGTGATCGCCCCCGCGCCCCCGGCGGCGGCGAGATCGGTGGCGAACCGCTCGACCCCGTAGCGCTCGATCGGGTTCCAGTAGCTCATCACCACCGCGGCGGCACCCGCGGCGGACACCGCCTCGACGGCGCGCAGCACGTCCGGCATGCCGACCCCGGCCCGCACGGCCACGTCCACGGCCTCCTGGATCACCGGACCGTCGATCCCGGGGTCGCTGTAGGGGACCCCGATCTCGATCGCGTCCGCCCCGGCCTCGACCATGGCCACCATGGCCTCGATCGAGCTGTCGACGTCGGGATAGCCGACGGGCAGGTAGCCGATGAGGGCGGCCCGCCCCTCGGCCTTCGCGGCCTCGATGCGGTCGGCGAGCTTGCTCACAGCGCGGCTCCTGCGTCCCGGCCGGCGACGGCCTCGTCGTTGCTGACCGCGCCCTCGGTGGGCTGCTGGTCGGTGTCCATCCCCGGCCCGGGGTCGACCTGCTCGCGGTCGCCCAGCCCGAACCACCGGGACGCGGTCTCCACGTCCTTGTCGCCGCGGCCGGAGAGGTTGACCAGGAGCAGGGGGGCCTCGCCGCCCTGCCCGCGCGACGCGAGCTCCCGGCCGAGCTTCATCGCCCCGGCGAGGGCGTGCGCGGACTCGATCGCCGGGATGATGCCCTCGGTGCGGCACAGCAGCGCGAAGGCCTCCATGGCCTCGGCATCGGTGATCGGGCGGTACTCGGCGCGGCCGATGTCGTGCAGGTAGGAGTGCTCGGGGCCGACGCCCGGGTAGTCCAGGCCGGCACTGATCGAGTGCGACTCGATCGTCTGACCGTTGTCGTCCTGCAGGAGGTACGAGCGGGCGCCGTGCAGCACGCCCGGGGTGCCGCCGGTGATGGTGGCCGCGTGCCGCGGGGTGTCGACGCCGTCCCCACCGGCCTCGAGGCCGATCAGCCGGACGCCGTCGTCGGGCACGAAGGCGGTGAAGATGCCGATCGCGTTGGAGCCGCCGCCCACGCAGGCCAGGACGGCGTCGGGCAGCCGGCCCTCCCGCTCGAGCACCTGGCCGCGGGCCTCGTCACCGATGACCCGCTGGAAGTCGCGCACCATGGCCGGGAACGGGTGCGGGCCGGCGACCGTGCCGAAGACGTAGTTGGTGCTGTCCACGTTGGTCACCCAGTCGCGGAACGCCTCGTTGATCGCGTCCTTGAGGGTGCGCGAGCCGGTGGTCACCGGGATCACCTCGGCGCCCAGCAGCCGCATGCGGGCCACGTTGAGCGCCTGCCGGCGGGTGTCCTCCTCGCCCATGTAGACGGTGCAGGACAGCCCCATGAGCGCCGCGGCGGTCGCCGTCGCGACGCCGTGCTGACCGGCGCCGGTCTCGGCGATGACCCGGGTCTTGCCGATCCGCTTGGTGAGCAGCGCCTGGCCGAGCACGTTGTTGATCTTGTGCGAGCCGGTGTGGTTGAGGTCCTCGCGCTTGAGCAGCACGCGGACGCCGCCGCAGTGCTCGGCGAACTTGGGCACCTCGGTGACCGGGCTCGGCCGGCCGGTGTAGTCGCGCTGCAGCCGGGCGAACTCGGCGAGGAACTCGGGGTCCACCCGCATGGCCTCGTAGGCCTCGGTCAGCTCGTCTAGCGCGGCGATGAGCGCCTCGGGTACGAAACGGCCACCGAAGATGCCGAAGTGGCCGGTCGCGTCGGGCCAGCCAGGGCGCGCCGGGAGGGAGAGTTCTCCGGGCTGCGGCGGGCTGGTCGTCGTCATGCGTCCAGTGTCTCCCGTCCGCGCTGAACAGCGGCGCAGGGGTCACCGCCATGTCACCGGATCGGGATCAGAAGGGCGGTGGATCGTCGGCCGGGTCCGGTGGTGGGTGTGGTGGTCCGGGAAGGACGCGGTAGCCGGGTGGCCGGCTGATCCGGGTGACGCCGGAGGGGGTGATGACGGTGAGCACCCCGTCGGCGTCGAGGGTGTGGGTCCAGCCGGGTGCGTGGGTCTTGAGCCGGTGGTGCCGCCGGCACAGGCAGCAGAGGTTGTCGCAGCTGGTGTCCCCGCCGGCGGCGTGCGGGACGACGTGGTCCAGGTCGGCCCAGCCGGCGCGGGTTCTGCAGCCGGGGTGCCGGCAGGTGCGGTCGCGGGTGCGCAGAAACCGTTGCTGGGCGGCTGAGGGGCGGTAGCGGTCGACCGGTCCCGGCGGGCCGAGCACCGGGCAGGTGCAGGTGGCCAGCCGTTCCAGCTCTCGGCGGCCGGTGACCGCCAGCAGGGCACCGGTGGCGTCGGTGATCGCGATGTCCAGGGTGCCGCCGGCCGGCGCCTGCACGCCCCATGCCTGGAGCTGGGTGAGCAGCTCGCGCAGGTGGGCGGCGGTGATCGGCTCACCGTCGACCTCACCGACCGGCGCGGCCGCACCGGGCGGCGTGAACGCGGCCGGCAGCGGCGCCCCGGAGGCCAGGAATCCGGCAGGTGTCAGGGCGTGCAGCGGTGCCACGACGGTGAGATGCGCGGTGACCGGCGGGCGTTCCTGCCAGGGCCGCAGCAGCAGGTCGGCCACCGCGCCGGCGCGCAGCATGCCGAGCGGGCGGGGGTCGCCGGCCTCCTTGGCGGCGCGGGCGTGCTGGTCGGCTGCGTCCCGGCAGGCGCGAGCATCGGGATAGGGCATGAGGGCGCGGAACTCACCCATGCCGTCCCCGACCGGCCGCACGCTCACGTCCGCACCGCGGCGGCGGTTCTCCCGCCGCCGGTCGGCGGCGGTGGCGTCGCGGGCGATCAGCTCGGCGCGCACCGCCTCCCGCAGCTTGGTCACGCCCAGTTCGGTGGCGACGGGCAGCACCGCGGCCTCCATGCCGGCGATGACGGCCGGGGCGGTCTCCCGCCCGGTCGCGGCCACCTCCGCGGCCATCGCCCGGGCACGAGGCCAGTCCAGCCGCCCGAGCCGCAGCTCGGCGAACGTGCCCCCCAGGACGGTGGTGAGGATCTCGGCGTGCTCCAGCAGGGTCACCGCCGCCGCCCGGCTGCTGTTCTGCACCGCCGCCAGCTCATCGGGCACGAACTCGCTCGCATCTGGCGGGCCCACCGAACCGGCGCCGTGCCCGCCGGGCAGTCGATCGGCCGGCGCCGGGCGGGCGGCGGCCAGGTCCATCACCAGCTCCACCCGCAGCGCGGCCAGCTGCGCCTCCGCGGCCACGATCTGCCCCAGCAACGCCGCCGCTTCCGCCGCGCTGCGGCGGGCCGGCAACCACGCACTCAACGGCTCGCCCAAGGCGGGAGCGGGGTCCGGGTCGGCCAGCTCCCACGGCGAGGGCACCGGGTCCACCGCCATCACGGTCACCCCGACCGCGAACCCCACACCCGACGACACACCCACAGGCTAGGGAGGGGGTACGACAGTTCTGCGCCGCGCGACCGGGGCGTCGGTACGGTACGGGTCCATGACCTCCGCGGGCCGGCGCGCAGTCCTCGAGACCTTCCGCTGGGTGGGCTCCGACGCGGACATCTGGCGGGTGTTCGCCGACGGTGCCACCTTCGCCGAGGTCGTCGCGGGTCTCGCCGCGCCGTGGACCGACGCCGGCGTCACGCACGTCGTCGGGATCGAGGCGCGCGGCTTCGTCGTCGGCGCTCCGGCCGCCGTGGCCCTGGGCGCCGGGTTCGTCGCCGTCCGCAAGAACGCGTCCGGCACCCTGCCCGGTCCGACGCTGACCGCCACCGCGGCCGAGGACTACCGCGGCGTCGGGCACACCCTGCGCATGCAGGAGGTGCTCGGGCCGGACGCCCGCGTCCTGCTCGTCGACGATTGGGCCGAACGGGGCAGCCAGGCCGAGGCGACGGCCGCCCTCGTCCGCCGGGCAGGGGCTCGGTTCCTCGGCCTCTCGCTGGTCGTCGACGAGCTGTCCGACGACGTCCGGACGCGTCTGGGCCGCGTCACGGCGCTGGTGACCCGATCGGAGCTGGGCGGACCCTGACGTCGGCTGCGGGTGCGACCCGGCCTCAGCGCGTGGTGCGCGGCGTGGCCGGGTGCGACCCGGCGGTGACCAGATCGGCCACGGCCTGGCGGGCGTCGCCCGCGGTGACCAGACCTTCGCCGACCAGCACGGCGTCGGCCCCGGCTGCGGCGTAGCTGATCAGGTCGTGCGGGCCGCGCACACCGGACTCGGCGACCTTGACGACCTCCGACGGCAGCCCGGGGGCGATCTTCTCGAAGGTCGAGCGGTCGACCTGGAGGGTGGTGAGGTCCCGCGCGTTGACCCCGATCACCGACGCGCCGGCGGCCATCGCGCGGTCGGCCTCGGCCTCGGTGTGCACCTCGACCAGCGCGGTCATCCCCAGCGACTCGACCCGCTCCAGCAGGCCGACGAGCACGTTCTGCTCCAGCGCCGCCACGATCAGCAGGACGACGTCGGCGCCGTGCGCCCGTGCCTCGTGCACCTGATAGCTGCTGACGATGAAGTCCTTGCACAGCACCGGGACGTCGACGACCGCCTTCACGGCCGTGAGGTCGGCGTGCGAGCCCCCGAACCGGCGACGCTCGGTGAGCACGGAGATGACCCGTGCGCCGCCCGCGGCGTACTGGCGGGCCAGCTCCGCCGGGTCCGCGATGTCGGCCAGGTCGCCCTTGCTCGGGCTGCGGCGCTTCACCTCGGCGATGACGCCGACACCAGGTGCGCGCAACGCGGCCAGGGCGTCCAGCGGCGGTCGGGCCGCCTGCGCGGCCGCCTTCACCTCGTCGAACGGCGTGGCCGCCTCGCGATCGGCCAGGTCCGCGCGGACCCCCGCGACGATCTCGTCGAGCACGTTCACGGCGCGGTCGCACCCTCGGGTGAGGTCCGGTGGCTGCTCATCGGTACCACTCCCTCTCGCACGTCGGTCCCCGCCCGGGCGGCTCGTCGACCCACTCTAGAAGGGCCGCCCGCGGCCCCCGGCCCGGGGGCCGATGAGCCGATCCAGCGCCGTTCCGCTATACGGGGTCCGCGTTGCGGGCCGGCGGGGGCGGCTCGGTCGGGTCCTCGCCCCGGTCGAGGGCCTTCCAGGCGTCCTGGGCGCGGTCCTCGTCCGTGCGCGGGCGCACCGTCGCCGGCGTCCGCTCGTAGCGGCGCCCCATGGCCGGCCAGGACCGCCCGCGCACGGTGGTGACCAGACCGGCGGCGAGCGCGAGCAGCCCGGCCACGAGTGCCAGCACCGGCCAGACCGGCGAGGCGTCGACCGACGTCGAGACGATGCTGCTGCCGCTCAGCCCCGGCAGGTCGACCGCCGCGTCGGCCACTCCCCCGGTGAGCACGCGGACCCCCGACCAGACCAGCGCGCCACCGGCCGCCGCCGTCACCAGGCCGACGGCGGCCCGCCCGACGCCTCGGACGGCGAGCAGCGCCACGGCCGCGGCCAGCAGCACCAGCCCCGCCGCGGTGACCAGCGGTGCGACGTCGCCACCGGACAGCGCACCGGACACCGGGGGCAGCGGCGACCGGCGCTGGGCGGTGACGTCGGCCCAGCGCTGCCCCGACGCCGACAGCGCCAGCACCCCGGCCACGACCGCGCCCAGCACGGCACCGGACAGCTCGCGCCGCCCGCCGCCGTCGGTCACGAGAGCTCCCGGAGGCTCTCCGCCGTCGCGATCGCCGACAGCACCGCCCGGGCCTTGTGCCGGGTCTCGGCCTCCTCGGTCGCCGCGTCGCTGTCGGCCACGACGCCGGCGCCGGCCTGCACGTAGGCGTGCCCCTCGTGCAGCACGGCGGTGCGGATGGCGATCGCCATGTCCATGTCACCGCTGGCGTCGACGTAGCCGACCGTGCCGGCGTAGAGCGCCCGGCGGGTGGGCTCCAGCGACTCGATGATCGTCATCGCGCTCGGCTTGGGCGCACCGGAGACGGTGCCGGCCGGGAAGGTGGCGTCGAAGACGTCGAGCGCGTCGCACCCCGGGCTGACCTCGCCCGCGACGGTGGACACCAGGTGCATGACGTGGCTGTAGAGCTCCACCCGCATGAAGTCCGGCACCTCGACGCTGCCGGGCACGCAGACCCGTCCCAGGTCGTTGCGGGCCAGGTCGACGAGCATGACGTGCTCGGCCCGCTCCTTGGGATCGGCCAGCAGACCCTCGGCCAGCCGGAGGTCCTCCTCCTCGGTCGCCCCGCGGGGCCGGGTGCCGGCCGGCGGGTGGACCACGGCGGAGGACCCGGTCACCGTGACCAGCGCCTCCGGCGAGGACCCGACGACGTCGAACGGTGTCTCGCGCCCGGCGAAGCGCAGCAGGTACATGTACGGCGAGGGGTTCGTCGCGCGCAGCACCCGGTAGAGGTCCAGCGCCTCGACGTCGGTCTCGACCTCGAACCGCTGGGCGAGGACCACCTGGAACGCGTCACCGGCGCGGATGTGCTCGCGCACGACCTCGACACCCGCCTCGTACGCGCCGGGGGCGAGGTTGCTGCGCACCGGTGGGGCGTCGGCCCGCTCGAACACGGCCACCCCGGGGGCCCCGGCGGCGGTGAGGGCGGCGGTCATCCCGTCGAGCCGGGCGACGGCGTCGTCGTACCCCTGCACGCCGGCACCGCCGAGCACGTTGGCGATCAGCAGCACCGAGCCGTCGCTGTGGTCGAGCACGACGAGATCGGTCACCAGCATCATCGCCAGCTCCGGCATGCCCAGGTCGTCGGTGCTCGTCTCCGGCAGCCGCTCGAGCCGGCGCACGACGTCGTAGCCGAGGTAGCCCACCAGGCCGCCGGTCAGCGGCGGCAGCCCCACCCGGCGCGGCGAGCGCAACCGGCGGGCCAGCACGCGGACGGCGTCCAGCGGGTCGGCCGGCAGGTCGTCGGTCAGCCCGGGGACGGCGTCCCCGAGCCACTGCGTGCGGCCGTCGCGCTCGGTGAGCACGCCCGCGCTGCGGACGCCGATGAAGCTGTACCGCGCCCAGCGCTTGCCCTGCTCGGCGGACTCCAGCAGCACCGTCCCCGGCCGGTTGCCGGCCAGCGCCCGGTAGATGCCGACGGCGGTCTGCCCGTCGGCGAGCAGCCGGCGGGTGACCGGGACGACCGGTCCCTCGACGGCCGCGAACTCCTCGCGGGACGGGCTGGTCACCCCGAACCTCACGGCCGCGCCCCCGTCTCCGCGGGCAGGGCCCGGTAGAAGCAGCTGCGTTCGCCGGTGTGGCAGGCGGCGCCCTCCTGGTCGACGAGCACCAGCAGCGCGTCGCCGTCGCAGTCGACCCGCACCTCGCGCACCCACTGACGGTTGCCCGAGGTCTCACCCTTCACCCAGTACTCACCCCGGCTGCGCGACCAGTAGGTCGCCCGGCCGGTCGTCAGGGTGCGGCGCAGCGCCTCGTCGTCCATCCAGGCGACCATGAGCACCTCGAGGCTGTCGTGCTGCTGGACGACCGCGGCGACGAGACCGGCCGGGTCCCGGGACAGCAGTTCGGCCACCTGCGGGTCGAGCGCGGGTTCGGCGGGTGGGACGGCGGACATGCCGCCAGTGTGCCGTGCGCGCCGGTCAGACCTGCGGGGCGGTGAACCAGCGCCGTCCGTTGCCGATCAACAGCAGGCCCAGGGCGACGAGCGGGACGGCGGAGAAGAACAGGCTGAACACGGCGAGCACGCCCCCGACCCCCTCGGCCGCCGCGGCGGGGCCCAGGAGGTCGTTGAGCCGCATCAGCCAGTACAGCGCCAGCGCCACCTGGACGGCGTGCGCCGTCACCACCGTCGCGAAGGCGACCCTCGAGCGCCGGGTCAGCGCCAGGATGCCGCCGACGACGAGCAGCACGACCGTGCCGATCTGGATGATCGCCAGGGTGGTCCCGAGCCGGGTGAACTCGTGAGCCATGGCGGGGGCCGCACCCGGGTTCTCCTCCACCGCCAGGCCGGCGATGGAGGCGAAGAACCAGACGTACAGCGAGGCGACGAGCACGATGGCGCCCTGCACGAAGCTGAGCACCGCGGCGCCGACGACCTGCCCCGGGCGCTGCGGGCCGCGCGGCTGGGCCCCGTACCCCGGCGGACCGAACGTCGGGTAGGGCGAGCCGTAGGGCGGCGGAGCGTAGGGCGGCGGCGCGCCGTACGGGGAGCCGTAGGGCGCGGTCGGGCCGTAGCCGTAGGGCGTGCCGTAGCCGGGCGGGGGCGCGGTGGGCGGCGGCCCGGCGTACCCGGGTTCGGCCTGGGTCGAGGGATCGGCCCAGGGGTCGCGGGGTCCGCTCACAGCGCCGCCGCGAGCGAGCGGCCCGCGGTCCGCCCGCTGAACAGGCAGCCGCCGAGGAACGTGCCCTCCAGCGACCGGTAGCCGTGCACGCCGCCGCCACCGAAGCCGGCCACCTCGCCCGCCGCGTACAGGCCGGGGAACACCTCGCCGCCCGGGCGCAGCACCCGGCCGGACAGATCGGTCTCCAGCCCGCCCAGGCTCTTGCGGGTGATGATGTTGAGCCGGACCGCGATCAGCGGTCCCGCCTCGGGGTCGAGGATCCGGTGCGGCTGCGCGACCCGGATCAGCTTGTCGCCGAGGTAGTTGCGCGCCGCCCGCATCGCGTTGACCTGCATGTCCTTGCCGAACTCGTGGGCGATCTCCCGGTCGCGGGCGACGATCTCCCGCTCGATCCGGCCCAGGTCGAGCTCCGGCGTCCCCCCGGTGATCCGGTTCATCCCGGCGACGAGCTGCGGCAGCGTGTCGGCCACGACGAAGTCCTCGCCCTTGTCGAGGAACGCCTGCACGGGCGGGGCCATGCCGGCCTTCACCCGCGTCGCGAGCAGGCGGACGTCCTTGCCGGTGAGATCGGGGTTCTGCTCGGACCCCGACAGGCCGAACTCCTTCTCGACGATCTTCTTGGTCGCGATGAACCAGGTGTGGTCGTAGCCGGTCGTCCCGATGTGGGCGAGGGTGCCCAGGGTGTCGAACCCCGGGAACAGCGGCACCGGGAGGCGGTTCCCGGTCGCGTCGAACCACAGCGACGACGGGCCGGGCAGGATGCGGATGCCGTGCTGCGCCCACACCGGCGAGTGGTTGGCGATGCCCTCCGTGTAGTGCCACATCCGGTCGCCGTTGACCATGCTGGCGCCGGCCGCGACGGCGGCCTGCTGCATGCGGCCGTCGACGTGCGCCGGCACGCCCGACAGCATCCGCTGCGGTGCCGGGCCGAGCCGGGCCGGCCAGTTCTGCCGCACCAGCTCGTGGTTGCCGCCGATGCCGCCGGAGGTGACGACGACGGCCTGCGCGGCGAACTCGAAGTCCCCGACCTCGGTGCGGGAGCTGGCCTCACCGCGGGCCACGGCGCTGGGCTCCAGGACCGAGCCACGGACGCCGGTGACCGCCCCGCCGCTGACGACGAGCTCGGAGACGCGGTGCCGGAAGCGCAGCTGCACCAGGCCGGACTCGGCGGCGGCGCGGACCCGCCGCTCGAACGGCGCGACGATGGCCGGGCCGGTGCCCCAGACGATGTGGAAGCGCGGCACCGAGTTGCCGTGGCCGGTGGCGGTGTAGCCGCCGCGCTCGGCCCAGCCGACGATGGGGAAGAAGCCGATGCCCTGCGACTTCAGCCAGGACCGCTTCTCCCCGGCGGCGAACTGCAGGTAGGCCTCGGCCCACTGCCGGGGCCAGTGGTCGCTGTCCCGGTCGAAGCCGGCGGTGCCGAACCAGTCCTGCCGGGCCAGCTCGAGGGAGTCGTGCACCCGCAGCCGGCGCTGCTCCGGGGAGTCGACGAGGAACAGCCCGCCGAAGGACCACCACGCCTGCCCGCCGAGGGACTGCTCGGGCTCCTGGTCGACCAGGATCACCCGCTTGCCCGCGTCGGCCAGTTCGGCGGTGGCCACGAGGCCGGCCAGCCCCGCCCCCACCACGACGACGTCGGCCTCGAAGCTGTCGGTGTGCGCGCTCACACCGGCGACGCTAGCGGGCGGGACGGGCGCTGCGCGTCCCCCCTGCCGGGCGAGTTGCCGCGCGCCGGGCCGCCACCCACCGACGGACGCCGGGCAGGGCGGCGAGGACGGTGGCCACCAGCGGGACCAGGACGGCCAGCTCCAGGAATCCACCGCCCAGCCCACCGGTCACGTACCCGACGGTCACCAGCACCGCCATCGTGCCGGTGAAGACCGCGAGCACCAGCCAGGAGCGGCCGAGCAGGAGCAGCACGGCGCCGACCACCAGCCCGACCAGGTATCCGAGCGGCACGACGACCACCGCCCAGCCACCGCCGTCGAACCGCCCGCCGGAGAAGGCCACGGCGAGGAAAGCGATGAGCGCGGGCACCGCCGCGCTGAGCAGGCCGAGCACCGCCGCGGCGAGCGCCGCTGCGGGCGGGGTCCGGCGGGGAGCCGTCGTGGGATGCACGGGCGCAGCGTAGGGCCCGGCTGGTCAGGCGACCCGTTCCGGTTCGCCCGCCGAGGAGCGGCGCCACGAGGCGTGCAGCCGCGCGTAGGGGCCCTCGGCGTCCACCAGCTCGGCGTGCGAGCCGCGCTGGACGACGTGGCCGGCGTCCACGACCAGCACCTCGTCGGCCCGCTCGGCGGTGGACAGCCGGTGGGCGATGGTGAGCGTCGTCCGGCCGGCGGTCAGCGCGTCCAGGGCGCGGGTGAGCCGCTGCTCCGTGGCCGGGTCGACCGCGCTGGTCGCCTCGTCGAGCACCAGCAGGTGCGGGTCGGCGACGTAGGCCCGGGCGACGGCGACCAGCTGCCGCTCCCCCGCCGACAGCGACTCGCCCCGCTGGTCGACCGGCGTCGAGACCCCGGCCGCCAGCCCCTGCACCCAGTCGGTGAGCCCCAGCTCGTCGAACGCGGCGGCCACCTCCGCGTCGGTCATGCCCGGCCGCCCGTAGCGCACGTTCTCGGCCACCGAGGCGTCGAAGAGGAAACCGTCCTGCGGGACCATCACCACCCGCGAGCGCAGCGAGGAGAAGGCGACGTCGGCCAGCGGCACCCAGCCGGCCGCGTCCGAACCCAGCAGCACCCGGCCCTCGACCGGGTCCATCAGCCGGGTGACGAGCTTGGCGAAGGTCGTCTTGCCCGAACCGGTCTCGCCCACGATCGCCACCCGGCGGCGCGGCTCGATGGTCAGGTCGACGGAGTCCAGGGCCGCACGGGCGCCCGGCGCGTACCGGAAGGTGACCGAGTCGAACCGGACGCCCAGCGGGCCGTCCGGCAGCTGCCGGGCGCGGTCGGGGGTGGCGACGGCCGGGTCGCGGACGTCGGGCTCGGTGTCGAGCACGTCCAGCACCCGGCGGAACCCGGCGACGGCGTTCTGCGCCTCGTTGAGCACCTCGCTGGCGGTCTGCACCGGCGCGACGAACAGCGTGACGAGGAAGAGGAAGGCGACCAGCGTGCCCGGGGTGATGTCGCCGGCCAGGCCGAGCAGCACGCCGACCACGACGACGGCGGCGTTGGCCAGCGCCGCGACGAACTCCCCGCTCACGAACACCGCCGCGGTGACCCGCTGCGCCTGCACCTGGGCGCGGTAGTGCCGGTCGATCGCCGCGTCGATCCGGGCCGCGGTGCGGGCCCGGACCCCGTAGGCGCGCACCGTCGGGGCGCCGACGACGGACTCGGCGACGGCGGCCAGCACGTCACCGACCCGGACGCGGACGACGCCGTAGACGCGGACCAGCCGCCGCGCGAAGGCCTTGATGGCGATCGCCAGCGGCACGAAGCACAGCAGCACCAGCAGGGTGAGCTGCCACGAGTAGACGGCCATGACGACGGTCGCGACGACGAGCTGGCCGACGCTGACCAGGCCGAGCACGCCGCCCCACTGCATGAACACCGACAGCTGGTCGACGTCGCTGGTCACCCGCGAGACGAGGGAACCGCGGCGCTCGCCCTGCTGGTGGAGCACCGACAGGTCGTGCACGTGCCGGAAGGCGCGCACCCGCAGGTTGGCCAGGGCGGTCTCGGTGGTCCGGAACAGCCGGACGTTCATCCGGTAGACGGCGACGGCGGTGAGCACGACGACGACCGCGCACACCAGCACGAGGTTGCGGACCAGGTCGAGGTCGGCGCCCCCGTCGCTCAGGCCGCGGTCGATGACCTGCTGCACGGCGATCGGCACGACCACCCGGCCGGCCGTGGCCACCAGGGCGAGGGCGAAGGTTCCCGGGAGGCCGCGCCGGAACTCCGGCATCATCCGCAGCCCGCGCCGCAGCGTGGCGAAGCTGCCCTCGGTGCGCTCCCCGGTCGCCGCGAGGCTCATGCCGGCACCTCCTCGTGCGAGTAGGCCCGCACGAGCGCGGCGTAGCCGGGCACCTCGGCGAGCAGCTCGTCGTGGCTGCCGCGGGCGACGACCCGGCCGTCGGCCAGCCACACCACCTCGTCGGCCAGGGCGATGGTCGCCTGCCGGTAGGCGACCACCACGACCGTCGTCGGCGTCTCGCTGCCGCGCAGCGCGTCGAGGATCCTCGCCTCCACGGAGGGGTCGACGGCGCTGGTCGCGTCGTCCAGGACGAGCAGGCGGGGCCGCCGGACGACGGCGCGGGCGAGTGCCAGCCGCTGCCGCTGCCCGCCCGAGAGCGAGGCCCCGCGCTCCCCCACCTGGGTGTCCAGCCCCGCGGGGAGGGCGGCGACGAACTCGTCGGCGGCGGCCACGCGGAGCGCCGCCCACACGTCGTCGTCGCCGTACGGACCGCCCAGGGTGACGTTGTCGCGGACGGTGTCGTCGAAGAGGAAGGCGCTCTGGGCGACGAACGCGGCCTGGCCGCTGACCTCGCCCTCGCGCAGCCGGCGGACGTCCACGCCGTCGAGCAGCACCTCCCCGCCGGTGGGGTCGACCAGGCGCACCAGCAGCCCGGCCAGCGTCGACTTGCCCGACCCGGTCGGGCCGACGACGGCGACGGTGCGCCCGGCCGCCACGTCGAAGGTGACCTCGTGCAGCGTCGGGCGCTCGGCGCCGTCGAAGGCGAAGCCGACGTCGCGCAGCGCCACGCCGGCGCCGGCGGCGTGCGCGACCGCGGCGTCGGGGCCGTGCGGCGTCTCGCCGGTGGCCTCCAGCACGGGGGTGACCCGGTCGAAGCCGGCCAGGGCGCGGGGCAGGTCGGCCAGCACCCAGCCGATGGCGCGGATCGGCAGCGCGAGCAGGGTGAACAGGTAGGCGACCGAGACCAGGCTGCCGGCGTCGGTGGCGCCGTCGGCGACCCGGCCGGCGCCGATGAGCAGCACCGCGAGGGTGCCCAGGTTGGGCAGCGCCTCCATCATCGGGTCGAACAGGCCGCGGACCCGGCCGACGGCGACCAGGCCGTCGCGCAGCTCCTCGGCCCGGGTGCCGAAGCGGGACGTCTCGCTGTCCTCGCGGCCGAGGGTCTTCACGACCAGCCCGGCGTCGAAGCTCTCGTGGGCGATCTCGCTGACCTCGGCCCGCAGCTGCTGGGCCCGCTGCATCCGCGGGCTCATGACCTGCGAGTACACGACGTTGGCCACGAAGACGAGCGGGAAGACGACGAGGCCGACCAGCGCCAGCATCGGGTCGGTGAGCACCAGCGCGACGCTGGTGATGGCGATCATGACCAGCGCCCCGCAGGCGAAGGGCAGCGGGGCGACGAAGAACCACGCCGCCTCGACGTCGGAGTTGGCGTTGGACAGCAGCTGGCCGGTGGGGTGCCGCTGGTGCCAGGACAGCGGCAGCCGCAGGTACTGGCCGGTGACCCGGCGCCGGTACTCCGCCTGGAGCCGGTAGCTCATGACCCCGGCGAACAGCCGGCGGCCGATGATGCCGACGATCTTGAGGACGGCGACGCCGAGGATGGCCAGCGCGGCGAGGGTGAGCGCGGCGGCGGTGGTGGCGCCGTCGGCGAAGGACGGCAGCAGCACCCGGTCGGTGATCTCGCCGATGACCCAGGCGCTGGCGACGGTCATGGCGCCGTAGAGGCTGCTGGCGGTCAGCGCCAGGGTGAACATGCCCGGCTGCTCGCGCACGGCCCGGCCGATGTGGCGGAGCCCGCGGCGCACGACGGCGTCTCGGCGGCGGGACACGGAACTCCTCGGGGTCGGGGCCCGTCCAGCATGACCGTCGATCGTTAGACGCGCTAAGCGGGCCTGCGGACAAACATCGGCCGGCGCCCCCTTCTTCCCGCTCGCGGCCAGGTTTGGCCAGGTGGCGCTCCTCGGTAACTTCGGCCGATGAGCGCCACGCCCCCGTCCCTGCCCGACCGCGAGCGATCGGCGCTGGCCGATCTGCTGGAGGAGCTCGGGCCGGACGCGCCCACGTGCTGCGAGGGGTGGAGCACGGCGCACCTCGCCGCGCACCTCGCCGTCCGCGACCGGCGCCCCGACGCCCTCCCGGGGTACGGGTTGGAGATGCTCCCCGGGGGTGAGCGGCTCGCGTGGTGGTCGCACCGGCTGGAGGACCGCCTCCGCACCTCCGCCTCCTACGCCGAGGTGGTGCAGCAGGTGCGCAACGGGCCGCCGTCGTGGTCCCCGATGGCGCTGCCGGCGGCGGCGAAGGCCTTCAACGTCGCGGAGTTCGCCATCCACCACGAGGACGTCCGGCGCGCCCAGCCGGGCTGGGAGCCGCGCCGGCTCCCCCGGGAGGAGCAGGACCAGCTGTGGTCGGGCCTGGCGCTCCACGCCCGCCGCGCCGCCGGGCGCCGAGGCCTGGTGCTGCGCCGCAGCGACGTCCCCGGTGTCGAGAAGCGCGTCGGCGCGGGCGGCCGGACGGTCACCGGAGAGCCGCTGGAGCTGATGCTGTGGGCCTCCGGGCGCCGCGACGTGGCCCGGGTGGACGTCACCGTCAGCTGAGCGGGGTGTCGGCCTCGGAGCGGACCGGGATGCCGGCCGCCGCGAGGCCGGCCTTCACGTCACCGACGCGGAGCTGCCCGAAGTGGAAGACGCTGGCGGCCAGGACGGCGTCGGCACCGGCCTCGACGGCGGGCGGGAAGTGCTCGACCGCACCCGCTCCCCCGCTGGCGATCAGCGGCACCCTCACCTCGCGGCGCGCCATCCGGATGAGATCGGTGTCGAAGCCGGCGCGGGTGCCGTCGGCGTCCATCGAGTTGAGCAGGATCTCCCCCACCCCGAGCTCCGCGGCCCGCACGCACCACTCGACGGCGTCCCGGCCGGTGCCGCGCCGCCCGCCGTGGGTGGTGATCTCGAAGCCGGAGTCGGTGACCGCGCCGTCGCGCACCCGCCGGGCGTCCAGGGACAGCACGAGCACCTGGCTGCCGAAGCGGTGCGCGATCTCGGCGATGAGCTCGGGCCGGGCCACGGCCGCGGTGTTGACCGCGACCTTGTCGGCGCCGGCCCGCAGCAGCTTGTCGACGTCGTCGGCGCTGCGCACGCCGCCGCCGACCGTGAGCGGGATGAACACGCTCTCGGCGGTGCGGCGGACGACGTCGTAGGTCGTCTCCCGGTCCCCCGAGCTGGCGGTGATGTCGAGGAAGGTGAGCTCGTCGGCGCCCTCGGCGTCGTACACCCGGGCCATCTCGACCGGGTCCCCGGCGTCGCGCAGGTCGACGAAGTTGACGCCCTTCACGACCCGGCCGGCGTCGACGTCCAGGCACGGGATCACGCGGACGGCGAGGCTCACGCTGCCGGCTCCCGCACCGCGTCGGCCTCGATCTCGACCAGCAGGTCCGGGTCGATCAGCGCCGACACCTCGACCATCGTGGCGGCCGGCCGGATGTCGCCGAAGAACTCCCCGTGCACCCGCCCGACCTCCTCCCAGCGGCCGATGTCGGTCACGTAGATCCGGGTCCGGACGACGTCGGCGAGGGTGAACCCGGCCCGCTCCAGCGACCGCTCGATGGTGGTCAGGACCTGGCGGGTCTGCGCCGCGGCGTCTCCCGGGTGGGCGACCGCGCCGTCGACCATCGACGTCGTCCCGCTGATCCAGGCGGTGTCGCCACGCACGACGATCCGGCTGTAGCCGACCACCGGCTCCCAGGGGTTGGCCGACCCCAGGTTGAGGACCGTCACGCCAGCTCCTCGGTCACCCGCAGCGCCTCCGGCAGGGTGAACGCGCCCGCGTACAGCGCCTTGCCGACGATGGCGCCCTCGACGCCGATCGTGGTCAGCCCGGCCAGCGCCCGGATGTCGTCCAGGGAGCTGACGCCACCGGAGGCGATGACCGGCCGGGGCGTGGCGGCGCAGACCTCGCGCAGCAGCTCCAGGTTCGGGCCCTTGAGCGTGCCGTCCTTGGTGATGTCGGTGACGACGTAGCGGGCGCAGCCCTCGGCGTCGAGGCGGGCCAGGGTCTCGTAGAGCTCCCCGCCCTCCTGGGTCCAGCCGCGGGCGGCCAGCCGGGTGCCCCGCACGTCCAGGCCGACGGCGATCCGGTCGCCGTGCTCGGCGATCGCGCGGGCGCACCACTCCGGCGACTCCAGCGCGGCGGTGCCCAGGTTCACCCGGCGGCAGCCCGTCGCCAGGGCCGCGGCGAGGGACTCGTCGTCGCGGATGCCTCCGGAGAGCTCCACGTCGACGTCGAGCTCGCCGACGACGCGGGCCAGCAGCTCCCGGTTGCTGCCCCGGCCGAAGGCGGCGTCGAGGTCGACCAGATGCACCCACTCGGCACCGTCGCGCTGCCACTGCAACGCGGCCTCGAGGGGGTCGCCGTAGGAGGTCTCGCTCCCGGCCTCCCCCTGCACCAGGCGGACGGCCTGGCCGTCGGCGACGTCGACGGCGGGGAGCAGCTGCAGCTTCGGCACGCCGGACAGCCTAGGGACCGGTCCTCCGGCGCCCGGCGTCAGCTCCCGGAGGCGTGCGTGGCGGCGAACCGGCCGGGGGTCATGGCGGTCGCCCGGGTGAAGTCGCGGCTGAAGTGGGCCTGGTCGGCGTAGCCGAGCAGTGCCGCGACCTCGCCGATGCTGGACGGGTTGCCGCGCAGCCGCTCGGCCGCCTCCTGGAGGCGGCGGCGCTGGATCAGCCACTTCGGCGTCAGCCCCAGCCGCCGGTGCACCAGCCGCTGCAGCGCCCGCTCGGACAGCCCGAAGCGCTCGCACACCTGCGCGACGCGGACGACGTCGCGGTCCGCCTCGACGAAGGCCACCACCTCGTTGACCAACCGACCGTCGTCGTCGATCGGCAGGAAGGGCCGCAGCGCGTCGGTGAACGCGGTCATCGCCGCGCCCTGCGCCTCCGGGGAGTGCGGATCGGCCGCCATCGCGGCGCGGACGCGCGCGGTCAGCTCCTCCCCGGCGGCGCCCAGGACCTCGGGAAGGTCGACGTGCCGGTCGGTGAACGCGCTCATCGGCCCGCCGGCGACCAGGGCGCCCGCGGCGGGGGCGCACATCACGCCGACCGCCCAGCCGGATCCGGTCAGCGTGGTCGTCGACATGCCGGAGACCACGCCGTAGAAGCGGGCGTAGTCGGCGGCGACGACCACCAGCGCGACCGGGTACTGCAGGACCCGCTGCGGGGCCTCCTCGCCGGGGGGCACCGTCCACACCGGGATCCAGAACCGCTGGAGCAGGCCGTCGAACCCGGCGTCGGCGGGGTACCGGTACATCACGTGCGAGGCGTCGCCGGGCTCCACGAGGTGCGCGCGCTCGATCAGGTCCATCGCGGCCGGCACCGGGCGGCTGTCGGGTTTCATCAAGACGGAGCCTGCCGCACCGGCCTACGTTCCGGTGCATGAACGCTCCCGCCGCCAGCTTCGCCGCCACCGACCGACCGCTCACCGCGCTGCTCGACACCGTCCCCCCGGCCGGCTGGGCCGCCCCCTCCCCCTGCGAGGGGTGGACGGCCGCCGACGTCGTCGGGCACCTGCTCCAGACGCAACGGGACTTCCTCACCACGCACGGCGTGGACCTCGGCACGGCGCCGGACGTCGCCGCCGACCCGGCCGCCGCCTGGCGCGCACACGCGCAGCGGGTGGCCGCCGCGCTGGCCGACGACGCGGTGCCGGCCCGGGAGTTCGACGGCTTCTTCGGTCCCACCACGGTGGGCGCGGCCTTCGAGCAGTTCTACGTCTGGGACATGGTCGTGCACCGCTGGGACGTCGCCCGCGCCGTCGGTGCCGACCCCGGGCTCACCGACGCGGAACTGGACCGGATCGAAGCCGGTGCGGACAGCTTCGGGCCGGCCCTGCACATGGACGGCATCTGCCGTCCGGCCGTCGAGGTGCCCGCCGACGCCGACCGGCAGACCCGCGCGCTGGCGAGGCTGGGCCGCGCCGCCTGAGCCCGGCCGGGGTGACAGGCTGGAGGGCGTGGAGTTCGCCGACGTCGTCCGCCGCCGCCGCATGGTGCGCGACTACGACCCCGACCGCCCGGTGCCGCCGGAGGTCCGGGACCGCCTGCTCGAGCACGCGATCCGGGCGCCCTCGGCGGGGTTCAGCCAGGGCTGGGCGTTCCTCGTCCTGGAGACCGACGACGAGCGCGACCGCTTCTGGTCGGCCACCACCACCGACAGCGCTCCCGACGCCTGGCTCACCCGCATGCGCCGGGCGCCGCTGTTGGTCGTGCCGCTCGCCAACAAGTCGGCCTACCTCGACCGCTACGCCGAGCCGGACAAGGGCTGGACCGACCGGGACGAGGCCCGCTGGCCGGTGCCCTACTGGGACGTCGACGCCGGCATGGCCAGCCTGCTGATGCTGCTCACTGCGGTCGACGAGGGCCTCGGCGCCTGCTTCTTCGGGGTCCCCGCCGAGCGGGTGGACGCCTTCCGGGCGGCGTTCGGCGTCCCTGACGAGTACCGGCCCGTCGGCTGCGTGTCGGTCGGCTACCCGGGGGACGAGGACCGCCGCTCGCCGTCGCTGCGCCGCGGCCGGCGCGGCGTCGACGAGGTCGTCCACCGCGGCAGGTGGTGAGGCGGCCGTTCCGTGAGAGCCTGCTCATCCGGCTCTCACCGGCCGCTCACCCCGGGCCCGGACGCTGACGCGGTGGACACCGCCCGCTCCCTGCCCCACCGTCCGCCGGCGTGGCCGCCGTCGCTGCAGCTGCTGCTCGGCGAGTCCGCCGCCGAGCTGTGGGCCGCGGTCCTCGCTCCGCTGGCCGGCCGGCTGCGCAGCCTGACGGCGACCTCGGTGACCCTGCGCCCGGACTCGGCGGCCACGGTCCGCCACACCGCCGTCGTGGACTGGGCCGACGGACGCAGCACCCGGGAGTTCCTGGCCGCGACGACCGGCGCCGCGATCCCGGCCGGCGCGGCGGTGGTGGAGGGCTCGACCGCCGACGGACCGGTCGCCGTGGGGCTGTGGCGATGGCCGCTGGATCCCGCCCTCCCGGGGCTGGCCTGGGCGACGTCGGCCGCGGGGGTGTCCGGGCGGTTGACCTCCCTGGGCATCGACCCGGGCGCCGCCCGGCTGCGGCTGCGCGCCTACCGGCCGGGCCGGCGGGCGGTGGTGGAGGTCAGCTCGCCGGCCGGCCGGTGGTTCCTCAAGGTCGTGCGGCCGACGGCAGCGGCGGGCCTCGCGGCCCGGCACACCGCGATCGCGGCCGTCGTGCCCGCGCCCCCGGTGCTGGCCGCCACCGACGACGGCGTGCTCGTGCTGCCGGGGCTGCCGGGCACACCCATGCGGGTGGCGTTGAGCGGGGACGCGCAGCAGCTGCCCGACCCGCTCGCCCTCGAGGCACTGCTGGACCGGTTGCCCGTGATCGGCGGCCCGGCGCGCCGGACCCGGCCGGGCGACCCGCTCCCTCCGATGCGGGCGCACAGCACCGTGCTCCGGATGGTGTGCCCGGACCTGGCACATCGGCTGGAGCGGCTCGACGCGGCCGTGGCGGCGTCGGCCGGCGAGCACCCGCTCGTCCCGGTGCACGGCGACTTCTACGAGTCGCAGCTGCTCGTGCGGGCGGGTGCCGTCACCGGCCTGCTGGACGTGGACACCGCCGGGCCGGGCGCACGGATCGACGACTGGGCGACCCTGGTGGCCCACCTCGCCCTGCTCGAGCGGCTCGTGGACGCGCCCGCGCCCGTCGCCGCCTACCGGCGCAGGGCGCTGGACCTCCTGGCCGGGCGCTGGCCGGCCGGACAGCTCGAGGCCCGGGTGGCCGGTGTGCTCGTCGGGCTCGCCACCGGCCCTTTCCGGGTCCAGCAGGCGGAGTGGGCGGTCGCGACGGAGGCCAGGGTGGCGCTCGCCGAGGAGTGGGCCGGGCTGCGATGAGGCGGCTCTCATGCGGATGAGAGGGGGCTCATCGCCTTCTCCCCGGGGCCTCACGGGCCGTGGGGATGGTGGATCCCGACAGCGCAGGACCGACCACCCGAGGAGAAACCCATGACCAGCACCCCGGCCACCTGGAAGATCGTCACCTTCGGTACCGCGCTCACCGGCCTCGGCATCGTCGGCGTCGGCGTGGCCACCGCCGACGACGGCCCCACGACCGCCCAGCCGGCGGGCATCTCCGTCGCCGTGGACGCCGACCGCGACGGCGGGTCCGACGCCTCCCCGGAGTCGGCCGACAGCCCGGCGGAGAGCGCGACCGACAGCCCCGACGTGCAGACGCCGGACGTCGACAGCCCGGACGTCCAGACCCCCGACGTCGACAGCCCCGACGTCCAGACCCCCGACGTCGACAGCCCCGACGTCCAGACCCCCGACGTCGACAGCCCGGACCGCGACGACGACTGAGGCGCGCGACGGCCGGCGGCCCTGGTCCCCGCGCGGGGTCCGGGGCCGTCGGCCGTTCCGGTCAGGCGGTGACGAGGCGGTAACCCATCCCGCGCACCGTCTCGATGCGGTCGGCTCCGAGCTTCTTGCGCAGGTAGCGCACGTAGACGTCGACGACGTTGGAGCCCGGGTCGAAGTCGTAGCCCCAGACGTGGCTGAGCAACTGCTCGCGCGCCAGCACCTGGCCCGGGTGCCGGAGGAAGGTCTCCGCGAGGGCGAACTCCCGGGCGGAGAGGTCCACGCTGCGGCCGCCGACGCTCGCCCGGCGGGTGCGGAGGTCCAGGGACAGGCCGCCGGCCGTCAGCACGGTCACCTCGCCGTCACGCGGCCCGGCCAAGCGCAGGCGCACCCGCGCCAGCAGCTCCTCGAACCGGAACGGCTTGGCCATGTAGTCGTCCGCGCCACCCTCCAGCCCGGCCACCGTGTCCTGCACGCTGTCACGGGCGGTCAGGACGATGACCGGCACCGGGCAGCGTTCCGCCCGCAGCCCGCGCAGGACCGCGAACCCGTCCAGGACCGGGAGCCCGATGTCCAGCACCACCAGGTCGAAGTCGCCGCTGCGCGCCCGGTCCAGCGCGGACAGACCGTCACCCACGACGGCGGTGACGAAGCCGTTGGCCTTGAGGCCCTTCTCGATGAACGCCGCGATGCGCGGCTCGTCCTCGGCGATCAGGACCCGGCTCACCGGTCTCCTCCCTCGGTCGGTGCGGTGGCGGTCCCGGCCAGCAGGGACGGCGTCGACAGCGCGTCGTCGACGGTGTCGCCCGGGTCGGCTCGCAGGTCGTCCGGCACGGCGTCCGGCGGTGGCGCCGGCCGGGCGGGCAGCACCAGCGTGAAGGTCGCCCCCTCCCCCGGACGGCTGTGCAGCTCGACGTGCCCGCCGTGCCCCGCGGCGATGGCCTGGACGATGGACAGGCCCAGTCCGGCGCCGTCGCCGCGCCGGGCCCCGGAGCTGCCCCGGGCGAAACGCTCGAACACCCGCTCCTGGTCCCCGACCGGGATGCCCGTCCCGGTGTCGTCGACCCACACGAGCAGGGAGTCCCCGCTGAGCCGGCTGCCGAGGACGATGCGGTCCCCGGGGCGGGTGTGCTGGACGGCGTTGTCGGCCAGCGCCACCACGGCCTGGGCCAGCCGCTGCGGATCGAGCAGCAGGTCCGCGCGGGCGACCGCCCCGAGCTGCCAGTCCCGGTCGCCCAGCCGCCGGACGTTGCCGAACACCTCGGCGGTCAGCGCGGCCACGTCGGCCGGCTGCAGGCGGACGAACTGCGGCTGCTCGGCGCGGGCGAGCAGCAGCAGCTCGGTGACCATGCGGTTCATCCGCTCCAGCTCGTCGTCCACGAGGGCGACGGTCTGCCGGACGTCGTCCGGATCGGCCGGATCGAGCACCTCGAGGTGGCCGCGCACGATCGTGATCGGGGTGCGCAGCTCGTGGCCGGCGTCGTCGAGGAAGCGGCGCTGGGCGGCGACCCCGCCCGCCACCCGGTCGAGCATCGCGTTGACCGCGACGGCCAGGTCGGTCAGTTCGTCGGCCGGGCGCCCCTCGACGGGGATCCGGCCGGACAGGTCGGTCTCGGTGATGCCCTGGGCGGTCGTCGCGACCGCCCGTACCGGCGCGAGGACCCGGCCGGCGACGACCCACGCGCCCGCGGCGGCGAGCAGGACGGTCACCGCGCCGACGCCCAGCATGAGCTGGGCCGTGTCGTCGGCGGCCTGCCGCTCCTGGTCGGCGAAGTAGGCGACGAGCGCGACGCCCGGGGTGGGGTCGCCCTCCAGGGTGACCGGCACCGCCAGGTAGCGGACCTCACCGGCACCGCTGTCGTAGCGGCCGGCCCGGGTGTCGGTCACCGACCCCACCAGCTCGGTGAACGCGGCGTCCTCGCTGAGCAGGACCGGCGCCTCGATGCGGCTCTGGAAGCGGTACTCGCCGTCGACGTAGCCGAGGAACTTCTCGTTGGGCCGGGCCAGGTTGTAGGTGATCACCGTCCGCAGCACGTCGTCGACCGAGGCGAACGGCTCGCCCGTGCCCGGGTCCACGTTGCCCTCGACGATCTGCGAGAACTCCTCCACCTCGGCCCGCAGCGCCAGGTCCATCCGCTCGTCGGTGGCCCGGATCAGCAGCCGCCAGGTGACCAGGGTGACCAGCGCCAGGGCGAGGAGCACGAGCAGCAGGACCCAGCCGATGATCCGTGTCCGGGCAGCTCGCGGGACCAGGCGGCGCACGATGCGGTCGCGCCGGCTGGTCGTCGTGCCCATCTCGCTGCTCACGGTTCAGTCGTCACCGTCGTCGTCAACGTCCGAGTCGTCGTCGCTGTCCCCGGGGTCGTCGTCGGCGTCCTCGTCGTCGTCCTCGTCGTCGGTGTCGTCGTCGGGCAGCGGGGGCGGCGGGACGACGTCCGTGGGCGCCACCTCCGGCGGCGGGACGACGGACGACGGGGGCATCGGACCCGGATCCGGGGACGGACGCGGGGCGGGTTCGTCTCGGGCGGGGACGTCGATGGGCGCAGGCACCGGCCGGTCACCAGCGCCGGCGGGGCGCAGCAGGACCCACGCCGTCCCGCAGACGAGGAGGACGGCGACCAGCGCGGCGAGCACGGCGGGCGCGGGGCGCGGACGCATGCGGACCAGCCTCCGGCACGCGCGTGGCCGGCCGGTGAGAGGCGGATGAGAGGCCTCTCATCCGCCTCCTGGGCGCCCCGCCCGTTCAGCCGAGGTCGGTGGTCTCCGTGACCAGCACCAGGTCCGCGCCGTGCACGCCGGCCACGTCGACCTCCTCGGGCCGCGGCTGGAAGCCCGGCAGCCCGGCGAGCCCGTCGACGGCGTCGGTCACCCGCAGCCGCACCGGGCCCTCGCCCTCCACGGTGAGGCCGACCTGCAGCCCATCGGCCGGCGGTGCGTGGAACGTGATCCGCAGCGAGTCCCCGCCCACGGCGGCGTCGGGCACCGGGCGCCCGCCCACGCGGGCCCGCACCACGGTGCCGCCGTCGACGGTGACGGTCAGGTCCACGAGGCGCACGTCGTCGCGCCGGGGCAGCACCCGCAGGCTGAGCTCCCGGCGCCCGCCGAGCTCCTCGTCGGACTGCACGGTGACCTCCGGGGCCGCCAGCGCCGCCGCCTCCGCCGGGCCCGTCTGCACGTCCCTCCCGGTCAGGTACGGGTAGTCGGCGCCCAGGCTGCCGGGGCCGTCGACGAAGCGGCCGGTCCACTCCCCCGGCGAGGACTCGGTGCTCACCCAGCGGGCCTCGCCGCGGTCGGAGTCGAGCAGGTAGGCCAGCCGCGAGGGCACGGGGTGGGCGGCGTCGAACCGGTCGACACCCAGTCCGGCCACGGCGCAGGCGGCGGCCACTCCGACCGCCGTCGCGGGCACCGCCATCGCACCCAGCCGCGACCGGCCCGCCTCGGGGTCGGGGAACAGCAGCTCGAGGGCCGGCAGCAGGGCCAGGGCGGCGAGCACGACGACGACCGACGGCGCCGCCGCCTGCGACAGGCCGAGGGCCGGGAGGAACAGCGCCGCCGTCGGCGCCAGGACCAGTACGGCCGCCGCCCCCGTGACCGCCGCGCCGAGGACGTGCACGGCCCGCGACCGCGCCAGGACGCTCACCGTTCCGGTCAGCGCCCCCACCAGCGCCGGCCACGCCGCCAGGTAGGACCCGCCCGGCGCCACCGCGGCCAGGACAGCGGCGATCACGGCCAGCCAGCCCAGCGCGCCGGCCGCCAGCGGCGCCGGCCCCACCCGGCGGCGGAGCAGCGCGTACCAGACCAGCACCACGGCGAGCACCGTCGCGACGGCGGCCACCCGGAACCAGCCCGGGCGCCAGGGGTCGAGCATGCCGGCGTAGCCGGGGCGCACCGCGACCAGCGCCGCCCACAGCCCCTGGGCGGCCAGCGGCGCCAGCGCGAGCGGGACCACGGCCAGCAGCGCGGCCGCACCGGTCCGGCGCAGCGAGCTCACCCCGCGGGACCGCAGCGCCAGGACCAGCCCGGCGACGGCGACCAGCGCGGCCCCCGCCAGCGGCCACACGAACGTGCCGGGATAGCGCACCAGGGACCCGGGCAGCGGGAAGTAGGTGGCGTCCCCGGCGGCCGGCTCGGCGAGAGCGGCCAGGTCCCGTCCGCCCAGCTCGCGGGCCAGGGCGAGGGCGTTGTCGCCGAGTGCCTGCAGCGTGCGCCGGTCCAGCCGCTCCGGGGTGTCCTGTGGCGAGTGGTACCCGGCGGCGCCGTCGATGAAGGCGGTGTTCATGCCGGTGAAGTCGCCGTCGTCGAGGAGCACGCTGAAGTCGGTGTCGTTGGGCAGCGCCCGGTAGACCTCGACGGCGAAGCTGCTGGCCACCGGGTGCGGTGCGGCGTCGGCGAAGGCGGCGGCGAGGTCGGCGTTCCCCAGCGACGTCTCGAACATGATCGGCGGCCCGCTGGTGCCCCGGGCCTCGAAGTTCAGCACCACTCCCCCGCCGGCCAGCGGGTGCGACGCGGCGAACGCCTCGGCGCCGCACAGGCACGCCTCCTCGGCGTCGGTGAGGACGACGACGACGTCGTTGCGCAGCGGCGGCCCCGCCGTCAGCGCGCGGACCGACTCCAGGAGCGCGGCCACCCCCGCGGCGTCGTCGGCGGCGCCCGGCCCGGCCTCGGCGGAGTCGTGGTGGGCCATCAGGTACAGCCGGCCGGTGGGGTCGGTGCCGGGCAGCACGCCGACGACGTTGCGCACCCGGGCCATGCGGACCTCACCGGCGCCGCCCTCGCGCACGCCGACGGCGTTCTGCACGCGGGTGTCGAGGCCCAGGCCGGTGAGCGTGCCGACCAGGTCCTCGACGACCCGGTCGTTCTCCGGGCTGCCGGCCACGTGCACGTCCGCGGCGGTCCGCTCGACGTGGGCGAAGGCCCGGGTGGCGCTGAACTCCCCGGCCGGGGCGTCGGCCGGCCGGGGGTCCGGGGGCTGCAGGCCGACCACGGTCCAGGCGGCCAGGCCCAGCAGCAGGACCACGACGACGAGGCCGAGGAGCCGACCGGGCCGGTCGGCGCGGCCGGTCCGGGGGGAACGCTCGGCGGGCACGCCGACCTCCTGGGAACACCGGGACGGGACCTGGGAACCCTAGGTGGCGATCACTCCGGCGCCGGGCAGGCCGGCCGGACCGTCAGCGGAGGGTGCCCAGCCAGTTGGTCAGCAGCTGGGCGCCGGCGTCGCCGCTCTTCTCCGGGTGGAACTGGGTCGCCGACAGCGCGGCGTTCTCCACGCCGGCGACGAAGCGGTCGCCGTGCTCGGCCCAGGTGACCTTGGGTGGCGCCAGCGGCGTGTCCCCGCCCTCGGAGCCCAGCGGGAACTCCCGCACGCCGTAGGAGTGCACGAAGTAGAAGCGCTCGTCCTCCAGGCCGGCGAACAGCGTGCTGCCCGGGGCGGCCTGGACGGTGTTCCAGCCCATGTGCGGCAGGACCGGGGCCTCCAGCTGCTCGACGACGCCGGGCCACTCGCCGCAGCCCTCGGCGTCCACGCCGTGCTCCACGCCGCGCTCGAACAGGATCTGCATGCCGACGCAGATGCCGAGCACCGGGCGGCCGCCGGCCAGCCGCCGGCCGATGATGCGCCGCCCCTGGACGGCGTCCAGGCCCGCCATGCAGGCGGCGAACGCACCGACGCCGGGGACGACGAGCCCGTCGGCATCGAGCGCCACGTCCATGTCGGAGGTCACCGTCACGTCCGCGCCGACGCGGGACAGCGCCCGCTCGGCCGACCGCAGGTTGCCCGACCCGTAGTCGAGGACCGCCACCTTCTTCACGCCTGCCACGCTACCGACCAGCACGGCAGCGCCCCGAAGTGTTCCCGGCGACCCGAGAGCGTGGGTGACCTGGACGACCCAGCAGCCGGCGGAGACCTGTGCCGCGAGTTCTACGAACCCGTGGCCGTCGACCGGTGATGACCACGAGTTGTAGCACTCGAGGTGGCCGGTCAGCGGACGGCCTCGTCCGCCCACGGGAGGACGGTCAGCTCGGGCCACTGCTGCTGCCAGCGTTCGGTCTTGGCCTCGTAGACGTGCCGGGGCGCCAGGCGCCGGTTGGGCCGCACGACGAGGCCGAAGAGGTCGTCGTAGCCGTGCGGCGCGTACACCTCCAACGCCCCCGCCCCGTCCACCCGGACGCCGTAGCAGCAGCAGACCGCCGCGAAGGAGTCGATGGCATCGGCGCAGTCGCGGAACGGCGCGGCCGGCACCCCGAACTTCTGCTCGTACCAGAGGTGCACGCGCGCCTCGTTGCGGATCTCCACCGGCACCGGGAGATCGGCGAACAGCTGCTCGCCGGCCCGGATGACCGCGTCCTCCGCCGCCCACGAGGTGTCGGCATCGAAGTAGAAGAAGTCGGCGTCGCGGATGCCGGTGCCCGGTGACCGCCCGGTGAGGGAGTTCCACACGGTCTGGAACAGCACCCCGGCGGTGAGCCACCAGTCCGACAGGCCGAGGGCCGGCGCCCGCTCCAGCACCGCCCGCACCGTCGGGTCGGCGGTGACCAGCGCGAGGAAGCGCTCCTCGTCGGCCGCGCTCACACCAGGCGGAGGATGCCTGCCGCGCTGGCGAGCACGGCCGACAGCAGCAGGATGACCGCGAAGGCCACCTGCGGACCGGTGCGCCCGGCGGTGTCGGAGTCCGACCGCCAGATGCTCCAGGCGCCGCCGAGGAGGAACCCGCCCAGCAGCAGCAGGGCCAGACCGAAGTTCATGCCGGTTACAGCGCGCCCTTGGTGGAGGGCACGTCGGTGACCCGCGGGTCGATGGCCACGGCCTGGCGCAGGGCGCGGGCCAGCGCCTTGAACTGGCCCTCGACGATGTGGTGGGCGTCGCGGCCGGCGTAGAGCACCCGCACGTGCAGGCTGATCCGCGCGTTGAAGGCGAAGGACTCCAGCACGTGCTTGGTGAGGGACGTCGGGTAGTCCGGGCCGATCATCGGCGTCATGTTCTCGGGCTCGGCGTGCACGAAGTACGGCCGGCCGGAGAGGTCGACGGCGGCCTGGGCCAGCACCTCGTCCATCGGGATCGTCGCGTCGCCGTAGCGGGTGATGCCCCGCTTGTCCCCCAGCGCCTGCGCGAACGCCTGGCCCAGGGCGATCGCGACGTCCTCGACGGTGTGGTGGGCGTCGATGTGCAGGTCGCCGTCGGCCTGCACGGTGAGGTCGATCCCGCTGTGCTTGCTCAGCGCGGTGAGCATGTGGTCGTAGAAGCCCACGCCCGTGCTGATGGAGCTGGTGCCGGTGCCGTCGAGGTCCAGCTCGACCACGAGCTTGGTCTCGTTGGTCTGTCGCTCGACGCGTGCGGTGCGGGTCATGTGCGTCAGTCTCCCAGAGTCCTGCGGTGGTCCGGCGCGATCTCACCCAGCGTGGTGGCCGGAGGCGAGTCGGGGGCCGTCAGAGCCGGCCTCCGGACTCGGCGACAACAGCCTCCAGGGCCGTGAGGAAAGCGCTCGTCTCCGCCGGCGTCCCGGCGGTCACCCGGAGCCAGCCGGGCAGGCCGACGTCGCGGACGAGCACCCCCCGGTCGAGCAGCGCCTGCCACACGGCGGGGGCGTCGGCGAAGTGGCCGAAGAGCACGAAGTTGGCGTCGCTGGGCACGCTGGTCAGGCCCATGGCCGGCAGCGCGTCGACGATCCGGTCCCGCTGGGCCTTGACCGCGTCCACCGTGGCCAGCAGCGCGTCGGTGTGCGCCAGCGCCGCGCGCGCGGCGGCCTGGGTGAGCGAGCTGAGGTGGTAGGGCAGCCGCACCAGCTGGATCGCGTCGACGACGGCGGGATCTGCGGCCAGGTAGCCCAGCCGCAGCCCCGCCATGCCGAACGCCTTGCTCATGGTCCGGCTGACGATCAGCCGCGGCCGGCCCGGCAGCAGGCCGAGCGCCGAGGGCGTGCCGCTGCGCGCGAACTCGGTGTAGGCCTCGTCGACCACGAGCACCCCGTCGGTGACGTCGTACAGCTCGACGATCGTCTCCAGGTCGACCGCGGTGCCGGTGGGGTTGTTCGGGCTGGTCACGAAGACGACGTCGGGCGCCACCTCGCGCAGCTGCGCCACCGCCGCGGCGGGGTCGATGGTGAAGTCGGCGGACCGGTGCCCGTCGACCCAGGTCGTGCCGGTGCCGGCCGAGATGATCGGGTGCATCGAGTACGACGGCGTGAAGCCCAGCGCCGTCCGGCCGGCCCCACCGAACACCTGCAGGACCTGCTGCAGCACCTCGTTGGACCCGTTGGCCGCCCACACCTGCTCCGGCCCGACCCGCTCCCCGCTGGTGCGGCTCAGGTAGCCGGCGAGGTCGGCCCGCAGGGCGACGGCGTCGCGGTCGGGGTACCGGTTGAGCTCCAGCGCCGCGGAGCCGAGCGCCGCACCGAGGTCGGCGAGGAGCTCGGCAGGCAGCGGGTGCGGGTTCTCGTTGGTGTTGAGCCGGTGCGTGGCCGGCACCTGCGGGGCGCCGTAGGGCGTGCGGCCGCGAAGCTCCGGCCGCAGCGGGAGGTCCTCCAGCGACGTCATCGTGTCTGCCGGATCCGCACCGCCGCCGCGTGCGCCGGCAGGTCCTCGGCCCCGGCGAGGGCGTCGATGTGCGGAGCGACCTCGGCCAGCGCCTGCTCGTCGTACTCCACGACGTGGATGCCGCGCAGGAAGGACTGCACCGACAGGCCGCTCTGGTGCCGGGCGCAGCCACCGGTGGGCAGCACGTGGTTGGACCCGGCGGCGTAGTCGCCCAGCGAGACCGGCGACCAGGCACCGACGAAGATCGCCCCGGCGTTGCGCACCCGGTCGGCGATCGCGCGCGGGTTCCGGGTCTGGATCTCCAGGTGCTCGGCGGCGTAGGCGTCCACGACGCGCAGCCCGTCCTCCAGGTCGTCGACGAGCACGACCCCCGACTGGGTGCCGTCGAGCGCGGTGGTGATCCGGTCGGAGTGCTTGGTGGCCGCGACCTGGCCGGGCACGAGCGCCAGGACGGCGTCGGCGAGCTCCTCGCTGGTGGTGACCAGCACGGCGCCGGCCAGCGGGTCGTGCTCGGCCTGGCTGATCAGGTCGGCGGCGACGTGCGCGGGATCGGCGGTGTCGTCGGCGAGGATCGCGACCTCGGTGGGGCCGGCCTCGGAGTCGATGCCGATCATCCCGCGCAGCAGCCGCTTGGCGGCGGTGACGTAGACGTTGCCCGGGCCGGTGACCATGTCGACCGGCTCGCAGGACCCGGCGCCGTAGCCGAAGACGGCGATCGCCTGGGCGCCACCGACGGCGTACACCTCGGTGACGCCGAGCAGCGCGCAGGCGGCGAGCACGCCCGGGTCGGGCAGACCGCCGTGGTCGCGCTGCGGCGGCGAGGCGACGGCGATGGACTCCACGCCGGCGATCTGCGCGGGCACGACGTTCATGACGACGCTGGACAGCAGCGGGGCCAAGCCGCCGGGCACGTAGAGGCCCACCCGGCGCACCGGCAGCCAGCGCTCGGTGACCGTGCCACCGGGGACCACCTGGGTGGTGACGTCGGTGCGGCGCTGGTCGGCGTGCACCTTCTGAACCCGGGAGATGGCCTCCTCCAGCGCCGCGCGGAGCGTGGGGGCGCACTCGGCCAGCGCGCGGTCGAGCGCCTCCTGCGGAACGGCGAAGTCCTGGGCGTCCACGCCGTCGAGCCGGGCGGTGATCTCGCGGACCGCCTGGGCGCCGCGGACGCGCACGTCCTCGCAGAGCGGGCGGACCGTCGCCATGACCGAGTCGATGTCGGTGGCCGCACGCGGCAGCAGGCCGGTGAGCTCCCGGACGCCGGGCAGCGGGTTACCGCGCAGGTCGATGCGGGCGAGCACGGGCTGCCTCCGGGGCTGGACGGGACTGGTGCGGCGGGTTCCCAGCGTAGCCAGCGGCGCCGGTCACCCCCGGGGCGCCTGGGCGGCCCCGGTTCGCGGGGCCCGTACGCTTGCCGGGATGGGTGAGCTGATCCCGCTGTTCCCGCTGGGCCGGCCGCTGTTCCCCGGGGCGGTGCTGCCCCTGCAGATCTTCGAGCCGCGGTACCGCCGGCTGATGCGCGACCTGATGGTTCTGCCCGAGCACGGCGACCGCCGGTTCTTCGGCGTGGTCGCGATCCGGCAGGGCTGGGAGGTCGAGCGGGTGGCTCCCGCGGCGGCGCTCTACGACATCGGCTGCACCGCGCGACTGCGCCGGGTCCAGCCGCAGCCCGACGGCGGTTTCCGCGTCGTGACCGTCGGCGGTGAGCGGTTCCGGCTGCTCGACGTCGTCGTCGGGGACGACCCGCCCTACCTCCAGGCCGAGGTCGAGTGGCTGGCCGAGGAGGAGGCGGCCGAGGAGGCCGCCGGGGACGCCGAGTCGGTCGCCGACGGGCCGGCCCGGGTGGTCCCGCCGGCCGACGACCTCGCCGCCGAGGTGGCCCGCGGTTCGCTGGACGTGCTGGCCCGCGGGGTGGGCGAGCTGTTCACCGAGTACGTCGCGGAGGTGGCGGAGCTCGGCGCCGGGGCTGCCGGGGACGAGGCGGAGGCCGCGGTGCGGCTGGCCGCGGCCGCGGACGACCCGTGCGCGCTGTCGTGGCTGGTGGCCTCCTCCGCGCTGCTCACCACGGAGGACCGGCAGGCGCTGCTGGCCGAGTCGGCGACCCGGCGGCGGCTGGCGGCCGAGTCCCGGTTGCTGCGCCGTGAGCTGACGCTGCTCCAGACGCTGGGCGCCGTGCCCGCTCCGCTGCAGCAGTTCACCACCCCCATGACGGTGAACTGAAGAAGGACCCCGTCCCTCTCACCCCTCGCCAGCTCGGGGCGAGCCTCCGGACGGGGCCACCTCGCGACCCAGCCCGTCGTCGGCGGTGCCCAGCACGCAGGCGAGGTAGGCCAGCAGCGCGGCGAACGGGGCCGCGGCGAGCACCGGCAGCGCCCGCAGGGTGAGCCCGGTGGTCACCGTGGATCCGACGGCCGTGAGGTCGGCCTCGGTGGGCCCCTGCCCCAGGAGCGCACCGACCTGCCAGGCGCCGACCGCGGCCAGCGATGCGCCCAGGGCCAGGACGAGGAGCATCCCGACGCCGCGGGCACCGCGCCGCAGCCAGGCGAGGACCCCGGCGACCAGCCCCAGCCCGAGGAGCACCAGCAGCAGCACCGAGTCGTCGCCGACGGGCACCTCGGCGGCGGGCAGGCCGACGGCGACCGGCCCGTCCGCGGTGATCCGGTAGTCCGCGCGCGGGGCCAGCAGCCACCACAGGACGCCCGCGGGGATGCCGGCCAGGGCGAGGCCGGCCAGCACCCAGCGACCGCGCTGCAGGTCCTGCTGGACCTCGGGCCATCCCCGCCAGAAGACGTCCCGGGACGGCGCGGGGCCGGGCGGGGCCTGCAGGGGCGGGGCAGGCGTCGGCGACGTGCTCACCGGTCCAGTGAACCCCATGGCCCCCGGCAGGGACCCGCCGCGAGCTCGCGATCGCCGGGGGCCAGGGGCTCCGCCGTCAGAGCAGCGCCACGCTGGTCGGGCCGAGCAGCGCCTTGATGTCACCCATGAGCGCGGTGCTGGGGCGCACCCGCAGCCCCTGGTCCAGCCGCAGCACCGTCTCCCGGCTGCCGTTGACCAGCTTGAGCTGGACCTCGGTGGTGCCCGGGTGGCTGCCGAGCACCTCGCGCAGCCGCTCGACCACCGGCGGGGTGCACCGGGCCGCGGCCATGGACACCAGCACCGGCCCGCGCGGGCCCTCGGTGAGCTCGGGGACGGTCACCTCGGAGCCGAACAGCGAGGGCTGGTCGTCCCGCCGACTGATCCGCCCCTTGACCACGACGATCTGGTCGCGGAGCACCTTCTCCGAGACCTCGATCCAGGTCTTGGGGAAGAACAGCACCTCGATGCCGGACTCGAGGTCTTCGACCGTGGCGATCGCCCACGGGGCGCCCTGCTTGTTGGTGCGCGGTGACACCGAGGTGAGGATGCCGGCGATGGTGACGTTGGCGCCGTCCTCCACTCCTCCGGCGTTGATCTCCGCGATCGGGGTGTCGGCGTGCGAGGTCAGCACGTGCTCGACCCCGTGCAGCGGGTGGTCGGAGACGTAGAGGCCGAGCATGTCGCGCTCGAACATCAGCCGCTCGCTCTTCGACCAGTCCGCGGTGGGGATGGTGATGTCCAGCGCGCCGGCGAACGGGTCGTCCGCCGCGGCCTCGTCGCCGAAGCTGCCGAAGAGGTCGAACTGGCCCTCGGCCTCCTTGCGCTTGAGGCCCATCGCGGAGTCGACGGCCTGCGCGTGGATGGCGACGATGCCCTGCCGGGAGTGGCCGAGGGAGTCGAAGGCCCCGGCCTTGGCGAGGGACTCGATGACCTTCTTGTTGCAGGCCACCGTGTCGATCTTGCGCATGAAGTCGGCGAAGTCCTTGAACGCGCCCTTCTCCTCGCGCGCCTTGACGATCGACTCCACGACGTTGGTGCCGACGTTGCGCACCGACGCCAGCCCGAAGCGGATGTCGGTGCCGACGGCGGTGAAGTCCCAGGAGGACTCGTTGACGTCCGGCGGGAGCACCTTGATGCCCATGCGGCGGCACTCGGCCAGGTAGATCGGCCGGCGGTCCTTGTCGTCCTGGACGCTGGTGAGCAGGCCGGCCATGTACTCGGCCGGGTAGTTCGCCTTGAGGTAGGCGGTCCAGTAGGACACCAGGCCGTAGGCGGCGGAGTGCGCCTTGTTGAACGCGTAGTCGGCGAACGGGACGAGGATGTCCCACAGCGTCTTGATCGCGGCGGCGGAGAAGCCGTTGGCCTTCATGCCGGCCTCGAAGCCGACGAACTCGGCGTCCAGGACGGACTTCTTCTTCTTGCCCATCGCGCGGCGCAGCAGGTCGGCCTTGCCGAGCGAGTACCCGGCGACCTTCTGCGCGATCGCCATGACCTGCTCCTGGTAGACGATCAGGCCGTAGGTCTGGCCGAGGATCTCCTCCAGCGGCTCGGCCAGCTCCGGGTGGATCGGCGTGATCTCCTGCTGGCCGTTCTTGCGGAGCGCGTAGTTGGTGTGCGAGTTCGCACCCATCGGGCCCGGTCGGTAGAGGGCACCGACGGCCGAGATGTCCTCGAAGTTGTCCGGCCGCATGAGCCGCAGCAGGGACCGCATCGGGCCGCCGTCGAACTGGAAGACGCCCAGGGTGTCGCCGCGGGAGAGCAGGGCGTACGTCGCCGGGTCGGTGAGGTCCTTGCTGATCTCGTCGAGGTCGACCGGCTCCTTGCCGTTGATCACGATGTTGCGCAGCGCGTCGTCGATGACCGTGAGGTTGCGCAGGCCCAGGAAGTCCATCTTGAGCAGGCCGAGCGTCTCGCAGGTCGGGTAGTCGAACTGCGTGATGATCGCGCCGTCGGCCTCGCGGCGCATGATCGGGATGGAGTCGATCAGCGGGTAGCGGCCGATGATGACGCCGGCGGCGTGCACGCCCCACTGGCGCTTCAGGCCCTCGAGCTTGCGCGCCTGGTCCACGACCTCGGCGGCGCCCGGGTCGGACTCGTAGCGGGCCCGGAACTCCGTGGCCTCCTTGTAGCGCGGGTGCGCCGGGTCGAACACCCCGGTCAGCGGGATGCCCTTGCCCATGACGTCCGGCGGCATCAGCTTGGTGAGCTCGTCGCCGACGGAGTAGGGGCGGTCGAGCACGCGGGCGGCGTCCTTGATCGCGGCCTTGGCCTTGATCGTGCCGTAGGTGACGATCTGGCTGACCCGCTCCTCGCCGTACTTCTGCGAGACGTACTGGATGACCTCGCCGCGGCGGCGGTCGTCGAAGTCGATGTCGACGTCGGGCATCGAGACGCGCTCGGGGTTGAGGAACCGCTCGAAGATCAGCCCGTGCTGCAGTGGGTCGAGGTCGGTGATCCCCATGGCGAAGGCGGCCAGCGACCCGGCCGCCGAACCACGGCCCGGACCGACGCGGATGCCGTTGTCCTTGGCCCAGTTGATGAAGTCGGCGACCACGAGGAAGTACCCCGGGAAGCCCATCTGGCAGATGATCCCGGTCTCGTAGTCGGCCTGCTTGCGCACGTGGTCGGGGATGCCGTTCGGGTACCGCTTGTGCAGGCCGCGCTCGACCTCCTTGATGAACCAGGAGGTCTCGTCCTCCCCCGGCGGCAGCGGGAAGCGCGGCATCAGGTCCGCGCCCTCGGTGAACTCCACCTCGCACTGCTCGGCGACGAGCAGGGTGTTGTCGCAGGCGACCGACAGGTCGCCGGAGAACAGCGCGCGCATCTCGGCGGCGGACTTCAGGTAGTAGCCGTCCCCGTTGAAGCGGAAGCGGTTGGTCTCGTTGAGCCGGGACCCGGTCTGGATGCACAGGAGCGCGTCGTGCGCGGCGGCGTCCTCCTTGTGCGTGTAGTGCAGGTCGTTGGTGGCCAGCAGCGGGATGCCGAGGTCCTTGGCGATGGACATCAGCGCCGGCCGGGTCTTCTTCTCGATCGAGAGCCCGTGGTCCATCAGCTCGGCGTAGAAGTTCTCCCGCCCGAAGATGTCCTGGAAGTCGGCCGCGGCCGCCCGCGCCTTGTCCTCCTTGCCGGCGCGCAGCCACATGTTCACCTCGCCCGACGGGCAGCCGGTGGTGGCGATGAGGCCCTTGCCGTACCTCTCCAGCAGGTCGCGGTCGAAGCGCGGCTTGCGGTACTGACCCTCGAGGCTGGCCAGCGAGGAGATGCGGAAGAGGTTGTGCATCCCCTCGGTGGTGCGGGCCAGCAGCGTCATGTGCGTGTACGCGGCCTTGCCCCGGTTGTTCCCGCCGTCGCCCTCCTCGTCGAGGAGCTTGTCGCCGAAGTCGAACGGCGCGCGGTCGAACCGGGACCCCGGGGTGTAGTAGCCCTCCATGCCGATGATCGGCTTGACGCCGGCGTTCTTGGCCTGCTTGTAGAAGTCGTAGGCGCCGAACACGTTGCCGTGGTCGGTCATCGCCAGCGCCGGCATCCCCTGCGCCGCCGCCGCCGCGGTGACCTCCGGCAGCTTCGCCGCACCGTCCAGCATCGAGTACTCGGTGTGCACGTGCAGGTGCACGAAGTTCTCGTCACGGGACGGGCTGCTCACGGTGCGGGGTGCTCCTCACGGGTCTCGACGGCCCGGCCGGCGCGAGGCAGGCAGTGGCGACGGGGTGGTTCTCATGACCGGCGGGGAAGGCCGTTCGGCGGTGACGTTCCAGCGGTGACCGGTGGCCCGATCCTCGCACCTCGACAGGTGTACCGGCGACCACCGACAGGTTCGTGTCTCGGCGATCCGGACCACTCCGTCACACGGTTCCCGCAGGCCCCTCGCCGAGCCGGCGCCGCATGGTGACGTGCGCGATACCGGCCTCCTCGTACACGTCGCCGACGGCCGCGTAGCCCTCGCGCTCGTAGAAGCGGCGGGCCGGCAGCTGCGCGTGCAGCTCCACCTGCGTGGCGCCGAGGGCGACCGCCTGGCGGTGCAGCTCGGCGAGCACGGCGGCGCCATGGCCTCTCCCCCGCACCTCGGCTGCTGCCGCCATCCTTCCGATCCGGGCCGTCGTCTCCTCCAGCAGCAGCCGCCCGGTGGCCACGACGCGGCCGCTGCCGTCCCGGCTCAGCACGTGGACGGCGGTCGCGTCGGCGGCGTCCTGCTCGATCTCCGGCGGGACGCCCTGCTCCGCGACGAACACGCCGGTGCGCAGGGCGGCGACCTCCGGCCAGTCCGCAGGGCCGGCGACGGAAGCGGTGGGACTCGGCACGGAGGACATTCTCCGCGCGCCCTCCGCTCAGCCCTCCGGGGGCTCCTGCTCCCCCGGCGACGAGGCGGGCAGCGCGCTCGCCGGCACGAGGAGGAAGCGCAGGTCGATGACCGCGTGCAGCAGGACCGGCCACAGCAGCGAGCCGGTGTCCAGGTAGAGGGCGGCCATGATCCCGCCGAGCACGCCGGTGAGGACGATGCCCGCCCGCCCCTGGTACGCGTGCGCCAGCCCGAAGGCGACAGCCGCGACGACGACGAGCACGAACGACGGCGCGCCCCCGAGCACCGCGGCGACCACGGCGAGGAAGAAGCCGCGGTAGAGCCACTCCTCGCAGACGCCGGCGGTGATCCCGACGACGGTGAACAACCGCCGCTCGTCGTCGGTGCGCGGGAGCAGGGCCAGCGTCGACTGCCCGGGCGGCTCGGCGTGCCGGCCGTCCCCCGGGCGGCGCGTGGGCCGGACCATCTCCAGCAGCGCGCCGGCCCGCAGCTGGCGGGTGGAGGCGACGACGAACAGCAGCACGACCACGACGACGACCGCGGTGAACGGCCCCGGCCACTCCTGCGGCCAGCGCAGCCCCACGGCCCCGGCGGAGACGTCGGTGGCGAACAGCCAGACGACGAAGGCGAGCACGGCCAGCCCCCACTCGAGGACCAGCAGCCGCCGGTAGAAGGACCGCCGCGCCCCGGCGTCGGTGCGCAGCCGCCCCTCGAACCGCCGGTGCAGCACGTGCCCGGCCACCGGCTCCCCCACGACCAGGTAGGCCGCGACCACGACCGCCGCCAGCGCGGCGGGACCGAAGTCGGCGAGGGAGTCCGGCAGGCCGGTCACCGCAGGTGTGGTCAGGCCTCGGCGCGCAGGACGGCCAGCGCGCCGGCGAGGTCGGGCGGGTACTCGCTGGTGAACTCCACCCAGCTCCCGTCGGCGGGGTGCGGGAACCCGAGCCGCACCGCGTGCAGCCACTGGCGCGACACCCCCAGCCGGGCGGCCAGCGTGGGGTCGGCGCCGTAGGTCGTGTCACCGACGCAGGGGTGGCGCAGGGCGGAGAAGTGCACGCGGATCTGGTGGGTGCGTCCGGTCTCGAGCCTGATGTCGACCAGGCTGGCGGCGGCGAAGGCTTCCATCACCTCGTAGTGGGTCACCGAGGGACGGCCGCCCTGGACGACCGCGAACCGCCAGTCGTGCTTGGGGTGCCGGTCGATCGGGGCGTCGATGGTGCCGCGGGAGGGGTCGGGGTGGCCCTGGACGAGGGCGTTGTAGCCCTTCTCGACCGTGCGCTCCTTGAACGCGGCCTTGAGCGCGGTGTAGGCCCGCTCGCTCTTGGCCACCACCATCACCCCGGTGGTGGCGGCGTCCAGCCGGTGCACGACGCCCTGCCGCTCGGCGGCGCCGGAGGTGGAGATCCGGAAGCCGGCGGCGGCCAGCCCGCCGATCACCGTGGGCCCGTCCCAGCCTGGGCTGGGGTGGGCGGCGACGCCGACGGGCTTGTCGACGACGACCAGGTCGTCGTCGTCGTGCAGGACCGTCATGCCCTCGACCGGCTTCGGCGGGGCGGGCTCACCCGGCGGGGCCGGCAGCTCGACCTCCAACCAGCTGCCGCCGGAGAGCCGGTCGCCCTTGCCGCGCACCCGGCCGTCGACGACCACGAGGCCGGCGTCGGCCACCTCGGCGGCGGCGGTGCGGGACAGCCCGAAGAGCCGGGTGAGCGCCTGGTCCACCCGCTGCCCCTCCAGCCCGTCGGGCACCGGAAGGGCCCGGTGGAGGCCGGGAGTGCTGGTCACGGGCTCCATTGTGCGGGTCGGGCCGGACAGGGGTGTGCAGCCGGACGTCAGGCGGTGTCGGCGGGGTCCTTGCCGGTGCTGCGGGTGCCGTCGAACTCGATGCCGCGCAGGGCGAGCACCACACCCAGGATCCCGCCGCAGACGATCGCCGAGTCGGCCACGTTGAAGACCGGCCAGATGCGACCGTCGGGGCCGAACACCGACAGGAAGTCGACGACGCCGCCGCGCAGGAACCCGGGGTCGCGGAAGATCCGGTCGATCAGGTTGCCCAGCGCCCCGCCGAGCACCAGTCCCAGCGCCACGGCCCAGCCGGTGGAGAACAGCCGGCGGGCGGTGCGCACGATCACCACGACCACGGCCAGCGCGACCAGGGTGAACACCACGGTGAAGCCCTCGGCGAAGGAGAAGGCGGCACCGGTGTTGCGCAGGTTCGTCAGGTAGAGGGCGCCACCGAGGACGCGGATGTCCTCCCCCGGCTCGATCGTGGCCACCACGATCAGCTTGGTGACCAGGTCGGCCAGCAGCACGACAGAGGCCAGCGACAGCAGCAGCCGCGTCCGCGAGGGACCGCGCGGCGGCTCCGCCACGGCGGAGGCGCCGCCCGTCGGCTCGTCCACCGGCTCGGCGTGCTCGGTCAGCGCGGGCTCCTCGATCGATCGGCACCGGGGGCGGACGGCCCCCGGTGCCGACGACGATAGCCGCGGTCCGGCACGGTGCCGATCAGCCGACGCCGACGGCCGTCGCGCCCCCGCGTGCGTCGGTGTCCCGGCCGCCGGCCTCCTCCGCCTGCTCCAGCCGGTCCTGGGTGGCGAGCCGGGTCAGCTCCGCGCCGGCCTCGGCGTCCCGGGTGAGGTTCTCGCCCGACTGCGGGTCGAACACGTGGATCTTGCGGCTGTCCAGCCAGAACTCGGCCTCGCGCCCCTCCCGGATCCGGCTGGTGGCGTCGATGGAGACGATCGCCTGGGTGCGCAGCTCCTCGGAGTCCAGCTCCTTGGACAGTTCGCGGAGCTGGCTGCGGATGGAGTCGGGGGCCTCGTAGGGGATGTAGGCGTACTGGGAGTCGCCGAGCCACTCGGTCACGTCGACCTTCGCCCGGAAGGTGGAGCCGAGCGGCCGCTTGGCCTCGTCGACGAGCGAGGCGTCGTCGAAGTACTCGGGGCGGATGCCGACCAGCAGGAGGTCGTGGCCGGCCACCGCGGCGGCCCGCTTCTCGTCCAGCTCGATCTCGCCGAACGGCGTCCTCAGCCGGTTGCCCTCCGGCGTCGCCGGCAGGAAGTTCATCGGCGGGGAGCCGATGAAGCCCGCGACGAAGAGGTTGACCGGCTGCTCGTAGAGCTCCCGCGGGGAGGCGACCTGCTGGATCTTGCCCTTCCGGAGCACGCAGACCCGGTCGCCGAGGGTCATGGCCTCGGTCTGGTCGTGGGTGACGTAGACGGTCGTGATCCCCAGCCGGCGCTGCAGCCGGGAGATCTCGGTGCGCATCTGGCCGCGCAGCTTCGCGTCGAGGTTGGAGAGTGGCTCGTCGAAGAGGAACGCGTCGGCCTGCCGGACGATGGCCCGCCCCATGGCGACCCGCTGGCGCTGACCCCCGGAGAGATTGGCCGGCTTGCGCTCCAGGTGCTCCTTGAGCTCGAGCACGTCGGAGGCCTCGGTGACGCGGCGGCGGACCTCGTCGTCGGGGGTCTTGGACAGCCGCAACGGGAAGGCGATGTTCTCGTACACCGTCATGTGCGGGTACAGGGCGTAGTTCTGGAAGACCATCGACAGGTTCCGGTCGCGGGGCGCCAGGTCGTTGACCCGCTTGCCGCCGATGACCATGTCGCCGCTGGTGATGTCCTCCAGCCCGACGATCATCCGCAGCAGCGTCGACTTACCGCAGCCGGACGGCCCGACGAGGATCATGAACTCCCCGTCGGCGATGTCCAGGCTGACGTCGTTGACCGCCGGGAACCCGTCGCCGTACTTCTTGACGATGTTCTTCATGTCGATGGAGGCCATCAGTGTTCGTCCTCTCGGGAGGTCGATGAGGTGAGGCTGGTCGGCGTCATGGCGGTCAGCCCTTGACCGCGCCGTTGGTGAGGCCGGCGACGATGCGCCGCTGGAAGAGCAGGACGAGCACGACGACCGGGATCGTCACGATGACCGCCGCCGCCGAGATGGCGCCGGTGGGCTCCTCGAACTGCGAGGCGCCGGTGAACAGGCCGAGCGCCGCGGGCACCGGGCGGGCCGCCTCGGTGGAGGTCAGCGAGATCCCGTAGATGAAGTCGTTCCAGGCGATGAAGAAGGCGATGATCGCCGTGGTGAAGACACCCGGCGCGGCCAGCGGCACGATCACCTTGCGGAACGCCTGCCAGGTGGTGGCGCCGTCCACCTGGGCGGCCTGCTCCATCTCCCAGGGGATCTCCCGGAAGAACGCCGACATGGTCCAGATCGAGATCGGCAGCGTCAGCGACAGGTACGGGATGATCAGGCCCGGCCAGGTGTCGTAGAGGCCGATGTTCCGCCAGAGGTTGAACAGCGGAGTCACGATCGAGATGACCGGGAAGATCGCCACCGCCAGGGCGGTGGACAGGATCAGCTTCTTGCCGGGGAAGTCAAGCCGCGCGATGGCGTAGGCGGCGAACATGGCCAGCAGGCACGAGATCGCCGTGGCGATCAGGCAGATGCCGAAGGAGTTGACCAGCGCTGGCAGGAACAGGTCGCTCGCCCCGCCGAACAGGATCAGGTCGTAGTTCTGCCAGGTGAGCTCCGACGGCAGGAAACTGCCGTTGGCGAGGTCGCTCGGCGCCTTGAACGACACCGACACGATCCAGGCGATCGGGAAGAGGCAGTAGACGACGATGAAGAACGCGCCGATGCCCCAGAGGATCTTCTTCCGCGTGGTCATGGACTACTCCCCCCGGGCCTGGGCCAGGTCGACCTTGAAGAGCTTGATGAAGGAGAAGGCGATCGCGACCACGCACAGGAAGAGCAGCACGGAGACGGCGGAGCCGAGCCCGATCTCCAGCCGCGCGATGGTCTGCCGGTAGGCGAGGAACGACACCGACTCGGTGCCGTTGGCCCCGTTGGTCATGATGAAGATGGTGTCGAAGACCCGGAACGCGTCGAGCGTGCGGAACAGCAGGGCGACCATGATCGCCGCCTTCATGTTGGGGATGGTCACCCGCCACATCCGCTGCCACCGGGTCGCGCCGTCGACCTTGGCCGCCTCCTGGAGCACCTCGGGCACCTGGGCCAGGCCGGCCAGCAGGAGCAGCGAGATGAAGGGCGTGGTCTTCCAGATCTCGGCCAGGCAGATGACCAGCAGCGCCGTCCACCGGTCGCCGAACCAGTCGGTGTTCTCCGAGACCCCGGGGAGCCAGGTGAACCACGAGTTCACGAACCCGGAGTTGATGTCGAAGGCGAACTGCCAGGCGAAGGCCGACACCACGGTGATGACCGCGTACGGGATGAGGATCGCCGCCCGGAGCACCGGCCGCAGCGCCCGCAGGGCCTTGACCATCACCAGCGCGAGGCCGAAGCCGAGGACCAGCTCGACGGCGACGGTGACCACGGTGATGAACGCCGTCACGCCGATCGACTGCCACCACAGCGAGTCGGTGAGGATGACCCAGTAGTTGGTCAGCCCGACGAAGGAGCGGTTCTCCGGGTCGGTGAGCCGGTAGTCGAACAGCGACTCGTAGGTGGCCTGCACGATCGGGTAGGCGGTGACCAGCAGCATCACCGCGAACGCCGGGCCGGCCAGCAGCCAGCCGAGCTTCCGCTCGCTGCGCGCGCGGTCGGTGATCCCGTTCTTGGGCGCGGAGACCGGTTCGGTCTTCTTGCCCGGCGGGAGCGTCGTCGTCGTCACAGCAGGTCCTCCTTCGCCAGAACCGCCTTGATGAGCTCCGTGGCCGCCTCGCCGGTCTGCCCGGGATCGACGCCCGACGGCGGGTGGTAGGCGCGCTGGATGCCGACCGAGATCTCGTTGTAGTACGGCGTCTGCGGCCGCGGCGCGGCCAGTTCCAGGGACTCCTGGATGACCGGGGCCATCGGGAAGGCCTCCAGGACCTCCGGGTCGTCGTACACCGAGGTCGCCGACGCCGGGTTGCCGTTGGTCACGAAGTAGTACGCCTGGTTCTCGTCCGAGACGATGCACTCCGCGGCCTCGTAGGCCAGCTCGGGGCTCTCGCTGAAGGCGCCGACGCCGAGGTTGATCCCGCCGTAGGGCGGTGCGGCCGGCTCGTCCTCGTTCACCCGCGGGAAGATCGCCGCGGCGTAGTCCTCGGGCACGGAGGGGTCCATGGTCCCGGCCTCGACGGCGCCCAGCGCGCGGGGGTAGACGAACGGGTAGTTGACGTTGAAACCGCCGTTCTCGCTCTCCAGCCCGGTGGCGCTGGAGTCCTCGTTGGAGGTGGAGAACGCCGGCCCCGCGGCGTCGGACTCCGCGACCATCTTCATCACCTCGGCGGCCCGCCGGCCGGCCTCGGAGGTGAGCCCCAGCTCGATCTGGGCGGGGTCCTCGGGCGAGGCGTCGGTGATGATCGAGCCGCCGGCGGACTCGATGAGGGCGTTGAACCAGACGGTCAGCGACTCGGCGCGCGCTCCCTGGGCGCCGACCAGCGTGCCGGTCTCCTCGGCGGCCTGGACGATCTGCTCCCAGGTCACCGGCTCGTCCATGTTCAATCCCGCCGCCTCGGCGACGGACTTGCGGTACCAGAGCACCTGGGTGTTGGCCCAGAACGGGACCGCGACGAGCTCGCCGTCCCAGGTCGAGCCCTCGACGGCGCTCTCCACGACGTCCTCGGCGACGCGCTCGGCGACGTCCTCGGGCACCGGGGCCAGGAAGCCCGCCTGCGCGAACTCGGGGATGAACGGCGGGTCCAGGCTCATCAGGTCGATCGAGGCGTCGTTGGCCGCCAGGCGCCGGATGAGCTGCTCCCGCTGGGAGGCCGCGTCACGGGGCAGCAGCGCCGTCTCGATCGTGTATCGACCGTCGGCCGCCTCGGTGCACCGGGCGGCGATCTCGGCCTGCCCGCCCGCGTCGGGGTTGATGTACCAGGTGAGGGTCGAGGCTCCCCCGCCGTCGCCGCCGCACGCGGCGAGCGTCCCGGCGGTGACGAGGAGGGCGGCGGCCGCGGCGACCGGTCTGCCCGGCCTCCTCCGCGCGGCCGGTCGGATCGTGGTCGCCCGCGTCCCGGGCTCTGTTCTGCCAGCCGCGTAGGGCACTGCGCATCGCCTCCGTTGGCGCGACGGCGACGGTTGATCGCCGTGATCTTCGCAGCGTGGTGCAGGTCACAGGGGGTGTCAATTCGAACCGGTGCCGGGCCGTGGATCGCGATCGGACCGAGACGTACCGCTGCGCTGCGGACCGCCGGGCGGACTCCCGGATGCGGCTCAGCCGCGGCCGGCGATGACCGACGGCGTGGTCAGTTCCTGTGGTGTCCGCGGCAGCACGGTGTCGAAGTAGGAGCGGGCGGCCTTCGTCGTCCCGACGTCCCGGCCGGCCTGCTCGGACAGGAACCAGCGGTGCTCGAGCACCTCGTGGAAGACCTCGGCCGGCTCCAGCCGGCCACGCAGGTCCTCCGGGATGGCGTCGACGACGGGCTGGTACACCTCGGCGAGCCAGCGGTGCCCGGCGATCGTCTCCGGGACCGGGCTGCCCGACTTCTGCTCCAGGTAGGCGCGGAATGCCCGGACGTCGTTGAGCAGCCGCTGGGCCTGCCGCTCCTGCACCTCCAGGCCGGTGAGGCGGAACAGCTCGTGCCGGTTCTGCCCGGGCCCGGCCACCCGGGTCTCCACCCGCAGCCGGGTGCCCGCGTCGGTAGTCCGGAGCTCCACCTCGCCGACGTCGAAGCCGAGGTCGTTGAGCCGCCGGAGCCGCTCGGCGACGCGGTAGCGCTGCTCGTCGGTGCGGAAGACCTCCTCGCGGGTGACCTCCTCCCACAGCGACTCGTAGCGCCGGGGCAGGCTCTCGGCGACCTCGATCGGGTCGATGTCGGCGGGCAGCAGCCCGCCGAACTGCAGGTCCAGCAGCTCCGCGCCGACCCGCTCGCGAGCGAGGTCGACGTCGTAGGCCCGCTGGCCCGGCGACAGGCTCGGGTGGCGCTCCACGGTCTCGGCGTCGACCAGGTAGGCGGCGAAGGTGCCGGCGTCGAGCCGGAAGAGGGTGTTGGACAGCGAGCAGTCGCCCCAGAAGACGCCGGCCAGGTGCAGCCGGACCAGCAGCACGACCATCGTGTCCAGCAGCTGCTCGGCCGAGTGCGCCCCGCGTGGCCGGGAGAACAGCCAGCGGTAGGACATCGAGTACTCGAGGTAGCGGGTGACCAGGACCGCCGGCTGGTCGTCCGGGCGGTCGACGCAGATGCCGAGCACCGAGACCGCGGGCAGGCCCTCGCCCTCGAACTGGGCCAGCAGGGCGTACTCGTGCCGGGCCAGCCGCTCGTCGATCTCCTTGAGCGCGTAGACCCGGTCCTCGACGGCGACGAACCGGACGACGTGCCGGGAGATGCCCCGCGAGGGGACGTCGAGCAGCAGCTCGTCGTCCCACTCCTCGAGTGGCTGGTCCCACGGCAGGACCAGCAGGCCCGTCGCGTCCGCGGCCGGTGGCCGGAAGAGGTACCTCATGGCGCGCTCCCGGGGAGGCTGGATCTGCTCGTCACGATGCCACGCGAGGAGCGCCCGCGCCTGCAGGGCACACGCGGGCTGGCAGATCGCCGGAGAAGCGGAGGCGTTGTCCCGCCACCGGTCATCCCCGACTGCAGGATGTCCGTTCGCGGGCCAATGCTCACCCCCTCTCCGGTGGGCCCGACGGCGATCACGCCTGATTCAGCACCACGGTCACCGCGACCAGCAGCACTCCCGACAGGAGAGCAACCAGCATCTCGCCGCCTCGCAGCCCGACGGAGCACTCCGACCCTCCGCGACCGTTCCCGTCTGCCTCCATCCGGTGGCAGAACTCGGTGATCCGATCCGACGCCCTCCTGGACCGCGGACAGCCCGCCACCTCACCGATCAGCGACTGCCCGTAGGCGATGGAGCGGACACGGCGACCGGAGGCCGTGCGGATGGCCAGGGGTCCCCGCGGCGCCAGTTCCACGATCTCGTGGACGGGGACCCGATGCACCACGAACAAGCCGATCACCACCACGTGTCCCGTCGAGCTCCCGACGATCCTGGCGGTGGCCAGGAGACCGAGGACGATCACTCCCAGCACCAGCGGCAGCAGCGTGACCAGCATGTCCCCCGGTGGGGTCGGGAGGTCGTCGGCGATCCAGCCCCAGGCGAACACGAACGAGCCCACGATCCCGAGGGCGGAGAACACGATCAGCGGCGTGCCGCACCGCCCCAGGAGCACCCGGACCTCACCCGGGACGGCCGGGGTGCCGTCCGTGGACGCCCGGCGATCCGTCATCGGGACCTCGCCGCCGGTGGGCTGCCGCCGGCCACCCTCAGTCCTCGTCGTCGGGGCGGCCCGACTCGCCGCGCCACATCGCCAGCCGGCCGGCGCGGCTGACCGCGCGCAGCCGGCGCTCGGCCTCGGGGCGCGAGCGCCGCGCAGACACCAGCAGCGCCTGGTCCCCGCGCATGAGGCGGGTGGTCTCGTCGGGCACGAACGAGCGGCGGTGCCGCACGATCAGCACGACGGCAGCGTCCTCGGGCAGCCGCAGCTCGGGCAGGTAGACGCCGTGCAGCCGCGACCCGGCCGGCACCGTCATCTGCATGAGCTCGGCGTCCAGCTCCTCCAACGGCGCGGCCTCCACCTGGATCTCCCGCGGCGCCAGCGGCGCGGCGATGCCCAGCCGCCGCGCCACCCACGGCAGCGACCAGCCCTGCACCAGGGTGAAGACGAGGACCAGCACGAAGACGGTGTCGAACACCGTCGTGGCCCCGGGCACCTGCGCGGTCAGCGGGAAGGTGGCGACGACGATCGGAACGGCGCCGCGCAGCCCGGCCCAGGCGATGAACACCTGCTGCCGCGCCGGGAAGCGGAACCACACCAGGCTGGCCAGCACCGACAGCGGCCGGGCGAGCAGCAGCAGCGCGCCGCCCACCACCAGCGCCGGACCGACCGCCTCGGGCAGCCGGGACGGCGAGACCAGCAGTCCCAGCATCACGAACAGGCCGATCTGGGCGAGCGAGGCCATGCCCTCGGCGAACCCGATGCTGGCCGAGCGGTGCGGCAGCGTGGCGTTGCCCAGCACCAGCCCGCACAGGTAGACGGCGACGAACCCGGAGGCGTGCAGCAGGTCGGCGCCGGCGAAGGCCAGGACGCACAGCGCCAGGGTGGCCAGCGGGTAGAAGCCCGACAGCGGCAGCGCGACCCGGCGGAGCAGCTCCGCGCCGCCGAAGCCGACGGCCAGCCCCAGGGCCGCTCCTCCGGCGAGCTCGGCGAGGACGACCACCGGAACCAGCCACCAGGGCCCGGAGGCCTCGCCGGTGAGGATGTCGGAGAGGACGACGACGAGCAGGATCACCGGGGCGTCGTTCAGCCCGCTCTCGGTCTCCAGCGAGGCGGCCAGGCGCCGGGGCAGCGGCAGCCGGCGCAGCGTCGCGAAGACGGCGGCGGCGTCGGTGGAGCTGATCACCGCGGCCACCAGGAAGGCGAACCCCCAGCTCCAGCCGAGCAGCCAGACGGTCACCGCCCCGGTGACGCCGATGCTCACCATGACGCCGACGGTCGCCAGGCTCAGCCCGGGCCCCAGCGCGCGGCGGACGTCGGCCCAGCGGGTGGTCAGCCCACCCTCGGCCAGGATCACCAGCAGCGCCGCGACACCCAGGGTCTGGGCGAGCGAGTAGTCCTCGAACTCCACGCCCAGACCGCTCTCGCCGAGGACGACCCCGATGGCGAGGTAGAGCAGCAGGCTGGGCAGGCCCAGCCGGTCGGCCAGGCGCAGCGCGATCGCGGCCAGGAGCACCACACCGGCGCCGATGGCCAGGGCGACGGTCACCGTGGTGTTCACCGCGCCCCCGCCATGGGGGCAGTCTTCCGTACCGCCGCGCGGGCGCAGGGGACGCACCGGCGAACCCGTTTGCCGGTTCGGGGAGAATGGACGGCGTGAGCGCCCCCACCGGTCCCTTCGCCGCGCTGCCCCCGCAGGTCGACCTGCCCGCCCTCGAGCACCGCATCCTCGAGCGCTGGGAGAGCGAGAAGGTCTTCGACCGGTCGCTGGAGGCCTCGCAGGGCCGGCCGCAGTGGAACTTCTACGAGGGCCCGCCCACCGCCAACGGCCGCCCCGGCACCCACCACATCGAGGCGCGCGCGTTCAAGGACGTCTTCCCCCGGTTCAAGACGATGCAGGGCTGGCACGTGCCCCGCCGCGCCGGCTGGGACTGCCACGGCCTGCCGGTGGAGATCGCCGTGGAGAAGGAGCTGGGCTTCGCCGGCAAGCCCGACATCGAGCGCTACGGCATCGCCGAGTTCAACGACCGCTGCCGGGAGTCGGTGCTCCGGCACGTCGACTCGTTCACCGAGCTCACGCAGCGGATGGGCTACTGGGTCGACATGTCCACCGCCTACTGGACGATGGACCCCGCCTACATCGAGAGCGTCTGGTGGTCGCTCAAGCAGGTGTTCGACAAGGGCCTGCTGGTCGAGGACCACCGCGTGGCGCCCTACTGCCCGCGCTGCGGCACCGGCTTGAGCGACCACGAGGTCGCCCAGGGGTACGAGACCATCACCGACCCCTCGGTGTACGTCCGCCTGCCGATCACCGACGGGGAGTGGGCCGGCCGGGCCGACCTGCTGGTGTGGACGACGACGCCGTGGACGCTGCCCAGCAACACCGCCGTCGCCGTGAACCCCGAGGTGACCTACGTCGTCGCCCGGGCCGCCGGCACCGACGACGTCCCCGTGGTCGTGGCCGAGCCGCTGCTGGCCGCCGTCCTCGGGGAGGGCGCCGAGGTGCTCGGCAGCGCGCCGGGCCGCGACTGGGAGCGCACGCACTACCAGCGCCCGTTCGAGCTGGTCGAGTTCCCCGAGGGTGACGCGCACTTCGTCGTCCTCGCCGAGTACGTGACCGTCGACGACGGCACCGGCCTGGTGCACCAGTCCCCCGCGTTCGGCGCCGACGACCTCGCCGTCTGCCGCGGCTACGGCCTGCCCGTGGTGAACCCCATCGACGGCACCGGCCACTTCCTCGCCGAGGTGCCGCTCGTGGGCGGCCACTTCTTCAAGGCCGCCGACCCCGCGCTCGTGGAGGACCTGCTGGCGCGCGGCGTGCTCTTCCGGGAGATCCGGTACGAGCACAGCTATCCGCACTGCTGGCGCTGCCACACCCCGCTCATGTACTACGCGCAGCCGTCCTGGTACATCCGCACCAGCCAGATCAAGGACCAGCTGCTCGCCGAGAACGAGAAGACCAACTGGTTCCCGGAGAGCATCAAGACCGGCCGCTACGGCGACTGGCTGACCAACAACATCGACTGGGCGCTCTCCCGTGACCGGTACTGGGGCACGCCGCTGCCGATCTGGCGCAACGACGCCGACCCGTCGAGGCTCGTCGCCGTCGGCTCGCTGGCCGAGCTCTCCGAGCTGACCGGCCGGGACCTGTCCGACCTGGACCCCCACCGGCCCTTCATCGACGACGTCACCTTCACCCGCCCCGGCGAGGAGGGCACCTACCGCCGGGTCCGCCAGGTCATCGACGCCTGGTACGACTCCGGGTCGATGCCCTTCGCCCAGTGGGGCGCGCCGCACCGCAACCAGGAGCAGTTCCAGGCCGCCTACCCGGCGCAGTTCATCGCCGAGGCGATCGACCAGACGCGTGGCTGGTTCTACACGCTGATGGCCGTCGGCACGCTGGTGTTCGAGAAGAGTTCCTACGAGAACGTGCTCTGCCTGGGCCACATCCTGGCCGAGGACGGCCGGAAGATGAGCAAGCACCTGGGCAACATCCTCGAGCCCATCCCGCTGATGGACCGGCACGGCGCCGACGCCGTCCGCTGGTTCATGCTGGCCGGCGGTTCGCCCTGGTCGGCGCGCCGGGTGGGCCACGAGACGCTGTCGGAGGTCGTCCGCAAGGTCCTGCTGACCTACTGGAACACCGCGAGCTTCTTCACCCTGTACGCCGAGACCAACGGCTGGGACCCGGCCGCCTCCCCCGCCCCGGCGCGGGCCGAGCGGCCGCTGCTGGACCGCTGGGCCCTGGCGGAGCTCGCCGCGGTCACCCGCGACGTCACCGCGGCGCTGGAGGTGTTCGACACCCAGGGCGCCGGGCGGATGCTCGCCCAGTTCGTCGACGACCTGTCCAACTGGTACGTGCGACGGTCCCGGCGTCGCTTCTGGGACGGCGACGCCTCCGCCCTTGGCACGCTGCACGAGGTGCTCGACGGGCTGACCCGGCTCATGGCGCCGTTCACCCCGTTCGTCACCGACGAGGTGTGGTCCCGCGCGGTCGTCCCCGGCCTCGTCGGCGGCGACGCCCCCGACTCGGTGCACCTGGCGACGTGGCCGACGGTGGACGAGGCGGCGCTGGACGATCCGCTGGTCGAGCAGATGGCCCTGGTCCGCCGGCTGGTGGAGCTCGGCCGCTCCGCCCGCACGTCGTCGAAGATGCGCACCCGGCAGCCGCTGGCCCGCGCGGTCGTCGCGGCGGCGGGCTGGTCCACGCTCCCCCGCGACCTGGTGGGCGAGGTGGCCGACGAGCTCAACGTCACCGAGGTGCTGGAGCTCGCCGCGGTCGGCGGGGACCTGGTCGACGTCAGCGTGAAGATCGACTTCCGCGCGGTGGGCCGACGGATGGGCAAGCAGGTGCAGGCCGTCGCCAAGGCCGTCGCCGCCACCGACCCCGCGGCCCTGGTGAGCGCCTACCGGGCGGGCACCGCGACCGTGGAGGTCGACGGCGCACCGGTCGTCCTGGAGGACGGCGATCTGATCGTCACCGAGACCCCGCGCGAGGGCTGGACCGTGGCCAGCACGGGTGGGCTCACCGTGGCGCTGGACCTGACCCTCACCCCGGAGCTGGAGCGTGCCGGGCTGGTGCGCGAGGTGGTCCGTCTGGTGCAGGAGGCCCGCAAGAACTCCGGCCTGGAGGTCAGCGACCGCATCGAGCTCCGCTGGACGGCCGGCGGACAGCTGGCGCAGGCGCTCGACGAGCACGCCGAGCAACTGGCCGGCGAGGTGCTCGCGGTGGCGGTGCACCCGGCGACCCCGGGCACCGGCGAGGGCGTCGAAGGACCCGAGGGCTCGCGGTTCTGGGTGACGAAGGCCTAGCGGCGGGAGCGGGCCCGGTCGGCGAGCGTGCGGTCGGGCCGGCACACCGCGCAGGGCGTGAACCCGTCCCCGCGGGCCTCGTCCAGCGGGATCGGGATCGTCTCCCGGTCGCCGAGCCAGGCGCACCCGGCGACGTGGTAGCGCGGGTGCTCGTCGACGACGAGCACCTCGTCGGTGAGGTCGACGACCAGGAGCAGGTCGGTGACCTCCACCTCCTCGATCTCCGGGTCGGTCTCGTCCCGGGCGACCGCCCCGCCGCCCCCGGAGGGAACCTGCACCGTCGCTGGCCGGGCGTCGCGCGTCTCCGCGACGCTCGCTGCCGACGGTCCCTGCGCACCTGCAGCCGTGGCGCCACCCCGGGCGGCCGGGCCCGCGGGGACCGTGGCCGTGGGGGTGGAGGCCGCGGGGGTGGTGGTGCCGCCTCCGGCGCCCGCGGGTGATCCCGACCGCGCGCTCATGCCCCGGCGCGCCGCGACCAGCAGACCGGCGGCGAGCGCGCAGGCGGCCACGCAGCCCCAGTAGAGCGCGTCCACGCCGGTGAGCAGCGCGGCCACGAACAACCCGAGCCCGACCAGCACGAGCAGACCGGCACCGAGGATCACGCCTGCACCTTAGGGCGGCGGGCGGCCGCGGCGCCCGTCGGACCGCCCGGGCGGTGATGCCCGGGGGCCCCGGAACGGACGAGAGGGCCACCGGAGCGAACTCCGGTGACCCTCTCGGTCCGCCCCGCGCGGGGCGCGTGCTCTGGTGCCGTCGACCCGTCAGGCGGGGGCGTGCTGGTTCTGCCGACCGGCGGCAGCCGGCTCGGCGGAGCCGCGGCTGTCCAGGTCCCGCAGGTGCGACTCCAGGTAGGAGCGCAGCCGCGTGCGGTACTCCCGCTCGAAGGTGCGCAGCTCCTCGATCTTGCGGTCGAGGCTGTTGCGCTTCTCCTCCAGGGTGCCCATGACCTCGACGTGCCGGCGCTCGGCGTCCTGCTCCAGCGCGGCGGCCTTGGCGCGGGCCTCGCGCTCCACCGTCTCGGCCCGCGTGCGGGCGTCGCCGATCATCGAGTCGGCCCGGTGCTTGGCCTCGGTGACCATCTGCTCGCTCTTGGCGCGGGCGTCGGTCATGAGGCGCTCGCTGTTGGTCTTGGCGCTGCCGAGCATCTGCTCGGCCTGGGCCTTGGCCTCGTTGACGTACCGGTCGGCCGTCTCGGTGGCCAGTGCCAGCATCCGGGAGGCCCGCGCGCTGTCGTCCTCGCGCGGCTGCTGCACCGGCGGCGGCGCGGCGGCGACCGGGGCGGGTGCCGGGGCCGGGGGCTCCGGCCGCTCCTCGGCGCGGGCACCGGCCCGGCCGGCGCCGGCGCGCAGCTCGTTGTTCTCCTCGATCAAGCGGGCCAGCTCGGCCTCCACGACGTCGAGGAAGGCGTCCACCTCGTCCTCGTCGTAGCCCCGCTTGCCGATGGGCGGCTTCTTGAAGACGACGTTGTGCACGTCGGCAGGCGTGAGTGGCATCAGGTCACCTTAGAGGTACGGCGGGACTGGTGGACTGCGAGCGGTGAGCGGAGGACCGAGTCCCTGTCGCGGCCCGCCACCGGGGAAGTATCGCTCAACCTAGTAGGCGAGGCTCTGCGCGATCCCGCGGAGGATCACCACGGCGATCAGCAGCACCATGAACCCGAGGTCGAGTCGGATCGACCCCAGGTTCAAGGGCGGGATGACCTTGCGCACGGCCTTGAGCGGCGGGTCGGTCGTGGAGTACACGACCTCCAGGCCTGCGGCGACGAGACCGGAGGGGCGCCAGCTGCGCGCCAGCACCATCACCCAGTCCACGACGAACCGCGCGAAGAGCAGCACGAGGAACACGAGCAGCACCGACGAGACGATCGACCAGAAGAGAGCCACAGTCCTCGTTCGTTCAGGGCACCTCTGGTGCCGCCTCCACCGGTGTCACCACTCCGCCACCGATCAGGACTTGTCGGAGAACCCGCCCTCGCGGATCTTCGCCTTGTCCTCGGCGGTGACGGCGACGTCCTGCGGGCTGAGCAGGAACACCTTGGCCGTGACGCGCTCGATACTACCGCGCAGGCCGAAGCTCAGACCGGCGGCGAAGTCGACGAGCCGCTTCGCGTCGGCGTCGTCCATCTCGGTGAGGTTCATGATGACCGGCATGCCGTCGCGGAACCGCTCGCCGATGGTGCGCGCCTCGTTGTAGGTGCGCGGGTTCAGCGTCGTGATCCGGTAGTTCTTCGACACGGGCGCGGCGGCCGGGGCCGGCTCGGGCTCCGGCTCGGCGACGGGCTCGCGCATGGCCAGCCCGGCCGCGGCCACGGGGCCGCTGCTCATGCTGCCCGCGCGGGCACCGATGGGGCCCGACGAGGACGCGCCGCTGGGTGCCAGACCCAGGGTGCGGGGTGCGACGCGGCGCACGGCGAGCGGCTCGGGGTCGCGCGCCGGCGTCGCGGCGGGCGCCGGCTCGTCCTCGGCGTACCCACCGCGGGAGTAGTCGTCGTCGGCGTAGCCGCGGTCGGCGTAGTCGTCGTCGTAGCGCTCGTCGCCGTACCGGCCGTACCGGTGGTCGTCGAGACCCTCGGACGCCCGGGGGTCGTAGCGCCCGTAGGCCCGGGTGTCGTCGTCCTCGACGAGCCCCAGGTAGATCCCCATTCTCCGCATGGCTCCAGCCATCGGACCTCCCCCTCTGCCGGCGTCCTCAGCAACGCGTGTGCCCCGCGTTACCGGTGTGACTCGCGTGGCTGGTGTTCCTCGAACTCACCGCAGGGTAGGGGGCGCGATCCGAACAACGCGGTACCGACACGCACCAGCGTGGCGCCGGCCGCGACGGCCGCCTCCAGGTCGCCGCTCATGCCGGCGGACACCCCGTCGGCCTCCGGGTGGTCGGCGCGCACCCGTTCGGCCAGCGCGGCCAGCCGGGCGAAGGCCGGGGCCGGCTCGGCACCGCGGGGTGCCACCGCCATGAGACCGCGCAGGCGCAGCCCCGCGGCCCCGGCGACCGCATCGGCCAGGGCGGGGACGTCGTCGGGTCGGGCGCCCCCCCGAGCCGCGGCCTCACCCTCGGGACCGCCCAGGTCGACCTGCACGTACACCTCGACGGGCGCCTCGGCCGACCGACCGGCCCGGTCCAGGGTGTCGACCAGGGCGAGCCGGTCCACGGAGTGCACGACGGCCCCGGTGCGGGCCACGGCGGCGGCCTTGTTGCGCTGCAGCTGGCCCACGAAGTGCCAGCGCAGCGCGACGTCGTCGAGCTCCGCGGCCTTGCCGAGGAGCTCCTGCACCCGGTTCTCGCCGAAGTCGACCTGGCCGAGGGCGGCCAGGGCCCGCACGTCCGCGGCGGGCCAGGTCTTGCTGACGGCGAGCAGCCGCACGGTCGCGGGGTCGCGCCCCGCCGCCCGGGCCGCCGCGTCGATCCGCGCGCGGACGGCGCTCAGGTTCTCCTCGAGGCCAGCCATGCTGCGCATCCTCCCGCGCGTCAGCGGGTGGGCGCGTCGGCGGCCCCCTCGTCCAGCCAGACCAGCCCGGCCTGCCGGCCCGTGACGCCCTCGCGGCGGTGGGAGAACAGCGTGGGGTCCTCGACGGTGCACCGCGGGTCCTGGACGACCTCCTGGATGCCCGCCTTGCGGAGGATCTCGGCGACGCCGGCCCGCAGGTCGAGGCCGGGCGTGCCGGCCCGGGTGCGCGCGACGGCGGCCGGCGCCACGCGGGCCACGTCGTCCTGCATGTGCTGCGGCACCTCGTAGCACTCCCCGCACACCGCGGGGCCCAGCAGCGCCGTCACGTGCCGCGCGCGGGCGCCCAGGCTCGCCATGGCCGAGAGCGCGGCGGGCACCACCCCCGTCCGGACACCTTCCCGCCCGGCGTGCACGGCGGCGACGACCCCGGTCTCGTGGTCGGCGAGCAGGATCGGCACGCAGTCGGCCGCCAGCACCCCCAGGACCAAACCGGGGGTGGCGGTCACCAGCGCGTCGACCTCCGGGACGGGACCGTCGGAGGGGCCGTCGACGACCGCCACACCCGCGCCGTGCACCTGGTTCATCCAGACCAGGCGCCCCTCCCCCACGCCGAGCTCGCGGGCGACCCGCGCCCGGTTGGCGGCGACGTCGGCCGGGTCGTCGCCGACGTGGTCACCGAGGTTGAAGGAGTCGTACGGGGAACGGGAGCGGCCGCCCCGTCGGTCGGTGACGACCCGTCGGGGTCGCACCGCCGACGAGGCGGCCGGATTCGTGCTCATGTAGGCGAAGCCTACGAGGTGAGGCGATGGAACGGCCCCCTCGCAGGGTCCCACGCCGAGCGTGCGAGGCGTGGGGGGCGAGGGGGTCCTTCGATCAGCCCTTGAGGAACTCCGGGATGTCGAGCTCTTCCTCGAAGTCCTCGTTCGACAGCGGGCGACGCCCGTTGGTCGACCCCTGGATCGGCGGCAGCGGAGGGACGGTGATCCCGCCGCCCTGCCGCGGCGGGGTGGACCCTCCGCCCGTGGCCGACGGGGCCAGCCGCTCCCCCGTGGCCACCGGCGCGGGAGCCGGCTGCGCGGGCTGCGGGGCCGGCGGCGGCGTGGTGGCCACCGGCGGCGCCGCGACCGGGCGGCGGCTCGGCGAGAACGGCGAGGCGCCCCCACCGGACATGCCGCCCGGGCTGCCGGCCATCGTCGTCGCGCCGTCCTTGCGCGAGCTCGGCCGACCGCCGTCGAAGCCGGCCGCGATCACCGTGACCCGGACCTCGTCACCCAGGGCGTCGTCGATGACGGCACCGAAGATGATGTTGGCGTCGGCGTGCGCGGCGTCGGAGACCAGCGAGGCGGCCTCGTTGATCTCGAACAGGCCGAGGTCCGACCCGCCGGAGATCGACAGCAGGACGCCGTGGGCGCCCTCCATCGAGGCCTCCAGCAGGGGCGAGGCGATGGCCTGCTCCGCGGCCAGCAGCGCCCGGTTGTCACCGCGTGCGCTGCCGATGCCCATCAGCGCCGAGCCCGCCCCGGACATGACCGACTTGACGTCGGCGAAGTCCAGGTTGATCAGGCCGGGCGTGGTGATCAGGTCGGTGATGCCCTGGACACCGGACAGCAGCACCTGGTCGGCGGTCCGGAACGCGTCCATGACGCTGACGTTCCGGTCGCCCAGCTGCAGCAGCCGGTCGTTCGGGATCACGATCAGCGTGTCGCACTCGTTGCGCAGCTCGTCGATGCCCGACTCGGCCTGCACCGCGCGCCGCTTCCCCTCGAAGGAGAACGGGCGGGTGACGACGCCGATGGTCAGCGCGCCCAGCTTGCGGGCGATCGAGGCGACGACGGGCGCGCCACCGGTACCGGTGCCACCGCCCTCGCCGGCCGTCACGAAGACCATGTCGGCCCCCTTGAGGACCTCCTCGATCTCCTCGCGGTGGTCCTCGGCGGCCTGGCGGCCCACGTCGGGCTGCGCGCCCGCGCCGAGCCCGCGCGTGAGCTCGCGCCCGACGTCGAGCTTGACGTCGGCGTCGCTCATGAGCAGCGCCTGGGCGTCGGTGTTGATCGCGATGAACTCGACCCCCTTGAGGCCGACTTCGATCATGCGGTTGACCGCGTTCACCCCGCCGCCGCCGATGCCGACGACCTTGATGACCGCTAGATAGTTGTGCGGAGGTGTCATGCGGCGCTCCCCAACTGGACCCTCATCCTCAAGTTCAGCCTTACAGTTATGTCAACTCGGTCGACGGGGATGAAGTTAGGTGGGGGCGGAGAGGCGTCACAAGCACCACCGTCGGACCGGCGTGTCGGTGTGGCCGGATCGCACCAATCCCTGGCGACTCAGTGGTCACAACAGCACCACGAGCTGTGACGACTCGCGCCCGCGATCTCTCATCCCGGGCTTCAGCGACGGCTGACGCGCGAGCGGAGAAACATCCGAAGACGAGTTGCGTGTCGGGCGTGTCGGAACCCTCGGCGTGTCGGTCGACGTGCCGGCCGCAACCGGTGCGGAGCCGCCCGGCGACGGTGCGCCACCACGCCGGCCCGGGACCCGCTGCGGAGGTCAGCGGAGGACGACGGCGTCCGGCGCGCTGACGTCGATGACCGCGGCCGGCTCCAGCGCGCCGTCGGCGATGCGGTCGAGCAGCGCGACCAGGACCTGCCCCTTCGTCGCCGACTCGTCGGGACCGCCCCACACCACGACGGTGCCGTCGGTCATGGTGAGCTCGACCCGCTCGGGACCGGGCACGGCCACCCGCTCGACGTCCTCCCGCAGACCGACCGGCAGCGCGCGGATCGCGCCGAGCCCCGCCACCGTGGCGGCGTCGTCCGGGCCGGGGTCGGCCACCTCCAGCTCGACGACGCCGCGGGGTGGGTCCCCGGTGACCGTGTCGAACAGGATCCCCTCGGCGTCGACCAGCGAGCGCCGCCCGGGGGTGCCGACCACCGCGACGGGCACCCGCTCGGCGACGGTGACGACGATGCGGTCGGGCCAGCCGCGGGCGGCCTGCACGGAGCGCACCTGCGGCAGCGTGGCGACCCGCTGCTCCACCGCGTCGACGTCGACGCGCAGCAGGGGGACGTCGTCGGGGATGCGCGCCACCTCCCGCACCTGCTCGACGGTGAGCGTGTCCAGCCCGTCGACCTGGACGGTGCGGACGGCCAGGACCGGGCCCAGCCACAGCAGCCAGCCGATCACGGCCAGCACGGTGAGCAGGACGGCGACCCGCAGCGACCAGCGCTGCCGCGGCCGCAGCGGTGGACGTCGCCGGCGGTTGGGCAGCGGCGCCGGCCGGGCGCCGCCGCGTTCGCGTGACCGCCGTCCGCCGCGCACCCGGTCCCGGGTGGTGCTGCCGGAACGGTTCACCTCCCGGCGTCCGCCGCGTCGTCCTCCCCGCCCGCCGCGGCGCGCAGGGCGTCGAGCACCTCCGGCCCCACCATCGAGACGTCGCCGGCGCCCATCGTCATGACCAGGTCACCGGGGCGCGCGCGGGCGGCCAGGGCGGGTCCGGCCGCCGACCACGAGGGCTCGAAGAGCACGCGGTCGGGTGGCAGGGGCACGGCATCGGCGACCATCGCACCGGTCACGCCGGGCACCGGGTCCTCCCGGGCGCCGTACACGTCCATCACCACGACGTCGTCGGCCAGACCGAGCGCGGCACCGAACGCCTGCGCGAACTCCTGGGTGCGGCTGTACAGGTGCGGCTGGAAGGCCACGACCAGGCGGCCCTCCCCCGCCACCGCGCGCGCCGCCCGCAACTGGGCGGAGACCTCGGTGGGGTGGTGGGCGTAGTCGTCGTAGACGCGGACGCCGCCGGCCACACCCTTGAGCTCGAACCGCCGGTGCACGCCGCCGAACCGGCCCAGCCCCTCGATCAGGGCCGCCGCCGGCAGCCCGAGCTCCAGCCCGGCCAGCAGCGCCGCCGCGCTGTTGCGGGCCATGTGCTCGCCGGGCACCTGGATGCGGACCCGCCCGAGGTCGACGCCGTCGAGCACCGCGGTGTAGCTCGTCCCGTCCGCGGCGACCTCCAGCCCGGTCAGCCGGAGGTCGGCGTCGGCCGCCGTGCCGTAGGTGCGCAGCCGCGCCGGCGTGGGCACCGTCCGCAGCCGGGCGGCCCCCGGGTCGTCGACGCAGACGACGACGAAACCGGCCGGGTCGACGGTCTGCAGGAAGCGGTCGAACGCGGCCTCGACCGCGGCCAGGTCGCCGTAGTTGTCCAGGTGGTCGGCCTCGACGTTGGTCACGATCGCGGCGAACGGGGCCAGGAGCAGGAAGGAGCGGTCGCTCTCGTCGGCCTCGGCGACGAAGACGTCGCCCTCGCCGGCGTGCGCGTTGCTGCCCGACTCGTTGAGCGTGCCGCCGATGGCGAACGACGGGTCCACCCCGCAGGCCTGCACCGCGACGGTGAGCATCGAGGTGGTGGAGGTCTTCCCGTGCGTGCCGGCGACGGCGATGCTCCGCCGGCCGGCCATCACCGCGGCGAGCGCGACCGCCCGCGGCAGCACCCGCAGCCCGCGCCCGCGCGCCGCCACCAGCTCGGGGTTGTCGCCCCGGATCGCGGTCGAGACCACGGCCGTGTCGGCGTCGCCGAGGTGGGCGCCGTCGTGGCCCAGCTCGACCCGCGCGCCCAGCGCGCGCAGACCCAGCAGCGTGGGGCTGTCCCGTCGGTCGCTGCCCGACACGCGCACGCCGCGGGCCAGCAGGATCCGGGCGATGCCGCTCATCCCGGCACCGCCGATGCCGATGAAGTGCACCGCGCCCAGCTCGGGCAGGGACGGCACGGGGCCGCTCCAGGCGGCGACGTCGTCAGCGCTCATCGGCTCGCCACCTCGCAGACGATGTCGGCCAGCCGCTCGTCGGCATCGGGCACGCCGGCCGCCGCAGCGTGGCGGGCCAGCCCGGCGAGCGCCTGGGGGTCGGTCAGCAGAGGGAGGAGATTACCGGTGATCCACCCGGGGCCGAGGTCGGCGTCCTCCACGAGGAGCCCGCCGCCCGCCTCGATGACCGGCAGCGCGTTGCGGCGCTGCTCGCCGTTGCCGATGGGCAGCGGCACGAAGGCGCCCGGGAGCCCGACGGCCGAGAGCTCGGCCACGGTCACCGCGCCGGACCGGCACAGCGCCAGGTCGGCCGCGGCGTAGGCCAGGTCCATCCGCTCCAGGTAGTCGACGACGACGTAGGGCGCGCGCCCGGCCGGCCGCTCGGGCACCACGACGCCGGTGTTCTTGGGACCGCGGGCGTGCAGCACCTGGACCCCGGCGTCGGTGAGCGCGTCGGCGGCGGCGACGGCCGCCCGGTTGAGCGAGGCCGCGCCCTGCGAGCCGCCGAAGACCAGCAGCGTGGGGCGGTCGGCGTCCAGCCCGAACTCCGCGCGCGCCTCGGCCCGCACCGCGGCGCGGTCCAGCGAGGAGATGCTCCGGCGCAGCGGCATCCCGACGTGCTCACCGCGGTGCAGCGGCGTGCCGGGCACCGTCACGGCCACCCGCGCGGCGAGGCGCGCGCCGATCCGGTTGGCCAGTCCGGGCAGCGCGTTCTGCTCGTGCACGACGATCGGTGTCCCCGCCCGCCCCCACGACCTCCGGGCGGCCAGGTACGCCGGCAGGGCGACGTACCCGCCGAAGCCCACCACGACGTCGGCCTCGAGCTCGTCGAGCAGGGCGCGCGTCTCGCTCACCGAGCGGCGCACGCGGCCGGGGACGCGGAGCAGCTCGGGGGTGGGCTTGCGCGGCAGCGGCACCGGCGGGATCAGCCGCAGGTCGTAGCCGCGGGCGGGCACGAGCCGGGTCTCCATGCCGCGGGCGGTGCCCAGGCAGGTGATCCGGAGGTCGTCGCCGCCACGGCGGCGCAGGGCGTCGGCGAGGGCGAGCATCGGCTCGATGTGCCCGCCGGTGCCGCCGCCGGCCAGGACGACCGAGCGCAGGCCGCTCACCGGTCGTCCCGGGGACGACGGCGTGGCTCGGGCTCGCGTCGCAGCGGGGCGCCGGACCGCGGCGCACCGGCCCGCGGCGCACCGGCCCGGGGGGCGCCGTCGGTGCGCGGGGCACGGTCGGGCCGCACGGCACGGTCGGGCCGGGGGGCGCGCGGCGTCCCGGTGCGCGCCGGCGTGCGCCGGGCCTCGGCCCCGCGGGCGTGCAGCAGGGTGCGGACGGCGCCGACGACGGGCAGCACCGGCTCCGCCGACCCGTCGAACCGGCGGGGGCGCACCGGGTCGACCGCCGTGGCCGGGGCGGGCAGCAGCAGCCGGGCCAGCCGGCCGCGCTCGACCGTGCGCAGGTGCTCGACGGCGGCGGGCTCGGAGCAGGCGAAGCGCACCAGCAGGCCGACGATGAACAGGGTGAGGATCAGCGACGTGCCACCCGCCGAGATCAGCGGCAGCGTCACGCCGGTCACCGGCAGCAGGCCCACCACGTAGCCCATGTTCATGGTCGCCTGGCCGATCAGCCACACCGTGATGGCCGCCGACGCCAGCTGCACGAAGCGGTCGGCCGAGCGACGGGCGATGCGGAAGCCCGCGTAGGCGAGCACGCCGTACAGGGTGACCACCACCAGGCAGCCCAGGAAACCCAGTTCCTCGCCGATGATCGCGAAGATGTAGTCGGACTCCGCCTCGGGCAGGATCTTCCACTTCATCTTGCTGTTGCCCAGGCCCACGCCCCACAGCCCGCCGGTGGCCAGCGCGTACATGCCGCGGATGGCCTGGAACCCGGTGTTGGTCGGGTCGGCGAACGGGTCGAGGAAGGCGGTGATCCGCTCCATCCGGTACGGCGCCACCCAGACCATGAGGGCGACCAGCACCGCCGCGACGCCGGCGAAGGCGCCGAACCAGCGCATCGGCATGCCGCCGGCCCAGAGCAGCCCGACCAGCACCAGGCCCAGGCTGACGACGCCGCCGAAGTCGGGCTCGGCGATCAGCAGCAGCGACAGCACGCCGAACACCGGCAGGACCGGCACCAGCAGCGACTGGGTGGTCAGGTAGCGCTCGCGCAGCGCCAGGACGTGCGCCCCCCACAGGGCGAACACCAGCTTGCCGAGCTCGGAGGGCTGGAAGTCGGTGACGCCCAGCGGGATCCACTGCCGGGCGCCGTTGCGCTCCTGGCCGATCCCCGGGATGAGCACGATCAGCAGCAGCCCGACGACGACGAGCAGGGCGACCGGTGCCCAGCGGCGGATCAGCCCGACCGGCAACCGCATGGCGACGACCATCGCGCCCAGGCCGATGCAGGCCAGCACCAGCTGCTTCACGCCGGGCGCCCACGCCGGCTCGTCGTCCAGCGCCGCCTCGATGGCGGACGCGGAGAAGACCATGGTCAGGCCGATGAGCAGCAGCAGCCCGGCGGAGCCGAGCACGAGGTGGCAGCTGGTCATCGGCCCGTCGAGCCACGCCGGGCCCGTCCAGCGGGGCGGGCGCCGGGCGGCGCTCGAGCCTCCCGGGCGGGCCCCGGCGCGGAGCCGGGCGGTCCGGGGTTGGCGCAGCGGTGTCCGGGTGCTGGTCATCGGCTCACCCCAGGGCCCGCACGGCGTCGGCGAAGGCCTGGCCGCGGTGGCCGTAGTCGCGGAAGACGTCCATGGACGCAGCGGCCGGGGCCAGCAGCACCGTGTCGCCGGGCCGGGCCAGCGACGCGGCGGCGGTGACCACGCGGGTCATCGTCGTCGCGGCGTCCTCCCGGCCTGCGTCCATCCGGCCATCGTTCCCGCTGGGGATGTCGACCACCGGGACCGACGGCGCGTGTCGGGCCAGGGAACGGGCGATCAGCTCCCGGTCGCGGCCGAGCAGGACCACCCCCGCCAGGCGCGGGGCGACGGCGGCGACCAGCGGGTCGACGTCCGCGCCCTTGAGCAGTCCGCCGGCGATCCAGACCACCCGCGGGTAGGCCGCCAGCGAGGCGCCGGCCGCGTGCGGGTTGGTCGCCTTGCTGTCGTCGACCCAGTCGACGCCGTCCCGCGTGGCCACGAGCACGTTGCGGTGCGCGCCGCCGGTGAACCCGGCCAGGCCGCGGGCGACCGACGACGCCGGCACGCCCAGCGCGCGGGCGAGGGCGGCGGCGGCCAGCGCGTTGACGGTGTTGTGCGGACCGGGCACCGGCAGGTCGGCGCGCTCCATGAGCACCTCACCGGCCGGGTCGTCGGCGAACGCGCGATCGAGCAGCGCGCCGGCCCGGACCCCCAGCTGACCGGGGCGGGGCTCGTCCAGCGTCACCGTCACCGCACCCGGGTGGCCCTCCACCAGCCGGGCCGCGACCGGGTCACCCGCGTCCCCGACCGCCACCGGCGAGCGCTCCAGGATGCGCGCCTTGGCGTCGCGGTAGGCAGCGAACGAGCCGTGCCAGTCGGTGTGGTCGTCGGCGACGTTCAGGACGGCGGCCGCGGCGGGGGCCAGCGAGGACGACCAGTGCAGCTGGAAGCTCGACAGCTCAACGGCGACGACGTCGAAGGCGGGGGTGCCGTCGTCGTCCTTCGCGGTGACCACCTCGACGAGGGGTCGGCCGACGTTCCCGGCCGCCACCGCCCGCCGTCCGTCGGCCAGCAGGATCGCCTCGAGCATCGTGACCGTGGTCGTCTTGCCGTTGGTGCCGGTGACCGCCAGCCAGGGGGCCGGCGTCCCGCCGGGGCCCGCGATGCGCATCCGCCAGGCCAGCTCCGGCTCGCCGACGACCTCCACGCCGCGCTCGGCGGCGTCGAGCAGCAGCGGCGAGTCGGGGCGCCAGCCCGGCGATGTGACCACCAGGTCCACGCCCGGCGGCACGGTGTCGGTGACCCCCAGCCAGGTGGCGCCGCCCGCGGTCAGCTCGGCGACGGCCGGCAGCTGGGCGGCGTCGGTGAGCAGCACACCCGCACCGTCGGCCAGCAGCGCCCGGGCGGCGGCGACGCCGGAGACGCCGAGCCCGGCGACGAGGACGGTGCGGCCGGCGAACGAGCTGCCTGCCCCGCTCACAGCACTGTCCGGTTCGCTCCCGCGGTGCGCTCCGCTCCTCGCTCGGACATCCAGGCCGACTCCGCGATCGCTCCGCTCCTCGCTCGTTCCTCGCTGCGATGCTCGCTCACTGTCGTCGGCCGCCTCGCTGCGATGCTCACGCCCCTGTCCGCTCACAGGCCCACGAAGTTGAGCCAGTCGGCGTAGAACAGGCCGAGCCCGAAGGCGACCGCCATGCCGGTGACGAGCCAGAACCGGACGATGACGGTGTTCTCCGTCCAGCCGGCAAGCTCGAAGTGGTGGTGCAACGGGGCCATGCGGAAGACCCGGCGGCGGGTGGCCCGGAAGAAGGCCACCTGGATCACCACCGACAGGGTGACCGCGACGAACAGGCCACCGAGCACGACGAGCAGCAGCTCGGTGCGGGTGACGATCGCCAGCCCGGCGATCAGGCCGCCGAGCGCCAGCGAGCCGGTGTCGCCCATGAAGATCCGCGCCGGGCTGGTGTTCCACCACAGGAAGCCCAGGCAGGCCCCCATGCCGGCGGCCGCCACGAGCGTGACGTCCAGCGGGTCGCGCACGGTGTAGCAGCCCGTGATCAGCTCGTTGGCGCAGTCGTGGGTGAACTGCCAGAACGAGATGACGATGTAGGAGGCCAGCACCATGGCCGAGGAGCCGGCGGCCAGCCCGTCCAGGCCGTCGGTCAGGTTCACGGCGTTGGAGAACCCGGCGATGAAGAGGTAGGCCAGGATCACGAACGCGATCGGGCCCAGGGCCAGCGGCGCGATGTCGCGGACGTAGGAGACCACCGTGGACGCCGGGGTGATCCCGTCGTTGGGGAAGTTGATCGCCAGCACGGCGAAGGTCACGCCCACCACCAGCTGACCGACCAGCTTGGCGGTCTTGTTCAGCCCGAGGCTGCGCCGGTGGCGGATCTTCAGGTAGTCGTCGAGGAAGCCGACGGTGCCCATGCCGACCATGAGGAACAGCAGCAGCAGCCCGGTGGCGGTGAACCCCCAGCCGGTCTGCCCGACGAAGACCAGGTGGGCGACGACGTACCCGACGACGGTGGCGCCGACGATCACCGTGCCGCCCATCGTGGGCGTGCCCTTCTTGGACAGGTGGCTCTCGGGGCCGTCGTCCCGGATCTCCTGGCCCAGGCCCTGCCGGCGGAAGGCGCGGATGGCCAGCGGCGTCAGCAGGATCGAGACGATCAGCCCGACGGCCGCCGCGATGAGGATGCTTCTCACTCAGGCCCACCCAGCAGGTCGGCGGCGAGCAGCTCCAGGCCGTAGGAGCGGCTGGCCTTGACGAGGACGACGTCCCCCGGGCGCAGCAGCTCCGACAGGAGCTCGAGGCCAGCGGCCCGGTCCGGCACGTGCACCGACTCCTCTCCTGCGCGCCGCCCCGAAGCGGTCGCGCCCTCCGCTATGCCTACCGCATCCGGACCCACCGCGATGACCACGTCGACACCAGCGGCCACGGCGTCGCGGCCGAGCCGCACGTGCTCGGCGTCGGCGTCGGGGCCGAGCTCGGCCATCGCGCCGAGGACGGCGATGCGCCGCGTGGCGGGCAACCCGGCGAGCGCGGCCAGGGCGGCGCGCATCGACTCGGGATTGGCGTTGTAGGCGTCGTTGACGACGATGACGCCGTCGTCCCGCCGGTCCACCTCCATGCGCCAGCGGCTGCGCGGCTCCGCCGCGGACAGCGCGCCGGCGACCTGCTCCGGCGTCATCCCCGCCGCCAGGGCGGCGCCGGCGGCCGAGAGCGCGTTGGCGACCTGGTGCTCCCCGACGACGCGCAGCGCGACGGCGTGCCGCTCCCCCGCGGTCACCAGCGTGAACCGGGGGCGCGCCGACCCGTCCAGCGTCACGTCGGTGGCGCGCACGACGGCCTCCTCGCCCCGGCCGGTCGTCACGACGCGGGCCCGGGTGCGGGGGGCCATGCCGAGCACGCGGGCGTCGTCGGCGTTCAGCACGGCCGTCCCGTCCTCGTCCAGCGCCTCGACGAGCTCGCCCTTGGCCTGCGCGATGCCGTCGGGGCTGCCGAACTCCCCGAGGTGCGCGGAGCCGACGTTGAGCACCACGCCGACCTGCGGCCGGGCCACCCCGCACAGGCGGGCGATGTGGCCGGGCCCCCGGGCGCCCATCTCCAGCACGAGGAACTCGGTGCCCTCGTCGGCGGAGAGGACGGTCAGCGGCAGGCCGATGTCGTTGTTGTACGAGCCGGGCGGGCTGACGGTGGCACCGGCGGTGGCCAGCACCTGCCCGAGCAGGTCCTTGGTGGAGGTCTTCCCGGACGAGCCGGTGATCGCCAGCGTGCGCAGCCCGCCGGCGGTGAGCCGCCCGTGCACGAGGGCCGCCAGCCGGCCCAGCGCCACCACCGCGTCGTCGACGACGACGCACGTCAGCGCGGGGTCGGGCCGGGTGACCAGCGCGGCCACGGCACCGGAGCTGACAGCGGCGCCGAGGTAGTCGTGCCCGTCCACCCGCTCCCCCGCCACTGCGACGAACAGGTCGCCGGCCGCGACGGCTCGCGAGTCCAGGGTCACGGCGCCGGTCACGACGGTCGCGGGGTCGCCCTCGACCCGTCCCCCGGTCGCCTCGGCGATCTCGGCCACGGTCAGCGCGATCATGCCGGCGTCCCGGCGAGCAGCTGCCGGAGGACCTCGCGGTCGTCGAACGGGTGCACCGTCCCCGCGACCTCCTGACCCGTCTCGTGCCCCTTGCCCGCCACCAGCACGGTGTCCCCCGCCCGGGCCAGGCGGACGGCCGCGGCGAGCGCGTCCCGGCGTCCGCCGACCTCGATGATCTCCGCCCGGGCCCCGTCCGGCACCTCGTGGGCACCGGCGAGCACGGCCGACCGGATCGCGGCCGGGTCCTCCGACCGCGGGTTGTCGTCGGTCACCACCAGCACGTCGCTGCCCTCGGCGGCCGCGGCGCCCATGTCGGGCCGCTTGCCCGGGTCGCGGTCCCCACCGCAGCCGAGCACCGTGATCAGCCGGCCGGGGGTGGCGGCCCGCAGGGCGGCGAGCGCGGTGCGCACCGCATCGGGGGTGTGCGCGTAGTCGACGACGGCGACGAAGTCCTGCCCGGCGTCCACGGGCTCCATCCGACCGGGCACCACGGTGTCGGCAAGCCCGGCCAGCGCGTCCTCGACGGCCACGCCGACACCGTCGAGCAGCGCGACGGCGAGCAGCGCGTTGGCCACGTTGAACCGGCCGGGCAGCCGCAGCCGCGCCGGCCAGCGCCGTCCGCCGGGGCCGTGCAGGGTGAAGGTGGACCCGCCGCCGGGCGCCGTCGCCACGTCGGAGGCGGTCCAGTCGGCGGTCGGCAGACCCGCGCTGGAGACGGTGACCGGGCGCCGGTCCGGCCGCTCGGCCAGCCGCCGACCGTAGGGGTCGTCGACGTCGACGACCTCGACGGCGGCCCGGCCGTCGAACAGCATCGCCTTGGCCTGGAAGTAGTCCTCCATGTCGGCGTGGAAGTCCAGGTGGTCGCGGCCGAGGTTGGTGAAGCCGGCGGCGGCGAAGCGCACCCCACCGACCCGTCCCTGGACCAGGGCGTGGCTGGAGACCTCCATGACGACGGCGGACACCCCGGCGTCGGCCATTCCGGCCAGCAGCGCGTGCAGGGCCGGCGCCTCGGGGGTCGTCCGGACGCTCGGCAGCGCGGTGACGGCGCCGTCGGCGGTCCGGGTGCGGGTCTGCACGGTGCCGATCAGCCCGGTGGACCGGCCGGCCGCGGCGAGCCCGGCCTCGACCAGGTAGGCGGTGGTGGTCTTGCCGTTGGTCCCGGTGATGCCCAGGACGGTCATCCGCGAGCTGGGCTGCCCGTACACCCGGTCGGCGACGGCGCCGAGCACCGCGCGGGGGTCCTCGACGACGCACACCGGCAGCCCGGTGGCGACGGCGTCGTCGCGGCCGGTCGGGTCGGTCAGCAGGGCGACCGCGCCCCGGTCGACGGCGTCGGCGGCATAGCGGACCCCGTGCGTGCGCGCGCCCGGCAGCGCCGCGTACAGGTCACCGGGACGGACCTCGCCGGAGGCCAGGGTGACCCCGCTGATTCCGGGGGCGGCGCCTGCTGCGGGAACGACCGGGTCGCCCACCAGGTCGGCGAGATCGGCGAGAGGCAGCGGGCGGCTCCCCGCGGGCGGCGGGGTCGCCCCGGCGTCGGTCGGGGTCACGGGGCTCCAATCTACCGGCGGGTGCCGGTGCATCCGGCATGCGCGCGCGCACGCCGCGTCGCGGCCGGGGAGGCGGGACGAGCGGTGCGGCCTCGGGCGGTGCGGCCTCGGGCGGTGCGGCTGCGGGCGGAGCGGCGGCTGCCGGGGTCGCGGCTCAGGGCGAACCGGTCAGGCGGAATTCGGGACGCGCGGTCCCCGAGGGCACCACGGCGTCGGCCGTGAGCGCGGCTCGCATGATGTCGGCGAACACCGGGGCGGCGACCTGGCCGCCCTCGGCGTTGCTGGTCGGCCGCTCGAGCTCGACGGCCACGACGTACTGCGGGTCGTCGGCCGGGGCGAACCCGACGAACGTGGTGACGTACCCGCCCCCCGCGTAGCCGCCGGTCTCGGGGTTGGCGCGCTGGGCGGTGCCGGTCTTGCCCGCGACCCGGAAGCCCTCGATCTGGCCCAGCGGCGCGGTCCCCCCGGGCCCGACGACCGCCTCCAGCATGAAGGCCAGGTCGTCGGCGGTGGACTCGCTGATCACCCGGGTCCGCTCGCCCTCGGGGGCCGGCCGCACCGTGCCGTCGGCGCCGGTGACCGACCGGACGATCCGCGGCTCGACGCGGACGCCGTCGTTGGCGATCGTCTGGTAGATCGACGCCATCTGCAGCGTGGTGACCGAGACGCCCTGGCCGATCGGGATGTTGGCCGCCCGGCTCTGCGTCCAGTCCGCGGAGCTCTCCAGGATGCCGCGGCTCTCACCGGGCAGCTCGATGCCGGTGGGCTCCCCCACGCCGAAGGCCCGCAGGTACTCCTCGAGCTTCTGGTCGCCGACCTCGCGGGCCAGCATGATCGTGCCGACGTTGCTGGACTTGGCGAGGATGCCGGTGACCGTCCAGTCGACCGGGGCGTGGTCGTGGGCGTCCCGCACCACGCGGTCACCCGCATCGATGTGGCCGTTCACCGACAGCACGCGGTCCGGCGTGGCGTGCCCCTCCTCCACGGCGGCGGCCAGCGTGACCGCCTTCATGATCGAGCCGGGCTCGAAGACGTCGGAGAGCACCGGGTTGCCCAGCAGGTCGGGGTCGGTGGTCCGGTAGGCGCCGGGGTCGTAGCCAGGGCATGAGCCCATGGCGACCACCTCGCCGGTGCGCACGTCCTGGACGACGGCGGAGGCCCGGGTGGTGGCGCCGTCCGCGCACGCCTCGCCCAGCCGCGTGTCGGTGACGAACTGCAAGTCCTGGTCGAGGGTCAGGGTGACGTCGTCGCCGTCGGTGGCCGGCGTGGACTCGTCGATGCCCGACGGGATGGGGTTGCCCCCGCTGCCCACCTCGACGGTGCGCTGCCCGTCGGTGCCCGAGAGCTGCTCCTCGTAGGCCTGCTCGATCCCGGCCAGGCCCGCGCCCTCGCGGCCGACGAACCCGACGATCTGCCCGCCCACCGCGCCGGCGGGGTACAGCCGGACGGGGTCGTCCTTCAGGAGGACGCCGGGGATCTCCAGCTCCTCCACCAGCTTCGCCGTCTCCGGCGGGACCTGGGTGGCGAGCTCGACGTAGCGACCCTCGCCCGAGAGCTTCTCGGTCAGCTCGGGCACGGGGACGTCGAGCAGCGTGGTCAGGGCCAGGGCGGCGCGCTTGGGGTCGCGCACCACCGTCGGGTCGGCGACGACGCGGGAGGCGTCGACGGTGTAGGCCAGCGGGTGGCCCTCGCGGTCGAGCACCTGGCCGCGGAGCGCCGCGACCGTGTAGGTGCGCAGCCGGTCCTGCTCGGCGGCGCTGGCGTACGCGGCCCCGTCGATGCCCTGCAGCACCACGAGCCGGCCGACCACGAGCACCAGCAGGGTGATGAGGAAGGCCAGCCCCCACCGGTTGCGCCGGCCGCGCTGCTCCACCGACAGGCCGGCGCCGCGGCTGTGCCGGGTTCCGGGCTCCCGGCGGGAGACGAAGGGGCCGGTCCCGCCGCGGACGGAGGACGACGGGCGGGCGGCGCGGGGACCGTCACCGGGTCCACGGACGCTGTTCGGCACGGCTCAGTTCCCGCCCGGGGGTGCCGGGGCGGGCTCGGCGGCCGGGGCGGGCTCCGGGGCCGGCTCGGGCTCGGGAGCCGGCTCGGGCGTCCCGCGCATCGTCGTCGTGCCCTCCGGGCCGAGGACGAGGTAGCCGGCGATGCCGGCCGGCACCAGGCCGGCGGCCGCGGCGGCACGGGCGACCTCGACCGGGGTCTCGCCGGCAACCACCCGCTGCTCGAGGCCCTGCACGGTCTGGGCACGGGCGGCGTTCTCGGCCCGCATCTGGGTGGCCTTGAGCGAGTCGACGGCGATGGCGGTGTTGAGCACCAGCAGGCCGACGGTGGTCAGGGCCAGCAGCGCGACCACGATCAGGACGAAGGGCCCGCGACGGGAGAGCAGGCCGGCGCGGCTGCGGCGCCGGGGCGCCGTGGTGCCGGCGGGCACCAGGCGCAGGTCGGGCCGCAGGGCGGCACGGGGAGCACCGGACCGGGGCGCCGGAGTGCGCGGCGCGGACGCCCGGGCGGCCGGAGCGGCGTGGGCGGTGCGCGCGGTGCCGGTCCGCGCGGTGGCGGTCCGGGCGGCGGTGGAGGTCCGCGCGCTGCCGTGCGTGCGGGCGGCCGTCCCGCGGGTGGCCGTCTCGGAGGGCGCCGTGGCGCGCACGGCGGCGGCCCTGGTCATGCCGCCCGCCGGATGCGCTCGGCGGCCCGCACGCGGGCGGAGGCGGCGCGGGGGTTGACGGCGACCTCGTCGTCACCGGGGGCCTCTCCCCCGCGGGTGAGCAGGCGGAGCACCGGCCCGTACTCGGGCAGGGGCACCGGCAGCCCCGGTGGGGTCCGGTCGGCCGCGCCGGCGGCGAGGGTCTGCTTCACGATCCGGTCCTCCAAGGAGTGGAAGGTGATGACCGCGACCCGGCCGCCCACGGCCAGGGCGTCGATCGCGGAGGGAAGGGCGCGCTCCAGCGCGCCGAGCTCGTCGTTGACCTCGATGCGCAGGGCCTGGAAGGTCCGCTTCGCGGGATGGCCGCCGGTGCGCCGGGTGGCGGCCGGGATGGACTCGCGGACGAGCTCGGCCAGCCGGGCCGTCCCGGTGAAGGGCTCGCGGACCCGCTCCCGGTCGATCGCCGCGGCGATGCGGGAGGCGAAGCGCTCCTCGCCGTACACGCGCAGCACGCGGGCCAGGTCCTTCGGCGGGTAGGTGTTGACGACCTCGGCCGCGGTGCGCCCGGTGCCCGGGTCCATCCGCATGTCGAGCGGGGCGTCGGTGGAGTAGCTGAAGCCGCGGTCGGGGCGGTCCAGCTGCAGCGAGGAGACGCCGAGGTCGAAGAGGACGCCCTGGACCTCGTCGACGCCGAGCCGGTCGAGCACCTCGGGCAGCTCGTCGAAGACGGCGGGGACCAGCGTGGTGCGGGCGGCGTGGCCGGCGGCCTCGATGCGGCGGGCTGCCTCGGCGCGCGCGTCCGGGTCGCGGTCCAGGCCGATGACGCGCAGGCCGGGGTGGGCGTCCAGCAGCGCGAGCGTGTGACCGGCCAGCCCGAGGGTGGCGTCGACGAGCACGGCGCCGTCGGCCGCGAGGGCCGGGCCGAGGAGCTCGGTCACGCGGTCGAGGAGGACCGAGACGTGCACCGGTGGCTGCGACGGGCCCGGGGCCGCGGCAGGTCCGGTGGTGCTCATCGTCTGCTGCCTCTCGAACTGTCCGGGCGCTTCCCGCGATGGTGCCGCGCGGCTCGGGGTGGCGGGGGGATCCACCGGCGCGCGGGGTGCGGGATCGGGCGGGTGGGGCGCAGGGGGGCGGTGGGGCGGGGTGGGGATCGTGGGGAGCAGTGGGGCGGGGGTGGGCCGATCGGGGATGTACCCGGCCCCGCGGGGTCCGCCTGGCGTCGGGGAAGAGCGTCAGGTGGCGCCCCGCGGGGCGGGTGGGGTCACCCACGCCGGTCTGGGCCGGCGCTACCCGATGTCCTGCGCGGTGCTCCGCTGCGTGGGACCGAGCCGCGGGGAAGGCGGCTGGGGCCCGATTCCGGTCGAGCCGCGGGGAAGGCGGCTCGAACGGGGTGCGGCGCGGAGACCGGTGGGGGCGGGTGGGGTGCTCCCCGGGATCACGACAGCGTCGGCATCCCCTCGCTCTCCATGTCGGCGTACGCGGCCTCCAGTTCGGCCACGTAGGCCTCCCAGTTGGCGGCGTCCCAGATCTCGAAGCGGGTGTCGACACCGACGACGACGACGTCGCGGTCCAGCCCGGCGTACTCGCGCAGGCTCGCCGGGAGCGTGATGCGACCGGTCTTGTCGGGCTCGATCTCGACCATCGACCCGAAGCTCATGCGGGCGGCCATGCGGGCGCGGGCGGTGTCCGAGGGCGCCATCGCGGCCATCGCGGCGCTCTGCTCGGCGACCCGGGCCATGGTGAGGCCGTAGACGCAGCGCTCCTGGCCCTTCTTGATCACCATGCCGTCGGCCACCTGCTCGCGGAAGCGGACGGGGAGGGCGAGCCGGCCCTTCTCGTCGAGACGCAGGGGGTAGCTGCCGACGAACACCGGATCACCCCCTGCATCTGTCCTCCATTGGCTCCGCAGCGACCCCTGGACGGTCCCTGCCTCCCCACCGGACGACACAGTAACCCACTGGCCCCCACTGGACGCCACCTGAGGCCGTGTCGTGACCCATCGGCCCCACTCCGGTCCGCGGGCCGTCCGCGCAGCGCTGAGCTGCGCGATCGCGACACCCCGTCACGACGCCGTGGCGACGTACGGTGGAGTGGTGACGGAGGCGACACGGGCCGCTGACGGGACGGCCGACGCGTCGGTCGATGTCGCTGCGGAGGGCGCGCGGATAGCGGCGAGCATCGCCCGCGTCGTGCAGGGCAAGGACGACGTCGTCCGGCTGGCGCTGGTCGTCCTGCTGGCCGAGGGCCACCTGCTGATCGAGGACGTGCCGGGGGTCGGGAAGACCACCCTGGCCAAGGCGCTGGCCGCCTCCGTCGACGCGAGCGTGCGACGGATCCAGTTCACCCCCGACCTGCTGCCCAGCGACGTCACCGGGGTCGCCGTCTACGACCAGGAGACCCGGGAGTTCGAGTTCAAGCCCGGCGCCGTGTTCGCCAACATCGTGGTGGCCGACGAGATCAACCGGGCCTCCCCCAAGACCCAGTCGGCGCTGCTGGAGTGCATGGAGGAGCGCCAGGTCACCGTCGACGGCGTCAGCTATGAGCTGGCCCGGCCGTTCATGGTCATGGCCACGCAGAACCCGCTGGAGATGGAGGGCACCTATCCCCTCCCCGAGGCGCAGCGGGACCGCTTCACCGCCCGGGTGTCGATGGGCTACCCGGATCCCGCCGCCGAGCTGGCGATGCTGGACGACCGCGCCACCACCGATCCGCTCGCCGGCCTGCGCCCGGTCGCCGACGCCGCGCTCGTCCGGTCGCTGGTCGCCGCCGTCGGCCGGCTGCACGTCTCGGAGGCGGTGCGGCGGTACGTCGTCGCCCTGGTCGAGGCCACCCGCCGCTCCCCCGACCTCCGGCTGGGCGCCTCCCCGCGGGCGGGGCTCCAGCTGCTCCGCGCCGCCCGCGCTTCGGCCGCCCTGCAGGGTCGTGACCACGTGCTGCCCGACGACGTCCAGGCACTGGCCGTACCGGTGCTGGCCCACCGGCTGCTGCTCGGGAGCGAGGCCGCGGTCGGGCGGCGCAGCACCGAACACGTCGTCGCCCAGCTGCTGGCCTCGGTCCCCGTCCTCCGCGGACGCTGAGGCGGTGCGCGGAGCTCCCGGGCGGGCCCTGTCCGCCCTCACCGTCCGCGGCCGCTGCCTGGTCGGCGGCGGCCTCGCGCTGGCGCTGGCCGGCGCGGTCCTGGGCGAGCGGCCCCTCGTGCAGCTGGCCGTCTTCGTCCTCGCGCTGCCGCTGCTCGCCGCGCTCGGCGTCGTCCGCGGGCGGTTCCTGGTCACCACGCGGCGCAGCGCCACGCCTGCCCGGGTGCCGCGCGGGACGCCGGCGGAGGTCGTCCTGGAGCTGGGCAGCACCGACACCCGCCGCGGCGGGCTGTGGCTGCTGACCGAGCAGCTGCCCGCCGCCCTCGGGCGATCCCCCCGGTTCACCGTCTCGGGGCTCGCCGCCGGCGCCACCACACCGCTGCGGTACACCGTCACGGGCCGCTTCCGGGGCCGCTACGAGCTGGGACCGCTGAAGCTGCGGGTGGTCGACCCGTTCGGCCTGGTCGAGCGGACCGCCGTCGGCACCGGCACCGCCCCGCTCGTCGTCGTCCCCCGGGTGCGCCCGCTCGGCCCTGGCGGCCCCGGCGCCGGCTCCGGGCGCGGTGGCAACGGCTCGCACCGGGCGATCAGCGCGCAGGGCGACGACGACGTCAGCGTGCGGGACTACCGGCGCGGCGACGACCTGCGGAAGGTGCACTGGAAGGTCACCGCGCGCACCGGCGAGCTCATGGTGCGGCTGGAGGAACGCCCCTGGCGGGCCCAGGGCACCCTGCTTCTCGACACCCGCGCCCGCGCCCACCTCGTCGCGCCGCTGCGCCCGGACGCGGGCGCCGCCCCGGGCCCGGCCGGCGACGACTGCCCGCCCGCCGACAGCCTGGAGTGGCTGGTCGAGGCGGCGGCGAGCATCGGGGTCACCCTGGCCGGCCGCGGATCCGACGTCCGGGTGGTCACCGACGCCGGCGAGCTCGCCCCCGCCCCGGGCCGGGCCGGGCTGCGCGCCGACGAGCTGCTCGACCGGCTGGCGACCGTGCGGCCCTCGCGGGTGGCCGGCCTGCACGACGCCGTCACCACCGCCTGCCGTGCCGCGGGTGACGGGCCGCTGATCTGCCTGCTGGGCGCCGTCGGCCCCGACGACGTGGCCGAGCTGGTGCAGCTGCGGCCGGGGCCGGCGACCGACGTCGCCGTGCTCGTGGACGTCACCGGCTGGGCCGACCCCTCCTCGCGCGGCCGCCGCCCCGCGGGCGGGTCCGACGTGCTCCGGACGGCCCGGGAGGAGGCGGCCGCCCTGCTCACCGCCGCCGGCTGGCAGGTGGCGACGGCGACCGCGGACCGCGGCGTCGCCGACGTGTGGGCGGCGCTGGGCGGCGTTCCCCGCGGGGTGCCGGCGTGACCCGCCCGGACGTGCCCTCGGCCCTCGCCGCGGCCACCGCCACCTTCCTGGGCGCGTTCGCCCTCACCCCGGTCTTCTCCTCCACCGCCTGGGTGCTGCCCGTGGCCGCCGTCGTCGCCGTCGTCCTGGCCGGCGGGCTGCTCCTGCGCGGCGCCGGGCAGGGGCTGTCGCAAGGCCGGGCGACCGCCTGGCCGGCCGAGCGGCTGGGCACGCTGCTGGTCCCCGTCGGGCAGGTGGCGCTCGTGCTCTGCGTCCTCACCGCCCTGTTCGCCCCCGACCGGGCGGTGGCGGGGCTCCTGCCCACGCCGGGCAGTGTCGGCGACCTCGTCGGCGTCCTCTCCGACGGCACGGCGGAGATGCAGGAGCAGGCCACCCCCGCGCTGCCGCTGACCGGGCTGCTCGCGCTGACCACGCTCTTCGTGGGGCTGGTGGCGGTCGTCGTCGACCTGGTCACCGTGGCGGGCCGTCGCGGGGCGCTGGCCGGCCTGGCGCTGCTGGTCCTGGTCTGCGTCCCGGTCGCCACCGTGACCGGCGCCGTGGGGTTGCCGGCCCTGGTGGCGCCCGCGATCGGGTTCGCGGTGCTCCTGCGCGCCGACCAGCGGCGCGTGCTCGGGGGGCTGCACGGCTGGACCGGCGGCACCGGCGCGGCGCTGCGCATAGGAGTGGCCGCCCTGGCCGCCGCCCTCGTGCTGGGCCCCCTGGTGCCGACCCTGCAGGAGGGCTCCTTCGCCACCGGGTTGGGTGGCGGCGCCGGCGGCGCGACCGGGACGGCGCTGGACCCGGCGGCCGAGCTGCGGGGGCAGCTCACCCGCGGCGAGCCGATCGACCTGTTGCGCGTGGACGCGTCGGTCGAGGACCTCGGCTACCTGCGCGCCGTCGCCCTCGACGAGTACGACCCGGTCGACGGCTGGACGCTCAGCAACCTCGACGGCCAGCGGACGGTGGCCGAGGCCGAGAGCCTTGCCCCGCTGCCGCCCCGCCAGCTCGCCCGGCCGGTCACCGCCGAGATCGAGGTGCTCGAGCACGACGACCGGTTCCTGCCCGTCCCCACCTCCCCCCTGTCGGTGCAGGTGGCGGGGAACGCCGAGGACTGGCGGTTCGACGTCCCGACCGGCACCGTGTTCGGCCGCGACGTGACCACCGCAGGGCAGCGGTACCGCGTGACGGCGAACGAGCCACGGCCCTCCGCGGAGCTGCTCTCCGGCGCCCCGCCGATGGCGGCGGACCGCCCCGTCCAGGAGCGCTTCGCGGCCCTCCCCCCGCTCGACCCGGCGATCGGCGAGCTGACCGCCCAGCTGACGTCGGGCGCTCCCACGCCGTACGAGGCGGTCCGCCGCATCCAGGCCTACCTGACCGACCGCAGCAACGGGTTCGTCTACAGCCTCTCCACCGCCCCGGGGACCTCCGGCGACGACCTCGTGGACTTCCTGCGCCTCAAGCGCGGCTACTGCGAGCAGTACGCGGGGGCGATGGCGGTGCTGGTGCGGCAGGCGGGCATGCCGGCACGCGTGGCCATGGGCTACACGCCGGGCTCGGTGCAGGACGACGGCTCGCGGCTGATCACCAGCGACGACGCCCACGCGTGGGTCGAGGTCTACTTCCAGGCGTACGGCTGGGTGCCGTTCGACCCCACGCCGATCGCGGTCGACCGCCGGGTGCAGCTGCCGTGGTCACCGCGCACCTCGGCCGAGCAGGACGTCACCCCGACCGCCCCCGGCTCGGCACCCACCGCCGCCCCGCCGGTGGAGGTCCCGCGGGAGGACCGCGTGCCGGAGGCGGCCCCCCAGGCGGCCGCCCGCCCGGAGGAGGCGACGTCGCTGCGGCCGGTCCTGGCGGGCGTCGGCGCGGTGACCCTCGCGGCGGTGCTGCTGATCCTCCCCGGCAGCCTGCGGGCGCTGCAGCGCCGTCGCCGGCTGGCCGGCGGTGACGCGGCGCAGCTGTGGGACGAGCTGACGGCGAGCGCGGTGGACCTGGGCATGCGACTGCACCCGTCGTGGACCCCGCGCCGCATCGCCGGCGCTCTCACCGACGCGGCCACCCCCGGGGCGGCAGCGGCGTTCGGCGAGCTGGCGCGGGCGGAGGAGACGGCCACGTTCGGGCGGCCCGGGAGCTCGCCCGGCGACCCGCGGCTGGCGGCGACGCTGCGGACGGCGCGGCAGGCGCTGGTCGGCGCCCAGCCCTGGCCCCGGCGCCTGCGGGCCCGGGTGTGGCCGGTCTCGCTGGTGAGCGGGGTCCGGGACACGACGGCGCGCTGGGCCCGGAACGCCGCCGGCCGCCGTCCCGGAAGGACGACGGCCGGCGGCTGAACGCGGTGCGGCTACTGGTCGTAGCGGCGGCGGAAGCGCTCCTCGAGGCGGCTCTTCATCGGCTGACGGCCGCGGGTGCGGCCTCCCCGACCGGCCGCGGAGGACCCCCGGGGACCGGCCGGACCGGCGGACTCGACCACCGCGCCGGTGGCGGCGCGGTAGTTCAGCACGCCGAGCGTCGCGCCGCCGAAGGCGACGAGGAAGCCCAGCACCCCGAGGGGCACCGAGCTGGTGACGGCGCCGGCCACGAGGACGGCGAAGCCGACCAGGACCAGCAGCCCGCCGAGCTGCAGCATGCGGCGGGCCTTCTGACGGCGATCGCCGGTGCGGACCGAGGAAGCGAACTTGGGATCGTCATCGACGAGGGCGCGCTCGATCTGCTCCAGCAGACGCTGCTCGTGCTCGGAGAGCGGCACGTCGACCTCCAGGGTGGGGCGAAGCCGTCGGAGGCTCCCGCCGACGGTATGACCGAGGATACGAGCCGTTCGCAAGCGGCGAAAGGCGACGGCCCGGCGACCCGCCGGACGGACGGTGATGATCATCCCTCCGGGTGGGCGCGGCGGCCCGTCCGCGCAGCTCCGGGGCCCGCTCCCCCGGGCCGCCCCGAACGGTGCAGCAGCGTGGCCGGGCGGACGGCGCCGGCCCCGAACCGGCGGGCGGCGCGGTCTGCGGCCAGCTCGGCGTCCCGGCGGCCGTGCTCGCGGGCCCCGAGCTCCAGCTGCTGGGGGGCCGCCCCCGCGTCGACGAGCCGTTCGGCCCGCACGCCGACCAGCCGGATGCGGGCGCGCTCGAGGCCCAGGGCGTCGTAGAGGGCCCGGGCGGTGTCGTAGAGCTCCTTCCCCACGTCGGTGGGGGTGCCGAGCGTCCGGCTGCGGGTGATCGTGGCGAAGTCGGCGAACCGCACCTTGATGCTCACCGTGCGGGCCAGGCAGTCGATCGAGCGCAGCCGCCCGGCCGTGCGCTCGGCCAGGTGCAGCAGCTCCCGGTGGATGACGGCGGGGTCGTCGACGTCGGAGGAGAACGTCTCCTCCGCGCCCGTGGACCGCTCCGGCTCGTCGGGCACGACCCGGCGCGGATCGCGTCCCCACGCCAGCTCGTGCAAGTGCGTGCCGGCCGCCGCGCCCAGCGCCCGCTGGAGGGTCCGCGCCGGCACGTGCGCCAGGTCGCCGACCGTCCGCAGCCCGAGCCGCAGCAGCGTCTCCTCGGTCTTGGGGCCCACGCCCCACAGCGCGTTCACCGGCAGCGGGTGCAGGAAGCCCATGACCTCCGGCGGGCGGACGACCAGCATCCCGTCGGGCTTGGCGCGGGTGGAGGCGAGCTTCGCGACGAACTTGGTGCCGGCGACGCCGACCGAGCAGGTGATGCCCTGCTCGTCGTAGACCCGGGCCCGGACGTACTCGCCGATCGCCACGGCGTCGCCCAGCCGGCGGCCGGCGCCTGCGACGTCGAGGAACGCCTCGTCCAGCGAGAGCGGCTCGACCAGCGGCGTGATCGACCGGAACAGCGCCATGACCGACCGGGACACCTCGGTGTAGAGCGCCATGTCCCCCGGCAGGACCGTCGCCGTCGGGCACAGCCGCAGCGCCCGGGCGGTGGGCATGGCCGCGTGCACCCCGTAGCGGCGGGCCTCGTAGGTGGCCGAGGTGACCACACCCCGGTTGCCGGCGCCACCGACGATCACCGGCGTGCCGGCCAGCTCGGGCCGGCGGCGCACCTCGACGCTGGCGAAGAACGCGTCCATGTCGACGTGCAGGACGGTGCAGCCGGCCGCTCGGGACACGCTGCCCACGACCCCCTCCCCACTCCTCCGTCGAACACGTGTTCGACAGCGGGGACGATAGCGGGTCCGTGCCGGGGCGGCCGATTCAGGACCGCCCCGGCGTGCCGGATCAGCCGACCGAGATCCGGTCGGCCTCCGCGTCCCGCTTGCTCGGCCACATCTTGGCGCCGACGATGCCGCCCAGGGAGGCGGCGGCGATGGACAGGCCCAGCCCGAGAACTGCCCAGCCGGCGGCGGAGCGGGCCACGTCGGCCGCCTGGCCGGCGGCGACGTCGGGCAGGTTCGCCCGGTCGATGCCGCCGACGTCGGTGACCACGCCGGCCAGCGACCCGAGGAGGGCACCACCGCCGAACAGCGTCAGCACGAGCAGGGCCACCACTGTCAGGGCCCACACCAGGATGCCGTGCAGCAGTCCGTCGGCGAGGCCGCGCCACACCGCGGTCGCGCCCGCGGTCAGCCCGCCGAGGAACAGGGCGATCAGCCCGTTCACCCCGCTGATCCAGTCGGCGCTGTTGCCGGAGGACGAGCCGATGTCCCACCAGCCCAGTGCGAGGGTGGCGAGCTGCAGCAGCAGGAAGGTGGGCATCGCCACCACCAGGCCGGCCCACACCGGCCCCCAGCGGACGCGGTCGCGCCGCGACGGCGCCACCGACACCTGGGTGGGCCGCTCGACCCGCTCCTCCGTGCGGAAGACCGGCGGGGGTGCCGTGCGCGTAGCGCCCGCTACCGGCTCCACCCGGGTCGCGGTCTGCTCACGGTCCACGTCGTCGTTGAATCCTTCGGTACGTACTCGACCCTCGGTCATGACCTCTCCTGTCTCGTGCGTCGTCTCATGTGCACGGGAAGGGATGCCCGGGGAGCCCCGCGCCGACCGCGACCGTCGCGAGCTGTAACACGAACGAGATGCATCGCGGTGGGCCGCGCCCGGCGTCCGGCACGCGGTCCGCCGGACCCCGACCGCCCAGGTCACCGGCCATGTGTGGCTGCCGAGCAGGTGAGGTACAGCAGGCTCCGCAGGGCCGCCGTCCGGCGGCCTGCGTCGATGGATCGGAGGAGCCAGTGGCGCTCGACGAGGACATGACCACCCCGGGTGACGGCGGTGCCGACGGCGGCGCCGACAGCGGCGCCCACGGTCCTGCTGACGGCGGTGCCGCCGGCGGCGGTTCCGACGGTGGCGCGGACGGCGGTGCCGATGGCGGCGCGGACGGCGGTGCCGATGGCGGCGCGGACGGCGGTGCCGATGGCGGCGCGGACGGCGGTGCCGATGGTGGTGCCGACGGCGGCGCGGACGGCGGTGCCGATGGCGGCGCGGACGGCTCGGCCTGACCGAGGACCCGACCCCGCAGGGCGGTGCGGAGCAGCTGCTCCGCCCCGCCCTGCGGCGGTGCACGGACATGGAGCCGGAGCTCTTCGGGCAGCGGTACTGGGCCCGCCGCCCGCTGCTGACCCGCGCCGAGGACACCGGCAACTCCTTCACCGACCTCCTGGATCTCCCGGCGGTCGACGAGCTGCTCTCCCGCCGCGGCCTGCGGACCCCCTTCCTGCGGATCGCCAAGGACGGCGCCGTCGTCGACCCCAAGCGCTTCACCACCTCCGGCGGCGCGGGTGCCGAGATCGCCGACCAGGTGTCGTCGGAGGCCGTGCTGCGCCTGTTCGCCGACGGCAGCACCGTGGTGCTCCAGGGCCTGCACCGGCTGTGGCCGCCGCTGATCGAGTTCGCCGACCAGCTCGCCGCCGACCTGGGCCACCCCACCCAGGTGAACGCCTACATCACCCCGCCGTCCTCGCGCGGGTTCAGCCCGCACTACGACGTGCACGACGTCTTCGTGCTGCAGGTGGCCGGCGAGAAGCACTGGACGATCCACGAGCCGGTGCTCCCCGACCCGCTGCGCACCCAGATCTGGAACGACCGCGCCGACGAGGTGGCCGCCGCGGCCGAGCGCGAGCCGGTCATCGACGCGGTGCTGCGCCCCGGTGACGCCCTCTACCTGCCGCGCGGGTACCTGCACTCGGCCCGGGCGCTCGGCGAGATCAGCGCCCACCTGACCGTCGGCATCCACTCGGTGACCCGCTGGGCGGCCGCCGAGTCGGCGCTGGACGTGGTGCGGACGCTCGCCGCCGAGGACCCGGAGCTGCGCGGCTCCCTGCCGCTCGGCCTGGACCTGACCCGCCCCGACTCGATCCGCGGCGACGTCGCCGCCGTGATCGCCGGTCTGCAGGAGTGGCTGGGTCGCGTCGACCCGACCGAGGTGGCCGACCGCCTGCGGGCCCGCTCCTGGGCGCAGGTGCGCCCCGAGCCGGTCGCACCGCTGGCGCAGGCCACCGCCGCGGCCGCGCTCACGCCGGACACGGTGCTGCGGCTGCGCACGCGGCTGCGGTGCTCGCTGCGCGACGCCGCCGGGGGCGGCATGACGCTGATCGCCGGCCGGCGGTCGCACTCGTTCCCCGCCGACGTCGGGCCGGCGCTCAGCGCGCTGCTGGAGGTGGGCGAGCTCAAGGTCGGGGACCTCCCCGGGCTCGAGCCCGCCGACCGGATCACGCTGGCCCGCAGGCTGGTCACCGACGGGATCGCCACGGTGCCCGACGCGGTGCCCGGGAACGCCCGGACCAGGGACGATGACGGTCATGGCCACGCGACCGGGGAACACCGGTGAGCCGACGGACCCGGTGGGGGGCGTGACCGGCCCGCTCCCCCCGGAGGCCGACGACTTCTGCCGCACCGACCTCCCCGCCCGTCCACCCGGCCGGCTGGACGGCACCCGGTGCTCGGTGCAGGCGCTGGCGCGCGCGGACTCCGGGATCGCGACGGCGTCCCCCGTGTCCCGCTGGCTGCTGATCGAGCAGCCGGGTCCGTGGGGACGGCAGGCGCTGCTGCAGTCCCGGTTCGACGCCGCCGTCGCGCCGCTGCTGGCCGAGCGGGCCGACCGCGAGGGCGTGCGGGTGCTGCTGGTGCGCCGTCCCGGCGACCGGCTGGCCGACTCCGGCCGCCGCTGGGCCTACGCCGACAGCCGGCCCGGCCGCGAGGGCCTGTGGTGGTCGGTCCGGTCCGCCGACGACGAGCTGGTGACCGCCCCGTGGGACGGCTCGGTCGGGGAACGGGCGCACGGCGACACCTACCTGGTCTGCACCCACGGCGGGCACGACGCCTGCTGCGCCCTGCGCGGGCGGCCGCTGGCCCGTGCCCTGCCGACACCGGGGCCGGCCGACGTCTGGGAGTGCAGCCACCTGGGCGGTGACCGGTTCGCGGCCAACCTGCTCGTGCTGCCGCACGGCTTCTACTACGGCCAGGTGCCCGGCGACGGCGGTCTCGTGGTCTCCGCCCACGCCCGCGGGCAGGTGGCGCTGCCGTGGCTGCGCGGCCGGGCCGGCGTGGCCGCGCCCGCGCAGGCTGCCCAGCACCACGCCCGCGAGGAGCTGGGACTGCTCGGCGTCGACGACCTGCCGCCGCTCGGGGTCACCCGGCTGGACTCCCCGGACGTGGGCGCGGAGCGCTGGGAGGTGACGCTCGCCGGGCCCGCGGGAGCCGCCGTCGTCGTGGTGGTGGAGAGCCGGCCGTCGCCGGAGACCGTGCACCTGACCTGCCAGGCGACCCGGCCCGGGCGGGTGCGCACCTGGCACCACCTGTCGCTGTCGACGCGCCCTCCGGCCCCGGCCGTCGGCTGAGCCGGGCCCTCAGCCGAGGGCGCGGCCGTGGGCGGCCAGCAGCGGGATCGCGAGCTCGGTGGCGGTCAGCGACCCGTGGTAGGCCGCGAGCCGGCTCGGCCCCGGCTCCAGCCGCGGGCTGACCAGCGCCCAGCTGCCGCGGGCCAGGGCGACGACGTCGCCGATGCGGGCGGCGAGCGCGTCGGCGACGGGGCCGAAGACGCCGGTGGCGATCGCCTCGTCGCGGCCGACCACCCAGGCGCGGTCGCCGAGGATCTCCCGCCACCGGTCGAGGACGTCGGCCTGCGCGCCGGGCTCGGCGTGCACGTAGCGGGCGCGGGGCTCGCCGGCCAGCAGCCGCACGCCGTCGGCGAGGTCGGTCTCCTCGTCGAGGTCGAAGCGGGTGTGCGCCGGCACGTCGAGCATCCCGTGGTCGGCGGTGACCAGCAGCGCGCCGTCGTCGGGCAGGCCGTCGACGAGCTGGGCCACCAGCCCGTCGACCAGTGCCAGCTGCGCCCGCCAGCTGGGCGAGTCGACGCCGCGGACGTGCCCGGTCAGGTCCAGCTCGGCCAGGTATCCGTAGACGAGGGCCCGCGAGCCGGCGTCGAGCGCGGTGCGCATCAGGGCGGTGAGGTCACCGTGGCCGACGGCGCCGGTGTAGTTCGCCCCGCGGTAGGCGGCCTCGGTGAGCCCGGAGCCGGCGTAGGCCCACGGGCCGACGGCGGTGACCGCCACGCCCTCGGCGGCGGCGCGCTGGAAGACGGTGGGCTGCGCCATCCACTCGGTGGGGTCGGGGTCGTCGGCCCACTGCGTGTGGTTGAGGGTGCGGTCCTCCCCCGGCACGTCGGTGACGAAGCCGAGGACGCCGTGGGAACCCGGGGGCAGGCCGGTACCCAGGGTGGTGAGGCTGACCGGTGTGGTGCTGGGGCAGGGCGCGGCGAGGTCGCCGGCCGGGCTGGTCATCGCGGCCAGGGTGGGCGCGAGGTCGGCGTGGGCCCGGATCAGGTCGGCGCCGAGACCGTCGACCAGCAGCACCGCGACCCGGCGCGCGCCCCGTAGCGCCTCGGTCAGGCCGAGCGGGTCGGCCGGGAGGTCCCCGCGGTGCACCGGGGCGCCGAGCGCCGCGCTGACGCCGGGCAGGACGTCGGCCAGGCTCGCGGCGCCGTAGGCGGGCCGCTGCAGGTCGGCGGGGAGCACGGAGGCGCCGGCCGCCGCTGTCACGGCCGGGTGGCCAGCAGGTGCAGGCCGGCGGCGACCTCGCGGTAGGGCGAGATCTCGGCCAGCGCCAGCTCGAGGTTCCGGACGGCGTCGGGCTCCGCGCCGGAGGCCGCCTCCAGCAGGTCGGCGACGACCGAGACGCCGCGCCACCCCCCGGGGGTCAGCCCGGCGCCGTCGACGAGGTCCAGCAGCGCCTCGGGGGTGAACCGGCGGCGGGCGGGCCGGCCGGGCGCCGTGTCCCGGTCCTCCAGGACGGCGAGCGACTCCACCGGGTGCCCGGCGACGGCGCGGGCGAGCACCGCGCCGGCCCGGTTGGCGGCCGCGAGGCTCACCTGGCCGCCGGAGCGCAGCGCCCCGGCGATCTGCCGCAGGGTGGCGGCGGGGTCGTCGACGACCTCGAGCACCCAGTGGCACAGCGCCAGGTCGTAGCCGTCGTCGTCGGCGAGGACCTGGTGCAGCAGGTCGCCGTCGCCCTGCACGCCGACCACCCGCTCCCCCACGCCGTCGTTCTGCGCCCGGCGGGAGAGGGTCGCCAGGGCGTCGGCGCTGGGGTCGACGACGGTGACCGTGTGGCCGAGGCGGGCGAGCGGGACGGCGAACATGCCGCTGCCGCCGCCGACGTCCAGCACCCGCAGCGCGGTGCCGGCGCCGACGAGCGGGTCGAGCGCGGCCCACACGGCGGCGGTGCGGGCGGGCAGCTTCGCCGCGGTCGGCGACGGGGGAACGGTCGGCACCCACCGAAGCCTAGTGGCGGGCGCGGTGCCGCTCCTCTCAGACGGCGACGCCGTCGGCCGCGCGCCGGATCTCGGCGATGTCGATGCGGCGCATCTGCAGCATGGCCAGGGTGGCGCGCTGCGCCCGGCCGGGGTCGGGGTCGTTGGTCAGCCTGAGGAGCTCCTCCGGGAAGACCTGCCAGGAGACGCCGAACCGGTCCTTGAGCCAGCCGCACATGCTCTCCTCGCCACCCTCGGTGAGCCGGTCCCAGTAGTGGTCGGCCTCCTCCTGGTCCGAGCAGACGATCTGGAAGGAGACGGCCTCGGTGAAGGAGAACATCGGACCGCCGTTCAGCGCGGTCCACGGCTGCCCGTCGAGGGTGAAGTCGACGGTCACGACGTCGCCCTCCGTCATGGGCGCGGGCAGGCCCGGCCCGTAGCGGGTGATGGCGCCGATGCTGGAGTTCGGGAAGATCGAGGTGTAGTGCCGGGCGGCCGGCTCGGCCTGGCCGTCGAACCACAGGCACGGGATCTGGGTGGGCATGGCGGGTCCTCTCTCGCGTCCGGCCGGATCGCCGGTCGAGGGATAGACGGTTCCGGCCCGCCGAACTGATCGGTGACGTCCCTGCGCGGAGGCGGTCGTTTACCGGTCGCCGCTGCGAGGGCACAGACCTGCGGTCAGGTTCGCCGCAGACCGAGGAGATCCCATGGCCACGACCAACCGCCCCCGACTGCTCCGCCGGACGGCGGCCGCGTTCGCCATCGCGGCCGCGACCCTGACGACGGCCGCCTGCGGGGAGGACGTCGTCGACGACGGCGTCGAGCAGAACGTGGAGGAGGGCGTCGACCAGGTCCAGGAAGAGGTCGAGGACGCCACCGACGGCGAGGGCTGAGCGCCTCGCTCCACCGCGCCGCCCGTCAGCCGATGATCCAGCGTCGCCAGTGCGGGCGGACGAGATCGGCGAGGACCGCGTAGCCGGCGGCGCCGGGATGCGCACCGTCGCCGGCAGCCACCTCGGCCGTCCAGGTGGGGTCGGCAGCGAGGGTGGTGAGGACGGGGACGTACGGCACGCCGTGCTCCGCGCAGGCGCTCGCGAAGCGGCCGTCGAGGGCCGCGGTGCGCTCGTTCTGGAACCCGTCGGCGACGGCGGGCGGCCCCACCACGAGCAGCGGCCAGCCGGCGGCGGCGGTACCGGTCAGCACCCGGGTGAGCGCCGCGACCGACCGCTGGGGCGCCAGGCGCGGGGCGCCGTCCTCCTCCGTCGTGTCGTTGACCCCGGTGGAGAGGACGACGCGTGACTCCCACGCCCCGCCCGCCAGCCGGGGGCGGCACTCGGCCGCCCACCGGTCGGCGACCTCGGCGGTGGTCTGCCGCCGCACGCCCAGGACGTAGCTCGTCGACGGCAGGCCGTCGCGTGCGTCGGCGGCGGCCAGCCGGCCGGCCCAGCCGAGGTGCTCGGGGTCGCCGATCCCGGCCACGTAGGAGTCGCCGACGAAGCAGATGCGCAGGTCACGCGGCATGGCCCCATCCTGGCCGCTCCGCCCGGTGATCGGCGCTGCCAGGGCTGGAGTGCCAGAGCGTGCGAGATGCCCCGGACGCCGCACGACGGGCGGCGGGCGGCGGGCGGCGTGTCGTCGCGTCGTCCCCGGCAGGCGTGATGTCGGCGTAGAGCGACCTCCGGGAGCCGGTCGGCTGCCGGCGTCACGACGAGAGACGGCGCGTCGGTCGTGAATGCATCAGTGGCGCCGGTCGTCTGCCCGGAACCGTTAGGTTCCGGGCATGACGGTCGTGATCGGTCTGGTGCTGGTCCTCTCGGCGGTGGTCGTGGCCGTCCTGCAGGCGGGGTGGGTCGCCCGGTCGGCTCGGCTGCCGCTCCAGTGGTGGCGCGTGTCCCAGCCGCTGCCCACCAAGCAGCGGTACGCCTCCGATCTGACCATCGCCGCACTGGTCCTCGCCGGGGCGTTCACGGCCGAGCACGGCCGGCCCGTCTGGACCTTCTACGTGGTCGGTGTCGGCGGCGCGGTGGTGGTCGCCGCCGCTCAGGCCGCCACCGTCCGCCTGCTGCGCAGTCGCGAGAGGGCCACTGCCGCCACGGGCTCCTGACGCCCGGCGCGTCAGTGGCCGGAGCTGCCCGGACTGGAGTGCCAGAGCTTGCGGGGTGGCCCGGACGCCGCACGACGGGCCGCGGTCGCGGCGTCGTCGCCGGCCGGCTTGATGTCGGCGTAGGGCGACATCCGGAAGCCCGTCGGGTGCACCAGCACCGGCCGCACGACGACGGGCCGGCTGCTGCGCGACGCCGCAGCCCCGGTGATCGCCTGCTCGGTGACCTCCCTGCCTTCTCCCGCCCACCCCGCAGCCATCAGCTCCGCCACCGCCTCCATGCCACCGGCCTCCCAGGCCTCGTGCAGCGCCGGTAGCTCCCAGGCCCCGGTGGCCCGCAGCGACACCCCGCGTGGCCCGGTGCGGCGCAGCACCCCGCGGATGACCAGCAGCCACGAGTGGAAGACCGTCGCGGCGTACGGCCCCTGCGCGTCCTCGAAGAAGGTGGAGTCGGTGCAGCCCGAGCCGTCGTCCAGGGTCACGAACACCACGCGCCGGCCGGACCGGATCGGCGGCGTCTGGGTGGCCACCTTGACCCCGGCCACCAGCACCTCCGAGGCGCTGCGGCAGCCGAGCAGCTCTCCGGCCGGCACCGCGCCCAGCGCGGCGAGGAACGGCCGGTAGAAGTCGACGACGTGCCGACTGGCGTCCAGCCCGAGCACCTCCAGCTCGGCGCGCACCAGCTCCGCGTCGGTGAACTCGGGCAGCCCGCTGCTCTCCGCCCAGGACGGCGCGGCCGCCTGCCCCTCGGCCTCCTCCTCGGGAAGACCCAGCCCCATCAGGTCGAGGCTCAGCTGCCCGTTGGAGCTCGCCCGCGCGCCGCTGCGGCTCCACCTGTCCAGCTCGCTGATCTGCAGCAGCAGGTCGCGCCGGGTCACCTGCCGGCGTCGCCGGGTGGGCCGGCCGGCCTCGCGGTCCCGCATCCCGAACCCGTACAGCGAGTCGAACCCGCCGGCCAGCACCAGCCGCTCCACCACCGGCCGGGACACCGACGCCCGCGACCAGAAATCCGTCAGTGACCGATAGGGCTGCCCGTTGACGATCCGGGCCACCTCGTCGTCGGAGATGCCCTTCACGTCGGCCAGGGCGAGCCGGATGCCGTACCGCGACGGATCGGGCATCGCCACCGGCATCCACTCAGGCCGCCGCCACCCGCCCCGGTCGTCGGTCTCACCCTCCACCTCATCCTCAGGGTCTGCGCCGTCGTCGCTGGTCAGGCGCTCGATGCGGTAGCTGCCGGCCGAGGCGTTGACGTCCAGGCCCAGCACCCGGATCCCGAAGTTGCGGGCGTCGTCGAGGATCAGCCGCTTCGGGTACATGCCGGGGTCGTGGGTCAGCACCCCGGACAGGAAGGCCGCCGGGTGGTGCGTCTTCAGCCACGCCGACTGGTAGGTGGGCAGCGCGAACGCCGCCGCGTGCGCCTTGCAGAAGCCGAACGACCCGAAGGCCACCAGCACCTGCCAGACCTGCTCGGCGACCTCCACCGGGTAGCCGGCGTCCAGCACGCGGGGCATGAACCAGGCCCGCACCTCGGGATGGGCGTCCTTCTCCCCCAGCGCGCGGCGCACCTCGTCGGCCTCGGCCAGCGTGCACCCGGCCATCCGGGACACCACCTGCAGCACCTGCTCGTGGAAGACCACCACCCCGGCGGTCTCGGCCAGCGCGAACTCCAGGTCGGGGTGCGGGTACTCCGCGTCGCGCCAGCCGTTCCGGGCCAGGAGGAACGGGGTGACCATGTCGCTCTTCACCGGCCCGGGCCGGAACAGCGAGATGTCGATGATGAGGTCCTCGAAGGTCTGCGGCCCGAACTTGCCGACCAGCTCGCGCTGACCCGGGGACTCGATCTGGAACATGCCGAGCGTGCGGGTCGAGCGGATCAGCTCGAAGGTCGTCGGGTCGTCCCGCGGCACGGCGTCGATGTCCACCTGCTCGTGGTCCACCCGGGCCACCTCGTCGAGGGCGTGCGCGATCGCCGACTGCATCCGGATGCCGAGCAGGTCGAGCTTGAGCAGCCCGAGCTCCTCGACGTCGTCCTTGTCGAACTGGCTCATCGGGTAGCCGAGGTAGCTGCTCTCCACCGGGGTGCGGTCGAGCAGCGTGGCATCCGACAGCAGCACGCCGCAGGGGTGCAGCGCGATGTGCCGGGGCAGCCCGTCGAGCCGGGAGACGAGGTCGAACAGCAGGTCGAGGTCGCCGGTGCCGCCGGCCCGGCGCGAGCCGTACCTGCTCGCCTGCAGCTCGGGCAGGTCGCGCAGCGCGGCGTGCACCTGGTTGGCCCGGATGTGCGGGAACGCCTTGGCGACGGCGTCGATCTCCGCCTGCGGCAGCCCCAGCGCGGCGCCGACGTCGCGGATCGCGTGCCGCACCCGGTAGGTGTCCATCATCGAGATGCAGCTGACCCGGTCGGCGCCGAACCGGTCGATGACCGCGTCGTAGACCTCCATCCGGCGGGCGGACTCCACGTCGATGTCGATGTCGGGCAGCTGGTGGCGCAGCGGGGAGAGGAACCGCTCCATCAGCAGCCCGTACCGCAGCGGGTCGACGTCGGAGATGCCGAGCAGGTAGGTGACCAGGCTGCCGGCGCCCGACCCGCGCGCCGCGGCACGAACCCTCAAGCTCTTAATGAGGTCGACGACGTCGGCGACGGTGAGGAAGTAGGAGGGGTAGCCGAGGGACTCGATGACCCCGAGCTCCTCGGCCAGCCGCTGCCGCACCCGCGCCGTGGGCGTCACGCCGCGGCGACCCAGCCCCGCCTCGCAGCGGGCCCGCAGCACCTGCGCGGAGCTCATCCCCCGCTCCGCGGGCGAGGTGACGACGTCGAGCTCGGGATAGCGGACGGTGCCCACGCCCAGGTCGCCGGCGACGTCGACGGCGCACTGCTCGGCCAGCCGGGCGGTGCGCTCGAGCAGCCGCAACGCGGCGTCCCGGTCGGGGCCGACGAGGTCCTCGGCGACCTCGGCCATCTCCTTGCCCGACTTCAGGTAGCCCTCGGCGGTGGTGCGGTCGACGTGCCGGGCACCGAGCGGCACCAGTCGCCGGGCCGCGTCGAGCACGTCGGCGGTCGGCGCGTCCAGGGCGTCGACGTAGCGGACCGCGTTGCTGAGGACCACGGGCACCTGCTGCTCGGCGGCGAACCGCAGCGCCGCCTGCGCGCGCTGCCGGTCACCCCGGCCGCGGTGGTGCACCACCTCCAGCGCCAGCCCGGACCCGAACACCGCCCGCCAGGCGTCGAGCTGGTCGGCGGCCAGGTCGGCCCGACCGGCCAGCAGCGCCCGCCCCACCGGCGAGTCCGGCCCCAGCAGCGGGACCAGCCCGTCGGCGTGCTCGGCGGCGATCGCCAGCGAGCTCACCGGCTCGCCCCGGGTGCCGCGCAGATGGGTGGCGCTGGTGAGCCGGCACAGCGAGCGCCAGCCGGCGCCGTTCCGGGCCAGGAAGGTGACCCGGGGCAGCCGCGGGTCGACGCTCGCCCCACCCCGCGCCGGGGCCCGGCGGGCGGACGCCGCGGCCCGCGACCGGGGGGCCCGCGCCGTGGCGGGGTCCTCCCCCAGCACGTGCGCGAGCGCCGGCGGCACGCTCGTGCCCAGCGCCGGCGCCACCGCCAGGTCCACCCCGAAGATCGGCCGCACCCCCGCCGACCGGCAGGCCAGCGCGAACTTCACCGCGCCGTAGAGCCCGTCCCGGTCCGTGAGGGCCAGGGCCGACATGCCGTGCTCGGCGGCACGGGCCACCAGATCAGCCGGGTGGTTGGCCCCGTACCGCATGGAGTAGCCGGAAGCGACGTGCAGGTGGACGAAGGGGTCGCTCACCGCCTGGTCCGGGACATGGAACCGGACACAGCACCGGACACAGCACCGGACACCGGACCGCCGACCACGTGCGGCCGGGGGCAGCGGGGCCCGACGACGTCCAGCCGCGCCTCGACCACGTCGAGGAAGCCGCGCACGTCGCGGACCAGGTCGTCGGCCTCGCGCTCGGTGACCGCACGGGACAACCCGGCCTCGGCGGCGGCGCGCTTGCCCGCGCCCGCGGCGAAGAAGGTGGCCCACTCCCCCAGCTCCGGGGCCACCTGCCCGAGCAGGACCCAGGCGCTGCGCGGCCGGCGGCGGCCGGCCTCGGGACGGGTACGGGCAGCCAGCACCGCCGCTGCGGCGCGGAGGGCCGCGAGGTGCGCGGTGGCGTACCGCTCCCGCGGATCGGGGGCCGCGGCGGCCGCGGCCAGCCCGCGGTGGGCCTGGCCGAGCAGCGCGGTGGCGGCGGCAGGCAGGGCGGGGGGCAGCGGCAGCTGGGCGGCCGGCACGGCCCGGGCGGCGCCCATCAGTCGTGCACCCGGACGAGCCACCAGCGGTTGGCCGAGGCGTCCCACGAGAGGTCGAACACGCCGGCGAAGCTCATCCGCGACCGGCCGGCGCGGACCGCCTCGACCCGCCAGACCTCGCGGGGGGCCACCAGCTCGGCGGAGGCGCCACCGACGGCGCTCTCGTCGCGCAGCCACCACGGCGCCGTCTCGACCCAGGAGTCGAGCAGCTCGCCGACGGCGTAGCGCGACTGCCCGCGCCAGAACTGCACCGGCCCGAGCGGACCGCGCTCGACCTGCACCTCTTCGCCGGCCCGACCGACGACCTCACCGAGCACCCGGCTCATGACAGACCTCCCCACGCCTCACCCCGCGCACGCCGACCCGGCGTCCACCGGCGGGGAAGAGCCGGGCGGAACGGGCCACACGGTGTTCGAACGTCTGTTCGAACACGTGTCCAGTAGACCCGAGCGCCCTGGCGTCGTCAAGCCGCGCGCACGGCCCGGCGCGCCCCCGGCGCAGCGGTGGCAGGATCAGTGCATGAGCCGACCCCCGCACCCCCGGGTGGCCGCCGTCGCCCGGGCCCTCAGCGAGGCCGGCGCCGGGGGCGAGGTGCGCGTCCTCCCGGAGGAGGTCCGCACCGCGGCCGCCGCGGCGGCCGCCCTCGACGTACCGGTCGGCGCGATCGTCAACAGCCTGGTGTTCCTCGCCGACGGGTCCCCCGTGCTGATCCTCACCAGCGGGGCGCACCGGGTCGACGCCGGCCGGGTCGCCGCCCTGCTGGGCGTGGCCTCCCTGGAGCCCGCGCCGGCCGCCGAGGTCCGCCTGCACACCGGCCAGCCGCCCGGCGGCGTCGCGCCGCTGGGCCACCCCGCCCCCCTGGGCACGCTGGTCGACGTCGAGCTGGCCCGCTACGACCGGGTGTGGGCCGCCGCCGGGCACCCGGCCGCCGTCTTCCCGACCGACTACGAGGAGCTGCTGCGGCTCACCGCCGGCACCCCCGCCGAGGTGGGGGACGGGCCGGTCGACGCCGCACCGACCACCCCCGCCCGCCCGGAGGTGGCGGCGCTGTGACCGGCACCCGGCCCGCCACACGGATCCTCGAGCTGCCCGCGCCGTGGATGCGGGAGCACATGCACGAGGTGCTGGCCATCTACGGGGTGGCCATGGGCTACGACTCCGGCATCGTGGCCGGGCGGTACGGCTACGCGATCCAGCACACCGAACGTCCCGGCTTCCGCGCCGTCGGCGCCTTCGCGCAGACGTCCGAGGGCGAGCGCCTGGTCGGGTTCGGGTACGGCTACCTCGTCGCGCCCGGCCAGTGGTGGCACGACCAGGTGCGCGCCGCGCTCGACCGGCGGACGGCGAAGAAGTGGCTGCCCGGCGCCTTCGAGGTCTGCGAGCTGCACGTCGACCCCGACTCCCAGAGCCTCGGCCTGGGCCGCCAGCTGCTGCACGCGCTGGTCGACGTGCCGCACCCGGTGGCGCTGCTCTCCACGCCCGACGCCGACACCAAGGCCTTCCGCCTGTACCGGGCCGACGGCTTCGTCGACCTGGCCCGCGGCTACCACTTCCCCGGGGACTCCCGCCCCTTCGCCATCCTCGGCGCCCGGCTGCCCCTGCATCCGCGGGACGGCTCGGCGGCGAACTCCCGAGCGTGACCACCGCACCCTCCCCCGCCTCCGGCCCCGTCGACGTCCTCGTGGATGCCGTCGTCGTGGGCTCCGGCCACAACGGCCTCGTCGCCGCCTGCTACCTCGCCGCCGAGGGCCTGTCGGTCGAGGTGGTGGAGTCCGACGACGTGCTCGGCGGCGCGGTGTCGACGGTCGAGCGCTGGCCCGGGGTCCGGGTGGACCGCGGCTCCAGCGCGCACGTGATCGTGCGGCACAGCGGCATCGTCGAGGAGCTCGGCCTGGCCGGCCACGGGCTGCGCTACATCGACTGCGACCCGTGGGGGTTCGCGCCGGCGCCGTCCCCCGGCGCCCCCGGCCCCGACGGCCTCCCGCTGGTCTTCTCCGTCGACCTGGACGCCACCTGCGCCTCCATCGAGGCCGCCTGCGGCCCGGAGGACGCCGCCGCCTACCGCCGGTTCGTCGGCGTGTGGGGTCCGCGCAGCCGCGCGGTGGTGGCCTCCTTCGGCCGGGCGCCGAGCGCCGGCGGGCTGGTCCGCTCCTTCTGGCCGCTGGGCGCCCCGGCCGAGGGCCGCCCGCGCACCCCCGGCGGCGAGCTCGCCGTCGACTTCCTGGGTTCCGGGGACGCGCTGCTGGACAGGTGGTTCACCAGCGAGCGCCTCAAGGCGGCGCTGGCCTGGTTCGGCGCGCAGTCCGGCCCGCCCATGTCCGAGCCCGGCACGGCCGCGATGGTGGGCTGGGTGGCGCTGCTGCACGACGTACCGCCCGGCCACCCCGTGGGCGGCTCCGGCGGACTCACCCAGGCCCTGCGGCACCGGCTGGAGTCCGACGGCGGCCGGGTGGTGCTCGGCGACGGCGCCGAACGGCTGCTGGTCGAGGACGGGCGCGTGACCGGGGTGCGCACCCGGTCCGGCCGCACCGTGCGGGCCTCCGCCGTGGTCGCCGCCTGCCACATCGACGTCACCCGGCGCCTCGCCGGGGACGACGCCCCGCCGGTGCTGGCCGACGCGGCGCCGCCGATCGGCAACGGCTTCGGCCTGGTGGTGCGGGCGCTGACCGACGCCCCGCCGTCCTATCCCGGCGTCGCCCCCGAGCAGGCGCTGCACGGCTTGCAGCTGCTGTGCACCGACCGCGGCCAGCTCGCCGCCGCGCACGGCGACTGGGGAGCCGGCCGGGTTCCCCGCGAGCCGGTGCCCCTGGCGATGTCGTTCTCGGCCAGCGACCCCACCCTGGCGCCGCCCGGGCGGCACGTCGTGACGATCTGGGGGCAGTGGTACCCCTACGCCCTGGCCGACGGCGCCGACTGGGACGCCCTCGCCGAGACCGAGGCCCAGCGGCTGATCGAGGCCGTCGACCGGTACGCGCCCGGTTTCGCGGACTCGGTCCAGGAGACCTACGTCCAGACGCCGCTGGCGCTGGAGCGGGAACTGTCCCTGCCCCGGGGCAACGTCATGCACGTGGAGATGGGCCTGGCCAGCATGTTCGCCTTCCGGCCGGCCCCTGGACTGTCCGGCTACCGGGTGCCGGGGCTCCCGGGCCTCTACCTGGCCGGCGCCTCGACGCACCCCGGCGGCGGGGTGTCGGGCAACTCGGGGCGGACGGCGGCCCGGGTGCTGCTCGCCGACCGCCGGGCCCTCCCCCGCGCCCGCGCGGCGGCGGACAGGACCCTGCGCCGCGCCGCCGCCCGGCTGGTCCGGGCGCGGCCGTGATCCCGTCGATCGCCGCGATCCCGCTGCCGCGCGACCTGACCGTCCGCCGGCTGGTGCCACTGGCCCTGGCGCTGGCCCTCGTCGGCACGGCGATCGCCTATCCGCTCACCGACGGCGGCACCCGGAACGCGGTCAGCTGGGCGATCGTGCTGCTGGGCGCGACGCTCTCGGTGGTGCACGCGTCGCTCAGCCGCGGGCTGCGCGCCGGCGTCACCGTCCTCCTGCTCGTCGGGGCCGTGTCGGTGGCGTTCGAGTCGGTCGGCCTGGCCACCGGCTACCCGTACGGCAGCTACACCTACAGCGACACCCTGGGCCCCACGCTGCTCGGCGTCCCGTTCCTGGTGCCGCTGGCCTGGCTGATGATGGCCTGGCCGAGCTGGCTGCTGGCCGAGCACCTCGCTCCCCGCCGCCGGCCGGTCCGGATCGCCTGGGCGGCCGGGATCTTCGCCGCCTGGGACGTGGTCCTGGACCCGCAGATGGTGCAGGCCGGCTACTGGACCTGGGCGGACCCCTCCCCGGGCCTGCCCGGGATCGACACCGTGCCGCTCACCAACCTGGCCGGCTGGCTGTTCGCCGGTGCGGTGCTCATGACCCTGCTCGACCTGCTCGTGGCCCGCACGCGGCACCCCGGCCCGTCGCGGATCGGTCCGGCGGCCCCGTTCCTCGCGCTGGGGTGGATGACCCTCGGCGGGGCCCTGGCGCACGCCGGCTGGCTGGGGCTGCCCGGCTCGGCCGCCTGGGGCGCGGTGCTGGCGGTGCCCGTCCTCCTGGCCCTGGCGGCGCGGCACCGACGGGAGCGGCGGTGAGCGGTCGCCTGGTGCGCACGCTGGCCGCCGTGTCGGTGGTCGGTGCCGCGCACGCCGCGGTCAACGCCGCGCTGCTGCGCCGTCCACCGGCGGACCCGCCGTCGTCCGGCCGGCCGGTCACGGTCGTCCTCCCGGTACGCGACGAGGCTGCGCAGGTGGGCGCCTGCCTGGCCGCCCTGCTCGACCAGCGCGGGCTCGACCGCCTCCGGGTCGTCGTGGTCGACGACGGCTCCACCGACGGCACCGCCGACGTCGTCCGCGCGGTGCACGACCGGCGGGTCCGCCTGGTGACCGCTCCCCCGCTCCCGCCCGGCTGGCTCGGCAAGCCGCACGCCTGCGCCGCCGGGGTCGCGGCCGCGGCACCGCAGGGCGACGGCGAGGTGCTGGTGTTCGTCGACGCCGACGTGCGGCTGTTCCCCGACGCGATCGCCGCCGCTGTCGACGTCCTGGACGGCAGCGGGCTGGACCTCGTCTCGCCGTGGCCGCGCCCGCTGGCGGTGGGGGCGGCGGAGCGCCTGGTGCAGCCGCTGGCCCCGTGGCTCTGGATCACGACGCTCCCGCTGCGCCTGGCCGAGCGCTCGCCCCGGCCGTCGCTGGCGGCCGCCAACGGCCAGTTCCTCGTCGTGCGCCGCGACGCCTACGAGCGGGCCGGCGGTCATGCCGCCGTCCGCGGCGAGGTGCTGGAGGACATCGCCCTGCTGCGTGCCGTCAAACGGTCCGGTGGCCGCGGCGGACCGGTCGACGGCTCGCGGCTGGCCGCCTGCCGGATGTACGAGGGCTGGCCGCAGGTGCGCGACGGCTACGCCAAGTCGCTCTGGGCGTCGGTCGGCGGCCGGCCGGCCGGGGGGCTGGCCGCGGCGGCGGCGCTGACCGCCGTCTACGTGCTGCCCCCGGCGGCCGCGCTGACCGGCTCCCGTGCGGGGCTGGTCGGCTACCTGGCCGGGGTCGCCGGGCGGGTGGCCAGCGGGGTGGCCGGTGGCAGCCGGGTGTGGCCCGACGCGCTGGCGCACCCGCTGTCGGTGCTGGTGCTCGACGTCCTGATGGTCGGCTCGGTGCGCGGCCGGCGGCGCGGGACGCTGCGCTGGCGCGGTCGCACGGTGACCGCCGACCCCGCCGGGCCGACCCCGGTGTCCTCGGCGACGATGGCCCGGTGACCACTCCCGAGCAGTCCCGGCCGCGCACCACCTTCGACCCGGAGCAGATGGAGACCGGCGCGTTCTACCGGGTGATGAACTCCGTGGTCGTGCCGCGCCCGATCGCGTGGGTGTGCAGCCGCTCGGCCGAGGGCGTGGACAACCTGGCGCCGCACTCCTTCTACACCGTCGCCTGCGTGGACCCGCCCATCGTGCAGTTCACCTCGGTCGGCCGGAAGGACTCGCTGCGCAACGTGGAGGCGACCGGCGAGTTCACCGTGAGCCTCACGCCGGAGGCGCTGTTCGAGAAGATCAACGCGACCGGCACGGACTTCCCCGCGGGGATCAGCGAGGCCGAGGCCGTCGGCGTCCGGCTGGAGCCGTCGGACAAGGTGTCGGCGCTGCGGGTCGCCGACTCCCCCGTCACCCTCGAGTGCACCCTGCACAGCACGCTGCGGCTGGGCGACAGCACGGTCGTGCTCGGCCGGGTGGTGCACGTCAGCGTCTGGGCCGACGCGGTGCGGGACGGGCGCCCGCGCATCGAGCAGCTGCGCCCGCTGGCCCGCCTCGGCGGCAACGAGTGGGCGACGATCGGCGAGGTGCGAGAGATCGCCCGCATCCCCTACCGCGGGTGGGCCGAGGACCCCTCGATCGGCGAACGCCTCAGAGGCAGCTGATCAGCCGGGCAGGTGGGCGGCGACCTCGTCGGCCGCCTCGGCCCCGAAGGCCTCGGCGAAACGGGCCAGGAAGCTCTCCCGCGGCAGGTCGTACTCCTGCGTGCCGACGACCTCGACGGCCGCGGTCGCGACGGCCGAGCCGAGCTGGGTGGACCGCTCGAGCCCCAGGCCCCACGCCCGTCCGGCGATGAACCCGGCGCGCAGCGCGTCGCCGCCGCCGGTGGGCTCCACCGGCTTGGTCTCCGGGACGGCGATGACGGTCAGCGGCTCCTCGCCGGCCCGCCGCACCAGGACGCCGTCGGCCGCCCGGGTGGTCACCCAGCAGCCGACGCGCTCGAGCACCTCGTCGGCGGTCCAGCCGGTCTTCTGCAGCAGCAGGGCCGCCTCGTACTCGTTGGTGAACAGCACCTCGGCGCCGGCGACCAGCTCGCGGATCATCTCGCCGTCGGCCCAGGCCAGCTGCTGGCTGGGGTCGGCGGCGAAGGGGTAACCGCGGTCGCGGCACTCCTGGGTGTGCCGCACCATCGCCGTCGGGTCGTTGGGCCCGACGACGACGAGGTCGGCGCCGCCCACGCGGCCGACGACCGGCGCCAGCTCGATCTGCGAGGCCTCGGCCATGGCGCCCGAGTAGAACGACGCGATCTGGTTGTTGGCCTCGTCGGTGGTGCAGACGAACCGGGCGGTGTGCTTCAGCTCCGACCAGTGCACGCCGGCGGTGTCCACGCCGTGCCGGGTGAGCCAGGCGTCGTAGTCGGCGAAGTCGCTGCCGACGGCGCCCACGAGCACCGGCGTCAGACCCAGCAGCCCCAGCCCGTAGGCCATGTTGGCGCCGGCGCCACCGCGGTGCTGCACGAGGTCGTCGACCAGGAAGGAGAGCGAGACGTTCTCCATCTGGCCCTCGACGAACTGCTCGGTGAACCGACCGGGGAAGGTCATCAGGTGGTCGGTGGCGATGGAGCCGGTGACGACGACGGGCACGGGGTTCGCTCCTGGGAGAGGTGTGGCTGGCGTCGACGGCGGCGGGCCGGCTGCGAGGGCCTGGAAGGGGGCGGGGCACCGAACACCTTAGGAGCCGCCTTCCGCCGGTGCCCTGGCGAGGTGCACGCCCGGCCGGTCAGTCCGGTGGCGGGACGTCCCCCTCGCCGGGCCCGCCGAGCTCCCCGCGCAGCCAGAGGCCGAGCTGGACGACGCCGACGGCGCCCAGCAGGGCACCGACGGCGGCCCCGCTGGTGACCACCACGCGGTCGGCGCCCAGCCCGGCGACCTCCAGGCCGGACACCACTCCGGCGCCACCGAGGGTGAAGCCGGCCAAGGCCACCCGAGTGGGGCGCTCCCACAGCGAGATGGGGCCGGTGCGGTGCACGCCCGCCTGGCCGGCGCGCGCCCGCAGGTAGTCCGGCAGCCAGCACAGCGCACCGAAGGTGACGGCGAGCCAGCTCGGCGCACCGGCTGCCCACAGCGCCGCGGCGTAGGCGGCCTCGGTGAGCCGGTCGACGACGGAGTCGAGCACGTACCCGCGCTGCGAGGCCCGGCCGGTGCCGATGGCGAGGGCGCCGTCCAGGCTGTCCAGCAGCCCGGAGAACCCGACCAGCACGCCGGCCAGCACCAGCCAGGCCCCACCGGCGGCGGCCGGGGGCACGGCCGCGGCCGCGACCAGCACGCCGGCGGCCGTGGCCACCCACGGCGGCAGGGCGGCGAGCGGCCGGGCGAGCGTGTGCGCCAGCGTCAGCCAGCCGCGGACCAGCGGCGCGCCGGTGTCTGCGCCACCGTGCCAGCGCGACCAGGCGGCCAGGTACTCGTCCCGCGTCAGCACCGCGCCTCCTCCCCCGGCCGTCGGACCCACCAGGGACAGTAGGGCCATGCCCGCCGCCTCCCCCACGCGACGCCTGCTGCTGGTCCTCCTCGCGGTGGCGGTGCTGGGTGCGGCGGCCCTCGCCGTCGTGCTGCTCACCCGGGAGCACGGCCCGGCGGCGTCGGTCCGGCTCCCCGCGGCCGGAGAGGAGCCGGGGCCGGTCCTCCTCGTGCCCGGGTACGGCGGCAACACCGCGGTGCTGGAGCCTCTGGCCGACCGGCTGCGGGCGGCCGGCCGGGACGTCACCGTGATCGCGGTCCCCGGCGACGGCACCGGTGACCTGCGGGAGTCCGCCGCCGTCCTCGATGCCGGGGCGAGGGCCGCGCTGGAGCGCACGGGGGCGGAGAGCGTCGACGTCGTCGGCTACTCGGCCGGTGGGCTGGTGGCGCGGATCTGGGTGGCCGACGGCAACGCCGACGTGGCCCGCCGGGTGGTCACGCTCGGCGCCCCGCACCACGGCACCGAGCTGGCCGGGTTCGCCGGGGCCTTCGCCGCCGACCGGTGCCCGGACGGGTGCCGGCAGATGGTCCCCGGCAGCGACCTGCTGGTCGGGCTGAACGAGGACGAGACCCCCGACGGGGTCGACTGGGTGTCGCTCTGGACCGAGCAGGACTCCGTCGTCACGCCGCCCGGCTCGGCCCGGCTCGACGGCGCGCTGAACCTGCCCGTCCAGTCGATCTGCGCCGGGGCGCGTCTGACCCACCAGGGCCTGCCGACCGCCCCGGTCGTCACGGCGATCGTCGTCGAGCAGCTGACCGCCGACGAGGTGGTGCCGCTCGCCGCCGCGGACTGCGCCCGCCTGGGCGGCTGAGCGCCTCAGCCGAGCGCGACGACCAGGCAGCAGCCGGCCAGCAGCAGTGCGACGGGGGTCATGAGCATCCGCTCGGGGCGGCTGCGCGAGATCCCGTTCATCAGGACGCCGAGGGCGAAGTAGCCGGTCAGTACCCAGATGCCGACGTCAGCCACCGCCTCGGGCAGGACCACGAGCGCCCCGGCCGCCTGCAGGATCACCACGGCGAACGCCGCGTACAGGACGACGGAGACCGCGCTGCCGACCCGCAGCCCGCGCGGCAGCACGTCGTGCTGCCCGCCCCAGGCGAACCGGCCCAGCGGCCGGCCGGCGACCAGCAGGAGCTGGAGCACGGCGAGGCCGGCGAGGAGCAGGCAGGCAACGACGGAGGCAGCGGTGACCACGCGCGCAGGCTACGGCTCCGGCCGGGCCCACCTGCGCGGCGCGCGGCACTCGACCGACGGAGAAAGTGCTGGTGGACGGCTTGCTGCGCGGATTGTTCGAACATATGATCGAACGCATGTCCACGGATGCGCCGAGCGACTGGTATGCCGAGGTACGCCGCCGCGCGGTGGCGGCGGGTCGACGGCGCCGGGCGGCCACCGCCTCCACGGACTGGCCCGAGTTCGCACCTCCGGTGGCCCTGTCCGACGGGCCCCTGGGCGAGGTCCAGGCCGCGGACCGCGAGATCGCCCGCCAGACCGCGTTGCGGGCACGTGCGGTGGCCCGGTTCGCCGCGGACCGTCCGGCCACGGCCGACCGGGCGCAGGGCGAGCCGGGCGCCATGAGCGCCGAGCGCTGGGCCACCCGCCCGGCCAACCTGCGGGCGGTGAGCGAGTGGGCGGGGCGCGAACTCGTGGTGGCTCTCTCCCTCAGCGCGCAGGCCGCCGATGCCCTGCTGACCCGCTCGCTCGACCTGGTGCACCGGCTGCCCGGGACGCTGGCCGCGCTGGAGGCCGGTGCACTCCACCCGGGGCATCTGTGGACGATGCTGGACAAGGTCGCCCCGATCGAGGACGCCGTCATCCGCGCGGAGGTGGAGGCCGAGCTGCTGCGCTGGGCCGTCGGCCGGGTCGTCTCCCCCGCTCAGCTGGGCGACAAGGCACGCCGGGAGGTCGCGCGGCGGGACGCCAGGGCCGCCGCGCGACGGCTGGAGAAGGCCCTGGCGCAGCGTGGCATCCACCTGCGGCCGCACGACGTCGACGGCATGGCCACCCTGACCGTGATCGCCACCATGCCCGAGGCCCGGGCGCTGCACCGGGCGCTGGTCGCCTGCGCCGACTCCCTGGCCACGGACGACGACCCGCGCACCCGAGGGCAGAAGATGCTCGACTGCCTGCTCGACCTCGTGCTGCGGCCCGGTGAGAGCGAGCTGCCGCCGGTTCAGGTGCTGCTCACCGTGGTGGCGTCGATCGCCACGCTGTCCGGTGGCGACGAGGCCGGGGAGATCGACGGCCAGGTGATTCCCGCGGAGATGGTCCGGCAGTTCCTCGCCGCCCTGACCGGGGTGGGCCCGGACGATCCGACCGGCGGCGACGGAGCGGATCACGGGCGCCCGGCCGATCCGATCCCGTGGCAGGAGCGGGAGCAGGGGGAACTCGAGGGCTGGTGGGCGGAGATGGAGCGGCGCGTCCTGGCCGGCGAGCTGGTCGACCCGGATCCCGAGCCCTGCCCGCTCTCCTCGCAGGACCTCGACGGCCTTCCGCTCGACCGCGACCCGTCGCCCGGGGGCACCGACCCGGAGCTCGAGGACGGCGCCCCGGGGCCCGGCGATGACGACCTCGGACCCGGCGGCGGCGAGCTGGAGCCGACGGATCGTCGGGCGACGGCCGATCGGGCGGTCGACGACGCCGGGCAGGCGCCCGGGCCGCCGAACCGATGGGCAACGGCCGATAGGGCCGTCGACGACGCCGGACAGGCGGTCGAGCGCGCCCACCGCGCCCTGGCCCGGGCCGAACGGGCCGTGCGCACCGCCGCGGTCGCCGACACCGCGGACGAGGACGCCTGGCGGGCGGGACCCGGCGGACGTGTCGCCGACGCCGCGGACTCCATCGCCGGACTGCGGGCGGTGGGTGCGGCACAACGCGACCTGATCGCCGAACTGTTGTCCACGACCGGCGGGGGCGGGCTGGCCGAGCGTCCGCGCATCGCCCTGACCGACGCGCTGACCGGCGCGCTGGTCGCTCTCACCGACCTCCCCGGACTGCGCCGGGCGGGCACCTGCGGCCTGGCCGCCTGCCGCCGGCACGATGCCTGCTGCCGCCACGACCTCTCTGCCCGACCGGGGGTTGGCCCGCCCGGGCCCACGGACGGCTACCGCCCGTCCGCCGGGCTCGACCGCTTCGTGCGCGGCCGCGACAGGCGCTGCCGGTTCCCGGGCTGCCGTCGGAGGGTGCCCCGGGGCGGCGAGCTGGACCACAGCCACCCCTACCCCGCGGGCCCGACCAGCGCAGGAAACCTGGCCGGGTACTGCACCACCGACCACCGCGGCAAGCACCAGGCACCGGGGTGGCGGCACCGGCTCGACGCGGACGGCACCCTCACCGTGACCACCCCGACCGGCCTCGTCGCCGTCACCGCCCCGCCGCCGTACTGACGGGGTCACCGGGGACCACCGTGGGTGAAAGCGTCCGGCCCGGGGCATGGTCGGCCCATGGCTGCACCTCTCAGCGACGCCGTCGTCGTCGACGTCCTGCGCCGGGTCGACCGGTTGCTCACCCCGCTGGCCACCCGGCTCGGCCGGCCGCCCGCGCTCCCCCGCGACCAGCGCGACAGCTGGTGGGCCGACCAGGTCTCCCGGGTGGCGGCGGGCGTCTCGGCTACGCCCCGCTTCGCCGGCAAGCTCGCCGACCTGCTGCCGCTGCAGAACACCGTCGGCACGGCGGTGCAGTCCCTCGTGGTGCTCGGCGTGGCCGGGGAGCACGACGTCACCGCACCCGCCGAGCGGGTGTCCCTGCTGGCCCGGGTCCTGCTCGACCGCGAGCTGCCCGCGAGCCGCGTCGAGCCGCTGCTGGCGGGCGGCAAGGGCACCTACGTCCAGGGCACCCTCGGCCCGCGGGAGGAGCGCACCGGCGTCCGGGGCGCCGGCCGCACCCTGTGGCGCGCCGCCCGGCTGCTCAGCCGGATCGACGACGCGCTCGACGCCCGCCCGAAGGGCCGGCTCGCCGCGCGGGCGCTGTCGAACCTGCCGGTCGTGGGCGTGGTCGGCGGCTACCTCGCCGAGCGCGAGGGGCTCCGCCGCGCGGCCGCCCGCGCCGCCGACCTGCTCGAGGGCGCCGTCAGCCCCTGACGTCGCCGTCGGGGCCGACGAGGTTGGTGAACACGTCGCGGGTCGCCGTCGACCGGTTCATGGTGATGAAGTGGATGCCCGGCACGCCCTCCTCGAGCAGGCGGGCGCACAGGTCGGTCGCCACCTCCACACCGAGCGCCCGCACCGCCGCCTTGGCCTCCGGGCCCTCCCCGTCGAGCGCGGCGAACCGCTCGGCCAGCTCGGCGGGGAACGCCTGGCCGGACAGCTCCACGATCCGGGTGATCTGCCGGACGTTCGTGACCGGCATGACCCCGGCCAGGATCGGCACCTCGCAGCCGCGCGCGGTCACCCGGTCGCGCAGCCGCAGGTAGTCCTCGGCCCGGAAGAACATCTGGGTGATGGCGAAGTCGGCGCCGGCCTGGCACTTGGCGACGAACCACTCGACGTCGGAGTCGAAGTCCGGCGAGCGCGGGTGCCGCTCGGGGAAGGCGGCCACCCCGACGGAGAAGTCACCGATGGAGCGGATCAGCTCCACCAGCTCAGAGGCGTACTGCAGCCCGTCGGGGTGGGCGACCCAGTCCGACTGCGGATCGGCACCCGGCGGGTCGCCGCGCAGGGCCAGCAGGTTCCGCACGCCCGCCGCGGCGAGCCGGCTGACGACGTGTCGCAGCTCGGCGACGCTGTGGTCGACGGCCGTCAGGTGGGCCAGCGGGGTCATCGTCGTCTCGGCGGCGATGCGCTCGGTCACCGCGACGGTGCCCTCGCGGGTGGAGCCGCCGGCGCCGTAGGTCACCGACACGAAGGAGGGCCGCAGGCGCTCGAGCTCGCGCAGCGCCGTCCACAGCTGCGCCTCCCCCTCCGGCGACTTCGGGGGGAAGAACTCGAACGACCACGTCGGGCGCTCGGTGGCCAGCAGCTCGCGCACGGTCCGGGTCACGCCAGCCGAGGGTACGGGCGTAGCCCAGGTCACCCGACCGGCAGCTCCCGGTTTCCTCCCCTCCGGGTGCATCCGCACCGGGGTCCGGGGACGAAGAGCGGCAGGAACACGCACACCACAGAGCGCGGACGGAGGTCCTCATGGACCGCAGCACGGGCATGACCACGCTGACGAGGTCGGCCACCGCCGGGTTGGGCGATACTGAACAGATGATCGCCGGGGCGCAGCAGCGCGAGTCCGCCCGCTCCGCCCCCACCCTGGCCGCCGCAGAGCTGGACCGGCTGCGCGCCGCCGTCGCCGAGGCGCTGACCGACTTCCTCGACCGGCAGCGCGCGACGCTCGCCGCCATGGACCCACGGCTGGCCCCGGTCACCGACGAGGTCTGCGCCATCGCGGAGGGCGGCAAGAAGCTCCGCCCCTCCTTCGCCTACTGGGGCTGGCGCGGCGCCCGGCACGCCGGCGCCGGCGCGGGCGAGGAGGACGCGGCCGTGCTGCGGGCCGTCGCCGCGCTGGAGTTCGTGCACGCCAGCGCGCTGGTCCACGACGACGTCATGGACGCCGCCGGCACCCGCCGCGGCCGGCGGACCACCCACATCGGCTTCGCCGACCGGCACGCGACCGAGGACCTCTCCGGTGACCGCGACCTCTTCGGCGTCGGCGCCGCCATCCTCGTCGGCGACCTCGCCCTCGTGTGGTCCGACGAGATGCTGCGCTGCTCGGGGATCTCCGAGGCCGCCCTGGGCCGGGCGCGCGCGGTCTGGGACACGATGCGCACCGAGGTCACCGCCGGCCAGTACCTGGACCTGCTCCGTGCCGCCGGTGGGCTGCCCGGCGCCGAGGGCGCCCTGACGGTCGCCCGCTACAAGAGCGCCGGCTACACGGTGCAGCGGCCGTTGCAGCTCGGCGTCGCGATCGCCGGCGCCGGCCCCGCGGTGGTCGAGTCCTGCACCGCCATCGGCCTGCCCCTGGGCGAGGCGTTCCAGCTGCGCGACGACGTCCTCGGCGTGTTCGGCGACCCGTCGGTCACCGGCAAGTCCGCCGACGACGACCTGCGCGAGGGCAAGCAGACCCTGCTCATCGCCCTCGCCGAGGAGGTCGCCGACGACGCCGGCCGCCGGCTGCTGCGCGACCTGCTCGGCAACCCCGACGCGGGCACCGACGAGTTCGACGCCCTGCGCGCGCTGCTGGTCTCCACCGGCGCCCGCGACCGGGTGGAGGAGCGGATCACCCGCCGCACCGTGGAGGCGCGGGCCGCCATCGCCGACGCCCCCATCGCCGACGACGCCCGGGACGCCCTCGACGCGCTCGCCGTCGCCGCCACCACCCGCACCGCCTGATGGTCCGCACCGTCCCAGGTCGCACCGATCGCGTCGTCGTCGTCGGGGCCGGGCTGGCCGGGCTCGCCACCGCGCTGCGGCTGCGCGGCGCCGGCCGCGAGGTCACCGTGGTCGAACGCGGCGAGGGCCCGGGCGGGCGGGCCGGGCGCATCGAGCGCTCCGGCTACGCCCTGGACACCGGCCCGTCGGTCTTCACCGCCCCCGAGGTCGTCGCCGACACCCTGGCCGCCGTCGGGGAACGGCTCGAGGACCGGCTGACGCTGCGCCGGCTGGACACCAGCTACCGCGCGCAGTACGCCGACGGCACCCACCTGGACGTGCACGCCGACCCCGACGCGTTCGCCGCCGAGGTCGCCGCGCTGTGCGGTCCGGCCGAGGCCGACGCGCTGCGCCGCTACCTGGCCGACCTCGCCGAGCTCTACCGCCTGCAGCTGACCACCTTCATCGACCGCAACCTCGACTCCCCGCTGGACCTGCTCGGCCCCGAGCTGGTCACGCTGGCCCGCCGTGGTGGGTTCGGCCGGCTGTCCCGGCACGTCGGCAGGTACTTCGCCGACGACCGGCTGCGCCGGCTGTTCAGCTTCCAGGCGCTCTACGCCGGCGTCTCGCCGTTCCGCGCGATCGCCGCCTACGCCGTCATCGCCCAGCTGGACATCGGTGCGGGCGTCTGGCACCCCGAGGGCGGCATCGCCGCGGTCCCCCGGGCGCTGGGCGCGGCGGCCGCCGACGCCGGCGTGGTCTTCCGCTACGGGACCTCGGTGGCCGAGCTGGAGACCAGCGGCGGCCGGGTCGGCGCCGTCCGGCTGACCGACGGCGAGCGGCTGCCCTCCGACGCCGTCGTCGTCACCTCCGACGCGCCGCACACCCTCGTGCCCGGGCTCAAGGGCCCGCGCCGGCCGGTCTACTCCCCCTCGTGCGTCGCCCTGCACCTCGGCGTCCGGGCCGAGGTGCCTGGGCAGGCGCACCACACCATCAGCTTCGGCGCCGCCTGGGAGCAGGTGTTCGACGAGCTCACCCGCGACGGCCGGCCGATGAGCGACCCCAGCCTGCTGATCAGCATGCCGTCGGTGACCGACCGCAGCCTGGCGCCCGACGACGGCCAGGTGCTCAGCGTGGTCGCGCCCACGCCCAACCTGGACCCGCGCAGCGGCGGCAACCCCGACCTGGACTGGACGGAGCTCGCGCCGCGGTACCGCGAGGAACTGCTGGCGACCCTGGAGGCCCGCGGCTTCACCGGCGTCGGCGACGCGATCGAGGTGGAGCACATGGACACCCCCGAGACCTGGGCCGCGCAGGGCATGGCCGCAGGCACGCCGTTCGCGCTGGCGCACACCTTCGGCCAGACCGGCCCGTTCCGGCCCTCGACGCTGCCGCGCAGCGGTCCGGAGAACGTGGTGCTGGCCGGCTCCTCGGTGCAGCCCGGCGTCGGCGTCCCGATGGTGCTGATCAGCGGCCGCCTGGCGGCCGAGCGGATCACCGGGCCGGTGGGCCGGTGACCGCCCTCCGCCCGCCGGGCACCCAGGCCGCCCGCCAGGAGCAGCTGGCCGCGGCGTACCGGCACTGCGCGGCGATCGCCGCCGAGCACGGGAAGAGCTACCACCTGGCCACCCGCCTCCTCACCGCCGACCGACGGCCGGCGGTGCACGCCCTCTACGCCGCCGCACGGGTGGCCGACGACCTGGTCGACCACCCCGGCGCCGACCCCGAGGGCGACCTCGCGGAGTGGTCGCGGGCCGTGCTCGCCGAGCTGGAGGCGGGCTGGTCCGACGACCCGGTCCGGCTCGCGCTGGTGCACACCTACCGCCGCTACGACATCCCGCTCGAGCACCTCGTCGACTTCCTGGCCGCGATGACCAGCGACCTCGACATCACCGGCTATCCCGACCTCGCCGCCCTGGACCGGTACATGTGGGGCTCGGCGTCGGTCATCGGGCTGCAGGTGCTCCCCGTCCTGGGCACGGCCCGGGGCGTCCCCCGCGAGGAGGCCGCGCCGCACGCGATCGCGCTGGGCGAGGCGTTCCAGCTGACCAACTTCCTCCGCGACGTCGGCGAGGACGTCGACCGCGGCCGGGTGTACCTCCCCGAGGACCTGATGGCCGCCCACGGCGTGACCCGGGAGCAGCTCGAGGCCAAGCGGTTCGACGACGGCTTCCGCGAGCTGATGCGCGAGATGGTCGCGATCGTGCGCCGCCGCTACGACGACGCCGCCCCGGGGACGCCGATGCTCGCGCCGGAGTCGCGCGACTGCGTGCGGGCGGCCACCGCCCTCTACGGCGGGATCCTCACCGAGATCGAGCGCGCCGACTACCGGGTGCTCGACCGGCGGGTGTCGGTGCCCAAGCCGCGGCGCCTGGCCGTGTTCGCCCGCCGGTTGACCGCCGCCCAGCTGGCCAGGGTGAGGGTGACCATGGCGAACCCGAAGAGCAGGTCCTCCACCGGCGCGTAGGCGATCCGCGGCCCCCAGATGGTGCGCTCGTCGTAGGTGACGACGTCCAGGCCGGTGAGCACGCCGTTCATCAGGAGCTGGAACGTCACGATGATCGCGTAGGCGGTCCAGAAGACCTTCCGCGTCACCATGCGCGTCCGGTAGACGGCCAGGTCGACGACGAGGACGGCGACGACGGCGAGGACGGCCAGGGTCGAGTAGCTCACCGCCCGGTCACCTCTCCCCCGGGCAGGGCCTCCTCGGCGGGGTAGCCGGCGTCCCAGCCGGTCACCTTGCGCACCGCCTCCAGCGCCAGCACCGAGCACAGCGGGACGACGAGGAAGAAGAGCACCTCCTCCACCGGGATGCCCCCGGGCAGGCGGACGCCGAGGGTGCGCACGTCCGAGTAGTCCCAGTGGCCCTGGGTGATCGCGTAGAGCACCCAGACGACGAACACGGTGAACTCCGGCACGACGGCCAGCAGCAGCCGCCGCCAGCGGGCGTAGACCCGCACCCGGAGGACGAGCTCCAGCGGTGCGGTCACCACGAGGCAGCCGACCAGCAGCCCGAGGTAGGTCAGCTGCTCCACGTCAGCAGCTTCGTCCCGGTGCCCCCGGCCGGATGCATCGGCTCAGAACGCCAGGGCCTGGGCGCGGCGGGTGACCTCGGTGTGCCGGTCGTCGCGGAGCGCCTGCACCGGCGTGCCGGGGAGCGTGTCGTCCTCCCGGAACAGCCAGTCGAAGGCCTCCTCGTCGGTGAAGCCGCCGTCCTGCAGCACCGTCAGCAGACCCGGCAGGTGCTTGAGGATCACGCCGTCCTGCACGAAGTCGGCGGGGATCTTGCCGTTGCCGCTGCCGGGGACGGCCATCAGCTTCCGGTCGCGCAGCAGCTGGCGGACCCGGTTGGGCGAGGTGCCCAGGAGCTGGGCGACCTCCGTGGGGGTGAGCGTGTCCATAGAGTGCCAGCCTATGGCGAGCAGCGAGCCCACGAGCAGCCCGGTGCCGGGACAGCGACGGCGTGCCGTCGGCGAGGAGACCCCGGAGGACCGGGAGCCCCCGTTCCTGGACCTGGACCTGCTCGAGGCCCGGGCCCGCGAGCTCCTGCCGCCCGACGTCTTCGACTACTACGCCGGGGGCGCGGAGACCGAGACGACGATGGCCGAGGCGACCCCCGCCTGGCGGTCCTGGCGGCTGCGCCCCCGGGTGCTGCGCGGCACCGCCGACGTCGACCTGTCCACCGAGCTGCTGGGCACCCCCGTCCGCACCCCGATCGGCGTCGCCCCGTGGGCCTACCAGGGGATGGCGCACCCCGACGGCGAGCTGGCCACCGCCCGCGGCGCGGCGGCGTCCGGGGCGCTGATGACCGTCTCCACCAGCGCCACGCACACCCTGGAGGAGGTCGCCGCGGCGGCCGACGGCCCGCAGTGGTTCCAGCTGTACCGGCTGCACTCCGCCCGGCACACCGACGACCTGGCCCGCCGCGCCGGGGACGCCGGCTACCGCGCGCTGGTGCTCACCGTCGACCTCGCCCTGCTGGGACGCCGGCGACGGGACCTGCGCCACGACTTCGCGCTGCCGGCGGGCCTGCGGATGGCCAACCACCCGCCGGCCGACGCCGAGCCGTCGCTGCGGGACCTCGCCACGGCGAACTGGACCTTCGACGACATCGCCCGCTTCGGCGACCTCTCCGGTCTGCCGGTGGTGGTGAAGGGTGTCCTGCGCGGCGACGACGCCGCCCGGTGCGTCGCCGCGGGTGCCGCCGCCGTCTGGGTGTCCACGCACGGTGGCCGGCAGGTCGACCCCGCGGTGGCCAGCGCGCACGCCCTCCCCGAGGTGGTCGAGGCGGTCGGCGGCGACGCCGAGGTGTACGCCGACGGCGGGGTCCGGTCGGGCTCCGACGTGCTCACCGCGCTCGCCCTCGGCGCGTCGGCGGTGTTCCTCGGGCGCCCGGTCGCCTGGGGGCTGGCCACCGGGGGTGCGGCAGGTGTCGGCGGGGTGCTCGACGGGCTGACCGAGGAGCTGGCGCACACGATGGCGCTGTGCGGACTCCCGGAGGTGCGGTCGGTGCCGCGGGACACCGTGGCGCCCGCCGGCGTGATCCGGCGCACCTGACCATTCGCCACAGGCGCCCCGGATACCCCCTGCGCCGCGTCGTGGGACGACCAGCGCCGTCTGCGCTCCTACACTCCTCAGGGTGGACACCGCCGTGACCGACCCCGTGGTCGGGCTCGTTCTCGAGGGGCGCTACCGCCTCGAGGAGCGACTCGCGCGCGGCGGCATGTCCACGGTCTACGCCGCCACGGACCTGCGGCTGCACAAGACCGTCGCGGTCAAGGTCATGGCCGAGCACCTGGCGCACGACCCCACGTTCGTCGACCGGTTCACCCGCGAGGCGCGCGCCGCCGCGATGCTCAGCCACCCCAACGTCGTCGGCGTGAGCGACCAGGGCAGCGACCAGGGCCTGGTGTTCCTGGTCATGGAGCTGGTCCGCGGCCGCACGCTGCGCGACCTGCTCAGCGCCCGCGGGCGGCTGACCGTCGCCGAGGCGTTCGCCGTGCTCGAGCCGGTGCTCGCCGGGCTCACCGCTGCCCACCGGGCCGGCATCGTGCACCGCGACATCAAGCCCGAGAACGTGCTGATCGGCGTCGACGGCGTGGTCAAGGTGGCCGACTTCGGCCTGGCCCGCGCCGTCGTCGGCACCGGGCAGACCAGCCAGACCGGCGGCGTGCTCATCGGCACGGTCGCCTACCTCTCCCCCGAGCAGCTCGAGCGGGGCCGGGCCGACGCGCGCAGCGACATCTACGCCGCCGGGATCGTGCTGTTCGAGATGCTCACCGGCCACCCGCCCTTCGGTGGCGACACCCCGCTGGCCGTGGCCTACCAGCACGTCCACCACGACGTCCCGGCGCCGTCCACCGAGGTCCCCGGCCTGCCGTGGCAGGTCGACGAGCTGGTCGCCCGCACCACCCGGCGGGACCCGGCCGGGCGCCCGATCGACGCCGGGGGCTTCCTGGCCGAGATGAACGACCTCCGCAAGGACCTCGGCATCGACCCGGTGCCCGTGCCGACCGGCCACAGCAGCGCGGGCCCGGACACCCTGCGGCCCACCAACCGGCCGACCCGCCCCCGCCCCTCCGACCGGCACCCCAGTGACCCCGGCACCGCGGTGGTCGGCGGACGGTCCGCGCGCGGCGGGCGCACCAGCATGCTGCCCGGCATGGGGGCCGGCCCGACCACCGACGTGCACGGCCGCCGTCCCCAGCCCGCCCGCCCGCGCCCCGGCGTCCCGGACCACATCCGGCGCCGCCGCGCACGGCTGGTCGTCGCCGTCATCGCGCTGATGGCGATCACCGTCGGCGCCGTCGGCTGGTGGCTGGGCATGGGCCGCTGGACCGACGTGCCCGCCCTGGCCGGCAAGCAGCAGGACGCCGCCATCGACCTGCTGCAGGGCGCCGGCCTCGACCCGGACCCGGTCGTCGCGGAGTGGAGCGAGACCGTCCCCGAGGATGAGGTCATCTCCACCGACCCCTCCTCCGGCGAGGTCATCCGCGGCACCGACGTGCGCGTCGTGGTGTCCAAGGGCCCCGAGCGCTACGAGGTCGCCCCCGACCTCGTCGGCAAGCCGGTCGAGGAGGTCGAGGCGGCCCTGGAGAACCTGCCCGTGCAGGTCACCCGGGCCGAGGACTACGACGACGACCTGCCCCCGGGAGCGGTCATCCGCTTCGACCCGGCCGCCGGCACCCCGCTCAAGCGCGACCAGGTGGTCACCGTCGTGGTCAGCCAGGGCCGGGCCCCGGTCGCGGTGCCCGACGTGACCGGCCAGCAGCCCGACCAGGCGACCGCAAACCTGCAGGCGCTCGGCTTCACCGTCGAGCGGATCGAGGACGGCCGCAGCGACACCGTCGACAAGGGCGAGGTCATGGCCGTCGACCCGGCGCCGTCGGCCGGGCCGGTCCGCTTCGGCAGCGTCGTCCGGATCCAGGTGTCGGCGGGCATCCCGCTGGTCACCGTCCCCGACGTGCGGGGCAAGACCGGTGACGAGGCCACCCAGATCCTTGAGGCGGCCGGACTCCGGGTGGAGGCCACCCGCTTCTTCGGCAACAGCGTGCTGCGCCAGAGCCCCGCCGGGGGCGAGACCGTCGAGCGGGGCACGCCGGTCACGATCCTGCTCAGCTTCGGATAGGCCGCGCCCGCTCGTGTCGAACACCTCCCCCGGTGTGCCGCCCGTCGGCGCGCACATCCAGATCAAGGGCGGCCTGGCCAAGGGCGGGCTCGCCTACACCGATGCCGTCGCCGCCCGCGCCGTGCAGGTCTTCGTCGGCAACCCGCGCGGGTGGAAGCTCACCGACGGGGACCCGGCCCAGGACGCGCTGTTCACCGCCGGCTGCGCCGACCGGGGCGTGCCGTCGTTCATCCACACGCCCTTCCTGGTGAACGTCGGCTCCCCCACCGAGGCCACGGTCGAGCAGTCGATCGCCTCCATCGCCCACAACCTCCGCCGGGGGGCGCAGCTGGGCTGCCGGGGCGTGGTCGTGCACGCGGGCTCCGCGGTGGGTGAGGACCGCTACGCGGACGCGCTCCGCCAGCTGCACGAGCGGCTGCTGCCGGTCCTGGAGGCGGCCGACCCGAACGGGCCGCGGCTGCTGATCGAGCCGACCGCCGGCGGCGGCAGGGCCCTCGCGGCCACCGTCGAGGACCTCGGCCCCTACTTCGCCGCACTGGAGCACCACCCGCTTCTCGGGGTCTGCTTCGACACCTGCCACGCCTGGGCGGCGGGGCACGACCTCTCCGTCCCGGGCGGCATGACGGCGACCCTGGACGTCCTGGAGGCGACGGTCGGGCCGGGACGGCTCGGGCTGGTGCACGTCAACGACTCGCTCGACGCGTGCGGCTCCAAGCGCGACCGGCACACCACCATCGGCGCGGGCACCATCGGTTCGGGCCCCTACGGCACCGGCCCGTTCGCGGAGCTGCTGCGGCACCGCACGACGGCGGACGTGCCGATGGTCGTGGAGACGCCGAGCGAGCGCGACGGCCACCCCTCCGCCGGGCATGCGGCCGACATCGCCCTGCTGCGCTCGCTGCGGGACGAGGTGCCGGGGACCGCTGAGGCCCCCGCCGCCTAGCTGTACTGCTCGGTGACGTTGGTGCAGCGGGTGATCGGTGGGAGGTTGCCCAGGGCGGTGTGGGGCCGGTGGTGGTTGTAGTGGTGCAGCCAGCCTGACAGGGCCGCTCGCCGGTTGGTCTCAGAGGTGAAGAGCCGGCGGTAGGCCCACTCCTCCAGCAGGGTGCGGTTGAGTCGTTCGACCTTGCCATTGGTCTGCGGGCGGCGGACCCGAGTTCGGGAGTGCTTGATGCCCAGGGCGGCGTGTTCATCGCGCCAGGCGTGGCTCTTGTAGGCGCTGCCGTTGTCGGTGAGCACACGCTCGACGGTGATCCCGTGGCTGGCGAAGAAGGTCCGGGCTCGGGTCCAGAAGGCCAGCGCGGTGGCGGCGGTCTCGTCGTCGAGGGCTTCGGAGTAGGCCAGCCGGGAGTAGGCGTCGACGGCGGAGTGGACGTAGCAGTAGCCCAGGTTCGGCCGGCCGGAGACTTTCCGCGGCCGCGCGGGGTCCTGATGGATCTGGCTGTTGCGTTTGCCCTGGTCTCGGCCGTGGGCGCGCCAGCCGCCGCCGTCGGGGATGTTGCCCAGCTTCTTGATGTCGATGTGCACCAGCTCGCCGGGGCGGGTCATCTCGTAGCGGCGGATCGGTTCGCCGGTGGCCCGGTCGACGTGCCAGAGCCGGTTGATCCGGCAGCTGGTCAGCACTCGGTGCACCGTCGAAGGCGCGCACCCGACCTTGCCGGCGATCGCCACCGGGCCCAGCCGCTGCTTCCACCGCAGGTGCACGATCTTCCGCACCACCGGCTGCGGAGTTCTCCGCGGCGAGTGCGCGGGCCGGCTGGACCGGTCGACCATCCCCGCCGGGCCGGCCTGCCGATAGCGGGTCGCCCAGCGGGTCGCCGTTGGCCGGGACACCTGGAACCGCTCCGCTGCTCGGGCGATCGGCCAGCCGTCCTCGACGATGCAGCGGGCCAATCGAAGTCGGCCGGTCTCAGTCAACGGCGCATTACGGTGGACCACGAGGGACCTCCTGGGTCTGTGCGGGTGCTTGGCGGCTCCCACACCCAACCCGGAGGTCCCTCCTCACATCAAGATCAGCTGCTCACCGCAGCACTGCACCAACCTGTCCGGGCAGTACACCTAGCCCGCGACACGCCCGGCGGAGGGCGCCGCGCCGCGCCGACCTGCGTATCGATTCCAGGGGGTTCCGTTCCGCCTGTCCGTGGGCTTCACTCTGCGCACCCGCGCCGCTGCAGAGAGCGGCCGTCCGGTGACCGAGGAGTACCTGTGCAGATCCGAAAGACCCTCGCCGGCGTGGCAGTCGCCGTCGTCGCATCCTCCGGCGTCGGCGCCACCGCCGGAACCGCGGCGGCCGCCCCGCCGCCCGCGTCCGACGTCGCCACCTACATCGTCACCCTCCAGCCGGGCAGCACCCCCGGCCCGGTCGCCGAGCGGGCCGCTCGGATGGGTGGCAGCGTCCGGCACCTCTACACCGCGGCCCTGGACGGATTCGCGGTCCGCCTGCCCACCGCCCTGGCCGAGCGGCTCGCCTCGCTCCCGGGCGTCGTCGCCGTGGAGCGCGACGCCCCGGTCACCCTGGCCGCCACCCAGACCTCGGCCACCTGGGGGCTGGACCGCATCGACCAGCGCGCACTGCCGCTGAGCGGCAGCTTCACCTACGGCGCCACCGGCGCCGGGGTCACCGCCTACGTGATCGACACCGGCATCCGGCTGGACCACGCCGACTTCGGTGGCCGGGCCGTCACCGGCTACGACGCCGTCGACGGCGGCAGCGCCGACGACTGCAACGGGCACGGCACCCACGTCGCCGGCACCGTGGGCGGGGCCACCCTGGGCGTGGCCAAGGCGGCCTCGCTCGTCGCCGTCCGGGTGCTGGACTGCGCCGGCTCCGGGACGAACGCCGGCGTCATCGCGGGCATCGACTGGGTGACCGCCCACCACCAGCCGGGACGGCCCGCGGTGGCCAACATGAGCCTCGGCGGCGGCGCCAGCAGCGCGGTGGACAGCGCCGTGCAGCGCTCGATCGCCGACGGCGTCACCTACGCCGTGGCCGCGGGCAACGGCAACGCCTCGGGCGTTCCGCAGAACGCCTGCAACTCCTCGCCGGCCAGGGTCTCGGCCGCGCTGACCGTGGGGGCCTCGGACCGCACCGACCGGCCCGCCTCCTTCAGCAACTACGGAAGCTGCGTGGACCTGTTCGCCCCTGGAGTCTCCATCACCAGCGACTGGCACACCGGCGCGACGGCGACGAACACGATCAGCGGCACGTCCATGGCGACGCCGCACGTCGCGGGCGTGGCCGCGCTGTACCTGCAGGGCGCCCCGACCGCGTCCCCGGCCACGGTGGCCACGGCCATCCGGGCGGGGACGACGAAGAACGCCGTCCCGACCAACCGCACGGCGAACAACGACCTGCTGTTCAGTACCTACTGATCCGCCGCCGGCCGGGGCCGGGTCGTCCGCAGCCGCGGACGGCCCGACCCTCCGGCTGACGCCCGGCTCGCTGCCCTACCGCACCCGCGAACCGTCCTGGTGCCGGCCGGCGGCGGTCGGGTAGCTTGCCCGCGGTGCCGCGTGCCGGTGACGGCCCGCGTCAGGCATGGAGGCGCCGGACACGGAGAGGTGGCCGCGGCCATCCCTGACCACATCCGTCGAACGACGACCGACCGGGCCCGCGCCTGGGCACACGAGATGCGCGCGGTGCACGCGCGGCTGCGCGCGGCGATCGAGGTCGCGCGCGACTCGGTGGAGGCCGGCGCGGGCCTCACCCCGCCGGACCGGGAGCTGCTCCTGCACTGCTGGGGCTTCTGCGCCGCCCTGGACGGCCACCACCGCGCCGAGGACGAGCACCTCTTCCCCAGGATCGGCGCGGCTCTCCCCCACCTGGTGCCGGTTCTGGCCCAGCTCCGGCAGGACCACGCCATGATCGGGCACCTGCTCGGCCAGCTCGGCCGGGCGCTCGACGAGGGGGCAGCCGCCGCGGAGCAGCTGCGCCACCTCGACGGCATCGAGGCGGTCATGGAGACGCACTTCCGCTACGAGGAGCTGCGCCTGCTCGACGTCCTCGACCAGGTCGTCCCCGAGGGCGTGACGGCTCCGGACCTCTTCGGCCCGCTCGCCTAGCGGTCCAGGAGCTCCGCGAGCACGTCGGCGGCCCGGTCGATCCCCGCGCGGTCGACGTCGAGGTGGGTGACCAGGCGGATCCGGCGCGCGCTCACCTGGGAGACCAGCACGCCCTGCGCCTTGGCCGCCTCGGCGACCAGGGGCGCGGCGACGTCATCGAGCACGACCATGTTCGTGTGCACCGTCGCCGGGTCGACGCCGAGCCGCTTGGCCAGGTGCTGGGCGTTCTCGTGGTCCTCCCCCAGCCGCGGCAGGTGGTGGTCCAGGGCGTAGGTGCACGCGGCGGCCAGCACGCCGACCTGGCGCATCCCGCCGCCGAGCCGCTTGCGCCACAGCCGGGCGGTGGCGATCCGCTCCGCCGAGGCGACCAGCACCGAGCCGACCGGCGTCCCCAGACCCTTGGAGAAGCAGACGGAGGCGGTGTCGGCCAGCCGGCCGTAGGTCGACAGCTCGACACCGGAGGCGACGTGCGCGTTCCAGATCCGGGCGCCGTCGAGGTGGACGGCGACGCCGGCCCCCCGCGACCAGTCCCAGAGCTCCTGCAGCTGGTCCAGCGGCTGCACCAGCCCGCCGCCGCGGTTGTGCGAGTTCTCCACGGCGATCGCGGCGGTGGCGGTGAGGTGCCAGTTGTCCTGCGGCCGCACCTGCTCGATCAGCTGCGCGGCGTCGAGCCGGCCGCCCGCCGAGACCACGGTGCGCGTGGAGATGCCGAAGATCGCCGCCGCGGCACCCATCTCGTAGGTGACGACGTGCGCGTCGGCGTCGCAGAGGATCTCCTGGCCCGGCTCGCAGACCAGCCGCATGCCGATCTGGTTGCCCATGGTGCCGCTCGGCACGAACAGCGCGGCCTCGTGGCCGAACATGCCGGCCACGCGCTCCTCGAGCGCGGTGACCGTCGGGTCCTCGGCGTAGACGTCGTCACCCACCTCGGCCTCGGCCATCGCCCGGCGCATGCCGTCGGTGGGCCGGGTGACGGTGTCCGAGCGGAGGTCGACCAGCGACTCAGCCACGCAGCATCTCCGCGACGAGGAACGCCAGCTCCAGGGACTGACCGGTGTTCAGCCGGGGGTCGCAGGCCGTCTCGTACCGGCTGTTGAGGTCGGCGTCGCTGATCTCCATCGCGCCACCGAGGCACTCCGTGACGTCCTCACCGGTGAGCTCGACGTGGATGCCGCCGGGCCACGTGCCCAGCGCCCGGTGCACGGAGAAGAAGCCCAGCACCTCGTCGACGACGCGGTCGAAGTGGCGGGTCTTGTAGCCGGTGGGCGACTCGTGGGTGTTGCCGTGCATCGGGTCGCACTGCCACACGACCTGGTGGCCGCTGGCGGTGACCTTCTCCACGATGCCCGGCAGGACGTCGCGGATCTTCCCGTTGCCCATCCGGCTGATCAGCGTCAGCTTGCCCGGGACGCCGTCGGGGTCGAGCCGCTCGACGAGCTCCGTGGCCTGCTCCGGCGTCGTCGTCGGGCCGATCTTCACGCCGACGGGGTTGGCCAGCTTCGAGACGAACTCGATGTGCGCGCCGTCCATCTGCCGGGTGCGCTCCCCCACCCAGACGAAGTGCGCGCTCAATGCGTAGGGGCGGCCCTCGTGCACGCGCAGCAGCGCCTGCTCGTAGTCCAGGATCAGCGCCTCGTGCGAGTTGAACAGCTCCACCCCGCGCAGCGCGTCGGAGTCGATGCCGCAGGCCTTCATGAACGCCAGCGCCCGGTCGATCTCGCGGGCGATGACCTCGTAGCGGACGCCGGCCGGCGAGCTGGCGACGAAGTCCTTGTTCCAGTCGTGGACCGCGTGCAGGTCGGCCAGACCGCCGCGGGCGTACGCGCGGATCATGTTCATCGCCGCGGCCGAGTTGGCGTACGCGCGGACCAGCCGGTTGGGGTCCGGGATGCGACCAGCCAGCACCGGCTCCAGCGAGTTGACCATGTCACCGCGGTAGGACGGCAGCCCGAGCGCGTCGGTGTCCGACGACCGGGGCTTGGCGTACTGCCCGGCCACCCGGCCGACCTTCACCACGGGCACGCTGGCGCCGTAGGTGAGGACGACGGCCATCTGCAGCAGCGTGCGGGTGGTGGCCTGCAGGTGCGGCTCGGTGTTGAGGTCGAAGGTCTCGGCGCAGTCGCCGCCCTGGAGCAGGAACGCCTTGCCCTGGGCGACGTCGGCCAGCTGGGCCCGGAGCGTGTCCACCTCGGCGGGCGCCACGATCGGCGGCACCGTCGACAGCGTCCCCAGGACCGTGTCGAGCGCGGCACGGTCCGGCCAGCGCGGCTGCTGGGCGGCGGGGAGCTGCCGCCAGCGGTCGAGACCGGGCACTGCCTGCGCGGGAACGGGGGCACTCACACAGCTCAGGGTACGGCGCCCCCGCAGCCCCCCGTGGCCCCGTCCGGAGGCTCACCCGAGCTTGCGAGGGGTGAGGGGGACGGGGTCCTTCAGCCGAAGAACACCTCGGCCTCGGCGTAGCGCTCGGGCGGGACCAGCTTGAGCTGCGCCGTCGCCTCGCTCAGCCGCACACGCACGATGTCGGTCCCGCGCAGCGCGACCATGATCCCGGTGGCCCCGTCGTGCACGGCGTCGACCGCGGCGAGCCCGAAGCGGGTGGCCAGCACCCGGTCGAACGGGGACGGCGTGCCGCCCCGCTGGACGTGACCGAGCACGACGGCCCGCGACTCCCGGCCGGTCCGCTCCTCGAGCACCGCGGCCAGCGCGGGCCCGATGCCGCCGAGCCGGACGTGCCCGAAGGCGTCGGTGGCCCCGGAGGACGTGCGCAGCGAGCCGTCCCTCGGGGCGGCGCCCTCGGAGACGACGACGATCGGCGAGAAGCCGGACGCGAACCGGTGCCGGCAGTGCTCGACCACGGCGTCGACGTCGAACGGGTGCTCGGGGATGAGGACGACGCTGGCCCCGCCGGCCATGCCCGCGTGCAGGGCGATCCAGCCCGCGTGCCGCCCCATCACCTCCACCACCAGCGTGCGGTGGTGGCTGTCGCCGGTGGTGTGCAGCCGGTCGATGGCCTCCATCGCCACGCCGACGGCCGTGTCGAAGCCGAAGGTGTAGTCGGTGGCGTCCAGGTCGTTGTCGATCGTCTTCGGCACGCCCACCACCCGGACCCCGGCCTCGCCCAGCCGGGTGGCGACCCCGAGGGTGTCCTCGCCGCCGATCGGGATCAGCGCCTCGATGCCGAGCCGCTCCAGCGTGGCCAGCACCCGCTCGGGGCCGCCGTCGACGGCGTAGGGGTTGGTCCGCGAGGTGCCGAGCACCGTTCCGCCGCGGGGCAGGATGCCGCGCACGGCCGCCAGGTCGAGCGGCACGCTGTCGGCGTCCAGCACACCCCGCCAGCCGTCGCGGAACCCGACGACCTCGTCGCCGTGCCCGGCGCCCTTGCGGACGACGGCCCGGATGACGGCGTTCAGCCCCGGGCAGTCGCCGCCGCCGGTCAGGATGCCGATGCGCATGCGTTCCTCCGAGCGGACGGGCCTGCCGGGCAGCTGCCGCTCATGGTGCCGCAGGTCAGGCCGTCGACGGCCGGTTCTCGCGCGCCACACCCGCCCCACCCGTCGCACCGGATGACGAACACGTCACGAACCGCAGGTTCCGTGCCGAAATCGTCCCGATCTGCCGAGGAACCCCATGGCAGCGCGATCGGACGCTGCACCGACCGGAAAGGCAGAACATGCGCTGGACGAAGCTGCCCCCCTGGGCGGCGCCCGCGAACTGGGGCATCCGCACCAAGGTGGTCGCGCTCGCGGTGGCCAGCGTCGCCGTCACCGGTGTGGCCATGGGCGGCGTGAGCGCCTGGCAGAGCGGGGGCTTCGCCGACGACGCCGAGCGCGACGTGCGCGCACTGGTCGACGAGGACATCTCCCGCACCGCGGCCGGGGTCCAGGACGTCGTCGCCACCCAGGGCGCGTCCACCGCCGCCAAGGTCGACTCGGACCTGGCCACGGCCTTCTACGTGCTCGACCAGTCCGGTGGCTTCTCGATCGACACCTCGGCCAGGGACCAGGTCACCTGGGACGCCAAGAACCAGCTGTCGGGCGAGGTCACGCCGGTCACGCTCCCCCGGGTGCTGATCGGCGGCGAGTGGCTCGGCAAGAACAGCGACGTCGCCGTCCCGACCCCGGTCGTCGACACCGTCATGGACATGGTCGGCGCCACCGTCACCATCTTCCAGAAGACCCCCGACGGCAACTTCCTGCGGGTGGCCACCAACGTCCGGGCGGCCAACGGGGCCCGCGCCATCGGCACCTACATCCCCGCGGTGAACCCGGGCGGCAGGCCCAACCCGGTGAACGCCGCCGTGACCAGGGGCGAGACCTTCCGCGGGAACGCGTTCGTGGTCGACTCCTGGCTCGTCTCCGCGTACGCGCCGCTGTACGGCCCGGCCGGGGACGTGACCGGCGTGCTCTACGTCGGCGTCAAGCAGGAGAACCTGCCCGCGCTGCGCGAGAGCCTCAACGCCACGACGGTCGGCGACACCGGCCACATCGAGGTCTACGGGGGCACCGGTGACCGCGCCGGCACCGTCCTGATCAGCCCCGACGCAGTCCGCGACGGCGAGAACATGCTCGAGGCCACCGACGCCGAGGGCGGCGCCTACGTGCAGCAGATCGTCGAGGCCGGCGTCGGCCTCGAGGGCGACGAGCAGGCCACCGTCCGCTACGTGGACCCGGAGGCCGGGCCGACGACCGTGCGGGTCTCCTACTACCAGCCGTGGGACTGGGTGATCGCCACGGTGGCCCGCGACCGCGACTTCGCCGGCCCGGTGAAGATGCTCGACGAGGGGCGCTCGAACATGGTCACGGCGCTGCTCATCGCCGGTGTCCTCATCGCCCTGCTCGGTGGCGCGATCGCCTACTGGGTCGGCCGTCGCCTCACCAAGCCGCTGATCTGCCTGCGCGACCGGATGGCCGAGATCGCCGACGGCGAGGGTGACCTGACCCAGCGCATGGACGACTCCCGCGACGACGAGGTCGGCCAGCTCTCCGGGGCCTTCAACCGGTTCGTCGACAAGGTGGCCGGCACGGTGCGCGACATCCACCGGTGCGCCCAGGAGGTCGCCGCCTCCGCCACCGGCGTCTCCGGGGTCGCCGACGGTCTGGCCACCCGCGCCGCACGCAGCCGCGACCAGGCGCAGGGTGCCCACGGCGTCGCCGCGGACATCAGCGCCAGCGTCTCCTCGGCCGCGGCCGGCGCGGAGGAGATGGGCGCCTCGATCACCGAGATCGCCCGCAGCGCCGCCGAGGCGGCCGAGGTCGGCCGCCAGGCCGCCTCGCTCGCCGAGCGGACCGAGTCGACGATCGCCGCGCTGGGCGCCAGCTCGGCCGAGATCGGTGACGTGGTGAAGGTGATCTCCGGCGTGGCCGAGCAGACCAACCTGCTCGCGCTGAACGCGACGATCGAGGCGGCTCGGGCCGGTGACGCCGGCAAGGGCTTCGCCGTCGTCGCCAACGAGGTCAAGGAGCTGGCGCAGGAGGCGGCGAAGGCCAGCGAGGAGATCGCCCAGCGCGTCCAGGGCATCCAGTCCGAGACCACCGCCGCGGTGCGCTCCATCGCCCAGATCGCGGAGGTCGTGCGCTCGATCAACGACCACCAGACCACGATCGCCAGTGCCGTGGAGGAGCAGACGGCCACCACCCGCGAGCTCACCCGCAGCGTGGCCACGGCCGCCCACGGCGCGGGCACGGTGACCACCACCCTCACCACGGTCAGCCAGGACGCCGACGACAGCGCCGCCGACGTCGAGCGCGCCCGCTCGGCGGCCCAGGAGCTCGACAACCTGTCGAAGGAGCTCAACCGGCTGCTGGCGGTCTTCACCGTCTGAGCAGGAGTCCCCGCACGACGGGCCCCCTCCGGAGATCCGGAGGGGGCCCCGTCCGCGTCAGGTGCCGGTGGTGTCCCGGTCGACGCTGATGTGCGGGACGGGCGACCGTCCACCGGCCGCGAGCCACTCGGCGACCCCCGCCGGGTCCCTGCGGGCGAGCTCGTCGAGGAGCACCTCCCGGAGCTCGGCGACCCGGCGATGCTCCCGGGCCGACCGGAGCAGGTCCTCGGTCCCGAGCCAGGCGTGGACCAGGTCCTGGGTCGGCAGCGCGCCCACGACCGACCGCAGCTCGGCGGCGCCGGCCACCGGCGGTCCGGGCTGCTCCTCGGCCAGCCAGTCGGCCGCCACGAGAGATGCCACGACCAGCAGGAACAGGACGACCACGCCGCCCGCCCCGCCCAGTGCCGGGAGGCCGGCACCGAACGGGACGGCGAGGAAGCCCACGACGGCGGCGTGGACGACGGTCCGGCGCGACGCCGCGTCCTGCCGGGAACCCGAGCGGGCCAGCGCCACGGTCCCGCCCGCGAGTGCCCCGACGGCCGGTGCGTACAGCAGCATCCACGGCCACGGCGCGACCACCGCGCCGATCAGCGCCGTCGTGACGAAGATCGTCGCCGCGAGGACCCGGCCCACCCGTACGGCGACCCGCAACGCCGAAGGCCGGCCGGCCCAGGTGACCTGGGTGCTCATGGGGCGTCGGTCAGGCCACGCCGCGGCGTGTGCCGGAGTCCGCCGCCCGGCGGTCGGAGAACCGGTTGTAGACGAGCAGCACGATCACGGCCCCGATGACCGAGCCGATGATGCCGGCGGGGCTGAAGCCCCGGTCGCGGAAGCCGCCGAAGAGCAGGCCGAGGACGAGCCCGCCCACGACGGAGCCGCTCACCCCCAGCAGCAGGGTGGCGATCAGGCTCATCCGGTCCTTGCCGGGGACGAGCGCACGGGCGAGGAAGCCGGCGATGAGGCCGACGACGAGCAGCCAGAGCAGGGAAAGCATGAGGACTCCGTCCGGAGGGGTGGGGAATGGGGTGCAGCAGAGGGATGTCCGTTCCCCGGGCTGCAGACCCGGTCCCTCCTGGGCACCGTTCGCCTCCCGCTTCCTGCCGGGAGCCGGAAAGGTCGGCCGCAGCGGCGCGGGATCGGCCCCCTCAGCCGGCCCGGCGCCGGCGTGGGCGGCCGTCCGGTCCGTCGGCCGGGTCCGGCAGTCCCATCAGCGAGAGCAGCCGGCACACCACCCGCGAGGGGTCGACCAGGACCACGTCCGGCTGCATTGCCGGCGCCAACCCGTGGGTGTCGACGAACGTCACCCCGGACAGGTCCACCGCGACGAGCTCGGCCCGGCTCGAGCGCACGTGGTCGAGGACGGCCGCGAGCAGGTCGCCGCCGACGAGGTCCAGCTCGCCGGAGACCACCACCACCGGCCGGGGGCCGTCCCACTCGACGTCGAGGGCCATCGCCGCCTGCTCCCGCTCCGGGACGGATCGCGGGCACGGTTGCGCCACCACCCGGGGACGGGGACGGATCGCGGCCCGTCGGCGGTCGGGGGTGCCGGTGGATCGGGCGCGGAACCGCAGGACCGGGTGGGTGTTCCGTGTCATGGTCCGACGCTAGGACCGCGGGGGCGCCGCCCGGCAGGCAGCGGCCCGGACGACTACCGGCGGGTCTCCTTGCCGTGTCCCGGCAGTTCCGCGCGACGGCTCACTCGGTGGTGAGGGCCGTGGCCGGCCAGTCGAGCAGTCGTGCCCCGGTCACGGCGACCATGAGCGGCAGCTGGTCGGCGGGGTCGGCGGGGTCGTAGCCGGTCAGCTCCCGGACGCGCTGCAGGCGGTAGGTCACCGCCCGCACGCTCAGGTGCAGCCGGCGGGCGGCCGACGCCGCGTTCCGGCCGTCGGCGAAGTAGGCCTCGACCGTCGCCACCAGCGCCTCGGGTCCACCGCGCGCGTCGGACAGCGGCCCAGGACGGTGCCGACCAGGTCGGAGATCGCGTCCTCGTCGCGCAGGAGCACGCGGTAGACCAGCATGTCGCGGGCGTGGACGACCCGGTCGCCCAGACCGAGCCGCTCGGCGACCTCCAGCGCCTCGACCGCCTCGCGGTAGGACCGCAGGACGCCGCGGGGGCCCGGGTGCGACCGGCCCACCCCGACCCGCCACTGCGGTCGCCGGGTCAGCCGCGCCACGGCCGGACCGGCTGCCTCGGCCAGCGCGTGCCCGTCGCCGTCCCGGCCCTGCGCCGGGCCGGAGGAGATGACGCTGACCAGACGACCGTCCTTGGCCGCCACCAGCAGGCCCCGGTCCCCGAAGCGCATCCGCGCCTCGTCCTCCAGCCACTTCGTCAGGTGCATGCCGGAGTCGGCGGGGCGGTCGGTGGCCGCCACCGTCACGGTGTGGCTGCCCGTGAGGGCCAGGCCCAGGCGCTCGGCGCGTTCCACCAGCGAGCCGACCTCCGACCGGCCGGTCAGCAGGTCGTCGACGAATTCCCGCCGGAAGGCCTCTTCCCGGCGGACCACCTCCCGCTGGGCCTCCTCGTGACCGGCGGCCAGCGCGGCGAGCGCGGTGTCCGCGCCCTGCCACACGGCCTCCCCCACCGCGACGAGCCCGGTGGAGCCCAGGGAACGGCCCCGTGCGTCGGCGACGAGCCGTGGCAGTCGCGGCCAGAGCCGGCGGGAGGCCGTCATGTAGAGGTCGACCAGCGCGGGCAGCGCGACGCCCTGCTGCGCGGCCCGGGCCCCGAGGTCCCGGCAGTGCTGGGTCTCGGCGGGGGTGAGGCGCCGGTCGTGCACGGCCACCTCGACGAGGGCGGTCAGGTAGCCCTCCAGCAGCGAGGTGGGCAGTCCGTGCTCGCGGGCCGCCGCCTCGCGCACCTCGGCCACCACCGCCGACGGGAGGGGTTCCGGGGCGCGGCGCACCCTCCGCAGTCTTCCGTCCCCGCCGGAGGGAGCCGACGGTGCCCCCTCGGGGCAGGGCCCGGCGCCCCCGCGCAGCGGCCCGTCAGCGGCCGGCGGCCTCGATCGCCTGCCAGCGGGCCAGGTTGAAGCGGGCGTCGACCAGCGCGTCGTGCGTGCCGGCCGGCTTGGGCGGCAGGGCCGGCTGCCCGCGGTCGTCCCACCGCTGGCGCAGCTCGCGGGTGAACCGCGGGATCGGGCGGGGCAGCGCCGGCATCGCGCCCCACAGCTGGCACAGCGCCACGTGGTCGTAGGCGGCGAACCAGGCCCAGAGCTCGATCTCCTCCCCCGGCGCGGTGAGGAAGGAGAGCAGGTCCTCCCGGATCCGCTGCCGGCTGCGCCACGCCTTGTCCGCCGGGGAGGGCAGCTGGTCGAGCACGTTGCGCCGCACCCACGGGATGGCCCGGTCGGGGTCGAACTCGGTGCTGACCGCGTAGAACTCGCGGCCGGTCTCGTCCACCACGCCGATGGAGACCAGGTCGATGGTCGTGCCGTCCTCGATGAACTCGGTGTCGTAGAAGTAGCGGCGCACCATCACTCGTCCAACGTAGCGGCGTCGTCCGGCGGCCCCGGCTCCTGCCACGAGTCGCGGACCGCGACCGCCTCCACCTCGACCAGCTGGTCGGGATGGGCGAGCACGGTGACGCCGACCAGCGTGCTCGGCGCGGCATGCCGGCCGAACGCCTCGCGCAGCACCGCCGCGGCGGCGGCGAGGTCGGACCGGTCGGTGGTGGCGACGTAGACGGTGGTCCGGAGGACGTCGCCGAGCCCCGCCCCGGCCGCCTCCAGCGCCGCCCTCAGGTTGTCCACGACCTGGCGCGTCTGGCCGGCGACGTCGCCGACCGCGACGGTCCGCCCCTCGGCGTCGAGCGGGCAGGCGCCGGCGGTGAACACCATGCGCCCGGGGTCGGTCACCGCGGCGTACGCGTGGGGCAGGGAGTCGGCGAGGCCCGGCGGACGGACGAGCTCGATGCCTGGAGTCACGCCGCCGATCATGGGTCACGCGGGCGCGCGCCGCCCGCTAGGTTCGAGCCATGCCGGTGCTGGCGATCGATGCAGGGACGACCGGGGTGACCGCCCTGGTGGTCGACGAGCAGGGTGCGGTGCTGGCGCGCGGCTACCGCGAGTTCGCGCAGCTGTTCCCGCGCCCGGGCTGGGTGGAGCACGAGCCCGACGACATCTGGACCGCGACCGTCGCCGCCTGCCGGGAGGCGCTGGCCGGCAGCGACGCGCAGCCGACGTGCGTCGGGATCACCGACCAGCGGGAGACCGCGGTGGTCTGGGACCGGCGGACCCTGCACGCCCCCCGGCCGGCGATCGTCTGGCAGGACCGGCGCACCACCGGCATCTGCGACCGGCTGCGCGGCGACGGCGTCGAGGACCGGGTGGCCGCACTCACCGGGCTCCGGCTGGACCCCTACTTCACCGGGACCAAGTTCGCCTGGCTGGCCCAGCACGAGCCCCGGCTGTGGGCCGGGGTGCGCGAGGGCTCGCTGGTGCTGGGCACCGTCGACTCCTACGTCATCGCCCGGCTCACCGCTGGGGCGGCGCACGTCACCGACGCGACCAACGCCAGCCGCACGCTGCTGTTCGACCTGGAGAAGGGGGCCTGGTCAGCGGAGCTGTGCGACCTGTTCGACGTCCCCCGGTCGGCGCTGCCCGAGGTGGTCCCGAGCTCCGGCGTCGTGGGCACCACCGACCCGGACGCCTTCCTGGGCCTGTCGCTGCCGATCGCCGGCATCGCCGGCGACCAGCAGGCCGCCCTGTTCGGCCAGGCCTGCTACTCCCCCGGCGACTCGAAGTGCACCTACGGCACCGGCTCCTTCGTGCTCACCAACACCGGCACGACGCCGGTGCGCTCGGGTGCCGGGCTGCTCACCACGGTCGCCTGGGACCTGGGCGACGGGCTGGTGTACGCGCTCGAGGGCGCCATCTTCGTCACCGGCGCCGCAGTGCAGTGGCTGCGCGACGGGCTGGGGCTCATCGACTCCGCCGCCGAGATCGAGGGGCTGGCCCGCACGGTGCCCGACTCCGGCGACGTCGTCTTCGTCCCGGCGCTGACCGGGATGGGCGCTCCGCACTGGGACCCGCACGCCCGCGGCGCGCTCCTCGGCATCACCCGCGGGACAACCCGTGCGCACATCGCGCGGGCCACGCTGGAAGCGATCGCCTTCGAGGTGCGCGACGTCGTCGACGTCATGGTCGACGAGGCCGGCCTGTCGGTCCCGGAGCTCTCGGCCGACGGCGGCGCCAGCGCCAACGACCTGCTGCTGCAGCTCCAGGCCGACCAGCTGGGCGCCCCGGTCCGCCGGCCGAAGGTCACCGAGACGACGGCGCTGGGGGCTGCGTTCCTGGCCGGCCTGGGCACCGGCGTGTGGAGCAGCACCGACGAGCTGGCGCAGACCTGGGCGCTGGACCGACGGTTCGAGCCGACCGCCGGCGCGCGGGACGACGGTCGGCACGACCGCTGGCGTGGCGCCCTCCCCCGCGCCGGCGGCTGGACCGGGTAGGACCTACGCGGCGGGCTCGTCCTTGGAGCGGTCCCCGACGGAGTTCTTGCCGAACTCGCGGCCGCCCAGCGCCTGGATGTCGCGCTCCAGCTGCGGCACCCGCTTGGCCGAGACCGCCATCGCGACCTTCTCGGCCACGACGCCGGTGACGAGCTGGCGCAGCGCCGCCACGGTGCCGACCGAGCGCGGCACGAACACCCGGCGGCGGCGGGTCTCCATGTTCTCCACCAGCGCCTCGGCGCACGCCTCGACCGAGGTGAAGGCGCCCAGCGGGCCGGGCAGCTGCTTGCGGGTCTGCTTGAAGGTGGGCAGCGCCTCCTCCGTGTCGCGCACCATGTCGGTGTCGATCCAGGTCGGGTGGGCGCTGGCCACGGTGACCCCGCGGTAGGCGACCTCCAGGCGCAGCGCGTCGCCGAAGCGCTCGACGCCGGCCTTGGACGCGCAGTAGGCGCTCATCCCCGGCAGCACGGTGAACGCCGCCGCCGAGCTGATCAGCAGCACGTGCCCCCTGCGCTTCGCGATCTCCGGCAGCGCCGCGTGCGCGGTGAGCATCGTGCCGATCAGGTTGACCTCGATGGTGCGGGCCAGGGCGTGCGCCGACGAGGTCATGACCGTGGTCAGCGGCGCGATGCCGGCGTTGGCGACGACGATGTCCAGCCCGCCGAACGTGTCGACCGTCCGCTGCACGGCGGCCTTCAGCGCCTCGGGGTCGGTGACGTCGGCCTCCACCCACAGGTGCTCGGGGCCGAGCTCGTCGGCCACCCGGGCCAGCTCCTGGGGCTCCAGCCCGACCAGCGCCACGCGGGCGCCGCGGGCCGCGGCCTTGCGGGCCAGGGCGGCGCCGATGCCACGTGCGGCACCGGTGATCAGCACCGACCTGCCGGTCAGGGACGTGCGCTTGCGCTTGCCGGGTCCAGCCGCCATGGAACTGCTCCTGTCGGTCCGTCGCGCTCGAATTGAGCACTGCTCCCTCGCCGTTGTAGCTTGTTGAGCGTTGCTCAGCAAGCGGAACGAGATCGTGGGAAACCACTGCAAGGAGCCGTTCGTGACCAGCACGCTCGAGAGCCCCGCCCCCGCGCAGCCCGGCGCCGTCCGGGAGGTGAGGACGGCGATCATCGGGTCCGGCTTCGCCGGTCTCGGCATGGCCATCGCGCTGAAGCGGCGCGGCGAGTCCGACTTCGTCCTCCTGGAGCGGGCCGACGACGTCGGCGGCACCTGGCGCGACAACACCTATCCGGGTGCGGCCTGCGACGTGCAGTCCAACCTCTACTCGTTCTCCTTCGCCCAGAACCCGGACTGGGGCCGGTCGTACTCCGAGCAGCCGGAGATCCAGGCCTACCTGCGCGGGGTGGCCGACCGCTTCGACGTCCGCCGGCACTGCGTCTTCGGCGCCGAGGTGACCGCCGCCCGCTGGGACGACACCGCCCAGCGCTGGCTGGTCTCGACCGCCGCCGGTGAGTTCAGCGCCCGCGTCCTGGTCTCCGCGGCCGGCGCGCTGGCCGACCCGACCTACCCCGACATCCCGGGGCTGGACTCCTTCGCCGGCACCGTCATGCACTCGGCCCGCTGGGACGACACCCACGACCTCACCGGCGAGCGCGTCGCCGTCATCGGCACCGGCGCCTCGGCGATCCAGGTGGTCCCGGCCATCCAGCCGATCGTCGGCAGCATGGCCGTCTACCAGCGCACCCCGGCCTGGGTGGTGCCGCGCACCGACCACCCGGTCAAGCCGTGGATGCGCCGCCTCTACAAGCTGGTCCCCGGCTTCCAGAACGCCGTCCGCGCGTTCCTCTACCTCTTCCGCGAGTTCCTGGTCATCGGGATGGCCAAGAACCGGCGGTTCCTCAAGCCCGTCGGCAAGCTGGCGAAGGCCCACCTGCACCGCCAGGTGCGCGATCCCAAGCTGCGCCGCGCGCTGACGCCGGACTACACGATCGGCTGCAAGCGGATCCTGATCAGCAACGACTACTTCCCCGCGGTCGCCGCCCCCAACGCCGAGCTGGTCACCGCCGGCATCCAGGAGGTCCGGCCGCACTCGGTCGTCGCCAGGGACGGCGTCGAGCGGCCGACGGACACGATCGTGCTCGCCACCGGCTTCCACGTCACCGACCTGCCGATCGCCGAGCGGATCCGCGGCCGCGACGGCCGCTCCCTGGCCGAGGTCTGGGCCGACGGCATGGTGAGCAACCGCAGCGCCGCCGTCGCCGGGTTCCCGAACATGTTCCTGCTGGTCGGCCCGAACGTCGGCGTCGGCCACACGTCGATGGTCTACATGATCGAGTCCCAGGTGGCCTACGTCGACGACGCGCTGAGGACGATGGACGCCGAGGGGCTCGCCGTGCTCGAGACCACCCCCGAGGCCCAGGAGGCGTGGCGCTCCCTGATCGCGGAGAAGTCGAAGGGCACCGTGTGGCTCGCCGGCGGGTGCGCCAGCTGGTACCTGGACAAGCACGGGCACAACACGACGCTGTGGCCGGACTTCACCTTCCGCTTCCGCAAGCTGACGCGGCAGCTGGACCGCGAGAACTACGTCGGCGTCCCCGCCGGCACCCAGAGCCAGGAGGTGGCCGCGTGACCGTCCCGACGCTGCTGCGCCAGGTCGCCGCGGTCCGCACCGCGGACGGCGCACTCATCCACGCCGTCGTCGACGGGTCCGACGACGCGCCGGTCACCCTCGTCCTCGCGCACGGCTGGACGCTGGCCCAGGCCGCCTGGGACGACGTCGCCGAGCTGCTCACCCCGCGCGTCGCCGCCGGCGAGCTGCGGCTGATCCGCTACGACCAGCGCGGGCACGGCCGCTCCACCTGGGGCCGCTACGCCGACGACGTCGCCGAGCTCTCCATCGACCAGCTCGGCGAGGACCTCGGCACGCTGATCGACGAGCTCGCCCCCTCCGGGCCCGTGGTGCTCGGCGGCCACTCGATGGGCGGCATGACGATCATGTGCCTGGCCGCGGCCCTCCCGGAGCTGTTCGGCGAGCGCGTGACGGGCGTGGCGCTGGTGTCCACGTCAGCCGGCGACCTGGCCCCGGCGGGGAAGAACCTGGCCGAGCGGCTGCAGCTGAAGCTCGCCCCGGGCATGGTCACCGTGGCGATCGGTGGCGCGCGGGCGTTCGAGCGGGTGCGCCAGCTGCTGCCGCCCACGCACCCTCGCCACCAGAAGCTCGTGCGCGAGCTCCTCTACGGCGCCGACGCCACCGACGAGATGGTGGTGACCGGGGCGGAGATCATGCACGCGTCGACGGTGCGGGCGTTCGCCGCCTTCTACCCGGCGCTCGGCCAGCACGACAAGCGCTCGGAGCTCGAGGCGCTGACGAACGTGCCGGTCGAGATCCTGGTCGGGGACAGCGACAAGCTCACCCCGAAGCGGCACAGCCGCCAGCTGGCCGAGGCCCTTCCCGGCGCGCGGCTGCAGATCGTCCCGCGCTCCGGCCACATGCTGCCCCAGGAGGGCGCCCCGCTGGTCGCCGAGGCGATCGAGCGGCTGCTCACCGCGGCGGCCGCCGGCCGGAGCGCCGCATGAGGGTTCGCCGGCGCCGATGACGGCGTCCTCCCGCCCCGAGCACCCCCGGCTGCGCCGCAGCGCCGGGGACCGGAGGGCGCAGCTGGTGCAGATCGGGCTGGAGCTGCTGCCGACGACGCCGGTGCAGGAGCTGACCATCGACGAGGTGGCGCGGCGGGCCGGCATCAGCCGCAGCCTGCTGTTCCACTACTTCGCGACCAAGCGGGAGTACTACACCGCCGTCACCCGTGCGGCGGCGGACGTGCTCCTCGAGCACCTCCTCCCCGCGCCCGGCACCCCGGCAGAGCAACAGGTCACCGGCATGCTCGACCGCTACGTCGGGTGGGTCGAGACGTTCCCCGAGAGCCACCTGGCCTTCGTGCGCGGCGCCGGCGGTGGCGACCCGTGGGTGTCGGAGGTGTACGAGGAGACGCGCGGAAAGCTGGTCGAGCTGGCGCTGACCACCCTCGAGCTGCCCGATGACGCGCTGCGCCGTCAGCTCGTGCTGGCCTGGTTCGCCTTCACCGAGGACCTGGTCGGCCAGTGGGTCGCGGAGCCCACGCTGCCCCGGACCGAGCTGCTCGGACTGCTGCGCGACGTCCTGGACCGGCTCGTCGCCCGCTGAACCGCTAGCCCGCCAAGGACGTCGGTGCGCGGTCGGCGGCCTCGTTGGCCGGCGGCTGCAGGGTGGCGACGACCTCGTTCGCGCTCGCCCCCGTGGCGTCCATCGACTTCTTCACGGTGGCGCCGTAGACGTCGACGTACTCCTGGCCCGACAGCGTCATGATCTCGTACATGATCTCGTCGGTGATCGAGCGCTCGACGAAGCGGTCACCGGCCAGGCCCTCGTAGCGGCTGAAGTCCAGCGGCTCGCCGAAGACGACCTTCACCCGGGTCAGCTTCTTGCCGAACGGGAGCTTTCGGCTGCTGTAGCACATGGCGACGGGGATGACCGGGCAGCCGGTCTCCAGCGCCATGCGGGCCACGCCGATCTTGCCCCGGAACAGGCGTCCGTCGGGTGAGCGGGTGCCCTCCGGGTAGATGCCCAGCAGCTTGCCCTCGTGCAGGGTGCCGATCCCGGTCTGGATCGCGTCCTCCGCGGCCGACGCGCTGGACCGGTCGATCGGCACCTGGCCGGCGCCGGTGAAGAACGCCCGCTGGAGGAACCCCTTCGCGCCCGTGCCGGTGAAGTACTCGGCCTTGGCCAGGAAGGTGACCCGCCGCTTGAGCTGAAGCGGCATGAAGATCCAGTCGGCGGCCGACAGGTGGTTGCTCGCCAGGATCGCTGCGCCCGTCGCGGGCACGTGCTCGGTGCCCTCGGCCTTCGGACGGAACACCACGCGCACCGCCGGGCCGATCGCGACGAACTTGAGGAACCAGTAGAACAACACGCCTCCCTCGGGGACTGCCAGACTAGGGAGCCTGGGGCTCGAATCACAATCGGGTGCCCACCGTGAGGTAGCTGACACCGGCGTCGAGCCGGACGCCGAGGAGGACCACCGTGCCCGGACCGACCCCTGTCCCCGAGGTCATGCCCGGCGCCGAGCCGTTCTCCTTCCCCGGGGGCGACGGCCCGGACGGGCGCACCGGCGTGCTGCTCGTGCACGGGTTCACCGGCACGCCGATGAGCATGCGGCCCTGGGGCGAGCACCTGGCCGCCGAGGGCTTCGCCGTCAGCTGCCCGCTGCTGCCCGGCCACGGCACCCGCTGGGAGGACTGCAACGCCAGCACCCACGACCAGTGGACCGGCACCGTCGAGGACGCCTTCGACGAGCTCGCCGGCCGGTGCGACCGGGTGTTCGTCGCGGGCCTGTCGATGGGCGGCACGCTGGCCACCCGCCTGGCCCAGGTGCGGCCGGACGACGTCGCCGGGCTGCTGCTGGTCAACCCGGCGCTGATGACCCAGCGGCTGGACGCCAAGCTGCTGCCGCTGATCGCCCGCCTCACCGGCAGCTGGGCGCCGATCGCCAGCGACATCAAGAAGCCCGGCGTCACCGAGCTGGCCTATCCGAAGCTGCCGACCCGGGCGATGATGCAGCTGCGCGGGCTCTGGGCCACCACCCGCGCCGAGCTGCCCCTGGTCACCGCGCCGACCATCGTCTTCCACAGCGCCGAGGACCACGTCGTCGAGCCGGTGAACAGCACGGTGCTGCTCGACGGGATCTCCAGCGCCGACACCGAGGAGGTCGTCCTCCGGGACAGCTACCACGTGGCCACCCTGGACAACGACGCCCCGCTGATCTTCGCCCGCTCGGCCGAGTGGATCCGGGCCCACGTGCGGGCCGGCGAACCCGACGCACCGCCGGCCGACCGCCGGTGACCGAGCGACGGGGGCGAGGCCGCCGCGACAACGGTCTGGACGCCACCCTCTGGAGCCCGGTGCGCGACGTGGACCCACGGGTCGGCGAGCACCTGCTCGACGTGCTCGAGGCCGCCGGGATCGCCGCCTACCTGGAGCCGGCCGCGGACGTCGCCCCGTACACCCGGTCGGTGTTCCTGCCCAGCCCGCCCTCGGACCGGTTGTTCGTCGACCGCACCCGGACCGCCGAGGCCCGCGGCCTGGTCGACCAGTACGCCGACGAGCACCCGGTGCCGCCGTCCCGGCCGGAGCCCCGCCCCCTGCGCCAGGACCTCGACCGGGACATCGACCGGGACACCGACCGGGACATCGACCAGGACGCCGAGTGGCGGCGCATCGTGGCCGCGTTCGAGGCCGAGCACGGGCGGACGGTCCTCGACGAGCAGCCCTCGGACGCCGCTGTTCCGCCGCCGGCGGAGATCCCGATCCTGGACCGGCCCGAGGAGCACTACGAGCCGCCACCGCCCCCGCCGCTGCCGGTGCCCGCCCCCGCCGTCCTGTACGCGGTGCTGCTCGTGCTCGCCGGCGTGCTGCTCATCGGCGCCCCCGAGGTGATCGGCCTCTCCGGTGACGCCGGGCTGGTCCTGGGCGTCGCGATCGTCGCCGGCGGTGCGGCCGTGCTGGTCTCGCGCATGCGGGAGCGGTCGGTCGACGACGGGGACGACGGCGCGGTCGTGTAGCGCCCCGGCCGCGGGCTACGGTGCGCGACGTGAGCAGCGTCACCGCCGTCGTCACCCTCACCGGCCACCTGATGGACACCGGGATCCTGGCCCGGGTGCTCGACGACGTCCTGGAGTACGGGGGCGACTACCGGATCACCGACCTCGACCTCGGCCGCGAGCACGAGGACGAGTCGACGGCGCTGATCGAGGTGCGGGCCGACGAGGCCGAGCGCCTCGACCGCATCCTCATGCGGGTGCAGGTGCACGGCGCCAACCCGATCGACCCCGGCACCGCCACCACCCGGCCGGCCCCGGCCGACGGTGTCTTCCCCGACGACTTCTACTCCACGACCAACCTCGACACCCTCGTGCGGCTGGACGGCGAGTGGCTCCGGGTCCGCCGCCCCGAGATGGACTGCGGGCTCGTGGTCACCGAGGAGGACGGGCGCTCCGTCGTCGACACGGTGCCGGTCAGCGACGTCCGGGCGGGCGACGCCGTGGTGTGCGGCGCCTCCGGCGTCCGGGTGGAGCTGCCGCCGGCCGCGCCGAAGGGCAGCGACGACGACTTCGGCTTCATGAGCTCGGCGGTGTCCAGCGAGAAGCCGCAGGCGCTGCTGGTGCGCCAGATCGCCGAGCGGATGCGGGAGGTCAAGGCCGAGGGCAGACGGATCCTCTGGGTCGGCGGCCCGGCGGTGGTGCACACCGGCGCCTCCCCGGCGATGGTGCGCCTGGTCCGCGCCGGCTGGGTCGACGTGCTGTTCGCCGGCAACGCCCTGGCCACGCACGACATCGAGTCGGCGCTGTTCGGCACCTCCCTGGGCGTGGACCTGGCCAAGGGATCGGGGGTCCCGCACGGCCACGAGCACCACATCCGGGCGATCAACACCATCCGGGCCGCGGGGTCGATCCGGGCGGCCGTCGACTCCGGCGTCCTCACCGGCGGCGTCATGCATGCGATGGTCGGGGCCGGCCGGCCGTTCGTGCTGGTCGGCTCGGTGCGCGACGACGGCCCGCTGCCCGACGTGCACACCGACGTGATCGACGGTCAGCGCGCCATGCGGGCCGAGCTGCACGACGTCGGTTTCGCCATCATGGTCGCCACGATGCTGCACTCCATCGCCACCGGGAACCTGCTGCCGGCGTCCGTCCCGCTGGTGTGCGTGGACATCAACCCGGCCACCGTCACCAAGCTCGCCGACCGCGGCAGCGCCCAGGCCATCGGCATCGTCACCGACATCGGCCTGTTCCTCGAGCACCTGGCCCGGGAGCTCTGCTGACCGGTCAGGCCTCGCCCTCCGCGACGGCCTTCCGCACGAGGTCGGCGGCGCCGACGATGCCGGCCTGGGCGCCCAGGGCCGCGGCGACCACGCGTGGTCCGGGGCGGAACCCGCGGCCGGGCAGCGCGCGGTCCAGCCGCTCGCGGGCCGGCCGCAGCACCATCTCGCCCAGCACGCTCACGCCGCCGCCGATGACGACCACCTCCGGGTCCAGCACCGCGGCGAGGTCGGCGATGCCCTGACCGAGCCAGTAGCCGACCTCGGTGACCAGCTCCAGGGCCAGCGGGTCGCCGTCGTAGGCGGCGCGCGCCACGTGCTCCCCGGTGAGTCGGTCGGGCTCGCAGTCCACCCGCTCGAGCAGCAGCGCGGCAGCCGCCGGTGACGTGCGCGCCACCTCCCGGGCGGTCTGGCCGAGCGCGGTGCCGCTGGCGTACTGCTCCCAGCAGCCGCGGTTGCCGCACGCGCACAGCCGCCCGTCGGGGACCACGCGCATGTGGCCCCACTCGCCCGCCACCCCGTGCGCACCGCGGCGGAGCCGGCCGTCGAGCACGATCCCGCCCCCGATGCCCGTGCCCAGGGTGATCATCAGCGCCAGGTCGGCGCCCCGGGCGGCGCCGTAGCGGTACTCGGCCCAGGCCGCGGCGTCCGCGTCGTTGCCCACCCACAGCGGCCGCTGCAACCGGGCGCCCAGGTCCTTGCGCAGGGTCGAGTTCCGCCAGGCGAGGTGCGGGCTGAACAGCACGGTGTCGCCGGTCCGGTCGAACCAGCCCGCGGCGCCGACACCGACGCCGACGACCTCGCCGTCGTGCCCCTCGGCCAGCTCCTCCACGACGGCGGCGATGGCGTCCTCGGTCTCGCTGACCGACGCTCCGGGGGTGGCCCGGCGCGCGGTGGCCAGGATCGTGCCGTCGGGCGCCACCAGCCCCCCGGCGACCTTCGTGCCGCCGATGTCGATGCCGAGCGCCGGCAGCTCCTGCGCGTCGCCGGCGGTCACGCGATGTCGATCCGCTGCGCCTGCGGCGGCGGCTCCTCCGCCCCGGCCGCGGGCTCGTCCTCCGCCTCGGGCGCCGGCTGCACGTGCTGGGCCGCGTCCGCGGCGAACGTCCGCAGGGCGGCGGCAGCGGTGGTGAGGACGTCGGCCAGCGCGGCGGTGACCTCCGGGCGCTCACCGCGGACGACCGCGGCGGCCTGGCACACCGGGCACCAGCGGCAGTCCGCCGCGTGGTCCGCGGAGGTGGCGGCGTCGGTCGGCTCGGGACCGCGGACGGCGTCGAGCAGACGCCGGGCCTGCTCGATCCAGTCGGCACCGGTCGTCATGAGGTCCTCCCCTCGGCGGCCAGGAGATCGGCCGGCCACTGCTGCGGATCCGGTCGGAAACTGACCTCGAGCCGCGCCTGCGCGCTCCCGGGGTCGGCGAGCCGTCCCCCGGTCACCTCGCACCGGCGCAGCAGCGAGTCCAGCCGCAACGAACGTCGATCCTCCCCCACGGCCACCACGAGGTCATCGCCCCACCGGGTCAGGGAGACCTGCGGCCGCTCGGCGAAGGGCAGCGGCACGGTCAGCTGCCAGCCGGTCTCGCCCCGCCGTGGCTCGGGGGCGGGCGTCCCGCCGGCCGTCGGCAGGTCCAGCCCCTCGACCAGCCCGAGCGCACGGGGCACGTCGGCCGGGTCGCCGGTGGCCTCCGGGACGGCGTGCACCGGCGCGAGCGCGCCCAGCCCGGCGACGGCGTCGTCCTGCTCCGCCGCCCGGTGCTCCCACCACTCCCCCGCACCTGCGGTGGGGAGGACGCGGGCGAGCACCGCCGCGGGCCGCAGACCGTGCAGGCCGAGCACCGTCGTGGCGCTGCGCAGCGCGCCGACGGCGGAGCTGCGGGCGGGGGCGGTCAACCAGACCGCGGTCCCGGTCGGATCGGCGAGCCGGTCACGGGCGAGCAGCCCCTCGACCACCGGGAGGACCGCCAGCGCGGCGTCGAGCGGCCCTCGCTTCACCGCGCCGGCGCCCACCGCCGCCGTGCGCACCGCGGCCAGCGCACGCACCGTCGGCGGCAGCGCCAGCCCGGTCCACCAGCGCAGCGCGGCCGGGAGGGCGAGCAGCCGCAGCGCGTCGTCCAGTGGTCCGGCGTCCACGACCACCAGGTCGGCCTCCGCGTCACCGAGCGCGGCGAGGAGGGCGAGCTCCTCGCTCCCCGGCAGGGGGACGACGGAGGTGGCCGGCGGCAGCGTCAGGTGCGGCGCCAGGCCGGCGAGCGCCCCGGAGTGCGCCGACCACAGGTCGGCCACCGCACGGGTGCCGGAGATGCGGCCGAGCTGCAGCCCGGGCTCGTCGTCCAGGCCCTGCACCGGGGAGGGCTGCCGGCCGAGCAGCAGTGTCGAGCGACCCGACCGGGCGGCGCGGACCGCGGCCGCGGCCGCCACCGTCGAGGAACCGGCGCCGCCCGGGCCGGTGACGAGCAGGGTGCGCACGCCGCTCAGCTCTCGACGCGCTTCTTGAGCTCCTTGAGGGCGGTGTCGAGGATGACCTTCTCCGCCTTGCGCTTGATCATGCCGAGCATCGGGATGGAGAGATCGATGGTGATCGAGTAGGTCACCTCGGTGCGCCCCCCGCTCTCGCTGAGCGTGTAGGAGCCCTCCTGCCGCTTCTGCATCTGGCCCTTGACGAGGGTCCAGGAGACGCGGCGGTCGTCGTCCCAGGTGTACTCGAGGACGTAGTCGTCCTTGACCGCACCGGCGTCGAGCACGAAGTGCACGCGGCGGGCGCGCCCGTCCTCGCCGCTCTCGAGCACCTCGACCTTCTTGGCGGCGGCGACCCACTGCGGATACGCGGGGAAGTCGGCGATGACCGCCATGACCTGGGCCGCGGGCGCCTCGACGACGATCGACTGGGTGGACTGGTCCGCCATGGCAGCAGGCTAGCCGCTCGGGGGCCACCAGGAGGGTCGGGGCCGAAGCTCGGCTACTCCCGGGTAGCTAGAGACGTTAGATTGACGCCGACGTCCCCGGGCCGGGGTCGCCGGCGACGGTGCCGGGCGACGGCCGGGGAGGAGAGGACCGGGCGTGCGCGAGTTCAGCGTTCCAGCGACCTACCAGGTCGGGGCCGACGAGGCCCTGACCGACATGCTCACCGCAAACGTGGCCGAGCACGGAGACGAGGTCGGGTTGCGGCGGCAGGTGGCCGGCCGGTGGACCGACGTCACCTGGGGTCAGTTCGGCGCCGAGGTCCGCGGCGTCGCCAAGGGGCTCATCGCCTCCGGCGTCGCCGCTGGTGACCGGGTCGCCCTCCAGGCCAAGACCCGCTACGAGTGGACCGTCCTGGACTTCGCGATCTGGACCGCCGGCGCCGTCGTCGTCCCGATCTACGAGACGTCCAGCGCCGACCAGGTCGCCTGGATCCTCGCCGATTCCGGGGCCACCGCCGCGGTCGTGGAGCGCGACGAGCACGCGGAGGCGATCGCCTCGGTGCGCGACCAGGCGCCGGACCTCAAGACCGTGCACGTCATCGACGACGGCGCGCTCGAGCAGCTGACCACCGCCGGCGCGGACGTGCCCGACAGCGAGCTGGAGGCCCGCCGGGCCACGCTGAACGCCGAGAGCGTCGCGACGCTGATCTACACCAGCGGCACCACCGGCCGGCCCAAGGGCTGCGAGCTCACGCACTCGAACTTCCTGTTCGAGATCGGCAACGGGATCACCCTGCTGGACCGCTTCATGAGCGTGCAGGGCTCGCTGCTGCTGTTCATCCCGCTGGCGCACGTCCTGGCCCGCGTCCTGCAGGTCGGCGCCGTCAAGAACCGCACCGTCATCGGGCACACCCCGGACGTGAAGAACCTGGTCGAGGACCTCGGCGAGTTCAAGCCGACCTTCGTCCTGGCCGTCCCCCGCGTGTTCGAGAAGGTCTTCAACCAGGCCAAGGCGAAGGCGGAGGGCGACGGCAAGGGCAAGATCTTCGACAAGGCGGCCCAGGTCGCCATCGACTGGTCGCGCGCCCAGGACACCGGCGGCGCCGGTCTCGGCCTGAAGGTGCAGCACGCCCTGTTCGACAAGCTCGTCTACGGCAAGCTGCGCGCCGCGCTCGGTGGCCGCTGCCTGGGCGCGATCTCCGGCGGCGCCCCGCTCGGCGAGCGGCTCGGCCACTTCTACCGCGGCATCGGCGTCACCGTCTTCGAGGGCTACGGCCTCACCGAGACCACCGCCGCCGCATCGGTCAACCACGACGAGGCGCTGCGCATCGGTACCGTCGGCCGGCCGCTGCCCGGTGTCGAGTTCCGGATCGCCGAGGACGGCGAGGTGCTCATCAAGGGCGGCATCGTGATGCGCGGCTACTGGCGCAACGAGGACGCCACGAAGGAGGCCATCGACTCCGACGGCTTCTTCCACACCGGCGACATCGGCGTGCTGGACGACGACGGCTTCCTCACGATCACCGGCCGCAAGAAGGAGATCCTGGTGACCGCGGGCGGCAAGAACGTCGCGCCCGCCGTCCTGGAGGACCAGATCCGGGCCCACCGGCTGGTCAGCCAGTGCATCGTCGTCGGCGACCAGCGCCCCTACATCGCCGCGCTGATCACCCTGGACGAGGAGGCCCTGCCGCAGTGGCTGGAGTCCAAGGGCAAGGACACCGGCCTCACCGCCGAGCAGCTGCGTGAGGACGCCGACGTGCTCGCCGAGATCGACTCCGCGGTGAAGGATGCGAACAAGGCGGTGTCCCAGGCCGAGGCCATCAAGAAGTTCACGGTGCTGGCGACCGACTTCACCGAGGACAACGGGATGCTGACGCCGAGCCTGAAGCTCAAGCGCAACGTGGTCATGAAGGAGTTCGGCTCCGAGGTCGACTCGCTGTACGCGCGCTAGACCTTCCCGACCTGAGCCCCGCCCCGCCTCGCGCGGGGCGGGGCTCAGTGCTTCTCCAGGAGCTCCGCGAACGTGGCGGCGATGGTCGTCCAGGACCACCGCCGCTCGACCCAGGCCCGGCCGGCCGTCCCCATGGCCCGGGCACGCGCCGGGTCGTCCAGGAGTCCGGCCAGCGCGCCGGCCACCGCCTCGGGTGACCGGGGGTCGACGACGTGGCCGGTGACGCCGTCGGCCACCGCCTCCGGCGCCCCACCCGACGTGCCGGCGACCACCGGGCGCCCGCAGGCCGCGGCCTCCAGGAACACCATCCCGAGCCCCTCGACGTCCAGCCCCCCGCGGCGGGTCCGGCAGGGCATGGCGAAGACGTCCCCTGCCGCGTAGTGCTGCGGCAGCTCGTCGGAGCCCACCGGCCCGGTCAGGACGACGGAGTCCTGCAGCCCCGCGGCGCCGACCGCGCGGCGCAGGGCCGCCTCGTCGGGGCCGCCCCCGACGAGGAGCAGCCGGGCACCGGGGTGCCGGGCGAGCACGCGGGGCCAGGCAGCCACGAGCACGTCCTGCCCCTTGCGGGCCACCAGTCGGGACACGCAGACCACCACGGGCGCGTCCCCGAGGCCCCACCGGCGGCGCACGGCGGTCCCGTCGACGTCCGGGGTGAACCGGTCGACGTCGACCCCGGGCGAGAGCTGGGCGAGCCGGGTGCGGTCGGCCAGCGCCGGGGCGAGCCGGTCGCGGGTGTACTCGCTGATGTAGGTGACGACGTCGAGCCCCGACGCGATCCGCTGCATCACCTGCCGGCTGCCCGGCAGGGCCACCCAGCCGGTCTCGTGCCCGTGGGTGGCGCCGACCAGGTGCCGGACGCCGGCCCGGCGCAGCTGCGGCGCCAGCAGCCCCAGCGGGGCGGCCGCCCCGAAGAACGCCGTGTCGCAGCCGAAGCGCTCGACCAGCTCGACCGCGGCGCGGGCCGTGCCGCGGGTGGGCAGCAGCATCCCGGTGGGCCGCCGGACCACCGGGTAGGGCAGCGCGGCGTCGTGCTCCGCCGAGCCCGGCGCGTCGGAGGCCAGGACGACCAGCGAGTCCGGCGGCCGGCGCTCCAGCAGCGCGGCCACGAAGGTCTGGATCCCGCCCTGCCGTGGGGGGAAGTCGTTGGTGACGACGAGGGTGCGGCTCACCCCTCCTCCAGCCGCTGCCAGTCCTGGGCCAGCGCGATCCGCTGGGCGGCCGTGGGGTGGCTGCCGAAGTACCAGTGCCAGGCGGCCGGCGGATCGGGGTCGCCGAGGTTGGTCGTCGAGAGCCGGCGCTGCATGGCGATGAACGCCTCGGGATCCCGCGTCAGGTCCAGCGCGTGCACGTCGGCGCGCGCCTCGATCTGCCGGGAGACCAGGTTCTGCAGCGGGGTGCCCAGCAGCCCGCCGACGGAGACGAGGAGCAGCAGCAGGGGCACCACGCGGGGGTCGCCGGGAGCCTCCGCGCCGGCGCGGCGCAGCAGCGGCGCCCAGGACAGCAGCCAGCCGAGCAGGGCGGTCGCGGCGCCGGCTCCCAGCGCGCCCATGAGCGTGCCGGTGAGGACGTCGTCGTTGGCGACGTGACCGAGCTCGTGGGCCACGATGGCCTCGATCTCGGCGTCGGGCAGCCGGTCGAGGAGCGTGTCGTAGACGACCACCCGGCGGGTCGAGCCGAACCCCGAGACGTAGGCGTTGAGCGCCGTCGTCCGGCGGGAGGCGTCGGACACCAGGACGTCCTGGACCGGGGTGCCGTTCTCCTCGGCCAGGGCCAGCAGGTCGCTGCGCAGCTCGCCCGCCGGCAGCGGCTCGAACCGGTTGAAGGCCGGCTCGATGACCACCGGGTAGAGGAAGGAGCCCACCACCACCAGCGTCGCGGCCGCCAGGCCGGACCAGGCCCACCAGGTCCGCGGTGCTCGGCGGACGAGCCACAGGAAGGCCAGCACGACCAGCGTCGTCAGCACCGCGCTGATCGCCAGCGACACGGCGACGTCGCGCAGCCACAGGCCCCAGCCGCGGGTGGAGAGGCCGTAGCGGTGCCGGACCACCTCGGCGTAGGCCGACACCGGCAGCGTGACCAGGCGGCCGACGACGACCAGCGCCGGCACACCGAGCAGCACCTGCCCGGCCCACCGACCGCGCAGTGGGGCTCCCGCGGCCTGCACGAGCCGCGCGCCGAGGCGGGTCAGACCCAGCAGGGCGGAGGCGGCGAGCCCCAGCGAGATCGAGACCAGCGACGCCGGCCGTAGCGCCCCGGCGAACTCCTCGGCGCGCGCCACCTGGTCGGCGTCCAGCCCCGCCGTCGGGTCCGGCGCGGTGCGGCCACCCGGCGGCACGGGCAGCACGTCCCAGGGCGTCCGGAGGACGACGACGAGCAGGGCGGCAACCCCGAGGAGCAGCGCCACGGCGAGCGCGGTGCGAGCTCCTGACCGCCCGCCTCGCCGCACCCGACCGATCCTAGTGAGCCCCTCGGGCCGGGGTCCGGCCACCGGACGACGCCGGGCCGGTGACCCCGTCAGGGATCACCGGCCCGGCGTCGGTCGGGGGTCGTCAGCCGGCGATGCGGCGGGCGCTGTTGTAGTTCGGCATCGAGTCCAGGCTCGCGACCTTGACCGGCTGGCCGGAGGTCGAGGCGTGCACCATCTGGCCGTTGCCGATGTACATGCCCACGTGGCTCACCGGGCTGTAGAAGAACACCAGGTCGCCGGGCTGCAGGGCGCTGCGCGAGACCGGCGTGCCCGTCTGCGACTGCGACTTGCTCGAGTGCGGGAGGCTCACGCCGGCCGCCGCGTAGGCGTAGGACGTCAGACCCGAGCAGTCGAAGGCGTTCGGGCCGCCGGCACCCCAGACGTAGGGGTCGCCGACCTGGGCCAGCGCGGTGTTCACGGCCACCTGGGCGGCCGAGCTGGCCGCGACGACGCTGGTGGGCGCGGGCGCGGGCTGGGTGTCCCCGCCGTGCGCCCGGGCCACCTCGGCCTGCTGCGGCGCGCTGAGCCGGTCGTACTGGCGCTGGTACTCGGCGATCCTCGACTCGAGCTCCCGCTGCTGCTCGGCGATCTCGTCGACCGCGCGCTGCGCCTCGGCCGTGGCCTCGTCCGCGGCGTCGCGGGAGGCCTCGGCCTCGTCGGCGACCAGGGACACCTCGCCGAGCACCTCGTTGGTGTGGCCGGCGATGGCGTCGAGGGTGCCCAGCTGGGAGACCATCTCGTCGGCGGAGCCGCTGGTCAGCAGCACGTCGAGCTGCGAGACGCTGCCGCCGGTGTAGGCGATGCGGGCGAGCTGGCGGATCTGCCCGTCGAGGGCGTCCAGGCGCCCCTCGGCGGCTTCCGCGGCCTCGGCGGCCTCGCGGACGTCGCTCCGGTGGCGCTCGAGGACGACCTTCGCCTCGTTGAGCTTCTCGGTGACGATCTCCAGCTCGTGGCTGGCCTCGGCGACCTGAGCGGCGGCCTGGTCGGCGGTGACCGCGTCGCCGGGCACGGCCGAGGCGGTGCCGGGGAGGACGGTCAGGGTCAGCGCGGCGGTGGCGCCGACGAGGAGTGCGGAGCGCAGCGGGCCGAAACGGCGGGCACGGGTGCCGGCCTGGCGATCGGTGTGCAGCTGTGCGCGGGCATGCGTGAGTGGGGCGTGAGGGGTCGCCACGTGCGGCGGCTCTCCATTTCTTCCGCTACGACCGCCTACCGAGTTAGCTGACGGGTTCGGGCTGGGAAGACTGGCCCTATCCCCCGGGCCGGCGAGCCGGCCGCGGGAGAACTCACCCCAGAACTGCGGTGGGTCCCCGGTTCACCTCGGGCGCCGGTACTGCGCGCCGTGCGGTGATTAGGCGGTGAACGGTCGAGGTCACCCCTCTGCGGATGACGACCGCCCGACCGAACGGCGACGACCCTACGACCGTGACAAAGGCGTGACAAATGGAGGGGCGTGATACGTGTGTGACGAACATCCCGCCCCACTGGGCGCGCCTGCGCCGTGGTAGGGGTCTCGGGGTGTAGGGGCGGCGGACGCCACGGACGGGCCCGCGGTCAGCCGATCCGGCGTCCGCGCGACCCGTCGCCGCCCTCGTCCACGGCGCCGTCCCGGTGCCGCAGCGGCGGCACCAGGCCCCCGTCGGCCAGCGCCCGCACGGCCCGGCGCTCGACGTCGTCGAACTCCACGACCACGCCGGGCGGCGGGACGACGGCGTCCTCCGCCGTGGCTCCGGCGCCGGGTCGGGCACGGCCGGTCATCGGGACCACCACCACCGGGTCCACCCCCTGCCATCCCGGTGGGGCACCCAGCAGGACGGTGACGACGCAGTCGGCGCAGCCGGTCCCCCGGACGGTGCAGGTGTCGCAGTCGATGAGCATCGCTTCTCTCCTCCGTGAGTCGCTGCGCACGCTAGGAGGACCCACCGACATTTCCGGCCCGACCGCGTCCGGCCGCGGCGCTCACGTCCCCGCGTATTCCCAGTGCCACGGCTCCTCGCGGCCGTTGCCCTGGTCGGCCCAGGTCGGGTGCAGGAAGCCGAACCGGCCCGCGTTCGCCACCATCCAGGCGTACTGCGGGGTGCCGAAGGTCTGGATCCCGCCGCACAGGTCCACGGCCAGCCCCCAGCCGTGGTTGCTGGTCCCGGGCACGGCCGCCAGGGCCGGCTTCTCCCCGAACAGGCGCACCTGGCTGCTGTAGGTCCGGTAGGAGTCGGTGATGCAGATCGGTCCGCCGAACTGGGCGGCGTAGGCCGCGGACAGGGCCCGGTAGGCAGCCGCCGCGTCGCAGCGCAGCGAGTGCCCGGCGACGCCCAGCGGGCACATGGCGCTCGGCGGGATCAGCCCGTTCGGATAGCCACCCCAGGACCGGGCGCCGTCGTAGCTGGGCGGGTAGACGGTGTTGCCGCACTCCATGCGCAGCGCTCCCCCGGCCGGTCCGGGGACGTCGGCGGCCGGCCGCTGCGGCAGGCTCGGCCGGCCGATGCCCAGCACCTGGTCCCCCGGCAGCTTCCGCACCACCACGGCACCGGCCCGGCCGTCGGCCGCCAGCATCGTGCCCGGGTCCAGCGCGAGGCCCACGTGCCCGAGCCCGGACTCACCCGTCCCCAGGAAGACCAGGTCCCCGGGGAGCACGTCGGCCGGCTCCACCGGGGTGGTGACGGCGAACAGCTCCCCCTGCGTCCCGGGGAGCGAGATGCCGGCCTGGCCGTACACCGACTGCACGAGCGTGCCGCAGTCCCAGGCGTCGGGGCCGGCGGTCCCGGGCGCGTAGGGCCGGCCGAGGGCCTCCATGGCCCCGCTCACCGCGGTCACCGTCTCCGCCGGCAGCACGAGGAGCGAGCTGGGCTGACCCGGGAGCTGCGCCGCGCCCGGCTGCGCCCCGCCACGGGCCGAGGCCACCGGCACCAGCCGCTCCGGCAGGGCCCGCTCCGGGGCGCGCAGGTCCGCGGCCGGCAGCGCCGCGAGCCCCGCGGTGGCCAGCTGCTCCACGTAGGCGCGCCAGTTCGCCGCCGTCCGCTCGTTGACGTCCACCTGCTCCTGCTGCAACGCGGCCAGCTGCCCGTCGACGACCTCCAGGGCCTCGTCCAGCTCCGCGGTGACCGCGTCGGCCGCCGACTCGAGCTCGGCCACCCGCGCGTCCACCTCGGCGGCGCGGGCCGACGCCTCGTCCAGGGCGGCCCGCGCCCGCGCCGCCTCGTCCAGCGACGCGCGGCGGAAGGACTCGGCGACGCCGATGATCTCCGCGGCGTGCGCGTCCACCGCCTCCAGGAAGCCCAGGCCGGCCAGCACGTCGGCCGGGTCCCCGCCGCCGAGCAGCAGCGTCAGCGGGGTCAGCGCCCCGCGGTCCCGGTACACGGCGGCGGCGTAGCTCGCGACCTCCCGCTGGTGGACCGACAGCTCCCCCTCCGCGTCCGCGAGGACCGCCTGCGCCTCCTCGACCGCCCGGCGCGCCTCGGCCTGCGCCTCGCGGGCGGCGACGACGTCGGCCTGCTGCGCGCGGAGGTCCTCCTGCACCTCGGCCGCCCGCTGCTGGAGGCGGTCCAGGGCCCGGCTGTCGAGGACGCCGGTCGTGCCACCCGGCTGGTCGCTGGGTGCGGCCCCCGCAGGCGACGAGGGCGCGACCGCCAGCACCAGCGCGGCCAGCGCCACCGCCCCGATCCGGCACCCCGCCGGCACGGACGGGCGCGACCAGGAGCGCGCGATCATTCCGACCACCTTCACCAGTCGGGGCGGACCGCCCGGTTCGCGGCCGCCACCGGCACGAATGGTGTCCTGCCCGGGTCGGGAGTGCCAGACGGGACGCGCCCGGTGGCAGGGGAAACCCCCGGACGGGGGGAGGTCGCGACCGGCGCGCGTCCCCGGGAGTGTCAGCACCCGCACCTAGCGTCCGCCCCGTGCCACCCGCTCCCGCCCCGCCGCGCTACCAGCAGGTCTCCATCGAGGAGGTGGGGACGCCGCTGTCCCAGGTGACCTTCGTCGTGGTCGACCTGGAGACGACGGGCGGCTCACCCAAGGACTGCGCGATCACCGAGATCGGCGCGGTGAAGGTCCGCGGCGGCCAGGTGGTCGGCGAGTTCCAGACCCTGGTCGACCCCGGCCACGAGATCCCCCCGTACATCAGCGTGCTGACCGGGATCACGACGGCGATGGTCGCCGCGGCACCCCGGATCGCCTCGGTGCTGCCCGCCTTCCTCGAGTTCGCCCGCGGCGCCGTCCTGGTGGCGCACAACGCGCCCTTCGACCTCGGCTTCCTCAAGGCCGCGTGCGCCGGATCCGGCATCGTCTGGCCGGCCACCGCCTCGGTCGACACCGCCGTCCTCGCCCGGCGGCTGCTCAGCCGCGACGAGGTGCCCAACTGCAAGCTCGGCACGCTCGCGCCGTTCTTCTCGGCCACCACCTCCCCCACGCACCGGGCGCTCGACGACGCCCGCGCCACCGTCGACGTGCTGCACGGGCTGTTCGAGCGGCTGGGCCCGCTGGGCGTGACGACGCTGGAGGAACTGACCGGCATCACCCGGCAGATCGACCCCGAGCGCCGTCGCAAGCGCCACCTGGCCGACGACGTGCCGCACGGGCCGGGCGTGTACGTCTTCCGCGGTCCGCGGGACGAGCCCCTCTACGTCGGCACCTCGACCGACCTCCGCACCCGGGTGCGCAGCTACTTCTCCTCCAGCGAGCAGCGCAGCCGGATCACCGAGATGGTCGGCCTGGCCCAGCGGGTCGACGCCATCCCGTGCGCCCACGCGCTGGAGGCCGCGGTGCGCGAGCTGCGGCTGATCGCCGAGCACAAGCCGCGGTACAACCGCCGCTCCCGCTTCCCCGAGCGCGCCCTGTGGGTGCGGCTCACCGAGGAACCGTTCCCCCGGCTCTCGGTCGTGCGCCGGGTCCGTCCCGGCGCGGGCGTGTTCCTCGGCCCGTTCCCCGATCGCCGGGCGGCCGACTCCGCGGTCGCCGCCGTCCACGAGTCCCTGCCGCTGCGGCAGTGCACCGCCCGCCTCTCGCCCCGCACACCCACCAGCGCCTGCGTGCTCGCGGGCATGGGCCGGTGCGGCGCGCCGTGCACCGGCGCCCAGACGGTCGTGGAGTACGCCGACGTCGCCGCGGTGTTCGCGGCCGCCGTGACCCACGACCCCCGCCCGCTCGTTGCCCCGCTGCTGGCCCGGGTCGACCGCCTGGCGGCGGAGGAGCGGTACGAGGACGCCGCCGTGCTCCGTGACCGGGTCGCCGTGCTCGTCCGGGCCCTGCGTCGCCGCCAGCGGCTGGAATCCCTGGCCGCGGTACCGGAGCTCGTGCTCGCCCGCCCCGACGGCGAGGGTGGCTGGGAGCTCTCCGTCGTCCGGTTCGGCCGCCTGGTGTCCGCGGGGTGCGCCCCGCGCGGGACGACGGTGCGCAGCGTCCTGGCCGCGTTGCTGGCGACCGCGGAGACGCTGCCGGGCACCGACGGCGCCCCGACGACGTCGGTCGACGAGACCGAGCTCGTGCTGCGCTGGCTGGAGAAACCCGGCACCCGGCTGGTGCAGCTGACCGGGACGCTGGCCAGCCCCGCCCCCGGCACCGGCGCCTTCAGCGGCTTCCTCGGCCAGGTCGAGGCCGGCCGCGCCGGTTCCGATCCCTTCGGCGACTCCCGGTCGCTGGGCACGCGCGCCCGCCCGGAACGGATAGCATCGCCGGCGTGATCACCGCCATCGTGATGATCGACGCCGCGACCGACTCGATCGCCGAGGTGGCGCAGGCCGTCGCAGAGCTCGACGGGGTCAGCGAGGTCTACTCCGTCGCGGGCGAGGCCGACCTGATCGCCATCGTCCGCGTCCGCGAGTTCGAGCAGGTCGCCCAGGTGATCGCCGGACGCATCAACAAGGTGCCCGGCGTCGTCGACACCGACACCCACATCGCCTTCCGCGCCTACTCCAGGCACGACCTCGAGGCCGCGTTCTCGATCGGCTTCGACACCGCCGACTGAGCCGCGCGGGGCTCAGCCCTGCGCCGGGGCCACCTCGCGGCTGACCGCGATCCAGCGGTCGAGCAGCGCCGCCGCCCGCCCGTCGTCGATCGCCGCCGCCGCGCGCTCCAGGCCGGCCGCGAGCGCGTCGTGCAGGCGCACCGCCCGCTCGTCGAAGGCCGCCAGCGCTGCGGCCGCGTTCAGCAGCACCGCGTCGCGCACCGCCCCGCGCTCGCCGTCCACGAGGCGGCGGAAGACGTCGGCGTTGGCGCGGGCGTCGCCACCGCGCAACGCGTCGGGCGCCGGGGCCTCGATGCCCAGCGCCGAGGGGTCCACCCGGTCGGGCTCGACGGCGCCGTCCCGCACGACCCACACCGACGACGTGGTGGCGGTGGTCAGCTCGTCCAGGCCGTCGTCGCCGCGGAAGACCAGCGCCCGCATGCCACGCCGGGCCAGCACGTCGGCCATGACCGGCGCCATGCGCGAGTCGGCACAGCCGATCGCCGCCGCCACCGGGCGCGCCGGGTTGGTCAGCGGCCCGAGGAAGTTGAACACCGTCGCGATGCGCATCTCCCGCCGTGCGGGGCCGGCGTGCCGCATGCCCGGGTGGAAGACGGGGGCGAAGAAGAACCCGATGCCCGCCGCGGTGACGCAGTGCGCCACGCCGTCGGCCGGCAGGTCGATCACGACGCCCAGCTCCTCCAGCACGTCGGCGGCCCCGGAGGACGACGACGCAGCGCGACCACCGTGCTTGGCCACCGGCACGCCGGCGGCGGCCGTGACGACGGAGGCCATCGTCGAGATGTTCACCGTGTGCGCGCCGTCGCCACCGGTGCCGACGATGTCGACGCAGTCCATGGCCAGCCGGACCGGCGTCGCCTGCTCCAGCATCTCCGCCGCCAGCCCGGCGACCTCGGCGGCCGATTCCCCCTTGGCGCGCAGCGCGACGGCGAAGGCGGCCACCTGCACCGGGGTCGCCTCCCCCGTCATGACCTCGCGCATCGCCCAGCGGGCGTCGTCGGCGGTCAGGTCCTCCCGGGCGAGCAGGCGGTTGAGCAGTGCCGGCCAGGTGGGCGCACCGGTGGAGGCGGGAGCCACCGGCGTCACGGGCGCACGACCGGACGCCGGGCGTGGGCGCGCAGCAACTCGGCCACGACGCCCGGGGCGACCAGCGGGTCCACCGGCATCGGCAGCGTCGCCTCGGCCCGCGACCAGTGCGCCAGCCAGCGGTCGGGCTGGCGGGCGATCAGCAGGCAGACGGCGGGGCGGTCGGCGACCTCCACCTCGAGCTGCCGGGTCAGCGCCATGCCGCCGGTCGGCTGCGCCTCCCCGTCGAGGACGCAGAGGTCGATCCCACCGGCGTCGACGGCCGACACCACGTCGTCGGCCGTGGCGCACTCCACCCAGGTGATCGGCCCCACGTCGGCCGCCGGTCGCCGGCCGACGGCGGTGCGGACCGCGTCGCGCACCTCCGGGCGGTGGCTGTAGAGCAGCACGGTGGCCGGTGCGGTGGACGTCTCGGCAGCGCTCACGCGGCCGAGACTAGTGCCAGCGGGCCTCTGTGCAGGCCATACCCGGCGAGTCGGTATCGAGCTGATCACATCGACGCCACGCCGTTCCCACCCGCAGTCGTGACGGGGGGCTGCCGATGCCATGATGATCCTCGTGACAACGGCCCCCGTGGCGAGCAGCACCTTCGACCCATCGCGGGTGCACTCCCTGACCCGACCGAACATGGTCAGCGTCGGCACGATCGTCTGGCTCTCCAGCGAGCTGATGTTCTTCGCCGGCCTGTTCGCCATGTACTTCACCGCGCGAGCCCGGGCCACCGAGGGGTGGCCACCGGAGCCGACCGAGCTGAACCTGCCCTACGCCACCGTCTTCACGGTCATCCTGGTGCTCTCCTCGGTGACCTGCCAGTTCGGTGTGTTCGCGGCGGAGAACGGCAACGTCTTCGGTCTCCGACGGTGGTTCACCATCACCTTCGTGATGGGCCTGGTCTTCGTGCTCGCCCAGGCGAACGAGTACCGCGAGCTGATCGCTGACGGGACGACGATCTCGTCGTCGGTCTACGGCTCGGTCTTCTACATAACGACCGGGTTTCACGCGCTGCACGTGATCGGCGGGCTCGTCGCCTTCGTCTTCGTGCTCATCCGGTCCACCATGGGCCGCTTCACGCCGGCACAGGCGACCTCGGCGATCGTGGTCTCCTACTACTGGCACTTCGTCGACGTCGTGTGGGTCGGGCTCTTCGCCACGATCTACCTGATCCGCTAGGGGACCGGTGTCCACCACGAACACGCAGTCAGACGGCCCGCCCGCCGACGCCCGCACCCCGGATGACCGGGCCCGCGTGCGCCGCCGCTCCAAGCAGCGTCGGCGCGTCGCCAACGTCGCGGGTCTCTTGGCCTCCCTGGTGCTGACCGGTGCCCTGTACTCGGTGTTCGCACCGGCCCAGGCAGCCGACGACACCACCACGGAGTCCGCCGCGGAGGCTGCAGGCCGTGAGCTGTACGAGAACAGCTGCATCACCTGCCACGGCTCCAATCTCGAGGGCGAGCCCAACCGCGGGCCCTCGCTCATCGGAGTCGGCGAGGCCGCCGTCTACTTCCAGGTGCACACCGGCCGCATGCCGCTGGTCCGCCAGGAGGCCGACGCGCCCGACAAGCCCGCCGTGTTCTCCGACGAGGAGATCGACCAGCTGATGGCCTACATCCAGGCCAACGGCGGCGGCCCGACCCTGCCCTCGGGCAACCTGCGCGACGGGGACCTGGCCGAGGGCGGCGAGCTGTTCCGCCTCAACTGCGCCTCGTGTCACAACTTCGTCGGCGAGGGCGGCGCCCTGTCCTCCGGCAAGGCGGCTCCGAGTCTCGAAGACGCCAACGACCTCGAGCTCTACACGGCGATGCTGACCGGTCCGGAGAACATGCCGGTCTTCGGGGACAACCAGCTGTCGCCCGAGGAGAAGCGGTCGATCATCAACTACGTCCAGAGCGTGCAGCAGCAGGCGGACCCGGGCGGCGCCGGCATCGGGCGCATCGGCCCCGTGGCCGAGGGACTGGTCATCTGGGTGGTCGGCGTCAGCATGCTCATGTTCGGCATCTTCTGGATGGGGAGCAAGGCGTGAGGCACCCCGTCCGCTCCCAGGTCACCACAGCAGCCGTGCGATCGCAGGTCACGATCGCCGGCGAGGAGGAAGCGTGAGCACCCGCGACGCGCACCCGGGTTCCACCGGCGGTGCGGACACCCCGGGACCGCTGCACGGCGGCCCGGACGAGGACTACACCCCCGAGCTCCTCGCAACCATGAGTCGCGAGGAGCTCGACGTCCTGGGCGCCCGGTACGACGGCGTGGAGATCCTCCACGTCGACCCGGGCCCGGAGCCGGGCTCACCGCTGGAGAAGCGCGCGATCCGCCAGGTCGGCTGGACCTTCGCCGGGGCCGGGATCTCCGCGTTCCTCTTCCTGGTCGTCTACGCCGGCTCGGGCTGGTTCCTGCCGAACTGGAACTGGGCCACCGAGGGCACCACGTGGAGCGCGCTGTTCAACCCGCTGCTGGGCCTGTTCATGGGCCTGGCCTTCGCGCTCGCCGGCGTCGGTCTGGTGCTCTACACCAAGAAGCTGCTGCCGCACGAGACGGCGGTGCAGGACAAGCACGACGGCTCGCACTTCGACCGCGTCACCACCGGAGCGACCCTCGTCGGCGGGCTGCACAACAGCGGCCTGGCCCGGCGCAAGCTGATCACCCGGTCGCTCGGCTTCATGGGCGCCGGTTTCGGCCTCATGCTGCTGGCCCCGCTCGGCGGCCTGATCAAGAACCCCAACACGGGCAACGTGCTGGGTCGCACCAGCTGGGCCGAGGGCGTCCGCCTCGTCCGTGACGACGGCAGCCCCATCCGACCGGGTGACCAGGAGCCCGGTTCCCTGGAGACGGTCTTCCCCGCCGTGGCAGGCGGTAACTTCCAGCCCGACGCGGCGACGATGCTGATCCGGCTCCGTCCGGAGCAGGTCGCCGCCGACCAGCCCCGCGAGGGCCAGGAGGACTTCGGCTACGGCGACTACGTCGCCTACTCCAAGATCTGCACGCACGCCGGCTGCCCGGTATCGCTGTACGAGCAGGAGACGAGCCGGATCCTGTGCCCCTGCCACCAGTCGCAGTTCGACGTCACGCAGGGTGCGAAGCCGGTCTTCGGTCCAGCCACCCGTTCGCTGCCGCAGCTGCCCATCACGGTCGACGACGAGGGCTACTTCGTCGCACGCAGCGACTACCCTGAAGCCGTAGGCCCCACGTACTGGAACCGGGAGCGGATCTGATGGCAGCTACCGCCACGACGCCGGGTGCGCCCACCTCCCGGCTGAGCAAGGCCGCGACCGAGTTCGACGACCGGCTGATCGTCGCCGGGCCGGTCCGCCGCACCCTCAACAAGGTCTTCCCCGACCACTGGTCGTTCCTGCTCGGGGAGATCGCGCTCTACGCCTTCATCATCGCGCTGCTGTCGGGCACGTACCTGACCTTCTTCTTCGACGCCTCCATGGTCGAGGTCGAGTACCAGGGCGAGTACGACCCGCTTCGCGGCGTCCAGATGTCGGCCGCCTACGCATCCGCGCTGGACCTCTCCTTCGACGTGCGCGGTGGCCTGTTCATGCGCCAGATGCACCACTGGGCGGCGCTGCTCTTCGTCGCCGCCATCGTGGTGCACCTGCTCCGCATCTTCTTCACCGGCGCCTTCCGCCGGCCGCGGGAGAGCAACTGGCTCATCGGCGTGGTCATGCTGGTCCTCTCGCTGCTCATGGGCGTCACCGGCTACACCCTCCCCGACGACCTGCTGTCGGGCACTGGGCTCCGCATCATCAGCGCGATCCTGCTGTCCATCCCGGTCATCGGGACCTGGGCGCACTTCGCGATCTTCAACGGCGACTTCGTGGGCACCGAGATCATCGGGCGGTTCTACATCGCCCACGTGCTGATCTTCCCGGCGATCCTGCTGGCACTGATCGCCGTGCACCTGCTGATTCTGGTCAAGCAGAAGCACGCCCAGTTCCCCGGCCCGGGCCGCACCGAGCACAACGTGGTCGGCAACCGCCTCTTCCCCGCGTTCGCCGGGAAGGCCACCGGGCTGTTGCTGGTCGTGTTCGGTGTCTGCGCTGGGTTGGCCGGTCTGGTCCAGATCAACCCGATCTGGCTCTGGGGCCCGTACAACCCGGCGCAGGTCTCCGCCGCGTCCCAGCCCGACTGGTACATCGGCTTCCTGGACGGCTCGACCCGCATCTTCCCGGCCTGGGACATCAACCTGCCCGGTGACTACACGATCCCGGCGCTGTTCTGGCCGACGGTCGTGGTCGCGGGTGCGATGTTCACGGTCCTCGCGCTGTACCCCATGATCGAACGCAAGCTGACCGGCGACACCGCGGCGCACCATCTGCTGCAGCGTCCGCGCGACGTCCCCGTGCGCACCTCGGTCGGCATGATGGCGCTGACGTTCTACTTCTGGCTGATGGTGGCCGGCGGCAACGACGTCATCGCCGACAAGTTCGACATCAGCCTCAACGCGATGACCTGGATCGGTCGCATCGGCGTCATCGTCCTGCCGCCGATCGTCTACGTGCTCACCTACCGCATCTGCCTGGGCCTGCAGCAGCACGACCGCGAGGTGCTGGAGCACGGCATCGAGACCGGTGTCATCCGCCGGCTCCCGAGCGGTGAGTTCATCGAGGTCCACCAGCCGCTCGGCCCGGTCGACGAGCACGGCCACGGCCAGCTGGCCTACGGCGGCGCTCCGGTGCCCAAGCGGATGAACCAGGTGGGCGGTGCCCGCCGGGCCATCCGCGGCTTCTTCACCCCGATCGAGCAGCCGTCCGCGGTCGAGCTCGAGCAGCAGGGCGAGGGCCGCGGGTTGGCGGCCGGCGAGGCGTCGCGGGAGCTCACCAGCTCGGGTCGTCCCTCCGACGGCGGCCGTCCTTCCGATGGTGGCCGCCCGCAGGACACGCGCGACTGATCAGCAGCACTCCAGGTGAGGGCCCCGGTGGACATCCACCGGGGCCCTCTCCGTTTCCCCTGCCACTCCCCCGGTGCTCCGCCGGCGGCCGGGCCGGCTCCGGACGAGGGCGGGCTCCGCGCCGGCGTCTGCCTGCCCGTCGGCGCCCGTAGGTGTGCGCCCCACCCGACCGCGGTCCTGGGCGCTCCCCGCACGGACCCGGCAGCAGGCTGCGCGCCGACCGAGGGCGTCGAGGGCGGCGACGGTGGCGACGGTGGCGGGACCAGGACGCCATCGCCGCCGCACCCCGCGTGCACGCCCCGCGGGTCGTGGCCCGGGCACGAGCCGGGCCAGGGGAACGGGCGGCCGACCCGGCACCTCCCGGCCGCGGAGCCGCTCGCCGCGCTGACGCCCGGCGCCTCGGAAACTCGGCCGGGACCCGACGAACCGGCGCGGAGCGGACCATCGCCTCACGCGTCCTGCGGCCGGGCGGATGCGTGATGCCTCCCCCGAGAAGGCCCTCCCCCTGCCCGTCGAGCCGCACAGGGAGGCTCAGGGCGGTTCAGGGCGGTTCAGAACGGTTCCGCTGCACTCCCCGACGTCCGGCGGCGATGATCAGGCGGGGGCACTGCCGGCCGTCGTCCGGGGCGGTCCCGGCGCAGCGGCCGGCGACACCACCGCGACTGGACGCCGTGCGGCTGCCGGAGCGGCCGGACGAACGACAGGGCCCACTCCGCCTGGTGGCGGAGGGGGCCCTGTCGTCGGCGTCGGACGCCGGTCAGCCCTGTACGGCGTTCTGCCCCGTGTAGTACTCGAAGAGCAGGCCACCCACCGAGATGAGCAGCGCAGCCGCGGCGATGAGCATCAGCCAGAAGTAGAAGAACGCCAGCGCCAGGCCCATGAGCGCCGCGGAGAGCGCCAGGGTGATCGGCCAGTAGCTTGCCGGCGGGAAGAAGCCGAGCTCTCCCGCTCCCTCGGCGATGTCGGCGTCCTTGCGGTCCTCGGGGCGCGCATCGATGCGCCGTGACACGAACCAGAAGAATCCGCCGATGAGACCGGTCAGGCCGCCGGAGAGCGCGAGTGCCGTCGTGCCGATCGGCTCACGGCTCCACAGACCGTAGACGATCGCTGCAACTACGCAGAACACCGTGATCAAGTTGAAGATCAGCGCTTCGACCTTCACGGCCGTGCCTCCTCGTGCTTCTTACGGGTCCGGGGAGCCGACACCTCAATCACCGGCGGACTGCTGCTGGTCGACGGTCTTGCTCTGCGCCAGGTCCAGAGGGGTGGTCGTGGCGGCGTCGCCGGGCTGACCGATGGACTCCAGGGCCTCGAAGGTGTCCAGCCCCGACTCCCGGGCTTCGAGGTACGCCTCGTAGTCGTCGGGCGAGACCGAGCGGACCTCGAAGTTCATGTACGCGTGGTAAGTGCCGCACAGCTCCGCACAGCGACCGACGTAGGCGCCCTCCTCGCGGACGGTCACCTCGAAGACGTTGTCCCGGCCGTTCTCGTTGCCCGGGATCACGTCGAGCTTGAAGAGGAACTCCGGCACCCAGAATGAGTGGATGACGTCTGCGGAGGCGAGCTCGAAGCGGATCGTGCGGTCGGTCGGGACCACGAGGATCGGGATGTCCGTGCTGGTGCCGACCGTGCTGACCGGCGTGCCGTCGGGCCCCTGCGTCTCGGGGTACACGAACTCCCAGTTCCACTTGAAGGCGTTGACCGCGATCGTCTCGTCCGGGTTGTCGCTGCGCTCCTTCACCCGGTTCTGCGTCACCACGGTGAAGAAGAAGAGACCGGCGATGATCACGAACGGGATGACCGTGAGCACGATCTCCAGCGGCAGGTTGTAAGCCGTCTGGCGCGGGAGCTCGTCCCCCCGCTTCCGGTGCCGCACGACCGTGTAGCCGATCAGTCCCCAGACGATGAAGCCGACGATCAGGGCGGCGATGACCGACCCCGTCCAGAGCTCCCGCATCTCGGTGGCCTCTTCGGTGATGCCCTCCGGCCAGCCGAAGCGCCAGAACTCGTTGTTCGGCATCTCGCATCCGGTGAGGGTCAGCACCCCCAGGAGACCGAGCGCGGCCAGCCGCGCGAGCCTGCTGCCTCGAGCCACTGCTCGCTGCCTCCTCGTCCTCCGCCCGGTCACCGGGCGGTCCTTCCAGCGGATCCTCCACCGGTCTTCGGCGGAGTCGAACCACGCCGATCACAGTGTGGGGTGAGCCTAGCCGACCCGCCTCCGGGGCCGACCACCGGAGACGGCCACCGGCGGGTCGCACGCCACGGCGGAGGTGTCGGGCCGGAGCTCGCCCCGGCCCCCGCGCGAGCCCAGCCGGCGCCGGACCGCGGCGGTTAGAGTCGAGGCGTGTACTCCCGGCTGCTGACCCCGAGGTGGGTGCTCCTGCACCTGCTGGTGATCGCCCTCTTCGTCGCGACGTTCTTCCTCGGCTACTGGCAGCTGAGCAAGGCCGAGGCCGGAGGCGGCGCGGTGAACTGGAGCTACGCGCTCCAGTGGCCGCTCTACGGGTTCATGGGCCTGTGGTTCTACCTGCGCATGGTGCGCGACGAGCTGCACCGGGACCCGGACGCCGGGAAGCCGAGCAACGCCGTCGTCCTCTACCAGCGGCCGCGGATCGACACCACGGGCGACCCGGAGCTGGCCGCCTACAACGCCTACCTCGCCGAGCTCAACGAGCGGGCCCTCGGTCAGCGGAGCGCCAGCAATGGCCGCTGAGCGCACCGCCCCCGCCCGCGACTCGGAGCAGGCGATCGCCGCCGCCCTGCAGCGGTACCGGGTGATGGCCACCGTCGTCGGCGTGCTGCTGGTCCTGCTGTTCGTCGTCGCGATGCCGCTGAAGTACTGGGCGGACATGCCGACCATGGTCACCGTGCTGGGCACCGCCCACGGTTGGCTCTACGCCTTGTTCTTCCTGTCGGCCGTCGACCTGGCGCTGCGGGCGAAGTGGAGCCTGAAGGGCACGGTGATCACGCTCGTGCTCGGGACCATCCCGTTCCTGTCGTTCGTCGGCGAGCACAACGTCACGCGGAAGATGCGCGCCGGCCAGCCGGTCTGACCCTCCGCTCCCCCACCCCGAGGACTCAGCCTGATGTGTGGCCTGCTCGCCTACTTCTCCACCGACGCCGAGCGCGTCACCGACACCACCGTCACGGCGGTCCGCGAGGCGCAGCACTGCCTCCGCCACCGTGGGCCCGACGAGAACGAGGCCTGGTGGGACGGGCGTGCGGTGTTCGGCTTCAACCGGCTGTCGTTCATCGACATCGAGCACAGCCACCAGCCGATGCCCTACGCCGACGGCCGCTACCGGATCGTCTTCAACGGTGAGATCTACAACTACCTGGAGCTGCGCGAGGAGCTGAAGGCCGCCGGGGCCACCTTCGCCACCGAGGGCGACACCGAGGCGATCGTCGCCGGCTACCACCAGTGGGGCGAGGACGTCGTCCACCGGCTGCGGGGCATGTTCGCCTTTCTCATCTGGGACACCCAGGAGAAGAAGGTCTTCGGGGCCCGCGACCCCTTCGGCATCAAGCCGCTCTTCACCGCCCGCCTGGCCGACGGTGCGCTGGTCTTCAGCTCGGAGAAGAAGGCCGTCCTGGAGATGCTCGGCGGCAGCGAGGCCGCCGGCGGCGTGGATGCCGCGTCGCTGCAGCACTACCTGACGCTGCAGTACGTGCCGGAGCCGGCGACGCTGCACCGGGGCATCCGCCGCATCGAGAGCGGCACCAGCTTCACCGTCGTCGACGGCGAGCTGACCACGAGGCGCTACTTCCACCCCACCTTCCCGATCCGGCCGGTCGCGAAGGACGAGCAGCAGGCGCTCTACGACCGGATCGCCGACGTGCTCGACGACTCGGTGCGCATGCACATGCGCGCCGACGTCACGGTCGGGTCCTTCCTCTCCGGCGGCATCGACTCCACGGCCATCGCCGCGCTGGCCAAGCGCTACAACCCGAAGCTGCTCACCTTCACCACCGGCTTCGAGCGCCAGGGCTTCTCCGAGATCGACGTCGCGGCCGAGTCCGCCGCCGCCATCGGGGTGGAGCACATCACCAAGGTGGTGACCGCCCAGGAGTTCGCCGAGTCGATCCCGCTGGTGGTCTGGTACCTCGACGACCCGGTCGCCGACCCCGCGCTCGTGCCGCTGTACTTCATCGCGCGCGAGGCCCGCAAGCACGTGAAGGTCGTCCTCTCCGGGGAGGGCGCCGACGAGCTCTTCGGCGGCTACAACATCTACCGCGAGCCGTTGTCGCTGGCGGCCTTCGAGAAGCTCCCCCGCGGTATCCGGCGCGCCCTCGGGGCGCTGTCGACGAAGCTGCCCGACGGCATGCGCGGCAAGGACCTGCTGCGCCGCGGCGCGATCCCGCTGGAGCAGCGCTACTACGGCAACGCCCGGCTCTTCCGGGACGACGAGCTCGGCTTCCTGCGGACCCGCGACGCCGACCTCTCGCACGTGACCGTGACCCGGGAGCTCTACGAACGCACCCGGGCCGCAGGCTACGACGACGTCACGGCCATGCAGTACGTGGACCTGTTCACCTGGCTGCGCGGCGACATCCTCGTCAAGGCCGACAAGATGACGATGGCCAACTCGCTGGAGCTGCGGGTGCCCTTCCTCGATCCCGAGGTCTTCCGCGTGGCCTCGACCATCCCGGTGGACCAGCGGGTGACCAAGGAGACGACGAAGTACGCGCTGCGCCGGGCGCTGGAGCAGATCGTCCCCGCCCACGTGCTGAACCGCCGCAAGCTCGGCTTCCCGGTGCCGACCCGCCACTGGCTGGCCGAGGACCTGCACGACTGGGCGCGCCAGGTGATCACCGACAGCGGCACCGACGAGTGGCTGGACAAGTCCCAGGTGCTGGCGATGCTGGCCGCGCACCGGCAGAACCAGCGGTCGGGCTCCCCGGTGGACTACTCCCGCAAGCTCTGGACGCTGCTGGTGTTCATGATCTGGCACGGCATCTTCGTCGAGGGCCGGATCGAGCCGGAGATCCCCGAGACGGTCTACCCCGTCCGGCCGTGACACCGCGGTCCTCCGGACCGCACCGCGGCCACGAGCCGTACCCCTGCCGGCGGAGCCCCGTCGTCGTTCCTCCCGGGACCCTTCGGGCCCCACTCGTCACGACCCGTGAACGCGACAGAGCCCGGCACCTCCGAAGAGGTGCCGGGCTCTGCGGGACGTGTCGTCCCTCAGCTGAAGCTGTCCCCGCAGGCGCAGGAGCTGCCCGCGTTGGGGTTGTCGATCGTGAAGCCCTGCTTCTCGATGGAGTCGACGAAGTCGATCGTCGCGCCACCGAGGTACGGCCCGCTCATGCGGTCCACGATGACCTCGACGCCACCGAACTCGTAGGTCTGGTCACCGTCGAGGAACCGCTCGTCGAAGAACAGCTGGTAACGGAGGCCGGAGCAACCGCCCGGCTGGACGGCGATGCGCAGCCGCAGGTCGTCGCGACCCTCCTGGTCCAGCAGCCCCTTGACCTTGGCGGCCGCCGGGTCGCTGAGCACGACGCCGGTGACGCCGGCTGCCCCGCCATCGATGGTCGTGGTGTCCTGCACCGACATGTTGTGTCCTCCCAGATCCGAGGTGCCCGCTGCGGCACTTCCTGCAGCGGACCAACACCGCCGTGGCGGTGGCTCTTCCCCTGCGCCGTCCACTGTACGGCTCCCGGCGCGACCTCCGGGGCTCCGTTGCTCACACACGTAGACTTCCGGCCCGTGAAGCTCCGCCTGCCCGGCCGCCGTGACAGCACCCCGACGACCGATGCCGCCTCCGACGCCACGTCCGGCGACGGCGACGAGCTGACCGCTCAGCTGCTCAAGGCCGGCGGCAAGGGTCGCCCGACGCCCAAGCGCGCCGAGGCCCAGGGCCGCCGGCAGGGTCCTCCCCCGCCGCCGCCCACCACGCGCAAGGAGGCCTACAAGCGCATGCGCGAGCAGCAGGCCGCGCGCCGCGCCGAGACCCGCCAGGGCGCGGCCCGGGGCGACGACGCCTACCTGCCCGCGCGTGACCGCGGTCCCGTGCGGAAGCTGGTGCGCGACGTGGTCGACAGCCGCCGCAACGTCGGCAGCCTGTTCCTCGCCGTGGCTGCCGTGGCGCTGATCGGCACCTTCGCGCCGAGCCTGGCGGTGAAGACCTACTCCAGCTTCGTGCTGTTCGGCTTCTTCCTGGTGCTCATCGTCGACTCGGTGGTGCTGGGCCGGAAGATCAAGAGCTCCGTCGCGGCACGGTTCCCCGACTCCGACCACAAGATGAAGGGCCTGGTCTGGTACGGCATCAGCCGGTCGACCATGATCCGCCGGTGGCGCTTCCCCAAGCCCGAGGTCCCGCTCGGCGCGCAGGTCTGACCCTGGCGCGGCCCGGCCGGCCGGCGGCCCGGCGGCGCTGATGCAGGTCACCCTCCTGGGCACGGGCGCCGCGGACGGCTGGCCCAACCCGTGGTGCGACTGCCCGTCGTGCGCCGATGCGCGGCGCCGTGGCGAGCTCCGCCGACCGACGTCGGCGCTGGTGGACGGCGTCCTGCTGCTGGACCTGGCCCCGGCCCCGCCGCCGGTCGAGGTGTCGCTGGCCGGCGTGCACACGGTCCTGGTCACCCACGACCACCCCGACCACTGCGCGCCGCTGAGCCTGCTCGCGCGCCAGTGGGTGCGCCGGTCCCAGCCGCTGACCGTCGCCGGGCCCGGCCCCGTGCTGGACGCCGTCCGGCCGTGGCTGGGCCCCGACGACCCGGTGGAGCTCCTCCCCCTCGAGCCCGGCGCGGTGCTGGAGCGCGCGGGCCACCGGGTGGTGGCGCTCGCCGCCGCGCACGACGTGCCCACGGTGCTCTTCGACGTCACCGGTCCCGACGGCGCCCGGCTGCTGTACGCCACCGACACCGGCCCGCTCCCCCAGGCGACGGTCGAGGCCGTCCGCGGCGCCGCCTACGACCTCGTGCTCCTGGAGGAGACGTTCGGCCGGGTGACCGGCCACGGCACCGGTCACCTGGACCTGGCGACGTTCCCCGACCAGCTGGAGCGGCTGCGCGCGGTCGGTGCGGTCACCGCAACGACCGACGTCGTCGCCGTCCACCTGGGGCACCACAACCCGCCGGCCGCCGAGCTGGCCGGCACCCTCGCCGGCTTCGGTGCGCGCCTGGTCCCGGACGGGACCTCGGTGACGACCCGGTGCGCGGCGACCGCACCCGGCGCCTAACGTCGGCAGTCGTGGAATTCAGACGACTCGGCCGCTCCGGCCTGACCATCTCCGAGATCGCGTACGGCAACTGGCTCACCCACGGCGGGCAGGTCGAGGAGGACGCGGCGCACGCCTGCGTCCGCGCGGCCCTGGACGTCGGCATCACCACGTTCGACACCGCCGACGTCTACGCCGGCACCCGCGCCGAGACGGTGCTCGGTGCCGCCCTCGACGGGCACCGGCGGGAGTCGATCGAGCTGTTCACCAAGGTCTACTGGCCGACGGGCCCCGGCCGGAACGACCGCGGGCTGGGCCGCAAGCACGTCATCGAGAGCTGCCACGCCTCGCTGCGCCGGCTGCGCACCGACTACGTCGACCTGTACCAGGCCCACCGCTACGACCCCTCGGTGCCGCTCGAGGAGACGATGACCGCCTTCGCCGACCTGGTGCGACAGGGCAAGGCGCTCTACATCGGCGTCTCGGAGTGGAACGCCGAGCAGATCGCCGCCGGCGCCGCGCTCGCCCGCGAGCTCGGCATCCAGCTGATCAGCAACCAGCCGCAGTACTCGATGCTGTGGCGGGTGATCGAGGCCGAGGTCGTGCCCACGTCGGAGCAGGAGGGCCTCTCGCAGATCGTCTGGTCGCCGCTCGCGCAGGGGATCCTCACCGGCAAGTACCTGCCCGGCCAGCAGCCGCCCGCCGACAGCCGCGCCGGGCACGCCGAGGCCGGTCAGTCGATGAAGGGCTTCCTGCGCGACGACATCCTCACGCGGGTCCAGGAGCTGCGGCCCGTCGCCGACGACCTCGGGCTCTCCATGGCCCAGCTGGCCGTCGCGTGGGTGCTGCAGAACCAGAACGTGGCCGCGGCCATCATCGGGGCCAGCCGCCCCGAGCAGGTGCACGACAACGCCCGGGCGGCCGGCGTGACCCTCGACGCCGACGTCCTGACCCGCATCGACGACGTCCTCGGCGACGTCGTGGAGCGCGACCCGGCCAAGACGGCCCGGGGCTGACGGCGGCCCGCCGCCTGCTGACCCTCGACCTCGAGTGGAGGTTCAGGAGGCGGCGAGGCCCATCGGGCCGTAGGCCTTCTCCTCGCCGTCGAACAGCGTGACCGTGGCGACGCCGTTGTCGAGCAGCTCCCGCCAGTTCTCCCCGAGCCACGACTCCGCGTCGCTCTGGTTCTCGCACTCCGGGACCTCGACCCCGACCGAGGCGGGGTCGAGGGTGGATCCGGACGGGTCCTCGAGACGCCAGTGCCAGCTCATGGGGGCAGGCTAGCCGCGCGGGGCCGCCGTTGCGCCGATGTGATCGTCGCCGCCGGTTACCGGGCGATGCCCGGGGGCATGGCAGTCCACCGACTGCTTCCACCGGAGGACCCATGACCTCGCCCCGCCCGCACGGCACGTCCGGCGCCACCAGCGCCGACGTCGCTCCCCTGCCCGAGAACGCCTCGACCGGCCAGCTGATCGGCCAGCTCACCGAGCAGATCAGCCGGCTCGTCCGCGACGAGGCCCGGCTCGCCCAGGCCGAGGTGACCCAGAAGGCCAAGAAGCTCGGCGTGGGTGCCGGTCTCTTCGGCGGCGCCGGGCTGGTCGCCTTCTTCGGGGTCGCCGCCCTGATCACCGCCGCGATCCTCGCGCTGGCGCTGGTGCTGCCCGCCTGGCTGGCCGCGCTGATCGTCGGCGTCGTCCTCCTCGCGGTGGCAGGCGTCCTGGCGCTGATGGGGAAGAAGGACGTCCAGCAGGGCTCCCCGCCGGTGCCCACGGAGGCCATCGCCGGCGTCAAGACCGACATCGCGACCGTGAAGGAGAGTGCGCAGCGATGAGCACGCCCAACGGGTCCGCACCCGGCGACGGACGGACCGACAAGGGACCGACGGATCCCGACGAGATCAGGGCCGACATCGAGGCGACCCGCGCGCAGCTCGGTCGCACCGTGGACGAGCTGAGCCAGCGCCTCGACGTCCCCGCCCGCGCCAAGGAGAGCGCGGCGCGCGCCAAGGACACCGCCGTCGAGACCTACCGCGAGAGCCCCCCGGCGTTCGCCGGGGCCGGCGCGGCGCTGGCCGGCCTGGTGGGCCTGGTGCTGTGGCGCCGGCGGCGCGCGCGGCGGCGGGCCAGCACCGAGGAGCTGCTCGTCGGCGCCCGGGTCGGTGGCCGGCGCGAGGCCAAGCGGGCCCGCAGGGAGCTGGCCGCCCGGCGCACCGCCGCGCGGAAGGCCACCCGGAAGGCCGCCCGGAAGGCCGGGAAGGATGCCCGCACGACCACCCAGACGGCCGAGAAGCGGGTCCGTCGCATCGCGAGGAGGAAGCGTTGAGCAAGGGAGCCAAGTTCGCCTACCGGCCGATCGGCCTGCTGGCCGGCATCGTGGCCGGTTCGCTGAGCGGGATCGTCTTCAAGCAGATCTGGAAGGCGGTCGCGAACGAGGACGACGCCCCGTCGGCGCTGCAGAGCGAGTACCCGATGCGCGAGGTGGTGCTCGCCGCCGCGATTCAGGGCGCGATCTTCGCGGCCACCAAGGCGGCCATCGACCGGGCCGGGGCGCGCGGCTTCACCAAGCTGACGGGCAGCTGGCCCGGCGACTGACGTCCCCGGCGGCGGGCCGGGCATCCCCGGCCCGCCGGCCACCCACCCTTCCCGGCCGGACGACGGCCCCTGACCAGGGAGTAGCAGTGACCCGCACCCGCCCCCGCGAGAGCGCCGTCGACCGGATCCGCCAGCGCGTCGAGGAGAAGGCCGCCCGCCGCGCCGCAGCCGCCCGGACGACGGCCGACGGCGGCCCCCCGCCGGGCGCGAACCGGTTGCCTCCCGGCGCGCCGGCCCCCGAGCAGCTCCCCGGCATCGACGCCGACGCCCCCACGCAGATCCCGGCGCGGGGCTGGAAGCAGATCCTCAAGCGGGCGTGGGCGGAGAACAACGCCGACAACATGCCGATCATCGCCGGCGGGGTGGCGTTCTTCGGCTTCCTGGCGATCTTCCCGGCGCTGCTGGCGCTGATCTCCATCTACGGCCTGGTCTCCTCCCGCGAGCAGGCGGCCGCCCAGGTGGCGGAGTTCACCGCCGGTCTGCCCGACGCGGCCCGCGACCTGATCACCGACCAGGTCACGTCCATCACCGAGGCCGGCGGGGCGCTGACCTGGGGGCTGGTCCTGTCGACGCTGGCCGCGCTGTGGAGCGCCTCCGGCGGCGTGAACAACCTGGTCAAGGCGGTCAACATCGCCTACGACGAGGTGGAGACCCGCAACTTCGTCAAGCTCCGCGCGCTCTCCCTGGCCCTCACCCTCGGCGCCGTCGTCTTCGTCGTGCTGACCATCGGCCTGGTCGCGGTCCTGCCGGTCGTGATCGACGCGCTGCCGCTCGGCGCCGTCGGCAGCGTGTTCGCCGAGATCGCCCGCTGGGCGGCGCTGCTGGCCGTCGTCGCCGGGTCGCTGGCGGTGCTCTACCGGGTGGCCCCCGACCGGGACGCGCCGCGGCTGCGCTGGGTGAGCCTGGGCTCGGTCGTCGTCACCGTCGTCTGGGCGCTGGTCAGTCTCGGGTTCACCATCTACGTGAACAACTTCGGCAGCTACGACAAGACGTACGGCGCGATCGCCGGGGTCATCGTCCTGATGCTGTGGCTGTACCTCACCTGCTACCTGGTGCTGCTCGGCGCGGAGATCAACTCCGAGGCCGAGCACCAGACCGGCCACGACACCACCGACGGCGAGCCGATGCCCATGGGCGAGCGCGACGCGGTGAAGGCCGACACGCTCCCGGCGAAGGCCGAACCCGACAAGGGCGACGGCGACCCCACCCGCAAGAACGCGTCCTGACCCGAGCGCCGGGCCCTCGTCCGGCTCAGCGGACGTGCGACGGCACGAACGGCGGCCGCACCGCCTCCACGGCCAGGGCCCTCCCCCGGACGTCGACGGTCAGCAGGTCGCCCTCGGTGATCCCGGCGGCCCGGTCGAGCAGGGCCAGACCGATGCCGGCGCGCAACGAGGGCGAGAACGTCCCGCTGGTCACCGTGCCGACCGGGGTGTCATCGCCGCCCAGGACGGTCATGCCCGGCCGTGGGCTCTGCCGCCCCTCCGCCCGCAGCCCCCACAGCAGCCGGGCGGGCCCGCGCTCCTTCTCCGCCAGCAGCGCCGCCCGCCCCCAGAAGGCGGGCTTGGCCCAGCCGACGGCCCAGCCGGCCCGCGCCTGCAGCGGCGTGATGTCCCGGGACAGCTCGTGACCGTGCAGCGGGTAGCCCATCTCGGTGCGCAGCGTGTCCCGCGCCCCCAGCCCGCACGGGCGGATGCCGAGGTCCTGCCCGGCCTCCAGCAGGGCGTCCCAGAGCTCACCGGCCCGGCCGGCCGCCACCAGAAGCTCGTAGCCGTGCTCCCCGGTGTAGCCCGTGCGGCAGACGGTCACCTCGGCACCGCCGGCACCGGTACCGGCCACGAACGACATGTAGGGCAGCCCGCCCGGCACGCCCAGCAGCTCCAGCACCTGCAGCGACCGGGGCCCCTGCACGGCCAGGACGGCGACCTCGGTGTGCAGGTCGGTCACGGTCACCCCCGCGGGTGCCGCGTCGGCCAGCCGGCCCAGCACCTCGGCAGCGTTCGCGGCGTTGGGCACCAGCAGCACGTCGTCGTCCCCGCGCAGGTAGACGATCAGGTCGTCGACGACGCCCCCGTCCTCCTGGCAGCAGAGCGTGTACTGGGCCTGGCGGGGGCCGATGCGGGAGAGGTCGTTGGTGAGGCAGCCGTCCACGAGCGCCGCCGCCCCCGGCCCGCGGACCGTGCCGGTGCCCAGGTGCGAGACGTCGAAGAGGCCCACGCCGTCGCGGACTGCGGCGTGCTCGACCAGCACCCCCGCCCCGGCGTACTCGATCGGCATCGACCAGCCGCCGAAGTCGGCGACCTTGGCACCGGCCGCGACGTGCCGGTCGTGCAGCGGGGAGGTCAGCTGACTCACGCTGGCCAAGGTAGTGGCGGCTCCCCCTCCGAGGCTCGCCCCGAGCCGGGCGACGTGCTGGAACGGCCCGCCGTAGGGCCCCGGGCCGAGCCTGCGAGGCATGGGGGACGGCGGGTCCTTCTACGATCAGGCGGTGCCACCGACGATCTCCGCGACCGACCACCCGCTCGAGAAGCTGACCGCCGACGCCGTCGTCGTCGCCGTCGGCAAGGGTCCCGACGGACCCCTCCCCACTCCCGGCGCCGAGGCCGTCGACCGCCTGCTGGGCGGACGCCTCTTCGGCGCGCTGGCCGACCTGGGAGCCCGGGGCGGCGAGGAGGAGGTCACCCGGCTGCCCTCCTTCGGGCAGGGCCCGTTCCCCGTGGTCGCCGTCGTGGGCCTGGGCGCGCCCGACGCCGCCGGTGGCTACGCCCCCGAGGCCGTGCGCCGCGCCGCCGGTGCCGCCAGCCGGGCGCTGCGCGGTCGCCGCTCCGTGGTGACCCTGCTCGCCGCCGTGGGCGGCACGCCCGACGCCGACCGGCTGCACGCCGTCGGCGAGGGCTCGCTGCTCGGTGCGTACGAGTTCACCGCCTACAAGTCCGACCTGCCGGCCGATCGCCCGACGCCGCCACAGGACTTCACCGTCGTCGTCCCCGGCGCCGCCGCCGCGGAGACCGCGCTGCGGCGGGTCCGCGCCGTCGCCGACGCCGTCGCGCTCGTGCGCGACCTGGTCAACACCCCGCCGAACGACCTCTTCCCCGCCGAGCTGGCCGCCCGCGGTGCCGCCGCCGGCGAGAAGCTCGGGCTGGCCGCGGAGATCCTCGACGAGGACGCCCTGGTGGCCGGCGGCTACGGCGGCATCCTGGCGGTCGGCGGCGGGTCCAGCCGCAAGCCCCGGCTGCTGCGCCTGACCTACTCCGGCGCCAACGCGCGCAAGAAGATCGCGCTGGTCGGCAAGGGGATCACGTTCGACAGCGGCGGCATCTCGATCAAGCCCGCCGCGAAGATGGAGGACATGAAGAGCGACATGGCCGGTGCGGCGGCCGTGATCGCCACCGTGTGCCTCGTCGCCCAGCTCCGCCTGCCCGTCGAGGTCATCGCGACCGTCCCGATCGCGGAGAACCTGCCCAGCGCGACCTCCTACCGACCGGCCGACGTGGTCACCTTCCGCAACGGCAAGAAGGCGGAGATCACCAACACCGACGCCGAGGGCCGGGTCGTGCTCGCCGACGCGATCGCCCGCGCCGCCGAGGACTCCCCCGACGTCCTGCTGGAGACCGCCACCCTCACCGGCGCGCAGATGGTCGCCCTCGGCGGCCGCACGTCCGGCGTCATGGGCAGCGACGACCTCCGCGACGCCGTGGTCGCCGCCTCGAAGCGCACCGGGGAGGCCATGTGGCCGATGCCGCTGCCGCCCGAGCTGCGCCGTGGCCTGGACTCGACGGTCGCGGACATGGTGAACGCCAACGCCGACCGCCTCGGCGGCATGCTCGTGGGCGGCCACTTCCTGTCCGAGTTCGTCCCGGCCGGCCTGCCGTGGGCGCACATCGACATCGCCGGCCCGAGCTACAACACCGGCGCTCCGTGGGGCTACACGCCCAAGGGCGGCACCGGCGTGCCCGTACGCACCCTGCTCGCGACCATCGAGGCGCTCATCGCCGACTGACCCGCTTTTCCGCGGAAAAGCTCATGAGCTTTTCCGCGGAGAAGCGGGTCACTGGCCTCGCTTCTGGCGGGCGGACCAGTCGCGCATCCGCTGGGGGTAGCCGGTGACCTGCGCGTCGTAGACCGGGATGGTCAGCTCGCGGGACAACCGCCGGGCGACCTCCGGGCCGGCGATGCGACGGCGGGTCCACTCCCCGTCCGCGGCCACGAGCACGATCGTGGACTCGGTGACCGCGGTGCGCGGCTCCACGTAGCCCTCCACCCCGCGGCGGGTGGCGACGAACTGCTCCAGGTGGCTGAGGTCGGCGCGTTCCGACGCGCGGTCGAGGGTCGCCCGCCGGCCGTTCCCCCCGCCGTTCCCCTGCGCGCGGGCGCCTCGCCCACGCAGCCGGTCGAACAGACCCATGCGCCCTCCCCTGCCGCTACGGCGGCCGTGATCACCACGACGCTCGCGAGAGCAACGGTGCTCCCGGCCGGGTCGTTCCCGGAGTGGCAGGATGGGCACCAGCCCCCGCCCGCTCGAGCGGGGCCGCCGCCCGCCGCACCTGAGGAGCACCCGTGAGCGCACCCGCCTCCCCCGCCGACCTGGTCATCCTGGGAGGTGGCTCGGGTGGCTATGCCGCTGCCTTCCGCGCCTCGGAGCTCGGGCTGAACGTCGTCCTCATCGAGAAGGACAAGGTCGGCGGCACCTGCCTGCACCGCGGCTGCATCCCCACCAAGGCGCTGCTGCACGCCGGCGAGGTGGCCGACCTGGCCCGCGAGGGCGAGCAGTTCGGTGTGAAGACGTCGCTGGCCGGCATCGACATGGACGGCGTCAACAACTACAAGAACGGCGTCATCGCCAAGCTCTACAAGGGCCTGCAGGGACTGGTGAAGGCCCGCAAGATCACCTACGTCGAGGGCGAGGGACGGCTCACCTCCCCGACCACCGTCGAGGTGGACGGGCAGAGCTACGAGGGCAAGCACGTGCTGCTGGCCACCGGCTCCTACCCGCGCACGCTCCCGGGCATCGAGCTCGACGGCACGAAGGTCATCACCAGCGAGGACGCCCTCGAGCTCGACCGCGTCCCCAGCTCGGCGATCATCCTCGGCGGCGGCGTCATCGGCTGCGAGTTCGCCAGCGCCTGGAAGTCCTTCGGTGTCGACGTCACGATCGTCGAGGGCCTGCCGCACCTGATCCCGCTGGAGGACGAGTCCTCCTCGAAGCTGCTGGAGCGCGCGTTCCGCCGTCGCAAGATCGGCTTCGAGCTCGGCAGCCGCGTCGCCGGCGTGCAGACCACCGACAACGGCGTGAAGGTGACGCTGGAGAACGGCAAGGAGCTGGAGGCCGAGCTGGTGCTCGTCGCCGTCGGCCGCGGCCCGGTCAGCTCCGGCATCGGGTACGAGGAGGTGGGCGTGCAGATGGAGCGCGGTTACGTCCTCGTCGACGAGTACATGCGCACCAACATCCCGACGATCTCCGCCGTCGGTGACCTCGTCCCCACCCTGCAGCTGGCCCACGTGGGCTTCGGCGAGGGCATCCTCGTCGCCGAGCGGGTGGCCGGCCTCGAGCCCGCGCCCATCGACTACGCCGGCGTCCCGCGCATCACCTACTCCGACCCGGAGGTCGCCTCGGTCGGGCTCACCGAGGCCCAGGCCAAGGAGCGCTACGGCGAGGTCAAGACCCTCACCTACGACCTGGCGGGCAACGGCCGCAGCCAGATCCTGAAGACGACGGGCGCGGTCAAGCTCATCCAGTCCCCCGACGGCCCCGTCGTCGGCATCCACATGGTCGGCAGCCGGGTCGGCGAGCTCATCGCCGAGGCCCAGCTCATCTACAACTGGGAGGCCGAGGCCGACGACGTCGCCAGCCTCATCCACCCGCACCCGACCCAGAGCGAGGCTCTCGGCGAGGCCCACCTGGCCCTCGCCGGCAAGCCCCTGCACGTGCACGGCTGAACGATCCACTCCCCCATCCCCGCACCGCGCCAGAAGGAGCACTGCCCCGATGCCGACGTCCGTCACCATGCCCGCCCTGGGCGAGAGCGTCACCGAGGGCACGGTCACCCGCTGGCTCAAGCAGGAGGGTGACCAGGTCGAGGTCGACGAGCCCCTCCTCGAGGTGTCGACCGACAAGGTCGACACCGAGATCCCCTCGCCGGCCGCCGGCGTGCTGACCAAGATCCTGGTCGCCGAGGACGAGACCGTCGACGTCGGCGCGGAGCTCGCCGTCATCGGTGGCGAGGGCGACGGCGGTGGCTCGGCCCCCGCCGGCGACGCCGCCTCCGCGGACGACGACACCACCCCGCAGACGCCCGACCAGCAGGTCGAGGACGCCGATGGCGGATCCGAGCAGGAGCAGCAGCCTGCTGCCGAGCCCGAGCCGGAGCCCGCGCAGGCCTCGGGCGGCTCCGGCGGCGGCGAGGGCGGTGGCTCCGGCGGTGGCGAGGGCACCCCGGTGACCATGCCGGCGCTGGGCGAGAGCGTCACCGAGGGCACGGTCACCCGCTGGCTGAAGGCCGTGGGCGACGAGATCACCGCGGACGAGCCGCTGCTGGAGGTCTCCACCGACAAGGTCGACACCGAGATCCCCGCCCCGGTCAGCGGCACGCTGCTGGAGATCACGGTCAACGAGGACGAGACCGTCGACGTCGGCGCGCAGCTGGCAGTGATCGGCACCGGTGCGGCCGGTGGCGGGTCCGCCCCCGCGCCGAAGCAGGAAGCGCCGAAGCAGGAAGCGCCGAAGCAGGAGGCCCCTGCCGAGGAGAAGCCGCAGGCCGCACCGGAGGCCAAGCCGGCCGCCACCGCGACCGCGCAGCCCGGCGGCGACTACGGCGCCAGCGGTGCGCAGCCGGCCCAGTCCCCGACCTCGGCCCCGCCGCCCCAGGTGGCCCCGCAGGCACCCGCGGCCGCCCCGGCCGGCGACGGCGACGGCGACGGCGGAGGCGGTGGCGGTGGCGGTGGCGGTGGCGGTGGCGGTGGCCAGTACGTCACCCCGCTGGTGCGCCGGCTGGCGTCAGAGCACGGCGTCGACCTGGGCACCGTCTCCGGTACCGGGGTCGGCGGCCGGATCCGCAAGCAGGACGTGCTGGCGGCCGCCGAGAAGAAGGCGGCCCCTGCCGCCGCTCCCGCTGCCCCGGCCGCGTCGGGTGGCACGCGGACCCCGTCCCCGGCCGCCACGCCGGACACCTCCGTCCGTGGCCGCACCGAGAAGATGTCGCGGCTGCGCACGGTCATCGCCCGCCGCATGGTCGAGTCGCTCCAGGTGAGCGCGCAGCTGACCACGGTCGTCGAGGTCGACGTCACCCGCATCGCCAAGCTGCGGCAGCAGGCCAAGGCCGACTTCGAGGCCCGCGAGGGCGTGAAGCTGTCCTTCCTGCCGTTCTTCGCCAAGGCGGCGGTCGAGGCCCTGCGGGCGCACCCGACGGTCAACTGCTCGATCGACCAGGAGGCCGGCACGGTCACCTACCACGACACCGAGAACCTCGGCGTCGCGGTGGACACCGAGCGCGGTCTGCTGGTGCCGGTGATCCACGAGGCCGGAGACCTGAGCATCGGCGGGCTGGCCCGCAAGATCGCCGACCTCGCCGAGCGCACCCGCACCAACAAGGTGACGCCCGACGAGCTGGGCGGGGGCACGTTCACGCTGACCAACACCGGCAGCCGGGGCGCGCTCTTCGACACCCCGATCATCAACCAGCCGCAGGTCGCCATCCTGGGCACCGGCGCGGTCGTGAAGCGCCCGGTCGTCGTCCAGGACCCCGACCTCGGCGAGGTCATCGCCGTCCGGTCGATGGTCTACCTGGCGATCACCTACGACCACCGGATCGTCGACGGCGCCGACGCTGCCCGTTTCCTCACCACGGTGAAGGAACGGCTCGAGGCCGGACAGTTCCACGGCGAGCTCGGGCTCGCCTGATCGACGCCCGCTCGGGGCCCCGGTGACCACCGGGGCCCCGAGCCCGTTCTGCCCTGCTCACGGGTCCACACCGGGGAGTGCCGCATGAAGATCGCCGTCGCCGGGGCCTCCGGCCTGATCGGCAGCGCCCTGCTGCCGGCGTTGCGCGCCGACGGGCACGAGGTGGTGCAGCTGGTCCGGCGCACCCCGCGGACCACCGAGGAGCACCGCTGGGACCCGCAGCACCGCCGGATCGACGCGGCCGTCCTCGAGGACGTCGACGCGGTGGTCAATCTGGCCGGCGTGGGCGTGGGTGACCGGCGGTGGAACGAGAAGCACAAGCGGGCCGTGCTCAGCAGCCGCGTCGACACCACGACCACGCTGAGCGAGGCGCTGGCCGGTCTGGCCGCGGCGGACCCCGCCCGCTCCCGCGTGCTCGTCAACGCCTCCGGCGTGGGCTGGTACGGCGACACCGGCGACCGGGTCGTCGACGAGTCCGCTCCGGCCGGCGACGACTTCCTGGCCGAGGTGTGCGTCGCCTGGGAAGGGGCCACCCGTCCGGCCGCCGACGCCGGCGTGCGGGTGGTCCGGCTGCGCACCGGCCTCGTGCTGGCCCGCGGCGGCCTGCTGGGCCGGCTGCTGCCCATCTTCCGCGCCGGTCTCGGCGGGCGGCTCGGCTCCGGGCAGCAGTACATGCCCTGGATCAGCCTGGACGACGAGGTCGCCGCGATCCGGTTCCTGCTCACCCACCCGGTCAGCGGACCGGTCAACCTCTGCGGACCGGCGCCGGTGACCAACGCCGAGTTCACCGCGGCGCTGGGCCGGGTGCTGCACCGGCCGACGGTGCTCGTCGTCCCGCCACCGGCCCTGTGGCTGGCGCTCGGCGAGTTCGCCCCCGTCGGGGTCCTGGCCGGTCAGCGCGCCGTACCCGCCGCCCTCACCGACGCCGGCTTCCGCTTCACGCACACCGACGTGGAGTCCGCGCTGCGGGCGGTGCTGGCCCGGGGCTGACCCTCAGCCCACCCGCTCGGCGCCGTCGATGCGCCAGCCCTCCGGCGTCCGCACCAGCAGCAGCCTGACCTGGGCGTCGGCGCGGCCGGGAGCCGTGCGCAGCGTCGGCCCGTCCGGCACGTCGGCCGGGACGACGCGGTAGTCGGGCCACCGATCGGTGACGAGCAGCTCGGCCTGCGCCTCCGAGGCCTCGGTCACGACCAGCTCGACGACCTCGGGCGCGAACCTGCTCAGCACCTCCCCGGCCGACGCCAGTGCCCGGACGTGCTCCTGGTCGGCGGCCAGCAACGCGCTGCCGGCCGTGTGGACGGAGGCGAGCCGCTCCGCCCCCTGGCCGGTGAAGGCCTCGGAGCGGCGCTGGTACAGCACCTCCACGAGCGCGCGCCACTCCTCCGGCGTCCGTGGCGTCGCACCCTCCGGCACACCGCCGGTCGTCGGCGCGGCGTCCTCGGCCGGGACCTCCCGGGACGGCGACGGCTCGCCCGCAGCTGCCGGGGCCGGCGCCGTGGCGGCCGCGACGGACTGTCCGCCGCCGGTCCCCTCCTCGCCCCAGCGCCCGCCCACCCATGCGGTGAGCGCCAGCGCGCTGAGCACGGCGGTCGCGACGAGCAGGCCGCGGACGACCGACGGGCGGGCGACGGAACGCAGCCGGCTCCCGGCGTGACGGCCGCGCTGAGAGGTCGCGACCACGGGGGCCGGCCGCGGCCGCCGGCCGGGGACCACGTGCGTCACGGCCGTCCGCACGTCCGGGCGCCCTGCCTGCGACGCCACCGCGGAGAGCGCCACCGGGGCCGCGGCACACGCGTGCCGGAGGTCGAGCGCGAAGGCCGCCGCCGTCCCGCGCGCGTGCGGATCGGCCGAGAGCCCGCGCCGGACCACCTCGACCAGCGCCGGGGGTGCTTCCGGCGCGAGCTCCGCCACGTCCGGCAGGTACCCGTCGGCGGCGACCGCGAGGGTGTCCCCGGGGGTCGCGGCGTTCCACGGGGCGACGCCGGTCAGCGCGTGGAACGCCGCCGCGGCCACCCCGAAGACGTCGGCGGCCGGGCCGGGCGCGGCCCCTCGGGCGACGACCGGGTCGACGTAGGCCGGGGTCACCTCCGCGGGCGCCGCATCCCCCAGGACGCGCGCCACCCCCAGGTCGGTGAGCACCGGCCGGCCCTCGGCGGTGAACAGCACGTTGCCCGGGGAGAGGTCGCCGTGGACGACCCCGTGGGCGTGGGCGTGCGCGAGCGCCGAGGCCACCGGCGCGATCGCGGTGACCACCTCGCCCGGGGTCAGGCGCCCCCGCCGGGCGAGGAGGCCGGCGAGGCTGCCCCCGGCGAGCAGCTCCAGGACCAGCGCGACCCGGGGCACACCTCCGCGGCGCGGCTGGTGGACCACCTCGACGAGCCGCACGAGGTGCGGGTGGTCCAGCTCGCCGAGCAACGCCGCCTCCCGCGCCTGCCGTTCCGGGTCTCCGGCCACCAGCACCTTGACCGCCACCGGGTCGCCCCCGCCGCGCGGGACCGCCCGCCAGACCTCCCCCGACCCGCCACGGCCGAGGGGTTCCTGAAGCGTGTAGCCGGGGACGACGGGGGGCACCGGGGTCGGGTCGGCGGCGGGCATGACGGGCACCGTAGACGGGATCGGGTGGCCGCCGTTCCGGTTGTCCACAGGTCGCACCGGTGGTCCGTCCCGCCTGGGAGCTGTGCGCCGGTTACCGTCGGGCGGTGTCCACGCCGCAGCAGGCCGAGGTCGTCGTGGTCGGGGCCGGGCTGGCGGGGCTGTCCGCGGCCTCCCGGCTCGCGGCCGCCGGGGTCGACGTGCACGTGCTGGAGGCGTCCGGTCACGTGGGTGGACGGCTGGCCACCGAGCGGATCGACGGCTTCGTCGTGGACCGCGGCTTCCAGGTGTTCAACACCGGTTACCCGCGGGCGGCCGACCTCGACCTCCCGGCCCTGGAACTCGGCTGGTTCGAGCGGGGCGCGATCGTCCGGGCCGGGGGCCGCGCGCACCCGGTGGTCGACCCCCGCCGCCGCCCCGGGTCCGCGCTCGGCACGGCGACGGCGCCCCTCGGCGGCCTGCGCGAGAAGGCGGCGCTCGTCGCCTTCTCGCTCCGCGCGGGCTACGCCCCCGTCGACCGGCTGCTGGCCCGTCCGGAGACGACGGCGGCGCAGTCCCTCCGCCGGGCCGGCGTGGGCGACGCCGCGATCGAGCGGTTCCTCCGGCCTTTCCTCGCCGGCGTCCTGCTGGAGGAGGAGCTGGCCACCTCCAGCCGGTACGTCGACCTGCTCTGGCGCAGCTTCGTGCGCGGTGCCACCGGCCTGCCCGCCTCCGGGATGCAGGCCATCGGCGAGCAGCTGGCCGGACGCCTCGACCCCGGCCGGGTGCACCTGGGCACCCCGGTGCGCTCGGTCGCCCCCGGCACGGTCGGCACCGACGACGGCCCCTGGTCGGCCGGAGCCGTCGTCGTCGCGACGGATCCGGGGACGGCGGCCGGCCTCCTCCCCGCCGTGGAGGCGTCCGCGCCGCGGCAGGTGACCACCCACCTGCACGTGCTCCCGGAGTCCCCCTGGCCCAGTGCGCTCATCGTGCTCGGGCAGCCCGACGGACGGCTGGTCAACTCGGCCGTCGTGTCCGATGCCCAGCCGCGCTACAGCCCCGACGGCCGGGCGCTCGTCGCCAGCTCCACCCTCGGGCCGACCCGGGAGACCGACGTCCGCGGCGAGGTCGCGGCGGCGCACGGCGTCTCGCCGTCGGAGCTGGAGCACCTGACCACGGTGACCGTTCCGGGGGCGCAGCCGGCCGCGCTGCCCCCGCTGCAGCTGCGCCGCCCGGTCGACCTGGGCGACGGCGTCTACGTCTGCGGGGACCACCGGGACACCCCCTCCATCCAGGGCGCCATGGCCAGCGGCGCCCGGACGGCGCGCGCCGTGCTCCGCGCACTGCGGCCCACCAGGCCCGGCACCACGGGGAACGGCTGACACCCGCGCCCGCGGTCGAGGTCCGGGATCGAGAGGCCGGATTCCGAGGACCGCGCCAGCGGCGTGCGACCGCCAGGCGTCCCGGCTCGGGCCTAGGCTGGGGCCGTGACGCTCGAGGTGCTCCGGCTCGGCCTGGTCGACTACGAGGAGGCGTGGGCGCGGCAGCGTGAGCTGCACGCCCGACGCGTCGCCGGGGAGGCCCCTGACACCCTGCTCCTCCTGGAGCACCCGCCGGTCTACACGGCCGGCAAGCGCACCGAGCCGCACGAGCGCCCCTTCGACGGCACCCCGGTCATCGACGTCGACCGCGGCGGCAAGATCACCTGGCACGGACCGGGCCAGCTCGTCGGCTACCCGATCGTCGCGCTGCCCGACCCGGTGGACGTCGTCGCCTACGTCCGCCGGCTCGAGGGCGCGCTGATCGACGTGTGCGCCGGGCTCGGCGTCCAGGCCGGCCGGGTCGAGGGGCGCAGCGGCGTGTGGCTGCCGGCGGACCCGCCCGGCAGCGGCCACCGGGCGGAGCGCAAGGTCGCCGCCATCGGCATCCGGGTCGCCCGCGGCGTGACGATGCACGGCTTCGCGCTCAACTGCGACCCCGACCTGACGGCGTTCGCCAACATGGTCCCGTGCGGTATCCCGGACGCCGGGGTGACCTCGCTGTCGGCGGAGCTCGCCCGCGACGTCCCGGTGGCCGAGGCCCTGGATCCGGTTGAGACGGCGATGCGCGCGGTGCTGACCTCCGAGCCCGCAATCGCGCCGGCGTGACCGCACTCCCCCGGAGCGAGTACGTCAGCCTGACCACCTTCCGGCGCACCGGTGCTCCCGTGGCGACCCCGGTCTGGGCCGCCACCGACGGGGAGCGGCTGGTGGTGTGGACCCGCGCGGACTCCGGCAAGGTGAAGCGGCTGCGCCACACCTCCCGGGTCACGGTCGCGCCGTGCGACGTCCGCGGCCGCACCACGGGCCCGGCCGTCGACGGCGTGGCCGGGTTCGTCGCCCCCGCCGACCAGGCGCAGGCGCTGGCTGCTCTGCGCCGGGACTACGGGCTGAAGTTCACCCTGGGCAACGCCACCTCGCGGCTGTGGCACCGGCTGCTCCGCCGCGAGGGCGAGCGGCACGAACTCATCAGCATCCGTCCCGCCTGACAGGCTGACAGGCGCGCTGTCGTGCCGAGTGGGCCCGGAGGGTCCGCGCAGGCGCGACGGTGCGGCTCAGCGCATCAGGGGGACGCCACCTGGCCGCGGTGCGATCCGGAGGATCGCGATGTCACAGCACGAAGTTGACCAGGCGGCCGGGGACGGCGACGACGCGGCGGATCGTCGCGCCCTCGAGGTAGCCGGCGATCTTCTCGTCCGCCCGCGCCGCCGCCTCCAGCGCGGCGGCGTCGGCGTCGGCGGGCACCGACACCTGCGCGCGGACCTTGCCGTTGACCTGCACGGCGACCTGCACGGTGTCCTCGACCAGCCACCGCTGCTCGGCCACCGGGAAGGGCGCCCAGGCCGAGGACCCCTCGTGGCCCAGCCGCGACCACAGCTCCTCGGCCAGGTGCGGGGCCAGCGGGCCCACCATCAGCACCAGCGGCTCGGCCGCGGACCGCGGCACCGGGGCGTCGGCGCCGAACGCCGACGTCAGGTGGTTGGTCAGTTCGGTGATGCGGGCGATGGCGATGTTGAACCGCAGCGTCGCGTAGCCGTCGCGGACGCCGTCGATGGCCTTGTGCAGCGCGCGCAGCGTCTCCTCGGTCGGCTCGACGTCGTCGGCCGCGCGCACCGCACCGGTCTGCTCGTCGACCACCACCCGCCAGATGCGCTGCAGCAGCCGCTGGGAACCGACCACGGCCTTGGTCTCCCACGGCCGGGACTGCTCCAGCGGACCGGTGGACATCTCGTACACGCGGAAGGTGTCGGCCCCGTAGGCGCCGATCATCTCGTCCGGCGTGACCATGTTCTTCAGGCTCTTGCCGATCTTCCCGTACTCGCGGTTGACCGGCTTGCCCTCGTGCAGGAACTGGCCGTCGCGCTCCACGACCTCGGCGGCGGGCACGTAGAAGCCGCGCTCGTCGGTGTAGGCGTAGGCAGAGATGTAGCCCTGGTTCACCAGCCGGCGGAACGGCTCCTCGCTGGAGACGTGGCCCAGGTCGTGCAGCACCTTGTGCCAGAAGCGGGCGTACAGCAGGTGCAGCACCGCGTGCTCGACGCCGCCGACGTACAGGTCGACGCCGCCGGTGTCGCCGTCGCCGCGCGGGCCCATCCAGTACCGCTCCAGCTCCGGGTCGACCATGCGCTCGTCGTCACCGGGGTCCAGGTAGCGCAGGTAGTACCAGCACGAGCCGGCCCAGTTGGGCATCGTGTTGGTCTCGCGGCGGTACCTCTTCGGGCCGTCGCCCAGGTCCAGCTCGACGGTTGTCCACTCCGTGGCGCGCGACAGCGGGGGCTCCGGGGCGGAGTCGGCGTCGTCGTCGGCGAAGGTCTTCGGCGAGTAGTCGTCGACCTCGGGCAGCAGCACCGGCAGCATCGAGGTGGGGACGGCGACGGGCGAGTCGTCCTCGTCGTAGACGATCGGGAAGGGCTCGCCCCAGTAGCGCTGCCGGCTGAACAGCCAGTCGCGCAGCTTGTAGGTGGTGGTCGCCTCGCCGGCACCGCGCTGGACCAGCCACGCGGTGATCCGCTCGATCGCCGCCGCCTTGTCCAGGCCGTCCAGCGAGATCTCGTCGTTGGCGGAGTTGATCATGCGGCCCGGGCCGGTGTACGCGCCGCTGTCCTCGTCGAAGCCCTCGGGGCGCTCGACCGTGGGCACGATCTCCAGGCCGAACGTCGCCGCGAACTGCCAGTCGCGCTGGTCCTCGCCCGGCACGGCCATGATCGCGCCGGTGCCGTAGCCGGTCAGCACGTAGTCGGCGATGAACACCGGCAGCTCGCGCCCGTTCACCGGGTTGACCGCGGTGGCGCCCAGCCAGACGCCGGTCTTCTCCCGGCCGGCGTCCTGACGGTCCAGCTCGGAGCGGCGCGAGGCCTGCCGCTGGTACTCCCGCACGGCCTCGGCCGGCGTCGCGGCGCCGCCCGTCCAGCGCTCGTCGGTGCCCTCGGGCCACGCGTCGGCGGTCAGTGCCCCGACCAGCGGGTGCTCGGGCGCCAGCACCATGTAGGTAGCGCCGAACAGGGTGTCGGGCCGGGTGGTGAAGACCTCGACCGTCCGGTCACCGGCGGCGAACCGGACCTTCGCGCCGGTGGAGCGGCCGATCCAGTTGCGCTGCATGAGTTTCAGCGACTCGGGCCAGTCCAGCCGGTCCAGGTCGGCCAGCAGGCGGTCGGCATAGGCGGTGATCCGCATCATCCACTGCTTGAGCGGCCGCCGGAACACCGGGAAGTTGCCCCGCTCGGAGCGCCCGTCGGCGGTGACCTCCTCGTTGGAGAGCACCGTGCCCAGGCCCGGGCACCAGTTGACCGGCGCCTCGTTCAGGTAGGCCAGGCGGTGCGCGTCGACGACCGCCTTCCGCGCGCGCTCGTCCAATTCCGCCCACGGCCGGCCCGACGGGTTGGTGCCGGCGGCCGGCTCGCGCGTCCCGCCGTCCAGCTCGGCGACCAGCTCCTCGATCGGCCGGGCCTTGTTCGCGTCCTCGTCGAACCAGGAGCCGAAGATCTGCAGGAAGATCCACTGGGTCCACTTGTAGTAGCCCGGGTCGATCGTGGCGAAGGTGCGCCGCTGGTCGTGGTCGACACCCAGCCGGCGGAGCTGCGCGCTGATCGCGGCGATGTTGGCCTCGGTCGTGATCCGGGGGTGCTGGCCGGTCTGGACGGCGTACTGCTCGGCGGGCAGGCCGAAGGCGTCGTAGCCCATGGGGTGCAGCACGTTGTCGCCGTCCATCCGGCGGAACCGGCTGGTGACGTCGGTGCCCAGGTAGCCCAGCGGGTGGCCGACGTGCAGGCCCGCGCCGGAGGGGTACGGGAACATGTCCATCGCGAAGAACTTCGGCCGGTCGGCCACCCGGTCGAAGCCCTCGCTCAGCCGGCCGGTCGGGTTGGGCGTGTGGAAGGTGCCCCCGGCCTCCCAGCGGTCCTGCCAGGTCAGCTCGATCTGCTGCGCCAGGGCCGGCGTGTAGCGGTGCGGCGGCACGTCACCGGACACCGGCTCGACGTTCGGCTGGTCGGCGGTCTGGCTCATCGCTGGTGCTCCCGGGGTTCCGACTGGCGGCGCGGTGACGGCGGCGGACATAAAGAAACCCCTCACGCAGGAGGGGTCGGCCGTGCTGTCTGGACGTTCTGGGTCAGCACGGCCGGCGAAGCAGGAGCCGCCCGGTCACGATCGGCAGCCTACCGCCTGGGCACCCGGTTCCGACGGCCCCCGCGGGACCGCCCTGCGGATGCCCTCGCGACGCGGGCGTCTCCTCCGATGGGGCGAGTCCGGACGAATTCGTCTCGCCATCGCACCGGACGGAGCCGATGACCGGACCGTGGACCCATCCGACGCGCACGCCGGCCAGGGCCGCACCCCCGTGACCGGCCCGCTGCTGCTTGCCTGCCTGGGTGCGGTGGCCGCCTACGCCCTGGGCGAGATCTGGCGCCCGTCGACGCACCCGGTCGCGATGGTCTACGACCTCCTGGCCTACGACGCGGTCTACCTCTTCGGGGCGGCCGCCTGCCGGCGGACCGCGCTCCACCGCACGGACGACCGGCTGGTGTGGAACGCGCTGGCGGTCGCGCTCGCCGCCGTCGCGCTCAGCACGACGCTCTACGCCGTCACCCTCGCACCCCTGGGCGACCTCGTCCCGGCCTGGTTGCTGGTCGCCCTCTGGGCGCCCACCTACCCGGCGATGGGGGCGGCCCTGGTCGGACTGGTGCGGTCCCGGGTCGGGAAGCCGCACCCGAGCATGTGGTTCGACGCGCTGACCGGGGCCTGCGGTGCCGTCATCCTCGCCGTCACCCTGTTGCCTTCGCTCGCATCCGGGCCGGCCGACGGCTCGTTCGCGGTCATCCAGCTCTACCCCGTGGCCGACACCCTGCTGCTGGCGGCCGTCAGCGCCGTGTGCGCCGTCATGGGCCTCCGCCGGGACTGGCCGCTGGTGCTGATCATCGCCGGCCTCCTCTGCACCCTCGGCGCGGACGCGCTCCTCCTGAGCCGCACCGTGGACGGGGAGGCGGTCGTCGACGGCCCGATGACGCTCGCCTGGCTGACCGGCACCGCGTTCACCGCGCTGGCCGCCCACGTCGCCGGGCGGACGCCGACCGTCGTGCCCGCCGGCACCGACCCCGTGGCACGCCTGAGCTGGCGGGTGGCCTTCGTGCCCCTCAGCTCGATCGTGCTGAGCGTCGTCGTCCTCGTGTCCACGTGGGGCTCGGACGGTCTCGGCATGGCCGGGTGGGCCGCTGTCACCTGCCTGCTCGCCACCTTGGCGCGGACGGCCATGTCCGTGCAGGAGCTGCGTGGGCTGCACGAGATCACGGAGCAGGCCCGGACCGACGAGCTGACCGGTCTGCCCAACCGCCGGGCGCTCCTCGAGCGGACCCGCGCGGCCCTCGCCGCCCCGACCGCCGGTGAGCCGCTCGCCCTGCTGCTGCTCGACCTCGACGGGTTCAAGGAGATCAACGACAGCCTGGGGCACGCCGCGGGCGACGACCTGCTGCGCATGATCGGGCCACGGCTGGCACCGGAGCTGGGGCGCGGCGAGCTGCTCGCGCGCCTGGGCGGGGACGAGTTCGCGGTCCTGCTGCCCGGCGCGGGCCTGGACGACGCGCTCCTCCGCGCCGAACGCCTGCGGGCCCTCGTGCTCGAGCCGTTCGTCGTCCACGGTGTCCGCCTGCACGTCGGCGTGAGCGTCGGCGTCGCCACCGGCCCCGTGCCCGCCGCGACCGTGATCGAGCTGCTGCGGTGCGCCGACGCCGCGATGTACGAGGCGAAGAACGCCCGGGACGGCGTGCGCTCCTACGTGCCCGACGTCCGGAGTGGGGGCGGTGACCGGCTGCGGACCATGGAGGACCTCCGGACGGCGCTCGACGAGGGCCAGCTGGTGGTGCACCTGCAGCCGCAGGTCGCGCTGCACGGCCGCTCGGTGGTGGGCGTCGAGGCGCTGGTGCGCTGGGAGCACCCTGAGCGCGGGCTGCTGTCCCCGGCGGTCGTCCTGCCGGCGGCCGAGCAGGCCGGGTTGCTGCGGCCGCTCACCGACGCCGTGCTCGACCTCGCCCTGCGCGCGGCCGTGCGCTGGTGGTCGACCGACCCGGTCCCGGTCTCGGTCAACCTCTCGGCCGCGAACGTCACCGACGTCGACCTGCCGGCCAAGGTCGCCGCGGCGCTGGCCCGCCACGACCTGCCCGCCGAGGCACTGACCCTGGAGCTGGTCGAGGACACGCTCATGACCGACCCCGACCGCGGCCGCACGGTGCTGGGAGAGCTGCGACGGCTGGGCGTCCGGACCTCGATCGACGACTACGGCACCGGCTACAGCTCGCTGGCCTACCTCCGGCACCTGCCGGCGGACGAGCTGAAGCTGGACCGGAGCCTGACGCACGACGTCGGGCGCGACGACCGGGCGACGGCGATCGTGCGGCACACCGTCGCGCTCGCGCACGACCTCGGCCTGACGCTGGTCGCCGAGGGCGTGGAGGACGAGGCGACGGCCGCCGTGCTGACCGACCTCGGGTGCGACGTCGCGCAGGGCTGGGCCATCGCCCGCCCGATGCCGGTGGAGGACTTCCTCGGCTGGCTCGCCGACCGCTCGGCAGCACTCCCCGGGACGCCGTCGGTGCCCACGCCGCGGAGCCCTGGGCAGCGCATCCAGCTGTGACCGCCGCCGGGGGACGCCCGGCGGCGCTCAGGCCAGCTGCGGGGCCACCTCCGCGGCCACCAGGTCGAGGTGGTCGAGGTCGGCGAGGTCGAGCACCTGCAGATAGACCCGCTGCGCCCCGGCCTCGGCGTACCGGCCGAGAACGTCGACGGCCTCGGCGGGCGTGCCGGCCACCCCGTGGGCGCGCAGCTCGTCGACGTCCCGGCCGATGGCCGCCGCGCGGCGGGCGATCTGCGCCTCGTCCCGGCCGACGCACAGCACGAGCGCCGAGCTGTACGTGAGCGAGGCGGGGTCCCGCCCGGCCTCCTGGCACGCCTCCCGCACGCGGGCGAACAGCCGGGCGTTGTCCTCGGCGGGCATGAAGGGCACGTTGAACTCGCTCGCGTAGCGGGCGGCGAGCCGCGGCGTCCGCTTCCTGCCCGCGCCCCCGACGAGGATCGGGACACCGCCCTCCTGCACCGGCTTGGGCAGGGCCGGGGAGCCGGTCAGCCGGTAGTGGCGGCCGTCGAAGTCGAACGTCTCCCCCACCGGCGTGCCCCACAGGCCGGAGATGACGGCGAGCTGCTCCTCGTACCGGTCGAACCGCTCGCCCAGCGGCGGGAACGGGATGCCGTAGGCGCTGTGCTCCGCCTCGAACCACCCGGAGCCGATGCCCAACTCCACGCGGCCGCCGCTCATCTGGTCGACCTGGGCGACGCTGATCGCCAGCGGCCCCGGCAGCCGGAAGGTGCCGGCCGTCATCAGGGTGCCCAGCCGGATCCGGCTGGTCTCGCGGGCCAGTCCGGCGAGGGTCACCCAGGCGTCGGTGGGGCCGGGCAGCCCGTCCCCACCCATCGTCAGGTAGTGGTCGGAACGGAAGAAGGCGTCGAAGCCGGTCTCCTCCGCGCGGCGGGCCACGGCGAGCAGATCGTCGTAGGTCGCGCCCATCTGGGGCTCGGTGAAGATGCGCAGCTGCACCCCCGGACCGTAACCACGCCCACGGCCGGATGTGCACCGGCAGGTGGTCTCGGGGTGTGCTCCCCGCCCGGACCGGGCAGGATGATCGCCAGACGATCAACTCGGAGGTGCAGCTCGTGTTCCGCAAGAAGACGCGTGGTCAGGTCATCGGCGCCGAGCTCCAGGAGGCATTCGCCCACATCGGGGTCGCAGCGACCGAGGCCGGCCGCCTCGCTGCCGAAGAGCTGGGGCCGCGCGTCGCGGCCACCCGCGAGGCAGCCGGTCCGGCACTCGACGCAGCCCAGCGCGCGGTCGCCCCGAAGGTGGCGGCCGCGGTGGCGGTGGCGGCCCCGGCCGTCGCCAGCGCACGCGACACCCTCGGCCCCCGCGTGGAGGCAGCCCGTGACGCGCTCGCTCCCCGCATCGAGGCCGCCCGGGACGCCGCGGCGCCCAAGGTCGCCGGTGCGGTCGTGGCCGCCCAGGCCGCGGCGAGCAAGGCCGCCGCGGACCTCGGCCCGCGGGTCGAGGCGGCGCAGAAGGCACTGCGCGACGACGTCGCCCCGCGCCTGACCGCCGCCCAGAAGGCAGCGCAGAAGACCCTGACCGACGACGTCGCGCCACGGCTGACGGCCGCGCAGGCCGCCGCCCTGGCCTACGCCACCCCGCGGGTGTCGGCGGCGCGGGACGCGGTGACGCCGGCGCTGGAGAGCGCCCGGGACACCCTGGCCGCCGGTGTCGACAGCGCCCGGAGCGAGCTCGACGCCCGTCGCGCCGAGCTCGCCGCGGCGGCCGCGGAGTCCGGCCGCAAGGCGCGCAAGACGGCCAAGAAGGCCCGCAAGAAGGCCGGCAAGAAGCACAAGGAGTTCGAGAAGGCGGCGCTGGCCACCGCCAGGACCGTGAAGCGCCGGGTGGGCGTCGAGCCCGAGCCGCGCCGCTGGCCGTGGGTGTTCCTGTTCCTCGGCGTGGGTACTGCGGTGTTCGTCCTGCTGCGCCGTTCGAAGAACGACGCCTGGACCCCCGCTCCGGCCGGCGACGGCCCGGTGCCCAGCTACCGAGAGGACCCCGTGTTCAGCTCCGAGAGCAACTCCGGCAAGACCGTCTCCACCGCCGACACCACCGGCGACTCCGCTCCGGCGGAGTCGGACATGGGTGTCCGCGACGCCCAGTTCGTCGACGGCGACGGCGACGACAGCGCGAGCGAGGACATCAAGAACACCCCGGAGCCGTTCACCTCCGGTGGTGGCGCCACCGAGGGCCCGACCGCCGGTCCGGACGACCGTCAGGTCTGACCACCCCGCCCGACCGCACCCCCGCAGCCCCCGTCGCCGTCGCGACGGGGGCTGCGGCGTTCTCGCGAGTACCGTGGGGATCATGAGCGAGGCGCGGACCACCCCTGACCCGAGCACCACGCAGGAGTCCACGATCGCGCCCGCGGGCCGCAAGCTCCTGCGGCTCGAGGTGCGCAACAGCCAGGTGCCGATCGAGCGCAAGCCCGAGTGGATCAAGACCCGCCTCAAGACCGGCCGGGAGTACACCGAGCTGAAGTCGCTGGTGCGTCGCGAGGGGCTGCACACGGTCTGCGAGGAGGCCGGCTGCCCCAACATCTACGAGTGCTGGGAGGACCGGGAGGCCACCTTCCTCATCGGTGGTGACCAGTGCACCCGGCGCTGCGACTTCTGCCAGATCGACACCGGCAAGCCCGCCGACTTCGACGCCGACGAGCCGCGCCGCGTGGCCGAGAGCGTCGCCACGATGGGGCTGCGCTACGCCACGATCACCGGCGTCGCCCGCGACGACCTGCCCGACGGTGGCGCCTGGCTGTACGCCGAGACCGTGCGCCAGATCCACGCCCAGCTCCCCGGGTGCGGGGTCGAGCTGCTCATCCCCGACTTCAACGCCGACCCCGCCCAGCTGGCCGAGGTCTTCTCCTCCCGCCCCGAGGTGCTGGCGCACAACGTCGAGACGGTGCCGCGCATCTTCAAGCGCATCCGCCCCGGCTTCCGCTTCGAGCGCTCGCTCGCCGTCATCACCGCGGCCCGCGAGGCCGGCCTGGTCACCAAGTCCAACCTGATCCTGGGCATGGGCGAGGAGCCGCACGAGGTCGTGGAGACCATGCAGGCCCTGCACGACGCCGGCTGCGACCTGCTCACGATCACCCAGTACCTGCGGCCCTCGCCGCGCCACCACCCCGTCGTCCGCTGGGTCAAGCCCGACGAGTTCGTGCAGTTCCAGGCCGACGCCGAGGCGATCGGCTTCCCCGGTGTGCTGGCCGGCCCCCTGGTGCGCAGCTCCTACCGCGCGGGGCGCCTGTACCAGCAGGCGATCGAGGCCCGCGGGCTCGCCGCGCAGGCCTGACGAGGGGCTTCCAGCTCGGCGCACGCAGAGCCGGCCGGTCCCGGCCCTATCCTGGGGGGCATGGCACGCAGCAAGTCCTCAGACCCGGCGACTCCGAGCGGCGGCGGCAAGGCCGCATCCGCGGCGAAGGGCGCCACCGCGTCGGGGGCGACGAAGGCTCCCAAGCTCGGCAAGGACGGTCAGCCGAAGGTCGGCCGCCTGAAGAAGCTCGGCAACAACGGCCGCATGATCAAGCAGGCCTACACGCTCACCCGGCGCAACGACCCGAAGCTGCCGTGGGTGATGCTGATCGCCTTCGTCGTCGTGTTCGCCGTCGTCGAGCTGCTCGGCATCCTGCTGAACTCGCCGTTCATCTTCCTGCCGCTGGCGCTGATCCTCGGTGGTCTGGCGGCGCTGATCATCTTCGGTCGGCGCGCGCAGGGGTCGGCCTACCGGCAGGTGGAGGGTCAGCCCGGCGCCGCCGCGTGGGTGCTCGAGGGCATGCGCGGGGACTGGCGGGTCAGCTCCGGCATCGCCGGCACCCCGCAGATGGACTCCGTCCACCGGGTGCTGGGCCGCCCGGGCATCATCCTGGTCGGTGAGGGGTCCCCGCACCGGGTCCGCGGCCTCATCGCCCAGGAGAAGAAGAAGATCGCCCGCGTCGTCGGGGACACCCCCATCTACGACATCACCGTCGGCGACGACGAGGGCCAGGTGCCGCTGAAGAAGCTGAGCACCCACGTCATGAAGCTGCCGCGCAACCTGTCGGCCGCCGAGGTGAACACGCTGGGCCGGCGGATGAGCGCCCTGGGTGGCGCCCGGATGCCGGTGCCCGGCGGGCCGCTCCCCGGCGGCCGGCAGATGTCGATCAGCCAGCGGCAGGTCCGCCGCCGCAGCTGAGCTCCCACCGCAGAGAGGGCCCCGTCCGGTCGGACGGGGCCCTCTCTGCGTCTCAGGCCTCAGGCGTTGACGACGGCGGTCCCCGTCAGCCGGTCGTGCAGGCCGCGGCCGTCGGCGTCGGTGATCAGCGCCGGGACCAGCAGCACGAGCAGCGCCGTGCGCACCACCGCCCGCCACGGGGCGAGCCGCGCGCCGGGCGTGGGGTGGGCCAGGCGCAGGCCCAGCAAGCGGTGCCCCGGGGTCTGACCGAAGACGGCGACCGAGACCGCGGTGAGCACGAAGAACACGAGCAGGCTCAGGTTGCCGGGCAGTTCCGGTGCGCTGAACGCCCAGGCGATCGCCGCCGACAGCAGCGCGTCCACCACGTACCCACCAGCCCGCGCGGTGAAGGAGGCCAGCGATCCCGGGCCTTCGGCCGGCAACCCCAGGGAGGCGCCACGCCCAGGGGCCTGAGAGGGTTGTCCGGCATTACCGACCATGACCGCCAGCGTAGTAAGAGGACCCCCTGCCCCCCACCACTCGCCGGCTCGTGGCGGTGCCCTGCAGGGGGTCGTGCGCCCGGCGTGTTGTTACGCCCCCGAAACAATCGGGACACGGCGGGGCAACCCCTCGCTCGTAGCGTTCCGTTCGGCCGTCCGCCCACACCCGGAGGATCGATGTTCAACAGTCCCGACGAGGTCGCCGCCTACATCCGCGACAACGACGTCGAATTCGTCGACGTCCGCTTCTGCGACCTGCCCGGCGTCATGCAGCACTTCACCATCCCTGCGTCGACGTTCGGCGAGGACACCTTCAGCGAGGGGCTCGGCTTCGACGGCTCCTCGATCCGTGGGTTCCAGGCGATCAACGAGTCGGACATGCTCCTGCTCCCCGACGCCAACAGCGCCTTCGTGGACCCGTTCCGCCGGCACAAGACGCTGAACGTCAACTTCTTCATCCACGACCCGATCACGCGCGAGGCCTACAGCCGCGACCCGCGGAACGTGGCGAAGAAGGCCGAGGCGTACCTCGCCTCGAGCGGCATCGCCGACACCGCCTACTTCGGCCCCGAGGCCGAGTTCTACGTCTTCGACTCGGTCCGGTACGACACCGGCATCAACGAGGGCTACTACCACATCGAGTCGGAGGAGGGCTCCTGGCGATCCGGGGCCGCCACCGAGCTCGACGGCAGCCCGAACCGCGGCTACAAAGCCCGGCCCAAGGGCGGGTACTTCCCGGTCGAGCCCTACGACCAGCAGAGCGACCTGCGCTCGGACATGATGAAGAACCTCATGAGCGCGGGGCTCGAGCTCGAGCGCGGCCACCACGAGGTGGGCACCGGCGGGCAGGCCGAGATCAACTACAAGTTCGACACCCTGCTCCGCTCGGCCGACAGCCTGATGCTGTTCAAGTACATCATCAAGAACACCGCCTGGGCCGCCGGCAAGACCGCGACCTTCATGCCCAAGCCGCTGTTCGGTGACAACGGCTCGGGCATGCACTGCCACCAGAGCCTCTGGAAGGACGGGCAGCCGCTCTTCCACGCCGAGACCGGTTACGCGGGCCTGTCGGACATGGCCCGCCACTACATCGGCGGCCTCCTGGCGCACGCCCCGTCGCTGCTGGCCTTCACCAACCCGACGGTCAACAGCTACCACCGCCTGGTGCCGGGCTACGAGGCCCCGATCAACCTGGTCTACTCGGCCCGCAACCGGTCGGCCTGCCTCCGCATCCCGATCTCCGGTGACAGCCCGAAGGCCAAGCGCATCGAGTTCCGCGTGCCCGACCCGTCGGCCAACCCCTACCTCGCCTTCTCGGCGATGCTGATGGCCGGCCTCGACGGCGTGAAGAACAAGATCGAGCCGCCGGCGCCGGTCGACAAGGACCTCTACGAGCTGCCGCCCGAGGAGGCCCTGGGCATCGAGAAGGTCCCCGCGTCGCTGGACGCCGCGCTGGACAACCTCGAGACCGACCACGAGTACCTGATCGACGGCGGGGTGTTCACCCCCGACCTCATCGAGACGTGGATCGACTACAAGCGGGCCAACGAGATCGACCCGATCCGCCTCCGTCCGCACCCGCACGAGTTCGCGATGTACTACGACATCTGATCGCTCCTCCGGCGACACGAGGGCCGGTGACCTGCATCCGCAGGTCACCGGCCCTCTCGCTTTCCCAGGGCCGCCGCGGTCGGGACCGCCGGACGGACCGCCGGGAATGTCATCGACCGTTCCCGCCGTTGTCGTCGGCGGGCAACGGATCGCTCCTACGGTGGAACCGTGCCCGCAAGGCGTACACCGGCCCGACGACCGCGCACCGCCCACCGGCGAGGAACGCGCGAGGCCCGGTACCCGGCATCGACGCCGGTTCGCAGCGTCGCGAAACCCCACGAACCCGCCCGGGACGGCCGTCCCGGCGCTCCCTGCGGCGAACCGATCGCCGCCACCGACAGACGGATGGTCCCCATGACACGAGCACGCCCCGCACCGATCACCGACGACCACGGCGACCAGTTCCCCGGCGCCGTCCCCTTCTCCCCCGCGGCACCGGCCGCGGCGGCGTCCGAGCGCCTGGTGCGCATGCACGCGACCTACGTCCAGAAGGTCAATTCCGTCGTGGGGGCCGGCCGGGACGACCTCGTCGAGGAGCTCGCGTTGTCCTTCGCCGAGGAGTCCGGCGACGGCCGGCGGACCTCGGCCTCCCCGGACCGGCGCCCGGCCGGGCGGAGCCGGGGTGGACGAGGCCCGGGGCGCGTGGGCGGCTTCACGCGCCGCTCCCTCGAGCGGTTCGACCGGTACACCCTCGAGGTCTTCAACGCCGGGACGCCCACCCGCCCGCTGGACTGAGCACGCCGGCCGACGCCGTCGCGGACCGGTCCGCGTCGCGCACGGGCGCTGGGTGGCGGACCCGGCGTCGTCGGCCGGCCGGAGACGCCGGGCGGCCCAACGAGGTGGTTCCGGAACGACACGGAACATTCCGCGTCGAATGTGATGTACGGCCCGGTCAGGCACGGTTACGTTGCGCGCACGCGCCGTCCCGTGGAGACCTCATGCACATCCGCCGTGCCCTAGCCCCCCTGTCAGCGCTCGCCGCCTTGACCCTGCTGCTGTCCGGCTGCTCGGGGTCGGACGGCGACGCAACCGCGTCCTCCGAGCGGGACGACGAGTCCTCGCCGCTGACGGAGTACCTGAACGCCGTGTACGGCGGCGATCTCACGCCCGAGGAGCAGGAACGGAAGTTCACCGAGGAGCAGGAACGGGCCGAGGAGCTCGTCGCGCAGTGCATGCAGGAGCAGGGCTTCGAGTACACGCCCAGCTCCACCGGGGGCGCGTACCTGTCCGGTGACGGCACCGAGTGGGAACCCGATGACCGCGAGTGGGTGACCCAGTACGGCTACGGCGCCATCAACTCCCCGTTCAGCGAGGCACCCATGCCGGAGGAGGAGACCGTCGACCCCAACGCCGACTACGTCCAGAGCCTGTCGGAGTCCGAGCAGACAGCCTTCTACGAGGCGCTGTACGGCCCGATGCCCTCCGAGGACGAGATGCCCGAGGAGGTCGCCACCGAGTACGACTGGACCACGGCCGGGTGCCAGGGCGCCGCCCAGCACGAGGTCGCCGGCGAGGACCCCTCGCAGTCGGAGGAGTTCAGGCCGCTGTTCGACGCGATCAACGAGCTGTACTCCGGAACCGCGTCGTGGCCGGGCATGGCCGAGCTCGACGACGAGTGGTCCGCGTGCATGGACGCCTCCGGCCACGGTGGGTTCGCCACCCAGATGGACGCACAGGAGTCGATCAACGAGGCCGTGAACGAGCTGTACGAGAACGTCGGCATGTCGGACGACGGCATGCCGACCGGGGAGCCCGACCAGGCCGCGTTCGACGCGCTCGCCGAGCGCGAGGTGGAGCTGGCTCTGGCCGACCTCGACTGCCGTGAGGAGATCGACTACGCCGACCGCGCCGCTGAGATCACCCGCGAGGTCGAGCAGCAGTTCATCGACGACCACAAGACGGAGCTGGACGCGCTGGTCGCCGCGGCCGAGCAGAACTGACGGTGAACGAGCCGGACGACGAGTTCCTGATCGATTCGGTCACGGACGAGGCGGGGCCCTCGCGGTGGGCTGCCTGGCCCGCCCTGCTCCGCCGCAACCGCCCGCTGTGGATCACCGCCGCGGCAGCGGTCGTCGCCCTGGTCGCGGGGCTGCTCGTCGGCCGGTTCGTGGTGGCCCCCGACACCGCCGGGGCGAAGACCCCGGAGCCGGGCCTGGTGACCGTGCCCGTCGCCTTCGGACCCCTGAGCAACGACGTCACCATCCGCGGCGAGGTCGCGTACGCCGACTCCGTCGAGGTCACCCTCGACACGTCCGGCGTCGCCGGCCCGGCGGTGGTGACCGGTCAGGTCCCCGAGGTCGGCTCCGAGCTGGGGCCCCTGGGTGTCGCCCTGGAGATCACCGGTCGCCCGGTCATCGTCCTGCCCGGAGAGCTGCCGGCCTACCGGACGTTGCGCCTCGGCGTCGCCGGACCCGACGTCGTCCAGTTCAAGGAGGCCGTGCGCACCGTTGGCCTGGATGCCGGCGACCCCTCCGACGACGTGTTCACCGGAACCGCCGCCGCTGCCGTGACGGAGCTGTACGCCCAGGCAGGCTATCCGCCACCGGCCGCCGAGGAGGGTGCCGAGGAGGGCGTGCTCGCAGCGCAGGACGCCGTGCGCAGTGCGCAGCAGGGGGTGGCCGCCGCGCAGGCGGAGCTGACCGGGGTCCAGCGCGGTCCGTCGGCCGTCGACGTCCGGGAGGCGGACAACGCCGTCGCCAGTGCGCGCCGCGCGCTGGACGCCGCGCTGGCCGGCAACCCCGACGACCCCGTGGCGATCGGCGACCTGAGGGACGCCCTGGGCCTCGCGCAACTCCGGCGTCAGCAGCTCGACGTCCCGGGGGACACCAGCTCGCAGCGCGCCCAGCTGTCGGCCGCGCAGCAGCAGCTCACGCAGGCCCGCCAGGCCCTGACCCAGGCGCAGGAGGCCGTCCTGCCGACGCTGCCGGCCGGCGAGATCCTCTACCTCACCCAGCTGCCGCGCCGGGTGGACGCGGTGTCGGCACGGCGCGGCTCGGTGCTCCAGGGCGCGGCCATGACCGTGTCGGGCGCCACCCTCGGCCTGTCGGGCACCGTCGCCGTCGCGGACGCCCGGCTGCTCGAGCCCGGGATGACGGCGACTTTCGAGCTGCCCGACGGCGGGGAGCACGAGGCCACGATCACCGAGGTCACCCCAGGAGAAGGCGACGAGGCACGGTGGACCGTGCAGCTGGAGCCGGCCCCGCTCACCCCGCAGGAGGTCACCGAGCTCCAGGGCGCCAACGTGCGGGTCGGGATCCCGGTGGGAGCGACCGACGGCGACGTGCTGTCGGTCCCCCTGGCAGCGCTGAGCGCGGGCCCGGGCGGTGAGTCGCGGGTGGAGGTGGTCGACGGCGACCCGCGGGAGGGCTCCCGCGCCCGGACCCGCCTGGTCGCGGTCGAGACGGGGCTGGCCGCCGACGGCGCCGTCGAGGTCCGGGCCGAGGACGGCGACCTCGAGGAGGGCGACCTGGTGGTGGTCGGCCGATGACGGCGGGAGCGCCGGCCATCGAGCTCCGGGACGTCACCAGGTCCTTCCCCGGGCCGCCGGAGGTCCAGGCGCTCAAGGGGGTGAGCGTGTCCATCGCCGACGGCGAGTACGTCTCCATCACCGGGCCCAGCGGGTCGGGCAAGTCCACGATGCTCAACATCCTCGGGCTCCTCGACCGGCCGACCGTCGGGGAGTACTGGCTGGGCGGTGTGCTGAGCAGCTCCCTCGACGAGGACGCGCGGGCCGCCGTGCGCGCGCGGCACCTCGGCTTCGTGTTCCAGGCGTTCCACCTGATGTCCCGGCGGAACGTGCTGGAGAACGTGCTGCTGCCCATGCTCTACAACGGCACCCCGCGCACGGAGCGCGAGCCCCGGGCCCGGGCGGCGCTCGAGCGGGTGGGCCTCGGCCACCGCATCGACTTCCTGCCGGGCACCCTCTCCGGTGGGGAGCGCCAGCGGGTCGCCGTCGCCCGCGCCGTGGCCTCCCGACCACGGGTGCTCCTGGCCGACGAACCCACCGGCAACCTCGACCAGACGACGTCCGCGGAGATCATGGCGCTCTTCGAGGAGCTGCACGCGGACGGGCTGACGCTGGTGGTCATCACGCACGACCGGGACGTCGCCCGGCGGGCCTCCCGGCGCATCCGGCTCGCCGACGGCCGCGTGAGCGAGCCGGGGTGACCGCCCGGGACACCCGCCCGCTCCGGGCCCTGCGGGGGTGGGCCCACCACCAGCCGGCTCTGCTGCGCCGGCTCCGCCGGCCGGTCCCCCCGCCCGACGATCGGCCGGTCGAGCCGGCCGACCGGTTCCGCTTCTCCGACCTGCTGGGCGAGGCGACCGCCGACATCGGGTCCCGTCCCGGGCGGCTGGTGATGACGATCGCCGGCACCGTCCTGGGCATCTCCGCGCTGATCACCACCATCGGCCTCGCCCAGACCACCGCCGGGCAGATCGCCCGGCAGTTCGACGCCGACGCCGCCACCCAGCTCGTGGTCACGCCGAGGACCGCGAGCACCGGTGGCGGGGCGGTCGTCGCCACCGGAGCCCTGCCCTGGGACGCCGTCCCCCGGCTCGAGCGCCTGGCCGGGATCGAGTCGGCAGCCCTGCTCGCGGAGGTGTCCCTGCCCGGGGCGGTCGTCACGACGGTGCCGGTGAACGACCCCTCGCAACCGCCGAGCGCCCCTCCCCCGGTCTACGCGGCCTCCGAGGCCCTGCTCGACACGATCGGCGGCCGGTTGTCCACCGGCCGGTTCTTCGACGCCGGTCACGACCTCAGGGCCGACCGGGTGGCGGTGCTGGGCGTCCGGGCCGCGGACCGGCTGGGCGTCCAGCGGGTCGACACCCAGCCGTCGGTCTTCGTCGACGGCATCGCCTACGCGGTCCTGGGCGTGATCGACTCGGTCGATGCCCGGGCGGAGCTCCTCAACGCGGTGGTCCTCCCCACGGGGACGGCGCGTGCGGACTTCCGCCTGTCAGCCCCGGGCGACGCCCAGGCCCGCATCGCCGTGGGAGCCGGCCCGCAGCTGCGCGGGCAGGCCGCCCTCGCCCTGGCTCCCGACGACCCGGAGAGCCTGGACGTCAGTGCCCCGGACGGCCGGTCGCAGCTCGGCCGGGACGTGCAGGCCGACGTGAACGGGGTGTTCGTCATCCTGTCCGCCGTCGTGCTGGTCGCCGGCGGGGTGGGCATCGCCAACGTGACCATGCTGTCGGTCATGGAACGCGTCGGCGAGATCGGGCTGCGCCGGGCGATCGGCGCCACCCGGCGGCAGATCGCCGGGCAGTTCGTGGCCGAGTCGGTCGTGGTCGGTCTGCTCGGCGGCCTCATCGGCGCGGCGCTGGGCGTGTTCGCGGTGGTCGCCATCTCGGCGGTGCGGGCCTGGACACCGGTGGTCGATCCCTGGATCGCCCTGGGCGGCGCGCTGCTCGGTGCCGTGGTCGGGCTCGTGGCCGGGGGGTTCCCGGCGCGCCGCGCGGCCAGGATCGAGCCGGTCGACGCGCTACGCGGAGGCACCTGAGCATCGGGTGCTGACGCCCGACCTGCGAACCCGCGGGCCGAGAAGGCTCAGCGGCCGAGGATGCCGAGGTCCACGGGCAGCTGGATGCCGGTCACGTGCCGGGCCTCGTCCGAGGCGAGCCAGGCCACCGCGTTGGCGATGTCCTCCGGCTGGGAAACCGGGTCGGGCAGGGCACCCATGAGCATCGGGGCCAGCGTGGTGGCGTGCTGCTGCGCCAGCTGGAACATCTCCGCCGGCTGCATGCCGGTGGCCACGCCGTGCGGGTGCACGGTGTTGACCCGGATGTTGTGCTGCCCCAGCTCGTTGGCCATGGTTCGGGCCAGGCCGACGACGCCGTGCTTGCTGGCCGCGTAGTCGGCGAGGAACGGCAGGCCGCGCAGCCCGGCGACCGAGGAGATGATGACGATCGACCCGCCGGTTCCCTGCTCCAGCAGCACCGGCACGGTCGCCTTCATCGTGAAGAACGTGCCGGTCAGGTTGGTGTCGATCGTCTCCTGCCACTTCTCGACCGGGATCTCCCACGACATCGAGCCCGAGCAGATGCCGGCGTTGGCGACCACGACGTCGAGCCGGCCGAACTCGGCTACGCCGTCCTTCACCAGCGCTGCCTGGCCGTCGAAGTCGCGGACGTCGACCTTGCGCGTGAGGACCCGGCGGCCCTGCGCCTCGACCAGCCGCGCGGTCTCGGCCAGGTCCTCCTCGGTCGGCCCGGCATAGGACGTCGTCTCCGCCGTCGCGCAGTTGTCCAGGGCGATGATGTCGGCGCCCTCGGCGGCAAGTCGGACGGCGTGCGCCCGGCCCTGGCCGCGGGCCGCCCCGGTGATGAAGGCGACCTTGCCGACGAGGCGCCCGGTTGTAGTCGTGGTCACGCATCTCCTCCTGTGTTCCAGGCTCAACCGGACACTGCTGTCCGGATCACTAGGGTATGAGCATGGTCACCGTGGGCGGCAGAGTCAACCGCGGACCCGCCGCGGCGACGGACAACCGGCGTGCACTGCTGGCGGCGGCCCGCCGGGTCTTCGCCGAGCGCGGGTACCGGGTGCCGCTGAGCGCCATCGCCCGGGAGGCGGGGGTGGGCCAGGGCGTGCTCTACCGGCACTTCCCGACCCGGCTGGACATCGCGTTCGCCGTCTTCGAGGACAACTTCGCCGAGCTGGAGGCCATCGCCGCCGACCCGGGCCCGGACGCCTTCGGGCGGCTGTGGGTCCGGCTGGTGGACCTCACCATCGAGGCGTCGGCGTTCGTCGAGATGGTCGTCGACGCCCGGGACAGCCTCCCCCGTTACCCCGGTGCCGAACGGCTGCGCGCGCTGGTCGCGACCACCCTGCCGCCGGCCCGGCAGGCCGGCCTGACCGACGCCTCCGTGACCGTGGACGACGTCCTGCTCGCCTGGCGCATGGTCTTCGGCGTGGTGGCCACGGCTCCGGACCGGGACCAGGTCCGGACCGCGGTGTCGCGGGCCGTGTCGCTGCTGCGGCTGCCCGGGGACCGACCCGGTCGGTGACCGGCCTCAGGTCCGGGCGGGCACGGTGTCCAGCCGGCGGACGAGGAGCAGGGCGACCGCCACCAGCAGCGCGCCCACGGCCGCCCACGCCCCGAACGCCACCGGCGTGGACCAGTTGTCGGCGACGAGGCCCAGGGCCGGCCGCGCCACCGCGATGCCGAGGCCGCCGAGCATGGAGACGACGCTGAACGCCGTCGCCAGCACCGCCGGCGACGTGACCTCGCTGGTGACCAGCTCCAGCAGGACCTGGCCGAGCGCGTACGCCAGGCCGAGCACCGGCAGGAAGAGGAAGGGGCCCAGTCCCTCCCAGACCCCCGTGCCGACGAGCGCGGCCAGCACCACCAGGAACGACGCGCGCAGCACGGCGGGACGGCGGGCCGGCCCCACCCGCCCGGCCAGCAGCCCCGCCACCACGGCGGCCGCGGCGAAGGCTGCGTACATCCAGCCGGTGCGCTGGGCGGAGTAGTCCAGCTCCAGGGCCAGCGGCTGGAAGAGGATGCGCGGGCTCCAGCCCAGCAGCAGCAGGAGCGCCCCCAGCAGCACGGCGAGCCGCACCCGCTCGTCGGCGGCGGCCCGGCGCACGTCGCGGAGCACCGACCGGATGGTCGACCGCGCGCCGGCCGCCGAGGTCTCGGGAAGGGTCCAGGCGACGGCGAGGGCGATCGCCGCGAGCACGGCGGTCACGGTGAACGGCGCGGTCGGCTCGACGTCGTAGAGGTAGCCCGCGGCCACCAGCGACAGCAGCACGGCCAAGTGCCCCAGCGCCCGGACGACGGCGAAGCTGCGCGCGGGGTCCACCGAGGGCGCGTCCCGCACGGCGAGCTCGTAGAGGTAGGCGGTGGAGGCACCCGAGGCCAGCGCCCACAGCACCCCCCAGCCGATCCACGCGGCGAACAGCCCCGGGACGGAGGACACCTGCGAGATGGCGAGGAAGACGGCGACCGTGAGCCCGGCCAGCAGCAGGTAGGTGCGCCGACGGCCGATCCGGTCGGCGAGCACGCCCATCGGCACCTCGCAGGCCACGCTGACCAGCCGGAACAAGCCGTCGGCCACGACCGCCACGGCGAGCGTGAAGCCCATGTCCAGCAGGAAGATCAGGTAGACCGGGAACCAGAACTGGACTTCCAGCAGGAAGTGGGCCAGCGCGAAGCGCCGGAGCACGGGACTGCGCAGCGCACCGCTCATCGGCCGTGGTTGCGGCGGAACAGCAGGTAGAGCACGACCAGCGCCGCCGATACGGTCGCCGAGATCAGCAGGAGCGCATCGGCCGGCTGGGCGGCGAACCACGCGGTCACGGAGTTGCGCCCGATGTCGTAGCGCGCCATCCCCGGATCGCTGGCCATGGTGCGGCCGAAGTCCGACAGCGCCAGCGCCGTGCCGAGCACCGAGGTCACACCGATGCCGAGCAGGATGAGATCGGTGACCAGCGAGGAGCGCGCCGTCCGCCGGGCCGCGAGCTCGGCCAGCCGCCGGTCGCAGATGCCGATCTTGAAAAGGACCGGGGCCTCCACCAGCTCCGCGTAGTCCCACAGGTCGAGGATCTGGTCCATCTCGACCCGCACCGCGCGCTTGAGGTGCTTGGCCAGGGCCTGTCGGTCCATCACCACCAGCTCCGCCCGACGGCTGAGCCCGACCAGCTGCTCCTGCAGCTGCGCCAGCTCCCAGCGCGCGGTGGCCGCGGCCGAGTCGGCCAGGATCTTGGACAACCGGGTGTCGACGACGTCGAGCGCCGCGTAGAAGAACTGCGCGTAGCGCATGGCCTCCCACGAGTCGGTGAACCGCTGCCCCGGCAGCATCGTGCCCCCGGCGGCGCTGCCGTCGAGGAACACGTAGTTCAGCCACCGGGCGAGGTGGTCGATCTCCCCCGTCACCAGCCGTTCCACCGGCGGCGCCTGCTCCCCGCGCACGGCCGCCACGTCCTTGAGCCAGTGCCGGACGACCGCCTCGCAGTCGGCATCCGCGCGACCGACGACCAGGCTCCGGGTCACCCACAGCACCTCGCCGAACAGTCCCGCGCCGTCGCCCGGCCGGGCGGCGGGGGCCAGGACGTCGTCGCCCCGGTCGGCCTCGCGCAGCAGGGCGAGCACCGGGTCGAGGTAGCGGTGGACCGCCTCGCGCGCGACCGCGGCCCCCAGGGCGACGGCCGCGTCCTGGAGCAGGTCGAGGCACTCCTCGAGCGGTTCCTCGCGGCCGGCCAGCCACGCGTCGACGTCCACCAGCAGCTCCACCAGCAGGATGCCGTGGTCGTGCAGCCGCAGCGTGATCTCGCGGACGCCGCCGCACAGGGCCGGGTCCCGGCCGGCGAAGGCCTCGGGGAGGTGCTCCGGGCGCAGCGAGCCCGTCAGCACGTGCACCGGAAGGTCGACGGCGAGGTCGCTGATCACCCGGTACCGGTTCGCCGCGCTCGCCGGCCGGACGTGCTCCAGCCGGACGACCGGCGGTGCCGGCTCGGTCCCGGGCTGTCCCGCCGGTGCCGGGGCGAGCCGGTGGAGCAGCCGGTCGACCGGCTCCTGCTGGGACGTCCAGAACCGGGCGTACCGCTCGGGCTCCCGGACCGCCGCTCCGGGCACGGTCGTATGGTCGACGACGGTGGGCGCCAGGACGCGCAGCTGCATCAGTCGCTCCCCGTCAGCGCCAGCGCGCGGGCGTCGACCTGGAACACCCGTCCCTGCGCCGGTCCGTTGAGCAGCTTCACCGGCACCAGCAGGCCCTCGGTGGCCTCGCCCGCTGCCGACACGAAGGGCGCGGGCCAGGACAGCACCCGGGCCCGGGTGCCGCGGGGTGCGACCAGGGCCGGCGTCCCGTCGGCGGCGAACAGCTCGACCAGGTCGGCGTCGTCGACCGGCTCGAGCAGCACCTCGACGTCCGCACCGCCCTCGGTCAGCCCCGTGACGATGCGGGTGTAGGTGTCGGTCCCCTTGAGCGCAGCCAGCCCCGCGTCGAAGTCGCGCATCACCGCGGCCGCCTCGGCCGTCCGCGGCATCACGAAGTACAGGCCCTCGGTGGACCGCACCAGCGGGTCGTCGCCGGGGAGGTGGCCGAAGCGGGCCGGATCGGGGTCGAACCGGGGGTCGTCCAGGACCGCGCGCCCGGACAGCAGGCCCTCGGGCAGCAGGTCGATCTCCCCGTCGGCCAGGGCGCGGAACGCGGCCGTGCTCGTGGGGTACTCCACGAACCCGGGCACGGCGTCCTCCAGCTCGGACCAGTAGTCGTAGCCGGCGATCCGCCCGACCCGCAGGCCGGCCAGGTCGTCCGGCGTGCGGACCAGCGGTTCGCCGCGCGAGCGGTCGTAGAACAGCACGTACTGGAACTCGACCAGCGGCTCGGAGAGCAGCAGGGACGACCGCCGGGACTCGCTGCCCACCAGCGGGAAGGCGCCGATGGTCTCCCCCGTGGCCGCACGCTTCTCCGCCAGCGACCAGGAGGTGAAGTCGACCTGGGGGGTGTACCCCTGCGCGCGCAGCACCTCGGTGACCAGCTCGGTCAGCGGCCCACCCTCGGGCAGGTCCGGGCCGACGAACGGCGCCCAGGGCCCGCTGGACACGAGCACGGGCCGGGGCGTCGTCGCGGAGGTCCGGCCGAGCTGGATCGCGACGTACCCGAAGACCGCGGTGAGCAGCACGGTGACCAGCACCGTGGGGACGACGACCCGGAGCACCGGCCACCGCCGGAGGAGTCGACCGAACCGTAGGCGCACAGTGACCCACCGTATCGGCGCGCGCGAGCATCAGGAACGAACGCCGCTCCGACACGTCGGACGGCGCGGCCCCCCAACCCCCAGGAGGGCCGATCAGGTGCGGAAGGACCCGGCGTCCTGCGTCGTGGAGCCGGTCAGCGCACCGACGACCCGCTCGGCCGCGCCGTAGACCAGCAGGGCGACGGCGATGAGGACGGCGGGGGGCACGACGACCGGCCCCGCGAGCAGCGAGATGGCGAGGACCCCGGGGGCGCTGCGCCACCAGCCCTCCCCGCGCACCGGGTCGCCGAACGCGCCCCAGCGCACGCCGCACCACATCAGCCAGCGCCGGACCACCGGCACGCCGCTCTCCCGCATGACCCGCCGGAAGACGCCGTCGGCCTGGCGGGCGTTCACCGCGCCGCCGGCGATCCCCTCCGTGCACAGCCAGTCGTGCAGGATCGCCGCGGCGGTGTACCGGCCGAAGCGCGGCACCAGCCACACGACCACCCGCGGCACGGTCGCGAAGTCGGTCGGGAAGCCGGCGGGCACCACGAAGCGGTCCCGCTTGCCCCGGTAGACCAGCGGCTCCACGACCGCCCAGTGCTCGTCGTCCAGCCGCCGGACGACGACGTCCCCCACCTCGAACGGCACGCGTCTCCCCCGGTCCTCGTGCTCAGCGGAGCGCCGCGGCGCCCCGGCCCCCGTCGCCGACCCGCTCCGGTGCACCGGTGGCGGCCAGCCGCCGGTCGACGAACCGGAACAGCAGCAGGAACGCCAGGGCGAGCAGGACGACGAAGGCCAGGTTGCGCAGGGCGATCGCGTAGCCCTGCGCGGCGACGTCCATGAAGTCGTACGGGTACCAGTCGGTGACGGTGCCCTGCGCCAGGATCCAGGCGATCCAGGCCACCGGCCACAGGAGCGCCCTCGCCACCACGCCCGAGGTGATCCGCGGGCGGGGGCCGAACAGCAGCCAGCCCAGCACGGTCATCACCGGGGAGACGTAGTGCTCACCGGCGTTGGTCCAGGCGTTCACGCCCTCCGGGTCGTACAGCGGTGCCAGCACCACCGCGTACACGATGCCGGTGATCGTGATGCCGAGCAGCGACGCCAGGCGGACGACGCGCCACCACCGCCCGTCGTGGTCGGCGTCGCGGACGAGCGGCAGCACGGCGGCCAGCACGAGCAGGTTGCTCTGCACCGTGAAGTAGCTGAAGAAGCGCACCACGCGCTCGACCACGCCGAGGGAGGCGTCCTCGGGGTCGACCAGGTGCAGCACGAACTCGGTCGCGACCGAGACCAGCACGACCGCGGCGAGCACCGCCCACCACGCGCGGGCGACGGTTCGGGGGGCACCGGGCGTCGGGGTCGTCACGGGCGCCGATCATGCCGTGCCCGTGCGTGCCCGCCGGGAGGTGGTGAGCAGGCCGAGGTCAGCAGCCGCACGAGGCGGGGGCAGGCGGCTGCGTGAGCAACGCGGTGGTGGGCGTGCTGCAGCCCTGCGCTCGGGCCGGGCCCTCCTCCGACCGGAGGACATCACACCCGGCCGGCGCATCCTTTCCCGCGGCGTTGGGCATGGAGACGATCATGCGCCTGCCCGAGCCGAGGGGTCCGCTGACCGACGCCCTGACCCGTGACCTCCTCACCCGCTCGCCGTTGCCGGCGAGCACGCACGAGATCGCCGACCAGCTGGTGGCGCGGGTGGACGACGCGCTCACCGACGACGACCTCCAGCTCGCGCTGGCGATCTGCTACGAGCTGCACTACCGCGGTTTCGAGGGCGTGTCCGACGACTGGGAGTGGGACACCGGGCTGCTCGGCCTGCGGGCCGGTCTGGAGCGGGCGCACCTGGCGGCGCTGCGCGGGCTGGTCGGCCCGGTCACCGCCACCGACGAGTCGATCGACCGGCAGATCACCGCGCTGATCGACGCCGACGAGAGCCCGTCGCTGTCGTCCTACATGTCCAAGCACGGCACGGCCGAGCAGTGGCGCGAGTACCTGACCCTCCGGTCGGTCTACCACCTCAAGGAGGCCGACCCGCACACCTTCGCCATCCCCCGGCTCTCCGGCCGGGCCAAGGCGGCGATGGTGGAGATCCAGGCCGACGAGTACGGCGGCGGGTCAGCCGCGCGGATGCACAGCGAGCTGTTCGCCGGGCTGCTCCGCGACCTCGACCTGGACGCCGGCTACGGCGCGCTGTGGGACGAGGCGCCGGCCGCGGCGTTCGCCTCGGTGAACACCATGTCCCTGTTCGGCCTGCACCGCCGCTGGCGCGGTGCGGCCCTGGGCCACCTGACCGCGGTGGAGATGACCTCCTCCGAGCCCAGCCGCCGCTACTCCGCCGGCCTGCGCCGGCTCGGCCACGACGAGCGCACCACGGTCTTCTACGACGAGCACGTCGAGGCCGACGCCGTGCACGAGCAGATCGCCTCGGTGGACATGTGCGGCTCGCTGGTCGCCGAGGAGCCCGAGCTCGCCGCCGACGTCCTCTTCGGCGCCGCCTGCTCGCTGGCCATGGACGGGCTGGCCGCCTCCCACCTGCTCGGCGCGTGGGAGGCCGGCAGCTCCGCGCTCTACCGGGAGCGGGCGCTCGCCGCCTGATCGGCCGGGGCACCGGCCCCCCGGCTGATCAGCCACCCGAACGCCGCGGCCAGCGGGAACATCAGCACCCCGTAGACGGCGGCCGGCACGGCCAGCTCGACGTTGCCCAGCACGCTGAGGGCCACCGTGATGGCCAGCGTGCTGTTGTGGACGCCGATCTCGAACGCGCAGGCGATCGCCTGGCCGCGTGCCACCCCGAGCAGCCGCGGCACGGCGAACCCCACGCCCAGGCTCAGCAGGCAGAACAGGACCGCCGGCAGGCCCACCTGGCGGAGGTACTCCCCCACCCGGTCCTGCTCGGCCACGATCGTCCCGACGATCACCAGCGCGAGCACCACGGCCGACATGATCCGGACCGGCTTGTCCATCCGGTCGGCGAAGCCCGGGGCCCGGTTGCGCACGAGCATGCCCAGCAGCACCGGCACCAGCACGATCGCGAACACCTGCAGCGTCTTGCCGAACTGCAGCCCCAGGCTGCCGGCGTCGGCCGGGTCGAACCAGCCGATCGCCAGGTTGGTGACCAGCGGCAGCGTGACGACGGCGACCACCGAGTTGATCGCGGTGAGGCTGATGTTGAGCGCGACGTCGCCCCGGAAGAGGTGGCTGAACAGGTTCGCGGTCGTGCCGCCCGGCGAGGCGGCCAGCAGCAGCATGCCGACGGCCAGCAGCGGCGGGAGGTCGAAGGCCAGCACCAGCCCGAAGCACAGCACGGGCAGGACGAGCAGCTGCAGCCCCAGTGCCAGGAGGACGACCTTCGGCCGGCGACCCACCTCGGCGAAGTCCTGGGTGGTCAGGGACAGGCCGAGGCCGAACATGACGACGGCGAGCGCCAGGGGCAGGGCGACGGTGACGAGCGCGGAACTCATCGGACCTCCGATTCGGGAGCCGCCGGCGGCGGTAGGGGCATCATGAGGGACGAAGGTCACATCCCGGCACGCGGGCTCCCCGGTCCGCCCGACCGGGTGGCGCGCAACCGAGTGGCGCGCCGATCCGGCTCAACATCGACCGGTGCAGTCCGAAACCATCCCGGGAACGTCGACCGGGCTCCCGTGCGATGCCCGGCCCCGGGGGCAGGGAGAGCTTTGATGCGCAGGCGCGAGTCGGGTCGGGCATCGGTTGCGGCCGAGCAGCCGAGGGACGTGGAGGCGCTCGAGCGCGTGATCGAGGGGCTCGACGCCTCGGTGACCAGTGAGCTCGAGGCGCACCAGCGGATCATGTCGGTGCTGGTCGACGCGTTGGGCCTCTCCTACGGCGCGGCCTGGCTGCCCGACGGGCGGGGCGGCTTCGTGCTCCGCGTGACCGAGGGCCAGGCCGCCGACGCCATGGCGGCGCGGTGGAAGCCGGGCGAGGCGATGGTCGAGGGCGCCGGCTACGGCGGCGAGGCACTGCGCCGACGGACGACCGTGCTCATGGACGACACCACCACGGGCGACACCTGCCTGCGCTGGGCCGCCGCACGGGCGGCCGGCGCCCACCAGGGCTGCTTCCTGCCCGTCGTGGAGGACGGCCGGGTCACCGCCGTCCTCGAGTACTACAGCCGGAGCCCGCTCCCGTTCTTCGGCGGCCGCGCCCAGAAGTGGGCGGCCCTGGGCCGGCTCATCGCGCACGCCCGCCGGAGCGCGCTGACCGCCGCCGCCCTGCGCGAGAGCCTGGACGACCGCAACGCCGTCACCACCGTCGTGAGCCGCGTCGGTGACGCCCGGGACGAGGACTCCGCGCTGCGGGTCGCCCTGGACGCCGTCCGCGAGGCCTTCGGCTGGGCGTACGGCTCGTTCTGGGCGCTGGACCCGGAGGACAACGTGCTCCGGTTCGCGGTCGAGTCCGGCTCGGCCGGCGACGAGTTCCGCAAGGTCACGCTGGAGGCCAGCTTCGCCGAGGGCGTGGGCCTCTCCGGCCGCGCCTGGCGCGCCCGCGACCTCGTCTTCGTCTCCGACCTGGGCGACGTCACCGACTGCGTGCGCCGGCCCGCGGCGATGCGGGCCGGGGTCAAGTCGGGCGTGTGCTTCCCGATCGTGTCCGACGGCCACGTCGTGGGGACCATGGACTTCTTCGTCACCGAGACGATCGAGCTGAGCGAGTCGCGGGCGTCGGCCCTGCGCAACGTGCAGCAGCTGGTCTCCCAGCGCCTGGACATCCTCCGGCGGGCGCAGGCCGACGCGGTCAACTCGCGCGCGCTGCTGGAGACGGTGTCCCGGCTCCGTGACGCGGCCGACGACGCCGGCCGGGTCGCCGACAGCGCCGTGGGCAAGGCGTCGTCGATGACCACCGAGGTGGCGGCGCTGGCCACCGCGTCCGGGGCGGTCGGCGACGTGATCCGGATCATCTCCTCGATCGCCGACCAGACGAACCTGCTGGCGCTCAACGCGACGATCGAGGCGGCCCGGGCGGGCGAGTCGGGCAAGGGCTTCGCCGTCGTCGCCAACGAGGTCAAGGAGCTGGCCCGCGAGACCGCCGCGGCGACGAACAAGGTGTCGGAGCAGATCGCCGGCATCCAGGCGAGCACGGACTCCGTCTCCACCGGCATCCACGCGACCAGCGAGGTGATCGGCCAGCTCGACGCCGTCCAGGCCCGCATCGGGGAGATCCTCGAGGAGCAGGTGCGGATGGCCCGGGCGTTCGAGACGGCCTGACCCGCCGGGGGTCCGCGCAGCGCACCGACCTGCGCGGCGCGGGCCCCGCCCCGTGGGCGGTCAGTCCTCCCGGCGGAGCTGCGCGGCCGGCCGTGGCCGGCTGGGGGCGCTGGGTGCGGAGAAGCCGGACCGCTTGTGCGAGCCGTCGCAGAACGGCTTGATGCCGGACTTCCCGCACCGGCACAGCGCGATCGTCTCGCGGCCGGGGTCGATCTCGGTGCCGTCCTGGTCGACCAGCCGGAAGTTCCCGCGGACGATCAGCGGCCCGTCGCGGTAGGGCGTGATGGTCGCGGCATCGGGCCCGTCGCCGGGCGGCGGGCCCGCGGCGTCGACGTCCTCGGGCAGGTCCGGCTGGGCCGGCAGCGTTCGTGACACGTCCTCAGCATGCCCTGCCGACGGCGGCACCCTCCGCGTGTCCCCCGGCCGGTCAGGGGTCGCCGAAACTGAGCGTCTCGACCATGCGGTCGAGCACCCCGACGTTGCGCGCGTAGTCGAACTGCGGCAGACCCACCGTGTCGACCACCAGGGTCCGTGGTGCCTCCGCTCCCCCACCGAGGTCGACCACGTAGCTGGTGGCCCGCACTCCCGCGGGCCAGAGACCCTCACCGACGGAGACCCGTTCGACGCGCACCGCCGAGCGACCGCCGACCGTGGTCGCGCGACGGCTGAGCTCGTCCCCCGGACCAGGGCCGGCCACCTGCTGGAACGGGGCCTGCTCCACCCGGGCGGTCACGGCACCGACCCGGGCATCGGTGTTCGGGGGCACCGTGAAGGGGTCCGGGGCGAACCGGGTGCACGCGGCGACCGTCTCCCCCGGGTTCGCCGACCACCCCTGCGGATACGCCAGCGAGAACCCGGCCGGGCTCTCGCAGCGCTGGGTGAGCGCCGCGGGGGTCGCGGGATCCTCCGCGAGGACATCGACCACGATCCGCTGCGGGGAGTTCGCCGTCCCGACCGCGAACGGCCGCCGCCGGTCGGTCCCGGCGAAGAAGCTGTACGCGCCCTCGAAGAGGGTGTCCGCCACGAGCTCCTCCAGCACGGTGGCGTCGGCGATCCCCTGCCGCTCCGGCCCCTGCCAGCGCACCGCGCCGGCCTCCTCGTCGCCCGGCAGCGCGACGTTGGTCAGTGTGATGCCGAGGAACGCCTGCCCGGGCACCTCGACGGGGGCGCCCGACCCCTGGGCCCGCGGCTCGTCGACCCAGCCGACCTGCCAGCCGGCCGATCCCTCACCGGCGACCTCGAAGACGATCCGGTCGAAGCCGTCGTGCGCCCCGAGCCGCACGTCGGTGAGGGTCACCGGGCGACCGGCCCCGGCCGCGGCGGAGTCGGCGGTGGTCCCGTCGCCCACCGGTCGCAGCTCGTCGGGGTCGTCCCTCCCGGGGGCCGGGGACTGGCTCCCCGGGGTCCCGGTCGGGTCGGGCGCCGCGGCCGGTCCGCCGTCGCCGCCGCACGCGGTGAGGAGCAGAGCCGCACACACCCCTGCGGGGAAGAGACGCCACACGGTTCCTGCCTCGGTGTCGGGGTCCGGTCGTCCCCGTCCCCTAGCCCGTGCCCGACCCGTCCGAACCCGGGCGGGCCCGATGCCACCGGATCGTCACACGGCCCGCGAGGGCCCTCAGCCCTGGCCCGGCGGCGGCTGCCCGTAGAAGACCTGCTCCACGACCGACCGCGCGTGCCGGGTGGTGCGGCGGTAGTCGTCGACGAACTGGCCCGGGTCCTGGTCCGGGCCGTACCCGCACGCCCGGGCCACGCCGGCCAGCTCCAGCCCCGGGCGCGGCAGCTGGTCGCTGGGGCGTCCCCGGACCAGGAAGATCGCGTTCCGGGCCGTGGTCGCCAGCGCCCAGGCCTCGCGGAGGGAGGCCGCCTGCTCCGCGTCGAGGTGCCCGGCCGCCGCCAGCGCGTCCAGCGCCGGGGCCGTGGCGGGCACCTGCAGCGCCTCGGACCCGGCGGCGTGCTGCAGCTGCAGCAGCTGGACGGTCCACTCGACGTCGGACAACCCACCCCTGCCGAGCTTGGTGTGCGTCGCCGGGTCCGCCCCGCGGGGCAGCCGCTCCCGTTCCACCCGGGCCTTGATCCGGCGGATCTCGGCGACCTGGTCGGCGCTGAGCCCGGCAGCCGGGTACCGGATCGGGTCCACCAGCGAGACGAAGTCGGCGCCGAGCTGCTCGTCGCCGGCCACCGGCACCGCGCGCAGCAGCGCCTGCACCTCCCACACCGACACCCAGCGCTCGTAGTACTCCCGGAACGCCGAGAGGCTGCGCACCAGCGCACCCTGCCGGCCCTCGGGACGCAGGTCGGCGTCCACCTCGAAGGCGGGGTCCGGCCCGGGCTCGCCGAGCACCCGGCGCAGCGCATGGGCGACGGCGTTGGCCGCGGCCGCGGCCTTCGTCTCGTCCGCCCCCGGCCGGGCGCGGTGCACGAACAGCACGTCGGCGTCGGAGCCGAAGCCCATCTCCCCGCCACCCAGCCGGCCCATGCCGATGACCGCGAGGTCCATCGGCAGGTCGGCGACGTCGATCCGGGCCTCCCGCGCGTGCGCCCGCACGGCCACGTCCAACCCGGCCTGCAACGTGGCGACCGCGACGTCGGTGAGGGCGCGGCCGACCCGGTGCACGTCGAGCCGGCCGAGGAGGTCGGCCGCCGCGATCCGGAGCAGCTCCTGCCGCCGCAGGCCCCGGACCACGCGGATGCCCGCCTCCGGGTCCGGCGCGCGCCCGGCCGCCTGGCGCCACGCCTTGGCCAGTACCGCGGCCTCGCGCGGCTCGAGCTCGGCGTCGTCGGCGAGGATGCGCAGCGCCTCCGGAGTGCGGGTGAGCAGCGCGGCCACGTACTGGCTGGAGCCGAGCAGCTGGGCGAGCCGCTCGACCACCTGCCCCTCGTCGCGGAGCAGCCGCAGGTACCACTGGTTGCCGCCGAGGGCCTCGCTGACCTGCCGGTAGGCGAGCAGGCCGGCATCCGGGTTCGGGCAGGAGGCGAAGGTCTGGAGCAGGACCGGCAGCAGGTACTTCTGCATCGACGCCGACCGCGACAGCCCGCCGGTCAGCGCGGTCATGTGCCGCAGCGCGCCGTCGGGGTCGGCGAACCCGAGGGCGCGCAGCCAGTCGCCGGCCGCCTTGGAGCCGAGCTGGAGCTGCTCCCCCGGCACCCGCGCGACCGCGGACAGCAGGGGCCGGTAGAAGAGCTTCTCGTGCAGCCTGCGCACCTCGCGGGTGTGCAGCGCCAGCTCCGCGCGGAGCACGTCGACGGCGTCGCCGCGGTGGTCGGGCTTGTAGCCCAGCGAGCGGGCCAGCCAGCGCAACTGCTGCTCGTCGGTGGGCAGCAGGTGCGTGCGACGCAGCCGGAGCAGCTGGAGCCGGTGCTCCACGGTGCGCAGGAAGCGGTAGGAGGCGACCAGGGTCGCGGCGTCCTCGCGGCCGACGTAGCCCCCGGCCGACAGCGCCTGCAGCGCCGGCACGGTGCCGCCCAGCCGCAGGTTCGGGTCCACCCGCCCGTGCACCATCTGGAGCAGCTGCACGGCGAACTCGACGTCGCGCAGGCCGCCGCGTCCGAGCTTGAGCTCCCGCTCGGCCTGGGCCGGGGGGATGTTGGCCTCGACCCGGCGGCGCATGGCCTGCACCTGGCCGACGAAGCCGGGCCGGTCGCCGGCCTTCCACACCAGCGGCCACAGCGCCTCGACGTAGGACCGGCCCAGATCGGGGTCACCGGCGACCGGTCGCATCTTCAGCAGCGCCTGGAACTCCCAGGTGTCGGCCCACTGCTCGTAGTACGCGGTGTGTCCGGCGACGGTGCGCACCAGCGCCCCGCGCTTGCCCTCCGGGCGCAGCGCCGCGTCGACCTCCCACGCCGCCTCGTGGCAGATCCGCATGAGGGCTGCGGCCACGCGCGTGGCGCTGCTCAGCGCGGCGCCCTCGGCGTCCGTGGGGTCGACCGCCTCGGCCACGAACACGACGTCGACGTCGCTGACGTAGTTCAGCTCCCGGCCGCCGGTCTTGCCCAGGGCGATGACGCTGAGCCGGCAGGCGGCTGCGTCGGCCGGCTGCTCGGCGACGGCGACGGCCAGGCCGGCGGTGAGCACGGCACCGGCGATGTCGGCCAGCTCGACGGCGACCTCCTCCGCCGGCACGCCCTCGCCCAGGTCGCGCCCGGCGAGCGACAGGATCGCCCGGCGGTAGGCCAGCCGGAGCGCGGCCACGCGTTCGGGCCCGGCGTCCGGCGCCCCCTTGCCGAGCCGCACGCCCCACGGCGGGTCGTCCGGATCCGCGCCCACCGCCGCCAGCATCTGCCGCTCCAGCGCGTTCGGCGTCGGCCGCCAGATGCCGTGCCGGTCGTCGTCGAGCACCTGCCAGTCGAGCGGGTGCGCGGCCAGGTGGTCGGCCAGGCCGGAGCTGGCACCCAGGACCGACACGAGCCGTCCGCGCAGGTGGCCGGGCCCGCGGAGCCTGGCGAGCAGCGCCGCCGCGGCGCCGCCGTCCGGGTCCTCGGCGTCCAGCGCCTCGACCAGCCGGTGCAGCGAGCGGACGGCGAGGTCCGGGTCACCGGCGCGGGCGAGCGCCGCCACGACCGGGCCGGCCTCCGGGTCGGCGGGCTCGTTGCGCTCCAGGTCCCACAGGCCCAGGGCGGGGTCCGACAGCAGCCGGGCCGCCCGCTCGCCGTCCCCGAAGCCGAACCGGACCAGCCGGACGACGGCGCGCCGGGGCACCTCCGGCAGCGCAGCGGTCACGCCCGGGCCCCGGCGGAGGCGCTCACCAGCGCGGCGAAGCGGGCCGCGAAGGGCTGCCAGGCGTCGGCGACGTCGTCGTGCGCGGCGGTGGCGCGCAGGCACAGCGTCTCGAGGTCCAGCGGGCTCGCGGCCACGCCCACCGGATCGCTCTCGGCCCAGGCGCGCACCATCTCGGGCGTCGTCTCGATGTGGAACTGCAGGGCGTAGACGTGCCGGCCCACCCGGAAGGCCTGATGCGGGTAGTGCGGGTTGCTCGCCAGCAGCTGGGCGTCGCGCGGCAGCTCGGAGATCTCGTCGTGGTGCCACTGGATGACGTCGGGCGAGAGCGGGACGGGGCCGAACACCGGATCGGCGTCGGCGGCGTCGCGCTTGGCCACCAGTGTGGCGCCGACCTCGGGCCCGTCGACGCCCACCCGGGTGCGGCCACCGCCCACCTGCGCCACCAGCTGGGCGCCCAGGCAGATGGCGAGCGTGGGCAGGTCGCGGTCGATCGCCTGGCGCAGCAGCGCCCGGACACCGACGAGCTCGGGGCTGGTCTCCTCGTCGTCCATCGAGGACTGCGGCCCGCCCAGGACGAGCAGCCCGTCGACGCCGTCGAGGTTCTCCGGCAGCGCGTCACCGAGCCGCAGGTGCCGCTCGTCGAGCTCCAGCCCGGCGGCACGCAGCCACTCCCCCAGCCGCGCGGGCGGGTCGGTCTCGCTCGGGACGACGACGAGCAGGCGCGCGGCGGTCACGCCGTCGAGATTAGTGGCCCGCCCCCTGCACGCCGTCCGACCATGCTTTTCCGCGGAAACTCAGCTCACAGGCCGGGCAGGTAGCGCTGGAGCTCGAAGGGCGTCACGTTCTGCCGGTAGGAGTTGAACTCCTCCCACTTGTTGCGGAGGAAGAACTCGAACACGTGCTCGCCCAGCGTCTCCGCGACGAGCTCGCTGCCCTGCATCGCGGTCAGCGCCTCGCCGAGGGAGACCGGGAGGTCCTCGTAGCCGGCGGCGCGGCGCTCGGTGTCGGTCAGCGACCACACGTCGTCCTCGGCCTCGGGCGGGAGCTCGTAGCCCTTCTCGATGCCCCGCAGCCCGGCGGCCAGGATGACGGCGAAGGTGAGGTAGGGGTTGCAGGCGGAGTCCGGCGACCGCACCTCCACCCGGGCCGACTGCGCCTTGCTCGGCTTGTAGGAGGGCAGCCGGACCAGCGCCGACCGGTTCGCCCGGCCCCAGGTCGCCGCCGTCGGCGCCTCGGTGCCGGCCAGCAGCCGCCGGTAGGAGTTCACGGTCTGGTTGGTGATGGCCGTCATCTCCCGGGCGTGGACCAGCAGCCCGGCGATGAACTGCTTGCCGGTGGTGGACAGCCGCATCGGGTCGGCCGGGTCGTGGAAGGCGTTGCGGTCGCCCTCGAACAGCGACACGTGGGTGTGCATCGCCGAGCCGGCCAGCTCGGTGAACGGCTTGGGCATGAAGGTGGCGTGCACCTGCTGGGCCAGCGCGACCTCACGGACGACGTGCCGCAGCGTCATGATGTTGTCGGCCATGGAGAGCGCGTCGGCGTAGCGCAGGTCGATCTCCTGCTGGCCGGGCGCCACCTCGTGGTGGCTGAACTCCACCGAGATGCCCATCGCCTCCAGCGCGAAGACGGCCTCGCGACGGAAGTCGTGCGCCACGTTGTGCGTGGACAGGTCGAAGTAGCCGCCGGTGTCGGCCGGCGTCGGGGCACTGCCGTCGGTCGGCAGGTCCTTGAGCAGGAAGAACTCGATCTCGGGGTGGGTGTAGAAGGTGAACCCCATGTCGGCGGCCTTGGCCAGCGCCCGGCGCAGCACGTGCCGGGGGTCCGCCCACGCCGGTGAGCCGTCGGGCAGCGTGATGTCGCAGAACATCCGCGCGGTGTCGCTGGGCCGGCCCTCGCGCGCGGGCATCACCTGGAAGGTGCCCGGGTCGGGCTTGGCGAGCATGTCGGACTCGTAGACGCGGGCGAAGCCCTCGACCGCCGAGCCGTCGAAGCCGATGCCCTCGGCGAACGCCGCCTCGATCTCGGCCGGGGCCACCGCGACGGCCTTGAGGTAGCCGCTGACGTCGGTGAACCACAGCCGCACGAAGCGGATGTCGCGCTCTTCCAGGGTTCGCAGGACGAACTCCTGCTGTCGGTCCATGCCCGCCATGATCCGGTCCCCTCGTTTCCGGGATGTGAACTGGGCGCCAGCCTGCCCTGTCCGGGCGATTCGCACACGCTGCCGCGCTGCCGCGGCTCAGCGGCGCCCCACCTGGCCGTTCCCCGCGGCGAGCGGCGAGACTGTGCGGCGTGAACGAGCAGCCGGTGCAGTTGCGGGTGGCCATGGCCCAGGTCGACACCCGCGTCGGTGACCTGGCGGGCAACAGCGACCTGGTGCTCCGCTGGGCGGTGCGGGCTGCCGAGGCCGGCGCGCACCTGGTCGTCTTCCCGGAGATGACGCTGACCGGCTACCCGCCGGAGGACCTGGTGCTGCGGGAGTCCTTCGCCCGCGCGAGCGAGCAGGCGCTGGTCGACCTGGGCGCCCGGCTCGCCGCCGAGGGGCTCGGGGACCTCGCCGTCGTCGTCGGGTACCTGGCGCACACGCGAGGCGCAGGGCCGGCGCCGGTCGACCACCCCGACGACGACGACCGCCCGAGGGACGCCAACCCGCGCCGCGGGGCACCGCGCAACGCCGCGGCCCTGCTGCACGGGGGCGACGTCGTCGTCCGCTACTACAAGCGGCACCTGCCCAACTACGGGGTCTTCGACGAGGCCCGCTACTTCGTGCCCGGCACAGAGCTGCCGGTGGTGCGGCTGCACGGCGTGGACGTCGCGCTGACCGTCTGCGAGGACCTGTGGGTCGAGGGCGGTCCGTGCGGCGTGGCCGGGCAGGCCGGCGTCGACCTCGTCGTCTCCCCCAACGCCTCCCCCTACGAGCGGGCGAAGGACGACCTGCGCCTCCCGCTGGTGCGCCGCCGGGCGGCCGAGGCGGGAGCGGCGATCCTCTACTGCAACCAGGTCGGCGGCCAGGACGAGCTGGTCTTCGACGGCGACTCGATGGCGGTCTCCCCCACCGGCGAGCTGCTCGCGCGGGCGCCGCAGTTCGTCGAGCACCTGCTGACCGTCGACCTCGAGCTCGACCCCGCGGCGACCCCCGAGCGGCGCGAGGGCCGGCTCGGCCCGATGACCGTCACCCGCCACGTGCTGTCCGACGAGCCGGTCGCGGCCTACGAGGCGCAGCCGGCTCCGATCGCCGAGCCGCTGGAGGAGTGCGAGGAGGTGTGGCGGGCCCTCGTCCTGGGGCTGCGCGACTTCGTCGACAAGAACGGCATGCCCTCGGTCGTGCTGGGTCTCTCCGGCGGCATCGACTCCGCCGTCGTCGCCGCCCTGGCCGTCGACGCGCTGGGTGCGGACCGGGTGCACGGCGTGGGCCTGCCCTCGAAGTGGTCCAGCGAGCACTCCCTCGCCGATGCCGAGGACCTCGCCCGCCGCACCGGGCTGCACTACTCCGTCGTGCCGATCGCCCCGATGGTCGACGCCTACGAGTCCTCCGTCGAGCTGTCCGGGGTGGCCGCGGAGAACCTGCAGGCCCGGGTGCGCGGCACGCTGCTCATGGGGCTGTCCAACCAGCACGGGCACCTGCTGCTCACGACGGGCAACAAGAGCGAGGTCGCCGTCGGCTACTCGACGCTCTACGGCGACTCCGCCGGTGGGTTCGCCCCGATCAAGGACGTGCTCAAGACCCTGGTGTGGGAGCTCGCCCGCTGGCGCAACGCCGCCGCCCGGGAGCGCGGCGAGACCGAGCCCATCCCGGTGAACTCCATCGAGAAGCCACCCTCGGCGGAGCTCGCCCCCGGCCAGGTGGACAGCGACTCGCTGCCCTCCTACGACGAGCTGGACGCGGTGATCGCCGACTACGTCGACCGCGACCTCGGCATGGCGCAGCTGCTCGAGCGGGGCCACGACCCGGAGGTGGTCGCCCGCGTCCTCCGGTTGGTGGACACCGCCGAGTTCAAGCGCCGCCAGTCCGCTCCCGGTACCAAGATCAGCCTCAAGGCGTTCGGCCGCGACCGGCGGCTGCCCGTCACCAACCGGTGGCGCGAGACGCTGCCCACCGTGCGCGAAGGAGCCAGGGCATGAGCGAGTCGGTCCTCTACGGCGGGCAGTCGACGTCGCGGGTGCGGATCCACCACCTGCAGCAGGCCAAGGAGCGTGGCGAGAAGTGGGCGATGCTCACCGCCTACGACACCTACAGCGCGGCCGTCTTCGAGGAGGCCGGCATCCCGGTGATGCTGGTGGGTGACTCGGCGGGCAACGTCGTCCTCGGGCACACCAGCACCGTGCCGGTGACGGTCGAGGACCTGCTGCTGATGACCAAGGCGGTGACCCGCTCCACGAAGCGGGCGCTGATCGTGGCCGACCTGCCGTTCGGCAGCTACGAGTCCGGCCCTCAGCAGGCGTTCGACACCGCCGTCCGGTTCATGAAGGAGGGCGGCGCCCAGGCGGTCAAGCTCGAGGGCGGCGTGCGCGTGGCCCCGCAGATCGCGCTCCTCACCGACGCCGGGATCCCGGTGATGGCGCACATCGGCTTCACGCCGCAGAGCGAGCACGCCCTCGGCGGCTTCCGGGTGCAGGGCCGGGGTGCGGGCGCCGAGCAGCTGCTCGAAGACGCGCGCGCGGTGCAGGAGGCCGGCGCGTTCGCCGTCGTCCTGGAGATGGTGCCGGCCGGGATCGCCCGCCAGGTGAGCGAGGAGCTGTCCATCCCGACGGTCGGCATCGGCGCCGGCGTGGACTGCGACGCGCAGGTGCTGGTGTGGCCGGACATGGCCGGTCTCAACGGCGGCCGGGTGCCGAAGTTCGTGAAGAAGTACGCCGACCTGCGCGGTGAGCTGCTGCGGGCGGCGAAGGAGTACGCCGACGAGGTGCGCAGCGGCGTCTTCCCCGGCCCGGAGCACTCCTTCGACTGACCGTCCTCCGCTCTGGGGGTCGTGCACCTGCTCCACGACCCGTGCAGGACTTCCAGAGCGGATGAAGAACCCCCAGAGCAGCGACGGTCGGAGAACTCAGCCGGCGAGCTGGGCGACCAGCACGGTGGGCGCATCGACCAGCGAGGGGCCGTACCAGGTGAGGAGCCGGCCGCTGACGAACACCGGTCGAGCCTGCGGCCACGCCTCCGGGCCGTCGGCCGGGGTGAACGCGTAGGGCTCGTCCGGGAACACCACCAGCTCGGCCGGGACGCCGACCGGATCGTCCCGGCCCAGCTCCGGATACCGCTCGGCGTGCCCGGCGAAGACGTTGCACACCCCGAGCCGGGCCAGCACGTCGCCGGCGAAGGTGTCCCGGCCCAGCACCATCCACGGCCGACGCCAGATGGGCACGACGGCGCGGACGTCGGGCAGCCGCGGCGGGTCGGTCCACACGCTGCGGGCCCGGACCAGCCAGTCGGGGTCGGGCCGGTCGAGCACCTGGAGCAGGCGCCCGAGGGAGTCCAGCGCTCCGTCCACGGTCGCCGGCGCGGTCACCCACACCGGGACGCCGGCCGCGCGCAACGCGTCGACGTCGGAGTCCCGGTTCTCCTCGGCGTTGGCGACCACCAGGTCCGGCGCCAGGGCGAGCACCCGCGCGAGGTCGGGCCACTTCGTGCCGCCCACCCGCGGCACGTCGAGCCCGGCCGGGTGGGTGCACCAGTCGGTGACCCCGGCCAGCAGGGTCGCGTCGGTGACGGCGATCGCCTCGGTCAGCGACGGGACGAGGGACACCACCCGGCGCGGCGCCGCCCCGCCGTACGGCGTGCCGCGGTCGTCGAGGCGGGCCGGTGTCACGCCGCGGCGGCGCGCAGGGTGTGCTCGATCCGGTCGAGCAGCTCGTCGACCTGGTCCTCGTCGTATCCCCGTCCGCGGCCGAGTCCCGGCTTCCGGAACACGATGGAGCGCACCTCGTCGGCGGTCAGCTGCGGAGGGCGCCGGAGCGCCAGCGCCGTCAGCGCCTCGGCGGCACGGGCCAGGAAGGCGTCGACCTCGTCGGGGGCGTACCCGCGCCTGCCCAGGGGCGGCCGGCCCAGCTGCGCCGCCCGCAGCTCGTCCGCGGTGATCACGGGCGTCAGACGTCGGTGATGCGGACGCCGGCGTGCACCTTGTACCGCCGGTTGACCGAGACCAGGTTGATGGTCAGGGCCTCGACCTGGCGGGCGTTGCGCAGCCGGCCGGCGTAGATGCCGCGCATGCCCGGCAGCCGCCCGGCCAGCGCCTGCACGGTGTCCATGGACGCGCGGTCGTCGCCGACGACCATCACGTCGCCGTCGAGGGTGGGCTTGGACAGGTCCTCGAGCAGCTTGGCCGACAGGTGGTGGAACGCGCCGACCACGTGCGAGTCGGGCAGCAGGGCGGCGGCCTGCTGGGCGGCGCTGCCCTCCTCGACGTCCAGCACGTAGGCGCCGAGCTCGTCGAAGCCCATGGGCACCACGCAGTCGACGACGATCTTCCCGGCCAGCGGGGTGGCCAGCTCGGCCAGGGTCGCGGCGTGCCCGGCGAAGGGGACGGCGACGATCACCAGGTCGGCGGCGCCGGCGACGTCGACGTTCGAGCCACCGGTCACCGACACCTCCGCGTCGCCCGCGACGGTGGCGGCGCGCTCGGCGACCTCGGCGGCCACCTCGGCGGCGCGCTCGGCGTCCCGGGAGCCGAGCAGCACGCGCTGCCCCTGGGCGGCCAGCCGGACGGCGAGCCCCCGCCCCTGCGGGCCGGTGCCCCCCAGCACCCCGATGACCAGTTCCTCGACCGCGCGACCGTCCGACACGTCACTCCTCCCGGGGAGCCGGGTTCTCCGGCTGCTCGGCTCCGATCATGCCCGCCCGATCAGGACGGCGGCGGGTCACCCCGCCACTCGCGGTCCTCGGCGTCGAGCTCCTCGTTCCGCTCGGCCACCGCGTCGAGCGCGTGCTCCGCCTCGTCCCGGGTCTCGTACGGCCCGAGCCGGTGCCGCTCGGCGCACCCCTCCACGGGTTCGACGGTGTGGTGCTTCAGACAGAAGAACCAGGGCCCTCCGGCCATGTGCGCAGCCTCCTTCGCTCGACGTCGTCCCCACCCTTCCACCCGGGCCCGTTCCTCGCCGTGGGCGCTACCCCGCCCGGTCGGTTATCGGTCGCGCACAATTTGCCCCGGAATCGCCGATCGTGCGGCATCCTGCTGCCGTGACCAGCCCGGAGCCCGCGCCCACGCCCGCCGGGCCGATGCCGCAGGTGACCCCGGTGCTGAGCGGCCCCGACGGTGGTCTGGCCGCCCTGGCGGTGGCCGCGCTGCTGATCACCGGCGGGCTCATGGGCTCGCTCAACCTGCTCGTGGAGGGCGTCCTGCGCGAGGGCGCCGGCCGGTGGGCCTACGGCGCCACGATGCTGCTGCTCCTGTCACTCGGGGTCTCCATCGCCGTGCGCGGCCGGATCAGCCCCCGGCACACCTTCGTGCTCGTCCTCGTCGGCGACCTCGTCTACCTGGTCGTCGTCCTCTGCATCCACGACCCGCTGCGCTACGCCACGCCGCTCATGCTGCTGTTCCCGGCGCTGATCGCGGCCTGGTTCCTCGAACTGCGGCAGCTGTGGGTGCACATGCTCGTCACGGCCGCCGTCTGCCTGATGGCGCTGTGGCCTAGCTACGACAACGCCATCGGGCTGGGCGTCCAGGTGGGGGTCAGCGCGGGCATGCTGAACGCCGCCGCGCTCGGGGTCTTCCTGCTGCGGCGACGGGTGCAGCGGCTGCTGGTGGCCACCGAGAACCTCACCCGCCTGGACCCGCTGACCGGCCTGTTCAACCGCAGGTACCTGGTGGAGCAGGCGCCCCGGTTGTGGCGGCAGGCCCGGCGCGAGGGCACCCGGGTGTGCGCCATGGTCCTCGACCTCGACCACTTCAAGCGGCTCAACGACCAGTTCGGGCACGGCGCGGGCGACCAGCTCCTGACCGCGGTGGCGCGCTCGCTGGCCGCCACGGTCCGCCCGGCCGACGTGCTGGCCCGCACCGGTGGCGAGGAGCTCGTCGTCGTGGGCTCGGTGTCCGACGCGGCGGAGGGCCGCCGGCTGGCGGAGCGGCTGCGCGCGGCGGTCGCCGCGGCCCGGACGCCGGACGGGTACGGGGTGACCGCCTCCGTCGGCCTGGCGGTGGCCCGGCCGGTGGACGGCGAGGACCCGGTGGCCGCCCTCTGGCGACTGGTCGACCTGGCCGACGCGGCTATGTACGAGGCGAAGCGCCGTGGCCGCAACCGCGTGGCCACCGCCGCGGCTCCCCGCGCACGTTCCCCGCGCCCGGAGGAGACCCCCGCCTGAGGGAACGCACACCCCGCTCCCCGGCCTCGACCGGTGAGTTCGCCGGTTCTCTGCTTCCCTTGATCCATGTCGCTCGTCCTGCCGGACCCGACGCGGACGGTGCCGCTGCCGCTGCGCGAGCAGGCCGACGTGCGCGACCGCTGGCTCACCCAGCGCCTCCTGGACGTCCTGCCCGCTCTCATGGACCGCTGCGGCATCGACCTGTGGATCGTGGCCGGCCGCGAGTGCAACGAGGACCCGGTGCTGCGCACGCTGCTGCCGGCCACGTGGTTGTCGGCGCGCCGCCGCACGATCCTGGTGCTGCACCGCAGCGACGACGGGGTCACGCCCGCAGCGATCTCCCGCTACCCGGTGGGCCAGTTCCTCGCGGCCTGGACACCGGGGTCCTCGGGGGCCGGCGCCGACGGCGAGCAGCAGTGGGCCGAGGTCCGCCGGTTCGTGGAGCAGGCCGACCCGCTGCGGATCGGCATCGACGTCTCGCCGGACTTCGCGCACGCCGACGGGCTCTCCCACACCGAGCACCGGCTGCTGACCGAGGCCCTCGGCCCGTGGGCCGACCGGGTGGTGTCGGCCGAGGAGCTCGCCGTCGGCTGGCTGGAGACGCGGCTGCCCGAGGAGATCGCCGCGTTGCACGCGCTCAACCGCCTGGCCCACGACGTCATCACCGAGGCCTTCTCCCCCGCCGTGGTGCGCCCGGGGTCGACGACGGCGCTGGACGTGGCGTGGTGGATCCGGCAGCGGCTGCACGACCTCGGTGTCGAGCCGTGGTTCCAGCCGTCGGTGCTGATCCAGCGGGCGGGGGTGCCACTGGCCGAGGAGCGGGGGGCGCTGCTGCCCGCGGTGCCCTTCGACGCGGTGATCGAGCCGGGCGACCTGCTGCACTGCGACGTGGGGCTCACCAGCCTGGGGCTGCGCACGGACAACCAGCGCAACGCCTACGTCCTGGGGAGCGGTGAGAGCGCGGCGCCGACGGGGCTGCGCGAGGCCATGCGGGCGGCCAACCGGCTACAGGAGCTCACCGTGGCCGCCCTCGTCCCCGGGCGCACCGGCAACGAGGTGCTCGCGGCGACCCGCGCCGCCGCGGCTGCCGAGGGCATCGACGGCGAGGTGTACTCCCACCCCATCGGCTACCACGGGCATGGCGCCGGGCCCGCCGTCGGGCAGTGGGACGAGCAGCGGCGCATCCCCGGCGCCGGGGACTACCCGGTCCGCCCCGACACCGTCCTCGCGCTGGAGCTGGCCGTCAGCCGGCCGGTGGCCGAGTGGGGCGGCCAGTGCGTGCGGCTGGGGCTGGAGGAAGGTCTGGCGCTGACCGGCGGCGGAGCCGAGTTCCTGGGCCGGCGGCAGACCGAGTTCCTCATGATCGGCTGAACCGCCGGCGACCGCTGGGCGGCCGCCGGCGGAGGAGCCTACTTCTTCCGCGCCGCGGCGGTCTTCGTGTCGTTCGCCTTCTGGATGGCGTCGACCAGGTCCTTCTTCTTCATCCGGGACCGGCCCGAGATGTCGAGCTTCTTGGCCACGTCGAGCAGGTGCTCCTTGGTGGCGTTGGCGTCGACCCCGCCCGACGTCTGCTTCGCGGTGCCGCGGCCGCCCTCGGCCTGCGCGTCGGAGGGGCCCTTCTTCCCGCCGGGCTTCTTCTCCCAGTGGTCGCCGACCTTCTCGTAGGAGTGCTTGACCGCGGCCCAGGCCGTCCGGTTGGCGCGCTCCTCGTCGTCGTACTCCTCGACGGCGGAGTCGTAGGCCTTGGTGAACGTGCGCTGGGCCTTCTTCTCCGACCGGCGCAGCGTGCTCGGCAGTTCCGACTGCTTCGCCTCGCCCTTCTTGCTGGTCTTCGGCATGACCATCTCCTCTCGGGTCCGGCCGTGCCCCTACCCCGCCCGGCGATCATGATCACATCGCGAGGAACGGGACCAGTGCGGCGGCCAGCGCCTCGGGTGCCTCCTCCGCCATGTGGTGGCCGCTGTCGATCGGCCCGCCGCCACGCAGATCGGAGGTCCAGGCAGCCCAGATCTCCCGCGGGTCGCCGTGGAGCTCCTCCAGGTCGTCCCGGGCCGACCAGAGCACCAGGGTCGGGCACCCCACCCGCCGTCCGGCCGACCGGTCCGCCTCCTCGGCCAGCCGGTCGACGCCGAGCCCGGCCCGGTAGTCCTCGAGCATGGCCAGGCGGGTCGCCGGATCCCGGATCGCGGCGAGGAAGTCGGCGTGGTTCTCCTCCCCCATCTCCACGGCCCTGCCGGGCGCCAGCGCGTCGTACCAGGCCTCGGGGTCGGCAGCGATGGCCCGCTCGGGCTTGCCCGGCTGGGCGAAGAAGAACCAGTGCCACCAGGCCGCGGCGAAGCGGGCGTCGGCCCGCTCCAGGTGCTCGACCAGCGGGATGCAGTCGAGGACGGCCAGGTGGGTGACGGCCTCCGGGTGGTCCAGCGCCGTCCGCAGGGCGACGTAGCTCCCCCGGTCGTGCCCGACGAGGGCGAAGCGCTCTTGGCCGAGCGCGCGCATGAGCGTGACGACGTCGCCGGCCAGCGCCCGCTTCGAGTAGGGGGCGTGGTCGGCGGTGGTGGCCGGCTTCGACGAGCGGCCGTAACCCCGCAGGTCGGGGCAGACCACGGTGTGTCCCGCCGCCACGAGCAGCGGCGCGACCCGGTGCCAGGTCGTGTGCGTGCGCGGATGCCCGTGCAGCAGCACGACCGGCGGCCCTTCCCCGCCGACCCGGAACCGTAGGACGACCCCGTCGCCCACCTCGGCGCGACGCTCCTCGAAGCCGTCGAAGAATGCGCCCCTCACGCCCCCGATCCTGCTGCACGGGTGCGCGGACGACGAATCCCCCCGACCGGCCGGACGGCTGGTCGGGGGGATTCGGGTGCGGGAGTCAGTCCTGGGCGGCCGCGAGGGTCTCGTGCAGCGCCCAGTACGCGGGCTTGCGCTCGTAGTCCTCGAACATCACCGTCGCCGCCCCCTGGCCCGGCGAGAAGCTCGGGACCCACGAGTACTTGTCGGTGAAGCCCCAGATCGTGAAGGAGTTGCAGTCCTCGACCGACAGGCAGGCCTCGAGGACCCCCTGGTAGGTGTCGGCCTGCTCGGCCAGCTGCTCCGCCGTCGGCACCCCGCTCGCGGGCAGGGTGAACCGGACGTCGAGCTCGGTGATCGCGGTCTCCAGGCCCAGGTCGTCGAAGCGCTGCATGTTCTCGTCCAGGGTCGACGGGAAGGGGTACTGCAGGTCCAGGTGGGCCTGGAACGCGAACCCGTGCAGCGGAACTCCCTGCTCGAGCAGGTCCTGCGACAGTTCGTGGTAGGCGGTGCTCTTGGTGTTCCAGTCCTCGACGGCGTAGTCGTTGAGGAAGAGCTCGGCCTCCGGGTCGGCCTCGTGGGCCCAGTGGAAGGCCTTGCCGATGATCTCGGGGCCGAGCCGCTGGATGAAGATGTTGGCGGTCGCGAGCTCGGGGTCGTCCCGCAGCCGGACGCCGCCCTTGTCCCACTCGTCGGCGAAGATCTCGTTGGCGACGTCCCACTGCTGGATGCGGCCCTTGAAGTGGCCGACCACCGTCTGGATGTGCGACTTGAGGATGGCCTCGAGCTCCGCGTCGGTGTGGTCGCCCTCGGTGACCCACGCCGGCAGCTGGCTGTGCCACAGCAGGGTGTGGCCGCGGACGACCTGACCGTTGGCCTCGGCGAAGTCCACGATGGCGTCCGCCGGCCCGAAGTCGTAGACGCCGGGCTCGGGATGGATGAAGTCCCACTTCATCTGGTTCTCGGGCGAGACCGAGCTGAACTCGGCGGCGAGGATCTTCCGGTACTTCTTGTCGTAGGTGAACGGGTCCGGGTAGTCCTCGTTCATGTGATGGCCGCCGCCGGCGGCCGCAGTCCCGATGACGAGGTCGTCGGGAGCGACCGTGCGCAGGCCGTTCTTCTTGGCCTGGCCGTAGGACTGGTCCTCCTGCGCCTGGACCGGCGGGGCCGCCTTGTCCTTGGGCGCTGCGGTGGCGGGCAGGACGGTGGCGGCCAGGACGACGGGCAGCACGCCCAGACCCACCGCGCAGCGCGTGACCGCGCCGGAACCGAACCTCGATGTGCGCATTCCTCGACCTCTCGTCGGCGTCGTTGCCGTCTCCCGATAACTTCCGGAAGGTTGCCGGAACGTTACGAAGGTCACATCTGGGGCGTCAAGGGCGACCTGCGTCGTGCCTCGTCGCGCCGCGTGTCCCCGTCCGGCGGAGGCCCGCCGACTGCCCCGGTGGGGTGGTCCCCCACGGGCGGCAACGGTCCCCCGGGGCGTCCGGCCGTAGGCTGGCCGCCCGACGAGGAGGGGCATGTTGGCCGACCACCAGGCACGCACGGTGACGATCGCGGACATCGCCGCGGAAGCCGGCGTCTCCGTCCCGACCGTCTCGCGGGTGCTCAACGGGCGCTCCGACGTCGCGCCGCGGACGCGCCAGCGCGTCGAGCAGCTGCTGCGCGACCACGGCTACCAGCGGCGCGGGGTGCGACCGCAGCGCCGGGCCCGGCTGATCGACCTGGTGTTCAACGACCTCGACAGCCCCTGGGCGGTCGAGATCATCCGCGGTGTCGAGGACGCGGCGCACGCCGCCGGCGTCGGCACCGTGGTCACCGCGATCCACCGGCGGGCCAGCGCCGCCCGGGAATGGCTGGAGAACCTGAGCGCGCGGGCCAGCGACGGCGCGATCCTGGTGACCGGCGACCTCGACCCCGAGCTGCACTCCGAGCTGCGCAACCTGCAGGTACCCGCGGTCGTGGTCGACCCGGCCGGGGTGCCCGGCCTCGACGTGCCGACGATCGGCGTCACCAACTGGGCCGGCGGGCTGAGCGCCACCGAGCACCTGACCGGCCTGGGGCACCGGCGCATCGCCTTCGTCGCCGGGACGCCGACGCTCTGGTCGGCCCGGGCCCGGCTGGACGGCTACCGCGCCGGCCTGGAGAGCGCCGGCCTGCCGTTCGACCCGGAGCTGCTCGTGGCCGGCGACTTCGACTACGCCTCCGGCGCCCGGGCCGCCGACGTGCTCCTGGCCCTGGACGACCCGCCCACCGCCGTCTTCGCGGCCAACGACCAGATGGCCCTCGGGGTCTACGAGGGGGCCCGCCGCAAGGGCGTGCGGGTGCCCGACGACCTCAGCGTCGTCGGGTTCGACGACCTGCCCCAGGCCCGGTGGTCCTCCCCGCCCCTGACGACGGTGCACCAGCCGCTCGCGGAGATGGGGATGATGGCGGCCCGGACGGTGCTGCGCATGGTCGACGGCGAGACCATCGAGAGCCCGCGGGTGGAGCTCGCCACGCGGCTGGTCGTCCGGGACAGCACCGCGCCCTCGCGTCTGCTGGCAGCCGGCCCGGTCCCGTCCTAGCCGGCGACCACCCGCAGCCCCCGCCCGGCGGGTCAGGGCTCCAGGTAGGTGCTCCAGTGCTCGCGCTCGTCGTCGGTCATGGGCCGGCTGGTGCTCGCGGTGAAGTCGAAGACGACGAGGACCAGGTCGGCCCGGATGGCGACCTCGCCGTCCTGCACGAGCTCCTGGCGGACGCCGAACGACTTCGTGCCCAGCCGCGTCACCCAGCTGGACACGGTCAGCGACTCGTTCACCCGGTAGTAGAGCTGCCGCAGGTAGTCGGCCTCCAGGCGCGCCAGGATCAGCTCCCCGCCCGGCCGGCCGTCCATCATGGCCAGCCGGGCGTCCTCCAGGAGGCTCAGCGCCCGGGCGTGGTTGACGTGCCCGAGCATGTCGGGGTCGGACCAGCGCAGCTGGACCCGGTGCTCGTGCCGCACGTCAGGGCTGGTCGGCGGTCTCGGCCGACTGGCGGTGGGCCCCCTGCGCGTCGTCGGCGTCGGGGTGCACGGTCCGCTCCTCGGACTCGGCCAGGATGATCTCCGCCGCCACCTCCTCCATGCCGCTGCCCTTCATCCCGTCCTCCTCGGGCAGCAGGTGCGACCGCGTCTCGACGTTGTGCTCGGTGACGTTGTCCAGTGCCTCGGGGCTCGGCTTCTTCTGCGTCGTCACCTCAGAACCGCTGCTGCTCGGTGCCGAGCCCGAGTGCCTGCGCGACCTCCTGGACGTTCTCGAACTGCTGGCCGGCGGGCAGCCGCCGCAGGTCGGCGAGGACCCGGTCGGCGGGGTTCCTCTCCTGCGCCTTGGCGACGAGCTGGTCGCGGTCGGCCGGCCACACCTCCTTGCCCAGTGCCTCGGCGATCGCGGCGCGGTGCTCGATGTCGCCCTGGTCGGTGCCGGGGCTGGTGGCGGGCTGGTGCGGGTCGGTCACGGGATCGTTCTCCTTCGGTTCGGTTCGGTGCGGTTCGGATGGGTTTCGGTTGAGGAGGTCAGTCGGACGACGTCGAGGCGTCGGTGTAGCGGAGGATCGCGGCCACCGGCTCGTCACCGGCGAGGGCCGCCTGGGGCACGACGAGCAGGCCGGCCGCGCCGGCGACCGCGGCCGCCACGAGAGCGGCAGCGGCGGGCTGGACCGAGCCGTGCACGCCGAGCGCGTCCATGTCCTGCTGCCCGACGCCCAGCTCGAGCGGGCCGTTGCCCACGAGCAACGTCGCGTCGTCCGGCCACTCGTCGGTCAGGATCAGCGTCTCCACCTGGCCCTTGCGCAGGGCCTCGACGACGGCCGACGTCCCGGTGACCGCGAGGCCGTGGGCCCCGGCGCTCTGCACCTGCTCGACCGCGGTGGCGATGTCCCGCGCCTCGTGCTCGGCGAGCAGCTCCGCGGTGCGCCGCGAGATCGGCTCGCGGTCGGCCCCGGCCGCGCGGCCACCCTCCTCCGTCGTGACGACGAGGTCGGACCACACGCCGCCGGCGCGGTCGCTGAGGATCTGGCGGGCGCGCACGTCGCCGGCGAGCAGGACGAAACGCGGCTGCACGCGGCGGGCGAGGGACGCGATGTCCTCGGCGACCTTGTCGGCGTTCTCGACCCACTGGTTCTCGGCCGTGTGCATGTAGGTGTTGTGCGCCCAGCCGCCGACCTTGACCTTGCGCATGGGGAAGGTGTCGCCCTCCACCTGCCGCTGCTCCTCCTCCTGGTCGGCGAGCCCCGCGACGGTGATGTCGGCACCCACGCGGTCGGCGACGACCACGACGTGCGGCACCCGACCGGCCAGCTGGCGCAGCAGGGGCAGCAGGTCGGGCTGAGGCGTCCACCGGGCGGTCTCGCGGGCCGGCACGTCGGCCAGCACCTGGTCGAGCACCACGGTCCCGTCGGCGGCGACGACCACGGCACGGCCCTTCAGCGTCCCGGCCTCGCCGCCCTCGTTCCCCTCGAGCAGCCGGGCCCGGACGGCCTCGACCACCACCTCGGGGGCGCCCTGCTCGGTCAGGTGCCCGGTCAGCGCGCGCACCCGCAGATCCAGCTCGGTGTCGGCGTTCTCGGTCGTGTGCGTGACGTCGGCGCACACCGTGGCGTAGGGCCCTGCGGCGGCGAACACCGGCTCCAGGAAGGACACGTCCATGTCGCGGGACAACTCCTCTGTCGATCGGGTGCTGGTCGGTCACGGGGGTCGCGGCTGCTCACGAACCCCGTCGTCGCCGCCTACCCAGGCCCCGCCACCTCACACGCGGTGTCGATCCGCGGAGCCCGGGGTAGGCGGCACCGGACCCGAGAACCTCTCGAGAGGATGAGCGATGACCGTGCGCGACGATCTGCCGTTGCCCGACTACGACCACCTGCCCGTGGGTTCGCTGACGTCCCGGATCCGCACGCTGGGCTCCGATGACCTCAAGACGCTGCTGAGCTACGAGCGTTCCCACGCCAACCGCGTGCAGGTGGTGAGCGCGATGCAGCACCGGCTCAACGGTCTGGCAGAGGGCGCCCAGCCGTCCGGCGGCGACCCGGCCGCCCCGGCCCCCGAGGCACCGCCGGCGGCCGATGGCGGGTCCAAGGCGTCCGAGGCCACCACCGGGCCGAAGATCAACCCTCCGTCCCAGGGCGACCCGACCAACCCCGCCCGCTGACCCGCCTCACCGGCTGACAGGAGCCACCTTTCCTGTCGCGCCGAGTGGGGGGGACGCAGTCCCTCCGGGCAGGCGCGACGCAGCGGCTCATCGCGGCCAGGGGCACGGCTCCTGGCCGCGGTGTCGTCGGGAGGACGACCGTGTCACGGGCCGCGGTGTCGTCCGGAGGACGACGGTGCAACAGCGTCACTGCCCGCTGAAGGCCGCGACGATGTCCATGACCGCGGGACCGAGCAGCACGATGAACAGCGTGGGCAGGATGCAGAGGATCAGCGGGAAGATCACCTTCACCGGGATCTGCATCGCCTTCTCCTCGGCGCGCTGACGCCGCTTGAGCCGCATCTCCGCCGCCTGCGTGCGCAGCACGTCGGCGATCGACACGCCGTACTGGTCGGCCTGCACGACGGCCCGGATGAACCGGCGCAGGTCGGCGACGCCCGTCCGCTCGGCCAGCGCCAGGTAGGCGTCCCGGCGCGGCTGACCGACGGCGATGTCCTGCAGCGTGCGCACCAGCTCCTCGGCCAGCGGGCCCTTGCCGTTGCTGCCGGCACGGGCCATGGCCGACTCGAACCCCAGCCCCGCCTCCACGGCGATCGTCATCTGGTCCAGGGTGTCGGCCAGCTCGAGCCCGATCGCCTCCTGCCGTTCCTGCCCGCGGCTGTGCAGCAGCAGTTCCGGGAGGAAGTAGGCGACGACGGTGCCGAGGATCGCCACACCTCCGGTCAGCGGACCCGGCGAGGACGTGGCCAGCAGCAGCCCGAGAACGCCGGCGACCGGCCCCAGCACCAGCTTCGCCGCGACCAGCCGGGGCACCGGCCAGGCTGCGGGTCGTCCCGCGCGGCCGGCCAGCCGGTCGAGCCGGGCGACGGTGCCCCGCGGGGTGAGGCCACGGGCCAGACCGGCGAGGAGACCCGGCCCGCTCCGGCCGGGCGTGCCGGCCCCGGTGGGCTCTATCCCGCGGAGCAGGTTGTCGCGGACCTGGGCGTTCCCGCCGCCGGCGCCGGAGAGCAGCGACCAGCCCAGCACGGGGAGGGCCGCGCACAGGGCGAGCGCGGCCACGATCACGGAGGCGGGGACGGTGGCCATCAGAACGTGATCGCCACGGTCTTCTTGAGCCACAGGCCGCCCACCAGCAGCATCAGCCCCGCCCCGCCGAGCAGGCCGTAGCCGACGAGGCTCTCGGTGAACTTCGCCAGGTACTCCGGGTTGCTCACCGAGAGGAAGCCGGTCACGCCGAAGGGCAGGGCCATCAGCACGATCGCCGAGAGCTTGCCCTCGGCCGACAGCGCCTTGACCTGACGGCGGATGGCGTTGCGCTCGCGGATCGTGTTCCCGACGGCGTCGAGCACCTCGGCGAGATTGCCCCCGACCTCGCGGTGGATGGCGATGGCCTGCGCGACCCAGGTGAAGTCGTCGCTGCCCATGCGCTCGGCCACCTCGTCCAGGGCGTCGTTGAGGTCGCGCCCCACCCGGGTCTCGTTGACGATCCGGGCGAACTCCTCCGACGTCGGCGCCTCGGCCTCGTGGGACACGGAGTCCACGGCCCGCAGCAGGCTGTGGCCGGCCCGCAGGCTGCTGGCCATGAGCTGCAGCGAGTCGTCGAGCTGGTCGGCGAAGGCCGCCTGCCGACGGCCGGCGCGGAACCCCAGCAGCAGCTTCGCGCCGACGGGCACCAGCACGACGAGGAGCAGGGCCAGCAGCGGGCCGCCCAGGAACCCGCCGAGCAGCGCGCCGGCGACGGTGCTCAGCCCGACGGCGAGGACGAAGTTCGGCAGCGTCATGGACATCCCGGCGCGCTCGAGGGCGGCCGCCCCGGAGGCGAGCCGGCCGCGGCCCCGCAGCACCTTCTCCACGGCGGCCTCGGCCGCCGCGCCCGCACCGGCCAGAGCCGACGTCGGGGGCGCCAGCGACGGGTCGAGCCGGCTCAGCGGCACCCGGGCCGGGCCGGACGGCAGTACGACGAGGGCGACGACCAGCAGCGCCGCGGTGATCGCGGCGACGCCGAGGACGAGGAGTGCGACCGGCACGGTCACCACCTCCGGGGCGCGGCCGGCTCGACGGCGCCGAACACGCGCGGCGAGAGGGTGATGCCGAGGTCGTCGAACTTGTCGGTGAAGCGCGGCCGCACACCGGTCGGCACCGGCTTGCCGAGGAACGTGCCGTGCGCGTCGACGCCGGCGGAGTAGTCGAAGAGGAAGGCGTCCTGGAGGGTGACGGTCTCCCCCTCCATGCCCTGCACCTCGGTCACGTGGGTGACGCGGCGGCTGCCGTCCCGCAGCCGGGTGATCTGGACGACGAGGTCGACGGCGGAGGCGATCTGCTCCCGGATGGCCCGCAGCGGCAGGTCCATGCCGGCCATGAGCACCAGCGTCTCCAGCCGGGCGATGGCGTCGCGCGGGGTGTTGGCGTGGACGGTGGACAGCGAGCCGTCGTGGCCGGTGTTCATCGCCTGGAGCATGTCCAGGGACTCCCCACCACGGCACTCCCCGACCACGATCCGGTCGGGGCGCATCCGCAGGGAGTTGCGCACCAGGTCGCGGATGCTGATCGCGCCCTTGCCCTCGATGTTGGGCGGCCGGGACTCCAGCCGGACGACGTGGTCCTGCTGGAGCTGCAGCTCGACGGCGTCCTCGATGGTGACGATCCGCTCGCCCTCGGGGATGAAGGAGGACAGCACGTTCAGCAGCGTCGTCTCACCGGTGCCGGTACCGCCGGAGACGATCACGTTCAGCCGGGCCTGGACGCAGGCGTCGAGCAGCTCGGCCATCTCCGGGGAGAGCGTGCCGAAGTCGATCAGGTCCTCGACGGTGAACGGGTCCTTGGAGAACTTCCGGATGGTGAGGGTCGAGCCGCTGAAGGCCAGCGGCGGGATGACGGCGTTCACGCGCGAGCCGTCGGCCAGCCGGGCGTCGACCAGCGGGGAGGACTCGTCGATCCGCCGTCCCACCCGGGAGACGATGCGGTCGATGACCCGGCGCAGGTGTTCCTCGGAGGTGAACCGCGTGGCGGTGCGCTCCAGCCGGCCGCTGCGCTCCACGTAGATGGCGTCCGGCCCGTTGACCATGATCTCGCTGACCGCAGGGTCGTCGAGCAGCCGCTGGAGGGGGCCGTACCCGAGCACGTCGTCGGCCAGTTCGGCGGTCAGCCGCTGCCGCTCGTCGGTGCTGAGCGGGACGTTCTCCTCCTCGACGACCTCGTCGAGCTCCTTGAGGACCACCGCCCGCAGTGCGTCCTCGGCCATCGAGGGGTCGTTCATGCGGCTGCCCATGCGCTCGAACAGGGCCTTGCCGACCCGGTCCTTGAGCCGGGCCAGGGCGTCGGTCGGCGGCGCGGGGGCGGCCACCGGCCGGGGCCTGGGCAGGGTCCGGACGGACGTCGTCGCGGGCGTGCCGGCTCGCGCCGGCGCCAGGTCGACGGCGGGGGCCGGCTGGTCGGTCGCCGGTGGCGCCGCTCCCCCACCGCGCGCGGCCTCCAGCCGCGGGGCGAGGTTCACGACGCCGCCCGGTGCTTGGCCCGGTACTTGCCGGACTTCATCAGCGGGGTCGCCGCGAAGCGGGACACCAGGCGGCGCAGTTCGCGCACCATCGGGTCCCGGCGGCCGCCGCTGCTCAGGATCGGGACGCCCTGGTTGGTGGTGGCCGGCACCGACTTCGACCGGGGCAGGACGACGTCGACGCCGGTGCCGATCGTGGTCTCGACGTCCCGCACCGTCAGCCCGCCCTTGGGCTCGGCGAAGTTCATGACGACGTGCCGGCCGGCCGGGATCATGGCCAGCTCGCGCAGCACGTCGAGCTCCTTGCGCAGCCCGCGCACCCCGGGCACGTCCATGCTGGTCAGCATGATCACGTCGGAGGCGCGGTCGAGCGCCGCCAGCGTCTGCTCCGACAGACCCGGCGCGGTGTCGACGACGACGTAGCGGAACTCGCGGGCCAGGGAGGCCAGCAGCCGGGTGACGTCCTCACCGGTGACCGTGTCCCCGGCCGCCGGGGACTCCGCACCGCACACGGCGAACAGCCCGCTCGGGTGCTGGGTGAGGAAGGTCTTGAGGACCATGGTGTCCTCGGCCGCCGGACCGTGCACGGCGTCGGGGAGCGTGTACTCGGGAACGAGCCCCAGCGCGGAGGCGACGTCGCCGAACTGCACGTCGAGGTCGACCAGGACGGTCGACTGGGGCGCGGCCTCGGTGAGCCCGATGGCCAGGTTCGTCGAGACGGTGGTCTTGCCGACGCCGCCCTTCGGGGAGGCGACGGTGATGACGCGGCCGGCGTAGCGATCGGTCTCGCTCGTCGGTCGCAGCACCCGACGCCGGCCGGCGGCCGCGCGCCCCGCCCGCTCGACCGCGGCACCGATCTCCGCCACGTCGGCGTCCGGCGGCAGCAGGTCGCGGATGCCGGCCCGCATCGCCGCCTGCCACATCTCCGGCGAGGGCTCGGCCATGAGCACGACCGTGATGCCGGGCGACTGCACGTCGAGCCGGGCGGCCAGGCTCAGCACCTCGTCCGCGGGCGCGTACGGGCCGACCAGCAGCACGTCGGGCAGCTCGCCGTCGACCAGCTGCTCGAACAGGCGGGCCAGGTCGCTGGGGAGCCGGCCCGGCGGCAGGACGTGGAGGTCGCCGTCGGTGGCCTGCTTGACCCGCAGGATCAGCTCCTCACCGGCACCGGCCAGGACGACGCGGCTCATGAGTAGGCCTTTCCGTAGATGGTGTCCGGCGTCAGCACCTGCGTGCGGGAGACGTCGGGGTCCGCGGGCTCGAGGGTCAGCCAGATGCTGGCGTGCTCGGCGCCGAAGACGATCGCCTCGGCCTGGGCGGCCGTGACGGCGAACGTGATCATGAGACTGCCGGAGGGCGCGGGACCCGCGACCGGTGCCGCCGCGCCCTCCGCGGGCGGGGCGGGAGGCGCCGGGGCACCCTGCACCTGGGTGACCAGCACCTCGTGCAGGACGGAGTGGGTGGTCCCCGGATCGGCCATGGAGACGACCAGCCCCACCCGGTCGCCGGCGGCCAGCCGCCCGCCCACGGCGCGCTGCGGCTCCAGGACGATGCTGACCTCCTGAAGGCCGTCGGGCACCGGCACGGTCCCCGGCGTCTGCAGCGCGTCGGGCCGCACGAAGCGGCTGTCGAGGAGCTGCTCCCCGGCCTGCAGGTCGACGGTGGCGACGCGGTCGGCCAGGATGGCCAGGTCGGTGACCCGGCCGGCCAGCGCCGCCTTGGCCGGCAGCACCTCGATGCGCACGAGATCGCCCAGCGCGCTGCCGGCGGTCCCGGCCGGGATCAGTGCATCGGCGACCAGCACCTGCACGGTGCTCGCACCGGCGAAGGCGCGGGCTTCCGCGCCCCGGACGTAGCTCACCAGGACGACGGTGCCCACGGCGATGAGGACGAGGGCCGCCGCGGCGGCCAGGAGTCGACGTCTCACGAGGGTGCCCCTATCGGATCAGTCGGAGGATGGAGGCGCCCAGCTGAGGGGCGTCGGGGCTGTACTCCCAGTCGTCGGACAGCTCGACGAAGCGGGTGAAGTGGCCGGTGATGCAGCGGACGTTGCCGTTGCACGGCGCCGGGGAGGACCTGAACTGGCCGGTGAAGGAGTAGCCGGTCAGCCGGAAGGCCGCGTAACCGTGGACGCGGTACCAGCCGCCACTGCCCGTTCCGCCGGCCTCGTCGTAGATCGGCAGCAGCACCGTCTGACCCAGGTAGGAGGCGAAGTCCGCCGGCGTGCAGCCACCGGACGGTGACTGGCCGGGGTCTGACTGGAGGATGCCGTCGATCTGGCTGGCGGTCCCGCAGCCGGCCGAGCCGGTCCGCACGAATCCGAAGCCACCGGGGATGTCGTTGCCCGACTGCGGGTGGCACTCCGGGGCGTCGTCGGTCTTGGTCAGCCTGAGGAACTGCGGCTTCTCGTCGTTCGGGATGCCCCCGCCGGTCTGCTTCTCGAACGCGCACCAGGAGAAGGCGAGCGGCAGCACCGCGGTCCCCTGGCTGGGCGCCCCCCAGCCGACGGTGGCCGTGGCGGTGACCTGGCTGGAGTCGTGCCCGATCACGGGGGCGAACCAGTGCTCCTTGGGCGCGCCACCGGTGACGGTGACGCTGAGCGGGTCGCTGCTGAGGACCGGCTGGCCGGCCGTGCCGGTGGGGTCGTTGAGGGTGATCAGCTGCTGCGCCGTCGCCAGCATGTCGCCGCAGTTGCCACGCGAGCAGTCCTGGGCGACGGCGATGGCAGCGGCATCGGCCGCCACCTGGAGTCGGGCCCGTTCGGCGTAGAGGGCACCGAGGTCGACGGCGATGGCCGCGAACCCCAGCATGGGGACCATCAGCAGCGCGAGGACGACCGCGGAGGCGCCGCGCTCCCCGGCCAGCCGCGCTCGGACGCCGGCGGTCAGCCGTTGCATCGCATGACCCCCGAACCGGTGAGTTCGATCCCTGTGCCGAAGAAGCCGGTCAGGTACGGCTTGGAATAGGTGATGGTGAGGCGGACGGCGGTGTCGCCGGCGCCGGTGGTGGGGCAGGTCTCCGCGGTGCCGCCGACGATGACGATGTCGATCTGGGCGTCGGTGATCGCCGGATTCAGCGAGGCTGCGGCCTGGCGGACGACGGCTCGCGCGTCCGCCGGGTCGTTGCGCAGGGCCATCGCCCGCACCCCCTCACGGGCGGCGGCGGAGAGCGTGCCCTGGACCTGGAAGGCGTGGCCGAACTCGACGATGCCGATGACCAGCGTGATCAGCAGCGGCACGATGAAGGCGAACTCGACCGCCGTCGCCCCCCGCTGGTCGCGCAGACGTCTCCTCATCCCTGGTCACCGCCCCTCCTCGTGCAGCGGCGCAGCGGCCCGGGAGGAGGGCCGCTGCGCCGCATCGCCACGTCGTACGCAGCAGCGAGTGATCAGCCGCCGGTGGTCGTGGTGGTGGTGGTGCCACCGACGGCCGGCAGCTTGCCCTCGACGTCGGAGAAGAGGTCGCTCAGCCCGCCACCGAGGGTGGTCACGGCGACGATGATGGCGACGGCGATCAGGCCGACCATGAGGCCGTACTCGACGGCGGTCGCGCCCTTCTCGTCACGGCGCAGGCGGTCCTGGGCGAACGCGACGAAGCTGGCGATGGTGGCGTAGGCGTTGATCACGTGTACTCCCTGAGATGTCGGCCGTCGGGCAGGATCGGGTGATCCGGCCTCTGCGGCTGCTGGGGGAGGTTGTGAGGGCCGGCTCTGGGCTGCTTGAGGCTTCTTCACCCGGTTCACGGACACGGGCCCGCCGTTCAGGTGACGCTGCACAGCCCGATGTGACTGCGCGTGAGCAGATCGGCCGGATCAGCCGGGTCCGGCACTGCTCCAGGCGACCGCCACGGCGGCCCCGAGCAGCATCGCCGGGCCGAACGGGAGCTGCGAGCGCAGGCCGATGCGGCGCGCGGCGAGCAGGAGCAGGGCCAGGACCGCCTGCACGACGAAGCCGGCCGCGGCCCCGAGCAGCACCGCGCCCCAGCCGAGCCACCCCAGCGGCAGACCGATGAGGCCGGCCAACTTGACGTCCCCCATGCCCAGGGAGCGCGGGGAGATCAGCGCCATGACCAGGAAGACGGCGAAGAGCAGCGCCGCACCGAGCACGGCGCGCAGCAGCTGCTCCCCCGACCCCTCGGCCACCGCGGCCAGGACGAGCAGAGCGGCGGTGATCCCGGCAGCCGGCGCGATGACGCGGTTGGGCAGCAGCCGGTGCCGGAGGTCGATGACGGTCAGGAGCACACCGGCGCCGGTGACGGCGAGGAAGGGGGGCAGCTCCCACGCCGCGCCGAAGCGGAGCGCGACGAGGGCGAACAGCGCCGCCGTCGCCAGTTCCAGGAACGGGGTCGGCACCGCCCAGCGGGCGCGGGGCGTGTCGGTGCCGTCCCACGGGAACGCCCCGGCGGCCCGGTTGACCGCGGCGCCGACCAGCAGGCCGAGCACGGCGGCGAGCGCGACGGCGAGGGCGGCGGCTGCCGTCACCGGTGGCCCCGCGGACCGACGTGCCTCACGGCGCACACCCTCGCACAGCGGGTCACCGCTGCCGGGCAGCGCGGCGCCGGCCATCCGGGCCCGTCTCCGGGGTTGTCACCGATCTCGCGGCCACGACGGCCTCTCGGGCCGTCCGACCAGGCGACGACCCGTTCCCGGAGCGGCTCGCGTCGGGCTACCGGATCGAACGCGCCGCCGGCGACGCCGCCGGTCCGGCCGTCTCCGCAGGGCTCCGCTCGCAGACCGGTGGCCTGGCAGGCGGCGGTCCGCAACGGACGGCCATGCTCGCTCGGTCGAACCAGTCGGCGCGCGGCGTCCTGGCGCTGCCGGACCGGCCTCGGGGCTGCGGCGCCGGACCGGCCGTCGGAGTGGGAGCGCGGGTCGGACGGCCGTCCGGCCAGGTCCGCGCACCGGCCGGGGTCACGGGCCGGTGCGCGGACGCGGAAGCGCCGGGCAGGAGCGAACCCCTGCCCGGCGCTTCCGTGCGTACGCCTCGATCAGGCCTGGTCGGCCTGACGACGGCGGTAGGCGACGGCACCGGCGGCAGCGGCACCGACCGCAGCCAGGGCGCCGACGCCGATCGCGGCCTGGTTCTCCGTGCCACTGGTGGCACCGGCACCGGTCTCGGCACCGCCGGCGGGCATGGTGCCCATCTGGGCGGCCTTCAGCGGGCCACAGGCGGCGGGGGCGGTGGCCTCCATGGGCAGCGACGGGTCGAGGTCGCTCTTGATGTCGCCGTCGTAGGCGCCCGAGCCGTCCTTGTCGATGCCGTGCACGACGAGCACAGCGGTGCCGGCGGCGAAGGCCTTCTGCACGTCCTCGGTCACCGAGAAGGTGCGCTCGTAGGTGTACGAGCCGCCCTCGGCGGTCGGGAAGCGGTCGACGGCCAGGCCGCTGTCCGGGCTGGTGTCGCCCTCGGTGGTCAGCGACGTGCCGATGGCGCCGTAGTACTTGGCGGCCTCGGTGACGCTGACGAAGCCGTCCTTGTCCGCGTCGTCGGCCAGGTCGTTGGTCGGGCAGGTGCCCATGGCGCCGATGTGGAAGTGCTGCGCGTGCGGGGAGCCGGCCAGCAGGCCCGAGGCCTTCACCGTGACGGTGGCCTGGTCGCCCTTGAGGGTCACCATGCCGGTGCCGCTGACGCCGGAGGAGTTCACCGCCCCGAGGGAGGCCTGGTAGCTGCCGTCGTGGTCGGCGAGTGCGGTCCCCATGGTGAGCAGCGGGAACGCCGCGGCTGCGATGGCGACGGTCGGAAGGGCGAATGCCTTGCGCATGTGAACTCCTGTGTCTGGGAGGTTGTCCTCCCGGGCGGGAGGGGTCTTCGGGAGCCCGGTCGGTTGCGGCTCCCGTTGGGGCCCGGCGCAGTGCTCGCGCCGGTCGCGCAGCGGGTCGGGGAGGACCCTGCGTAGCGGCGCGGACCCGAACCGTCGGTCCGGGGTGCGCCAGGCCACATCAGGCCTTCGCATCCGATGCCCGTGTCGGTTCATTTCGAACGCGTACAACCTGATCGCGTCCATGACGATTTGATGACACGCCGCCCCGACCTGCGACGCGGGAGCAGGCGACGGACGAGTCGGCCTGCACGCCGGGCACGGTTCACCGGCGCCGGAGCCGACCGGGAGCTGCCCAGCAAGGATGCCCGAGTTCCCTTATATAAGCGGGAGCCGATAGGATCCCGGACTTGTCCGCGTTCGACATCCTCGGCGATCCGGTGCGCCGGCGAATACTGGAGCTGCTGGTCGACGGCGAGCAGAGCTCCGGCGCGATCACGGACGTGATCCGGGCCGAGTTCGGACTCTCCCAGCCGGGTGTCTCACAGCATCTGCGCGTGCTGCGAGACAGCGGGTTCACGTCGGTGCGACCCGAGGGTGCTCGCCGGTTCTACGCCGTCGAGCCCGGGCCGCTGAGCGAGGTCGACGCCTGGTTGGACCGGTTTCGCCGGTTGTGGCAACAGCGCCTCGACGCCCTGGAGACCGAACTGGCCCGGGGCAGGCGTGCAGCTCGGACACCGGCTGGCGGGGAGCCCACTCGACCGACCGACCCCGGCAGCGATGCGGACGAGACCGATCCAGCAGCGAAGGGACCCTGACGTGAAGGACCTACTGGACGAACTGGCCGCCGCGCACCGGGCGATGGGAAAGGGCAGCGTGCCCGCCGGCGAGGCCTACACCATCGAGCTGCGGCGGCGATACGAAGCGCAGATCGACGACGTCTGGGACGCCGTCACCATCCCCGAGCGGCTGCAGCGCTGGTTGAGCCCGGTCACCGGGGATCTGCGGCTCGGCGGGACGTTCGAGCTGGGCAGTGGCGAGCACGGCGAGATCCTCCGGTGCGAGCCGCCGCGCCTGCTGAAGGTGTCCTGGCTCTACGGGCCGGACGCCGATGCCTGGGCCGGCACGAGCGAGGTGGAGGTGCGCCTGTTCCCGGGCCCGACCGGCGGCACCGACGTCGACCTGATCCACGCAGCGGTCCTCGGCGAGCCCCTCTTCCCGACCTACGGCCCCGGTGCCGGCGGCGTCGGCTGGGACCTGTTCCTCCTCGCCCTGGCCCAGCTGTTGGCCGGTGGCGAGACGGCCGAGCACGAGGAGGTCCAGAAGTCGCCCGAGGGGCAGGAGTTCATCCGGCGCAGCGCCGCGGCCTGGGGCAGGGCTCACCTGGCCGCCGGTGGCGAACCGGAGCACGTCGCGGCCGCAGTCGAGGCCACCACCAGGTTCTACGCGCCCGACCCGACCTGAATCACCGCTGCGGTCGGCCTCCGTCGCGGAGCAGGACGAGAAGCACGACAGGCGAGTTGTCCCCCAGCCAGGAGGAATGCGCGTCATGAGGTTCACCAACTCGATCGAGATCGCCCTGGCGCGAGAGGGAGTGGCCCAGCTGCTCGCCGACCCCGCACACCTGCCGAAGTGGCTGCGAGGAATGGTGCTGCACGAGCCCGTGGACGGGATGCACGGACATCTCGGCACCAGGTCGCGTGTCGTGATGCAGTCGGGGAAGCAGACGATGGAGTGCACCGAGACGATCACACGCCGGGATCCGGCCGACCTGCAGACGATCCCCACAGAGGTCGTCGTTCACTTCGACCGAGAGATCGTCGGCCCGGGCATGTGGAGCGTCGTGCGCGATCGGCTGACCGAAGCCGATCCAGGAACGACGCTCTGGGAGAGCGAGAGCGAGTACCGGTTCACCGGTCTGCTGATGCGGCTGGTGGGGCTGCTCATGCCCAGCGCCTTCCGCAAGCAGTCGCAACAGCACATGCGGGATTTCAAGGCGTTCGCCGAGCAGGGGAAGGATGTCCGCGACGTGAGGGGGTGATCTGCCGCGATCCGCAACGAGGGACTCGACCTGCAGCCATCCCTGGCCTGGCTCCGACGACCGGACGAGGGTCGCCGTGGACTCCGTTCTCGGCCGAGTGGTGAACCCTGTGCGGACCGACGCCGCCCTCTGAGCGCAATCCCCGGGTCACAGGCGGGCGACGGACGAGTCGGCCTGTACGCCGGGTTCTGTCCACGGGTGCCTTGCGGCCTCCCGATGGGCGGTCATCCATCTAGGCCTGCCGTTGCCGGCAGGCTCGAGCGGTCTACCCGCAGGCTCGGGCGGGCCGCCCTCGAACGCCTGCGCGGGACGACGGCGAACCGCCGTCCCTTCTTGACCTAGCTCCGGGTGGGGTTTACCGAGCCACACCGGTCACCCGGTGTGCGGTGGTCTCTTACACCGCCGTTTCACCCTTACCAGTGCGAGCACTGGCGGTCTGTTCTCTGTGGCACTGTCCCGCGGGTCGCCCCGGGTCGCTGTTGACGACCACCCTGCCCTGTGGAGCCCGGACGTTCCTCGGCGGCGAGGTCTCCCCCGCCGACGCGACCGCCCAGCCGACTCGTCCGTCGTGCCGGTGAGTCTAGGGGTTCACGGCGACGGCCCGGACACTCGTCGTCCGCCGGGTCCGGCCGGCCGGGACCGCTGCCCCCATGGGGTGAGCACCCCGCCCCCGGGTTCACCGCCGGCCCGCCACGGCCGATCACGACGACATGCAGGCTGCCCTGCGCACCCGGCTGCTGCCCGGCGCGCCCGTGATCACGACAACGATCGTCGTCGTGGCGGCAGCTCTTCTGCTCGCTGCCGGCCAGGGACGGGTCGACGCCGTGTCCGCCACCCCGACCACCGGGCCGTGGCGGCTGCTGCTGATGGGCGCCCTGCACGGCGGCCTGCTCACCGTCCTGTTCTGGCGGGCCCGCCAGGTCGCCCACGAGCGCACGGTGTGGAGCCGGATCGCCGCGGGGGCCGCGATCATCGCCGGCGCCGTGCCGCTGGCCGTCCTGCTGGGCCTGTCGCCGGACACCCGCGACGCGGCCGTCGCGCTCACGCTGTGGGCGCCGGTCGCAGCCTTCCCGCTGGTCTACGGCGGCCTGGTCCGCTGGAACCGGTTCAGCACGAACCTCGCCGACCCCAACGACACCCTCAACGGCGCGTCCGCCGTCCTGGCCGTCGTCGCGCTGGTCACCCTCGTCCTCCAGCTCGACAGCGGCTCCGCGCTGCCGACGTCACCGACGGGGCCGCTGCCGGTGGTCGCCGGCTTCGCGGTCGAGTTCGTCATCCTTGGCACCGTCGCCACCCTCCCCTTCCTGGGGAACATGGGGCGCGATCCCCGCACCTGGCTGGTCCTCGGGTCCTTCGGCGTCTCCTTCGCCGGTGACACGGCCACCCTGGTGTCCGGCGCCCGGCCCGGCACCTGGGCCTGGGTCGTCGAGCCGATCGCGGTGGCCTGCCTCGCCCTCGCCGCCGTCCTGCGGCCGGGTCGCGCCGAGCCCCAGCCGGCCGACCCGACGGCCTCCACCATCGGCGCCTTCGTCGTCATCCTCGCCTCCACCGGCGTCCTCCTCGTGGCCGCCCTGCACGGCGTCGGTGGGCCCACCACCTGGTGCGCGGCGCTGGCCGCGACCGGTTCCGGCGTGCGGCTGCTGGTCAACGTCCGGGAGCTGGCCGTCCTCGCGGTCACCCGCCGGGAGGCGCTGACCGACGAGCTGACCGGTCTGGCCAACCGCCGCGCCATGCTGCGCCGGATGGACGAGCTGGCGGGCGAGGGCACACCGCTGGCCCTGGCGCTCCTCGACCTGGACAAGTTCAAGGACGTCAACGACGCCCTCGGGCACGCCGCCGGTGACCACCTGCTGCGCATGGTGGCCACCCGCCTGGAGACCGTCCTGCGGCCCGGTGACCTGCTGGCCCGCCTGGGCGGCGACGAGTTCGCCGTCCTCGCGCCGCTGGACTCCCCGCTCGGCGACTCCGCCCTCGCACTGGGCCGCCGGCTCCACGACCGGCTGGCCGAGCCGTTCCCCATCGAGGGGATGGTCATCCACTCGGCGGCCAGCGTCGGGCTCACCGTGTCCCCCGGGGGCGAGGGATCGGCGTCACCGACCCAGCTGCTCCGTGAGGCCGACGTCGCCATGTACGACGCCAAGCGCACCGCGTCCGGCCCCGCCCTGTACGACAGCGCCCGGCACGCCGGCAGCAGCGGGAACCTGGCGCTGGTGGCCGACCTGCGGGCGGCCCTGACCGGCGACGAGCTCGTGCTGCACCACCAGCCGCAGCTCGACGTCACCACCGGACGTCCCGTCGGCGTCGAGGCCCTGGTCCGGTGGCAGCACCCCGTCCGCGGGCTGCTCGGTCCCGGCGAGTTCCTCCCGCTGGCCGAGGTGCACGGCCTGATGGGCACCCTGACCGAGGTGGTCCTCGGCCGGGCCGTCGCCCAGGCGGCGGAGTGGCACCGGCGGGGCCTGGACCTGCGGATGTCGGTCAACCTGTCGGCCAGCAACCTGCTGGACGCCGGGCTGCCGGGCCGCGTCGCGGAGCTGCTTGCCGCGCACGGGCTGCCGGCCGAGCGCCTGATCCTCGAGGTGACCGAGAGCGTTCTGCTGACCGATCCCGACCGCAGCATCGCCGTCGTGCGCCGGCTGGCCGACCTCGGCGCGGGCGTCAGCATCGACGACTTCGGCACCGGCTACTCGTCGCTGGCCTACCTCCGCGACCTGCCGGTGGCCGAGCTCAAGCTCGACCGCTCCTTCACCGCCGACCTGCTGACCGACGAGCGCACCGAGGCGATCGTGTCCAGCACCGTGGAGCTCGCCCACCGTCTCGGCCTGCGGGTGGTGGCCGAGGGCGTCGAGCAGCCGGAGACGTTCTCCTACCTCCAGGCGCTCGGCTGCGACCTCAGCCAGGGCTTCCTGCACTCCCGCCCGCTGCCGGCCGAGCAGTTCGAGGAATGGCTCACCCGCTCCCCCGCCGTCGCCCGCTGACCCCCGCCGGCGTCAGCCCCAGAAGAGCCGGAAGCCGACCCGCCGCCGGCCGTCGTCGGTGACGGTCGACATGTCCACCACCTGCCGCGCCTGGTCCTCGACCGGCTCGTCCGACAGCAGCTCCAGGTATCGGCGGTGCTCGACCAGCGACGCGACGGCCGCCTCGACGGCGTCGCTCACGTCGACCTCGTGCGGCGGGTCGACCAGCTCGCTCACCGCGATGTACTGCACGCCGCGCCACGGCTCCTCGGCCAGGTCCGGGAAGATCCACTCGTTCGACGCGTCGGCCACGGCGTCGACGACCGACTGGCCCAGGGCGCGGTGGTCGGCGGAGTTGACGTGGGCCGGGGAGACGCCCGGCGGGGTCCAGGTCGCGCCGAAGTAGCCGGTGACCACCAGTTCCGGGCGGTGCCGCCGGATCGCCCCCGCGAGGTCGCGCCGCAGCTCCGGTCCGGCCACCAGGGTGCCGTCCCGGTGGTCGAGGAACTCCACCTCGGTGACACCGACGACGGCGGCCGAGCGGCGCTCCTCCTCCTCGCGGATCGGGCCGGCCTCGGCCGGTGGCACGCCCGCCATCCCGGCTTCGCCGCGGGTGGCGAGCAGGTAGTGCACCTCCTTGCCGGCGGCGGTCCAGACCGCGACGGCGGCCGCGAGGCCGTACTCGATGTCGTCGGGGTGGGCCGCCACGACCAGGGCGCGCTGCCAGTCGTCGGGCATGGGGGTGGGAGGCATGACCGGAGTCTGCCGCCGATCCCGTCCGCGCAGGAGGTCAGCGCCCGCGGGCCACCCGCAGCGCGGCCGCGATCATCGGCACCTGGAGCGGCAGCCGCGCCGCGGCGATCGCCAGCGGTACCGGCTTGCCACGCACGACCCGGAACATGTGCAGGTGCGCCGGCACGAAGGCCAGCAGCAGGGCGACCGTGCCCCAGCCGCCCGCCCGGCGGGTGGCCGGCGCGGCCAGCAGGGCCGCGGTGCCGATCTCGGCCACCCCGCTGGCCAGCACCCAGGTCCGTGCGTCGCCCAGCTCCGGCGGCACCAGCCACTCGTAGGTGCGCGGCCGCACCAGGTGCAGGACACCGGAGCCGCCCAGGAGCGCCCCCAGCCACGTCGCGTTCGCCGGCTTCCGCATGCGCCCACCGTAGGCCGGGACGGACGGCGTTCCCGCCGCCCGCCCCGGCTGCCACCGACGCGGCCCCGTGAGCGGGCCCGGCTACCAGCTGTAGCGGCCGTCCGGCTTGAGGGTGACCTTGATGCTGTGCCAGCTCCACCCACTGCAGAACCAGCCGATGCTGCCCGTGGCGCAGTTGCGGCTCTGGAACCAGCCGTACACCGTCGCCTGGTTGGCGTACCGCAGCGACGAGGAGATCGGAACCTGCGACGAGTTGGTCGGCCCGGTCGCATTCGCGACCTGCCAGGTCAGGTTCGCGTCGGCACTGCCGGAACCGGTGATGTTGTACACGGTGCCCCCGGACGTCCAGCACCAGCGCACGTTGAGCCGGTAGCTGTAGGTCGTGACGCCCGCACCTCCCCACGTCTGGCGGAAGTAGTCGGACTTGCAGCCCGCGACGGCCGCCGAGGCGGACGGCACGGAGGTGAGCAGCGCGGCGAGGACGAGCGCCATGGTCACGAGGACCCGCACGGCGATGCCACGACGGGCGGCCGGGCGAACCGGAGCGGGGACGGGACGCTCCGGAGTGGTGGTGAGGGACAATTCGACTCCTCGGGGTTCTGGAATGGTGCGCGGAACGTATGGGCGGAGCCACGCTGCGTCAATACGCAACTGCACGGTTCCGCGGGTCCGCCGCTGCACGCTCCGGGCGGACCGTAGGGTGACCCGCCGTGTCCCCGGTCGACCTGCTCGTCGCGGCCGGCGTCGCACTGGTGGCCGGTGTCATCAACTCCATCGCCGGTGGCGGCTCGCTGATCCTCTTCCCCACCCTGGTGGGGCTCGGCCTGCCCACCGTGGCGGCCAACGTGACCAACTCGGTGGCCCAGTGGCCGGGCTACCTCGGCGGCGTCGCCGGCTTCCGGGCCGAGTACGCGGGACAGCGCGGCCGGCTGCTGCGCTTCGGGGCGGTGGCGGTGCTGGGCGGCCTCACCGGCAGCATCCTGCTGCTCACCACGCCGTCGGAGGCCTTCGACGGGATCGTCCCGGTGCTCGTGCTGCTGGCCAGCCTGCTGCTCGCGGTGCAGCCGCTGCTCACCCGGCGGCTCGCCGGCCGGGAGGCGCGACCCGGCGGCGGGGACCCGGTCTGGCTGCACGTCGCGCTGTTCCTCGCCACCGTCTACGGCGGCTACTTCGGCGGCGCGCTCGGGGTGATCCTCGTCGGCGTCCTGGGCATCGGGCTGCATCGGCTGAAGCTCGCCAACGCGCTGAAGTCGGCCCTGTCAGCGGTCACGGCCACCGTCACGCTGGTGGTGTTCGGGCTCTTCGGGCCGATCGACTGGGCGGTGGTCGGCGTCGCGGCACCGGCGAGCCTGGTGGGCGGCTTCGTCGGGGCCCGCATCGCCACGCGGATCCCGGCCACGCCGCTGCGCGGGCTCATCGTGGTCTTCGGCGTGGCCGTCTCGGCCTACCTGTTCGCCCGGGCCTGACCGGCGCGGTGGTCAGCGCAGGTGGGCGGTGTCGTTCACCAGCCGGACGGCGGAGCGCCCGTCGGACGACCACGCGACCGTGCACAGCGACGCCGCCTCCAGGAACACCCGGTGGACGACGTCGGGCCCGGTGCCCAGCCCCGCGGCCAGCAGCAGCTTGATCGGCGTCACGTGGCTGACGACGAGGACGGTCCTCCCCGCGTGACGGGTGAGGATCCGCTGCCGGGCCCGCTCGACCCGGCCGGCGACGTCGGCGATCGACTCGCCGCCGGGTGCGGCGACCGTCACGTCGGTCATGAACCGGCGCACCGCCAGCGGGTGCCGCGACCGCGCCTCGTCGGAGGTGAGCCCCTCCAGCGTGCCGAAGTCCAGCTCCACCAAGTCGTCGTCGAACTCGACCGCCAGGCCCAGCCGCGCCGCGACGGTCTCGGCCGTCTCCCGGGTGCGGCGCAGCGGCGAGGCGACGACGACCTCGATCCCGAGCTGCGCGGCCCGCTCCCCCGCCGCCTCGGCCTCGGCCCGGCCGGTCCGGGACAGGGGCAGCTCGTTGCGGCCGCTGAACCGCCGCTCCGGGGTGTGCTCGGTCTGCCCGTGGCGCAGCAGGTGCGTGACGGTGGTGACCACGGGTGCCGGCTCGGCGGTGGGCTGGACGTCGTCCTCGGCGACGCTTGGCTCAGCGGCGGCGTCCCGGTGGATCGGCCGGCCGTCCATGGCGCTGTTGGCCAGCGCGTCGGCGGCCCCGTTCTGCGCGCGCGGCACCCAGGTGTAGCGGACCTCGCCGAGCTTGCGGGCGATCGCCCGGGCCTGCAGCGCGAGCTGCTGCATGTCCGGGTGCTTGATCTTCCAGCGGCCCGACATCTGCTCGACGACCAGCTTGGAGTCCATCCGGACCTCGACCTCGGCGGAGGCGTCGAGGTCCAGCGCCGCCTGCAGGCCGGCCACCAGGCCGCCGTACTCGGCCACGTTGTTGGTCGCCCGCCCGACCGAGGCCGCGCGCTCGGCGAGCACCCGGCCGGTCCCGGCGTCGCGGACCAGGGCGCCGTACCCGGCCGGTCCGGGGTTGCCGCGCGATCCGCCGTCGGCCTCGACGATGAACCGTCGGGTCACGCAACCCCCTCCAGGGCCGAAGTGGCGATATTGGCCCTGGTCACAGGCCGGACTCGGCGGTGCGCACCAGGATCCGGCCGCAGTTCTCGCACCGGACGACCTCGTGCGGGTCGGTGTTGCGCACGGCGGCGAGCTCGCGCCCGTTCAGCTCGATCCGGCAGCCCTGGCACTGGCGCGCCTTGAGCATCGCCGCCCCGGTGGTGCCGGTCTGCGTGCGGATCCGGTCGTAGAGCGCCAGCAGCGGCGCGGAGATGCCCCCGGCGACGGCGGCCCGGGCCGCCTCGTGCCGGTTGGTGCCGTCGGTGATGTCGGCCAGCGCGTCGTCGCGCAGCTGCTCGGCCCGCTCCAGCGCGGCCCGCGCCTCGTCCCGGCCGGCCTGGGCCTCCCGGAGCGCCGCCTCGGCCGTCTCCAGGCTCTCCATCAGCTCGAGCTCCTGGTCCTCCAGGTCCGACTGGCGGCGGGCCAGGGACTGGAGCTCGTGCTGCAGGTCGGTCATCTGCTTGGCCGAGACGCTGCCGGAATCGAGCAGCTTCTGGTCCTTGGTGGCGCGTGCCCGCACGGTCTCGACGTCGGTCTCCAGCCGCTTGACCTCGCGCTGCAGGTCCCGCGCCGCGGTCTCGGCCCGCACGACGTCGTCGGCCAGCGTGCGCTCGGCCTCGGCGGCCGCCTCGACGGCGACTCCCTCCGGCAGGGTGCGCCGGCGGTGGGCGAGCTGGGTGAGCGCGACGTCCTCCGCGGCCAGGTCCAGGAGCTTCTGCTGCTCGAAATGGTCGGCCTTCACGCGCTCAACCTACCTGCGCCCGGGCTCCCGTCCCCCGGGAGCGGTGCGTGCCGTCGCCCGGGACCTCCGCCTCAGTCGGCGGCGTGCCGGCCGGCACCGGTGCCCTGCCCGGATCCGCAGGTCCAGGGATCGGTGGGCCAGGTGGAGACGGCGACCTCCAGCCGGCCGCCCAGGTCCTCGCGCAGGGTCTCGGCAGCGACCGGGAGCCACGGCCACTCGGAGGCGAAGTGCGCCACGTCGCACAGTGCGGGACCGGGGACTTCGAGGGCCTCGGACACGAGGTGGTGCTTCAGGTCGCTGGTGAGCAGCACGTCGGCCCCGGCCGCCGCCGCCGCACCGAGCAGCGAGCCGCCGCTCCCTCCGCAGACGGCCACCGTGCTCACCACCCGGTCGGGGTCGCCGGCCGCCCGGACGCCACCGACCGTGGCGGGCAGCGCCGCCGCGGCGTGCTCGGCGAAGCGGCGCAGCGGGAGCGGCTCGGCCAGCCGGCCCACCCGGCCGAGGCCCGCCCGCGGGTCGCTGCCCGCCGGCTCCAGGGGTACCGCGTCCAGCAACCCGAGCGCCGCGGCCAGGGCGTCGTTGACCCCGTGGTCCGGCGCACGGTCGGCGTTGGTGTGAGCCACGAACAGCGCGGCGCCGGCCCGGACGAGGCGGTGCACCAGTCGCCCCTTCGGGTCGTCGGCCGGCACGCCGTGCACGGGGGTGAGGAACAGCGGGTGGTGGGTGACGAGGAGGTCGGCGCCGGTCGCCAGCACCTCGTCGACGACGGCGGCGGTGGGGTCGACGGCGAACAGCACCTTCCGCACCGGCTCGTCGCGGTCGCCGCACACCAGCCCGACGGCGTCCCACTCCTCGGCCAGCGCCGGGTCGTAGCGGGCGTCGAGAGCGGCGAGGACCTCACCGAGCAGCACGGTCACGGCTCCGCAGCGTAGGCGCCGCCGACGGCGCGGCCACCGCGACGGAATGACAAGCTCGTCGTCGTGGCGGAGCGGTGGCATCGGGACCGGGGCTTCCGGGCACCCGCGTGGCTCGAGGATCTGCTGCGCACCACCCCGCCACGGGTGCCGTGGCGCGACGTCGTCCGCTTCGGCGTGACCATCCCGGCGCCCCTCGCCCTGGCGATCTGGGTGGGTGGCGGGGTCGAGGCCGGGGCCGTCCTCGGCGCCGGGGTCTTCGGGACCATGGGGGCGCTCGCGGCCTGCCTGGCGCCGCAGCCGGGCCCGCTGCGGGACCGCCTGCGCCGCACCGCCGCCGCCACCGCCTTCGGCACGCTGGGCCTGCTGGCCGGGCAGTACGCCACCGGTGGTGGCTGGGAGCCGGTCCTGGTGATCGCGCTGCTGTCGGCCGCCGCGGCGCTGATCAGCGCGGTCAACGCGGCGCTCTCCCTCGGCGCCCTCCAGCTGCTCGTCTACACCGCCCTGGCCTCGGGGCTGATCACGCCGCTCTCGGCCGCCGAGGAGGTCGGGTTCTTCCTCTGCGGAGCGGCCTTCGCGACGCTCGGCACGCTGGTCCAGATCCGCACCGAGGCGGTCGACCCCGACCGCTCGGCGGTCGCCGCGGTCTTCACGCGCATCGCCGACCTGCTCGGGTCCGCCGGCACCGACGGGGCGCCGGCAGCCCGGCGGGCCCTGACCACGGCGCTGAACGCGGCCTACGACCGGGTCATCCGCAGCCGCAGCCGGTCCTCCGGCCGGACCAGGGAGCTCTCGGAGCTGGCCGGCGTGCTCAACGCCGCGGCGCCGCTGGTGGAGGGCGCCGTGGCCGCCGCCCGCGCCGGGGTGCCGGCCGATCCCCAGGACATCGCCGCGGCGCACGCGCTGGCCGCGGCGGTGGCGGGCAGCCGGCCGTTGGCGGAGGACCGGCCGCCGGCCCTGGAACAGGGACCCCCCGCGGTGCGCGCGGTGCGGCACGGCGTCCGGCTGGCGTGGAACGTCGTCGGCGATCCGGAGGAACGGGCCAGCGCCGCGGCGCTCCCGGCCGTGGAGACGACGCGGGCGCGGCTGCGCGCCGTCGCCGAGCGCACGCTGTCCAGCGCCGACGCCCGCGCCTTCGCCGTCCGGCTGGCGCTGTGCATGTCGGTCGCGGAGGTGGCGCGGCAGTACCTGCCGTTCGAGCGCCCCTACTGGGTGCTGCTGACCGTGGCGATCGTGCTCAAGCCCGACTTCGGATCGGTCTTCACGCGGGCGATCCAGCGGGGCGCGGGCACGCTCCTCGGCGTCCTGCTGGGGTCGGCGCTGCTGGCGGTGCTGCCGCGCAACGGCTGGGTGGTCGTGGCGCTCGCCGCCTCGGCCGCCGTGCTGCCCTGGGCCCGCGACACCAACTTCGGCCTGTTCTCGGTCTTCCAGACGCCGCTGATCATCCTGATGCTCGACCTGGCGCTGCCCGGCGGACCGGGGCTGGTCGGCGCCCGGCTGCTCGACACCCTGGTCGGCTGCGCCATCGTGCTGGTGTTCGGCTACCTGCTGTGGCCGCAGACCTGGCGGGCGCCGCTGGACCAGGCGCTGCGCGACGCCGCCGTGACCTTGGACGAGTTCGTCGACGCCGCCTTCACCGGCAGCCCGGCCGAACGGCGCCGTGCCCGGCGGCGCAACTACCGCGCGCTCACCGAGCTCCAGACGCAGTTGCAGCGCCGCCTGGCCGAACCGCCCCCGATCAGCACCCGCGCCGCCGCCTGGTGGCCGGTCATCGTCCAGCTGGAGCGCACCTCCGACGCCGTCACCGAGGCGGTGATCGCCACCCGCGGCGGGGAGCCGGCACCCGACCTCGCGCAGGTGGCCACGCTGCGCCGGGCGATCCGCAGGCTGGAGGACGACGTCCGGGCCCACCGGGCCCCCGACGACGCGGAGCTGCACGCCGACGGCGTCCTCGCCCCGGTCGCCCGCGAGGTGGACGCGGTCCGCCGGCTGATGCGGGAGTCCGCGCCCTCCTGGCGCGCCCCGCGCTGATCCTCCGGTTGCGCCGCCCGCCGCGGGGCCCTGGGATGGCGCGGTGCCGAGCGATCCGCCCCTGCTGACCCTGCCCCCGCTCGACGTGCCGCCCCCGCCGGGGTCGCGCGTCGTCAGGACCGACGACGGCGTCGACCTGCACGTGGAGTTCGACGGGCCGGATGGGGGCGGTGGGGCGGGTGACGGCCCGCAGGCGCCGCTGACGGTGGTGTTCTGCCACGGGTTCACCGCCCGCCTGGCGGAGTGGGAGCTGCAGCGGCGGGCGCTGCGCGACCGGGCCCGGCTGGTGTTCTGGGACCAGCGCGGGCACGGCCGGTCGGCCGCCACGCCCCTGCCGGACGCCACCATCGACCGCACCGGCCGCGACCTGGCCCAGGTGCTCGACGCCGTCGTGCCCTCCGGCCCGGTCGTGCTGGTCGGCCACTCGATGGGCGGCATGAGCATCATGGCGCTGGCCCGCCGGCGCCCGGAGCTGTTCGGCCCCCGGGTGGTGGGCGCCTTCCTGCTGGCGACCTCCGCCGGCGGCCTGGTGGAGACCGGCATCCTCGGGCGGGCGGTCAAGGTGGTCCGGTGGCTGCGGCTGCTGCCCGTCTACCTCTGGGGCCTGCAGCTGGTGGCCCCGCTGCTCGAGCGGTTCCGGCGTCGCGGCAGCGTCTTCGGCCGCTGGTTCACCCGCCGGCTGCTCTTCGGCACCCGGGCCGACGCCGACCCGACGAGCGTCCGGCTCGTCCAGAACCTGCTGGAGGAGACGCCGTTCCCCGTCACCGCCGCCTTCTACGCGACCTTCCTCGACCACGAGGAGTACGCCGCGCTGCCGGTGCTGAGCCGGATCCCGGTCACCGTCGTCGCCGCCACGCACGACCGGCTCACCCCCGTCGAGCACGGCCGGCGGCTGGCCGCGGGGATCGGCGCGGACGCCGAGCTGGTGGTCGTGCAGGGGGCCGGGCACAGCGTCAACCTCACCCGGACCGACGTGGTGGACCGGGCACTGCTGGAGCTGCTCGACCGGGTGGAGGCCGGACAGCGCCGGGCCGGTTGACCAGCGGAGCAGCGGGGCATGCAGAGTGTGTCCGCCGCCACATGCTCAGGTTGCGCGTACTCCGCGACACACCTAACTTCGGCGGCCAACCGAGACCGTGCGACGGCCCGACCGAGACCAGGTGGGGCGGCTAGGAGCGAGACGTGGATCGCATGAGCGCCCTCGACAGCGGGTTCTACTTCGCGGAGAGCGAGAACACACCCATGCACGTGGGCTCGGTCGCCGTGTTCGAGGGCCCCGCCCCGACCTACGGCGACGTCGTCCGGCTGCTGCTGAGCAAGCTGCCGCGGGTCCCCCGGTACCGGCAGCGCGTGCGCGAGGTGCCGCTGCAGCTGGGCCGCCCGATGTGGGTGGACGACCCCCACTTCCAGATCCTCTACCACGTCCGGCACACCGCGGTGCCCTCGCCGGGCAGTGACGAGCAGCTGCGCAACCTGGCCGGCCGGGTGCTCGGCCAGCGTCTCGACATGGCCAAGCCGCTGTGGGAGCTGTGGCTGGTGGAGGGCCTCGCCGAGGGCCGCTGGGCGATCATCTCCAAGGTCCACCACTGCATGGTCGACGGCGTCGCCGGCACCGACCTCATGCAGCTGATGTTCGACCTCTCCCCCGACGCCGAGCACGACGAGCCGCGGGACTGGACACCCCGCCGCGACCCCTCCGGCGTCGCGCTCGTGGCCGGCGCGGTCACCGAGGCGGTGACCCAGCCGCTGCGCACGCTGACCAGCCTGCCCACCGTGGGCAGCGCCGTCCGCACCGCCAAGAGCGTGGCCGACTCCGGCCGCACGCTGGCCCAGACCATCCCCTCGCTGGCCAAGCAGGCCGCGACGCCCACCGCCCGCTCGCTCAACGGGCCCATCGGCCCCCACCGGCGCTGGGCGTGGACCGCCGGCAACTTCGACGAGTTCAAGGAGGTCCGCACCGCGCTGGGCGGCACCGTCAACGACGTCGTGCTGGCCGCCATCACCAAGGGCTTCCGCGACCTGCTCAAGGGCCGCGGCGAGCTCTCCTCGGAGAACCTGGTGGTCCGCTCGATGGTGCCGGTGTCGGTCCGGTCGGAGAACCAGAAGGGCAGCCTGGACAACCGGGTCTCGGCGGTGTTCGTCGACCTCCCCGTGGGCGATCCGGACCCGGTGTCCCGTCTGCGGACCGTCCGCGGCCAGATGGACGAGTACAAGAAGGCGATGCAGGCCGTCGACGTCCCGTCGATCATCTCGATGGGTGACTTCGTGGCGCCCTCACTGCTCTCCCTCGGCGTCCGGGCCGCGGTGCAGGCCGGCCAGATGTGGTGCCAGGCGGTCACCACGAACGTGCCGGGCCCGCGGGTGCCGCTCTACGTGCTCGGCCGGCGGATGTCCACCGCCCACGCGTACGTGCCCATCGCCGGTGGCACCCGGTGCTCGATCGGGATCTTCAGCTACCTGAAGACGATGACCTTCGGCATCAACGCCGACTTCGACGCCTTCCCCGACGTGGACGTGCTCTCCGGCGGCATCCGGTCGGGCATCGAGGAGCTGCTGGAGTACGCGCGGGCGGAGAAGGCGACCCCCGAGGTCACGCAGCCGGCGGGCGCGAAGCCCGCGGCGCGGGCAGCCGCCCGGTGAGCCCGGGCAGGCAGCGGGCCGGCGGCGCGGCGGGCAGGCGGGGAAGGTCGGGCGACGCGAAGAAGCTGACGGTGGCCGTCACCGGGCCGACCGGCACCTTCGGGGCCGGCCTGGTGCCGCTGCTCCAGGACGACGACCGGATCGGGCGGGTCATCGGCATCGCCCGGCGACCCTTCGACCCGGCCGAGCGCGGCTGGACGAAGATGCATTACCGCCAGGGCGACGTGCGCGACCCCGAGACGCTGCGGGAGGCCTTCGAGGGCGCCGACGTCGTGGTGCACCTGGCCTTCCTGATCACCGGCAACGCCTCCCGCGAGACGACCCGCGCGATCAACGTCGACGGCACGCTGAACGTCTTCCGGGCGGCGGCGGCCGTGGGCGCGAAGCGTTTCGTCTACTCCTCGTCGGTCGCGGCGTACGGCTTCCACCGCGACAACCCCGACCGGATCAGCGAGGAGTGGCCGGTCCGCCCGGCGGCCCGGTTGTTCTACGCCCAGGAGAAGGCCGAGCTCGAGCACCTGCTGGCGGACGAATCCGCCGCCGCGCCCGAGCTGGACCTGTACCTGCTGCGTCCGCCGGTGGTGCTGGGGCCGCACGCGATCGGCGCCAAGGACGTGCTCCCCGGGCCGCTGGCCCCGCTGGGCCGCAAGCTCTTCGGCCGCCCGCGGCGGCTGCCGGTCCCGGTCCCCCTGCTGGTGCCCACGCACCCGCTGCAGTTCGTCCACCAGGACGACGTCGGCCAGGCACTGCTGCTGTGCGTGGTCGGGGCAGGCCCGGCCGGGGCATACAACATCGCCGGCGACGGGGTCCTGACCGCCGCGGACGTGGCCCGGGAGTTCGGCGCCATCCCGATCCCGCTGCCGGCCGCGCCGGCCCAGGCGGCCGCCCGCGCGGTCTCCCGGCTGCCGTTCCTGCCGCCGGTCGCCGAGTGGATCGAGGCGGCCAGCCGGCCGGCGATCATGGACACCACCCGGGCCCGCGAGGAGCTCGGCTGGCAGCCGCGCTACACCGGGCTGGAGGCGCTGCGCGACACCCTGCGCGAGGACCGCTGAGGGCGGGCGGCGCCGGTACCCCGTTCGGGGTCCGGCGCCGTCGCCGGCTCAGGCCTGCGAGCCGGTGAGCGCCTCCTGCCGCATCCAGCCGAGCACCTCACCGGCGACCCGGTCGGGCTCCTGCAGCTGCGGGACGTGCCCCACGCCGGACATCTCGACGTACCGCCAGGCCGGGTGCCGGCGGGCGATGTCCCTGGCCGCGGCCACCGGCACCAGCCGGTCGCGCTCGCCGTGGACGAGCAGCACGGGCGCCCCGATCGACGCCATCGCCGAGCGGTAGCGCCGCGGGTCGGCGAGCACCTTCAGCAGCGAGCGGGCCGCGGCGAGGAAGGCGCGGTCCATGCCCTCGACGTCCTTGCGCTCCTCGAGCAGGCCGACCGACCGGTCGATGACCTGCGAGGGCACCTGGTCGGGATCCACCCCGCACAGCTGCAGCATCTCCCGGACCCGGGCGAGCGCGGACTGGCGCTGGCGGCGCCACCCCAGGAACCGCTCGCCGACGAACGGGAGCGCGTAGAGGGCGAACGTGATCGCCACGAGCGGGTCCAGCGCCCGCCGCGGGCCGGGCACCGCCGGGTCCAGCAGCACCAGGCCGCGCACGGCCGCGGGGTGCTCCCCGGTCTCCAGGATCGAGATCATCCCGCCCATGGAGTTGCCGACCAGCACCGCGGGCTCGCCCACCACCTCGGTGAGGAAGCGGTGCAGGACGGCCACGTTCGCCGAGACGCTGGCCGTGCGGCCGCCGGGCTCGCTGCGCCCGAAGCCCGGCAGGTCGAGGGCAAACAGGCGGGCGTGCTCCCGGACGAGCGGGGCGAAGAGGTCCCAGTTGAGGTGCGAGCCGCCCAGGCCGTGCACCAGGACCAGCACCGGGCCGTCCGCCGGCCCGCCGAAGTCCACGTAGTGCACCGGACCGCCGAGGTCGACAGTGCGGCTGTCCCCCGGCATACCGTTCCCGCCCATTCGCGCTCCCCTCGCCGTTCCGGAGCCCGTACCGTGGCACGTCCTGCCAGGCGCCGCAGTGGCCGGGGGCCCCCGCAACCACGCGGAACGCCGACGTCCGATATGGCGTAGGCCACAATTCGGCAACATCTGCCCGCGTGGTTGTCTATCGCAAGTGTGAGCCAGGCCCCATCTTGGTACAGCCCTTCCACGAACGAACGGCAGCCAGGAGGACGACGTGGCACGACAGCAGGGCGACGGCCCGGCACTCCCGCTCTACCTCACCGAGCCCGGGCGGGCGGTCGCCGACTACGGCCTCTACCTGGCTGCGCGGCCGCTCGCGACCCGGCTGCCCAAGGGTGACGGCCACCCCGTGCTCGTCCTCCCCGGCCTGCTCGCCGACGACAACTCCACCCGCGTCCTCCGTGCGACGCTCCGGCGGCTCGGCTACCGGGTGCACGGCTGGGGGCTGGGCCGCAACATCGGCCCGACCGCCCTCTGCGTCAACGGCCTGCGCGACAAGCTGGACTACCTCCACGGCCGCTACCGCCGTGAGGTGACCGTCATCGGCTGGAGCCTGGGCGGCATCTTCGCCCGCGACCTCGCCCGGCAGCGCCCCGACCAGGTGCGCCAGGTGATCACCCTCGGCAGCCCGTTCCGCATCGAGCGGCACAGCCAGACCCGGGCCGGCAAGGCGTTCGACCGCTTCGCCCACCTGCACGTGGAGCAGCGTCAGTACCCGCTGGAGTCCGAGGGCTGCCCGCTCCCCGTGCCGGCCACCTCGATCTACTCGCACTTCGACGGCATCGTGCACTGGCAGACCTGCCTCAACGTGCCCGGCGAGCGCTGCGAGAACATCGCCGTGACGGCCAGCCACCTGGGCATCGGCCACCACCCGGCGGCCATCTGGGCGGTCGCCGACCGGCTCGCCCAGCCCGAGGGGAGCTGGCAGCCGTTCAAGGCCCCGGCGTTCCTGCGCCCGGCCTTCCCGAAGCCCGCGACGCCCGCGGCCCCCGGCCCGGTCGACATCTCCGCCGCATCCGCCGCCTGAGGAAGGACCCTCCTCCTCCCCACCGCTCGCAAGCTCGCGGCGGGCCCCTGGAGGAGGGCCGTTCCAGTACGTCACGGGGTGGGCGCGGAGGGGTTCGAACCCCCGACCACTCGCTTGTAAGGCGAGCGCTCTACCGCTGAGCTACGCGCCCCGCGGGCCCAGGGTAGGTGCCCCGGGCCCTGTGGTCGGCCCGCCTCAGGCCGCGAGCTTCGCGACGGCGTCCTTCCAGCCGGACTGCTCGCGCGCGTCACCGGGCCCGTTCACCTCGGTGAAGGCGACGGCACCCTCGGCGTCGACGAGGAAGGTGCCGCGGACGGCCATGCCGGCCTTGTCGTTGAACACGCCGTAGGCCTTCGCGACCTCACCGTGCGGCCAGAAGTCCGACAGCAGCGGGAAGTCGAAGCCCTCCTGCTCCTTGAAGGCCTTGAGGCTGAACACCGGGTCGGTGCTGATGGCCAGCACCGTGACGCCGGCGTCGGTGTAGGCGGCCAGCTCGTCGCGCAGCTGGCACAGCTCACCGGTGCAGATGCCGGAGAAGGCGAACGGGTAGAAGACCAGCAGCACGGGCGTGCCCCGCAGCTCGGTGAGGGACACGACCTGCTTGTCCTGGTCGCGAAGGCTGAACTCGGGGGCGCGATCGCCGACGGAGAGGCTCATGACGGCGATCGTGCCGCACCGGCGGAGCGCGCCGGTGAGCGGGTCAACGGCGGCTGCGCGCGGCCTTCGGCGTGACCAGGCGGATGCCCGACCAGTCCTTGGCCGCGGAGACGCTGCTGGTCTGCGAGAGCCCCGCGGTGGGCGCCACCTCGGTGACGTCGCCGGGCTCCACGTGACCCGGCCGGCCCGTCTTGGGCACGAGCAGCCACACCACACCCTCGTCGGCCAGCGAGGTCAGCGCGTCGGTGAGGGCGTCGAACAGGTCGCCGTCGTCCTCCCGCCACCAGAGGATCACGACGTCGGCCACCTCGTCGGTGTCCTCGTCGACCATCTCGCTGCCGGAGGCCCCGATGATGGAGTCGCGCAGGTCCTCGTCGGCGTCCTCGCTCCAGCCGAGCTCCTGCACGACCATGCCCGGCTTGATGCCCAGCCGGGCCGCCATGCCGGCGCTGTCGACGCTCATCCCTGCTGTTCCTCCATGCGTGCCGCTCCTGCTGATGATCCGGTGTGGTGTGGATGGTGCCCTGTCGGGACGGTGACCGCGCGGGGACGGGTCACGGGACGACCGTGCCGACGACGCGGAGGCGATGTGCGCCGAGCGACCGGGAGCCGTCGGAGGAGGACAGGACCAGCGCGAGGACCACCCGCACCCCGGTCATGTCACCCCTCTCGCTGCGCCGACGCGTTCGCCTCCCGGCGGTCGCCCGCCCGGGGGCGGTGCCGCTACGGAAGGCACCGCAGGTCGGAAGCGTAGGCCATGACGGGCACGGCGCAAGCCTGCACGCACGGGGCTCACCGTCCCGGGGCCGGTCCGGAGCGACACGACGACACCGAAGATCGGGACGAGACGTGACGGCGACTACTCCGGCGGTGGACGATGGGGGCATGAGCGCACCGCAGCAGACGGACGGCGACCCCGCCCGCGACACAGGCCAGCCCCGCCCGGTCATCACCAGTGGGTTGCCGAGCCAGCTGATCGACACCGACCCCGACGAGACCCAGGAGTGGGTCGACTCGCTCGACGCCGTCATCGACCACGCGGGCCGCAACCGCGCTCGGTACCTGATGCTGCGGATGCTCGAGCGCAGCCGCGAGCAGCAGGTCGGCGTCCCGTCGCTGCGCAGCACCGACTACATCAACACGATCGCGCCGGAGCGCGAGCCGTACTTCCCCGGCGACGAGCACATCGAGCGCCGGATCCGCGCCTACATCCGCTGGAACGCCGCGATCATGGTCCACCGCGCCCAGCGGCCCGGGATCGGCGTCGGCGGGCACATCTCCTCCTACGCGTCGTCGGCGTCGCTGTACGAGGTGGGCTTCAACCACTTCTTCCGCGGCAAGGACCACCCCGGCGGCGGTGACCAGATCTGGTTCCAGGGCCACGCCTCCCCCGGCATCTACGCCCGCGCGTTCCTCGAGGGCCGGCTGACCGAGCAGCAGCTCGACGGCTTCCGGCAGGAGGTCAGCCACCCCGGCGGCGGCCTGTCCTCCTACCCCCACCCCCGGCTCATGCCGGACTTCTGGGAGTTCCCCACCGTCTCGATGGGCCTGGGCCCGCTGAACGCGATCTACCAGGCCCGGTTCAACCGGTACCTGCACGACCGCGGCATCAAGGACACCTCCGACCAGCACGTCTGGGCGTTCCTCGGCGACGGCGAGATGGACGAGCCCGAGTCGCTGGGCGCCATCGGCCTGGCCGCCCGCGAGGAGCTCGACAACCTCACCTTCGTCATCAACTGCAACCTGCAGCGCCTCGACGGCCCGGTGCGCGGCAACGGCAAGGTCATCCAGGAGCTGGAGTCGTTCTTCCGCGGCGCCGGCTGGAACGTCATCAAGGTGATCTGGGGCCGCGGCTGGGACAAGCTGCTGGCCGCCGACCGCGACGGCGCGCTGGTCCACCTGATGAACTCCACGCCCGACGGCGACTACCAGACCTACAAGGCCGAGGACGGCGCCTTCGTCCGCGAGCACTTCTTCGGCCGCGACCCGCGCACCCGCAAGCTCGTGGAGCACATGAGCGACAAGGAGGTGTGGGACCTCGCCCGCGGTGGCCACGACTACCGCAAGGTCTACGCCGCCTACAAGGCCGCCATGGACCACAAGGGCCAGCCCACGGTCATCCTCGCCAAGACCATCAAGGGCTGGACGCTGGGCAGCCACTTCGAGGGCCGCAACTCCACCCACCAGATGAAGAAGCTGACCGCCGAGGACCTCGCCGGTTTCCGCGACCGGCTCTACCTGGACATCCCCGACTCGGCGCTCGACAAGACCCTGCCGCCGTACTACAAGCCCGACCCGGACTCCGACGAGATGAAGTACATGCTCGAGCGGCGCCGGCAGCTGGGTGGGGCGGTACCCCGGCGCCGGTCGGAGGCCAAGGCGCTCAAGGCGCCCGACGACAAGGCGCTCGAGGTGCTGCGCCGCGGCTCCGGCAAGCAGGAGGTGGCGACGACGATGGCGTTCGTCCGCCTGCTCAAGGAGCTGCTCAAGGACAAGGAGCTCGGCCCGCGGTTCGTGCCGATCATCCCGGACGAGGCCCGCACCTTCGGCCTGGACTCGCTCTTCTCCAGCCACAAGATCTACAACCCGGCTGGCCAGCGCTACACGTCGGTCGACCGCGAGCTCATGCTGGCCTACAAGGAGTCCGAGCAGGGCGTGATCCTGCACGAGGGCATCAACGAGGCCGGCTCCACGGCGTCGTTCACCGCCGTCGGCAGCTCGTACGCCACGCACGGCGAGCCGATGATCCCGATCTACATCTTCTACTCGATGTTCGGGTTCCAGCGGACCGGCGACGGCTTCTGGGCGGCCGCCGACCAGATGACCCGCGGCTTCATCCTCGGCGCCACCGCGGGCCGGACGACGCTCAACGGCGAGGGCCTCCAGCACGAGGACGGGCACTCGCTCCTGCTCGCCCACACCAACCCGGCGGTGGTCTCCTACGACCCGGCCTTCTCCTACGAGGTCGCCCACATCACCCGCGACGCCCTCGTCCGGATGTACGGCGACGACCCGGGCGCCCCGCTGGGCGGCCACCGGTCGGCGGACGTCATGTACTACCTGACGGTCTACAACGAGCCCTTCGTGCAGCCGGCCGAGCCGGAGGACCTGGACGTGCCGGGTCTGCTGGCCGGCATGTACCGCTACGCCGAGGGACCGCAGCTCGACGGGCACAAGGCGCAGATCCTGGCCTCCGGCGTCGCCGTGCCGTGGGCGCTGCGGGCCCAGGAGCTCCTGGCGCAGGACTGGGGCGTCTCGGCCGACGTGTGGTCGGTGACGTCGTGGGGTGAGCTGCGCCGGCAGGCCGACGAGGTCGCCGAGCACAATCTGCTGCACCCGGAGGAGGACCCGCAGGTCCCGTTCGTGACGGCGAAGCTGCAGGACGCCGAGGGGCCGGTCGTCGCGGTGTCGGACTGGATGCGTTCGGTCCCCGACCTGATCGCGCCCTACGTCCCGGGCGGGATGTCCACGCTGGGCACCGACGGGTTCGGTCTCTCCGACACCCGCCCGGCGCTGCGCCGGCACTTCCACGTCGACGCCGAGTCGATCGTGGTGCGGGTGCTCGCCTCCCTGGCCGACAAGGGGCAGGTCGACCGCGCGACCGTCCGCCAGGCGGTGGAGAAGTACCAGGTGCGCGACGTGCAGGCCGCGCCCGCGGAGGAGCGCTCGGACCCCAGCCCGGCAACGTGACGGGTCGGCCCGCCTCCTCGTCCGGGGAGGCGGGTCGAGCCGCTCGGACGGACGTCCAGCCGCGTCACGGCACGGCTGGACGTCCGCCGGGCCGGCTCAGCCCTGCTCGCGGTGCGCCCGCAACACCTCGGCGTAGGCGTGGGCGCTGTCCTTGAGGGTGCGCTGCTGCGTGGCGTAGTCGACGTGCACGAGCCCGAAGCGCTGCGCGTACCCCCGCGCCCACTCGTAGTTGTCCAGCAGCGACCACGCGAAGTACCCGCGGACGTCGGCACCGCCCTCGATCGCCTCGGTGACGGCCTCGAGGTGGCGCAGCAGGTAGTCGGTCCGCTCGGGGTCGTGCACCGCCCCGTCGTCGGACACCTCGTCCGGCCACGCCGAGCCGTTCTCGGTGATCACGAGCGGCAGGCCCGGCGCCTGGCTCGCGATCCTCAGCAGCAGCCGGGTGAAGGCGCCGGGGCTGATCCCCCAGCCCATCGTGGTGGTGGGCCCCTCCGGTTCGAGCTCGACGACGTCCTCGGCGCCGATGAACGACGTCGGCCGGCCGGCGGGCCGCTCCCCCACCGCCACCGTCGACTCGAAGTAGTAGTTGACGCCGAGCCAGTCCAGCGGCGCCGCGATCACCGCCAGGTCGCCGTCCTCGACCGGCAGCGGCGCCCCGGCCGCCGCGAGGTCGGCCACGACGTCGGCCGGGTACTCCCCGGTCGCGATCGGCACCAGGAACATCCGGTTCTGCTGGCCGTCCAGCCGCCGGGCGGCGTCGACGTCCTCGGGCCGGTCGGTGGCCGGCGTCATCGGCGTGAAGTTCAGCGTGACCCCCAGGCTGTCCGCGCCCCGCGACCGCAGGGCCTGGGTGGCCAGACCGTGGCCGAGCAGCAGGTGGTGGGTCGCCCGCGCGGCCGCGACCGGGTCCTGCTGCCCCGGCGCGTGCTGCCCGGACATGTGCCCCAGCAGCGCGCTGCACATCGGCTCGTTGAGCGTCGACCAGTGCCGCACCCGGTCCCCGAGCGCCCCGTGCACGACCTCGGCGTAGTCGGCGAAGCGCGCCGCCGTGTCGCGGGCGGCCCATCCCCCGGCGTCCTGCAGGGCCTGCGGCAGGTCCCAGTGGTAGAGCGTCAGCCACGGTTCGATCCCCTGGCCCAGGAGCTCGTCGACCAGCCGCCGGTAGAAGTCCAGCCCGCGCTGCTCCACCCGGCCGGCGCCCTCGGGCAGGACCCGCGACCAGGCGACCGAGAAGCGGTACGCCGAGAGGCCGAGGTCGGCCATCAGCCGCACGTCCTGCGGGTAGCGCGTGTAGTGCTCGACGGCGACGTCGCCGGTGTGCCCCAGGTAGGTGGCGCCCGGGGTGTGGCTGAAGGTGTCCCAGATCGAGGGGCCGCGGCCGTCGACGTCGACCGCACCCTCGATCTGGTAGGCGGCGGTGGCCGCGCCGAAGGTGAAGCCGGGCGGGAAGGCCAACCCGGGAGCGAGTTCCGGACGGACGTCGGTCGAGGTCATGGGCGCGTTTCTCCTTGTGGCGTGGGTGAGGTCCGTGGCCCCTGCAGAGACCCGCCGCGAGCGTGCGAGCGGCGGGGGCAGGGGGTCCTTCTTCAGTCGACGCGGGCCTGCGAGGCGGGGTCGAAGACGTGCAGGCCGCCGGCGGCGCCCCGGAGCCACACCGTGGCGCCCACGGGCGGGGCGCTGCGCGGCTCGACCCGCACGACGACGTCGGAGGAGTGCAGCTGCTCCCCCGTGTCGCCCACCGGCAGCCGCGTGTAGAGGAAGGCATCGGAGCCGAGCTGCTCGACGACGTCGACGACGACCGGGAAGCCCTCGCCGGGCGCGGCCGCCTCCAGGCACTCGGGCCGGAACCCGACGGTGACGCTGCCCGTGCCGGCCGAGGCCCGGGCCAGTCGGTCGCGCGGGACGGGGAGGACCGCCGACCCCAGCCGGACGCCGCCGTCGACCGCCGGACCGGTCACGAGGTTCATCGCCGGTGAGCCGATGAACCCGGCGACGAAGGCGTTGGCCGGCCGGTCGTAGAGCGCCCCCGGGGTGTCGCACTGCTGCAGCAGACCGTCCTTGAGCACGGCCACGCGGTCGCCCATCGTCATGGCCTCGACCTGGTCGTGGGTGACGTAGACGGTGGTGGTCCCGAGCCGCCGCTGCAGCTGGGCGATCTGGGTGCGGGTCTGCACCCGCAGCTTGGCGTCGAGGTTGGACAGCGGCTCGTCCATGAGGAACACCTGCGGGCTCCGCACGATCGCCCGGCCCATCGCGACCCGTTGCCGCTGGCCGCCGGACAGCGCCCTGGGCCGCCGCTGCAGGTAGTCGCTCAGGTCCAGGATCGCCGCTGCCTCGGCCACCCGCCGGGCGATCTCGGCCTTGCCGATGCCGGCGAGCCGGAGCGCGAAGCCCATGTTCTGCTCGACGGTCATGTGCGGGTAGAGGGCGTAGCTCTGGAAGACCATCGCGATGTCGCGGTCCTTGGGCGGGGAGTCGGTGACGTCGCGGTCGCCGATGCGGATGGCGCCGGTGTCGACCTCCTCGAGACCGGCCAGCATCCGCAGCGACGTGGACTTGCCGCAGCCCGAGGGTCCGACGAGGACGAGGAACTCGCCGTCGTCGATCCGGAGGTCGAGCCCGTCGACCGCCGGCCGTTCGGTCCTCGGGTAGATGCGGGTGGCCTGCTCGAACGTCACGGTCGCCATGGGACGGGCCTCTTTCGGGAGGAAGGGGTGGGCTGGGGAGCGCACGGACGCGCTGCGGGACGGCGCCTCGCGGGGCGCCGCTGGAGGCCGGCCGTCATCCCTTGACCGCGCCCTGCATGATCCCGCCGACGATCTGCTTGCCGAGGATCGTGAAGACGACGAGCACGGGCAGGGTGCCGAGCAGGGTGCCGGCCATGATCACCGACTGCTGCGGCACGTAACCGGAGCCGAGGCCGGCCAGCGCCACCTGCACCGTCGGGTTGGCGGTGGTCAGGGCGATGAGCGGCCAGAAGAACTCGTTCCAGGCGGTCAGGAACGTCAGCATCGCCAGGACGGCCATCGCCGGCCGGGCGACCGGGACGACGATGGACCAGAAGATCCGGAACGTGGAGGCGCCGTCCACGCGCCCGGCCTCGAGCAGCTCGTTCGGCAGGGCGCTGATCAGGTACTGCCGCATGAAGAAGACGCCGAAGGCGCTGACCAGCGTCGGCAGGATGACCGCCTGCAGCTGGTTCACCCACTGCAGGTCGGCGATCATCATGAACAGCGGGATCACCGACAGCTGGGTCGGCACCATCATCGTGCCGATGACCAGCGCGAGGAGCACTCCCCGGCCGCGGAACTGCAGCTTGGCGAAGGCGAAACCGGCCAGCGTGCAGAACAGCACGGTGCCGACGGTGATCGCCCCGGAGACCAGCACCGAGTTGAGGATCGCCTTGCCGATGGGCGCCTGCTCCAGCGCCGCGGCGAAGTTGTCGAAGAGGCTGGCGCTGGGCAGGAACGGCGGCGGCGTGGCGGCGAGCTCGGCGTTGGTGTGCGATCCGGCCACCACCGTCCAGTACAGCGGGAAGATCGACACCAGCGCGGTGAGGGTGAGCAGCGTGTAGGTCACCGGCCCGGCCTTGCCGGACCTGGTGCCCCTCCCCCTGCGGGGGCGGCCGCCGCGCGCGGTGACGGGCCGGACGTCGGTGGTGCGGGTGCCGGGCAGCGTGATGGTCATGTCCGGCCCCTACCGGTCGGCCCGGGCGCGGAGGCGGCCGATGACGGCGTTCAGCCCCACGACGAGCAGGATGATCATGAACATCGCCCAGGCCGTGGTGGCCGCCTGACCGATGTGGAAGTTGCTCCAGCCCTGCTGGTACATCAGCAGGCCGAGCGTCTGGTACTGCCCCGAGGAGCCACCTGACGTCGTGCCGTTGCCGGCGAACAGCAGCGGCTCGCCGAACAGCTGCACCGCCCCGATCGTCGAGACGACGATCGTGAACAGGATCGTGGGCCGCAGCGACGGGACCGTGACGTGGAGGAACTGCTTCCACCGGCTGGCCCCGTCGATCTCGGCGGCCTCGTAGAGCTCACCGGGGATGGACTGCATGGCCGCCAGGTAGATCAGCGCGTTGTAGCCCGTCCAGCGCCAGGTGACGATCACCGCGATGGCGAACTGGCTGCTCCAGGTGCCGCTCTCCCAGTCGATCCGCTCCAGCCCCACCGCCTCCAGCGCGGTGTTGATCAGCCCGTAGTCCCGGCCGAAGAGCTGGGCGAACACCAGCGTCGCGGCGGCGATGCTCGTGGCGTAGGGCATGAGCATCACGGTCCGGAAGAAGGTCCGGCCGCGGAGCTTGTAGTTCAGCAGGTGCGCCAGGCCCACGGCCATGCACAGCTGCGGCACCGTGGCGAGGATGCCGATCGTGAGGGTGTTCCGGGCGGCGTTCCAGAAGAACTCGCTCTGCAACAGGTTGCGGTAGTTCTCCAGGCCCACCCAGGTGCCGCCGTCGATGTTCGACAGGCTGGTGCGGTGCAGGGACACCCAGGCGGTGTAGAGGAACGGATAGAGGCTGAAGGCCCCGAAGACGAGGAAGAACGGCGCGACGTAGGCGTAGCCCCACCGGTTCTGGCTGAGCCGCCGGCGGCGGCGGGCCGGGGGGCGCTGGGCGGGAGGGGTGGCGGGAGCGGGGGCTGCGACGAGCGCCTGGGTGGGGCTCTGGCTCGCGATGGTCATGCGGGGCCTCGGGCTCTTCGGGTACGGGCGGACCGGGGGTCCCCGGGGTCGGCCGGGGGCGGCGGGGTGCAGGTGCCCGGGAGCGGGATCTCTCCCGGGCACCGCGTCCGGTGGGCGTGCGCCGAGCCGGAGCTCAGCCGCCGATGGCCTGCTGCGAGGCCTTGAGCGCGTCCTGGAAGGCCTCGTCGGGATCGGTCCTGCTCGACGCGACGTCGGTCAGCGCCGTGGTGAACGCCTCCTGGATCTGGGTGTCGTACGGGCCGATCGGCGTCCGCTTGATGGCCGCCGCCGACTCGCCGAAGATCTCGCCGGTCGGCGCACCGCTGAAGTAGTCGTCGACGTGCCCGACGACGGCCGGGTCCTCGGCCGCCTGCGGGCTGGACGGGAAGTGCCCGGTGCGGGTGAAGAGCTTGACCTGCTGCTCGGGGGCGGTCAGCCACTCGACGAGGTCCTTGGCGGCCTCGACGTTCGGGCCGTCGGCCGGGACCCCGAGCCAGGCCCCGCCCCAGTTCGCGGCGGACTCGCTGGAGCCGGGCAGCGGCGCGACGTCCCACAGGCCGGCGCCCTCGTCACCCATCTGCGACTTGATGTAGCCGAGCATCCAGGCCGGGCAGGCGAGCGTGGCGAACGCGTTGTTCGGGAAGGCCGCGACCCACTCGTCCCCGAACTGCGACAGGTTGGCGGTCAGGCCCTCCTCGGCCGCCTGGCTGGCGTAGCTCCAGGCCGACTCGACGCCGTCGCTCTCCTCCGGGATCGGGTTGCCGTCCTCGTCGTTGTAGGCCGTCCCGCCCTGGTACACCGAGGCGGAGAAGATGCTCGCCGGGCTGTCGACGAAGGAGCTGTTCGCGGGCTTGGTCGGCGAGGCCTGGTACCGGCGGGCGACGTCGAGGTACTCGTCCCACGTCGACCACAGCTCGCCGAGCTCGGCGCGGTCGGTGGGCAGGCCGGCCTGCTCCAGCATGTCCCTGCGGAAGCACATGGCCTCCGGGCCGGCGTCGGTGCCCAGACCCACGACCTTGCCGTCCTGGCTGCTCGCCTGACCCCACTTCCAGTCGTAGAAGTTGGCCTCGAGCTCGTCGGCGTTCTCCTCGGCCCCGAAGTCGACGAAGGCGTCGGCGTGGTTGGCCACGACGTCGGCGATGAAGCCGATCTCCAGCCCCTGGATGTCGTCGAGGCCGGAGCCCGCGGCCAGGCGGGTCTGCAGCGACTTGTAGTAGGGGGCGGACTGGGCGACGGTGTTCTGCTTGATGGTGACGTTCGGGTGGAGCTCCATGTACTCCTCGTAGAGCCCCGCGTTGTCGAAGTCGAACGTGCCGAACAGGCCGAGCGTGAGCGTGACCGGTGCGTCCGGGTCGTACGGCTCATCGCTGGCGTCGGCACCGCCGCCGCACGCGGCGGTCATCAGGACGACGGCCAGCGTCGCCGCCGACACCGCCCTGCCCTTCCCGGACACAGACATCGCAGACCTCCTGGGGTCGTCGGCCGCACCCGGGGGCTGGGTGCCGGCGTCACCGTGAGAACGCTCTCACGACGTTGCCCGGAAGAGTGGCCCGAGTCACAAACCACTGTCAAGGGGGTCGTGGAAACGTTTTCATGGCGCTAGCGTGGGGACAACGGAGGACGCGTCGGCGCCCTCCCCGCCGTCGGCGTCCGACGAGAGGAGGTGGCGGTGACCACCACCGGAGCGCGCACGTCCACGCCGACCCTGGGCGAGGTGGCCGACCTCGCCGGCGTCTCCCGGGCGACGGTCTCCCGGGTCATCAACGACTCACCCCGGGTCAGCCCCGAGGCCCGCGTCGCCGTGCAGGCCGCTGTCGAGGCGCTGCGCTACGTGCCCAACCGGATGGCCCGCAGCCTGGTCACCCGCCGCACGGACACCATCGCCCTGGTGCTCTCCGAGGCCGACACCCAGGTCTTCTCCGACCCGTTCTTCGCCAGCATCGTCCGTGGGTTGTCCGCCCGGCTGGCCGACACCGACCTGAACCTGGTGCTGCTGGCGGCCCGGGGTGAGCGGGAGCAGGAGAAGATCGGCCGCTACGTGCGGCAGGGCCACGTCGACGGCGTGATCCTCATGTCGCTGCACAACGACGACCTGCTGCCCGACATCCTCACCGGGGGCCACGTCCCGGTGGTCCTCTCCGGGCGCCCGCTGGACGGCCGGCCGGTCGCCTACGTCGACGCCGACAACGCCGGCGGGGCCGCCGCGGCCACCCGGCACCTGCTGTCCCTGGGCCGCCGCCGCATCGCCACGATCTCCGGGCCGACGGACATGGTGGCCGGGCTGGACCGGCTCGCCGGGTACCGCGCCGCGCTCGCCGAGGCCGGGCGGACCCCGGCGCCGGAACTGGTCGCCGAGGGGGACTTCACCGAGGCCGGTGGCGTGCGCGCCATGACCCGGCTGCTGGCCGACGCACCCGACCTGGACGCCGTCTTCGTCGCCTCCGACCCGATGGCCGTCGGGGCGCTCCAGGCGTTGCGGGCGGCCGGCCGCCGGGTGCCCGAGGACGTCGCCGTGGTCGGGTTCGACGACGCGGCGGTGGCCGCCGTGTGCGATCCGCCGCTGACGACGGTGGCGCAGCCCCTCGACGAGATGACCGGCCTGATGGTGGAGCTGCTGCTCGACCAGATCGAGAGCGGTGAACGCACGGCCGAGACGCGGGTCTGCGCGACCTCGCTGGTCCGGCGCGCCTCGGCCTGAGCGGTCAGCCCGACAGGGCCTGCAGTGCCATCTGCGCGTAGAGGGCGACGCCGGCCGGCAGCGGCTCCTCGTCGAAGACGACCAGGTTGGAGTGGTTGGCCGGCGCCGTCGCGGGGTCCAGCCCCGGGGGGCACGCACCCAGGAACGCCATGACGCCGGGCACCGCCTGCAGCACGTAGGAGAAGTCCTCCGCGCCCATGAGCGGGGCGGGCATCAGCACGCTGGCCTGCCGGCCCAGCAGCGCGGCGGCGGTCTCGAGCACCTGCGCCGCCGCCCCCGGGTCGTTGCGCGTGACCGGGTAGCCCTCGAAGTGCTCCCAGTGCAGCTCCATCTCGTGGGCCGCCGCGACGTGGGTGGACACCCGCTGCACCGACGCGACGACGTCGGCCCGGCGCTCGGCCGAGAGCGTCCGGATGGTGCCCTCGAGCACCGCGGTGTCGGGGATGACGTTGTTCGTCGAGCCGGCCTCGATGTGCGCGACGGTGACCACGGCGGGGTCGAAGACGTCGACCCGGCGGGTCACCATCGCCTGCAGCGCCAGCACGATCTCGGCCGCGACGGGGATCGGGTCGGCGGCGGCGTGCGGCTCGGAGGCGTGCCCGCCCCGGCCGCGCAGCGTCATCCGCCACTGGTCGGCCGCGGCCATCATCGGCCCGGGGCGCAGGTTGATCGTCCCGCTGGTCATGGTCGAGGAGATGTGCAGCGCGAACGCACCGCTCACCGGCGCCTCGGGCACGACCTCGAGCAGCCCCTCGTCGAGCATGTAGCGGGCGCCGTGGAAGCCCTCCTCCCCCGGCTGGACCATGAACACGACCTGGCCGGCCAGCTCCTCGCGCCGCCGGGCCAGCAGCCGCGCGGCCCCGACCAGCATCGCCACGTGGGTGTCGTGCCCGCAGGCGTGCATCGCGCCGGGCACCTCGGAGGCGAACGGCAGGCCGCTGTCCTCGTGCACCGGCAGCGCGTCCATGTCACCGCGCAGCAGGTAGGTGGGGCCGGGCCGCGCGCCGTGCAGCACGCCCACCACCGAACTGGTCGAGGACCCGGTGGTCACCTCGATCGGCAGCTCCGCGAACGCCTCCAGGACCGCTGCCTGCGTGCGCGGCAGGTGCAGACCGATCTCCGGGTGCCGGTGCAGCTGCCGGCGCAGCTCGATGGTGCGGTCGGCATCGGAGTAGGCGGCGTTGAGCAGGTCGGAGGGGCTGGTCGGCATGCCCTCCACTGTCACACGAGCGGGTGAACGCAGGTCAGTCCGCCCAGGCCGGCCGGCCGGCGTCCAGCTGCCACACGACCACCACGGACGGCTCGTCGACCCGCACCGGACCGGCCTCCTGCGTCAGCGTCCCCGCCGGACCGGCCACGAGCGCCAGGCCGGGCGGCGTCTCCAGCGCAGCCGCCGGCACCGCGCGGCCCAGCCAGAGGCGGGCGTCCGTGCGACCCAGGTCCAGCCACCCGTCGACGCCGCGGTGCACGACGTGGGACACGGGGGCGCCCGGGTCGGCGCTGCGCAGGTAGCACTGCAGCACCCGGGCACCGTCGTCGCCGGCGACCTCGTCGTGGGCCAGTCCCCGGCCGGCCCGCAGCACGGCGACGTCGCCGGCGGCCATCGCGGCACCGTCGCCCCAGCGGTGGGTCAGCCCGCCGGCCAGGACGACGGCGACGACGTCGACCGCCCGGTGCTCGTGCCGCCCGTAGCCGGCAGAGGGCGCCAGCCGGTCGTCGGCGACGCGCAGCAGCGGGCCGCGGGATCCGTCGTCGGGGGCGAGCACCACCCGCGGGTCGAGGCCGCTCATCGCGGCGGGAGGGCGGCACGGCCGCCGGGCAGGGCGTCGAGGAGCACGGCCACCAGCAGACACCACGCCAGGCCGAGCGACCAGCCGCCGAGCACGTCGGACAGGTAGTGCACGCCCAGCCAGATGCGGGTCAGCCCGACCACGAGCACCAGCACGGCGCCGACGGCGGACCACACCCGCCGGGCCGCCGGTGACAGCCGGGGCCAGGCGAGCACCAGGCACACCGTCACCAACGCGACGATGCCCGACGAGTGCCCGCTGGGATAGCTGAGCGACTCGTAGCGCAGACCGCCGTCGGCGAACGGCGGGCGGACCCGGCCGAAGAACTCCTTGAGCACGGTGGTCACCGGGCCGACCAGCCCGGCGGCCAGCACCACCCACGCCGCCGTCCGCCACCGCCGGCGGGCGGCCAGCCAGGCGACCACCGGGAGCAGCACCAGCAGCCGCACCCAGAAGAGCCCCAGGGCGGTGACGACCTCGAGCAGCCCGTCGAGCGCGGCGGCCCTCCCGTCCCCGGCGTACAGCGCCTCGCTGACCGCCGCGTCCAGCCGCAGCTGGGGCGCCAAGCCGGTGCGCACACCGGCGCCCAGCAGCGCCACCACGACAGCCGCCGCGACCGCGGTCACGGCCGGCCGCGCCGGGGACCCGGCACGCGCGCGGGTGACATCGGGGTGGCCGACCGGGGGAAAGCTCACCGGTCCACTGTCCCTCGGCACGGTCCGGCGTGACACGCTGGCCGGGTGAGCCGGGTGAGCAGCCGCCCACCGTCGGAGGCCACCCTCCGGCGGCTGGAGCGCGCGTCCGGGTCGTTGGCCACCCAGGCCGTCGCCCGGATGGACGAGGACCTGTCGTGGTTCCGCGCCATGCCCGCCGACCAGCGCTCGTGGGTGACCCTGGTGGCCCAGGCCGGCATCGCCTCGCTGGTCGAGTGGTGCCGCAGCCCCGGCCGCCCCCCGCGGCTGACCGGCGAGGTGTTCGGCGCCGCTCCGCGCGAGCTGGTGCGCGCGGTGGCCCTGAAGCAGACCGTCGACCTGGTCAAGGTCACCGTCGAGGTGATGGAGGAGCACGTCGCCTCGGTGGCCGAGCCCGGCGACGAGGACGCGCTGCGCCTGGCGGTGCTCCAGTACAGCCGCGAGGTCGCCTTCGCCACCGCGCACGTCTACGCCAGCTTCGCCGAGAACCGCGGCGCCTGGGACGCCCGGCTGGAGGCGCTGGCGGTCGATGCACTGGTGCGCGGCGAGCGGTCCGACGAGCTCTCCGGGCGGGCGGCGGCGCTCGGCTGGGCGGCGACCACCCCGGCGCTGGTCGTCGTGGGGGCCGCGCCGAAGGGCGTGGAGGACCCGCACGCCGCGGTGCGCCGGGCGGCGCGGGCGCTGCGCTGCGACGTGCTGGTGGGCGTGCACGCCGAGCAGCTCGTCGTCGTGCTGGGCAGCGTGCAGGACCTGGAGTTCGCCGCCGAGCGGATCAGCGACGAGTTCGGCGAGGGACCGGTGGTCACCGGTCCCGTCGTCGACGGCCTCGGCCGGGCCGCCGTGTCCGCCGCGACGGCGCTGGCCGGGCTGCGGGCCGCGCGGGCCTGGCCCGAGGCGCCCCGCCCGGTCCCCGCCGACGCCCTGCTCGCCGAGCGTGCGCTGGACGGCGACCCGCTGGCCCGCGCGGCCCTGCAGGAGCGGGTGGCCGCACCCCTGCGGGCGGCCGGTGGCGGGGTGCTGGAGACCGTGCGCGCGGTGCTCACCAGCGGCGGCAACCTGGAGGCCAGCGCCCGGGCCATCTTCGTGCACCCCAACACCGTGCGGTACCGCCTCAAGCGGGCGGCCGAGCTCACCGGGCTGTCGGCCACCGACCCCCGGGGCAGCTGGACGCTGCAGGTCGCCCTGGCCCTCGCCGCCCTGGACGACGACCGCTCCCTCTGGCACTGATCGGCTCGGGAGCCGTCCGGATCCCACCAGTTCCGGGCTACTTGGAGCCCCGGAACCCTGCATGTGTTGGAGGGTTCCTACAAAGATCACCGCGGGGCTTTCGTACCGGAGCCCACCGCGCGCGACGACGATCACTGGCACGGTGAGGAGGTGCTCGCCGTCCTCGCCCCGGGTCAGGGTGCTCAGAAGCCCGGGATGCTGACCGACTGGCTCGACCTCCCTGGCGCGGAGCCGTTCTTCCGCTGGGCCGGGGCGATCGCCGGTGCCGACCTGCTCTCGCTGGGCACGACCGGCGACGCCGAGGCGATCAAGGACACCGCGGTCACCCAGCCCCTCGTGGTGGCGATGAGCCTCTTCGTCGCCCGCGAGCTGGGCGGGCTGCCCGGCCCGGTGGCGCACTCCCCGCACGCCGGCCGCGACGTCGTCATCACCGGGCACAGCGTCGGCGAGCTCACCGCCGCCGCGCTGGCCGGGGTGCTCTCGGTCGAGGCGGCCATCGCCCTCACCGCCGTCCGCGGCCGCGCCATGGCCGCCGCCTGCGCGCAGACGCCGACCGGCATGTCCGCCGTCCTCGGTGGCGACCCGGCCGAGGTGCTCGCCGCGATCGAGCAGCACGGCCTGTCGCCGGCCAATCTGAACGGCGCCGGGCAGATCGTCGCCGCCGGTCCGGTCGACGGTCTGGAGGCGCTTCGGGCGCAGCCCCCGGCCAAGGCCCGGGTGATGCCGCTGTCGGTCGCCGGCGCCTTCCACACCTCCTACATGGCCTCCGCCCGCGAGGAGCTCGAGGGCCTGGTCGGCGGGCTGCGGCCGGCCGACCCGAGCCGGCTGCTGCTCTCCAACGCCGAAGGCGCTGCGGTGGACTCCGGGGCCCAGGCGCTGACCCGGCTGGTCAGCCAGGTGACCAGCCCGGTGCGCTTCGACTCCTGCCTGGCCACGATGCGCCAGCTCGGCGTCACCGCCGTGCTCGAGCTGCCCCCGGCCGGTGCCCTCGCCGGCCTGGCGAAGCGGGAGTGGAAGGGCGCCGGGATCGAGATCCTGGCGGTCAGCAGCCCCGCCGATCTCGACCGGGCCCGCGAGCTGATCGCCGCCGAGCGGGGCCGCACCGAGGCCGAGCACTTCCCCGACTGGCGCATGGTCGTCGCCCCCGCCCGCGGCACGGTCAGCCCCGCGGAGATCGCCGAGGGCACGCACCTGCCCGCCGGCACCCCCCTGGGCTGCATCCGCGGCCGCCGCGAGGAGGTCAACGTGTCCGCCGGTTACGACGGCGTGCTGGCCGAGTGGCTGGTGCACGACGGCGACCTCGTGGACGCCGGTGACCCGATCGCCCGTCTCTACCCGGAGGTGCCGGCATGACCGCCATCCAGCTGCCCGGAGGATCGCCGGGCGCCCGCATCCTCGGGTTCGGCAGCTACCGGCCCCGCAACCGGGTGACCAACGACGACCTGGCGCAGCGGATGGACACCAACGACGAGTGGATCCAGGCGCGGGTCGGGATCGCCGAGCGCCGGTGGGCCGAGCCCGACGAGACCCTCGTGGAGATGTCGGTCGCCGCGGGCGGGAAGGCGCTGGCCGCCAGCGGCCTCGACGCCGGCGACATCGACCTCGTGCTCCTGGCCACGACCAGCCCGCCGAAGGCCATCCCCGGTCTGGCACCACGGATCGCCCACCAGATCGGGGTGCCCCGCCCCGGCGCCTTCGACGTCAACGCCGGCTGCGCCGGCTGGTGCTACGCGCTCAGCGCGGCGTCCGACGCGATCCGCAGCGGCACGGCCCGCAACGTCCTCGTCATCGGTGGGGAGCGACTCACCGACTACACGAACCTGGACGACCGGGCCACCGCGGTGATCTTCGCCGACGGCGCGGGAGCGGCGGTCGTGGGACCGGCCGACGAGCCGGCCATCGGCCCGGCGGTGTGGGGCAGCGACGGCGACCTGCACGAGGCGATCGCCATCCCCGAGAACGAGACCGGCATGAGCATGGCCGGCCAGGCGGTGTACCGCTGGGCCACGACCAAGCTCACCGACACGCTCCAGGAGGCCATGCGCCGTGCCGGCGTCGGCCCCGACGACATCGACGTCTTCGCGCCGCACCAGGCCAACCTGCGGATCATCGAGCTCATGGCGAAGCGGCTGAAGCTGCCCGAGCGCACCGTGATCGCCCGCGACATCGTCCGTTCCGGCAACACGTCGTCGGCCTCCGTGCCGCTGGCGCTGTCCGCCCTGCTCGAGACCGGCGAGGCCAAGAGCGGCGACCTCGCCCTGCTGCTCGGCTACGGAGCGGGCCTGACCTTCGCGGGCCAGGTCGTCGTCCTCCCGTGAGAGCCACCACCTCCGGAGTCGACCACTCCGGGCACAGCCCCACCCCAGTTCGCCGGGACACCGTGTCCCGGACGTCGGCGGGCACCGCCCGCCCCATCCGAGAGAGAGGACCCGCCGCGTGAGCAGCACCCAGGAGATCCAGTCCGGTCTGGCCGAGATCCTGGAGGAGGTCGCCGGGGTCACCCCGGCCGACGCCACCCCGGAGAAGTCCTTCACCGACGACCTCGACGTCGACTCGCTGTCGATGGTGGAGATCGCCACGGCCGTCGAGGACAAGTTCGGCGTCGCCATCCCGGACGACCAGCTCGCCAACATCAAGACCGTCGGCGACGCGATCAGCTTCATCGAGAAGAACCAGTAGAAACACCCCCTGCCCCCCACGCCTCGCACGCGCAGGCGGAGGGGCCCTGCAGGGGGCTCGGGTCCCGCCGGCCGACCGCCGGCGGGACCCGGCCGCCCACCGATCCGGCCGTGACCCGGCCGTCGTCCCGTACGAGGAGTACCCATGAGCGCGTCCACCTCCGACGTCGTCGTCACCGGCCTCGGTGCCACCACGCCGCTCGGCGGTGACGTGACCAGCACCTGGGAGGCCCTCCTCGCGGGCCGCTCGGGCGTCAGCCGGATCACCGACGAGTGGGTGCAGGAGTTCCCCGCCCAGCTCGTCGCCCGCCTGTCCACCGATCCGGCCGACGCCATCGACCGGGTGCGTGCCCGCCGGCTGGACCGCAGCCAGCAGGTCGCGGTGATCGCCGCCGAGCAGGCCTGGGCGGAGTCCGGCGCCGCGGATGCCGGGGTGGCCCCCGAGCGCATCGCCGTCGTCTTCGGCACCGGCATTGGCGGGGCGCTCACGCTCCTCGGGCAGGACGACGTGCTGGAGGCCAAGGGCCCCAAGCGCGTCTCGCCCTTCACCATCCCGATGCTCATGCCCAACGGCCCCGCGGCCGCGGTCGGCCTGGCGATCGGCGCCAAGGGCGGCGTGCACGCCCCGGTGAGCGCCTGCGCCTCCGGCGCCGAGGCGATCCGCTGGGGTCTGGACCTGCTGCGCTTCGACCGCGCCGACGTCGTCCTGGTCGGCGGCGCGGAGGCCTGCGTGCACCCGCTGCCCATGGCCGGCTTCGCCGCGATGCGGGCCATGTCCACCCGCAACGACGAGCCCGAGCGCGCCTCCCGCCCGTTCGACAAGGGCCGCGACGGCTTCGTGCTCGGCGAGGGCGCTGCGGCGCTGGTGCTGGAGCGCGCCGACTCGGCCGCCGCCCGCGGCGCACGGGTGCACGCGCGGCTCGCCGGAGCAGGCGCCACCGCCGACGGCTACGACCTGGTCGCCCCGCACCCCGAGGGTGAGGGGGCCGGCCGGGCGATCACCGCCGCCCTGCGCGACGCCGACCTCTCCCCCGCCGACGTCGGGCACGTCAACGCCCACGCCACCTCCACCCCGGTCGGCGACACGGCCGAGGCCGCGGCGATCCGCTCCTCCCTCGGCGAGCACGTGCTGGTGAGCGCCACCAAGAGCCAGACCGGCCACCTGCTGGGTGCCGCCGGCGCCCTGGAGTCGGTCTTCGCGATCCTCGCCCTGCGCGAGCAGATCGTCCCCGCGACGGCGAACCTCGACGACCCCGACGACAACGCCAACGTGCAGGCGCTGGACATCGTCCGGTCCGAACCCCGCCGCGCCACCTTGCGCGCGGCCGTCAACGACTCCTTCGGCTTCGGCGGCCACAACATCGCGCTCGTGTTCACCACCGCCTGAGCGCCGCCCGACGCCCCGTCCCGCCAGCCACAGAGGAGACGCCGTGACGACCGCCCCGGCCGCACCGACCCTGACCGCCCCGGACCCGCGGGACCCCGAGGACCGCATGCAGCGATTCCTCGACCCGGGCTCCCTGCAGCTCCTGGCCGGGCGGGACACCTCCGGTGTGCTGGCCGCCCGGGGCACGGTGTCCGGCAGCCCGGTGGTGGTGTTCTGCACCGACGCCACCGTCATGGGTGGCGCGATGGGGATCGACGGCTGCCGGCACATCGTCGACGCGATCGACACGGCCCTGCGCGAGCGGGTGCCGGTGGTCGGCATCTGGCACTCCGGGGGCGCCCGGCTGGCCGAGGGCGTCACCGCCCTGCACGCGGTCGGCGAGGTGTTCGCCGCCATGGTGCGGTCCTCGGGCCGGATCCCGCAGATCTCGGTGGTGCTCGGGCCCGCCGCCGGCGGCGCGGCCTACGGTCCGGCCCTCACCGACCTGGTGATCATGGGCCCGGCCGGCCGGGTGTTCGTCACCGGACCCGAGGTGGTCCGCTCGGTCACCGGCGAGAACGTGGACATGGAGAGCCTGGGTGGCCCGGACACCCACGGCCGGCGCAGCGGCGTCGTGCACGTGGTCACCGACTCCGAGGCCGCCGCGCTGGAGACCGCGCGGCACGCCGTCGACCTGCTCGCCGCGCAGGGCACCTTCGCCCCGGCCGCCGACGAGCCCGCCGTCGACCTCGGGGCGCTGCTGCCCGAGCAGACCAACCGCGCCTACGACGTGAAGCCGCTGGTGTCCTCGGTGCTCGACGAGCCCGGCCTGGAGCTGCACCCCCGCTTCGCACCGAACGTCGTCACCACGCTCGGCCGGCTCGCCGGTCGCACGGTCGGCGTCATCGCCAACAACCCGCTGCGGCTGGGCGGCTGCCTGGACTCCGCGTCGGCGGAGAAGGCGGCCCGGTTCGTCCGGATGTGCGACGCGTTCGGCGTCCCGCTGGTCGTGCTGGTCGACGTGCCCGGCTACCTGCCCGGTGTCGGCCAGGAGTGGGACGGCGTCGTGCGTCGCGGCGCGAAGCTGCTGCACGCGTTCGCCGAGGCGGTGGTCCCCCGCGTGACGCTGGTGACCCGCAAGTCCTACGGCGGCGCCTACATCGCCATGAACGCCCGCTCGCTGGGGGCCACGAAGGTCTTCGCCTGGCCTGGCGCGGAGGTCGCCGTCATGGGCGCGAAGGCCGCCGTGGGCATCCTGCACCGCAAGAAGCTGGCCGCGGCCCCGCCCGGGGAGCGCGAGGCGCTGCACGCCCAGCTGGCCGAGGAGCACGAGCGGATCGCCGGCGGGGTGAACCGGGCGCTGCAGATCGGCGTCGTGGACGAGGTCGTGCAGCCCGCCGAGACGCGGCGGCGGCTGATCCAGGCGCTGGCCGAGGCGCCGCTCGGACGCGGAGCGCACGGCAACATCCCGCTCTGAAGAAGGACCCCCTGCCCCCCACCGCTCGCACGCTCGCGGCGGGCCCCCGCAGGGGGCCGCTCCAGTACGTCACCACGAGAAAGGTCGTCCGGACGCCGCTTCCCCGACGGCGCCCGAACGACCTGGTCCCAGGCTACGACGACTCCCCGCAGGTTCGCGGGGTGTCGTGCTCGGATCGTGATGAAGGTCAGACGACCTGGTGCAGCCAGGTGGCCGGGCTGCCGTCGCCGGCGTGCCGGTAGACCTCGAGGTCGGAGTCCCAGGCCGCGCCGAGCAACTCGTCGACGCCGTGCCGGAAGGCCTCGATCGACGACGTCGTCGCCGCGAGGTGCCGCAGCTGCTGCTCGCTGATCATGATGTCGCCGTTGGCGCTGGTGGGCGCACGGAAGACGCCCTTGCCTGGCACGTAGGACATGCGCTCGCCGTCGTTGCCGTGGCTGGCTTCCTCGGTGACCTCGAAGCGCAGCATCGGCCACGCGCGCAGCGCAGCGACGAGCTTGGCGCCGGTACCGGGCGAACCCGTCCAGGCCACTTCGGCACGGTAGGAACCGTGCGCCGCGGGCTGCTCAGCCCACGACAGGGAGACCGGCGCGCCGACCACGCGCTCAAGCGCCCACTCGACGTGCTGGCAGAGCGCCTTCGGGCACGCGTGCACGAAGACGACACCCTGGGTTGACCGTCGCTGCACGGGGCACCTCCATCGACTCGATCGGTCTCGTCTTCCCCTACGGACCCATCGATTCGGTGACGCGCTGTGTTCGGCAGTGACACCAGCCAGGTTGCTGCTCCAAGGATGCACGATGGTCCCCCCATCGCGCCAGCCCGAGTGCGACATCTGGGACGAAAGTGAAGGTTGATCACGCAACGAGCGTCTTGCCGCTGGTCAGGCCCCGATACCACGTCGCTCGGCCCGGCGTCCACCCCGCCGCCCACGTCGCACGCGACCGTCCTCGTGCCGCATTCGCGCTCAGCAGGGCCGACGGCGGCGATACCGCACTCCGGCATGACCCATCTCACTCTGCGTCACCGGTGGTGGCTGCGCGGAGGGCGCCCGGCCGCGCTGACCTGCACTGCCACGGTCGTCGTCGTCACCCAGCGTGCCGCTGGCGACACGAACCGTCGAGCAGTGGGTCAGGCGTCCAGCACCCGGACGCGGTCGCCGCCCCCGGTCTTCGCCTGGTACATCGCCACGTCGGCCCGGTGCAGCAGGTCCTCGACGTCCTCGCCGGGGTCGATCTCGGCCACGCCCACGCTCGCCGTCACGCCGTACCGGGCGCCGGTGGTGGCCACCGCCTGGCGCAGCCGCTCGGCCAGCAACTCGGCCGAGGAACCCGCGGTGACGTCGGCCAGCACGCCGAACTCGTCGCCGCCGAGCCGGGCCACGGTGTCGGTCTCCCGCACCGCGGCGCCCAGGGCGACCCCGACCGCGGTCAGCAGCGCGTCGCCGGCCGCGTGCCCGTCGGCGTCGTTGACGGCCTTGAAGCCGTCCAGGTCGACCAGCACGACGACGGACCGGTGCCCCCAGGCCGTGGCGTCCACGGCGCGGGACACCCGCTCGAGGAAGCGGCGCCGGTTCGGGATGCCGGTGAGCGGGTCGGTGGACGCCAGCATCTCCTGGGTCCGGATGAGCAGCACCTGCCGGTCGTAGGAAGCCCACGAGTTGGCCGAGGCCATCGCGCAGACGATCGTGAAGACGCCCATGACGGTGAGGAAGAAGGCCCCGGTGTCGGTGAAGCCCGGGAGCTCCACGAACAGCAGGTAGCCGCTGGTCATCACCGTCCCCATCGCGACCACACCCTGCGGGGAGTAGGCGACGGCGGTGAACGTGAGGGTCAGGAACAGCAGCGCGTCCAGCGGGCTGGCCGAACCGCCGTCCAGCCGGGTGGCGACGATGACCACCGCCGCGGTGCCGATGGACCAGGCATAGAAGAACGCCGGGCCGCGCCAGTCACGCATCATCGCCGCCAACGGCAGCAGGAACATCGCCGGCGCCGCCACGGCCACGGCCGCGGCCAGGCCGAGCAGCCACACGTTGTGGTGGCTGGGCCCGTCGGTCAGGAGGGCGTAACCGGCGACGGCGAACGCGGAGATCTCGGTGATGAGGACGCCGATGCGCACGTGACGCACCCAGTAGGAGGCCCGGTCGTCGTCGTCGGCGAGCGTCCGGAACAGCCCGGCCCGCACCGTGGCGAGCGCCTGCCGGACCCGCCCGACGGGCATCCCGTCGAACGGTGTCGCACCGCTCGCTCGGCGGTCTCCTGCGGGTAGCTGGCTCACGCCTTGTCGATCGTCCGCGCGGGGCCCCTCCTTGAGGCCCCACCTCCCCCATCGGGGGGAAGCCGTGTTCCTGACCCGGCGCGGATGTGCGGTGCGGTGTGCCGGAGGTCGCATGCCTGGTCAGGGGCTCGCCCGGGTAGGGGCGCGGGATGGGACGACACCAGGGCATGGCCGACGCAGGCCGCGACGAGGTCGCCGGGATGGTGCTCGGCGCCTGGGACGGTTTCATCCGGCAGGCGGAGGCCGTCGACCTCGACCGGGACTCCCGGCTCCCCGGCTGGCGCGCCCACGAGATCTGCGTCCACCTGGGTCAGTGGGAGGACCATCAGGCGCTGCGCGACCTGATCGCCTCGGCCCGGGCCGGCGGACCCGGCACCCCACCCGACCCCGACGCGGTCAACGCCCGGATCACGGCCGCCCACCGGGGCGCCTCGCGCGAGGAGGTGCTGGCGGCGCTGCGCCGCAACCGGGAGGCGACCGCCCGCTACCTGGCCGAGGAGCCTGCTGAGCTGGACACCGCCCCCGCGGTCTCCGTCGTCGGGCGGATCCCGCTGCTCAGCGTCGTCCTGGGGCAGGCCTACGAGCTCGCGGTCCACTGGCTCGACCTGGTGTCCTGCGGCGCGGAGCCGCCCCCGGCCGACGTGCTGCAGGCCGGGCTCGCGGCGCTGACCGACGTCACCGGCGCCCTGGCGGCCGACACCCGGATCACCGGGCGGGTCATGCTGACGACCCCCGACGGCGGCTGGGGGTTCAACTCCGACGGAACCGGTTGGCAGGTGCGCCGGGTCGCCCCCGGCGTCGTCGACGGGCCGGCGGTGGAGGGCGAGGCCGAGCTGCTGCTCGACGCCGCGTCCGGCCGGATCAACCCGGTGCCCGCCGTCGCCCGCCGGAAGCTGAAGGTGCACGACGTCGGCGGCCTGCTGCAGCTGGCGCCGATCGTGCAGAAGGTGCCCGGCATCCCCGGGGGGCCGATCCTCCAGCTGGCCGCCCGGACGATGGGCGGGGCCGGCAGCGTGCTGGGCCGGTTCTTCGGTCGCGGCTGAGCCGGCTCAGACCCGCCCTGGCTCCCCCGCCGTCGCACGGCGGGCCCTGCGCCGGTACCACCAGACGCCGGCCGCCAGGAGGGCGAGTCCGATGACCAGCGCCGGGACGACGGTGAGCGTGGTCAGGTGTTGCTCGACGACGAACCCGGTCGAGGCCCCGACGCCGACCTGCACCACCGTGCTCGGCACCAGCCCCACCGCGGTGGCGGCGAAGTACGGGCCGAGGCGGATGCCGCTGAGGCCGGCGCCGTAGCTCACGACCACGTGCGGCATCACCGGGATCATCCGGACCGCGAGGACCGAGATAAAGCCGCGCTCGGTGAACAGCTGGTCGACGCGGTGCAGCCGTGGCCCGGCCAGGCGCTCCACCGTGGGGCGGCCGAGCGCCCGGCTCAGCCCGAAGGCCACGAGCCCGGCCAGCAGCCCTCCGATGACCGACACGATCAGCCCGGCGGTGAACCCGAGCACCAGCCCGGACAGCACCGCCAGCACCGATCGAGGCACGGGGGCCAGCAGCACCAGCGCCAGCCCGCCGACGAGGAGCACCCAGGCGGTGGGGCCACCACCGTCCAGCCACGCACGCAGCTGTCCGGGGTCGGGCAGGTCGAGGACGAGGGCGGCGATGCCCCCGGCGACGATCAGTGCACCGAGCACTCCGGTCCGCAGCCAGATGCCCTGCCCCGTCCGCACGCCGTCCATCTTCCGCTACGGCGCGGTCGGGAGATCAGCCGCAGCTGCCGCCGAGGTTGATCCCGCGCCGGGCCAGCCACGGCACCGGGTTGCTCCGGTCGGCGTAGAGACCGCCCTGGTGCACCTCGAAGTGCAGGTGCGGGCCGGTGGACTGGCCGCGGTTGCCGACCTCGGCGATCCGCTCGCCGCCGGCCACGACCTGGCCCGGGGAGACGAAGAACGCGTTCACGTGGCCGTACACGGTGATGGCGCCGTCGGGGTGCTGGACGGCGACGGCGAGGCCGAACCCGCTGGCCGGACCGGCCTGCAGGACGACGCCGGGCTCCGGCGTGTGGACCGGGGTGCCGATCGGTGCGGCGATGTCCACGCCGAGGTGCATGGCGCCCCAGCGGCTGCCGTAGCAGGAGGTGACCCGGCCGATGGTCGGCGGAACGGCGCCACCGGTGGCGGTCAGCCGGCCGACGGCCTCCTCGGCGGCCTGGACCTGGGACCAGGCGGCCTCCGGGTCGGCGTTGCCCTGGAGGCTCAGCAGGCGGATCTCCGCGCCCCGCAGCTCCTCGTCGAGGGCGCTCTTCTCCGCGGAGAGGCGGTCGAAGTCGGCCTGGGCGGCGGACAGCTGGGCGGCGGCCGCGGCCTGCGCCTCCTGCGCCGTCCGGGCGGCCGCGTCGCGCTCGGCGACGGCGGCGCGGGCCTCGCTGTCCAGGCGGGCCTCGCGGACCTCGCTCTGCTCGAGCTCCTCGAGGACAGCGGAGCGCTCCTGGCCGAGCAGGTCCAGGGTCGCGGCCTGCTGCAGCAGCTCCCCCGGGCCCTGGGCGTCCAGCACCATCCGCATCTGGCTGGAGGCCTCGTCGCCGCCCATGTAGGCCTCGCGGCCGATGGCGGCGACGTCGTCCTCGGTGCGGTCCACGGCGGCGCGCACCTCGGCGAGCTGGGCCGCCGTCTGCTCTGCGCGCTCCTGGGCGCTGGCCAGCGCCGCCTCGGCGGCCAGTGCGACGCCGCTGGCCGCCTCGGCCTCCACGGTCATGCGCTGGAGGGTCTCCTCGGCCTCGCGGACCCGCTGCTCGATCTCGGCGACCTGGGCGGTCACGCGGTCGTGCTCCGACCGGGGGTCACCCGGAGCCGCCGTGGCGGTCGGCGCCGCGAGGAGGGACGCCGCGAGGATCGTGGTGGCGACCGCTGCCCGTCGGAGGCCGCGGGCAGGGATGTGCTGGTGGCGCAGGGTCGCCAAGGCGACTTTCTCCGTTCCTCGGTCCGCCTACCAGGTCAGCTGACGGGTTCGGGCCGGAACTTGCCCTACCAGCCTGCCCGTGGAGGCGCAGGCCGGATTCACCCCAGGAACATGGGTCCCCGGTCCCCGTGGCGGTGAGACCACGGAGTTCGGCGGGGCCCGCCCGAGCCCCCGGGTTCGGGGGCGGCATCGAGTGGGCCGCGAGAGACGGTACAAGCGAAACCTGTAGATGTCACAGGGTGGTAACGAACCATCTCGGTCCGCCCCACGGGAACCGGGCCGCGACGCAGGTGGCGCGGAGGCCTCTGGCAGGCTGCTGGGTCCGGGGCGGTAGCTCAGCCGGTCAGAGCATGGGACTCATAATCCCTGGGTCGTGGGTTCGAGCCCCACCCGCCCCACCGGCCGACCAGCGGCTGCCCGCGGGTCCGATGGCTAGGGTCGCGGGGTGCCCGGATCCGCCGTGGGAGACGCCGCACCGGCGAGCAGGAACCGGTCGCTCGCCGCGGTCTACCTGCGCTTCGCCGAGGTCGACGCCGCCGGGACCTCGCCGCTGCACGAGCGCGTCGCCCTCGCCCTGAGCGGGTCCGAGGCGGCGCTGGACGCCCTCGGGGCGCTACCGGCACGGCAGCGGCGCCCGCCAGTGGTCCTCGCCGCGCTGCACGACCTCGCCCTTGCCGGCCGCGCCCCCGCGCTGGCCGCGGCCTACGCCGCCCGCGACGGCGACGCCGCCGCACGCGCGGCGCTCGACACCGTCGTGCAGATGACCGATGCCCTCGCGGCGGTCGCCGGCCGGCGACCGCGCACCTTCGACACCGACCGCTGCGCGGTGCTGTACCCGGCGGTCGCCGAGGCCGCGCGACGGGTCGGCGCCACAGCCGTCGGGCTGATCGACGTCGACGGCACCGCCGGCCTCAACGCCCACCTCGACCACGTGGGCATCGCCTACAGCGACGGACGCACGCTGGGCGACACCTCGTCGCCCGTGCAGCTGTCGTCGTCGGTCGTGGGCGACCACCCCGTGCCGGACCTGGCGGTGCCCGAGGTCGCCGCGCGCATCGCCGTCGGCCGCGATCCGGCCGACGTCACCGACCCGGACGACGTCCGGTGGCTGCTCGCCTGCGTGCCGCCGGACCAGCCGGAATGGATCGCCGCGCTCCAGGCGCAGCTGGCCCTCGCGGCGGCGTCCCCTCCCCTGCTGCTGCGCGGGGACGTCGTCGATCTGCTGCCCGACGCCGTCGCCCGGGTGCCCGCGCACGCGCTGCCCGTCGTCACCACGACCTGGGCCCTGTCGCGCCTGCCGCTCGAGGCCCGCCTGCGCTTCCTGCACCGGCTGGAAGAAGCGGCGGCCGGGCGCGTGGTCGCGTGGGTGTCCCTGGAGGGCGTCGGCGTCGCACCGGCGATACCGACGTTCGGCGACCGGCCCGCCTCCGGGCACAGCATCATCGGGCTGGCGCTGGCCGATGCATCAGGTGTGCGAGCGGAGGCCGTCGGGCGCTGCTGGTCACGCGGCCGGCTGCTGGCGTGGCTCGCGGACGCCTGACGACCGGAGCCGGCCGGGCTACTCCGGGCGGGGACCGTACTGGCTCTCGATCGCCTCGCGCTGCGCGTCGTCGGACAGGCTGACGATCCGGGACAGACCGGGCGGGTCCTGCGGATCACCGATCTCGATGGTGATGGTGTTCACCGGCTCGATCGGGCTCGTCCACACCAGCCGCACGATCTCCTCGGCGACCACCTCGCGGTCCCCACCGGGCGCCAGCGTCACGTCCACGGCGACCGACCCGGGCACGGTGACGTCGTCGCGGTAGAGCACCTCGGCCTCGGCGACGTCGTCCCGGCCGGTCAGCTGCCGCTCGATGTCCTCGCGGGCCGGCGCGGTCGGGTCCTCCGGGGCGCTGCTGCTCGGTGACGCCGAACTCCCGCCCGCGAAGGCGCAGCCGGCCAGCAGCAGGACTCCGAGCGGGAGGACGAGCACGCGGACTGCCGGCCGCACGCGACCGCGGAGGGGAGGCACGGGGTTCACTTCCTGCCGATCTCGTAGACGTGGGCGACCACGGTGGCCTTCTCGCCGGGACGGGCGAAGAAGGGCGCGGAGTGGGCGCGGAAGGCGGCGATCGACGGGTCGTCACTGCGGTCGACGGCCTCCGCACCGTACTGGTACGCGTCACCGATGCCGTGGTTCTCCCCGATGCTGCCGAGCTGGCGGTCGAAGACGACCGTGGTGACGTTCGGGTCGTCGTCGTTCTCGCGGGAGTCCAGGTGCGGGACGATGTCGTGCGCGTTCTCCAGCGCCAGCACCTGCACCGACGGCGGCACGTCGGCCCGGGCGATCGGCGACCCGGCGGTGACCACGCTCTGCACGTTGAAGTCGAAGGCGGGTGTGCGGGCGTCGTGAGCCGCCTGCGCGGCGACCATGCCGCCCTGGCTGTGGCCGACCAGCATGACCGGGTCGCTGGAGCTGGCACCGGCCCGGCGCAGCGCCTCGGCGATCGCCTCCTGCCGGGTGGTCACGTCACCGCCGAGCACCCGCACGTTGGTGCCCAGGTCGTGCGTCTGCGGGTTCACCGAGCCGCCGGGCAGGTTCCAGTCGGCCGTGCCGGGGATGTCGACGATGTAGGCGCGGGTGCCGTCGGCGTGGGTGAGCACCCGGACATCGATCTGGTCCTGCTCCCCGCTGGACCGGGTGGCCCGGCGGTTGAGCGCGACCATCAGGTCGGAGACCGACTGCGGCGGCGTCACCGCACCGGCCTTGTCGTCGTCGGGCAGGTTGGTCACCACCGGCGTGCCGTCGGGCCACAACTGCCCGAGCCGGCGGGCCGCGGCGCGGACGTCGCCCCCGCCCAGCCAGGGCGCGGTCAGCTCGCCGGTGAGCACACTGACCAGGCTGCCCACGCCCGGCAGCGAACCCATGAGCTCGTCGACCACGCCGGGGTGCTCGGTGAGCCAGCGCTGCGGGTCGTCGATCAGGGCCGCGATGTCGACCGCCGTGCCCACGGGGTCGGTGAGCAACCGGCCGGCGCCCTCCAGCACCAGACCGCCCACCGTGACCGGCCAGAAGAAGCCCTGGGCCCAGTCGATGGTGTCGGCCATCTCCGCGAGCGCGGCGTCGGCGGCCTCGTAGGCGGCGGCCGCACCCTGCAGCGCCAGCGCCCGGGCGGCGAAGGTGGCCGCCAGGACCGTGAGCCCGCGCGGCCCGTCCAGGGCGTCGAGCAGCGCCGCGTCGAACCGGGCCACGCCGGCGGGGTTCAGCACGGCCGAGGCGAGCAGGTCGCCGTCGGCCAGCATCCCGTGGCAGACCAGGCTGGTCGAGGCCAGCTTCTCCGCCAGCTCGCTGCTGCTCCGGGCGAGGGTGACGAGGTCGGCCAGCTCCGCCTCGATGCCACCGGCCCCGCCGCTCACCTGGATCTCAGGGCTGCTCATCGGTCCCCTCCAGCAGTGCGGCGACGGTCGGGGCGACCCAGGTGCCGAGGTCGGCCGGTTCCACCGGCACCAGGTCGACCGGGCGGCGGGCCGAGCCGTCCGGCCGCGGGCGCAGCCCGAGCCAGCCGGCATCGGTGGCCAGCCAGGACACCTGCCCGGCCCCGAGGCCGGCACCGGCGCGGCCGAGCACCAGGCAGCTGAGCGAGCCCGCCGTCCGACGCTCCAGCTCCTGCGCCAGGGCCAGTTCCTCCGGCGTGCTGCCCGGCGCCGGCCGGTCCTCCAGCAGCGCGAGCGGCAGCTGCCCGGTGAGCGGAACGCCGTCGCCGGGCTCCTGGTCGGCGGGCCACGGCCCGGTGACCTCCGCGGCCCCGGGCACGGCGCGCGCCAGCTCCGCGCCCAGCCGCACCTCCGGAGCCAGCGACAGCTCCACCCGGCCGCCGGCCAGCGTCAGCACGCCGGCCACCATCCCGGACCCGACGGCGAACCAGCCCTGGCGGGCCCCGGCGCGGCCGCCGATCTCCAGCCGCAGGGTGAGCAGCGGCCGGCGGAGCACCTCCAGCTGTGCGGCCACCGCAGGCACCGGCGCACCGCCGTCGGTGACCACCCGCCGGCCGGCCAGCGAGGCGACCGCGCCGTCCCGCTCCTGTGGGGTGGTCGCCACCGGTGCGAACGCGCCCGGGGCCGTGCCCAGCCGGCCGTCGGTCAGCACCGCCCACTCCCCCGCGGTCAGGGTCAGCCGCCGCGGCGCCGCGCTCACCACAGGCCCAGCCTGCTCAGCTGGCCCGACACCGAACGCCAGGCGTCCGCGCCGGCCTCCGGCAGTGCCCCGAGAACGTCGCCGACGTCGTCGAGCAGCTCGCCGCCACGGGCCGCCTGGTCGGCCAGCCACGAGCGGACCGCCTGCTCCGCCCGGGCGATCGCCGCCAGCCGGTCGCGCACCTCGTCGGCGTGCCGGCGGAGCTCGTCGGCGGCCTGCTCCATCTCGTCGGCCGCGGCGTCGACCGCGGCGCAGTCCTGGGCGAGCTGCCGGCGGTAGGCCGACGCGGCCTCGGAGACCCAGTGCGCACGGTCGCCCTCGCGGCGGTGCTCCTCCCCCGCCGCCCGCACCTCGCGGGCGCGCTGGGTGAGCTCGGCCGCCAGCGCGTCCAGGGCGTCGGGGTCCCCGTACATGCCCACGGCCGCCCTCCCCGGTTGCTGAACTGGATCGTCAGCCTAGGTCCCGGCGCCAGGCACCGCCCGGAACCCGATCACCCGTGTGGACGTCGGCCGCGCCTGTGGACGGCGACGGGCGACGGTCCGGCGGCCACCCGGCAGGTCGTCGCACCCTGCGTGCGAGGCTGCCGGGACACCCCGACGAGAGGCGGCGACCGTGCCTTCCGACCGAGCACCCGACGCGCACGTGCAGGCCGTGCTGGACATCCCGCTGCACCGGTTCCTCGGCGTGGAGCTGCGCGACGACGACGATCCCTCGGCCGGCATCCGGTTCCCGGTCGGCACCGCCGCGCAGAACCCGGCGGGGATGCTGCACGGCGGCGTCGTCTACGCCCTGCTCGACGTCGCGTCGTTCCTGGCGCTGCTGCCCTCCCTCGGCGACGGCGAGCACGCGGTCACCCACGACGTGTCGGCATCCCTGCTGCGGCCGGTCCGGGCCGGCGCCACCGTCGACGTCACCGCCACGGTGCTGCGCCGCGGCCGGGCCGTGGCGTTCATGCGCGCGGAAGCCACCGTCGACGGCCAGCTGGTGGCCACCGGCCAGGTGACCAAGACCGTCATCGCGCCGCGCTGACCCTTCCCCGGCGCGGGCCAGGAACAGCTCCGGTGCCTCCGGCGCTGGCAGGTGCGTGATCCAACCGAGCCGGCTCTCCCTCCTCGACCGGTCCCGCACGCGCGAGGGCGAGCCGGACGACGCGGCGCTCGTCGCCGCCGTGGCCCGCGGGGCCCTTGCCGAGCAGCTCGGGTTCGACCGGTTCTGGGTCGCCGAGCACCACGGGGTCCCCGGCATCGCCGGTGCCGCGCCGGCGGTGCTGCTGGCCGCCGTCGCCGCCCGGACGACGACCATCCGGCTCGGCTCGGCCGGCGTGATGCTGCCGCACCACCAGCCGCTCGTCGTCGCCGAGCAGTTCGCCACCCTCTCGGCCTTCGCGCCCGGCCGGATCGACCTCGGTCTGGGCCGGTCCCGTGGCTTCACCGCGCCGGTGCGCCGCGCGCTGCGGGAGACCGAGCACGACTTCGCCGCCGACCTCGCCGAGCTGCGCGCCTTCCTCACCGGCACCGCGGAGATCACGCTGCACCCGCAGCCGGCCGGCGCCGTGCCGCTGCACGTGCTCGCCACCGGCAGCGGCCTGCAGGTCGCCGCCGAGCTCGGGCTGCCGGTGATCGTCGGCGGCCCGGTACTGGGCGTGGCCGGCGACCCCGGACCGGGGCTCGAGGCGCTGGCCGGTTACCGGCGCGCCTTCCGCCCGTCGGAGCAGCAGCCGGAGCCGCGGGTGTCGATCAGCCTGGACGTGCTGGTCGCCGACACCGCCGCCGAGGCCGCCGACCTGCTGCTGCCCGAGGCGTGGGCCATGGCGCGGTCACGGACGGAGGGGGCCTTCCCCGCGCTCGAGCCGGTGTCCGCCGTCCGCGCCGCCTCCCGCACGCCCCGCCAGCAGCAGTACCTGGAGCAGACCGCCGCCGCGGCGATCGCCGGCACCCCGGCCCAGGTGGAAGGCCGACTGGCCCAGCTCCTCGAGCGCACCGGCGCCGCCGAGCTGGTCGCCAGCAGCAGCACGTTCGACCGCGACGCCCTGGCCGCCTCCGACGCCGCACTCGCCGTGATCTTCGGCGCGCGGCTCAGCTGAGGCCGATCACCACATCGACATCGACCGGCGGAAGATGCCGGCCAGGTCGTCCTCGGTGACCGCCTTGGGTGAGGTGGCCAGCAGCCGCTGCTGCTTCATCGTGCCGTCGACCAGGTCGGGGATGTCGCCCTCGTCGAACCCGACGGCGCCGATCCCGTTCGGCATGTCGATGTCGCGCATGAGGTCGGCCAGCACCGTGGGCAGGAACTCGGCGAGGTCGGACGGGCGGTCGGCGCCCGGGGCCAGCAGCTCGGCGGCCCGGACGTGCCGCTCGGGCGAGGCGTCGAAGGTGAACCGGAAGGCCTCCGGCGCGGTGAGCGACACCGACATCCCGTGCGGGACCATCGCCTCCCCGCCCGGGTAGTCCTTGGGGTGGAAGTCCTTCACCTGCCCGGCGATCGGATAGGCGTTGGCGTGCGGGATGTGCACTCCGGCGTTGCCGAACCCCATGCCGGCGAACGTCGCCGCGATCGCCATGTCCGAGCGCGCCTGGGCGTCCTCGCCGTTGCGGACGGCGGTGCGGAAGGAGCCGGCCAGCAGCGACAGCGCCTTCTCCGACCACATGTCCGATATCGGGTTGGAGCCGCAGTAGGGCACCCGCTGGTCCGGCGTCCGGTGGTCGTAGGTCGTGTACCAGCGCGCGGTGTAGCTCTCCAGCGCGTGGCAGAGGATGTCCATGCCCGAGGCGGCGGTGACGCCGGCCGGCTGGGTGAACGTCAGGTCCGGGTCGATGACGGCGAGGGTCGGCCGCAACCGGGCGTGGCTGATCCCGGTCTTCACCCGGGCCGAGATCACGTCCATCACGCAGATCGTCGTGCTCTCCGAGCCGGTGCCCGTCGTCGTCGGCACCGCCACCAGCGGCTTGAGCTGCTCCGACGGGGCCTGCCCCTTCCCCACCGGCACGTTGACGTAGTCCATGAGCTCACCCGGGTTCGTGGTGAGCAGGTTGATCGCCTTGGCGGTGTCGATGCTCGACCCGCCGCCGACGGCGACGAACGCGTCCCACGGCCCGCTCGAGCGCGCCTCCTCGATGGCGGCGACCAGGCTGACGTCGGTCGGCTCGACGTGCACCCCGTCGAAGACCCGCGCCTCGATGCCGAACTGGGCCATCTGGTCGGCCACCCGCTGCGGGTGACCGGTGGCCGCCACCCCCGGATCGGTCACCACCAGGACCCGCTTCACCCCGTACCGGCTGAGGTCGTAGCCGATCTCGTCGGACGCCCCGTTGCCGAACTTCAGCTGCGGTGCGCCGTAGGTGAAGACGGTCTCAGGAGTACCGCTGACGGTGCTGGTCATGACTTCCCCCGGGGCTGGGTGGGCCGACGTCGGACTGCCCCGAACCTTTCAGATTCCCGTGATTGACACCACAGGGGGGTCGTGGTGGTGTCGGTGCACCCCGTCCGCGCTCCCAGCCCCTGGAGGCCCCCGTGACCGACACCCCCGCCGCCCCCTACCTCGGCGACCTGCTCAAGGACTCGCCGACCAACTGGGGCAAGTGGGGTCCGGACGACGAGGTCGGGGCGCTGAACTACCTCGGGCCGGAGCAGGTCCTCGCCGCGGTGAAGCTGGTGAGCTCGGGCAAGGTCTTCACGCTGCAGCGACTCATCGGCGACCCCAAGGGCGACCCGGTGTGGCCGGGCCGCACCCCCGCCGTCCGCACCCAGGTGCTCGACGAGAGCGACTGGGACGAGGGCGGCAAGGGCGCGGAGTACCCGGGCGGGCTGCACTACGCCGACGACAAGATCGACGCCTACCTGCAGGGCTCCACGCAGTACGACGCCCTCGGCCACCTCTGGTACGACGGCAAGATCTGGAACGGCTTCGACGCCCGCACCACCGTGGGCGGTCTGGAGAAGGCCAGCGTCGAGCCGATCGCGCAGCGCGGCGTCGTCGGCCGGGCGGTGCTGCTGGACATGGCCCGCTTCCGCGGCAAGGCCACCCTCGACAAGGGCGAGACGTTCACCCACGAGGACCTCGTCGCCTGCGCCGAGGCCCAGGGCACCCCGATCCAGAAGCGCGACATCCTCGTCGTCCGGACGAACTTCCTGCAGCTGTTCCACGAGCAGGGCGAGGCGTTCTACGAGGGCTTCAACGAGCCGGGCCTGGTCTACAGCCCGGAGCTGGTGCAGTGGTTCCAGGACATGGAGATCCCCAACCTGGTCACCGACACCATCGCCAACGAGGTCACCTTCGACCCGAACAACGGCGTCGCCCTGGTGCTGCACAACGCGCTGATGCGCAACCTCGGCGTCACCCTCACCGAGATCGCCGACCTGGAGAAGCTGGCCGCCGACTGCGCCGAGGACGGCCAGTACGCCTTCCTCTACGTCGCCGCCCCGCTGAAGGTCGCCAAGGCCGCCGGCACCCCGGTCAACCCCGTCGTCATCAAGTAGCCCCGGCTCATGAGTGCCTACGACGAGCGCCCCTGGCTGGCGCTCTACGGCGAGCAGCCAGCCGACTACGACGTCGAATTCGGCAACGCGCTGGAGATGTTCCGCGCCGGGGTCGCCCGCGACCCCGGCGCGGTGGCGCTGCGCTACTTCGACGGCGTCGTCACCCGGGCCGAGCTCGACGAGCTCAGCGACGGCCTCGCCGCCGGCCTGCTCGCGAACGGCTTCTCACCGGGCGACCGGCTGGCGGTCTACCTGCAGAACGTGCCGCAGTTCGTCATCGCGATGGTCGCCGCCTGGAAGGCCGGCGGGGTCATGGTGTCGATCAACCCGATGAGCCGGCAGCGGGAGCTGGACTACCTGCTCAAGGACTCCGGCGCGACGGTGCTCGTCTCGCTGGAGGCGCTGTACGACTCGGTGGCCCGGGAGGTGGTCCCGGGCACCGATGTGCGCCTGGTCCTCACCACCAGCGAGCTGGAGTTCCAGACGCGGAACGACGAACGGCTCTTCGCCGGGATGAGCCGGCAGCGGCACGAGGGGACGACGGACTTCTCGGAGTTCATCGCCACCCACCGCGGCACGACCCCGCCCCCGGTGGAGCTGGGCGCGGACGACGTCGCCTTCCTGACCTACACGTCGGGGACGACGGGCGTGCCCAAGGGCGCGATGAACACCCACCGCAACGTCGTCTTCACCGCGCAGGTCTACCGCGACTGGGTGCACGCCGGACGCGACGGCGGGGCGATCTTCGGCATCGCCCCGCTGTTCCACATCACCGGGCTGATCGGGCACATCGCGGTCAGCATGCTGGTGCCGGCACCCCTGGTGCTGGCCTACCGGTTCGAACCGCAGGTGGTGCTCGACGCGTTCGCCGAGCACCGGCCGACGTTCACCATCGGCGCGATCACCGCCTTCACCGCCCTGCTCAACGCGCCGGGCTTCGCCCGGGACCACTTCGCGTCGTTCGAGTCGATCTACTCCGGCGGGGCGGCCATCTCCCCCACCGCCGAGCAGAACTTCAAGGCCGCGACGGGCAAGCAGGTGCACAACGCCTACGGCCTGACGGAGACGACGTCGCCGATGACGGTGACGCCGTTCGGCTCCCCCTCCCCGGTCGACCCGACGTCGGGCGCGCTGTCGGTGGGCGTGCCGGCGCCCAACACGGTCGTCCGCATCCAGGACGACGACGGCAACGACCTGCCCCTGGGCGAGGTGGGCGAGATCGTCGCCGCCGGTCCGCAGGTGGTGGCGGGTTACTGGGGCAAGCCGGACGAGACCGCCGCGAACCTGCCGGGCGGGGCGCTGAAGAGCGGTGACGTCGGCTTCATGAACGCCGAGGGCTGGGTGTTCATCGTCGACCGCAAGAAGGACATGATCAACGCCTCGGGCTACAAGGTCTGGCCGCGCGAGGTCGAGGACGTGCTGGCCGAGCACCCGGCGGTGCGCGAGTCCGCGGTGGTCGGCGTCCCGGACGAGAAGCGCGGCGAGACGGTGAAGGCCTTCGTCAGCCTGAAGCCGGGGGCGACGGTGACCGAGGGCGACCTCATCGCGCACTGCAAGGAGCGGATGGCCGCCTACAAGTACCCGCGCAGCGTCGTGCTGGTGGACGAGCTGCCCAAGACCGTCACCGGCAAGATCCTGCGCCGGGAGCTGCGCGACCGGTAGGGCGACCGTCGAGGGGGTAGGAAGGCCTCCGTGAGCGCCGACACCGGACCCCGCACCCGGATCATCGCGGGCCGCTACGCGCTCGGCGACATGCTCGGGCAGGGCGGGATGGGGACCGTCTGGCTGGCGACCGACCTGGTCCTCGAACGCCGGGTGGCGCTCAAGGAGGTCACCTTCTCGCTGCACGTCACCGAGGAGGAGCGCGCCGTCCTCCGCGAGCGCACGATGCGCGAGGCGCGGGCCGCCGGCCGGCTGGAGCACCCGCACGTCACCACGGTCTACGACGTGGTCGAGGAGAGCGGCAAGCCCTGGCTCGTCATGAAGCACGTCGACGCCCGCAGCCTGCAGGAGATCCTGGAGGAGCAGGGGCCGCTGCCGCCCGCCGCAGCTGCCCGCATCGGGCTGGACGTGCTCGACGCGCTGGAGGCCGCGCACGAGATCGGCATCGTGCACCGGGACGTCAAGCCGGCCAACGTGCTGGTGGGCGAGGACGGCTCCGGCTGCCTCACCGACTTCGGGATCGCCACCACCACCGGGGACTCCAGCCTGACCACCCACGGCGCGCTGATCGGTTCGCCGTCCTACATGGCACCGGAACGCGCCTACGGCGACGAGCCGCGCCCGCCCGTCGACCTGTGGTCGCTGGGCGCCACGCTCTACGCCGCGGTGGAGGGCCGCCCACCCTTCGACCGGGGCGAGGCCATGGCCACGCTGATGAGCGTCGTGTCCGAGCACCCGGCCCCGATGCTCCGGGCCGGGCCCCTGGAGCCGGCCCTCCAGGGGCTGCTCACCAAGGACCCCGCCCAGCGGAGCACCGCCGCCACCGCCCGGTCGCAGCTCGCCGCGGTGGCCAGGGGGCGGGCGCCCGCAGCCGCGCCGTCGTCCCCGCCGTCCTCCCCACCGCCGTCGGCACCGTCGTCCCCGCCCCCGCCGGCACCGCCCGGACCGGTCCGGGGCAACTCGGTGGAGCGCATCGACGCGGCGGACCTCCTGGCGCTGGCGTCCGCCTCCCGCGCCCTCCTCGGCTCCGTGGCCCGCGACGCCCGTGATCAGGCCCGGCACATGGCCGACCGCCGGCGCGAACGCAAGGGCGGCCCGCCCCCGGTGGCCGAGCCGCGCCCCGCGCCTCCCCCGGCCCGCCGCAGGAGGCGGTTCAAGCGCCGCTGGGTGGTCGTGCCGGTCCTCACCACCGTGCTGGTCCTGCTGGTCCTGCTCATCGGCGCGGCGCTCGCCCTCGGCGCCTTCATCGACCTGTGACCGCCCGCGCGGATCGCCGCGGACTGCGGCAGGGTGGAGGCATGACCGAGACGCCGCAGCCCCGCGACATCGCGCTCGAGCAGGAGACGCCGGAGATGGCCGCCGACCTCGAGGCGCAGAGCGACACCTCCCAGGCACCGCAGGGCGACGAGGCGGACGTCGAGGGCCACCCCTCCTAGGCTCCGGCGTTCCTGGGCCCGGCTCGCCGAGGGCTCGGCCCGGCTCGTCAGCGCCCGGCGAGCTGCCTGGCGGGGATCCGCTGCCCGGCGACGTAGTAGAGCGTCGAGCCCTCCGGCACCGGGGTGTCCCAGGCCGGGCTGACCCGCAGGCCGTCGGGCCCCCGCAGCGCCAGCACGGTGGCACCGAAGGTCTGCCCGAACCAGATCTGGCAGTCACCGAAGGTGCGGTGCGCGAAACCGGCCGGCACGGTCGAGGAGTAGGTGTTGCCGTGCCCGTGGCTGCTCATCAGGTCCGCGTAGACCTGGGTGATGCCCGGGTCGGTCGCCTCCTCGGTGAGCAGGAACGGCATGTGCCACTGCACCGCCTGCACGCCGGGGCTGACGTAGCGCAGCGTGTCCCGCCGCTCCAGGTCGCGCAGCGCCGCCACGAGGTGCACCCCCGGGTGCGCGTGGTCGACGGCGACCGCCACCGCGAGCGTCTCGTTGTCGTCCCGGACATCGATCACCACGGTGCGCGCGGACGGCACGCACGCCCGCTCCATGACGTCCACGTCGGTGAGGTCGCCGCGGACGAAGTGCACCGCCGGCTGGTCGGGCATCGGGTTCTCCAGGACGTCGTCCCAGGCGCACAGCGCCACCTCGGCGCGGCCCTCCGCGGTGAGCTCGGCGACGATCCGCTCGGTGCGCCCGGGCCAGTAGCCCAGCAGCACGACGTGGTCGGACAGGTCCAGGGGAACCACACCTCTCAGGCGCCGGCCCCGCAGTGACTGCAGGGCGTCGGACAGCCGGCTGAACAGCAGGGTCAGGGTGACGATGCCGCCCACGATCACGTAGGCGCCGACGACCCGTCCGCCGACCGAGCCGGGGAACACGTCGCCGTAGCCGACGGTCGCGGCCGTGACCAGGAAGTACCACCAGTAGGTGCCCACGGCGACGATGTCGCTGCCGGCCGGCTCCACCAGGGTCATCGCCAGCCAGCTGGTCAGGTAGACGAAGACGGCCACCGCCAGGGGCAGCCGCCAGCCGGTCAGGCGCCGCCGGAAGAACCGCGAGAAGCGGTGGAGCAGGAAGGGCAACGGACCTCCTGGGGCGGGATCGGGACGACGCAAGCTACCGCGGGCGGGCGGGCGGTGCAGCCATGATCACGCGCTCGGCGAGGTCCGCGAGCACCGCTGCGGGCTCGGCCAGGCACCGGTCGAGGTCGGGTTCCACGTCGGTGAGCGCGGAGGCGGCGGCGAAACCGGCCGCCTCCAGCCGGTCGGCAGGCAGCCGCACGGCACCGGCCAGCGCCACGCAGCGGACGCCGGCTGCCGCGGCCCGCCGCGCCACCTCGGCCGGCGCCTTGCCCCGCAGCGTCTGCTCGTCGAGCGTGCCCTCACCGGTGAGCACCAGGTCGGCGCCGCCCAGGGCCTCGTCCAGACGGATCAGGTCGCAGACCAGCTCGGCGCCGGAGACGACCCGGGCGCCGAGCAGCGCCATGGCCCCGGCGGCCGTGCCGCCCGCCGCCCCGGCCCCCGGACGGCGTTCCACCCACGCGCCGCTGGTGCGGGCCAGCAGCGACGCGTACCGGGCCAGGGCGGCGTCGAGGAGCTCGACGTCGTCCGGCGTCGCACCCTTCTGCGGGCCGAACACCGCCGCCGCCCCGGCCGGGCCGGTCAGCGGGTTGTCCACGTCGGTGGCGACGACGACCTCGGTCTCCCGGAGCCGGGGGTCGAGCCCGGCCGCGTCGATCCGCACCAGCGTCGCCAGCCCTCCGCCGCCGGGGCCGATCTCCGCGCCGGCGCCGTCCAGCAGCCGCGCCCCCAGGGCCTGCAACATCCCGGCGCCGCCGTCCGTGGTGGCGCTGCCGCCCAGACCGAGCACGATCCGCCGTGCGCCGTCGTCCAGGGCGGCGAGCACCAGCTCGCCCACTCCGCGGGTGCCGGCGGTGAGCGGCGCGGGCCGGGGAAGCAGGCCCAGCCCCGCCGCCGAGGCGAGCTCGAGCACCGCCGTCCCGCCGTCCACGGCGAACGTGGCCTCGACCCTCCGCCCGTCCGGTCCGCCGACCTGCGCCGTCCGGGGGTGCCAGCCGGCCCGCAGGGCGGCCGCCACCGTGCCCTCTCCCCCGTCGGCCACCGGACGCAGCACCAGCTCCGCGCCGGGCAGCACGCGACGGATGCCGGCGGCGATGGCTGCGGCGGCCTCGTCGGCCGGCAGGCTGCCCTTGAAGGAGTCCGGGGCGATGACGATGCGCACGCCGCGCAGCATGCCCCTCGTCGTCGTACTTTCGGGTGCGTGACTGCCGAGAGCCCAGACTTCTACGCCTTCGAGGACCTGCTCGAGCCCGCCGAGATCGAGATCCGCGACCGGGTGCGCGCCTTCGGCGAGAAGGAGGTCGTGCCCCGCATCAACGAGTACTGGGAGCGGGCGGAGTTCCCGTTCGAACTGGTGCCCCTGCTGGCCGAGACCGGCATCGTCGGCGGCACGATCGAGGGCTACGGCTGCCCGGGCATGAGCAACGTCGCCGCCGGGCTCGTCGCCGCCGAGCTGGCCCGCGCCGACGGCAGCGTCGGCACGTTCAACGGCGTGCACAGCTTCCTCGCCATGCAGTCGATCGCGCTGCTGGGCGACGAGGAGCAGCGCGAGCGGTTCCTGCCGCCCATGGCGCGGCTGGAGAAGATCGGCGCCTTCGGTCTCACCGAGCCCCAGCACGGGTCCGACGCCGTCGGCCTGGAGACCTCGGCCCGCCAGGACGGCGACTCCTTCGTCCTCAACGGTCAGAAGAAGTGGATCGGCAACGGCTCCATCGCCGACTTCGTGATCATCTGGGCGCGCGGTGAGGACGGCAAGGTCGGCGGCTACATCGTGGAGAAGGGGACGCCCGGCTACGAGGCCACCGTGATGACCGGCAAGACGGCGCTGCGCGCGGTGTGGCAGGCCGAGATCACGCTGACCGACGTCCGGGTGCCGGCGGAGAACAGGCTGGCCAACTGCCACTCGTTCAAGGACGTCTCCCAGGTGCTCGACCGCACCCGGTACACCGTGGCCTGGCGGGCCCTGGGGCTGGCGACCGCCTCCTACGAGCTGGCCCTGGCCCACGCGCTGGAGCGCGAGCAGTTCGGTCAGCCGATCGCCGGCTTCCAGCTGGTGCAGGACAAGCTCGCGCGGATGCTGGCCGAGATCACCTCGATGCAGCTGATGTGCTGGCGGCTGTCCAAGCTCGCCGACGAGGGCCGGATGACCGCGGCGATGGCCTCGCTGGCCAAGATGAACCACGCGGCCAAGGCGCGGGCCATCGTCGCCGACGCTCGCGACATCCTGGGCGGCGACGGGATCCTGATCGACCACCACGTCGCCCGGCACTTCGCCGACATGGAGGCGGTCTTCACGTTCGAGGGCACCGACTCGGTGCAGGCGCTGATCGTGGGGCGCGCGATCACCGGGCTGTCGGCGATCAGCGGGCGCAAGCCCGAGCAGCGCTGAACGTCATGGCGGTGGGGCCGGGGGCTCCACCGCCGTGACGCTCGGAGCGACGGTCAGCGGGCGCTGGTGAGCCGGTTGTCGACGGCGGTGATGCGGGCGCACTCCGGGCAGCCGGTGCGGCCGATGCCGACCCGCTCCCACTTCTGCGAGCCCCACACCTGCACGATCGCCCCGCACACGGCCAGCTCCACCTCGCCGTCCAGCTCCACCGGCGGACGGTGTGCCTCGACGGCGTGCCACGGGTAGGTCTGCTGGGCCTTCTCCGTGCCCGACCAGCGGTCGGGCCGGGCGAACCCCACGGCGTACGTGTTCACGGACACATCCATGCCCGCGCGCCCCGCCGGCCAATCCCCACGATCGGGCGAACACCCACGACCCGGACGCCGGACACCCGCCACGCTCCGCAGTCGGGATCGCCGCCGGGGGCCGGGCCGCCACCCGACCGGTGGAGCGCCCGGGCGCGCTACCGTCGAGGGCCGGAGGTGCATGCGGATGGATCCGGTCAGCCTGCTGGTGGGCGCCGCCCTGCTCGGCGCCGGCTTCGTCGCCGGGCGGCTGGGCCGCGGTCGGCGCACGTCCCCACCGCCACAGGTGACGCCGTTGTGCGGGTGCGGCCACACGCTGAGCCAGCACGACACGGAGAGCAACACCTGCTACGCCGAGCTCCGCCGCGACACCTACGACAAGCGTGGCCGCTGGTCGGGCCACAGCTGGGTGCCGTGCACGTGCCGGCGGTACGTCGGACCGCGGCCGATCGACGAGGTGTTCGTCCCGCGGGTGCTGCCGCCGGCCGACTGAGCCCACGACTGATCCGCAGCCCGCGCGGGCATCGAGAGCACGTGAGCCCTCGCCCCGCACCGCCCCGCGGCGCCCGCGCCGACAACCTGCTGGCCGTCACCGAGCCCGCCCGCGCCCTGGTCAGCGCCGGTGCGCTCGCCGCCGGCCTCCCGCTGCTGCGGCTGGCTCCCCGGGGTGACGGGCACCCGGTGCTGGTGCTCCCGGGCTGGCTGGCGTCCGACGCCTCCACCCGCACGCTGCGCCGCTGGCTCGGCGGCCTCGGCCATCCCACCGTGGGCTGGGACCTCGGCCGCAACCGGGGCCCACGACCGGAGGTGGTCGACGGCGTGCGGACCCTCGTCGAGCGGCTGGCCGACCGGCACGGCACCCGGGTGAGCATCGTGGGCCAGAGCCTGGGCGGGGTCTTCGCCCGCCGGCTGGCCGAGCGCAGCCCGCACCTGGTCCGCCAGGTCGTCTCGCTCGGCTCCCCGTTCGCCGGGGTCGCGCCCCGGAAGCGGCCGCCGTCGGGCGCCGGGATGTACCAGGCCTACCGCGAGCTGCGCGCCGTCGAGAAGGTGCGCCCGGCGCGGCCGCTCCCGGTGCCCAGCACCTCGGTCTACTCCCGGTGGGACGGGGTCGTCGACTGGCGGACCTGCCTGCAGCAGGAGGGGCCGACCAGCGAGAACGTGGCCGTGCACGCCAGCCACCTCGGCATGGGCATCGACCCGGCCGTGCTCTGGGTCGTCGCCGACCGGCTCGCCCAGCCCGAGGACGCCTGGCGCCCGTTCCGGCGCCCCACCCGCTTCGGCCTGCGCTCCCTCTTCCCGGAGGAGTGACCGCCCGCAGTCAGGTCCAGGTGGTCCCGGCGGCGAGCACGACGAGGGCCACGGTCGTCCCCGTCTCGACCACTGCACCGAAGACGTCGCCGTTCACGCCACCCAGCCGACGGGCCGCGTGCGCCGTGAGCGCCGCCGCGGCGGCCAGTGCGAGCAGCACCGCGGCGACGGCCCACCCGGCGTCGGCCGCCGAACCGCCGGCCAGCAGCCGCAGCCCGGCCGCCGCGACGACCAGCAGCACGGTGGCGGTCCAGCGCACCCCCGGCGAGCCGGCCCCGGCCACGAGCACCCCCAGCGAGGAGCCGGCCGCGGGCGGGCGCGCCGCGGCGTGCAGCACCGCGACCCGGCCGGTGGTCGTCGCCAGCAGCACGACGACGAGCCCCGCTCCCGGGGAGGACTCCCCGAGCACGGCCGCCAGCGCCCCGCCCTGCACGAGCAGACCGCAGACCAGCGCCGCGACCCCGAACGCGCCCACGTCGGGCCGCCGCATGATCGCCAGCGCCTGCTCGGCGGGACGTCCGCTGCCCAGCCCGTCGGCGAGGTCGGCCGCGCCGTCGAGGTGCAGGCCCCGGGTGAGCAGGGCGAGCGCGCCGACCACGAGCGCGGCGGCCAGCAGCGGCGCTCCCTGCTCCGCTCCCCGCCAGACGGCGAGCGCCGGCACGAACGCGAGCGCACCGAGGACGACCCCCACCACCGGCAGCCAGCGGAGCACCCCGGGGCCGGGCGTGCGGGCGGAGGCCGGCACCGGCAGCACGCTGAACACGCCGAGCGCCGCGAGCAGGCCGGTCACCGCAGCCGCTGCGGCAGTCCGGCGGTGAGCAGCCAGACGCGCTGCGAGGCCGCGGCGATGCGCGCGTTGAGGATGCCGAGCTCGTCGCGGTAGCGGCGTCCGGACGCGGTGGCCGGCACGACGCCGGAGCCCACCTCGTTGCTCACCGCCACGACCCTGCGCCGGGTGTCCACCCAGGCGGCGACGACGTCGTCGACGGCCCGCGCCAGCCGGGCGTCGGCGCCCTCGGCGTCGGTCCAGACGCCGCAGTCGTCCATGACCCGGGCCAGCCAGGTGGACAGGCAGTCGACCAGCACCGGCGGGCCGGCCTCACCGAGCACGCGCACCAGGTCGACGGTCTCCACGGTCCGCCAGTCCTCGGGCCGGCGGTCGCGGTGCAGCGCCACCCGCGCCGCCCACTCCGGGTCGCCGTCGTCCGCGGGCAGGCCGCAGGCGACGTAGTCGACCCGCCCCCGGGCCAGCAGTTGCTCGGCGTACCGCGACTTGCCCGAGCGAGCGCCACCGAGCACCAGGGTGCGGCGCGGACGGCGCAGGTTCACGACACCCGCCCGGCGGTGCGGCGGGCGCGCAGCGCGGTGAGCAGCAGCTGGGCGGCCAGCGCCGCGCCGACGCCCTCACCGGCGCGCAGCCGCAGGTCCAGCAGCGGCTCCAGCCCCAGCTCGGTGAGCACCTCGGCGTGCGCGCGCTCCCGGCTCCGCTGCCCGGCGACCAGCGCCGTCTGCGCGGCCGGTTCCAGCCGGACGGCGACGGCGGCCGCCACGGAGGTCACCAGGCCGTCGAGCACCACCGGCACGCCCGCCGCGGCGGCGCCGAGCGTGACGCCGGCCAGCACCGCGATCTCGGGGCCGCCCAGGGCGGCGAGGACGGTCAGCGGCTCGGCCAGCGCCGCACCGTGCTCACCGCGCGCACGGTCCAGGGCGGAGCGCACCACGGCGCGCTTGCGCTCCAGCATCGCGGCGTCGGCCCCGGCGCCGAGGCCGACGGCGTCGTCGGGGCGCAGGTCCAGCAGCCCGCAGGCCAGCGCGGCAGCCACCGTGGTGTTGCCGATGCCGACCTCGCCCAGACAGACCAGCCCGTGCCCGGCGAGCTCCCGGCCGAGCATCCGGCCCTCCTCCACCAGCGCCGCGGCAGCGGCGGGGGTGAGCGCGTCGGCGGTGACGAGGTCGCCCTGCGGATCGGGTGAGACGGCGGCGTGCGCCAGCACCCGCAGGCCGGCCTGGCGCGCGGTGGACGCCCCGAGGGACTCCCCCGTGCCGGTGGCGGCGAGGACGTCGGCGGTGACCGAGGCCGGATAGGCCGAGACGGCGTGCGCCGCGGCGACGGGATGGTCACCGGCGACCACGAGCAGCGTGCCACCGGCGGGCTCGGCGCCCGGCAGTGCGAGCACCCGGTCGACGGCGCGGTCCAGCACGCCCAGCGATCCCGGTACGGCCAGCAGGTCGTCACCGGTGTCGCGCGCCGCCACCACGGCCTCGGGCTGCGGGCCGGCCAGGTGCGACACGGGCGCCTCGGGGCTCCCGTCGGCCGGCCAGCGCTCGGCGAGCACGACGTCCTCCAGCGGCGCGCGGCTGGACCACCCGTGCCGCATCAGCCCCGGCTCCGGCGGGCGCTCGTCCGGCCAGCCCAGGCACAGCCAGCCGAGGGTCTCCACGCCCTCGGGCAGGTGCAGCAGCTCGGCGAGGTCGGCCGGCTGGAACAGCGTCACCCAGCCCATACCCAGGCCCGAGGCGCGGGCGGCCAGCCACATGTTCTGGATCGCGCAGGCGCAGCTCCACAGGTCCGCGTCCGGGAACGTCGCCCGGCCGAGCACGCCAGTGGCGTGCGTGCGGCGGTCGCAGGCGACGACGACGCCGACCGGGGCCTCGCGGATGCCCTCGAGCTGGAGGTCGAGCAGCCGGGCCCGCCGGTCGGGGGTGAGCTGCTCGGCCTGGCGCAGCCGTTCCCGGTCCGCGAGCACCGCGGCGCGGTCGCGGGTCTCCTGCCCGGTGACGACGACGAACCGCCACGGCTGCGAGTGCCCCACCGACGGTGCGCGGTGACCGGCCTCCAGGACGCCGCGCAGCACCTCGGGCGGCACCGGGTCGGGCCGGTAGCGGCGGATGTCGCGGCGGGCGCCGATCACGGTGTGCAGCGCCTCGACCGTCGCCGGGTCGAACGCCCAGCCCGACGGGTCGGCGGCCCGCTGGGCGGCGTGGGTCTGGTCACCGATCACCGGGACCGGCCGGGGCCAGGTCATGCCACCTCCTCGTCGCGTCTGGCGGAAACCCTCGCACGGCGGGCCGCGCGTGCGGGTGCCGGTTCCCCCCGCAGTGGAGGGTTCCACCCCCGCCGAGTGCGGCAGCAACGGTCCCGCGGCGCCGTGCCGCCATGCGGGTCGAGCCGCGCCACCGGACGTCGAGCCGCGCCGTGACGCGGCCTCAGGGCCGGTGGCGCGGCTCCACCTCCCGGTGTCTCCCGCCCCGGGCGCCGGGCCCTGGCTCCCCTGGGGGGAGGTGAGCTCCGTGCGCAACACCTCGGTGCCGGGCTCAGCCCTCGGTGCCGCCGAGCTCGGTCAGGGCCTGGCGCAGCGCCGCCACCCGGTCGGCACCGAGCGTGGCGGCCAGCGCCGACTCGTGCGCGCGCACCAGCCCCTCCCACCGCCGCAGCCGGTGCCGGCCGGGGTCGGACAGGTGGACGACGACCTTGCGGCCGTCGTCGGCGTGCGGCAGCCGGTAGGCCAGCGTCTGGTCGACGGCGGCGTCGACGAGCCGGGTGCAGGTGGGGGCCGGCAGGTGCAGCGCGGCGACCAGCTCCCCCATGGTGCGGCCGCCACCGGCCAGCGCCCGGAGCAGCCGGTAGCCGTCGAGCGTGGCGCCGTCCTCGGCGAGCGCGGCGGCGACCCCGCCGGCCACCCGGCGCTGGGTGACCGTCAGCAGCTCGACCAGGTCGTCGGTGACGTGCTCCGCGCGCGCCCCGGCGGCGCCGCGACCTCCCGGAAACATGGGGGCACCATACTTCTCTGCGTGTCCGGCTCCCCCCGCCCGCTGGACCCGTGGGAGCTCCTGCTCACGGGTCCCGAGACCGGCGTGCTGCACGTCGGGCTCGCGGTGCCGCTGTCGGGGCCGCTGGCGCTCACCGCGCCCTCGGCCCTGGACCTCGCGGGCCTGGCTGTCGACGAGGTGAACGCCGTCGGCGGGGTGGACGGCCGCGAGGTGCGGCTGGTGGCCGTCGACTCCGGTCGCGCGCCGGCGGTCGTGGCGGCCGAGGCGGCGGCGCTGTTCGAGGCGGGCGCCTTCGACGTCCTGGTCGGCTTCCACACCAGCGACGTCCACCGGGCCCTGGAACGGGTGCTGCCGCCCGGTGCCCGCTACGTCTACACCCCGCCGCACGAGGGCGGGCGGCAGCGGCCCGGGGTGCTCCGCACCGGCACCTCGCCGGGCGAGCAGCACGCCGCCGCGCTGGACTGGCTGGTGCGCCATCGCCGGGCCCGGCGCTGGGTGCTCCTGGGCACCGACTACGTCTGGCCGCGGGCCGTGCACCGGGCCGCGCACCGGGCGCTGGCCGGGACGGGAGCCGAGGTGGTCGGCGAGGCGCTGGTGCCCTTCGGGCCCACCGACATGGGGCCGCTGCTGGACCTCGTGCGGCGCACGCGTGCCGACGGCGTGCTGCTGAGCATGGTCGGGCGCGACCTGGTCACGTTCAACCGCGAGTTCGTCCGCGCCGGGCTCGACCGGCGGGTGGTGCGGCTGTCGGGCGCGCTGGAGGAGAACGGCCTCTACGCCGTGGGCGGCGACGGCACCGGCGAGCTCTACGCCTGCATGCCCTCGTTCGCCTCCGGCGGCGAGGGGCCCGACGAGGCGCAGCTGGCACTGGAGGAGCGGCACGCCACCCGCTCCGGGCCGAGCGCGCCGGTGGTCTGCGCCTACGCCCGCGGGCTCTACGACGGCGTCCGGCTGGCCGTCTCCCCCGGCGGCACGCGGCGCGGGTCGCGGCGCACCGCCCCCGCCCGGCTGGCCCTGGCCGAGGGTCTGACGCTGCGCGAGATCCCGGGTCTTCTCACCGCTTGAGACGGTACTTCCAGATGGAAGGAAACCGTCCTACTCTGCTGGCGCCCGGCACCGCACCGGGATGACACGGAGGAAACCGCGCATGAGCGAACCCCGCACCACCAACGGCCCCACCCTCGGCGGCGTGACGCCCGCCGCGAGCGAGCAGGGCGTGGAGTCCTTCGGCTACAAGCAGGAGCTGAAGCGCTCGCTGAGCTTCAGCGACCTGCTGGTCTACGGCCTGGTCTTCATGGTCCCGATCGCACCGTTCGGCATCTTCGGCGGCGTCTTCCAGGCCTCCGGCGGCATGGTGGCGCTGGCCTACGTCGTGGGCGGGCTGGCGATGGCCTTCACCGCCGCGTCCTACTCGCAGATGTCGCGCGCCTTCCCGATGGCCGGCTCCGTCTACACCTACGCCGGGCGCGGCATCGCCCGTCCGGTGGGCTTCATCGCCGGGTGGATGGTCCTGCTGGACTACCTGCTCATCCCTGGCCTGCTGTACCTGATCTCCGGCTTCGCGATGAACTCGATCGTGCCCGGGGTGCCGGTCTGGATCTGGGTCGTGGCGTTCGTCGTCCTGAACACGATCGTCAACTACTTCGGCATCGAGTTCACCGCCCGGGTGAACAAGATCGTGCTCGTCGCCGAGCTGGTCGTGCTGGCCGTCTTCCTCGTCCTCGGCGTCGTCGCGCTCTCCTCCGGCGAGGGGCGCGGGTGGGACCTCTCGCCGATCTACGACGCCGACACCTTCTCCCTGGAGCTGGTCTTCGGCGCGGTCTCCATCGCGGTGCTCAGCTTCCTGGGCTTCGACGCCATCTCCACCCTCGCCGAGGAGAACCGCGACTCCGCCCGCTCCCTCGGCAAGGCGATGATCGGCGCGCTGGTGCTCGCCGGGACGCTGTTCGTCGTCCAGACCTGGGTCGCCGCGCTGCTCGTGCCCGACCCGGACACCCTGATCGCCGAGGGCGACGCCGCCGGCACCGCCTTCTACGACGCCGCCGAGGTCGCCGGCGGCGCGTGGCTGGGCACGCTGACCGCCGTCGCCACCGCCATCGCGTGGGGCTTCGCCAACTCGCTGGTCGCCCAGGCCGCCACCTCGCGGCTGCTGTTCGCGATGGCCCGCGACCGCCAGCTGCCGAGCTTCCTCGCCACGGTGCACCCGGTCCGGCGCGTGCCGGTGAACGCCACGTTCCTGGTCGCCGCCATCTCCCTGGCGCTGGGCATCTACATGAGCACCCGCGACGACGGAATCACCCTGCTGTCCACGCTGGTCAACTTCGGCGCCCTGTCGGCCTTCCTGCTGCTGCACGTGTCGGTGGTGGTCCACTACGTCGGCCGGCTGGGCAGCCGGAACTGGTGGCTGCACCTGGTGGTGCCGGTCGTCGGGTTCGCGATCCTGGCCTACGTCGTCTACAACGCCCAGGTGGCCGCGCAGGAGCTCGGCTTCGTGTGGTTCGCCATCGGCATCGTGCTGCTGGTGTTCCTGCTGGCCACCGGACGCAAGCCCGAGCTCAAGACGGAGGAGAACCTGTGAGCCTGGAGGTCGTCGCCCTCGACCCGACCCCCGAGCAGTACCGCTACGTCTTCGGCGGTGCGCCGGAACCGCTGCTGCGGGTCCGGCCGGGCACGGTCGTCGAGCTGACCACCGAGGACTGCTTCGGCGGCCGGGTGACCAGCACCGGCGACCTGCCGAGTGCGGTCTGCGACTTCTCGCAGCTGAACCCGGTCACCGGCCCGATCCACGTCGAGGGCGCCGAGCCCGGCGACACGGTCGCGGTGCACTTCGTGGAGATCGCGCCGGCCCGCGACTGGGCGGTGTCCACGACGTTCCCGCACTTCGGGGCGCTCACCGCCACCCACAGCACGGCAATGCTGCACGACCCGCTCGAGGAGGTCGTGTGGGTCTACGAGGTGGACCGGGAGCGGGGCACCTGCCTCTTCCGGCCGCGCCGCGGCGGCCCGGAGGTCGAGCTGCCGCTCGACCCGATGCACGGCACCGTGGGCGTCGCGCCGGCCGGCGGCGAGGTGTTCGCCACCATCACCCCGGGGGCGCACGGCGGGAACATGGACACCCCGGAGCTGCGTGCGGGGGCGACGGCGTACTTCGGCGTCAACGTGCCCGGCGCACAGCTGGCCATCGGCGACGGGCACTGCCGGCAGGGCGAGGGCGAGGTGTGCGGCACCGCGGTCGAGGCGGCCATGCGCACCGTCGTCGTCGTCGACCTGATCAAGGGCACGGGCACCCCCTGGCCGCGGCTGGAGACCGACGACTTCATCATGTCGACCGGCTCCACCCGCCCGCTGGAGGACGCCTACCGGGTGAGCCAGCACGACCTGGTGACCTGGACCGCCGAGCTCACCGGATGGGACACGCTGGACGCCTACCAGCTGGTGAGCCAGGCCGGGCTCGCCCCGGTCGGCAACGTCGTGGACACGAACTACACGATGGTCGCGAAGCTGGCCAAGCAGTACCTGGGCCGCGAGGGCGTGACCGTCGCCGACGGCGTGCACGACCGGCTGCGGCAGACCGGGGCGGCCTACCTCGCCCAGCGCTGAGGCCGCCGGGGTCGTCGCCGTGTCGGCATGTCGACACGGCGACGACCCGACACGGCGACTCCTCGACAGGGCCGCCCCGCGCCCGGTCGTCAGCGACGCAGCGCGCGCAGCAGCTTCCCGACCCCGAGCGCGGCCGCACCCGCACCGGCCACCCACGGCCCGACCACGATCACCGGGTCCAGCAGGTGGTGGCGGGCGTCGGACCGCCCCTTCCGGGAGCCGACGCCGCCGCGGGTGAACTCGGCGCGCACCCCGGTCGCCGGCACGTCCGGACGCGTGGAGGCGAAGGACCGCAGGTGGCTGCCCCAGGCGTCCACCCGGTCGCCGGCGATGAGCAGCATCCAGTGCGCCAGCCGGCCCTCGCCGAAGCGGACGTAGGCGAGCCGGCGGATGGCGCCGGAGACTCCGTGCAGCGGCTGGGCGGTGCCGAAGACCGGGGTGACGAACGCGTGCTCGATGGAACGCTCGCGCCCCTCGGCACCGGGCTGCCGCTCGGGGAAGTCCCAGTGCGCGCCGGAGGTGCCCGGGGCGTACTGCAGCTTGGGGTTCGACGGGCGGTCGGCCGGGTCGAGGTCGGCGCCCCAGCCGGGGATGCGGGCCCGCAGCTCCTCCCGGCTCGGCGGCGGGGTGCGCTTGTCGCTGACGTAGACGGTGGGGACGCCGTCCTCGTGGTTCTCGGTCACGGTGGCTCCTCTCCTCAGGACGCGCTGGGCACGATGAGCGGCTTGATGCAGCCGTCGAGCTTGGCCGAGAACACGTGGTAGGCCTCGGCGATGTCCTCCAGCGGGAAGCGGTGGGTCACCATCTCCCGCGGCGTCAGGTGGCCGTTGCGCACGTGCTCGAACATCCGCGGCCACTGCCGCTTGACCGGGGTCTGGTTCATCCGCAGCGTCAGCCCCTTGTTCAGCGCGTCGCCGAACTTCACCAGGTTCGGGATCGGCCCGTAGGCGCCGACCACCGAGACGGTGCCGCCCTTGCGCACGCCGTCGATCGCCCAGTTGAGCGCGACCGGCGAGCCGCCCTGCAGCTTGAGCTTGGTCCCGGTCACCTGCATGAGGAGGTTGCCGTCGGCCTCCGCCCCCACCGCGTCGATGACGACGTCGGCCCCCAGGAAGTCGGTCTGCCGCTTCATCTCGACGACGACGTCGTCGATCTCGTCGTAGTTCCACACCTCGGCGTGCGCCATCGTCCGGGCCTTCTCCAGGCGCTCCGGCAGGTGGTCGACGACGATCACCCGGCCGGCCCCCATCAGCCACGAGGACTGCGCGGCGATCAGCCCGACCGGGCCGGCGCCCAGGACGACCACCGTGTCGCCCTCGACGATCTCGCCGAGCTGGGCACCGAAGTAGCCGGTCGCCGCCGCGTCGGTCAGCAGCACGGCGTCCTCGTCGTGCATCCAGTCGGGGATCTTCACCGGGCCGACGTCGGCGAAGGGCACCCGCACGTACTCGGCCTGGCCGCCGTCGTAGCCGCCGGTGGTGTGCGAGTAGCCGTAGATGCCACCGACCGCCGTCGCGTTCGGGTTGACGTTGTGGCAGTTGGAGTACAGGCCGCGGGTGCAGAACCAGCAGCTGCCGCAGAAGATGTTGAACGGCACCATCACCCGGTCGCCGACCTGCAGGTTCTGCACCGAGGGGCCGACCTGCTCCACGACGCCGATGAACTCGTGGCCGAACGTGTGCCCGACCCGGGTGTCCGGCATCAGGCCGTGGTAGAGGTGCAGGTCGGAGCCGCAGATCGCGGCCAGGGTGACCCGCACGATCGCGTCGTTCGGGTGCTCGATCGGGGGGATGTCCTTCTCCTCGACCCGGATCTTGTACGGGCCGCGGTACGTCATCGCTCGCATGCAGACTCCTGGAGGGGTGGCGCTCCGGGAACCACCACGGAGCTGCCGGTGCCGCCCCCGCTGCTGGAGGCGTCGCTCCCCCGTGTCTGTCCCTCCGGCGGCCCGGCTAACCCCTCTCCGCCCACCCCGTGCGGCCCCGCCGGAGGCGGCCGGGGTCAGCCCAGCGGCGGGAGGGCGGCCAGCAGGCGCACCGCATCCGCGCTCGCCGCGGCGTCGTGCACCCGCACACCCCAGGCACCGGCCCGTGCGGCCAGCACCGTCGTCGCCACCGTGGCGGCGTCGCGGCGGTCGGCCGGCCGGGGCCCGCCGTCGGCGTCGGCCAGGACCGCACCGAGGAAGCGCTTGCGGGAGGCGCCGACCAGCAGTGGGAACCCGAGACCGGTCAGCCGGTCCAGGGAGGCCAGCAGGGCCAGGTCGTGCGCCGGCAGCTTGGCGAACCCCAGCCCCGGGTCGAGCACCAGCCGCTGGGAGTCCACCCCGGCCGCCAGGGCGACGTCGACCCGCGCCAGCAGCTCCTCGCGCACCTGGTCCACGACGTCGCGGTACTCCGCGCCGGCGTACATCTGCCGGCTGGGGCCCCGCCAGTGCGTGAGCACCCACGGCACGCCCGTGGCCGCGACGACCTCGGCCATCGCCGGGTCCGCGAGCCCGCCGCTGACGTCGTTGACCAGCACCGCCCCGGCCTCGACCGCGGCCTCGGCGACCCGTGCGCGCATGGTGTCCACGCTGACCGCTACCCCGGCCGCGGCCAGCTCGGCGACGACCGGCCGCACCCGCCGGAGCTCCTCGTCCGCGTCCACCCGCCCGGCGCCCGGCCGGGTCGACTCGCCACCGACGTCGACGTAGTCGGCACCCGCCGCCGCGAGGGCCAGGCCGTGCTCGACGGCCACCCCGGTGGTCGACCAGAGCCCGCCGTCGGAGAACGAGTCGGGGGTGACGTTGAGGATGCCCACCACGACGCACCGGCCGTGCGGCGGGCGGACGATCGCCGGCGTCCGGGCGGCGGACGGTCGGGCGGCGGCCCTCATCAGCATCCGTCCGCTCCTCCTCCGCCGGGCCGGCTCCGCACAGCCGGGCCGGACTGCGACGGTAGGTCGACCGGTGCGTGCGGTGGATCCCGCGGATGACGTGCCCGGGGGCTCGTCCCCGTCGCGCCCGGGATGCGACGGATGACTCCCCCCGGACGTGCCCGTGGGGGTCCGCACCGCGGTGCGGACCCCCACGAGCCGACCGGTCAGGCCGGGAAGCCGACCGAGTGGGTGTCCATGAACTCCCGGAGACCCTCGATGCCCATCTCGCGGCCGAAGCCGCTGTGGTTGAACCCGCCGAAGGGCGCGCGCTCGTCGAGGAACGCCGCCCCGTGGCAGTTGACGAACGTGTACCCGGTGCGCAGCTGCGCGCCGATCTGCGCCGCCCGGTCCAGGTCCTCGGTCCACACCGACGAGCACAGGCCCGACCAGGTGTCGTTGGCGCGGGCCACCGCGTCCTCGACGTCGTCGAACGGCAGGATCGGCAGGGTCGGCCCGAACTGCTCCTCCCCGACGACGCGGGCGTCGTCGGACGGGTCGAGCACCAGGCTCGGCTTGAGGAAGTTGCCGACCGAGATGTCGGCACCGTCCACCGCCTCGCCGAACTCGCGCACCTCCGCGCCGGACTCGCGCGCCTGCGCGAGCAGCTCCAGCACGTACTCCTTCTGCCGGGTCTGGTGCAGCGGGCCCATCGTGACGCCCTCGTCCAGGCCGTGGCCCAGCTTGGTGGCCGACAGCAGGCCCGAGAGCCCCTCCACGACCTCGTCGTACCGGGAGCGGTGCACGTAGAGCCGCTTGGTCGCCATGCAGATCTGGCCGGTGGAGTCGAAGGTGCCGCCGAACATCTTCTGCAGCGCCTCCGGGCCGAGGTCGGCGTCGGGCAGCACGATGGCCGGGTCGTTGCCGCCCAGCTCCAGCGCCACCCGGGTCAGCGACTCCGACGCCATGGCCATGATCCGCTTGCCGCCGCCCGGGCTGCCGGTGAAGCAGACCTTCTTCACCCGGTCGTCCTGGATCAGCGCCGAGCCGATCTCGGCGTCGTGGCCGGTTACCACGTTCAGCACGCCGGGGGGCAGCAGCTCGGCCATCTTCTGCACCGTGCGGGTGGTGGCCAGCGGGGTGGTCGGCGGCGGCTTGACCACCACGGTGTTGCCGGCCACCAGGGCGTAGGGCAGGGACGCGCCGAGGATCGCCATCGGCCAGTTGAACGGCACGATGATCGTCACGACGCCCAGCGGCAGGTACGACACCTCCGTCCGCCACGGCGGCGCCGGCAGGGTGACCTTGTCCGCCACCCGCTCGGCCAGCCCTCCGGCGAGCTGGCAGCGGTGCGCGAACACGATCGAGTCGATGAACGACTCCATGCGGATCTTGCCGTTCTCGCGGGTCAGGATCTCCGCCGTCGCGTTCCGGTCGGCCTCGAGCGGGGCCAGCGCGGCGGTGATCATCTCCGCGCGCTCCTGCGGCGTGCGGGCGGCCCAGGCCGGGAAGGCGCGGTGCGCCGCGGCCACGGCCTCCTCGGCCTGCTTGGCGCTGGCGGCGCCGGCGTAGCCCACGACCGACCGGCCGTCGGACGGGTCGATCACCTGCAGGTGGTCATCGGTGCTGCGCACCTCGCCGGCGATGAACAGCTCGGTCCTGATCTCCGGCAACTGATCCAGAGACACCATTGTTCTCTCCTCGGATAGGGATCGGGACCTGCGTCCGCAGGCCACGTGTGGGGGCGTCCCGGGAGGACGCGGCGACGGCCCGGGAGCGTGCGCTCACCGGGTCCGTCCGGGGAGGTCCAGCCAGCCCGACGGCGTGACGACGGCGTCCACGGGCCGATCGTGCTCCTCGGCGGGCAGCTCGTCGACCACCTCGTCGTCGAACGCCAGCGTGACCAGCAGGGCGTCGGGGCGGGCGTGCACCAGCGCGCGGTCGTAGTAGCCGCCCCCGCGGCCGAGCCGGATCCCGGCGCGGTCCACCACCAGCGCCGGGACGACGACGACGTCGGCGGCACCGATGGCGGTGGCGTCGAGGCGGGGCCCGTCGGGCTCCATCAGGCCGAAGCGCCCGGGCAGGTGCCGCCCGGTGTCGACCGCCCAGTCCAGCTGCCGGCCCGTCGCCGGGATGACCGGCAGCAGCACCCGGGCGCCGAGCTCGGCGAAGACCGCGGGGATCCGGCCGTGCCCGGGCTCGGTCGGATCGGGCACGAACGCCGCCAGGGTGGCGGTCCCGGCCAGCCGGCCGACCAGGAGCTCGGCGATCGCGTCGGCGGCCGCCTCGCGCTCGGGCACCGGCCGGGCCACCCGGCGCGCCAGGTAGCCGGCGCGCAGGGCGGCCTTGGCGGCGGCCGGGTCGTCGCTCACCGGCTCCCCTGCCGCCCTCGGGTCGGCGGGCACGCCGGGCTCAGCGCCCCGCGCGGCTCAGCGCCGCGTCCAGCCGCGGGTACACCCGGCGGACGTTGCCCTCGAAGACCGCCGCGCGGCCGGCCTCGTCCAGCGCCCCGTTCGCGAACGCGGTCTCCACGTAGCGGCGGGTGTCGTCGAAGTAGTGGCCGGTGCGCGGGTCGATGCCGCGCACCGCGCCGACCATCTCCGAGCCGAAGAGGACGTTCCCGGTGTCGATCACGTCGAGCAGGAGGTCCAACCCCGGCTGGTGGTAGACGCAGGTGTCGAAGAAGACGTTGCCCATGACGCCTGCCTCCACCGGCGGTCGGCCGAGCATGTCGGCCAGGCCGCGGTAGCGCCCCCAGTGGTAGGGCACCGCTCCCCCGCCGTGCGGGATGACCAGGCGCAGCCCGGGCAGGTCGGTGAACAGGTCGCCCTGGATCAGCTGCATGAAGGCGGTGGTGTCGGCGTTGATGTAGTACGCGCCCGTGGCGTGGAAGACCGGGGTGGCCGACGCCGAGACGTGCACCATCGCCGGCACGTCGAGGGCGACCATCGCCTCGTAGAAGGGGTACCAGCTCCGGTCGGTCAGCGCCGGCGACGTCCAGTGGCCACCGCTGGGGTCGGGGTTGAGGTTGCACCCCACCATCCCCAGCTCCTCGACGCAGCGGCGGAGCTCGCCGATCGAGCCGGTGATGTCCGCGCCGGGCGACTGGGGCAGCTGGGCCACGCCGACGAACCGCTCGGGGAACAGCGTGGTGACCCGGTGGATCAGGTCGTTGCACCGGCGGGCCCACTCCAGGCTCACCGCGGCGTCACCGACGTGGTGGGCCATCGCCGAGGCACGGGGCGAGAAGAGCGTGACGTCGATGCCGCGCTCGTCCATCAGCCGCAGCTGGCTGCTCTCGATCGTCTCGCGGATCTCGTCGTCGCTGATCGACGGGTACGCGGGCGGGGCCGTGCCGGCCTGCCACGCCGCGACCTGCTCCTCCCGCCAGGCGGTGTGCGCGGCGGGCGCGGTCGTGTAGTGCCCGTGGCAGTCGATGATCATGGCTGCTCCGTCCTCCCGGGGCCCGTCGCGGCGGCCGTCGTCTGCTGGGTGGCCGTCGTCCGCTGGGTGGCCGCGGCGTCGCGGAGCTCGATCAGGAGGTCGCGCGCGGCGGGGGCGACCCGCGCCGGCACGCCCAGCTCCTCCAGCTGCTCGGTCGCCGCGGTCATCTCGTCGGCCCGCCGGCGGGCGTGCGTGTGGGTGCCGTCCACGAGCCGGTCCACGGTGCGCTCGTCGAAGCCCGCCAGCTCCGCGGCGATGTTGCCGCGCAGCCAGTCCGCGCAGCCCGCCGCCTCCGCGCCGCGCAGCGCCTCCACCACGGCGGCGGCCAGTCCCTTGTAGAAGACGCTGCGCAGCAGCTTGCGCGAGATCGCCGTCCCGGCCGGGCCGGGCTGCAGGGTGACGTCGGCGCCGAGGCCGGAGAACACCTCGAGGAACCGGTCGGCGCCGTCCCCGGACACGAGCATCGGCGTGCGCAGACCCTTGCCCGGCACCGGGGACATCAGGGCGACGTCGACCACGGGGACGTCGTGCGGCGCGGCCCGCTCCGCGAGCGCCACCTTGACCCCCGGGCTGGCGGTGTTGAGGTCGGCCCAGAGCGTGCCCGGGCGCAGCCCGGCGAGCGCGTTCTCCAGCGCGGTCATGGCGTCGTGCGAGCTGTTGACGCTGAGCACGATGTCGGCGCCGGCGACCGCGTCGGCCTCCGAGCCGCACGGCGCGACGCCGTCCACGGTCAGGCCCAGCGGGTCGTAGCCGCGCACGTCGGCGCCCGCGGCGACCAGGTCCCGGGCGATCTCCGAACCGGCCTCACCCAGGCCGAGCACCGCGACGGCCGCAGTCACTCCCGGACCTCGACCGGCGGCGTGCCGTGGGTGTGGAACGTGGAGATGGTCTGCAGACCCCACGCCTGCCCCTTCGCCCGCTCGGCCTCCGACCAGTCGACCGGCTGCCAGTCCGGCGCGAGCACCAGCCGGGCGGCGGGGTTGTCCAGCTCGATCCGGTTGCCGGCCGGCTCCCAGACGTAGAGGAAGAAGCTCTGCTGGATGGTGTGCTTGTGGGGCCCGGTCTCGATGTGCACGCCGTGCTCCAGCGCCAGGTCGGCGGCCCGGATGATGTCGTCGCGGCTGTCGACGGCGAAGGAGATGTGGTGCAGCCGGCCCGACGTGCCGGTCCGGTCCTTCGTCCAGACCGCGTTGTAGCCCTGGTTGGTGAAGGTGGTCCAGGTGCCGGCGATCTCACCGCTGTCCAGCACGATCTGCTCGGTGGTCATGGCGCCGAGGGTGTCGACGAAGAAGTCGCGGTTCTCCTGCGGGTTCACCCCGAGGTAGTTGATGTGGTCGATCCGCCGGACGCTGACACCGCGGCCGGGATAGGCCTGCGCCTGGTTCTTGAGCGCCGGCTTCAGGTCCCCCTCGGGCCGGTACCACTCGGTCTCGTAGTAGACGCCCATCTCGTGGCCGTCCGGGTCGGTGAAGACGTAGACCGGCCCGTAGCCCGGGTCGCCGTCCTGCCAGCCCTTGCCGAGACCGGTCCGCTCGATGGCCTCGACGCGGCGCTGCAGCGCCTCCGGCGTGCTGGCCCGGAAGTTCGTCCGGCCCACGCCCGGCTGCGGGGCGGCGGTCAGCTTGATGGTGGTGTTCTCGTAGTCGTCCCAGGCGCGCAGGAACACCGAGTCGCCGGAGGAGCCGTTCTCGGTCATCCCCAGGTACCGCACGAAGAAGTCCAGGCTCTCCTCCGGCTTGTGGGTCAGCAGCTCGATGTGGGCGAGGTGCGCGATGTCGTGCAGGGGTGGCATGGGAGCTCCTGGGAGTCGGGGCGTGCGAGAGATCGAGGGTCAGGCGCGCGGGAAGGCCGTCCCGTCGAAGAGCTTGCGGGCGGTGCGCACGACCGCGGACCGCTCGGCCCGCGGCGGGGTCCCGGAGGCGTCGACCACGACGTCGACGAGCAGGTGCCCCGTCGGGTGCTCCACGTCCACCTGCGAGGTGTCGGTCGGCCACGACCGGGTCAGCTCGTGGCCGACGGCGCCGGGCAGCCGCATGCCGGTGACCACGCTGACCGCCCCGAGCACGCCGATCGAGGAGTGCGGCTGGACGGGGATGAACGAGCGGGTGCACACCTGTCCGCCGTCGCGCGGCGGGGCCAGCAGGACCGTCTTGGGCACCGATGCGGTGGCGACGTCCCCCATGCCCATCAGCTGTGCGGCCTTGCGCCGGAAGGTGTCCACGCGCTCGAGCAGGCCTGTGTCGGCGGCGAGCTCCTCGTGCGACTCGTAGCCGGTCAGGCCGAACGCCTCGGCGAGGGCCAGGACGACCGGCATCCCGTTGTCGACGCAGGTGACCTCGATGCCCTCGACGGTGTCGCGGACGTGCCCGGTGGGCAGCAGCGCGCCGGTCGAGGAGCCCTCGGTGTCGGTGAAGGCGAGCACCACCGGCGCGGCCGTGCCGGGCACGCCGGCGATCGCGACCTCGCCGCGGTACTCCACCCGGCCGCCCGGCGTCGGGAAGGTGGCCACGGCGATGCTGCCGGAGTTCACCATCCGGATGCGCACGGTCGTCTCGTCGTCCGCGGCCGGGACCAGGCCGCGCTCGACGGCGAAGGGCCCCACGCCGGCGAGGATGTTGCCGCAGTTCTGCCGGTCGCTGACGGTCGCCTCGTCCACGCCGAGCTGCAGGAACAGGTAGTCGACGTCCACGTCCGGGTCCGCCGACCTCGAGACCACCGCGACCTTGCTGGTGAGCGTCGTCCCGCCGCCCAGGCCGTCGATCTGCCGCGGGTCGGGGGTGCCCATGAGCCGGAGCAGCAGGTCGTCGCGCTGCGCCGGGTCGGCCGGCAGGTGCTCGGCCTCGAAGTAGAGGCCGCGGGAGGTGCCGGCGCGCAGCATCGTGCAGCGGACACCTGAGTCGTCGTAGCTCACCTCTGGTCCTCCGCGTACTTCTCGTACGGGACGTACTCGATGCCGAAGTCCGCCAGCCGGTCGCGCAGGCCGTAGCGGTCCAGCCCGAGCTCCCCCTGCTGGAAGGCGGCGCGGCTGGCGGCCTCCTTGTCCAGCCGGGCCTGCGACGAGGTGAGCGCCCGGGGCACGTCGGCGCGGGGCACCACCATCACGCCGTCGTCGTCGGCCACCACGACGTCGCCCGGGTGGACGGTCTGCCCGCCGATGACGACCGGCACGTTGACCGCGCCGGCCGTGGCCTTCACCGAGCCCTGCGCGCTGACCGCCCGGGACCAGGCCGGGAAGCCCATCTCGCGCAGCTCGGCGACGTCGCGGACCCCGCTGGCCAGCACCACGCCCCGGACACCGCGCTGGGCGAGCGCCGTGGCGAACAGCTCGCCGAACAGCCCGTCGGTGGACGGCGAGTTGGTGGCGACGACGAGCACGTCGCCGGGGCGGCACTGCTCGACCGCCACGTGGATCATCAGGTTGTCCCCGGGCCAGCAGAGGACGGTGACGGCGGTGCCGCCGATCCGCGCGCCGGACCAGGCCGGGCGGAACTCGGGGCCCAGGTAGCCGACCCGGCCGAGCGCCTCGTGCACGGTGGCCACGCCGAACTCGCCGAGCTGCTGGGCATCCCCGGCGTCGGCGCGCGGCGGATCGGTGACGACGACGTTCCTCATGCTGTTCCTCCGGACGGGCTGGGCTCGGACAACGCGGTGATGACGCCGCGGAGGTGGGTGGTCGCCGCTGCCTCGGCGCGCTCGGGGTCGCGGGCGGTGATCGCGTCCACCAGCGCGGTGAGCCCGCTGAGGCTCACGCGGGGGCGGCCGGGCCGCAGCGAGAGCCGGAACTGGTGGCGCACCAGCTGGGCCTGCAGCCGGCCGACCAGGTCCGCCGCGATCGGGTGGCGGGCGGCCTCGGCGACCATGCCGTACAGCTGCTGGATGAGCTCCGAGTACTTCTGGACGTCGCCGGAGTCCACCGTCGCGGTCATGGTGCCCAGGTGGGCGCGCAACCGATCGGCCTCGGCGTCGGTGATCAGCTCCGCCGCCTTGCGGGCGAGCAGGCCCTCGAGCGGCACCCGGCACTCGGTGATGGCGATGGCCTCCTCGGTGGAGACCATCCGGACGCGGGCGCCCTTGTTCGGGATCCGCTCCACGAGCCCCTCGGCGGCCAGCGCGTCGATCGCCATGCGCGCGGCGCTGCGGCTCACCCCGGTCCGGCTGACCAGCTCGGCCTCGACCAGCCGGTACCCCGGCGGCATGTCACCGCGGGAGATCGCGACCCGAAGGGCGCGCTCCGCCATTTCCTGAGCCGCGGACGCCATGGCCGCACGTTAATCCACCGGAGCGGGATTGCCAACGATTCTGTACGCAATCGTCCGAACGCCGGTCCGCCGGGACCGGACGGCCCTCCGACAGCACCCCTGGGAGGAGCGACTAGGCCCGGACGGGCTCCGGGAGCAGCGCGTCGACGAGCTCCTGCACGTGGGCCCTGGCGGCAGCCTCGGCGGCCTCGGCCCGTCGCTCTCCGACGGCGTCGACCACCCGCGCCAGCCCGGCGACCGATCGCCCGGCCTGCCCGGGACGGAGCAGCAGCTGGAACTCGTGCCGCACGATCCGTCCCTCCAGCTGCGCCACCAGCGACGAGGCCATGGGGTGGTCCGCCAGCTCCCGCAGCAGCCGGTGGTGCTCCCGGACCAGCGTCGAGCACTCGAGCAGCTCCTGGTCGGCCACGGCTCGCTGCATCCGCAGGAGGTTGTCCCGCAGGTCGTCGGCCCGGCCACCCGTCGCGTTCTGCGCCGCCTTGTGCGCCAGGAGGCCGTCGAGGACCTGCCGGCACTCCAGGACGGCCACCGCCTCGGCCGTGGAGACGACCCGCACCCGCGCCCCGCGGTGGGGGATCCGCTCGACCAGCCCCTCGGCGATGAGCACGTCCAGGGCCAGCCGGGCGCTGTTGCGCGTCACCCCGTAGCGCTCCCCCAGCTCCGGCTCGACGAGCCACTGGCCCGGGGCGACGGCGCCGCGCACGATCTCGGCTCGGAGCCCCTGCTCGGCGATGCGCTTGGCGCGCACACCGCGGAGCAGGTGCGCGCCCTCGCCGGTCGAGTGGGCCACCGGCTCACCGTAGGGACCGCGGACGGGAGATCTCAAGGGATGGCCCGTTCCGATACGTCGCCGTCCCCCCCAGGGGGGCGCGACGAGCCGCCCCGGACGACGGAGGGGCGGCCCGTCCACGACGAACCGCCCCTCCGCATCACGCCGGGATCACCCGAAGGACTCGACCGTGTCGTAGCCCTTGCCGTTGAACTTCTGCACGTTCAGCGTCGAGACCGCGGGCTGACCGTCCTCGCTGGTGGTCACGGACGTGCCCTCCAGCATGAGCGGCGCCTGGAAGCCCTCGATGCCGCGCAGCGCCTCCATGAAGTTCTCACGGGTCGGCTCGGTCATCTCCGCGAACGCCTGCTCGAGGGTCGCGCCGACCATCCAGCTCCACTGGCAGTGCGGGAACGCCGGCGGGTCCTGGTAGTCGCCGTGCTCCTTGAGGGCCGCCAGGTAGGCCTGAACGTCCTCGTCCTGGGCGAAGGCCGGGCTGGCCGGCGCCTTCGCGAAGGAGACCGAGTAGATGCCGGGGTAGGCAGCGGCGCCGCCGGGCTCCAGGATCGCGCCGGGGCTGGAGGTGTTGGACGGCAGGAACCAGCTGGGCTTCCAGTTGAGCTGCTGCGCCTTCTGCAGCGCAGAGATCATCAGCGGGGTCACCGACATCGCGTTGAAGAAGACGTCGGCACCGCTGTTGGCGAGCTCGGTGAGCTGCGCGTCGACGGAGGTGTCGGTCGCCTCGTAGGTGAGCTCCTCGACGACCTCGATGTTGTCCGCACCCTCGATGGCCGACTTGAAGCCCTCGACGTAGCCCTCGCCGTAGTCGTCGTTCTGCGACAGGATCGCGACCTTGTGCTCCTCGGTCGAGGAGGCGAGCAGCTCGCCGAAGGCCTCGCCCTCGTTCTGGTAGATCGGCACGAAGCCGAGCTGCCAGGGGCTCTCGTCGGTGTCGCTGAACAGCGGGTCGCCGGTCATGACCAGCACCTGCGGCACCTCGTCGGCGATGGCCGCGTCACGCCAGGCGCGGTTCGTCGGCGTGCCCAGGCCCGCGGTCATCGCGAAGACCTCGTTCTTGAGCTGGTCGTAGTTGGCCTTGGCCTGCTGCGGGTCGTAGGTGTCGTCCAGCGCCCGGATGTCGACCGTGCGGGTCTTCCCGTCGCCGAACTCGACGCCGCCCTCGGCGTTCTTCGCACCGAAGTACGCCTTGACGCCGGCGACCGTGCAGGTGCCCGGACCGGCGGTGGCGCCGCTCAGCGGGGTGGTGATGCCGAGCGTGACCGACTCGTCGGTGATGCCGGGGCTGGCCGAGGCGCCGCCCTCGCCGCCGCCGTCGCCTTCACGACCACAGGCCGTGAGGGTCAGCGCGAGCGCCGAGACGACAGCGACACCGCGGGCAGTACGCGATCGAAAGTGCGTGTTCATGCGAGACCTTGCCTCTCTCTCTCAGATCCCTCCGCCGCGGTGCCCGACCCTGCGGTGGACGACGGAGTGGTTGGTGGGGCGCCCGGACCGCGGTCGGCGCCGGAGCGCCGGCGGCCGCGGGCCAGTACGCGGGGCAGCGACGCGAGGCCGCCGGGGAGGACGAAGAGGACGATCAGCAGGACCGCTCCCTGCAGCAGCGCCGTGAGGCTGGCGTCGACCGCGTTCGTCAGCTGCGGGACCAGCACGTACCAGGCCCCACCGAGGATCGAGCCCACGATGCTGCCGGCGCCGCCGATGACCATCGCGGCGAGCAGCTCGATGGAGTGCCCGAAGCTCATGGTCTCCGGCGAGGTGTACTGGATGACGAGCATGTAGAGGAAGCCGCTCACGCCGCCGATCAGCGAGGCGATCGTGAACGCCAGCACCTTGTACCGGTACGGCGAGATGCCCATCGAGGAGGCGACGTTCTCGTTGCCCTTGACGATCGCGAAGGCCCGGCCGTACTTGCCGCGCACGAGGTAGCGGGTCAGCAGGAAGACCACGCCGCCGATGACCAGCACGAGGTACAGCTGCCACTGGTCGTCGTAGAGCCCGGTCCACTCCGGCGTCTCGGCGAACCTCGCCGACAGCCCCTGGGAGCCGCCGGTGAACTCGCTCAGCCGCTTGGCGAGCGGCACGCCGACGATCGGCAGCGCGACGGTGACCATCGCGATCGCCAGCCCGCCCAGACGCGCCGCGGCGAGCGCCACGATCAGCCCGGCCACCGCGGGGATCAGGCAGGCCAGCACGAAGACCAGAACGATGTTCCAGTCGTTCTGGACGCCGTACGCCGTGACGTACGCGCCGACGCCGAGGAAGAAGATCTGCCCGAGCGAGACCTGGCCGGTGTAGCCCATCACGACGTTGAGCCCCAGCACGGCGACGGCGAAGACGCCGATGCGGGCGACCGTCTCGTTGGCGAACTCCGGCAGCACCAGGGGCAGGACGGCGAGCACGACGGCGACCACCAGCGGGAACGCCATGCGCACCCACGGGCGCTGCCGGAAGGACTGGCCGGCCGGGGACGGGGTGGACGGGGACGAGGTGGAGAGGGACGAGGCGGAGGCCATCACACACGCACCACGGTTTTCCGGCCGAACAGGCCCTGAGGTCGGACGATGAGCACGACGAAGAGGAGGATGAACGGCACCGCGACCTTGAGGTCGTAGCCGATGAACGGGACGTAGACCGCCGCCAGGTTCTCCAGGACGCCGATGATCCAGGCCGCGACGACGACGCCGACCGGGCTGGTGAGACCGCCGAGGATGACCGCGGCCAGCGCGTACACGAGGGCGTTGTCGAGCATCCCCGGCGTCAGCGTGAGCTGCGGCGCCACGAGCGCGCCGGCCACGGCGCCCAGCACCGCCGCCAGGCCCCACCCGACCATGAGCAGGCGTCCGACGGGGAGCCCGGAGAACGCCGCCGACTGCGGGTTGATCGCGACCGCCCGCAGCGCCAGGCCCAGCTTGGTGCCGACGAAGAGGGCCTGCAGCAGGATCATCGCCACGACGATGACGGCCGTGGTGCCGATCGAGCGGATGCTCACCGAGACACCCAGGAACGACACCGTGTCGAGCGGGAAGAGCGACGGGAACTGCTGGTTGTTGTACGTCCAGAGCCACCCGGCGATACCCGTGATCAGGGTGAGCAGGCCGATCGTGGCCACGACGGCGGTGTCGGGGTCACCCCGCTCGAACCGCCGCATCAGCCACCGCTCGACGACCGCGCCGAGGGCGAAGGAGAAGACGATCGACAGCAGGATGGCGACGATCAGCGGGAGGCCCTGGTTCGTCAGCCACCAGGCGAAGTACGCCGCGAGCACGGCCATGCCGCCCTGGGCGAAGTTGATCAGGCCGGTCGCCTGGTGGACGAGCACGATCGCGAGGGCGATCGCCGCGTAGACGGAGCCGGTGGACAGGCCGTCGACGACGAGTTGGATGAAGGTCCCCATGTCACCCTCCCAGGTAGGCGCGACGGATCTCGTCCATGCCCTTGAGCTCGGCGGACGTGCCGGTGAGCACGCTCCGTCCGGTCTCCAGGACCGTGGCGCCGTCGACGAGGTTCAGGGCGAGGTTGGCGTTCTGCTCGACCACGAGCATCGCGATGCCCGATTCGGTGCGCAGGCGCCGGATGGCGTCGTACACGTTCTTCGCGGTGCTCGGCGCGAGACCGAGCGAGGCCTCGTCGAGGAGCATCAGCCGCGGCTTGGACATGATCGCCCGCCCCACGGCGAGCATCTGCTGCTCACCGCCGGACAGCGCCGAGGCGTTCGACGTGATGCGCTCCTGCAGGTTCGGGAACAGGTCGAGGCAGTAGTCGATGTCCTGGTCGACGCCCTTGCGGTCCTTGCGCAGGTACGCGCCGACCCGCAGGTTGTCCCGGACGGTGAGGTCACCGAACGTGCCGCGCCCCTCGGGCACGTGCGCGATCCCGAGGGCGGCGACCTGGTCGGGCCGCAGGCCGCGGATGTCCTTGCCGTCGAAGACGATGCGGCCGCCGGTGCGGACGGTGGCGCTGATCGCGCGCAGGGTCGTCGTCTTCCCGGCGCCGTTGGCCCCGAGGATGCCGAACGCGCCGCCCTCCGGAACGCTCAGCGACACCCCCTCCAGCACCTGGACGGGGCCGTAGGACGCGGTGACGTCCTCCAGCTCAAGCAGCGTCATCGTCGGCGTCCTTCCCGATGTAGGCCTCGATGACCCGGGGGTCGGACTGCGCTTCGGCGGCCGTGCCCTCCATGAGCTTCGCGCCGTGGTCGAGCACGACGACCCGGTCGGTGAGGGCGGCGATCAGACCCATGTGGTGCTCGACGATGACGACGGTGATGTCGTCCTCGGAGCGCAGCCGCCGGACGGTGGCGATCAGCGTCTCCACCTCGGTGTGCGGCAGGCCGGCGGCGGGCTCGTCGAGCAGCAGCAGCTGCGGCTTCATGAGCAGCGCGCGGCAGAGCTCGATGCCCTTGTGCAGGCCGTGGGACAGCTCGTCGGCGGGCAGGTGCGCGGCCCAGCCGAGGCCGTTGCGCTCGAGGAGCTCGAGCGCCTCGGCGCGCAGCTCCTTCTCCGCACGCCGGGTGCGGGGGGTGCGCAGCGACCACTCCAGCGCTCCACCGGGGAGCCGGGTGTGCGCGCCGAGCAGCACGTTCTCCAGCACCGTCTCGTGCAGCTGCAGCGCCGGGTGCTGGAACGTCCGCGCCAGGCCGTGCCCGGCCAGCGTCGCGGGACGGGCACCCTGGACCTCCGCGCCGTCGATCCGCACGCTGCCCGAGGTGGGCTTGTAGTGCCCGCTGATGCAGTTGAACAACGAGGTCTTGCCTGCGCCGTTGGGCCCGACCAGGCCGAAGATCTGGCCCGGCTCGACGGTGAAGCTCACCTCCTGCAGCACCTTGATGCCGCCAAACTGCAGGCTCACGTCCTGCAGCACCAGCTCAGCCGCCATCGAGCACTTCTCCTGCCGTTCGGGTGTTGCGTGGGTCACGGACGTCAGCCCGCCCGGAACCTACGGACCCCGCCCGGGATTGACAACGATTTTGGTGGGAAAGTTGCCGGGCCGTCACCAACGCCCCCGGAGACCCGCCCGCCCCTCGCCCCTCGGCCACGCGCCGCCGCCCTCGACGCCGCATCAGGCGATCCGCTCGCCGCGGGGCAGCGCCACGGCACCGACGGCGACGAGCGCGGCCAGGCCCACCAGCACGGCCGACTGGGCCGCTCCCGGGGCGAGCGCGGTGCCCACCGCGACCACCAGCGGCGGGCCGAGCAGCTGGCCCACGCCCGACCCCTGGGTGACCAGGCCGATGGCCGCGCCGGCCGAGGCGGTGCCCGCCGAGACCGCGGCCAGGCCGGCGAAGAGCGCCGAGGGCACCAGCCCGGAGATGAACGAGAACGCCATCGCCGAGGCGATCCGCAGCCCCAGCGGGAGCGCCGGGTCGAGCACGCCCCACACGGTCACGGCCATCCCGGCGCACCCGGCGGGGATGACCCACCGCAGCGGCGCTCCGCGGTGCAGCAGGTAGGCCCCCAGGACGTTGGCCGGAGCGTTGACCAGGAAGACGACGGCGCCCACCAGGCCCGCGGCGGCGACCGACAACCCCGCGTCGGCGACCAGCGACGCCGGCAGCAGGCCCACCACGGCCAGGTACTGGGCCGAGTAGAGGGCGAAGGCGACGGCGATGACCACGACGGACGGCGAGCGGAGGGCACCCAGCAGCCCGCCGACCGACGCGCGCCCGCGGACCCCGGTGGGCGGGACCCGGCGCAGGACCGCCAGCAGGACGGCCGCCGCCAGGCAGGCGTCGACGACCGACGCCCCCCGCCAGCCCACGAGGCCGATCGCGGAGGGCACGAGCAGCGCCGCCAACCCCGAGCCCACCGGCATGTAGGCGCCCCAGCCGCCGGCGACGAGCCGCCGGTGCGCCGGTCCCGACACCTCGGCGAGCAGCGGGGGCGCCGCGAGGATCACCATGACCAGGCCCAGCCCCTCGCCGACCCGGGCGAGCAGCAGCCCCGTCAGGGAGTCGACCGCCGCACCGCCCAGGTCGGCGACGACGATCGCCAGCAGGCCGAGGCGGACCTGGCGGCCGAAGCCCAGCGTCTGCCCCAGCCAGCCGAGCAGGACCCCGCCGGCCGCGCTCAGGGCGCTGACCGTCGAGAGGTACCAGGCCGCGGTGGAGGGGCTGAGCCCGAACTCGTCCTGCAGGACCGGCAGCGCGGCCGCGGCCCCGCCGATCTGCGCGGCGGCGACGACGCCGGCGCCCATCAGGCAGGCCACGGCGCTCCAGGACGTGCGCTCGGCACCGGTCGCGACCGGAGCCGGCCCCCCGGAGCGCCCACCCGACGCCGCGCCGCCTGCTGCCCCGGTGGTCCGCACGCGGCCAATGTGGCCGATCCGGCCGTCGTCGTCACCCAGGGAGGCGCAGACCAGCCGGTGAATACGTCAAATGACCCGGACGTCGGGTCATCCGACGCACGCCGAGCGGCCGTATCGGCCGGTGGAGGGTGACGGATGCATGTGTCCTGGCACACCCTCGCCGCTCTACGCTGGGAACGACCGGATGATCACCCACTCGTTCGCCGGCGGATTGGCGGACCACATCCCGGGCGAGGGAAGCCTCGACCGACTCCGGAGCGACGCTCCCCGGCCGGATCGCCACCGCGAGCCGACCACCGGCCACCGAAGGCCATGGGCCGGCCCCACCGGCCCGCAGAAGTGACACCGACGAGAACGGACGGACATGACCGCGAAGAATCTCCAGGAGCTCCTCGACCAGAAGGGCGACACCGTCGGCCTGCTGCGCAACTCCCAGCTGGGCACCTACATCTACCCGGTGGTGCCGTCGGAGTTCACCAACTGGCGGCGTGAGCAGAAGGCGTGGCAGCAGACCGCCGTGCTCTTCGACCAGTCGCACCACATGTTCAACCTCTTCATGAAGGGCCCGGACGCCCTCAAGCTCATCTCCGACACCGGCATCAACAGCGTGGCCAACTTCCCGGTGAACATGGCCAAGCAGTTCGTCCCGGTCACCCCGGCCGGCAACGTCATCGGTGACGGCATCCTCTTCCACCTCGACGAGGACGAGTACGTCTACGTCGGCCGCGCGCCCGGCGCCAGCTGGCTGCAGTTCCAGGGCGAGACCGGCGGCTACGACGTCGAGATCCGCAACGACCCCCGTTCGCCGTCGCGGCCCTACGGCAAGGCCGTCAACCGCGACCTGTGGCGCTTCCAGATCCAGGGCCCCCGCGCCTGGGAGATCATCGAGAAGCTCAACGGCGGCACCGTGGAGCAGCTCAAGTTCTTCCGCATGGGCGAGATGACGATCGCCGGCGAGCGCGTGCGCACGCTGCGCCACGGCATGGCCGGCGCGCCGGGCCTGGAGATCTGGGGCCCCTACGAGAGCTACGACCGGATCCGCGAGGCCATCCTCGAGGCCGGCCGCGAGTTCGGCATGGAGCCCGTCGGCTCCCGCGCCTACTCGACCAACACCCTCGAGTCCGGCTGGATCCCCTCGCCGCTGCCGGCCATCTACACCGGTGAGGAGCTGCGCCCCTACCGCGAGTGGCTCGGCGCCGACAGCTACGAGGCCACCAACGCCATCGCCGGCAGCTTCACGTCGGACAACATCGAGGACTACTACACCAACCCGTGGGAGCTCGGTTACGGCTCCTTCGTGAAGTTCGACCACGACTTCATCGGTCGGGACGCCCTCGAGGCCCTGGACAAGGACGCCCAGCGTCGCAAGGTCACCCTGGAGTGGAACTCCGACGACCTCGCCAAGCTGCTGGCCTCCCCCGTGGAGGGCGCCAAGTACCAGTTCTTCGACCTGCCGAACGCCAACTACGGGTCGTCGAACTTCGACAAGGTGATCGACGCCGACGGCACCGTGCTGGGCGTCTCCATGTTCACCGGCATCTCGGCGAACGAGCAGAAGGGCCTGTCGCTGGCCACCATCAGCCCCGACGTGCCGCACGGCGCCGAGGTCAAGGTGGTCTGGGGCGAGCCCGACGGCGGCAGCGAGAAGACCACCGTCGAGCCGCACGAGCAGTTCGAGGTCCGCGCCATCGTCAGCCCGGTCCCCTACGCCAAGATGGCGCGGGAGACCTACCAGGGCGGCTGGCGCACCGACGGCAAGGCCTGATCGCACGACCCGGGGCCGGGTCGCGACCGCAGGGAGTCCTGCGGTCGCGGCCCGGCCCTCGTCGTACCGGCCCCCTCCCGGGGGATGCGGCCCCGCCGCCGGGCCGACGGCGGTCGGACGGGGGCCACAATGACGACGCCGGGGAGGCCGGCCAGGGCGGAGAGGAAGGGGCGGGCATGCAGCTGGACGTGCGGTCCGCCGCGGGGCAGCCCCCCGCGGGCGCCGCTCCCGGCGACGTGTTCGAGCACGCGCTGGAGGGACTGGCGGTCATCGACGCCGACGCCCGGTTCGTCGAGGCGAACCCCGCCGCCCGCGCGCTGTGCGGGCTGCCGGCCGGCCCGGTCACCGGGGTCCGCTCGCCGTTCCCCGCCCCCGCCTCCCTCTCCGCGGCCGGGGCCGGCAGCGCCGGCGAGTCCACCGTCGAGTGGCGGACCGGACCGGGCGCGCGCCGCGAGTTCGCCTACCTGGTCAACCAGGTGCCCGGCCGGGAGGAGTGGGTGGTGTCCTTCCGGGACGTCACCCTCAGCCGGCAACGGCAGCGACGGCTGGCCGCCATCGCCAAGGCGGCGTCCAGCGTGGCGACCAAGCGGTCCCTCGTCGGCACGCTCGAGGCGCTGGCCCGCGAGGTGGCGCGGACCGACTCGCTGGCCGGCGTGCAGGTGCTCACCGTGAACTCGACCGGCGACCGGCTGCACGTGATGGGCGCGGCCGGGTTCGTGCGGACGCCGGACTTCTTCGACAAGCTCGTGGAGTGCCGGGCCCGCGGTGCACGGCTGGCCATGCTGGACGCGCTGCAGAGCCGCACGCCGCTGGTGCTGGCCGACCGGTACGACGCGGTGATGCAGGACCCGGCGTGGGCCCCGCTGCACGAGATGATGGGCAACCCCCGGTGGGACTGGTTCGCCAGCGTCCCGCTCCTGGCCCGCGGCGAACCGGTCGGCATCCTGAACGCCTTCTTCGCGCCGGGGCAGACCGTCGGCGACACCGAGCTGGAGTTCCTGCTCGCCATGGCCGAGCAGGCCGCGATGGCCGTGGACCACGCCGCGCTCCTGGAACGCGAACGGGACGTCGCCAGCCGCGAGGCCCGCCAGCAGCTCGCCCGCGACCTGCACGACTCCGTCGTCCAGCAGGTCTTCTCGATGATGATGCAGGCCCGCTCGCTCGGGGTGCTGGTGGAGCGCGGGCTGCCCCCGGCCCCGGAGAAGATCGCCCAGGTGGCCGACGACCTCAGCAGCAGCGCCGAGGACGTGCTGGCCGACCTCCGCGGGATGGTGGTCGAACTGCGCCCGGCGACCGGCACCGGGCGCGGGCTGTCCTCCGCGCTGCGCAGCCTGCTCGAGACAACCGGCACCCGGACCGGTCTGGCCACCTCCCTGGACGTGGAGGACCCCGCCGGGGAGCTGACCGACCTGGACGCCGACCTGCTGGAGGACGTCTACCGGATCCTCGCCGAGGCGGTGCACAACAGCGTCAAGCACGCCTCCGCCAGCTCGATGCGCGTCCGCGTCGCGGTGACCACGCACGGCAGCCGGCGCCGTCTGGTCGCCGAGGTGCGCGACGACGGCTGCGGGATCGGCGAGGGAACCGGCGCCCGCGACGGGAACTCACCGGCCGGCGGCTTCGGCATGACCGCCATGCGGGAGCGCGCCGCCCGCTGGGGCGGCGTGGTCCGGGTGCGCGCCCTCCCCTCCGGTGGCACGCGGGTGCACCTGACCCTGCCGCTGCTGCCGTCCCTGCCCACGATGACCCCCGACTCCGAGGAGCCCACACCATGACCGCACCGCAGCCGATCCGGGTGCTGGTGGTCGACGACCACGCGGTCGTCCGCCGCGGCGTGGTGGCCTACCTCGAGGCGCTCGAGGACGTGGAGGTGGCCGGCGAGGCGGGCGACGGCCAGGAGGCGCTCGACGTCCTGGGCCGGGCCGCCTCGCACGGCGAGCTGCCCGACGTCGTCCTCATGGACCTGCAGATGCCCGGGATGGACGGCGTCACCGCGACCCAGGAGATCCTGCGCCGCTTCGCCGGCGTGCGCGTGGTCATCCTGACCAGCTTCGGTGAGGTCGAGCGGGTGCACGCCGCCCTCGAGCGGGGCGCGTCGGGCTACCTGCTCAAGGACGCCGGCCCGGCCGAGGTGCACGCGGCCCTGCGCGCGGCGGTCCGGGACGAGGTCTTCCTCGACGCGGCCGTGACCCGCCGCCTGACGCAGGAGATCCGCTCCCCCCGGACCGGGCTGGGAGTGCTCACGGCACGGGAGAAGGAGGTCCTCGTGCTCATCGCCGAGGGCCGGTCCAACAAGGACATCGCCCGGCACCTGGTCATCAGCGAGCGCACCGCACGGACCCACGTGAGCCACCTGCTGACGAAGATGGGGCTCACCTCGCGCACCCAGGCCGCGCTGCTGGCCGTCCGGGAGGGGCTCGTCCAGCCGCGGTGAGTCCGCGTCAGATGTCTCGCCGGCGGTGCGACGTCCGGCGACCGGAAAGCCGGGTCACCTGCGCGATCCGCGACCGGTCCCGGCCTCCTAGCGTCTCGGCCAGGAGGCGCCGCTCCCCCACCCGCGTCTCCTCCTCGCCCAGGGAGGACCGTGTGACCGTCCCGGAACCGGCCGAGCAGCCGCAGTGCCTGGAGGTGGTGTGCGAGGCCGCCGGGACCCTGCTGGAGGTGCCTCCGGGGACCTCGATCCTGGAGGCGGCGCGGCAGGCCGGCCTCGAGGTGACGGCCCCGTGCGCGGACGGCCTCTGCGGGGCGTGCGAGACCTGGGTGCTGGAGGGCCGGCCCGACCACCGCGACGGGCTGCTCACCGCCGAGGAACGGGCGTGCGGCGAGACCATGCTCATCTGCGTCTCGCGCGGCTCGTCCCGGCTGGTGCTGGACCTCTGAGCCCCAACGGCGGGTGCCGGGCCGCCGCCCGGTCACCCGCTCCGGGACGTCGCCGGGCCGGCCGGGCCGTCGGGACCGGGCAGCGCCCGGCCGATCCCCCGGGCGGTGGCCAGCAGCACCGGCACCGCGGAGGCCGCCCGGTCGTCGTTCGGCACGATGACCGACAGGGCCGCGACGACCTCGCCCAGGCCGTTGCGCACCGGCACGGCGATCCCCGTCGCGTCCTCGTGGACGTGCCCGGGCAGCAGCGCGTAGCCCTGCTGGCGCACCTGCGCCAGCACCGACCGCAGCCGCTCCGGAGAGGTGATCGTCGCCGGCGTCGCCGCCTCCAGGGGCCGGGCGAGCACCCGCTCCCGCACGTCGGGCGGGCCGTAGGCCAGCAGCACCACGCCGGAGGAGGAGAGGTGCAGCGGCAGCCGGCCGGCGATGCGGGAGAAGTTCACGACGGCGTCGCGTGCGGAGAGCCGCTCGACGAAGAGGACCTCCTCCCCCTCCCGGACGGCCAGCTGCGCGTGGTGGCCCACGACCGCGTGCAGGTCCTCCAGGAAGGGCATGGCCGCGTCCCGGAACGTGCGCGTCGGCGCGGCCCGCGACGCCAGCTCCCACAGGCGCATGCCGACGCGCACGCTGCCGTCCGGACCGCGGGCGAGCATCCCCTCGTCGACGAGCTGACCGACGATCCGCGAGGCGGTGGCGACGTGCAGCCCGGACCGCCGGGCGATCTCCGAGACCCGCAGCGTCGGCCGGTCCGCGGTGAAGGCGTCGAGCACCCGGACCGCCCGGGCCAGGGACGACTCACCGGTCGGGGTGCGGGACATGGCGGGAGTGTGCCAGACCCTCTCGACCATTGAGACGTTGTTTCCCACGTCACACGACCCGGGCGCACGCTCGGACCATGACCGCCACCACCCCCGCAAGGGCACCCCTGGCCGACGCCGTCGCCAGCCTGCGGGTCACGGGCAAGCAGGTGCAGGCCGACGGCGTGCTCACCCTCGAGCTCGCCGCGCCGTCGGGGAACCGCCTGCGCGACTGGACCCCGGGGTCGCACATCGACCTGATCCTGCCCAACGGGCTGACCCGGCAGTACTCGCTCTGCGGGAACCGGTGGGACGCCACCACCTACCGCGTGGGTGTGCTGCTGGAGCCGGGGAGCCGGGGCGGCTCGGCCTACGTGCACGAGCAGCTGCAGGTGGGCGACCTCGTGGGCGTGGGCGGGCCGCGCAACAACTTCCCGCTGGTGCCGTCGGAGCAGTACCTCTTCGTCGCCGGCGGCATCGGGATCACCCCGATCCTGCCGATGGTGCACCAGGCCGAGCTGCTGGGCGCCGACTGGCGGCTGCTGTACGGCGGGCGGCGGCGGAGCTCCATGGCCTTCCTCGACGAGCTGGCCGCCTACGGCGACCGGGTCCTGGTCCGCCCCGAGGACGAGTACGGCCTGCTCGACCTCCCCGGCTTCCTCGGCGCGCCGCGGGACGGCGTCCGCGTCTACTCCTGCGGACCCGCTCCCCTGCTCGCGGCGATGGAGCGGACCTGCGCCTACTGGCCGCCGCACAGCCTGCGGGTCGAGCGGTTCGTCGCCGACGACGCCGGCGCGCCGGCCCGGATCGCGCCGTTCGAGGTGGAGCTCGCACGCACCGGCACGACCGTGACCGTGACGCCCGACGTGACGGTCCTCGAGGCGCTCAACCGGGTCGGGATCGAGGTCCTCTCCTCCTGCCGGCGCGGCGTCTGCGGCACCTGCGAGACCACGGTGCTGGCCGGCCGGCCCGACCACCGCGACGCCCTCCTCGACGACGACGAGCGCCAGGCCGACGACTGCATGTACGTCTGCGTCTCCCGCTCCCGCGACGAGCGCCTCGTCCTCGACCTCTGACCCCCCGGCACTCCAGGAGCTCCCCGTGACCACCACCGTCCCTCCCGGCACCGCGGCCTCCGCCACCGGTGTCCCGCACAGCGACGTGGACCCGTTCGCCCACGACGTGCTCGAGGACCCGCTGCCGATGCACGCCGCGCTGCGCGAGGCCGGGCCGGTCGTGCACCTGGACCGGTACGACGTCTTCGCCCTCGCCCGGTACGACGACGTGCACGCCGCGCTGGTGGACTGGCAGGGCTTCCAGTCCTCGGCCGGCGTCGGGCTGTCCAACTTCCGCTACGAGGAGCCGTGGCGGCCGCCGAGCCTGCTGCTCGAGGCCGACCCGCCGCGGCACGACGCGCCGCGCCGGGTGCTGCAGAAGGTGCTCGGCCCGCGGGCGCTGCGCCGGCTGCGCGAGGGCTGGGCGGCCGACGCCGAGCTGCTCGTCGACGAGGTGCTGTCCCGCGCCACCGCCTTCGACGCGGTCGCAGAGCTGTCCACCGCCTTCCCGCTGCGCGTGTTCCCGGACGCCGTCGGCATCCCGAAGGGCGGCCGGGAGCGGCTGCTGCCCTACGGCAACCACGCGTTCAACGCCTTCGGCCCGGACAACGACCTGGTCGCCAAGGGGACGCCCCGGGTGGCGGAGCTGTCGGGCTGGGTCAACGCCCAGTGCCAGCGGGACGTGCTGTCCCCGGCCGGGTTCGGCGCGGACATCTGGGCCGCCAGCGACCGCGGCGACATCACCCCCGAGCAGGCGCCGCTGGTCGTCCGGTCGCTGCTGACCGCCGGCGTGGACACCACCGTGCACGCCATCTCCGCGATCCTCTACGCCTTCGCGACCCACCCCGACCAGTGGCAGCGGCTGCGCGAGGACCCGTCGCTGGCCCGCGTCGCCTTCGACGAGGCGGTGCGCTGGGAGTCACCGGTGCAGACCTTCTTCCGCACCGCGACGACGGACGTGCGGGTGCACGACGTGCTCATCCCCGAGGGCAGCAAGATCCTCATGTTCCTCGCCGCGGCCAACCGCGATCCGCGCCGGTGGGCCGACCCCGACCGCTACGACCTGTCCCGCGACCCGTCCGGGCACGTCGGCTTCGGCATGGGCATCCACCAGTGCGTCGGCCAGCACGTCGCCCGCCTGGAGGCGGAGTCGATCCTGACGGCGCTGGCCCGTCGGGTGGCGACCATCGAGCTCGACGGCCCTCCGGTGCGGCACCACAACAACACCCTGCGGGCGTGGGAGAGCCTGCCGGTGCGCCTCACCCTCGGCTGATCGGCACCGGCGCGGACGGCCGCCGCTACGTCGGATGTCGCGGACCGGTCACGTCCCGTCGCCCCCGGGACGCGTCATTCGCGGGATCCGGGGACCGGCCGGGATCCCTAGCTTGTGGATCACCGAGCCAGCCCACCCGGGCGCCACGTCGCCCGGTCCACGTCGACGGAAGGTCCTCACCCCATGACGTCCGAAAGCCTTGCCGCTGCCCTCGCTCGCGCCGGGAGCCCGGTCGAGCTGCTCCGCAACCTGAGCTTCCCGCCCAGCACCTTCCCGGTGCAGCCGGAGTTCACCAACTGGCGCTCGGAGCAGCGGTCCTGGGTGGAGAGCTGCGCACTGCTCGACCAGTCCCACCACATGACCGACCTGTTCGTCTCCGGCCCCGACGCGCTGCGGCTGCTCAGCGACCTCGCCGTCAACTCGTTCGCGAACTTCGGCGTCGGCAAGGCCAAGCAGTTCGTCGCGGTGAACCCCGAGGGGCACCTCATCGGCGACGCCATCCTGTTCCGCCTCGAGGACGAGCTGTTCGACCTCGTCGGTCACCCGATGGTCATCGACTGGGTGACCTTCCACCTCGAGCGCGGGGACTACGCGGCCACCGCCGAGCGCGACGACAACTCCGCCGTCCGCAGGTCGGGGCCGCCGAAGCTGTACCGCTACGAGCTGCAGGGACCGACGGCCGGCGCGCTCGTCGAGCAGGTGACCGGCGCCCCGCTGCCGGACGTGAAGTTCTTCAACATGGCCGAGTTCACCATCGCCGGCCGTCGCGTCCGCGCCCTGCGGCACGGCATGGCCGGCCAGCCCGGCTTCGAGCTCTTCGGCCCGTGGGAGGACGGGGACGCCGTCCTCGCCGCCCTGCTGGAGGCCGGGCAGGAGCACGGCCTGGTGCGCGTCGGCGCCAAGGCCTACTCCACGGCCAACCTGGAGTCCGGCTGGGTGCCCGCCCCCATGGCGGCGCTGTTCTCCGACGACCCGCTCATGGCGGAGTACCGCGAGTGGCTGCCGGCGGCGAAGGTCGGCTCGATCGGCGGGAGCATGGACTCCGCCGACATCCGCGACTACTGCCTCACCCCCTACGAGGTCGGGTACGGCAAGACGGTCCGGTTCGACCACGAGTTCGTCGGCCGGGAGGCCCTGGAGCGGATGGCGCAGGCGCCCTCGCGCACGAAGGTCACCCTCGTGTGGGACGCCGACGACGTCGCCGCGGCGATCGGCTCCCTGTTCCGGCCCGGGCCGGGGGCCAAGTACATGGAGCTGCCGAAGCTCCGGTACGCCACCCACCACGAGGACAAGGTGCTCGTGGACGGCCGGCAGGTCGGCCTGTCCCTCGACTGCGGCTACCTCGCCAACGAGCGCGCCACGGTGTCCCTCGCCGTCGTCGACGCGGAGTTCGCCGAGCCCGGCACCGAGGTGACCGTCGTGTGGGGCGAGCACCCGGTCTCGGCCAAGCCGGCCGTGGAGGACCACCGCCAGGTGGAGATCCGGGCCACGGTCGCCCCCGTGCCGTTCGTGGACTTCGCCCGCGAGGGCTACCGGACCCGCTGACCCGGGGGACGGCGCGGCGGCGGGCCCGGTCGCGGGTCCGCCGCCGGCGCCCGGCACCGCCCACGACAGATGACGTAGTCGCCGATGGTCGCTTCGGCGGCCGCGGCGGTGACATCGGACCGATCCGCCGTGATCCGGCTCTCACTAGCGTGGACCCGACAGTGCACCCGTCCGCGTGGTCGTCCCGCGCCGGACAAGGATCTCGGAGGAGGCGCGGCGTGACCAGCAGCGCGCGGCGGCGGACCCCGTCCGGGGACATGGCCCGATGAGCACGTTCGTCCTGGTCCACGGGGCCTGGCACGGCGGCTGGTGCTGGGACCGCGTGGCCCCGCTCCTGCGGGACGCCGGCCACGAGGTGCACGCCCCGACGCTGACCGGCCTGTCCGAGCGGGCGCACCTCCTCTCGCCGCTGGTCGGGCTGGAGACGCACGTCGAGGACGTCGTGCGGCTGATCGACGTCCTGGGCCTGACCGACGTCGTCCTCGTCGGCCACAGCTATGCCGGGCAGATCGTCACGGCCGTGGCCGACCGCCGTCCGGACGCCGTCGCGCAGCGGGTGTACCTGGACGCCTTCGTCGGTGCCGACGGCGAGGCGGCCCGCGACCTGCTCCCCGAGACCGTGGAGCACCACTGGGCCGAGTCGGCCGCCGAGCAGGGCTTCGGGTGGCTGGTGGCGGTGCGCAAGCTGTCGGTCCTCGGGGTCACCGAGCAGGCCGACGTCGACTGGCTGCTCCCGAAGCTCACGCCGCACCCCTGGAAGACCTACACCGACGCGCTGCGCCTGACCGGGGCGGCAGACCGGGTGCCCGCGGCCTTCATCGAGTGCGTGAGCTGGATGCGGGTGTTCGCCGGCCAGGCCGACCGGGCCCGCGAGCGGGGCTGGCCGGTGCACGAGCTGGACACCGGGCACGAGGCGATGGTGACCGCGCCGGCCGAGCTGGCCGCCGCGCTGCTCGAGATCGCCGGCCGACCGTCGGCCGCGCGGCGAGAGACGGGAGTCTGACGTGGAGTTCCTCGTCCGGTCGGAGAACCGGCTGCCGGCCGACACCCCCGCGGAGCGCCGCGAGGAGCTGCGCGCCGGGGAGCGCGCCCGCGCCATGGAGCTGCGGGCGGCGGGCATCCTGAAGCGGCTGTGGCGGGTGCCCGGCCGCAACGCGACGATCGGCCTCTACGAGGCCGAGGACCCGGCCGCCCTCCACGACGCCCTCATGTCGCTGCCCATGGCACCGTGGTTGGACGTCCACGTCGAGGCGCTGGCCACCCACCCCCAGGAGCGGACGTCGTGACGGCCGCCGCCCTGGCGGTCGCCCCGCCCTCCCCCACGAGCAAGGGATCCCCGATGAGCACGAACGAGACTGGCGGCCGGCTGAACGTGCCGGGCACGCCGATCTTCGACGGGCAGACCAGCCGGCGCGGGCTGCGCCTGAACAAGATGCTGATGAGCTTCCGCTCGGCGGAGAACCGCGAGCGCTTCGCCGCCGACGAGGCCGCCTACTGCGCGGAGTTCCAGCTCGCCCCCGAGCAGACGCAGGCCGTCCTCGACCGCGACTGGACGGCGATGATCGACCTCGGCGGCAGCATCTTCTACGTCTACAAGCTGGCCATGATGGACGGCCGGTCCATGCAGTACCTCGGTGGCGTGTTCACCGGCATGACCGAGGAGGAGTTCCTGGCGGAACTACGGGCGGGAGGCCGACGTGGCTGAGGTGATCTGGGGGCTGGCGACGTCCCACGTGCCGTCGATCGGCGCGGCGATGGACCGCGGCAAGACCGAGGACCCGAACTGGAAGGACCTCTTCGACGGGTACGCGCCGGCCCGGGCATGGCTGGCCGAGCACAAGCCCGATGTGGCGATCGTGGTCTACAACGACCACGCCAACGGCCTGGACCTGGACATCGTCCCGACCTTCGGGATCGGCACGGCGGACCACTACCGCGTGGCCGACGAGGGCTACGGCCCGCGCCAGGTCCCGGACGTGATCGGCGACCCGGAGCTCTCGCTGCACCTGCTGGAGAGCCTGGTCGACGAGAACTTCGACCTCACCGTCTTCCAGGAGCTCGAGGTCGACCACGGGCTCACCGTTCCGCTGTCGGTGTGGACACCGGAGCCCGGCGACGCCTGGCCGTGCCCGGTCGTGCCGATCCTGGTCAACGTCATCCAGTACCCGCAGCCCACCGCCGCGCGGTGCTACGCCCTCGGGCAGGCGCTGGGCCGGGCGATCCGCTCCTACGGCGACGACGTGACCGTCGGCGTCCTGGGCACCGGCGGCATGTCCCACCAGCTGGCCGGCGCCCGCGCGGGCTTCATCAACCCCGAGTTCGACAAGATGTGGCTCGAGAAGATCGAGAAGGACCCCGCCGCGCTGGCCGGTCTCAGCCGCGAGGAGCTCATCCGCGAGGCGGGCTCCGAGGGCATCGAACTGATCATGTGGCTGATCATGCGCGGCGCCATGGCCGACGAGGTCACCAAGGTGCACTCGCACTACTTCCTGCCGGCGTCGAACACCGCGGCCGGCATCGCGCTCTTCGACAACCGGGCTCCCCAGCCGGCCTGAGCGCCGACCCGAGCCCTCCACCAGCTGCCCGAGGAAAGGCCACCGTGAACCGAGCTCTGACCGTCCGGGACCCGAACACCCGCGCCACCCTGCGGCGCAGCTTCGAGACGCTCGGCTACGAGGTCATCCCCTTCAAGAAGACCCAGGAGCAGGTCCTGCAGCACGTCCCCAAGGACGTGCGGCTGACCGTCACCGCCTCCCCCGCCAAGGGCCAGGACGTGACGATCGACCTCACCGTCGCGCTGGCCGGCCACGGGTACCACGTGGCGCCGCACCTCTCGGCGCAGCAGGTCCAGAGCCGGGGCCACCTCGCCGACATCGTCGCCCGGTGCCGCGAGGCCGGGATCACCGACGTCTTCGTCGTCGGCGGGGACCCGACGGACACGCCCACCGAGTTCAAGGACGCGCACGCCCTGCTGGTCGCGCTGCACGAGCTCGACCACGGCTTCACCGACATCGGGATCGGTGGCCACCCGGAAGGGCACCCCTCGGTCAGCGAGGACGTGCTGTTCCAGGCGCTCAAGGACAAGGCGTCCCTGGCCAACCACATCAAGACCCAGATCGTGTTCGACCCGGCCGTGATCCTGCGCTGGGCCCGGGAACTGAAGCGGCGCGGCATCGACCTGCCGGTGCACGTCGGCGTCCCCGGCGCGGTCAGCCGGCAGAAGCTGCTGCGGGTCTCCGGCGGGCTCGGCATCGGGGAGTCGGCGAAGTTCCTGAAGAAGCAGCAGACCCTGCTCTGGCGCTTCTTCGTGCCCGGCGGCTACAACCCGGCCAAGATCATCAAGGGCCTCGCGCCGCACATGGGCAAGCCGGACAACACCATCACCGGTTTCCACGTGTTCACCTTCAACGACCTCGAGCCCACCGAGGAGTGGCGGAAGCAGACGATCCAGGGCCTCGCCTGAGACCCACGGTCGACGCCCCACCCACCCTGCCCGGCCCGGCGGCCGGTCCGACCCCGGAGAAGCCATGACCGCACCGATGCCGAACGCCTCCCCCCTCCCCCGCTCGACCCACCACGGTCGCGTCGACGCCGACCACGGCCGGCTCCTGGTCCAGTGCGCCGACCAGCCGGGGATCGTCTCGGCAGTCAGCACGTTCCTCACCAAGTCCGGCGCGAACATCGTGACGCTGGACCAGCACTCCACCGCCGAGGTGGGCGGCTGCTTCTTCCAGCGGACCGAGTTCCACCTGCCCGGGCTCGCCGCCGCCCGTGACGACCTGGAGCGCGCCTTCGCCGCCGAGGTCGCCGACCGGTTCGACATGGAGTTCCGGCTCAGCGAGGCGGCGCGGCCCAAGCGGGTCGCGATCATGGTCTCCAAGACCGACCACTGCGTGCTGGACCTGCTGTGGCGCAACCGCCGCGGCGAGCTGGACATGAACGTGGTCATGGTCATCTCCAACCACGCCGACCTGGCCGAGCAGGTCCGCCCGTTCGGGGTGCCCTACTTCCACATCCCGGCCACCCGGGCGAACCGCCCCGAGGCCGAGCAGCGCATGCTCGAGCTGCTCCGCGGCAACGTGGACCTGGTGGTGCTCGCCCGCTACATGCAGATCATCAGCGGCGACTTCCTCGACGGCGTCGGCTGCCCGCTGATCAACATCCACCACTCGTTCCTGCCCGCCTTCATCGGGGCCGGCCCGTACCAGAAGGCCAAGGACCGCGGCGTCAAGCTGATCGGGGCGACGGCGCACTACGTCACCCAGGACCTGGACGAGGGCCCGATCATCGAGCAGGACGTCGTCCGCGTGGACCACCGACACGCCACCGACGACCTGGTCCGGCTCGGTGCCGACGTCGAGCGTGCGGTGCTGTCGCGCGCCGTGCGGTGGCACCTGGAGGACCGCGTGGCCCGCCACGACAACACCACGATCGTCTTCTGAGGAGCGCGGCGATGACGGCAGAGCTGATCGACGGGACGGCGGTCGCGCGCCAGGTACGCGAGGACGTCGCGGCCGGCGTGCAGGAACTGCTCGCCGCGGGCGGCACCGCGCCGGGGCTGGCGACGGTGCTGATCGGGGACGACCCGGCCTCGGAGGTCTACGTCCGCAACAAGCGCCGGCTCTGCGTGGCCGTCGGCATGCAGGACCTGCACCGGCACCTGCCCGGGGACGTCGGCCAGGAGGAGGCGGCCGCCCTCATCGACGAGCTGGCCGCGGACCCGGCGGTGTCGGGCATCCTGCTGCAGCTGCCGGCCCCCAAGCACCTGGACTCCGAGGCGCTGCTGGCCCGGATCCCCGCCGAGAAGGACGTCGACGGGCTCACCACCGCCAACGCGGGCCTGCTGGCCCAGGGGCGGCCCGGGCTGCGGCCGTGCACCCCGTCGGGCGTCATGGTGCTGCTCGACCGGGCCGGCGTCGCGCTGGAGGGGGCCGAGGCCGTCGTCGTCGGCCGCTCGGTGCTGGTCGGCAAGCCGATGGCGCAGCTGCTGCTGGAGCGGAACGCCACGGTGACCATCTGCCACTCGCGGACCCGCGACCTCGCCGAGGTGTGCCGCCGGGCCGACGTGCTCGTCGTCGCCGCCGGCATCCCGGGGCTGGTCGGCGCCGACGGCGTGAAGCCCGGAGCCACCGTCATCGACGTGGGGATCCACCGCGGCGAGGACGGCCTGCACGGCGACGTCGACACCGCGGCGGTGGCCGAGGTGGCCGGCCGGATCACCCCCGTGCCCGGCGGCGTGGGGCCGATGACCATCGCGATGCTCCTGGCCAACACGCTGGAGGCGGCGAAGGCCCAGCAGGGGCGCGGCGACTGATGGACCCGTCCCCGGTCGCGCCGGGGAGGGCCCGGGCGCGGGCCCCCGAGGAGCAGCCGCCTCCCGACGGCCCCTGGGCACGCTTCGACGACCTGCGGGCCGGGACGGCGCTGCTCTGCCCACCGCCGTACCGGGTGCTCAGCACCACGCGGCCCGACGAGGTCGCCGGCGTGCTGCAGGAGGTGCACGACGCGACCGAGGCGGGCGCCTGGGCGTTCGGGTTCGTGTCCTACGAGGCGGCCTCCGGGCTGGACGACGGCCTGCCCGGAGCCCACGTGCCCGGGGAGCCGCCGCTGGTCTGGTTCGGGCTGTGCGCCGAGCCCCGCCCGGTGGCCCCGGTCGGCGAGGTCCCCGAGGACCCCCGCGCGCCGGTCTCGTGGCAGCCGGACTGGACCGACGACGAGCACGCCCGCGCGGTGTCGACGGTCCGCGAGCACATCGCCGCCGGCGAGACCTACCAGTGCAACCTCACCGACCGGCTGCGGACCCGGGACGCCGGGGACCCCGCGGCGCTCTACGCCCGGCTCGCCCTCGCCCAGCGCGGGGCGCACAACGCCTACCTCGACCTGGGCCGGTTCGCCGTCGCCAGTGCCAGCCCGGAGCTGTTCTTCGAGTGGACCGGCGCGCGGGTGCGCACCCGCCCGATGAAGGGCACCGCCGCGCGGGGGCGGACGACGGCCGAGGACCGGGAGCAGAGCCGCCTGCTGCGGGCCAGCAGCAAGGAGCAGGCGGAGAACCTGATGATCGTCGACCTGCTGCGCAACGACCTCGGCCGCATCGCCGAGGTCGGCAGCGTGACCGTCGACGAACTGTTCTCCCTGGAGCGCTACCCGACGGTGTGGCAGATGACCTCGGAGGTCAGCGCCCGGCTGCGGCCCGGGGTCGGGCTGACCGGGATCTTCCGGGCGCTGTTCCCCTGCGGCTCGGTGACCGGCGCACCCAAGCAGCGCACGATGCGGCTCGTAGCGGAGCTGGAGCCGACCCCGCGCGGGGTCTACTGCGGCGCCATCGGGCTGGTCGCCCCGCCGACCGCCGCCTTCCGCGCGCGGTTCAGCGTCGCCATCCGGACCGCCGTCGTCGACCGCGCCACCGGGGCGGGCGTGTACGGCGCCGGTGGCGGGATCACCTGGGGCTCCGACCCGGCCCGGGAGCGCGCCGAGCTGCACGCCAAGGCCGCCGTCCTGGCCCATCCGGTGGCCGACCACCAGCTCCTGGAGACCCTGGCCTTCGTGCCCGGCGAGGGGCTCCGCAACGTGGAGCGCCACCTCGACCGGATGGCCGACTCGGCCGACTGGTCCGGCTTCCGGTTCGACCGGGACGCCGTCGCGGGGTCGCTGGGCTCCGCCGTGGCGGGCCGCGAGGAACCGGCCCGGGTGCGTGCGCTGCTGTTCCGGGACGGCCGGGTGCGGGTGGACGTCGGTCCCCTGCCGCCGCCGCCGGCCCGCCCGGTCCGGCTGGCCCTGGACGACGAGCCGGTCGACGCGGGCAGCCCCTGGCTGCAGCACAAGACCACCCGGCGCGAGGTCTACCGCTCCCGGGCGCTCCGCCACCCGGAGGCCGACGACGTCGTGCTGGTCAACCAGCGCGGCGAGCTGACCGAGACGACGATCGCCACCCTCGCGGTGCGGCTGGGCGAGCAGTGGTGGACCCCGCCGACCGGCTCGGGGTGCCTGCCCGGTGTCGAGCGGGCCCGGCTGCTGGAGCTGGGCCGTCTTCGGGAGCGGGTCCTCACCGTCGCCGACCTGCGGGCGGCCGAGGAGCTCGCCGTGGTGAGCTCGCTGCGCGGCTGGCGGACGGCGCTGCTGGCCCCCGCGGCGCCGGGCGGGGACCCCGCCGACCGACGGCTGCTCCCGCGGCCGGCCGCGGAGCCGGCGGCGCGCGGTTCGATCCTGCGCTCGCGCGGGCACAGGTGAGCCAGCCCCCTCCCCGACTCCCCAGCGAGGCCATCCCCGTGGATTCCCCCAGCACCGCGCCCTCCGCCGACGACGTCGACCGCCAGTCCCTCGGCGGGTTCCTCGGCCAGCTGGCCGCCCGCCTGGCCGCTCCCGGCGCCGGCGCGACCGCCGGGATCGAGGCGGCGCTCTCCGCGTCCCTCGTCGCGATGGTCGGCCGCTTCACCACCGACGAGGAGCACGCCGCCCTCGTGGGCGAGATCGTCGCCGAGGCCGACGCCCAGCGCGAGGCCTGCCTGGCAGCGGCGGCCGACGACGAGGCGGCGTTCTCCGCGGTCGCGGCGGCGATGAAGATGCCGCGGGACAGCGAGGAGGAGAAGGCGTCCCGGAAGCAGGCGATGGGTGCCGCCCAGCTCGACGCGGCCCAGCCGCCCCGGCGGATCATCGACATCGCGGTGGCGCTGACCTCGCTGGCCGAGCGGATCCTCCCGGTCGCCAACCGGAACCTGGTCAGCGACGTCGCCGCCGCGACCGCGGCCGCGTGTGCGGCGGCGACGACGGCACGGCTCGCCGTGGAGACCAACCTCGCCGGCATCGAGGACGACGGGGCCCGGCAGGAGCTGACCGACGCGGTCGCGGTCGTCGACGAGCTGACCGCCCGGGCCGATGCGGTCGAGGCGGAGGTCCGGCGGCTGATCGCCCGCTGACCCGTCGGCCGGCGGTCACGGCGGGCCCGGGCCCGCCGGGACCGTCAGACGCCGGCGAGCAGGAGCTCGTCGATCTGGCCCATGGCCTGCTGCATGCCCTCGGCCATGCCCATGGCGACCATCTGCTCCATCGCCTCGGTCGAGGGGAACCGCGACCGGACGGTCATGCGGGTGCCACCGTCGGTCTCCTGGAGCTCGACCCGCGCGGTCGTCACCGGCAGATCGGCCGCCGGGGTGCCGTGCTCGTCGGCGAACCCGTCCTCGAACTCCAGCCGGGTGGGCTCCTCGACCGCGGTGAAGCGCCACCAGCCGTGCGCCTTCTCCCCCTCGGGACCGGTCATGACGTAGGCAGCCGTTCCGCCCACCGTCAGCTCGTGGTCGGTGAAGGTGGCCGGCCAGGTCGGCGGCCCCCACCAGCGCTCCAGCTGCCGCGGGTCGGCCCAGACCTGCCACACGCGCGACGGCGGGGCGGGGAACTCGGCCACGATCGTGAAGGTCAGGTTCTCGACGTCGGACTGCGTGCTGACGACGGTCATCGTGCATCTCCTCCGGGGGCGGCGAGGAGGTCGTCGATGCGGCCGATGCGGGCCCGCCAGAGCTCCTCGAGTTCACCGAGCAGCCGGGCGGCCGCTCGAACCGTGCCGACGTCGCCGCGCACGATCTGCTCGCGGCCGCGACGCTCCTTGCTGACCAGCCGCGCTCTCTCGAGCACGGCCACGTGCTTCTGGACCGCGGCGAAGCTCATCTCGTAGTTCCGCGCGAGCGCCGACACCGACGACTCCCCGGCCATCACCCGCGTGACGATGTCGCGCCGGGTGGCATCGGCGAGCGCGGCGAAGATCCGGTCGACGCTCTCCTGGCCCAGCTGATATACAACCACAAGGTTGTACGTTAGTGCGGGCCGCTGTTCCGGCGCAAGACCCGCGCCGGCGGCAGCCCCGTGCCGTGCGGGCCCCGGAGGAAGGCTCGCCTAACCTGGCGGGGTGACGACGGCGGCGCTGCAGGACGACGCGCCGTCCGTCCCGGACCGCGACACCACCGGCGCGCGGTGGACCTGGCCCGAACTCCTGCCACCGCTGCTCGTGCTCCTCCTCGGCGCCGGGCTGCTGCTGGCCGGCCACGGCCTCTGGTTCGACGAGCTGTTCACCGCCGAGGTGGCCCGGTTGCCCCTGGCCGACATCGTCACCGCGATCGCCGAGGGCACCGGCACGACGAGCTACCTGGCCGGGGTGCCGCCGTCGTACAACGCCCCCTACTACGTCGTGACCCACGCCTGGGTGTCGCTGCCCGGGCTGGGGGGTGACACCTCGCTGCGCGTGCTCTCACTGCTCGCGACGGCCGGCGGGCTCGCCCTCGTCACCCGTGCGGTGAGCCGGCTGACCGGCCGCGCGACGGGGGTGCTCGCCGGCGTCGTCCTCGCCTGCAGCCCGTTGCTGCTGGAGCAGGCCGTCGAGGCGCGCAGCTACGGCCTGGCGGTGCTCGCCACCGGCGGCGCCGCGCTGGGCCTGGTCCGGTGGCTGCAGGAGCCGCCGCGCGGGCTGCTCCTGTTCGGTCTCGCCGGCGCCGGCATGGGCCTGGCGCACTGGTACGCGGTCACGGTGCTGGCCGCCTTCGTCGTCGCCGGGATCCTGCTCCGCGGACGGCGGGCGCTGCCGCTGGTGCTCACCGGCGCCGCGGCCGCGCTCCCGGTCGTCGCCCTCGTCGGGGTGAACCTGCTCAACGGCACCGGCGGGCGCAACGCCGAGCACCTCAACGACACCGGTGGCCGCCTGGTCGTCCTGGCGGTGGAGGCGTGGACGGCCACGTCCGGCCCGCTGCTGCTCCTCACGATCGTCCTGGCGGTGCTCGGGGCCGCCCGCGCCGGGGGGCTGCGGGTCGTGGCCACGGCGTGGGTCGTGGTGCCGCTGCTGCTGCTCGTGCTCGCCGAGCTGGTGCGCCCGGTCTTCCTCCCCCGCTACCTGCTGGCCGGCCTGCTCGGGCTCGGCGTCCTGGCCGCCGCCGGCGCGCTGAGCGCTCCCCGCGCTGCTCGCGGGCCACTGGCGGCGCTGCTCGTGGCCTGCTCGCTCCTGGCGTCGGCGCCGCTGTACGACCGCGAGCCGCGGGAGCGGGCCGACGACCTGGTCCGCGTGCTGGCCGAGCTGCACCGCCCGGGCGAGCCGGTGGTGGCCGCGGACATGCGGTCGGCGCTCGGCCTGGACCACTACGTCCGGACGCTGGCGCCGGAGCTGCGTGCCGAGCTGCGTCTGCCGCCGGACGACGCCCCCGCCGACGCGCGGGCGCTGTGGCTCGTCCGCCGCGTCATCGACGGCCGCTCCTCCCCCACCGACGACGACGAGATACTCGCCGAGGGCGGTTTCCGGCAGGTGGCGGAGCACTTCTTCGGCGGCGACAAGACCGATCTGGTCCTCCAGCGCTGGGTGCGCTGAGCCGGTCTCCCGGCGGCACCCCTGTTCAGCGCCGGCGCGCGGCCCAGTAGAGCGAGCGCGCCGACTGGCGCAGCCGGGCCCGGCCGGTCCACGCCGAGCTCCCCGTCGGCCGCTGGTCCCGCTCGACGGGCAGGCTGACCACCGGCACGCCGGCCCGGGCCACGCCCAGGACCACGCTGGGCGCTCCCTCCTCGGTCACGGCCGCCACGACGGCGTCCCGGACGGCGGCGTCCATGGCGAAGAACGCCCCGGCGTCCGCGGGCAGGCCGGTCAGCCGGGCGGCCAGGCGCCGGTGCACGGTGCCGGTGAGCCGACGGGAGAGCGACTCGTAGGCGCCCCGCCGGCCGGCGAACACCGCCCCGACGTCGCCCCGGGCCAGCCGGTCGAGCAGGAGGGGCACCGCCTCCGGCGGGTCCTGCAGGTCGGCGTCCAGGCAGACCCAGACGTCGGCCGCGGCCTCGGCGGCCAGGCCCTCGGCGATCGCGGCGTGCTGGCCGGCGTTGACGGTGAGCCCGGTGACGGCGATCCGCGCGTCCCCGGCGGCCAGCTCACCGGCGACGGCGGCGCTGTCGTCGGGCGAGGCGTCGATGACCAGGCGCAGCCGCCAGTCGCGCCCCTCCAGCGCGCCGGCCAGCCGCTCGGCCAGCGGGCGGAGGGTGTCCGCGTTGCGGTACACGGGCACGACCACCGCCACCCGGCCCGTCATGACTCCGCCCAGGTGCGGGCCAGCCCCTCCGCCAGGTCCACGGCCGGCTCCCAGCCGAGGAGCCGGCGTGCGGCGGAGGGGTCGGCGACCCAGTCGGCGGTGTCCCAGTCCCGGCCGGGGTGTGCCCCCGGCGCCGTCGCGACGGTGCGCCCGGTGACCCGCTCGGCGACGGCGACCAGCTCCTCGGTGCTGGTCTGCACCCCGGTGCCGATGTTGAGCACCGCGCCGGCCGGCAGCGACTCGTCGACCGCCGCGCGGACGCAGGCGTCGACGACGTCGCCCACCCACACCCAGTCGCGCCGGCTGATCGCCCCCGGCAGCGGCACGGTAGCGCCGCTGCGCGCCGCGGCGAGGACGACCGGCACCAGCCGGGTCGGGTGGTCGCCGGGGCCGTAGACCTGGAAGGCGCGCAGCACCGCGGACCGGACCCCCCGCTCCGCGGCGGCCGCCTGGAGCAGCATCGAGCCGGCCGCCTTGGTGGCGCCGAAGAAGCCGCGCGGGTGCAGGGCGGCGTCCTCGGTGAGCGGGTGCGGTGCGGCCGCGTACTCGGTCGAGGAACCCAGCCGCACCACCGCCCGGCAGCGGTCGGGCAGCGCGTCGACCAGCCAGGGGCTGGTGTTGACCAGCACCGTGTCGGCCCGCTCGCGCACGGTCGCCTTGCGCCGCGCGGCGGCCAGGGAGAACACCACGTCCGGCTCGGCCGACCGGACCGCGGCCGCGGCCGCCGCCGGGTCGGTCAGGTCGACGTCGGCCCGGGTCAGCCCGACGACGTCCCAGCCGTCCGCCGTGAGCCGGGTGACCAGGTGCCGGCCGACGAAGCCGCCGGCGCCGGTGACGAGGGCTCTCACGCCGGCTGCGCGGCGACCGCCGGCTCCCGCTCGGGGGCCGGCATCCCCGCCGTCGTCACGGCCGCCACGAACTCCTGCCGCAGCCCGGCCGCCTCCCCCGGGTGCAGGCGGCGCAGCCCGGCCACGCTCGCCAGCAGCCGGGGCACCTCGACGAAGGGGTCGCGGTCGGCCATGTCGGCGGTGAAGGACCGGCGCAGGAAGGTGAAGTCCGCGCCGAGCCGGACGAGCTCGGCGGCCAGCAGGTCGCTGGAGACCGGGAAGCCACGGCCCGGCAGGGTCAGCCCGCCCACCCCGAACTGCCCGTCGACGTGGCTGCGCACCGCGTCGACGGTGCCGTCGACCAGCGGCCGGAACAGCTCCCGGGAGCCGCGGTCGATGCGCAGGTCGTTGAGCCCGACGTAGATCCGGGCCAGCGGCCGGGCGGCCAGCTCCGCGGCCCGGTCGACGGCGCCCTGGGTCTCGATCAGGATGCCGAGGCCGCAGCGGCCGGCGACGAGGTCGAGGGTGCGGTCGACCTCCTCGGGGGTGCGGACCATCGGCAGCAGGAGCTCGTCGGCGCCGCGGGCGATCGCCTCGTCGACCTCCAGGCCGGTCCACGGCCCGTAGCCGTTGACCCGGCAGAGCAGCCGGCCGTCGGTGGCCGCCCGCATGCGGGCCAGGTCCTCGGCGGTGTCGGCGTTGATCTGGGTGCCCTCGCCCTCCTGGCGCCGGGCCTTGCCGCGGCGTTCCCAGTCCACGACGATCCCGGCCGCGCCGGCGCTCACGACGTCGGCTCCCCAGCGGGGATCGACGGTGAAGAGGAAGAGGTCCACGGAGCGCAGCTTAGGCTTCCCTAACTGATCGATCGCCACCCCCCGCCGGGGCGCGCCGGACGGAGTCAGGCGACCGGCTCGCTGGCCGTCGCCCCGGCCGGAAAGGCCAGCGCGGTGCCCCGCACGGTGATCGACACGTCGTCACCGGCGGCCGGCAGGTCGGCGCCGTCGAGCCGGGCGCTCACGCGCACGCCGCCGGGGAGGTCGAGCCACACCCGCGAGTCGTGGCCGTAGTAGTCGACGCTGCGCACCCGCGCGGTCGGACCGTCGGGCCGCGGCGCGGCCAGCCGCAGCTGCTCGGGCCGCAGCAGGATCCGCGCCGGCCCATCCGGCACGGCCACCGCGGCCGCCTCGTAGGGCAGTTCGCCGAGCGCGGAGGACGCAAGCCCGCCCCGCAGCTTTGCGTCCAGCACCACGGCCTCGCCGACGAAGGTGGCGACGTCGAGGTCGCCGGGCCGGCGGTAGAGGGTGCGCGGGTCGGTGAGCTGCACGAGCCGGCCGCCGCGGAGCACCGCCACCTGGTCGGCCATCGACAGCGCCTCGGCCTGGTCGTGCGTGACCAGGACGGCGGTGGCGCCGGTGGCGGTCAGCGCGGCCGACACCGCCACCCGGGTCTCCTCGCGCAGGGCGGCGTCCAGCGAGGAGAACGGCTCGTCGAGCAGCACGAGGGACGGCCGGGGGGCCAGCGCGCGGGCCAGCGCCACCCGCTGCTGCTGCCCGCCGGAGAGCTGGTGCGGTGAGCGCTCGGCCAGCGCGGCGTGCAGCCCGACCAGCTCCAGCAGCTCACGAACCCGCACGCCGTCGCGGCGCTGCCCGCGAGGCAGGCCGAAGCTGATGTTGCCGGCGACGGTGAGGTGCGGGAACAGCCCGCCCTCCTGCGGGACGAACCCGATCCCGCGCCGCCGGGCGGGGACGCTGCGCCCGCCACCGGCCACCACCCGCTCCCCCAGCACCACCGTGCCGGAGTCCGGGTCGTCGAAGCCGGCGATCAGGCGCAGCAGGGTGGTCTTGCCGCAGCCGGACGGCCCGAGCAGCGCGATGAAGCTGCCCTCGGGGACGTGCAGGTCCACGCCGGTCAGCACCGGTGTGGCGGCGAAGGACTTGGTGATGCCGTGCACGGTCAGGGAGCTCACGTGGTCAGACCTCGTCGGGCGTCGGAGGAGAGCAGGACGGTGGCGGGTGCGGACAGCAGCACCATGACCACCGCGTAGGGGGCGGCGGCGCCGTACTCCAGGGCGCTGCTCGCCGACCAGAACGCCGTGGCCAGCGTCGTCGTCCCGGTCGGGGCCAGCAGCAGGGTCGCGGTGAGCTCGGTGACGACGGCGAGGAACACCAGGGCGGCACCGGCGCCGATGCCGGGGGCGAGCAGCGGGAGGGTGACCCGGCGCAACCGGTCGCCCGCACCGGAGCCGAGGGAGGCGGCGACGTCGTCGTAGAGCGGCGTCGTCTGCTCCACCGCCGACCGGACCGTGACGATGGCGCGCGGCAGGAAGAGGATCGCGTACGCCGCCAGCAGCACGGGCACGGTCTGGTAGAGCCAGGGCGTGGCCCGGACGCTGAGGGTCACCAGCGCGAGGGCGACGACGATGCCGGGGACGGCGCTGCCGAGGTAGGTGCTGCGCTCCAGCAGCGTGCTGAGCCGGCCGCGGGCGCGGACCGCGAGCCACCCGGTCGGCAGCGCCAGCGCCGTCGTCCCCACCGCGGCGGCGGCGGCCAGGGCCAGCGTCGTCCCGGTCGTCCCGGCCAGGGCAGCCCAGTCGAGCGGGGTCGCGGCACCGGCGAGCATCCAGTAGCCCAGGCTGCCCAGCGGCACGAGCAGGGCGAGCGCGACGAGCGCACCCAGCCCGGCGAGGACCGGGGCGGTGAACGAGCCGAGCGCGACCGGGCGCACCGGGCGGGCGGCGCCGCGGCCGGTGCGCGCGTAGCCCCGCCGGCCGCGCAGCCGCAGCTCGGCGACCAGCAGCACCAGGCACAGCAGCACGAGGACCCCGGCGAGCATGGTGGCGCCGGGGCCGTTGAAGGTCGCGCGGTACTGGTCGTAGATGGCCGTGGTGAACGTCGGGTACCGCAGCATCTGCAGCGCGCCGAACTCGGCCAGCAGGTGCAGGGCGACCAGCAGGCTCCCGCCGAGCAGCGCCACCCGGAGCTGGGGCAGCTGCACGCGCAGGAACACCGCCCAGCCCGACAGGCCCAGCCCGCGCGCGGTCTCCTCCAGCGCCGGGTCCAGGCCCCGGAAGGCGGCGGCCAGCGGCAGGTAGACGAACGGGAAGTAGGACAGCGTCACCACCAGCAGCGCGCCGGCATAGGTGTCCAGCCCCGGCAGCAGCGAGATCCACGCGTAGCTGTTGACGAACGCCGGCACGGCCAGCGGCGCCACCAGCAGCACGTGCCACACCCGGCGGGCCGGCACCGAGGAGCGCTCCACCAGCCACGCGGCGGCCAGGCCGAGCACGGCGCAGCAGGCGACGGTGCCCACCACGAGCCGGGTGGTGTTCCAGAGCAGCTCGCCGACCCGCGGCCGGAATACCAGCTCCCGGACCCCGGCCCAGCCGATGTCGGCGGTGTACCAGGCGATGTAGCCCAGGGGCAGCAGCGCCAGCGCCGCCACGGCGACCGCCAGTGCCAGGGTCAGCGGCGTGCGGCGCAGCGCTCTCCCCCGTAAAGACGCGCGAGAGCCCCGGTCCGCCTGCTCGCGCGGCGGACCGGGGCTGTCGACGTGCAGCACGGGGACGGTCAGAGCAGCCCGACCTCCTGCATCAGCTCGGTGACCAGCGGCGCGTTCAGGTCACCGGGGTCGACGTCGGGCGCCTGGAGCTCCTCGAGCGGGGGCAGCGCCTCGGCGGAGGCGACGCCGGTGCCCACCGCGTACTCCAGCGCGCTGCTGCCGGCCAGCCGCTCCTGCGCCGCGGCGCTGGTGAGGTACTCGACCAGGCGCTGGGCCTGCTCCTTCTGGTCGGAGGAGGCGAGCACGCCGGCGCCGGAGACGCTGACGAAGGCGCCCGGGTCCTGGTTGCCGAAGTAGTGCAGCCGGGCGTCGTCACCGATGAGCCCGTTCTGCGCCTGGTCGCGGAACCAGTAGTAGTGATAGGTGATCCCGACCGGGACCTCGCCCTCGTCCACGGCCTTCATGATCGCGGTGTTGCTCG
>NZ_JAAGWG010000003.1 GCF_010682065.1 Blastococcus saxobsidens
CGTAGATCTCGGCGTTGCGCTGCAGCCCGGCCAGCCACTCGCGGGTCGCGTCCTCGCCCTCGAGCGCGAGGACTGCGCTGACGATCGCCTGGAAGTCCGCGCCGCCGGCGGCGATGCCGACCCGCCCCTCCCAGGCCGGGTCGGCCAGGTCGAGCATCGAGGCGGGGAGCTCGTCCTCGCCGATCTCCGCGGGGTTGTAGATCAGCGCCGTGGTGCGGGCGGCGAACCCGACCCAGTTGCCCGACGACGGCCGGTAGGCCTCGCCGACCTGGTCGAGGGTTGCCTGGTCCAGCGGGGCGAGCAGCCCGGCCTCGTCGACGACGTCGATGGAGGGGCTGTTCTCGGTGAGGAAGACGTCGGCCGGCGAGGCGTCGCCCTCCTGCACGATCTGGTTGGCCAGCTCGGAGTCGTTCGCGTCGCGGAACTCCAGCTCGATGTCGGTCTCCTCGGTGAAGTCCTCCAGCATCGTTCGGACCAGGCTCTCGTGCTGAGCGCTGTAGACGGTGAGCGTGTCGGCGTCCGAGCCGCAGCCGGAGAGGGCGACGGCGGCCCCCAGGGTCGAGACGAGTCCGGCGATAGCCCGGCGGGGCCTGGTCACGGGGTCCTCCAGTGGAACGGGGCCTGGACGTAGGCCAGGCACACCTAACCATGGTGCACACGGTCCTTCCACGGGCGGCACCCGGTGGCCGGGCCGGGAGCTCCCGGAGCACGGCACCGCCCCCGCTCCCCTGCCGGGGTGACCGGTCGGCGGCCCGTCGCATCACCGCCGGTCGGTCACCCGTCGCCGGTTCCGGGGCGGCCCGGCGGGGGCGCCGTCACCGGCTCGACGCCGAGCGGGTCTCCGCCGGCCGCACCGGGACCCTCGGACTCGCGCCGCGCCTGGGCGCGGGCGAAGGCGTGCGCGATGGGCACGTCCGTCGAGGAGTGCGCCAGGATCGAGGCGAAGATGACCAGGGCGACCAGGTGGAACATGGCGTCGGCACCCGGCACCCCCGCGTCCAGGATGAGCAGCCCGTAGACCACCGAGGCGAAGCCCTTGGGGCCGAACCACGCCGCGACGGCACGCTCGGCGGCCGGCAGGGGGCTGCGCGCCAGGGCGACGACGATGGCCAGCGGCCGGGCGAGCACCAGCGCCAGCACCGCGAACAGGTAGCCGGCCAGCGGGATCTCCCCCAGGAAGGCCGGCGAGATCAGCGCGCCGAAGACCAGGATCGCGGCGAGCTTGAGCAGCTCGGTGACCAGCTCGCCGAACTCGGAGAAGGACTCCTCGACGTCGGGCGCGAAGCTGGCGATCGTGATGCCCGCGGTGAAGGCGGCGAGGAACAGGTTGGCGTGCGTCAGCTGGGCGACGCCCAGGACCATCAGCCCGATGGACAGCCCGCCCAGCGCGGCGTACAGCGGTGTGGCCGAGGTGAAGCGGCTGCGGATCAGGAGCACCGCCACCGCCGGGAGGGCGAAGCCGACCGCGATCCCGAGCGCCAGCTCACCGCCCAGCGACGCGTAGTCCACCTCGTCCTGGGAGAGCACCGAGAGCAGCACCAGGACGACGGGCAGCGCCAGGCCGTCGTTGAGGCCGCTCTCCACGTTGAGCAGCGACCGCAGCCGCCCGGGCACCTCCGCGCGGCCGACGATGGCCGAGGCGAACACCGGATCGGTGGGCGCCAGCACGGCACCGACCAGCATCGCCTGGGTCCACGACAGGCCGGCCACGTAGTACGCCAGCACCGCGGTGACCGCGAAGGTCAGGGGCATGCCGAGCACCAGCGCGCGGCCGGGCAGCCGCCAGGCGTTGCGGAGGTCGGAGAAGCCGACCCGCATGCCGTCGGTGTAGAGCACGGAGAACAGGGCCAGCTCGGCCAGGCCGACGACGATCTCGTCGCCCGGCTCGAAGGTCAGCACGCCCGTCACGCCGTCGCCGAGCACGAACCCGGCGAGCAGGAAGAGGACGGCGGTGGACAGCACGGTGCGGTTCGCCAGGCCCGAGAAGAGGACGGCGACGAACAGCAGCACGGCGAATGCGAGCAGGAGTGCCACGGGCCCCCCTACCCCGGCCGCCGGGCATCGACCGCACGCCGGCGCCTCGGTGTCACGGCATCGACACATCGTCCGGCCGGGAGGGCGGCCCGGCCGATCGCTCAGGTCCCGACGACGACCTCGACGACCGGGTAGCCGGAGGCGCCGTCGGGCGCGACGGGGGTCCGCTGGTCGGTCTGCACCTCACCGCGTCCGTCGGTGGCCCGGGCCGCGATGCGGTGCCGGCCCTCGGTCGCCTCCCACGGCAGGTACCACTGGCGCCAGCAGTCGACGTCGAGGGACTCGGCGAGCTCGGCCTCCTGCCACGGCCCGTCGTCGATGCGGACCTCCACCCGCTCGATGCCCCGGGTCGGCGCCCACGCGACGCCGGCGATCGGGCGCCGTCCGGCGGCGACCGGGGCTCCGGCGCGCGGGACGTCGATGCGCGCCTGCGTCTTGACCGGGCCCTCCTTGGCCCAGCCGCGCGGGATCCAGTAGCCGTCGACGTCCCAGTCGGTGAGCTCGATGGCCGAGAGCCACTTGGTCGCCGAGACGTACCCGTACAGGCCCGGCACCACCAGGCGGGCGGGGAAGCCGTGGTCGGCCGGCAGCGGCTCGCCGTTCATCGCGACCGCCACCATCGCCTCCTCGACGTCGAGGGCGGTCAGCACCGGGAAGCCGGCGGTGAAGCCGTCGACGGAGCGGCCGACGAGCTGGGTGGCCCCGCGCTGCAGCCCGGCCCGGTCCAGCAGCGCCTTGAGCGGCACCCCCTGCCAGCGCGCGTTGCCGACCAGGTCGCCGCCGACCTCGTTGGAGACGCAGGCCAGCGTCACGTCGGCCTCGATCTGCGGCAGCTCCATCAGCTCGGCATAGGTGAGCGTGAAGGGCTCGTCGACCATGCCGCGCACCTCGAGCCGCCAGGTGTCGGGCTCTACGACGGGCACCCGCAGGGCCGTGTCGATCCGGTAGAAGTCCTCGTTGGGGGTGAACAGCGGCGTGAGTCCCGGGATCTCGAGGTCGGCCTCGGGCGGGACGGGCCCGGCCCGCCGCACGGGCGTGGGCAGCCGGATGGCGGCGCGCAGGTCGTCCAGCCGCTCCCGGCCGGAGAGCAGGTAGCCGCCGACGCCGGCCAGGACGCCGAGGAGCGTGGTGCCCGCGGTGACCGCCAGGAAGCGGCGGCGGTCCAGGTCGCTCATCGGCGTCGCGTCCTCCGCCGGGCCGGACGGGGCCGCCGAGCCGTGCACGGCCCGGGCCAGCAGGTACAGCACGCCGATGCCCGCGGCGGCGCCGAGCACCCCGACGAGCAGGGTCAGCAGGACGGGGTTGCGGTCGTCGGCCAGCGCGGCCGCCGTCCCCAGCGCGGCGAACAGGGCGATGCCTGCCGCGGCGAGGACGAACCGCCGGCGGGCGAGCACGCCGAGGGCGGCGCCCAGGAGGAGCGAGACGACCACGATGCTGCCCAGGAGCACCGGCTTGTCCGCGGTGCCGAGGGTCGCGATGGCCCAGCGCTCCAGCCACCCGGGCACGCTGTCGATGACGGTGTCCCCCACCGAGATGACCAGCGAGGGGACCCGCGGGATCAGCCCGGCGGCCAGCTCGGCGACGCCGAGGGCGACGGCCACCGAGGCGATGCCGGCCAGCGCGGCGCGACCCCGGGTCGGCCCGCGGCCGCCGGTCGTCGATTCCGCCGCGCTCGAACTCACGTCTGCCACCTCCGCGGAATGTCCCCCGCGGCGGGCCGGGACACCGGCAGCGCCATCGTCGCGGAACTGTCATGCACGATCCGATGGCCCGATGCCGACGCCTCGAACAGCTCTCGCGCCGGTCCTACGGCAGGGTTCCCGGCGGCGGCCCGCCCTCGGCCAGCGACCGGTAGAGCCCGGGCCGCCGGTCCCGCAGGTAGGTGGTGTCCCGGCGGGACGCCGCCAGCACGTCGCGGTCCAGATCGGCCACGAGGAGCTCCTCGCCGCGGCCGGCCCGGGCCAGGTCCCGGCCGTCGGGCCCCACGACGCAGCTGAGCCCGCCGTACTCCAGGCCGGCCTCCGTGCCGGAGTAGTTGGCGTAGGCGACGTACAGCTGGTTCTCGTAGGCCCGCGCCGGCACGAGCGTGGTCGCGACCACGTCGTAGGCGACCATGTTCGCCGTCGGTGCCAGGACGACGTCGACGCCCGCCAGCGCGAGCCCACGGGCGGTCTCCGGGAACTCGACGTCGTAGCAGATCAGCAGCCCGCACTGCCAGCCGCCGATCTCGACCACCGGGGGCACGTCGTCGGACGGGGCGAACTGCGACCGGTCGAGGTCGCCGAACAGGTGCGTCTTCCGGTATCCGGCCAGCGGTGCGCCGTCGGCGCCCACCAGCTGGACGGAGTTGTGGACGGCGTCGGCTCCGCGCTCGGGATAGCCGTACAGGACGGCGACCCCGCTGGACCGGGCCAGGTCGGAGACCGCCCGCGCCCACTCGCCATCGCGCGGCTGGGCGAGCCGGTCCACCGCGTCCGGGCCGATGGCGTACCCGGTCAGGAACATCTCCGGGGTCAACAGCAGGTCCGCGCCGCGTTCCCGCGCCGCGACCAGCGCATCCGCCAGGCGCGCCAGGTTCCCGTCGGGGTCCAGTGGCCGGGACCCGCACTGGGTGAGGGCGATGCGCACGGCCGCCCCCTAGTCCGGCAGCACGATCGGGCCGAGCTCGGCGAACACGTCACCGGGCCCGGGGTTGTCGGCATGGGTGCGGCCGCCGAAGTGCCGCATGATGCCCCAGACCGCGTTGAGCGACGTCTGCACCGCCCCCTCCACCCAGGCCGGGGTCCACGACACGTCGTCACCGGCCAGGAAGATCCCCCGCTGCTCGGCGGGGAGGTCGTCCTGGACGAAGTGCGCGTACATCCGCTGGTTGTACCGGTAGTGCCCGGGCAGGGCGCCCTTGAAGGCACCGAGGAAGTGCTCGTCGGCCTCCCACGAAACGGTGATCGGGTCGCCGATGATGTGCTGCGCGATGTCCACGTCGGGGTAGATCTTCTTCAGCGCCCCGAGCGCCAGCCGGACCCGCTGGTCCACCGGGTAGGGCAGCATCTTCAGCGCGTCGCTCATCCAGGAGTACGTCAGGCAGATGACGCCGGGCTGGTCGTCGCCGTGGTCGAAGAGGTAGGTGCCGCGGGTCAGCCGGTCGGTGAGCGTCATGCTCATGACGTCGCGGCCGGTCTCGGGGTCCTTGTCCTTCCAGAACGGCCGGTCGACCATCACGAAGGTCTTGGACGACTGCATGTACCGGGTGCGGTCCAGCGCGGTCCACATCTTCTGCGAGAAGAGGCTCTCGTCGCAGTCGATCTGCGTGGTCAGCAGCCAGCTCTGGCAGGTGGCGAGCACCGCGGGGTAGCGGGCGGTGTGCCCCCAGGCGTCGGTGACGGCGAAGCTGCCGTCGCCGTCCCGGGTGATCGCGGCGACGCCGGCCCGGGTGCCCCCGCGGTGCAGCTTCGCCAGGGTCGTGCCGGCCGGCCAGTGGGCGAGCTGGTCGGGCGCGTGGTTCCACAGCCCCCACGGCACCTGCTCCACGCCGCCGACGACGAAGCGCTGGTCCTCGTCGCAGTTGGTCATCACGACCCGGAAGATCTCGAGCATCGAGTTCGGGAAGTCCGAGTCCCAGCCGCCGGTGCCGAAGCCGACCTGCCCGAAGACCTCGCGGTGGTGGAACGACAGCTTCGAGAACGCCTCGGAGCTCGCCACGAAGTCGTAGAAGGTGCGGTCGTCCCACAGCGGGACCAGCTCGTCCCACAGGGCCTTCAGCTTCGGGACGTCGCGTGCCCGGATGGCGTCCTGGATCTCGGTGAAGCCGACGGTGCCCAGGGCGTCGGCCCACGCCTCCGCGACCTCGCGGAACAGCGGGGGGAGCGCCTCGGTGGACTCGGCGTAGTGGGTCTCGCCCTCGATGTCGATGACGGTGCTGCCGGACGCGGGCGTCAGCGGGTTGGGGAACGGCCTGGTGTCCAGGCCCAGCAGGTCGACGTAGCGGTAGAAGGCGGTCGAGGACACCGGGAAGCGCATGCCGCCCAGCTCGGCGACGATCTCGGCCGGCGCTCCCTCGAAGCGAGCCGACCGGAGCCGCCCGCCGATCTGCGAGGCCTCGTAGAGGACCGGCTTGAGCCCGAGCTTCATCAGCTCGTACGCCGCGACCAGACCGGAGATGCCCGCCCCGACGACGGCCACCTCCTCGCCGTGCCGCTCGGGCGGGATCGCACCGAGGCCGGACGGATGGGTGATCCAGTCGTCGAACGCGAAGGGGAAGTCGGGGCCGAAGATGGTGACCGGAGGCCGGTCGCCGTCCTGGGCGGCCGGAGAACCGGGACCGATCGTCATGCCTCGTCCTTCCCTTCGCGCGCTGCTCGTGGGGCCCGGTCGCCGGGCAGCGGCTGCTCGCTCGCGGGAATCCGAGGGCCGGCGCCCCGGCCGGAGCTGACGCATCCGACAAGGCATGCTGCCATCCCGGCAAGACCGGTCACCGCACCGCCGCTCTCGGGACGACGAAGGCCCCCGACCGGCGTTGTAGCTGGTCAGAGGCCTGGAGGCTCCCCCGACTGGACTTGAACCAGTAACCCTGCGATTTGACCCTGGACCGTTGGGCTGCGCTGGACAGCGCTGAATACGCAGGTCAGAGTCGGTGCGAAGCGTTGGCTGCGACGGCTCAGGACGGCTGGTTACGGGAGTATTGGGTGCTTAAAGAGTGCCTATGGCAGCTTTCCCACCCAGTCACAATCACCGGCCCAGCAACCTGGTGAGCGCCGAGGATCCACTGGATGCCCCCACCTCTCACCCGGGTCGGCCTCCGCAGCGTCGGCACCTGACCTCACGCCGGGCTTCCTGCGGACCTCGGATCCCCGGTGTCGCTACTCGCTGGAAGCTCAACGGAAACGCTCTCAGCGCTGCGCCAGAGCGCCCCGGAGGTTCTCCAGCGCGGCGGGAACGATGGCATACCAGACGTTACGGCCCCGCTTCTCGCTGATGACGATCCCTGCCTCCCGCAGCTTGCCGAGGTGGGAGCTGACCGTGCCCTGCGTGCGGCCCGCGGGCTCGACGAGGTCGCAGGCGCAGACCGCGCCGCCTTCGGCGTTGGCCAGCAGCGACACCAGCCGCAGACGCACCGGGTCGGCGAGCGCGGCGAACTGCCGGGCGAGCGTCTCGGCTTCCGGCTCGCTGAGCACCGTCGAGGACAGAGGTGCGCAGCAGGCGACCACCTCGGGCTGGTCGAGCACCGGTAGCTCACGAATGGTCATCGGTTCTCCTCGACTCTGGCACCCCGCCGCCGCAACACATTGACATACGTCGATACGTGCGGCACCGTGCTTCGTATTGACGAAAGTCAATGTACCGCTGCAGGACGCTTACGCCAGCAGGTCGCCTCCCGGCCTCACTGCTGGGAGTGAGGAAGGAGCCGCCGTGATCGCCGCCTACGCCCTGGAGCTGCTGGCCGAGACCCGTGCGGCTGAGCTGCGCCGGGAGGCGAGCGCCGCCCGCCTTGCCGCCATGGCCGCCTGCTGCCGCCCGAGCACCTGGGCCCGTGCCGCCGACCGCGCACTCGACACCATCGCTCGACCCCGCCGCAGCGTCTCCCCCACCTGCTGCGCGACCGCCTGACCCACCGACCGGAGGACCGTTTCCTGTGACCAGCACACCCACCCCTGCCAGCACTCTCGTTCAGCAGACCGGCCTGCCGGTCGTCGTCATCGGCGCCGGCCCCGTCGGCCTGGCCGCCGCCGCCCACCTCTGCGACCGGGGCCTGACTCCGCTCGTGCTCGAGGCCGGCGAGCACGTCGGTGCCGCGATGCGCGCCTGGGGACACATCCGCACCTTCACGCCGTGGCAGTACATCGTCGACCCCACGGCGGAGAAGCTGCTGGCCCCCACCGGGTGGACGCGCCCGGCCGGGAACGTTCCGCCGACCGGCGCCGAGGTGGTCGGCGGCTACCTCGAGCCGCTGGCCGACGTCCTCGGCGAGGCCGTCGTCCGTACCGGTGCCCGGGTGGTGGCGGTGACCCGCGAGGGTCTCGACAAGTCGCGCACCGTGGGCCGCGAGCAGCGGCCCTTCCTCGTCCGGGTGCAGGGCCGCGACGGCGCGGTGACCGATGTGCGCGCCGCCGCGGTCATCGACGCCTCGGGCACCTGGGGGCAGCGCAACCCGCTGGGCGCCTCTGGCCTGCCCGCGGTCGGTGAGGCTGAGGCGGAGGGGGCCGGCGTGCTGGTCGGCCCGCTGCCCGACGTACTGGGCGCCGACCGGGCGCGGTTCGCCGGCCGGCGCACCCTGGTGGTCGGCATGGGTCACTCGGCGGCCAACACGCTGCTGGGCTTGGCGCAGCTGGCCCGCGAGGAGGCCGGCACCGAGATCGTGTGGGCGATCCGCGGCACCGACGCCCGCCGGCTGTTCGGCGGCGGCGGGGCCGATGAGCTGCCCGACCGCGGCAAGCTGGGCACCGACTTGCGCTCGCTGGTCGTTTCCGGCGCCATCGAGCACCACACCGGGTTCTCCATCACCGGCCTGGAACTCACCGGCGACAGCACGGTGACCGTGGTGGGGCAGACCGCCGGGGGTGAGCAGCGCATCACCGGTGTCCACAACGTCGCTGCCGCCACCGGTTTCCGACCGGATGTGGCGATGCTCAGCGAGGTCCGCCTCGACCTCGACGCCGGCCTGGACGCTCCTCGCCAGCTAGCCCCGCTGGTTGACCCGGGCTTCCACTCCTGCGGCACCGTGCCCCCGCACGGCCACCGCGAGCTCGCCCACCCGGAGGAGCCGGGCTTCTACGTGGTCGGGATGAAGTCCTACGGGCGGGCGCCGACATTCCTGATTACCACCGGCAACGAGCAGGTCCGCTCCATCGCCGCGCACCTCTCCGGTGACGACGCGGCCGCCGACGAGGTGCAGCTGGTGCTCCCTGAGACCGGCGTTTGCTCCGTGAGCCTCCCGCTCACCGACGACGCGGCCACGGCCGGCGGCAGTTGCTGCGGCACCGCGTCGGCGGCTGAGGTTCCGGCTCAGGTGGACGCCGCGCACGCCGCATGGGCCAACGGTGAGGCACGGGTCGGCTTCGCCACCGGCGTCGCGGGTGGCCGGGCTGCCGGCACCGACGGAGGCTTGCTGCCCGTGACCGAGGTGCGTGGCCAGGCGAGCGGCTCGTGCTGCGGCTGACTTCCCGGCGCCGGGCCCGCAGCTCGGGCAGCCTGGCCAGGTGACTCCGCGGGATGAGCTGGCGCCGGCTGCACGCAGGCCCGCGACGGGCACCCCCGCGGCCGGGGACGACTTTCTGGGATGGCGCATCGTCGCGGTGCTCTCGGCGGGTCAGGTCGTCAGCTGGGGCGTGCAGTACTACGCGTTCCCCGTCGCGCTGACGACCATCACCGCCGACACCGGCTGGTCGACCGCAGTGACGACTGGTGCGTTCACCACTGGGCTGGTCGCGTCCGCGCTTGCCGGCATACCGGTCGGGCGGTGGCTGGACCGCTTCGGGCCGCGTCCGGTGATGACCGCCGGCTCGGTGCTGGCGGCGGCGGCCATGGCCGCCGTTGCGCTGGCTCCGAGCCTGGACTGGTTCTTCGCGGCGTGGCTGGTCGCCGGCGTCGCGATGTCGGCGACCCTGTACCAGCCGGCGTTCGCCGCCCTGACCGGCTGGTACGGCCCGAACCGGGTGCGGGCGTTGACCGCGCTGACCCTGGTGGCCGGGTTGGCGAGCACCGTGTTCGCGCCGCTGACCAGCTTGCTGCTGGAGCAGCTGAGCTGGCGCAGCACCTTCCTGGTACTTGCCGCTGTGCTCGCGGTGGTGACCGTGCCGCTGCACCTGATGGGGCTGCGCCGGCCCTGGCCGCGGGCTGCGGCCGCCGCCGACCCTTCTTCTCTCACTGAGCGCGCCGGTGAGAACGGCGGCACGGCTCCGGCCAGCGACGGTGCGGTGCGGGCGGTGCTCACCAGCCGGCCGTTCTGGCTGCTGTCCGGTGGCCTGACGCTGACCGCGTTCGGGCTGTACGCCACCAGCGTCACGTTGCTCATCCCGCTGCTGACCGAACGAGGGATGTCCGCCTCGCTGGCCGCGACCACCCTGGGTCTGCTGGGCGCCGGGCAGCTGCTGGGCCGTCTCGGCTATGGACCGCTGAGCGCCCGCACCGGGCCGGCGACCCGGGCGGTGGTCATCGTCGCCGCCTCTGCGGCCTCCATCGGTCTGCTGGGTGCGGTGCCGGGACCGGCGTGGGCGCTGATTGCGGTGGCCGTGCTGGTCGGCGCGGTCCGCGGGGCCGGCACGCTGCTTCAGGCCACGGTCGTGGCCGAGGAGTGGGGGTCGGCACGCTACGGGTCCCTCGCCGGGGCCTTCGCCGCGCCCATCACCGCGGCCGCGGCGCTGGCTCCCTTCGGCGGTGCCGCACTGACCGACGTCGTCGGGTCCCGCACCGGTGCGCTGACCGCGCTGGCGTGCTTGGTGTCACTGGGCACGGTGCTCGTCGCCGCGGCGCACCGCGGCCGTCGACCTGGTGAGCTCGCCTCAGTTGGTGGGGGCGGCGAGCAGGCGGTCGCGTAGGTCGTCGACGCGGGCGGCGATCTCGTCGCGGACCAGTCGCATCCGCGCGATGCCGTCGATGCCTCTGCTCGAGGGCTCGTCAGTCACCCACGTCTCGAATCGTGTCCCCGGCTGCCGCTGCGCGGCTGCGGCGACCAGGTCGTCGTCGATGCGAGCCTCGGTGCCGAGGGTGACGACCACGTCGGCGGCGGCAATGAGGCCAGCGGTGACCGGGCGGGGCTGGGCGTCGGTGATGTCGACCCCGACCTCCAGCAGCGACTGTGCAGACAGCGGGTTGACCGCCTCGCCGGGTCGGGTGCCGGCGGAGGTGATCTCGACGCTGTCCCCGGCGGCCGCGTGCATGAGGCCGGCCGCCATCTGGGACTTCCCGGCGTTCTTCACGCACACGAACAGCACGCGCGGTGCCCCGCCCTGCGGCGAGCCCTCGGCTGCAGGTTGGTCGGCGTGCATCAGCCGATGTGCGCGGAGCCTGCGGTCTCGACCGGCACGCCGAGCCCGGCCAGCAGTCCGCGGATGCGGCCCTCGATGTCGTCGCGGATCGGGCGGACGGCGTCGACGCCCTGCCCGGCCGGGTCTTCCAGCTCCCAGTCCAGGTACCGCTTGCGGGGGAAGATCGGGCAGGCGTCGCCGCAGCCCATAGTGATGACCACGTCCGAGGCCTGCACCGCCTCGGTGGTCAGCACCTTGGGCTGTGCGGTCGAGATGTCGATGCCGACTTCGGCCATCGCCTGCACCGCGGCGGGGTTGACCTGGTCTGCCGGGAGTGAGCCGGCTGACCGCACCTCGACGGAGTCCCCGGCGAGGTGGGTGAGCCAGCCGGCGGCCATCTGGGATCGGCCGGCGTTGTGCACGCAGACGAACAGGACGCTGGGCTTCTTGGACACGGCAAGGGCCCCTTTCAGCTGGGGGTGACGGAGGGAACGAGCTCGGCCAGCAGGGCACGGACCCGGGTGTCGATGTCGGTGCGGATCGCGCGGACCTCCCCGACGCTCAGCCCGGCGGGGTCGCGAACGGACCAGTCCAGGTACCGCTTGCCGGGGTACACCGGGCAGGCGTCGCCGCAGCCCATCGTGATGACCACGTCGGCGGCCTGCACGACGTCGTCGGTCAGCGGCTTGGGGAACTCCGCACCGAGGTCGACGCCGACCTCGGCCATCGCCTCGGTCACCGCGTCGTCGATCTGGGCCGACGGCAGCGAGCCGGCGGATCGGACGTGCACCCGTCCGGCGGCGTGTGCGTTCAGCAGGCCGGCGGCCATCTGCGACCGGCCGGCGTTGTGCACGCAGACGAACAGCACCTCGGGCACGTCGGTGGTGATGGCGCCCTTGGCCTGGGCCAGCGCGGTCAGCCGCTCGGTGGCGAACCGGGCAGTGAGCGCCGGCAGGTGGGTGGTGACCTTCGCGGTGCGGCGCAGGGCGGTGTAGGACTCGAACACGTACCTGTCGACGGTCTCCCGGGCGAACACCCCCGTGAAGCGGGCGGCCAGCTCATCGGCCAGCCGGTGCAGGGCGGCTTCGGGCGTGAGCAGGCCCGGCAGGGACTTCTCGGTCATCGTGAACTCCGAACGGTGGCGGGAACGGTGGGGTCGCCGGGGAACCAGCGCCGTGCCGCCCACAGCGACACGTAGACCAGGGCGACGAGGACAGGGACCTCAATCAGCGGGCCGACGACCCCGGCCAGTGCCTGGCCGCTGGTGACGCCGAAGGTGCCGATGGCCACCGCGATGGCGAGCTCGAAGTTGTTGCCCGCGGCGGTGAACGCCAGCGTCGCGGTCTTGGCGTAGCCCAGTCGCAGCCGCATGCCGAGGAGGAACGAACCGCCGAACATCAGGAAGAAGTAGGCCAGTAGCGGTAGCGCAATGCGGGCGACGTCCCAGGGGTTCGAGGAGATGGCGTCGCCTTGCAGCGCGAACAGCGTCACGATCGTGAACAGCAGCCCGTAGAGCGCCACCGGCCCGATGCGGGGCAAGAACGTGCCCTCGTACCAGTCGCGGCCCTTCCGCCGCTCGCCCAGCGTGCGGGTGAAGAAGCCGGCGACCAGTGGGATGCCGAGGAACACCAGGACCGATACGACGATTGCCCAGAAGCTGAAGTCAGCCGACGTGGTGGACAGTCCGAGCCAGCCCGGCAGCACCTGCAGGTAGAACCAGCCCAGGGCGGCGAAGGCGACGATCTGGAACACCGAGTTGATGGCGACCAGCACGGCGCCGGCCTCGCGGTCGCCGCAGGACAGGTCGTTCCAGATCAGCACCATCGCGATGCAGCGGGCCAGGCCGACGATGATGAGCCCGGTCCGGTACTCCGCCTGGTCGGGCAGTAGCGCCCAGGCCAGGGCGAACATCAGCGCCGGGCCGATGAGCCAGTTGAGGGCCAGGCTCGCGAGGAGCAGCTTGCGGTCGCCGGTGACCCGGTCCAGCTCGGAGTACCGGACCTTGGCCAGCACCGGGTACATCATCAGCAGCAGGCCGACCGCGATCGGCAGGCTGACGTTGCCGACCTCGACGGCGGACAGTGCGTCGTCCAGGCCCGGGACCCAGCGGCCCAGTGCCAGACCAAGAGCCATGGCGGCGACGATCCAGACCGGCAGGAACCGGTCCAGCGTCGACAGCCGGGCCATCACCGGGGTCTCAAGGTCGGTGTTCGGCCGCGGGGTCTCCGCGACGGTGTCACTCATGAACTCGGCGAGCCTCTCTTGTCCGGTACAGGTCGCTGTCCACCGCCGCGCGAGGTGCGCGGCAGGCATCGACCGTCGTCGATGACTGTGGCCGAGGCATCGACAGGCGTCAATCTCCCAGGCACACTGCTCGGGTGAACAGCAGTCGAACTCGGACGGCCCTGACCGTGCTTGACCAGCCGACCGACGTCGCTGCGTGTGCGTCGGCGCCGCTGGCCGGTGGCCTGGATGTCGACGCGGCCACTGCGCTCGCCCAGACGCTCAAGGCTCTAGCCGACCCCGCTCGACTGCGGCTGCTGTCGCTGGTCGCCGGCAGCAGCACCGGCGAGGCGTGCGTCTGCGACCTGACCGGCCCGCTGGGCCTCAGCCAGCCGACGGTGTCCCACCACTGCAAGGTGCTCGTCGACGCCGGCTTCCTCACCCGAGAGAAGCGCGGCGTGTGGGCGTACTACGCCGTCATCCCGGGCGCCCTCCACACCCTGGCCGACGTGCTCGGCTCGGCCGCCGTGCCGGCTGACGGCCGGGCCGCCTCAACCGCGCGCGCCTGACGCCCACATACCTCTCCGAACCTGGCGTATACCCCCGGGGGTATGTATCGTGGACGTCGTGGACATCCCCCAGGGCGAACTCGCCGACGTCGTCAAGCGGCTCAAGCGCATCGAGGGCCAGATCGGCGGCATCGTCCGCATGATCGAGGACGGGCGGGACTGCTCGGCCGTCGTCACTCAGCTCGCCGCCGCATCCAAGGCGCTGAGCAAGGCCGGCTTCGCCGTCGTCTCGACCGGGATGCGCTACTGCTCGACCAACGAGGACGGCGAGACTCGCGAGGTCGACCTACGCGAGCTCGAGCGCCTGTTCCTCTCCCTCGCCTGACCACCACCCCCTGGAGTTCCTTTGAACCCGCAGATCCCCCAGTTCACCCCTGCCCAGGCCGCCGACCGCACCGAGGCGGTCATCCTCGACGTCCGCGAAGCCGCCGAACTCACCGAAGGACGGATCGCCGGCAGCACCCACATCCCGCTGGGCCAGCTGTCCGCGCGCGCCTTCGAGCTCGACCGCGCCCGTCCGGTCATCACCGTCTGCCGCAGTGGCGGGCGCAGCTCGCAAGCCGCACAGTTTCTCGCCGGACAGGGCTACGACGTGGCCAACCTCGACGGCGGCATGACGCAGTGGATCGCCGAAGGCCGTCCCACCGTCTGACGACGCTCATCATTTGCCCCACAGGTACCCCTGCCCCGTACCGTACTAAGGAGCTCCCGTGCAGATCGACATCATCGAGACCACCGGACTCGGCGACCGCAGCTACCTGGTCAGCGTCGACGGTGTCGGCGTCGTGGTCGACCCCCAGCGCGACTTCGACCGCGTGCTGGCCCTCGCCGAGAAGCGGGCCGTCCGCATCGCCCTGGTCGTGGAGACCCACCTGCACAACGACTACCTGACCGGGGGCCTCGAGCTGTCCGGCCAGGTGGGTGCGGACTACGTCGTCCCGGCCGGTGACTCCGTCGCCTACGAGCGGGTGCCGGCCGCCGACGGCGACGTCCTCGAGGCCGGCCCGATGCGCCTCCGGGTCCTGCACACCCCCGGCCACACCCACCACCACGTCAGCTACGTGCTGACCGACGCCGCGGACGAGGCGCAGGCCGTGTTCACCGGAGGCTCCATGCTCTTCGGCTCGACCGGCCGCACCGACCTGGTCGGCCCCGAGCACACCGACGAGCTCACCCACGCCCAGTACCACTCGGTGCGCCGGCTGGCCGCCGAGCTGCCCGCCGGCACCCCGGTCTTCCCCACCCACGGGTTCGGCAGCTTCTGCTCGGCCACCCCGACCAGCGGCGACTCCTCCACGGTCGGCGAGCAGGTGACAGTGAACCCGGCGCTGACGCAGGACGAGCGGTCCTTCGTCGAGGAGCTGATCGCCGGCCTCACCGCGATTCCGGCCTGGTACAGCCACATGGGGCCGGGCAACGCCGCCGGCCCGGCGCCGGTCGACCTGTCGACACCTCGACTCATCGACCCCGAGGAGTTGGCCGACCGGCTGGCGGCCGGTGAGTGGGTGCTCGACCTGCGCACCCGCACCGCGTTCGCCGCAGGGCACCTGCCGGGTGCGCTGAACTTCGAGTTGGCGGTCGCCAACTTCGTCACCTACGTCGGCTGGCTCATCCCGTGGGGCGCACCGATCACCCTGATCGGGGAGAACGAGGAGCAGGTGGCTGACGCCCGCCGCGAGCTGGTCCGCATCGGCATCGACCGGCTCGCCGGTGCCGCCATCGGCAGCCCCGAGCAGCTGGGCGCCGGCCAGGAGCCGGCCTCCTACCCGATCAGCGATTTCTCCGGGCTGGCCAGCGCCATATCCGCCGATCCGCAGCTGACCGTCGTCGACGCGCGCCGCGACGACGAACGCGCCGGCGGCGGCGTGCGCGGCTCCCGGCACATCCCGATCCACGAGCTTGCCGACCGCATCGACGAGGTTCCCGACGGTGACGTCTGGGTGTACTGCGGCTCGGGCTACCGCGCCGCCATCGCCGCCTCGCTGCTTGCCCGCACCGGCCGCCGGCCCGTGCTGGTCAACGGCGGCTACGGCGACCCCGACACCGGTGCGGCCGCCGTCGGCCTGCACACGGACTCCGTCTCCCGCTGATCTGACGGCCGTCCCACCGACTACGAGGAGACCAACCATGTGTCGAGCAGTTCCCTGCAAGACCTGCGGCAAGACGACGTGGGCCGGCTGCGGCCAGCACGTCGATCAGGTCATGGCCCGCGTTCCCAGCGCACAGCGATGCCCGGGCCACCCCCGCCCCGAGCGGTCCGGGAGCTGGCTGGGCAGGCTCCTCGGCCGCCGTTGATGTCAGCCACCACCGTGGCAGCAGCCCGATGATCGGCCTCGTGATCGGCATCGGCCTGGTCATCGGCGCGCTGGTCGGGCTGCTGGGCGGAGGTGGCTCGATCCTGGCGGTGCCGGCGTTGGTCTACCTCGCCGGCCAGGACCTGCAGCAGGCGGTCGCCACCTCGCTGCTGGTGGTCGGCATCACCGCGGTCGTCGCGGTGCTACCCCGACTGCGCGAACAGCAGATCAGCTGGCGGATCGGGCTGCTGTTCGGCGTGGCCGGCGCGGCCACCGCGTTCACCGGGGCTGCGGTCAACCGGGTGCTGCCCGACGAGCTGACCCTCGCCCTGTTCGCCGTGGTCATGGTCGGCGCCGGGATCCGGATGCTGCAGGAGAAGCCAGCAACCGGTACCGCGTGCGCCATCGACGGCGGCCGGGTGAACTGGCGACGCTGCCTGCCACGCACCCTGGCGGGTGGACTCGTGGTCGGCTTCCTCACCGGCCTGCTCGGTGTGGGTGGTGGCTTCCTCATCATCCCGGTACTCGTGCTGGCCCTGGGCCTGCCGATGCCCACCGCCATCGGCACGTCCCTGGTTGTCGTGGCCATCAACTCCGCCGCCGGCTTCGCCGCGCACGCGGGAGAGGCGAGTCTCGACGTGCCGGTCACTCTGGCTTTCACCGGTGCGGCCGTCGTGGCTGCCCTGGTGGCCGGACGGGTCGGCGCGCACATCCCTACGGATCGGCTGCGCCGCTGGTTTGCCTGGTTGGTACTCACCGTCGCCGGTCTCATCGCAACCCAGCTGACCGTCGACCTGTTCGCCTGACCCTCCCGGATGACCGCGTTCTCGCGCTCCCGCCCCCCACCGTCGACCTGCTCCGCCGCGGGCCACCAGCCCATCCGAGCGCCGGCGATCCGGGGGGCGTCCCCTGCCCTCAGGGCTGCTTGCCCGACCCCAGCAACACCAGCGGTGAGAAGCCGGCGCAACCCGACTCGACGACCGCTGGCCTGCGCCCGTCAGATTGCCGACGACCTCGGGTGCGGCCACGCCAGCCCGGCTACCGACTCACCGTGACGGCAGTTTCGTGGCGGATCTGTCGAGCACCGCCTCGTTCGGATTGTCGGCGGGGTGTCACCAAAGAGCTCGAAATAGCGCCTTCTCCCGGTGAGCGCGACTACTCACCACCAGGAGCAGGGATGTGCGGTCAGCGGGGACGTCGGACGACGGCAGCCCGTGCGCCGACACCGTCCCACGTACCTGCTGCTCATCGCGGCGCGCTGCAGGACCTCGTCGACCGCTACGGCGGCCACACCCACCGGCTTCTCACAGACCTCGCCGACGTCCTATACGCCAGCATCGCCTACGTCGACCGGCCCACCGTCGAGGCCCACCTCGAGCGGCCCCTGTCCGACCGGGAGTGGGCCGATACCGCCCAGCAGTTCACGGCCATGGCCTTCGACGACCACGTCGGAGATGCAGGCAGCCTCCGCACCGAGTGGATCGCGGGCGTCCTTGCTAGGGCCGGCGTGCCCAGTCGCGGCCTCATCGACGTTCGACAGCCCATCGCCGCCACCGACCAGAGCACGTCGTGAGCGTCACCCGGACGTGTCCGGCCTGCGGCTACACCGGCAGGTACGCCAGCGACGCACTCGCCGACGTCCACCACGCCCGCCATTCCTGTGCCAAGCACCGGCATGCCATCGAGCGAGCACGTCGCCGTGTCCAGCGCGCTCAGGGTCGGGTGAGGCGGGACTGCACTCATCCGCGTGTTCGGCACGTGCACGGAACCCGCGTCGCCTATGTGAAGGACCGCTGCCGCTGCATCGACTGCACTGCGGCCAACACCGCGACCGGCCGTGCGGTGCACCGTGCGCAGGCCTTCGGCCGCTGGCGGCCGTTCGTCGACGCCGCCCCAGTGCGGAAGCACGTTCGAGCTCTCCGCGCCGCCGGCATCGGCGTCGAGCAGATCGCCGTGCTCGCCGACCTTTCCACCAGCCACGTCCGCGAGCTGGCCGACCCCGGGCGCGACGGCAACCCACGCGTCCGGCGGGTCCGGCCCGAGACCGCCCAGCGGATCCTGCGCATTCGGATCGACCAGGGCAATCGAGCGCCGCGCAGTCAAGTCGACGCCACGGGCACTCGGCGCCGGCTGCAGGCCCTGATCGCCGTCGGGTGGGCCCACGACGAGCTGGCCGCCAGGCTCGGCCGCAGCTCCGCCAGCCTCCGACGCAGCATGCTCAGCGACTCCGTCACCGCGCAGACCGCGAGGGAGGTCAGCGCCGTCTACGAGCAGCTGTGGAACGCGCGCCCACCGGAGTCCACCGACGAGCAGCGTGCCGCCGCCGACGCCGCCCGCGCCTTCGCCGCTGATCGTGGCTGGCTACCACCCTTGGCATGGGACGACATCGAAAACGACCCAGCCCCCCAACACCACGCTGAGACTGTAGAGACGGACGGCCTCGACGAGATCGCCATCGAACGCGCCCTCGCTGGCGACGGCGTCCGCCTCGAACACCTCACCGTTGCTGAGCAGGACGAAGTCGTCCGGCGGCTCACCGAACGCGGCAAGTCCATTCGCGACATCGCCGAACAGCTCGCCACGACGAAACGCACGGTCTCCCGCCGGCGTGCGTCCATCAACGCCGCATAGACGCCACGCTGACGCACATCGGTGCCGGATCGGCTATGTCGCCAGGACATGTTCGAGCCGACCGGCGGGTCTCACCGCTGCCGGTCAGGCGAGCCAGGAGGCGACGGACCACCCGAGGGCGACCGCGCCGAACCCAGCGAGCAGGCTCACCAGGACGTTGGCCAAGGCGTAGAAGCGAGCATGCTCCTCCAGCAGCCGCATCACCTCGTAACTGAAGGTGCTGTAGGTGGTCAGCGCACCGCAGAAGCCCACGGCGACCATGGCGCTGACCGCCGGGGAGACGTGACTGCCCAGCGCGGCGAGCACGCCGAGGATGAACGAACCGACCACGTTCACGGTGAGCGTTCCCCACGGAAAGACGCTGTCGTGCCTGGTCTGCACCGCCCGGTCGGTGAGGTAGCGGGCCGGGGCGCCGACAGCGGCCCCCAGCGCCACCCACAGCGCGATCATCGAGGACCATCCGAGGTGCGGGCCGGTCGCGTCCGACTCCGTCGCCAGCGCACGCATGTGCGCGTTGCATGCGCACCGAGGACGGTCGCAGTGACGGCGGCGAGCACGGTGGCCGCCATGTAGCCCAACGCGACGGCGCCGTGTCCGGCCAGCGCCAACTGCTGGACGTCGACCATCGCCGTGGAGAAGGTCGTGTACCCACCGAGGAAGCCGATGCCGATGAACGGGCGGACCAGCCGGTGCGGCGTGATCACATCGATGATCACGACCATCAGCACCCCGATGAGGAAGCAGCCGCTGACGTTGACCAGCCACGTCGCCCACGGCCACTGCCCCGGCTGGTGCGGTAGAGCCACCGTCAAGCCGTAGCGCGCCTCGGCACCCAGCGCACCGCCCGCCGCGATGGTGGACAGCACGGCCGGGTCCCACGTCCGTTCACGCCGCTGCACGGGAACATGCAGATCGACATCGGGATCGACCGGTCGCGTCGGCGTCGGCCGTTCAGTGGTCACCGGCTCACCATGCCGTCAGTTGCGGACCGCGCCCCACCGGATCAGCGAGGTGGTCGTGCCGCGGCCACGCCCGGAACGTGGGCCGAAGGCTGCTGATGAGCTTCAGTCCGGCCCGCCTGGTGGTCGGCGTGGGAGAGCGCCTGACGGACGAGTTCTCCGATGTGGTGGTCGGCCAGCGTGTAGAAGACGAACGTTCCTTCCCGGCGGTTGGTGACGAGACCGGCCAGACGGAGCTTGGACAGGTGCTGGCTCACGGCGGTCGGGGTGGTTCCCGCCAGGTCGGCGAGGCACGCGACGGACGACTCGCCCTGCATGAGTGCCCACAGGATGTTCAGCCGCGTTGGGTCGGCCAGCATGCGCAACGCGTCGGCAGCTCGGCGAACGTCGTCCGTCTCGGGCATGTCGAACCCTTCGATGCCATGATGCACAGCCCCCACGATACCGGTGCTATCGCCTGCCTAGCTGTCTTCGCACTTGCGCAGGTACGCTCGGACGAGTGACGGCTTCAGCAGCGACCTCTCACACCTCTGCACAGCCTGTGGCGCCGACACGGCGCCCTTCGGTCTTGTGGTCGCTCCCAGAAGTGCGGTGGGCTACCGCCGCGCTGGTGCTGTTCCTCCTCGGCGGCGCGGCACAGTTGGCCGGCGCCCCCGAGCCGGTCTTCTGGGGGCTGTACCTGGCCTGTTACGTCGTAGGCGGCTGGGAGCCCGCCTGGGCCGGGCTACAGGCGCTGCGCGACAAGACGCTGGACGTCGACCTGCTGATGATCGTCGCCGCGCTCGGTGCCGCGGCGATCGGGCAAATCTTCGACGGCGCACTGCTCATCGTCATCTTCGCCACCTCCGGCGCCTTGGAGGCATTCGCCACCCGCCGCACCGCCGACGCCGTCCGCGGCTTGACCGACCTGGCCGCGGAACAGGCCAACCTCGTCTCCGACGACGGTGCGGAACGGCCGGTAGCCGCAGTCGACCTGGCCGTGGGTGACCGGGTGCTGGTCCGCCCCGGCGAGCGGGTGCCCGCCGACGGACGAGTCGCGGCCGGGACCTCCGAGGTCGATCAGGCGTCGATCACCGGGGAACCGCTACCGGTCGACAAGGCCGTCGGCGACGAGGTGTTCGCCGGGACGAGCAACGGCACCGGGGCGCTCACCGTCGAGGTCACCCGGCCCGCGCGGGACAGCGTCGTGGCGCGGATCGCGACCATGGTCGAGGAGGCATCGGCGACCAAGGCCCAGACACAGCTGTTCATCGAGAAGGTGGAGCAGCGCTACTCGATCGGCGTCGTGGTCGCGACGATCGCGATCTTCACGATCCCGCTACTCCTGGGCTCCGAACTGCAGAGCGCCCTGCTCCGCGCGATGACGTTCATGATCGTCGCCTCGCCGTGCGCCATCGTCCTGTCCACCATGCCGCCGCTGCTGTCGGCGATCGCCAACGCGAGCCGCCACGGCGTACTGGTCAAGTCCGCCGTCGTCATGGAACGACTCGGCACCGCCACGGTGGTCGCCCTGGACAAGACCGGCACTCTGACCCATGGCACCCCGACCGTCGTCGCGGTCCGGCCACTGCCCGGCGGACCGTGCGCAGAGGACGACCTGCTCGCTCTGACCGCCGCCGCCGAGGCCCCCAGCGAGCACCCGATCGGCCAGGCCATCGTCGCCGCCGCTCGTGAACGCGGCATCGACCTGCTGCCCGCCACCAACTTCCGTGCCCGGACGGGTCGAGGCGTCACCGCCTCGGTCGCCGGCTGGACGGTCACGGTCGGATCGCCGGACGCGGCTGCTCTCTCCGGCGAGCCGGCGATCACCGCCATGGTGAAAGGCGAGCAAGCCCAAGGCCACACCGCCGTCGTGGTCAACCTCGACGCCCGGCCGGTCGGCGTACTCGCCCTGGCCGACCGCCCCCGGCCCGAGGCCGCACAGGCGATCGCGGCGCTCCGGGACAAGACCGACCACGAACCGGTGCTGCTCACCGGGGACAACCCCCGCGCCGCCGCTAGCCTGGCCGCTCAGGTAGGAATCACCGACGTCCGCGCCGGACTACTGCCCGAGGGCAAGGTCGCCGCCGTCCATGCCCTGCAACGCGACGGCCACCGCGTGCTGCTCATCGGAGACGGCGTCAACGATGCTCCGGCCCTGGCCGCCGCCGACATCGGCGTGGCCATGGGCGGCATCGGCTCCGATCTGGCGCTGTCCAGCGCCGACGCCGTCATCGTGCGCGACGACCTGAGCACCCTGGCCGCCGTCACCCGACTGTCCCGCCGGGCACGGCAACTGGTCGTGCAGAACCTGATCATCGCGGGCACGGTGATCGCCGTCCTGGTGACCTGGGACCTGGTCGGCCACCTTCCGCTCCCCCTCGGCGTCGCCGGACACGAGGGCTCAACCATCCTGGTCGCCCTCAACGGGCTGCGGCTGCTGCGCCGCTCGGAGTGGCGCACCACGGTGGACCGATGACCAGGTTCCCTCCGGGGCTGCTCCAGTGCATGGCCGCGGCAGTGCTGTTCGGGGCCTCCACACCGCTCGCCGCTCCGTTGGCCCGCGAGATGAACGCACCGACCCTCGCCGGCCTCCTCTACCTCGGTGCGGCACTGGCCGTGGCGCCGCAGAACCTGCGCCGCCTTCCTCCCTCATCGGCGCTGCGCGCCAACGGTTCCCGGCTGGCCGTGGCCGTCGTGCTCGGTGGCGCGGTGGGCCCGGTTCTTCTCGCGGCGGGACTGGCACGCACGTCCGCGGCCAGCGCATCGCTGCTGCTCAACCTGGAGCTGGTCTTCACCGTCCTGCTGGCCGGCTGGTTCTTCCGCGAGCACATCGGCCCCCGAGTCGCGGCCGCCACGGTCCTGGTGACCAGCGCCGGCCTCCTGCTCAGCAGCTGGAACACCAGCCCCGACATCCGGCTCGGTGCCGTACTGGTCATCGGGGCCTGCCTGTGCTGGGCGCTCGACAACTGCGCCACCGCCAACGTGGACCGGCTCGCGCCCTCGTTCATCACCTTCATCAAGGGCGTGATCGCGGGCAGCGCCAACCTGGCCATCGGACTGTCTACCGGCGCTGGCCCCACCGCGTCGGACGCCATCCTCGCCGTGGGCATCGGGATGATCGGCTACGGCCTCTCCATCACCCTGTGGGTGACCGGCGCGCGCAGCCTCGGGGCCGCCCGCGGCCAGGTCGTGTTCTCCGCCGCTCCCTTCATCGGGGTCCTGCTGGCCTGGACCCTCCTGGCCGAGCCCGTCACCGCCCCGCAGATCGTGGCGATGGTCCTGCTCCTCGCAGGCATCACCCTCGTCGTGCGATCCGACCACGATCACGCCCATGCGCACGAACCGCTGGAACACATCCACGAGCACGCGCACGACGACCATCACGCAGATCACGAGCACGCTGCAGGGACGCCAGACCGGCACAGCCACCCGCACCGCCACGAACCCCTGCGCCACGATCACGCTCATGTGCCCGACCTCCACCACCGACACGGGCACTAGGGCATGTCTCTTAAGTGCGTAGCCAGGTGATGATCGCGGCCAGGACGGCAGCAGCTCGGTAGACGATGGCGAG
>NZ_JAAGWG010000036.1 GCF_010682065.1 Blastococcus saxobsidens
CCTCACTCGGAGGTCTTCCTCATGTCATCGACCCACGCCGTCCGCCGTCACCAACGTCCGTGGTCAGTACACCTAGCCGGGCGTGGTTCGCGAGTCGTCCGGTCACACTCAGGTCGGCTCGACGCGCACGGCCAGCGCCCGGTGGTCCGACAGCGGCAGCTGCACCGCCTCGGCCGCGCCGGACGCGCGCAGGCCGCCGCGGACGAGCACGTGGTCGAGCTGACGGCTGGGTCGCGGGGCCGGGAAGGTCGCCGCGGTGGCGATCGGCTGCAGGCCGCTGTGCCGCGCGGCGGCCCGCTGCTGCATGTTGAGGTCGCCCATCAGCACCAGCGGCTCCCGCGTCCCCTCCAGCGAGCGCACCAGCGTGCGCAGCTGCCGGGTGTTCCACCGCGGGATGAACGACAGGTGCGTGTTGCACACGGTGAACTGCCCGAACGGCCCGTCGATCACGGCGGCGACGGCGACCCGCGGCTCGTCCCGGGCCAGGAACGGCCGTCGGGAGTCCGGCGACCAGAGCGGCACGCTGGCCCGCAGCGGCGCCAGGCGGACGACCCGCCAGGAGAGGACCGGGTAGCGGGAGAGCAGCGAGATCCCGTAGCTCGCCGACCCCGGCTGCTCGTCCCCGGTCGCGGCCATCCAGGTCCCGCCCGGGGTCCCAGCCAGGGCGGCCACGAACTGGGAGTCGACCGCGCCCATCGCCTCCGCGGCGACGGCGGTGAGGTCGGCCCCCTGCGAGCGGGGCTGGTCCCGGTCCACCTCCTGGAGGCCGAGCACGTCGGCGTCCAGGGTCTTCACCGCCGCGGCCAGCCGGTCGACGTCGACCCGGCCGTCCTCGAGGGAGCGTCCGTGCAGGATGTTGAAGCTCGCGATGCGCACGTCAGCCCTGTGCCCCGGTCGGGAACGGAACTACCGCCGACCGCATGCGTGCGCGCGCTACCGGCGGGTAGCGAGGCCCCCGTGCAGCCCTCCCCCCGCGACCAGGTGCGCGACCTGCTCAAGCGCACCGCCGTCGCGCTCAAGCAGGGGGAGGTGCCCTTCGCGCTCTGCGGCGGCTACGCGGCCTGGGTGCGCGGTGCCCCGGAGCCCGACCACGACGCCGACTTCCTCGTCCCTGCGGCGGAGGCCGAGCGGGCGGCGAAGGCGCTGGCCGACGCCGGCCTGCAGGTGGTCGATCCCGCCGAGGACTGGCTGCTGAAGGTGGAGCGGGACGACGTCTTCGTCGACGTGCTGTGGCGGACCTGCGGGCGCCCCGCGGAGATCGACATGGTGGAGCGGGCTGCGGTGCTGCCGGTGCTGTCGGTGCAGATGCCGGTGATGGACCCGACCGACATCCTGGTGACCAAGCTGATGGCGCTGGACGAGCACTACTGCGACTTCGCGCGGATGCTGCCGGTGGCCCGGGCGCTGCGCGAGCAGGTGGACTGGGCCGAGGTGGCCCGGCAGGTGGCGGACAACGACTTCGCCGTCGTCTTCCTCGTCCTGCTCGAGCGGCTCGCGATCATCACCCAGGCCGAGGCCGCCTGACGGCGCGGGATCAGACGAGCGCGACGGCGGCGGCCGCGGCGAGCGCCGTGAGCACCACGACGCCGGTCGCGGCCCGCGCCGCCCACGGGTCGCAGACCGCGCTGCCGTGGGCCACCCGCCGCTGGACCTGCCGGTTTCGCAGCGGGGCCAGGGCACCGAGCACGGCCAGCCCGAGCAGGGCGGCGAGGCCGGCGGCCACCAGCATCGCCGGCCGGTCGGTGTGCAGTGCCCGGTGCCCGAGCAGCCCGGCCACGGCCAGGACGCCCAGACCGGTGCGCTGCCAGGCCAGCGCGGTCCGCTCGGGCTGGGTCTCCACCGGCGGCGTCACCCCCGCATCACCTCGACGCCCACCAGCACGCCGACCACGACGACGACCGCGGCCACCCCCGCGGCCACCGCCGGCACCAGCACGCTCGACGGCAGGGCCCGCCCGGCCTCGATCGCCGCCTCGTTCGCCCGCCAGCGGCGGTACCCGGCCAGGGCGGTGAGCAGCCCGATCAGGACGAGCGCGAGGGCGACGGCGGCGCTGCCCCAGCGGACCCCCAGGTCGGGCGCGTAGGTGGCGACGGCGACCCCGCCGGCCACCAGTGCCAGCCCGGTGCGCAGCCACGCCAGCAGGGTGCGCTCGTTGGCCAGGGTGAACCGGTAGTCCGGGTGGTCGGGCGACTCCGGGGATGCGGGCACCCGGCCAGGGTAGGGACGCGCGCGAATCGCCGGGCCGGTCGGTGACCACGGACGGTTAACCTGTGCATCGAGCGGTCCCGTGCCGCAGTCGTCGTTCCCCGGCGCGAGCCGCGTCACACCGAGAACTGAGGGATCCACCGTGCCCACCGGCAGAGTGAAGTGGTTCAACGCGGAGAAGGGCTTCGGCTTCCTGTCCCGCGAGGACGGGCCGGACGTCTTCGTGCACAAGGACGCCCTCCCCGCCGGAACCGACCTCAAGCCCGGCCAGCGCGTGGAGTTCGGCATCGTCGCCGGCCGCCGGGGCGACCAGGCCCTGCAGGTGCGGCTGCTCGACCCACTGCCCTCTGTCGCGGCCACCGTCGCGGCCGCCAGCCGCAAGAAGCCCGACGAGCTGGTCCCGATCATCGAGGACCTGATCAAGCTGCTCGACGACGTCTCCGAGGGCCTGCGGCACGGCCGGTACCCCGACCGGGGCCACGCCCGCAAGGTCGCCTCGGTGCTGCGCGCCGTGGCCGGCGACCTCGAGGGCTGACGCCGGCGCCGCTCAGCCGCCGGCGCGCAGGAAACCGACCGGCCACGCGCCGGTCCACTCGCCGCAGTCGCCGCCCTTGTCCTCGACCACCACGAGGTAGAAGGCGGGCGGCACGACGTCGGAGGAGTTGATCCCGTCGAACGTCGTCGTCCCCTCCGGGACGTCGACCTCGCCGAGAACCTCCTGCAGCTGGTCGTCGAACACCTGCACCTGCCACCCGCGCTCGGCGATCACCTCGGGCACGGTGAGGCTGATCGCCGTGTCGGGGGAGACCTCGACGATCGGCGGGGTGGTCTCGTAGAGCTGCGGTTCGCCGTCCACGCAGTACTGGGTCGGCCGGGCGGTGACGTCCTGGACGCCGGTCTCCGCACGGACGTTCCCGGGCCCCTCGGTCCCGCCGGCGCACCCGGCCAGGGACGCGGGGAGAGCGAGGGCGAGCAGGGCGACGGCGGGCGTTCTCACGACCACGACGGTCCCACCGGCGCCGTCGGCGGTTCCGGGGCCCCCGTCGCGGAGGCCGGCCGGCGGCCCCGGTGCAGGGTCCACAGCACCAGGCCGACGGCGAGGGCCAGCAGCGCCGCGGCGACGGTGAACCCCAGCCAGCCGGTGGGCGGCAGCGAGATCCCGAGCGCGCCGCCGGCCACCCAGGACAGCTGGAGCATCGTCTCGGAGCGGGCGAACGCCGAGGCGCGCAACCGCTCGGGCAGCTCCCGCTGGAGGATCGCGTCCAGCGACACCTTGCCGATGGCGTTGGCGACGGCGGCGACGCCGGCGACCAGCACCGCCATCCAGAACCCGTAGAAGACCGCCGCGACCACGGTCACCCCGGCGGCCGTCGCGGCGGCGTAGAGCACCAGCCGGTCGGGCGCGGCGGTGTGCAGCCGGGAGCCGACCGCCGTGCCGACGAAGCTGCCGATGCCGGCCGCGGCCGCGATCGCGCCCAGGGCGAGGGTGGCGTCCCAGCCGTCGGCGAAGGTCGCCTGCACGAGGAACGCCGAGAAGATGGTGAGGAAGCCGCCGAGCCCGCGCAGCGCGGCGTTGGCCCGCAGCGCCAGCACCACGTGCGGGCTCACCCGGCGGCGCCGGCCGGGCACGCGGATCTCGGTGGTGCTGAGCACGTCGGCCGGTTCCTCGCCGGTCGGCACGTCCACGTGCGCGGGCAGCCGGACGGCGAGCACCCCGCCGGCGACGAACACCGCGGCGGTGGCCCACAGCTCCCAGTCGAAGCCGAGGACGGCGGCGATGCCGGCGGCCAGCCCACCGGCCACACCGGCCGTCGCCAGGCCGAAGACCGACAGCCGGGCGTTCGCCGAGGTCAGCGACATCGCGGCGGGCAGGACCCGCGGGACCACCGCCGCGCGGAGCACGTTGTGCGCCTTGGACAGCACGAGCACGCCCAGGGCCGCGGGGTAGAGCCACAGGTCGTCGAAGTGGGCCGCCATCACCAGCGCGAGCACCGCCCGGCCGATCAGCGAGGTGGCCATCGCCCACCGCCGGCCGCGCTGCAGCCGGTCCAGGGCCGGGCCGATCACCGGCGCCAGCAGGGCGAACGGGGCCATCGTCACCAGCAGGTAGAGGGCGACGTTGCCCCGCTGCGCGTCGGTGGTCGCCGCGAAGAACAGGGTGCCGGCCAGGGAGACGGCGATCATCGCGTCCCCGGCCATGTGCAGGGCGTTCACCCACAGCAGGTGGGACAGCCCGCTCTCCTCGGCGCCGTCGGCCCGGCTGGCGGCGCGCACCCGGCGGGCCGCGGCGACGGTGAGCTCCCGGCTGCGGGCGGCGGCCACGCGGGTGACGGTCACCTTGGGCCGGCCCGGCAGCGCAGGTGGTGGCAGCGCGGCGGGCGGGACGGGGTCGGGCGCCGGGATCGACGTCGTGGGCCGGTCGTCGCCCGGGGGCTGGGCGGCCGCGGCCGGCAGAGGCCGTGTCTGCGGCCGGGGGACGGCGACCGGGGTGGTGTCCCAGCGGTCCGGCGGGGGCGGGGCCGCGCGCCGGGACAGCCAGGAGCGCCGGGGTGCTCCGGGCGGACGGCGGTCGGCGGACACGTGACCATGGTGCCGCACCGACCTGGCAGTCCGGTCCCGGCGCCCGGCGCCGCGGCCCGGGGGATGCGCTGTCCCCCCGTCGGCCCGGCGTCCGCCACAATGGGGGAGTGTCCGATCCCCTCGCCGCAGTCCGGCCCGCATCCGCCCCGGACGACGCGCTGAACGCCGCGGTCGAGCAGGCCCGCGCGGCCGCGGTCGAGACGGCCGGTTCCGCCGATCTGGTGGGCGAGCACCTGGGCTCCGGCCCGGAGCAGGTGGCCGCCGCCGACGGTTCGGCCGCCGAGCTCGGCGACGTGCTCACCCACACGTTCGCCAGCCGGCTGCCCGGCTACGTCGGCTGGCACTGGGCGGTCACGCTGGCCCGCGTCCCGGGGGAGGAGCAGGTCACCGTCGACGAGGTGGTGCTGCTGCCCGGCGAGCAGGCGCTGCTGGCCCCCGCGTGGGTGCCCTGGCACGAGCGGCTGCGGCCCGGTGACCTCTCCGTCGGCGACGTCCTGCCCTCGACGGAGGACGACGTCCGGCTGGCGCCGGCGTACACGGTGGACGACGACTCGGCCGACGACCCGGAAGGGCGGATCGTCGCCGGCGAGCTGGGTCTCGGCCGCGAGCGCGTGATGTCGCGGGAGGGGCGGACCGACGCGGTGGGCCGCTGGACCGCCGGCGAGTTCGGTCCGTCCGCGCCGATGGCCCGCCAGGCACCCGGCTCCTGCGTCACCTGCGGTTTCTACCTGCCCCTGGCCGGCTCGCTGCGCCAGATGGTGGGCGCGTGCGGCAACGCCTACGCCCCGGCCGACGGGCGGGTCGTGACCGCGGACTACGGCTGCGGCGCGCACAGCCAGGCGACGCTGGTCCCGCTCGACGAGACCGAGGTCGTCACCTCCGCCCGCTACGACACCTCGGACTACGACGTCCTCGGCGACTGATCGCCGGGGCCGTCACCGGTCGTCGCGCGAGCGTCCCTGGCCCTGCCAGCGCATGATGCCCAGGCCCAGCGTGGCCAGGGCGAGGGCGGCCACGCAGGTCCAGGTCCACAGCCGGTCCACCCGGTCGCCGAGCAGCAGCAGGACGACCAGGGCCACCGCCCACAACGCCATCCCGGCCAGCACCACGCGAGCGGTGTCGATCTGCAGCGGGGGCGGGGCCTGCTTCTGGGGACCGGGCACGAGGGCACCCTAGATTGCGGGTCGGTCACGGGGGGAGCTGCCCGGCCGGGGCGTGTGGCACGCTGTCGCCGCTCGTTGCCTCCTCGGCCGGGCGCGGGCAGGGCCGCCCGCCACGTCCCGCAGCCTCGTCACCGAAAGAGACCGCATGCCCGACAAGTCCCACCCGTCCGCGGACGCCTCCGCTACCGCCGTCGGGGACACCCCTGCTGACGTCGCGGCCGGCACGCCCACGCCGCGCCGCAGCGAGGGCCCCCGCACCAGGCCGAAGAACGGGCTGGACCGGTACTTCGAGATCAGTGCCCGTCGCTCGACGATGAGCCGTGAGGTCCGCGGCGGCCTGACCACCTTCTTCACGATGGCCTACATCGTGGTGCTCAACCCGATCATCCTGACCAGCATCGTCGGCCCCGACGGCGTCCAGGGTGCCGACGTCGAGGGCACCGTCCTGCCCTTCGAGTCGATCGCCGCGGTCACGGCCCTCCTGGCCGGCGTCCTCACGATCCTGATGGGCGTCGTCGGCCGGTACCCGTTCGCGCTCGCGACCGGTCTGGGCATCAACGCGATCGTCGCCGTCTTCGCGGCCACCCAGCTGTCCTGGCCGGAGATCATGGGCCTGATCGTGCTCGAGGGCCTGCTGATCACCGTCCTCGTGCTCACCGGCTTCCGCCGCGCCGTCTTCGAGGCCATCCCCGCCCAGCTGAAGACGGCGATCGCCGTCGGCATCGGCTTCTTCCTCACCATCATCGGGCTGGCCGACGCCGGGATCGTCCGGGCTGGGCAGGGCACGCCGATCAGCTTCGGCGACCAGGGGCAGCTGGCCGGCTGGCCGATGCTCGTGTTCGTCGTCGGCCTGCTGCTCAGCGCGGTGCTCGTCGTCCGCAAGGTCAAGGGCGCGCTGCTCATCGGCATCGTGGCGACGACGGCGCTCGCCATCGTCGTCGAGGCGATCGCCGACGTCGGACCGCGCTTCAGCGAGGACGGCGAGAACGCGCGCGGCTGGTGGCTGCAGGCGCCCGTGCTGCCCGAGGACGTCGTCAGCAGCCCGGACTTCTCCCTCCTGGGCAACTTCTCGCTGTTCGGGGGCTTCGAGCGCATCGGCATCATCGCCGCGCTGCTCATCGTCTTCTCGATCATGATCGCCGACTTCTTCGACACCGTCGGCACCGTGACCGCCGTCGGCGCCGAGGGCGACATGCTCGACGGGAAGCGCAATCTGCCCAAGTCGCAGCCGGTGCTGCTCGTCGACTCGCTCGCCGCGGCGGCCGGTGGCGCCGGGAGCGTCTCGTCCAACACGACCTACATCGAGAGCACCGCCGGCGTCGCCGACGGCGCCCGCACGGGCCTGGCCAGCATCGTCACGGGTGTGCTGTTCCTCGTGGCGGTCTTCTTCACGCCGCTGGTCGGCGTGGTCCCGGCGGAGGCCGCCGCGCCGGCGCTGGTGATCGTCGGTGCCCTCATGATCACCCAGATCCGGTACCTGGCCTGGGACGACATGTCGCTGGTCATCCCGGCGTTCCTGACGATCGCGCTGATGCCGTTCACCTACTCGATCACCAACGGCATCGGGGCCGGCGTGGTCAGCTTCGTGCTGCTCCGCCTGGTCGTCGGGCGGCGCAGGGACGTCCACCCGCTGATGTGGATCATCGCGGTGATGTTCGTCGTCTACTTCGCGCTGGAGCCCCTGCAGCAGCTGTTCTGACCCGACTACTGAGTTAGGCTAAGCATCGTGAGCCGGACGACGCTGGACACCGCCGCGCTCGCCCATGACCTCCGCCTGGCGGTCATGCGGTTCTCGCGCCGGCTCCGCAACCAGCGGGTCGACACCTCGGTCACGCTGACCCACCTGGCGGCGCTCTCCACGCTCAAGCGGCACGGGCCGATGAGCCCCGGGGAGCTCGCCGGCCACGAGCGGGTGCAGCCGCCGTCGATGACCCGTGTCGTCGTCGCGCTCGAGGGGATGGGTCTGGTCACCCGCACCCCGCACCCGACCGACGGGCGGCAGGTGGTCATCGAGCTCACGCCCGCGGCCGAGGAGATGCTCTCGGCCGAGGCCCAGGCGCGAGAGGCCTGGCTCGCCGGGCAGCTCCAGGAGCTCACGCCCGAGGAGCGCACGGTGCTGCGCGAGGCGGCGGAGATCATCGACAAGCTGGCCAGTGGGTGACCTGAACGAGCACTGACCAGTCGACTCCCGATCCCGGCAACGGGATGTTCCGCGCCCTCCGGGTGCGGAACTTCCGCCGCTACGCCTCGGCGAACCTCTTCAGCCTGACCGGCACCTGGATCCAGCGGATCGGCCAGGACTGGCTGGTGCTCCAGCTGTCCGACGACAGCGGCGTCGCGCTCGGGCTGATCACCGCCCTGCAGTTCGGGCCGTCCCTGCTGCTGAGCATGTACGGCGGCGTCCTGGCCGACCGCTACTCCAAGCGCCGCATGCTGTTGATCACCCAGGCCTGCATGGGTCTGCTGTCGCTGGTGCTGGGCCTGCTCGTCGTCACCGACGTGGTGGCCCTCTGGCACGTGTTCGTCCTGGCCGGGGCGCTCGGCGCCGTCTCGGCGATCGACGCGCCGGTGCGCCAGGCGTTCGTGTCGGAGATGGTCGGGCCCGCGCTGCTGACCAACGCCGTCAGCCTCAACTCGACGATCTTCAACGGCGCCCGGCTGGTCGGCCCCGCGGTCGCCGGGCTGCTCATCGGGGCGGCGTCGGGCAACACGGCACCGGCGTTCCTGCTCAACGCGGCCAGCTTCGCCTTCACCATCACCGCGCTGGCCGGCATGCGCACCGACGAGCTGCAACCGAGCCCACCGGTGGCGCGAGGCCGCGGGCAGCTGCGCGCCGGGCTGGCCTACACCTGGGCGCACCCCGACCTGGTGCTGGCGATGACGCTCGCCTTCGTGCTGGGCACCTTCGGGTTCAACTACCAGGTGACCATCGCGCTGATGGCCCGCGAGACCTTCGACCTCGGGGCGCAGGCCTTCGGTCTGCTCTCCACCTGCTTCGCCGTGGGCTCGCTGTCGGGCGCGCTGCTCTCCACCCGGCGCAGCGTGCGGCCGCGGCAGCGCTTCCTGGTCGGCTCGGCGGTGCTGTTCGGCCTGCTCACCGTGGTCGCCGGCCTCATGCCGACGTACGTCACCTTCGCCCTGATGCTGGTGCCCACCGGAGCGGCGGGGCTGATGTTCAGCGTGGCCGCCAACAGCTTCGTCCAGCTCGGCGTCGAGCCGCAGATGCGCGGCCGGGTGATGGCGCTGTACTTCATGTGCTTCATGGGTGGCACGCCGGTCGGCGCGCCCCTGGTCGGCTGGATCTCCGAGCACCTCGGCGCGCCCTGGGGGCTGATCCTCGGCGGCGCCGTCTGCGTGGTCGCCGGCCTGGCGGCCGCCGCCTGGCTGGCGCGACGCCGCACCGTACGGCTGGAGCTGAGCCGCGCGCCGCTGCGCCTCCGCCTGCGGGTGGGGCCGCAGCGCGCCGCCGTCCCGTCCCCGCAGCTGCGGGCCGAGGAGGAGAAGATGGCCGAGAAGGCGCCGGGCCAGCAGTCGCTCTGACCGGGCCCGTGCGCGTACGGTCGGCTCCACCGGTTCCGCTCGCGCAGGGGCATCCCATGGCCGCACTGATCCAGCTCGTCGCGCTGCTCGCCGCCTTCGCCGGGGTGATCGTCGGCTTCGGCCCGCTCACCCGGTGGCTGGAGCTCCGGGCGGCCCGCCGGTCCGCGGCGCGGGGCCCCGCTCCCTCGGGCCGCCCGCTGGAGCGCGTGGCCGCCGACCTGCGTCGGCTCGGGCGCCAGGTGGATCTGGTGCCGGCCGGGGCTCCCATGGCCCGGCGCCGAGGGCTCCTCGCCGCCTACGACGACGTCCTGCTCGAGGCCGCCGGCATGCTCGGCGTCCCGACGTCGCTGACCTCGTGTCCCGAGGGCCGGGCGCGCGAGGTCGAGCGGTTGCGGCTGGTCGCCGAGCTGCGGGGGGCCGGCCTGCGGGTGCCGGTCTGAGCCCCGCACCGACCCGGCGGCTGTTCTTCGCCGTCGACCCACCGCCGCCCGTCCGCGAGGACCTCGACCGCGCTCTCGCCCCGCTCCGGAACGCCCCGGGCGCGCCGCGGTGGAGCACCCCGGAGCGGTGGCACCTGACGCTGCTGTTCCTCGGCCGGGTGCCCGAGGCGCAGCTGCCCGCGCTCGTGGCCGCCGCGGAGCCGGCCGTGGCCGCGACCCCGCCGCTGACGCTCCGGCTGGCCGATGGTGGGCGGTTCGGGTCGATCCGCCGTCCGCAGGTGGCGTGGGCGGGACTCGACGGCGACGTCGACCTGCTGGTGGCGCTGGCCGGTCGGCTGTCCGTCGTCGCACGGGAGCTCGGCCTGCCGGTGGAGGAGCGCCCCTTCCGCCCGCACCTGACGCTGGGCCGGTGGCGCCCCGGCCGGCCCGGCGACGGCTCGCTGACCGACCGGCTCGCGGGCTACCGCGGGCCGGAGTGGCGCGTGTCCGAGGTCCGGCTGGAGGAGAGCCGGCTGGGGCAGGCGCCCACCTACGAGGTCGTGGGCTCCTGGCCGCTCGCCGACGGGCCATAGTGGCGATTTCGGCCCGTCACCAGGCGTACTCCATAGGGGCCGCCCGGTAGCCGGGGAAGATCTCGTCGAGCCTGGTCAGGGCGGCGTCGTCGAGGTCCACGGTGAGCGCGGTCAGCGCGCCCTCGAGCTGTTCCATCGTGCGGGGCCCGACGATCGGCGCGGTGACGGCGGGCTGGTGCAGCAGCCAGGCCAGCCCGACGTCGGCCGGCGCGTGCCCGAGGTCGCGGCAGAGCTTCTCGTAGGCCTCCAGCGCGGGCCGGTGCTGCTCCACCCGCTTCTGCTGGCGCTCCTCGTGGCGGCGTCCGCCCTCGCCCTTCGCCAGGACCCCGGCGAGCAGACCGCCGGCCAGTGGGCTCCACGGCAGGATGCCGACCCCGGAGTGCTGCGCGGCCGGCAGCACCTCGAGCTCCACGTGCCGGGTGAGCAGGTTGTAGTGGGACTGCTCGCTGACCAGGCCGGTGAAGCTCCGGCGGGCGGCCACGGCGTTGGCCTCGACGATCTGCCAGGCGGCGTGGTTGGACGAGCCGACGTAGAGCACCTTGCCCTGGGCGACGAGCGTCTCGCAGGCCTGCCAGATCTCGTCCCACGGCGTCTCCAGGTCGACGTGGTGGAACTGGTAGAGGTCGATCCAGTCGGTGCCCATCCGGCGCAGCGACCCCTCGCAGGCGCGCACGATGTTGCGGGCGGAGAGGAACGTGTCGTTGGGCCAGTCGGACATGCCGCCGTAGACCTTGGTGGCCAGCACCGTCTTCTCCCGGCGGTCCCCGCCCTGGGCGAACCAGCTGCCCAGCACCTCCTCGGTGCGGCCCTTGCCGGCGTCGAAGCCGTAGACGTTGGCGGTGTCGAAGAAGTTGACCCCCTCGGCCAGTGCCCGGTCCATGACCGCGTGGGAGTCGGCCTCCTCGGTCTTCCAGCCGAAGTTCATGGTGCCCAGGCACAAGCGGGAGACCCGCAGACCGCTGCGACCGAGGTGCGTGTACTCCATGGAGGACCACCCTGGCACCCTGTTCGCCGTGCCGCAGAACGATCACTCGAGCGCCTTCGACGTCGCCACCGCCGTCCGCCGGTCCGAGGGGGGTGGGCTCGTCGCCGAGCTCGACCCGGGATGGGACGTCGGCGGCGGGATCCTCAACGGCGGCTACCTGCTGTCGGTGGCCGGGCGGGCGGCGGTGCTGGAGAGCCCGCACGAGCACCCCGTCGCCATGTCGGCCAGCTACCTGCGGGCCGGGGCCGGCGGGCCGGCGACCCTCGCGGTGACGCCGGGCCCGGCCGGGCGGACGCTCGCCCACTCGATGGTCACGCTCGCCGACGACGGCGGCCCGCTGATCACCGTGCAGGCGACGACGGCGACGCTCACCGACGCGCCGTCGGAGTACTCGCGGCCCATGCCGGAGGTTCCCTCGCCCGACGAGTGCCTCGACATGGCGGCCAACGCGCACCTCGCCGCGGTGCCGATCCAGCTGCCGGGGCTGACCCAGCACGTGGACAGCAGGCTGGACCCTGCGACGGCGATGTGGGCGCTGGGGCAGCCCTCGGAGGAGCCGGTGCTGCGCGCCTGGGTGCGCCTGGCCGACGGGCGCCGGGCCGACCCGCTGTCGCTGCTGCTGTTCGCCGACGTGCTGCCGCCGACCAGTTTCGCCACCGGCCGGATGGGCTGGGCGCCGACCGTGCAGCTGCAGGTCCTCGTCCGGGCGATCCCGGCGCCGGGGTGGTGCCTGGTGGAGGCCCGGGCCAGCGAGGTCGCGGGCGGCTGGAGCGACGAGGACTACCGGATCTGGGACTCCACCGGCCGCCTGGTCGCGCAGAGCCGGCAGCTCGCCCGGACCGCCCGCTAGCGAGGCGGGAGTGCGACGTCGCCGGTGAGGTAGCGCTGCACCGTCGGCCCGATCGCGGCGACCAGGGCCTCGGGGGAGCTGCCCGCCAGCGGCTCGATGCGCAGGACGTACCGCCCCATCACCAGGCCGATGAGCTGCGAGGCGACCAGCGCGCCGCGGACCTCCGCCTCGTGCCGCGGCAGGTCCAGGGTGCCGACGACGCGGCGCAGGACCTGGGTCACCAGGAACTCCCGCAGCAGCTTGGCGCCCCACTCGTTGCCGACGGCCGAGCGCACGAGCGCCAGCCCGGCGGGCTGCATCGGACCGTCCCACACGGTCAGCAGCAGCCGGACGACGCCCTCGCCCAGCCCGTCCCGGCCGCCGGCCAGCAGCTCGGGGAGCAGCTCCGCCGGGTCGGCCGGCGCCTCGATCGCGGCCAGGAACAGCTGGTCCTTGCTGCCGAAGTAGTGGTGCACCAGCGCCGGGTCGACGCCGGCCGCCGTGGCGATCTGGCGGATCGTGGCGCCGTCGAACCCGCGCTCGGCGAACGCGGCGCGGGCGGCGGCCAGGACGGCGTCCCGGGTGTCGGGGCTCCCCGGACGCCGTCCGGTCCGCCGACGGGGTTCCTCGGTGCTCAGTCGGTCCTCCTCCGCAGGGTGGCCGCCGCCAGCGCGAGGGCGAGCAGGGCCGCGCCGGAGACGATGCCGACGTCGGTCCACATCGTGCCCGTCGCCTCCACCGAGCGCCCGACCTCCCGCAGCGCCTCGACCGCGTAGGTCAGCGGCAGGGCGTCGCTGATCGCCTGCAGCCAGCCGGCCATCTGCTCGCGCGGCACCAGCAGGCCGCAGAGGAAGAAATGCGGCAGCACGACGACGGGCATGAGCTGCACGGCCTGGAACTCGCTGCGGGCGAAGGCGCTGGCCAGCAGTCCGAGCGCGACGCCCAGCACCGCGTCGACGACGGCGATCAGCACGACCAGCCACAGCGACCCGGCGACGTCCAGGTCGTAGAGCGTCGTGGCCACCGTGACGGTCCCGATCGCCTGGAGCGCGGCGGCCAGCCCGAAGGCCAGGCCGTAGCCGAGCAGCAGGTCCAGGCGCGACAGGGGAGTGGTGAGCAGCCGCTCCAGCGTGCCGGAGGTGCGCTCCCGGAGCATCGCGATGCTCGTGACCAGGAACATCACGACGAACGGGAAGACGCCGAGCATCGTCAGCCCGACCCGGTCGAAGGTGTCCGGCTGCCCCGGGACGGTCGGCACGTCCCGCCACAGCAGGTACAGCAGCCCGAGCAGCAGGCTCGGCAGCACCAGCATCATCGCGATGGTGCGGTGGTCGTGCCGCAGCTGGCGCAGCACCCGGGTGGTGGTCGCGAGCGTGAGCCCCGCGGTGAGGTGCCGGGTGGCGCTCATGCCGGCACCCCTTCGCGGGCGCGGACGACGTTCAGGAACGCCTCCTCCAGGTCGTGCGAGCGGCCGTCGCTGCGCAGCTGCGCCGGGGTGGTGTCGGCGAGCAGGGCGCCGTCGCGCAGGAGGAGGAGCCGGTCGCACCGGGCGGCCTCGTCCATCACGTGGCTGGAGACGACGAGGGTGGTGCCCGCGCGGGCCAGGGCGTGGAACATGTCCCAGAGCTCGACCCGCAGCACCGGGTCGAGGCCGACCGTCGGTTCGTCGAGCACGAGCACCTCGGGTGCGCCCACCAGGGCGCAGGCCAGGGACGCCCGCCCGCGCTGGCCGCCGGAGAGGTCGGCCACCAGCTGGCCGGCCGCCTCGCGGAGCCCCACGTCGGCGACCGCGGCGTCGGCCTCCCCGGTGCCGCGCCCGTACAGCGCGGCGAAGTAGCGGGCGTTCTCCCGCACCGTCAGGTCGCCGTAGACGCTGGGCGCCTGGGTCACGTAGCCGACGCGTGAGCGCAGGGCGGGGGAGCCGGCCGGGTGGCCGAGGACGTCGACGGTGCCGGAACGGACGCGCTGGACGCCGACGATGGCGCGCATCAGCGTGCTCTTCCCGCTGCCGCTGGGTCCGAGCAGGCCGGTCACCTGCCCCTCCGGGACGGCGAAGGTGAGACCGGGGAGCACGCGGCGTTTCCCGCGGTCGACGACGAGGTCGGTGACGGTGACGGCGTCCATGACGCGCTCCTCAGAACTCAACGGCTGATGAACTCAACGCTAGATGAGTTAACCAGCCGCGGTCAACGGGGCGGTCGACGAATCGACGAGTCGCCGTGTCGGGATGTCGACACCGGCCCCCGGCCGACGGTCCGGCGCGGCCGGTCGCGGATCAGCGCCGGGCGCCGGCGGAGCTCGCCCGGCGGTCGATCAGCCAGGCGGTGAGCTCGGCCGCGGGCGCCGGCCGGCCGAAGAACCATCCCTGGCCGACGTCGCACCGCAGCTCGGTCAGGGCCGCCACGGTGCCGGGCTCCTCGACCCCCTCGGCGACCACGGTGAGCCCCAGCTCGTGTCCCAGGCGGATGACCGACCGCACCATCGCGGCGTCCTCGGCGCAGGCGGTCATCGCGGCCGTGTAGCTCCGGTCGATCTTCACCTCGTCGACCGGGAGGTTCCGGATGCGGCCGATCGAGGAGTAGCCGGTACCGAAGTCGTCGATCGACAGGCCGATCCCGGCGGCGTGCAGCCGGCCGAGCACGTCGCGGGCGGGTCCGGGTTCGGCGACCAGAGCGCTCTCGGTCAGTTCCAGCCGGAGCATGCGGGCACCGACCCCGTGCTTGGCCAGTGCGGAGAGCACCCGGTCGGGAAGGTCGGGGCGGTGCACCGACCGCGCCGACAGGTTGACCGCCACCGGAACGTCGATCCCCTGCTCCGTCCACGCCCGGACCTGGGCGAGTGCAAGGTCCAGGACGCGGTCGGTCAGCGGCTCGATCAGTCCGGTCTGCTCGACGGCGGGGACGAAATCGCACGGCATGAGCAGGCCCCGGGTCGGGTGCACCCAGCGGACGAGGGCCTCCACCCCGACCACCTCGCCGGTGTGCAGCGAGACCTTGGGTTGGTAGTGCAGCGTCAGGTGGCCTTCGGCCAGACCGCGCCGGAACTCCGAGAGCAGCATCAGCCGCCCGCGGTCGTGGCCGTCCAGGGCGGGGTCGTACAGCTCCACCCCGCTCTGCCGCTCCTTGGCGGTGTACATCGCGATGTCGGCCTGCCGCAGCAGCGAGTCGATCTGCACCGGACCGTCGGCGGAGACGGCCACGCCGATGCTGACGTCGACGTCCAGTGCCAGGCCGTCGACCAGGAACGGCTCATTCAGCGCCGCCCGGGCGCGGACGGCGGCCGCGTGCGCGCCCTCCAGGGTGACGTCGGGCAGCAGGAGCAGGAACTCGTCGCCACCCAGCCGGGCGACGACGTCGACGTCCCGCACGTGCGGGCGCAGCCGTGGGCCGATCTGCGCGAGCAGCCGGTCGCCGTAGCCGTGCCCGAGGGTGTCGTTGATCTCCTTGAACCGGTCGAGGTCGAGCAGCAGCACGGCGACGCGCTCCGTCCCGCGACGCCCGGCCAGGAGCTCGGCGCCCCGGGCGAGGACGGCGGCCCGGTTGGGCAGGGCGGTCAGCTCGTCGTGCGTCGCCTGGTGGACCAGGCGTTCCTGCAGCTCGATCCGGTCGGTGACGTCACGGGCGGTGAGCAGCAGGCCGCCGATCAGCGGGTCCGCGCGCCGGTCCGAGGTGGTCATCTCCAGGTGCCGCCACGTCCCGTCGCGGTGCAGCACCCGCATCAGGAAGACGTCGGGCAGGTGGGCGACGACGTCCGGGTGCCCGACCGGCAGGCCCTTGCCGAGGCGCTGCTGGTCGGCGGGGTGGACCAGGTCGCGGGCGACGTTGCCGAGCAGCTCGTGCGGGGAGCGGCCGAGCAGGCCGACGACGGAGTCGGAGACGAACGAGATCTGGCCGGTGGCGTCGACGAGGAAGATGACGTCGCTGGTCGCGTGCACCACCGACCGGAAGCGGCGCTCCCGGTCCAGCGCGGCCAGCATGGCGTTGAAGGCCGCGGCAGTCCGGCCGAGGTCGTCGGCGGCACCGACCGGCAGCGTCAGGTCCGCCCCGCGCGTGCCGGGTGCGCCGGAGGTGCCCAGCGGTGTGTCCACGGCCTCGGCCACGTCGGTCAGCCGGGTCGCCAGGACCTGGAGCCGGCGGCCGATCACCCGCCGCGCCAGCAGCCAGTTGGCGGCGCCGAGCGCGATGCCGGCGGCCAGGCAGGCGAGCCGGAACGTGACGGCACGGGAGTGCACCGTCGGGACACCGAGGAGCTCGGCGAACCAGGGGAAGATCGCGCCGACGGCCACGCCGAGCGCGGCCATGCCCAGGGCGAGCCGGGGGAACGCTCCCCACCGGGGCCGGCCGCTGCCGGGCGTTGCGCTGTGGATCACCTCCGCAGCATCGGCACGGCGCGGGACCTGCTGAATGCCTTCCCGGAGGACTCCCTCCCGCGGGTGGCCGGGGTGGACCAGGCAGAATCGACGTCCGTGCCGGAACCCGTCGTCATCACCGATCCGGCCGACCCGCGGGTGGCCGACTTCCGCGACCTCAAGGCCGGCGACCGGCCGGAGGGGACCCCCCGGTGGGGCGGCCCGGTGATCGTCGAGGGCGTCTCCGCCGTCGAGCGGCTGCTCGCCTCGCCCTACCGGGTGCGTGCCGTGTTCGGGGTGCCGGGTCGCGTCGCGGCCCTCGACCTGCCGGACGACGTCGCCGCCTACGAGGCGGACAAGTGGGTGCTGTCGGAGGTCATCGGTTTCCGGCTCACCCGCGGGGTGATCGCCTCGGCGGACCGCTCGTCGCCGGCCGACCTCGACGCGCTGCTGGCCGGGCCCGATCCGTCGGCGCCGCGCCGCCTGGCCGTCCTGGAAGGCCTCAACGACGCGGAGAACCTGGGCTCGATCGCACGCTCCGCGCTCGCGCTGGGCATCGACGGACTGCTGCTCGACCCGCGCTGCGCCGACCCGTTCTACCGGCGGTCGGTGCGGGTCTCCATGGGGCACGTCCTGGCGTTGCCGTTCACCCGCCTGATGGACTGGCCGGCCGACCTCGCCCGGGTGCACGAGGCCGGCTACCTGACGGTCGCGCTGACCCCGGCGGACGACGCGGTGGACCTCAGCGACGTCGACCCGCGGGAACACCCGCGCACCGCGGTGCTGCTGGGCGCCGAGGGCCCGGGGCTGACGCCCGAGGCGCAGCAGGCGGCCACGGTGCGTGCCCGCATCCCGATGCGCGCCGGCGTCGACTCGCTGGGGGTGGCGGCCGCCGCCGCGGTCGCCTTCGCCACCCTCCGCTGAGCCCGTCCCCGGAAGGGACGGTCAGCCGCGCAGCGAGAAGCGGGCGAGGATCGCCCGCGCCTCCTCGGCCTGGGCGGGGTTGCACATCACGTCGTAACGGCTGGCCGTGATCTTGCTCGTGCTGGTGAAGTCCCGCCGGCCCTGCGTCGCCGCGTACCCCATCCCGCCGAAGGCGGCGCCGAACGCCAGACCGATGAGCAGACCGGTCAGCACCGAGCCGAACCAGTTGCTGCCGTCCTCGGCGAAGATGCCCAGGAGCAGCCCGACGAACAGACCCCACCACGCACCACCGGCGGCACCGGCCGCCACGGCCCGGCCCGTCGTCATCCGGCCGGTCACCTTCTCGACCATCCGCAGGTCGGTGCCGATGATGGTCACGTTCTCGACCGGGAACTTCTCGTCGGAGAGGTGGTCGACGGCGGCCTGCGCCCGCTCGTAGCTGTCGTAGGAACCCACCTGGACGCCGCCCAGGGGCATCGACACTGAAGCACTCATGCCTGGTCAACGACCTGCCCGACCGGGCTGTTCCGCTCAGACCAGGCTGTCGGCCCAGGCGCGGTGCAGCCCGGCGAACCGCCCCGTGCCGCCGACCAGCTCGGCGGGCGTGCCGTCCTCGACGATCCGGCCGTCCTCCATGACCAGCACCCGGTCGGCGATCTCCACGGTGGAGAGCCGGTGGGCGATGATCAGCGCCGTCCGGTCGGCCAGGAGCGTGCGCAGGGCGCGCTGCACCAGCCGCTCGCTGGGCACGTCGAGCGAGCTGGTCGCCTCGTCGAGGACCAGCACCGCCGGGTCGGCGAGGAACGCCCGGGCGAAGCTCACCAGCTGGCGCTGCCCGGCCGAGAGCCGCCCCCCGCGCCGGTGGACGTCGGTGTCGTACCCCTCGGGCAGCGCGGCGATGAACTCGTGCGCCCCGATGGCCCGGGCGGCGGCCTCCACCTCGTCGCGGCCGGCCTCGGGTCGGCCGAAGGCGATGTTGTCGGCGATGGTGCCGGAGAACAGGAAGCTCTCCTGGGTCACCATCACCACCGCGCGGCGCAGGTCGGCGTCCGACAGCCGGTCCAGCGGCACCCCGTCCAGCCTCACCTCCCCGGCGGTCGGGTCGTAGAACCGGGCCACCAGCCGGGCGAGCGTGGACTTGCCGGCGCCGGTCGCCCCCACGAGCGCCACCGTCTGCCCGGCCGGGACGGTCAGCCGCAGCTCCGGCAGCACGACCCGGTCGGTGTAGCCGAACCGGACACCGTCGAGGACGAGCTCACCGGCGGCCCGCGGGTGGGGCGCCGGGTCCACGGGCTCGGCGACGGTGGGCTCCTCCTCGAGCACCCCCGACAGCTTCTCCAGCGCCGCGGTCGCCGACTGGTAGGAGTTGTAGAACATCGCGACGTCCTGCAGCGGGTCGAAGAACCGGCGCAGGTACAGCAGGAAGGCCACGAGGGTGCCGACGGCCAGCCCGCCGTCGATGACCCGTGCCGCCCCGATGCCGAGGACGGCGACGGTGACCAGGTTGCCGATCAGGGTCACGGCCGGGATGAACACGGCGATCAGCCAGAACGCCCGGTGGTGGGCGCGCCGGTTGTCCTCGTCCAGCGCGGCGTACAGGACGTCGTTGCGCGGCTCCCGGCGGAAGGCCTGCACCGCCCGGATGCCGCCGAAGGTCTCGGTGAACTGGACGATCAGCGCGGCGATCGTCTCCCGGGTGCGCCGGTAGGCGGCGGTGGAGTGCCGCTGGAACCAGCGCGCGACGAAGAACAGCGCCGGGAAGCCGAGCAGTGCGACCAGGCCCAGCGGCAGATCGAGCACGAGCAGGACGACGCCGATCGTGAACACGCTGAACAGCGCGGTCACCAGGCTGTCCAGCCCCTCGTCCAGCAGCTCGGCGAGGGCCTCGACGTCGCTGGTCAGCCGGCTGATGGTCTTGCCCGAGGTGTAGCGCTCGTGGAAGGACAGCGGCAGCCGCTGCACGTGCCGGAACACCTGCCGCCGCAGGGCCAGCAGGACCGCCTGCCCCATGCGCCCGGAGCGGGTGAGGAACACGTAGCGCAGGCCGGTGTCGACCAGCGCGGCGGCGACCATCGCCCCGGCGATCCAGACCAGCGGCCAGGGGTCGGACTCCTCGACGAGCGCGGGGACGGCGACGTCGATGCCGATCCCGATGAGCAGCGGGCCGGCCAGCCAGGCGGCGTTCTGCACCACGATGGTCAGCAGCAGGCTCCACAGCGTCCGCCGGTGCGGGCGCAGCAGCTCACCGAGCAGGCGGCGGGAGCGGGCGCGCAGGAAGACGCCGGCCCCGGCCGACAGCTCCTCGGTGTCCTCGGTGGCGACGCCGCGCCACTGCTGGGCCGGCGGGGGAGCGGCGGTGGTCATCGGGCCGTCTCCGTCAGCTCGCTGTCCTGCGCGAGCAGGTCGCGGTAGGCGGGCACGCCGGCGAGCAGCTCGCTGTGCGTGCCGACGGCGACGATGCAGCCACCGGCCAGCAGCGCCACCCGGTCGGCGAGCAGGACCGTGGAGGCGCGGTGCGCGACCACCAGGGCGGTCGTGTCGGCCAGCACCTCGCGCAGGGCCCGCTCGACGAGGGCCTCGGTGTGCACGTCCAGCGCGGAGAGCGGGTCGTCGAGCACGAGCACCGACGGGCGGCCGAGCACCGCGCGGGCCAGCGCCAGCCGCTGCCGCTGCCCGCCGGACAGGGACAGCCCCTGCTCGCCGATGCGGGTGTCCAGGCCCCACGGCAGGTCGTGCACGAACTGCGCCTGCGCCACCCGCAGCGCCTCGGCGACCTCGTCGTCCCCGGCCTCGGGCCGGCCCAGGGTGAGGTTCTCCCGGACGCTCATCGAGAACAGCGTGGCGTCCTCGAAGGCGGTGGCCACGACGCTGCGCAGCTGCGCCAGCGGCATCTCGCGGACGTCGGTGCCGTCGAGGGTGATCCGGCCGCCGGTGACGTCGTGCAGGCGGGGGACCAGCGCGGTCAGGGTGGTCTTGCCCGATCCCGTCGCCCCGACCAGCGCGACCGTCTCGCCGGGCCGCAGGTCCAGGTCGACGCCGTCGAGCACCGGCTCGGCCGAGCCCGGGTAGCCGAAGCGCACGCCCTCGAAGCGCAGCCGGGCCGGGGTGCCGACGACGGCGGGCCGCACGCCCGGGCGGTCGCCGACGGTCACGGGCGCGTCCAGCAGCTCGCCGATGCGGTCGCAGGCGCTCGCCGTCTCCTGGGCGAAGGCGAACAGGAAGCCCAGCGACAGGATCGGCCAGAGCAGCACGGTGAACAGCGCGACGAAGGCGACCAGCCCGCCGATGGTCAGCGCGCCGCTGCTGACGGCCAGCGAGCCGCCGACGAGGATCATCGCCAGGGTGAGCTGCGGGTGCAGCTCGAACAGGCACCACAGCAGCGCGAGCGTGCGCACCTTGTCCAGCTCCAGCCGGCGCAGCCGCGTGGCCTTGGCGTCGTAGCGGTCGAAGACCAGGCCGCTGCGGCCGAGCGACTTCACCACCCGGATGCCCTGGACGGCCTCCTCGACGTCGGTGGTCAGCTCGCCGTGGGCGTCCTGCACCCGCCGCGACTCGGTGTTGTACCGGCGCTCCCACCGCATCCCCAGCACGGTGAGCGGGACGGTGGTGGCCGCCACGGCCAGCCCGAGCGGCCAGTAGGTGACCAGCAGCAGGACCAGGACGACGACGCAGGTGATCAGGTTGACCACCAGGAACACCGCGGCGAAGCCGACGAACCGGCGGATGGTCGACATGTCCGTCGTGGCCCGGGACAGCAGCTGGCCGGAGGCCCAGCGGTCGTGGAAGCCCACCGGCAGCCGTTGCAGGCGCTGGTACAGGGCGTCGCGCAGGTCGCGCTCCAGCTGCAGGCAGCTGCGGTTCATGGCCACGCGCCGGACGAAGAACAGCGCCGCCTCCGCCACCCCGAACAGCAGGGCGAGCCCCAGCAGGGGGAACAGTGCCGACCGATCGCCCTCGGCGATGGGGCCGTCGACGACGGCAGCGGTGATCAGCGGCAGGGCCAGCTGGGCCAGGGTGGCCAGCAGGGCGGCGCCGAAGGTGAGCGCGATCAGCCCCCGGTAGGGCCGGGCGAAGGGCCACAGGCGGGCGAGCGCGGAGAGCTTCCCCGCGGGGGGTGGACCGGGGGAGTGCGCGGCGTCGTCCATGGCACCGCTCACGCTAGAGGCAGGTAGTGACCGAGGCGAACGAGTTTCGCCCCACGGGTGGGCCGGCCCGCGGCTCAGCGGTTGCGGCGGACCCCGAACACGATGTCCTCCCACGCCGGGATGCGGGCGCGCGGGTCCTCGTCGTCGCCCTCGCCGCCGTTGCGGCCCAGGACGACGGTGTCGTGCTCGGCCACCTCGTCGAGCAGGGCGGTCATCGCGTCGTCGTCCGGCGTGCCGTCGGGGGCGTGCACGTCGCGGACGTGCTCGTCGGCCGGCTCGGCCAGGGCGTGCGGCACGGGGGAGTGCGGCTCGGCGGCCGGCTCCGGCGTGGGCGCGGGGTCGGGGACGACCTGCACCGGGCGGCTGCGGGGCGCGGGGGTCACCTCCGGGACCACGCGGACCAGGCGGGTTCCCTCGGCGAAGTCGGTGGTCGCCGCGTCGGACGGGGTGACCGTGCGCGAGGGCAGGTCGAAGCGCCACCGGGTGGTGCCCGACTTCGCGCCGGCCCGCCAGGCGCCGGTGACGACCCAGGAGCCGTCGTCGCCACGGAAGGCGTCCCAGCGCACGGCGTCGATGTCGGTGTCGATCAGCCGGAGCCGCTCCACCATGAACTGCTGCAGCGCCACACCCGGGGCGCTCTCCGACAGCCGCACCCGGGCCTCGCGGGCCTGGTCGGCCACCCGCTCGCGCTCCTGCAGCACGGGGTGGGCGAACCGCATGATCCGCTCGACGCGCGTGCCCGAGGACGCGGCCACCTGCTCCGGGGTCTCGCCGGCCCGGATGCGGGACTGGATCACCCGCGGCGGCAGCTCGGTGCCCATGTCGACGTCGATCTGGATCAGCCGGCGGGCGTCTCCCCGGGCGGCCGCGCGGACGCGGTCGTCGACGGGGAGCTCGAACTTCTCGCCGTCGGCACCGTCGGGGCCGTCGGCCATCAGGATCAGGTTCTTCCCGTCCTCGGAGAGGGCCACGAGGCGCAACATGCGCATGGGGGCATCCTCCTGCAGGCGTCGGGGCGGGCTGATCGCCGAGCCCGGCCACCGAGGCTATCCGGGGACGGCGGGCAGCGCCCGCAGGCCGCCCGGCGTGGCGCGGCCGGAGCAGTGGCGCAGCTCCCTCCCGTGGGGGGTGTCGATCCCGGCTTTGCACGCCGATGACAGGGCTGACACACGACCGCAACGAGCGCCCTGCACGGTGGGAGGCTCAGCGGACCGACACCCGAGCCGAGGAGGCGCGATGGCCAGCCCGGTGACCTCCCGGCGGACGGCCGTGCCCGCAGTGCTCGCCGTCGGCGCCCCCGGGACGGCGATGCCCGCGCTCGAGGCGCTGGCGCCGCCCGAGGCGCTGCCCGCGCACGTCCGCGCCGCCGTCTCCGCCATCGGCGGTGCGACCGGCGCCTGGTGCCCCGCCCCCGCCCCGGACGGCCGGCGGATCGCCTACGTCTCCGACCGGTCGGGGCTGCCCCGCCTCGAGGTCGCCGACCTCGGCGGGGCCCTCCCGCCGGCTGTTCTCTCCGACCCCGACCAGGAGGTCATCTCCGTCACCTGGTCGCCCGACGGCGCGTGGCTGGCCTACCTGGTGAGCCCGGGCGGCTCGATCTGCGCCGAGCTCCACGTGGTCCGCCCCGACGGCACCGGTCACCGCGTCGTCGCCGGCCCCGATCCCCGGGCCACCGTCTTCGCCGGCTGCTGGGCCGGACCGCGGCACTACGCCTGCTCGATCGCACCGGGGAACGGCCCGGACGCCGACGTGGTCCTCGTCGACGTCGTCACCGGTGAGCTGCGCACGCTGGCCTCCGGCGGCTTCCTGTCGGTCACTGCCGTCTCCGCCGACCACCGCACCGTGCTCGCCCGCCGCGGACCGCGCGCCTTCCGGCACGTCGTCGTCATCGACGTCGCCACCGGGATCCAGCGCCGGGTTCTCCGGCTGGACGCGCCCGGCGGCATCGCCTCGGAGGACGGCCGGTTCACCCCCGACGGGCGAGCCGTGCTGGTCCGCGCGGCGATGCCGGGGCCGCCCGGCACCGACCGGGCCGGGCTGGTCGAGGTCCCCGTGGACGGCGACGGCGTGCCCTCGGCCGGCCGCCGCGTCCTGTACCGGCCCGACGCCGACCTCGACGGGTACGCGCTGCGCCCGGACGGCACCGTGCTCGCGCTGTGGAACGCCGGCGGGGTCAGCCGGCTGTGGCTGCACGCCTTCTCCGACGGTGCGCTCGTGCGGGAGGTGGAGCTGCCCGAGCCGGTGCTGTCGGCGTGGGCGCCGCTGCCCGGCGGCGACGCGGTCGTCGCCGAGCTCAGCGGACCACGGGCCCCCCGCGGGCTCTGGCGGGTCCCGCTGGACGGCGCCGGTGCCCCCGAGCTGCTGGCCTGCACCCCGCCCCGGCCCGACCCGGGTCTCCTCGTCGAGCCGGTGCTGCACGAGTACGTGGCCCCCGACGGCCTGCCGTTGTCCGGCTGGCTGTACACCCCGCCCGGCGTGCCGGGCCCCAACCGCACGGTGGTCAGCTTCCACGGCGGGCCGGAGGGTCAGGAGCGCCCGTCCTGGTCCCCGGTGACCCAGTCGATGGTCGCCGCGGGCCTGACGGTGTTCGCGCCGAACGTCCGCGGCTCCGGTGGCTTCGGCCGCGCCTTCATGACCGCCGACGACGGCCCGGCGCGGGAGGCGTCCTTCGCCGACGTCCGCACCACGGTCGACGAGCTGGTGACCGCCGGGGTCGCCGCCCCGGGGCGGATCGGCGCCCACGGCTGGTCCTACGGCGGCTACCTGACGCTGGTGGCGCTCACCCGCTGGCCCGAGCTGTTCGCCGCGGGGGCCTCGCTGGCCGGCATGAGCGACCTGCGGACCTTCTTCGCCGGCACCGAGCCGTGGATGGCCGCGGCCTCGGTGACCGAGTACGGCGACCCGGTCACCGACCGGGACATGCTGGCCGAGATCTCGCCGATGACGGCGCTGGACCGGCTCACCGCGCCGGTGCTGCTGGCCCACGGGGACCGGGACACCAACGTGCCGGTCGCCGAGTCGGTGCAGGCCCACCAGGCCCTGCAGGCCCGCGGCGCGTGCAGCGACCTGCTGCTGTTCGCCGGGGAGGGCCACGCCGTCGTCGGCCGCGAGCACGTGGTCGAGCTGGGCGGGCGACTGGCCGCCTGGTTCGATCGGTGGCTGTGAGCGGGGACCTCTTCGCCGGATACCCACCTGTGCGCACCGACGAGGCCGTCGGTCCGGACGGCCGGCTGCGCAGTGGGTGGGTGTCCCTGGCGGCTGCCCTGGAACGGACCGGCCGTGACGGGCTGACCGAGGCCGCCGAGCGCCTGGCGGCGCGCCGCCAGGCGCTCGGCGTGGCCACGTCCTCCTGGGTGGACGGCCGGCAGCAGCTGCGTCCGGTCCCCATGGACCCGGTCCCGCGGCTGATCGGGGCGCGGAGCTGGGCGACGCTGTCGGCCGGCGTCGTGCAGCGCCACCGCGCGCTGGACGCCTTCCTCGCCGACGCCTACCGCCCGGCCGGCCGGCGCAGGGGCGACAGCGACCGCGCCGCGGAGATCGTGCGGGCCGGCGTCCTGCCGGAGTGGGCGGTCGCGCACAGCCCGGGGCGGGACCCGGAGTCGGTCTCCCGCGCCTGGCCGGGGCAGCGACGCGCGACCCTGGCCGCCACCGACGTGGTCCGCACCACCGACGGCCGCTGGGTCGTGGTCCGGGACAACCTGCAGGTCCCGTCCGGCATCGGCTACGCGCTGGCCAACCGGGACAGCGCCCGCACGGCGGCGCCGGAGCTGTTCGGTGCCGCCGGGCGGCCCGTCGCCGACCCGGGCGAGGCGATCCCGCTGCTGGCCCGCGCCCTGGCCGACGCCGCGCCTCCCGGGCTCCCGGGGCCGCCGCGGATCGCGGTGCTGACCCAGGGCGAGAGCGACGGCGCCTGGTTCGAGCACCAGGTGCTCGCCGCCGCCCTCGACGTGCCGCTGGTCCGCGCCGGTGATCTCTGGCCGCGGGGGGACGGCGGCCTCGAGGCCGCCGTCGGCGGGCAGCGGGTGCCGGTGGACGTGTTGTACCGGCGCTTCGCCGACGCCACGTTCGGCGCGTACCGGATCGGGGCGGACGTGCCGCTGGACCTGGCCCTCACCGAGGCGGTGCGGTCCGGACGGCTCGGGCTGGCCAACGTGCCGGGCAACGGGGTGGCCGACGACGCCGCCGGCTACGCCTGGGTGCCGGCGATGATCCGGTTCTACCTGGACGAGGAGCCGCTGCTGGACTCCGTCCCGACGTGGGTGCTGGCCGACCCCGCGGCGTGGGACGAGGTGCGCGACCGGGTGCACGAGCTCGACGTCGAGGAGGTCGCCGGGTACGGCGGCCGGCGGATCGTGCACGGCGCGGCCTGCTCCGCCGTGGAGCTCGAGGCGCTGCGCCGCGAGATCGCGGCGGCCCCGCACCGCTTCGTGGCCCGGGAGCCGGTGGAGCCCTCGACCGTCCCCACCCTGGTCGAGGGGGCGCTGCGCCCCCGCCCGGTCGACCTGCGGATGTTCTCGGTGGCGGGCGCGACGACGACCGTCCTGCCGCTGGCGCTCACCCGGGTCGCTCCCGACGGTGGACCGGGACGGCCCGGCGTGCCGGGTGGCGGCAGCAAGGACACCTGGCTGCTGCGCTGACGGCGGCTCAGCCGGCGGGGCGCCTGCGCAACCGGGGTGAGCGGATGCGGACCACGGTGCCTTCGGGGCTGGGCGTCGCCGTCACGTCGGCGAACGCGCTCATCAGGGTCGAGCCGCGGCCGCGGTCCATGCTGGGCACGCGCTCGCGCCACTGACCGTGGTCGCGCACCGTGATCTCGACCTGCTCCTCGCTCACCCGCGCCGCGACGTCGATCACCGGCTCCGTCGGGTCTTGGGCGTGCTCGATGGCGTTGCTGGCCGCCTCGCAGGCCGCCAGCAGCAGGTCGTAGGACTGGTCCGGGTCGACGCCGGCCCGCTCGAGCAGCGCGCGCAGCCGGCGGCGGACCAGGGTGGTGGACTCGAGCTCGGCGGGCAGCCGCCACTCCGCGGCGTGCGGGTCCCCGGCCGGCGGCGCGGGCGCCGCCACGGGCTCGGCCACGGGCTCCGGCCGGGCGACGGTCAGGGCCGGCAGGGGCACCGTGGGCAGCGACACGGCCGGCGGCGGCGGGACCGGCGCGGGTGCGGGCTCCGGCCGCGGCTCCGGAGGCGCGAGGGCCCGGCCGGCGGCGCGGTCCAGCACGACGCGGACGCGGGCCAGCAGCTCGGCGGCCCGGAACGGCTTGGCCAGGTAGTCGTCCGCGCCGGCCTCCAGCCCCTCGACCGAGGCCTCCTGGCCGGCCCGGGCGGTCAGCATGATGACCGGGATCGGACGGGTGGCCGGGTCCGTGCGCAGTGCCCGCAGCAGCTCGAAGCCGTCGACGCGCGGCATCATCACGTCGGTCAGCACCAGGTCCGGTGGCCGGGTGGCGACGGCGGCCAGCGCCTCCTCCCCGTTGGCGGTGGTGCGCACCGAGTAGTGCGGCGCCAGCAGGCGGGTCAGGTACGCCCGCATGTCGGCGTTGTCGTCGACCACCAGCACGGCGGCGCCGCCGGCACCGCCGGCCACCTCGCCCTCGGGCCGGGCGGTGTCCTCCTCCCAGCTGGCCGCCTCGCCGCGGGCGGCCTCCGAGGGGACCGCCGTCGGGCCGGACGCCTCGGCGTCGGGCGCGCCGAAGGGCAGGGTGACCGTGAAGGTGCTGCCCCGGCCCGGCTCGCTCACGACGGAGACGGAACCGCCGTGCAGCGCGGTGAGCTCGTGCACCATCGCCAGGCCGATGCCCGAGCCCTCGCGGGTGCGGGCCGCGGCGCCGCCGACGCGGTGGAAGCGCTGGAAGAGGTTCGGCAGCTCCTCGGCCACGATGCCGACGCCGGTGTCGGAGACGGCCAGGGAGAACGAGTCGCCCTCGGCCCGCAGGGTCACGTCGATGCCGCCGACGAAGGTGTACTTCACCGCGTTGGCCAGCAGGTTGACGACGATCTTCTCCCACATGCGGGGATCGACGTGGGCGGGCCGCTCCAGCGGGGGGCAGTCGACCGTCAGCCGCAGACCGGCGCGTTCGGCGGCGGAACGGAAGATGCCGGCGAGCTCGGCGGTGAACGAGGTGAGGTCCGTCCGCACCCGGACCGGGGTCACCCGGCCCGCCTCGATGCTGGCGAAGTCCAGCAGGTCGTTGACCAGCCGCTGCAGCCGCTGGCCGTTGCGCATGGCCAGCTCCAGCTGGTCCCGCACGTCGGCGGGCAGCGGTTCGGTGCTGCTCTCCAGGACGTCGCCGATCGGGCCCAGGAGCAGGGTCAGCGGGGTGCGTAGCTCGTGGCTGACGTCGGAGAAGAAGGTCGTCTTCGCCCGGTCGAGCTCGGCCAGGGACTCGGCCCGCCGCCGCTCGTCCGCGAACGCCCGGATGTTCACCACGACACCTGCGAACTGCCCGGCCACGAGCTCGTAGAAGGACCGGTACTCGTCGTCCAGCGCGCGGTTGGGGCTCCTGCCCGCGAGCAGCAGGCCCAGCGGCTCGCCGTTGCGCGCGGCGGTCAGCGGGAGGACCACCGTGTCGGTCACCCTGTCGCCGAACGGGCCGCCGGTGACGTCGAGCCCGCCGACGACGCCGGCCAGTTCGTCCTCGCTGCCGGCCGTCTCCGGCAGGAGGCCGGGGTCGCAGCCCACCGTCGCGGTGCGGCGGAACCCCGGCTCACCGGGCGCCGACAGGTAGACGGCGGCGAAGGGGACGTCCAGCGCGTCGCCCCCGAGCGCGCGGCACATCGCCGCCACCGTCTGCCGTTCGTCGTCGAGCTGGCTGCCGACCGTCGCCAGCTCGTGCAGGAGCCGTTGCCGCCGCTCGCCGAGGACCTGGCCGGTCACCTCGGTGCAGACGCCGTGCATGCCCGCGACCCGGCCCTCGTCGTCGAACGCCGGTGCGTGCGAGACGGTGAAGTAGGTCTCCTCGACGTACCCGGAGCGCTCCAGCCGGAGGAGCAGGCCGGGCAGCCACGAGGCCTCGAGCGTCTCCATCGCGTGGGCGATGGGCGGGCCGAGCGCGTCCCAGCCCTCGGCGAGGGTGACGCGGATGTCCTCGCCGATCGCCGGGTGCTTCGCGCCGATGAAGGGTGCGTACGCGTCGTTGTAGAACTGGGTGAAGTGGGGGCCCCAGGTGAGGACCATGGGGAACTTGGACACCAGGACGGTCCGGACGGCGTGGCAGAGCCCGGCCGGCCAGGAGGCGACCGGCCCGACGGGGCTGCGGGCCCAGTCGTGGGCCGCCATCAGCCGGCCGGCCTCCCCGCCGGCGGCGAACAGGTCGGTGACGGAGGCGGACGCGTCGGGGGACACGCTCACCTCCTACCGATCGACTGAACCTGACCACACGAGCTGCGCGCTCGGCCTCGTCCCGGGCCCGCCTGAGCTCGCGAAGGGTGGGGAGGACGAGGTCCTTCTTCAGAGACGCTCGACCACGTGGTCGATGCAGGCGGTCAGCGCGCTCACGTCGTCCGGGTCGACGGCCGGGAACATGCCCACCCGCAACTGGTTGCGGCCCAGCTTGCGGTAGGGCTCGACGTCGACGATGCCGTTGGCGCGCAGCGTGGTGGCGAGGGCGGCGGCGTCCACCGACTCGGCGAAGTCGATGGTGCCGACGACCAGGCTGCGGTGGTCGGGGTTCGCGACGAACGGCGTCGCGTACCCCGAATTCTCCGCCCAGCCGTAGAGCCGGCCCGAGGAGTCGCGGCTGCGGGCGACGGCGCCGGACAGCCCGCCGAGGCCGAGCATCCAGTCGATCTGGTCGGCGAGCAGGAAGAGCGTGGCGACGGCGGGGGTGTTGTAGGTCTGGTCCTTCGCCGAGTTGTCCACCGCGATCGAGAGGTCCAGGAAGCCGGGCACCCAGCGCCCCGAGGCCTTGATCTCGGCGATCCGCTGCAGCGCGTCGGCCGACATCAGGGCCACCCACAGCCCGCCGTCGGCGGCGAAGGACTTCTGCGGCGCGAAGTAGTAGACGTCGGTCTGCGAGACGTCGACCGGCAGGCCACCGGCGCCGCTCGTCGCGTCGACGAGCACCAGCGCGTCCTCGGTGCCCGACGGTCGGGCGATCGGCGCCATGACACCGGTCGAGGTCTCGTTGTGCGCCCAGGCGTAGGTGTCGACGCCGGGGGTCGCCGTCGGCAGGGCGAGTGAGCCCGGCTCGGCCGTGACGACCACCGGCTCGCCCAGGAAGGGGGCCTCCTTGGCGCCGGAGGCGAACTTGGCCGAGAACTCCCCGTAGGTGCCGAAGGCCGCGCGGTCGCGGATCAGACCGAACAGGGCGGCGTCCCAGAAGGCCGTCGTCCCACCGTTGCCCAGCACGACCTCGTAGCCGTCGGGCAGGTCGAACAGCTGCGTCAGGCCCTCCCGGACCCGGCGCACCAGGTTCTTGACCGGGGCCTGGCGATGCGAGGTGCCCATGAGCTCCGCGCCGTCGCCGGCCAGTGCCCGCAGCGCCTCGGGGCGGACCTTGGACGGACCGCACCCGAACCGGCCGTCGGCGGGCAGGAGCTCGGCGGGGATGGTGATGCTCATCCGGGGGGATGCCTTCCAGTGGGTGTGCGTGGAACGACCCCGCTGCAGGGCCCCACCGCGAGCCTGCGAGCGGTGGGGGGCAGCGGGGTCCTTCTTCAGATCGAGGCGGCCTGGTGGTTGATGGTGTCCCAGCCCTCGACGGCCTCGGGCTTGCGGGAGTCGGGGCCGACGTAGCGGGCCGACGGTCGCACGAGGCGGCCGGTCTCCTTCTGCTCGAGGATGTGCGCGCACCAGCCGGCGGTGCGGGCGCAGGTGAACATCGAGGTGAACATGTGGCTGGGCACCTCGGCGAAGTCGAGGACGATCGCCGCCCAGAACTCCACGTTGGTCTCGACCGGCCGGTCCGGACGCCGCTCGCGCAGCTCCTTGAGGGCGGCCTGCTCCAGGGCGAGGGCGGCGTCGAAGCGCGGGGCGCCGAGCTCCTGGGCGGAGCGGCGCAGCACGCGGGCGCGGGGGTCCTCGGCCCGGTAGACCCGGTGGCCGAAGCCCATCAGCCGTTCCTTGCGGTCCAGCAGGTCCTTCACGTACTTCTCGGCGTCGCCGGTCTTCTCGACCTCGTCGAGCATGTGCAGCACCCGGGAGGGGGCGCCGCCGTGCAGCGGGCCGGACATGGCGCCGATGGCCCCGGACATGGCGGCGGCGACGTCGGCGCCGGTGGAGGCGATGACGCGGGCGGTGAACGTGGAGGCGTTCATGCCGTGCTCGGCGGCCGAGGTCCAGTAGGCGTCGACCGCGGCGACGTGGCGCGGGTCGGGCTCGCCGCGCCAGCGGACCATGAAGCGCTCGACGATGGTGGAGGCCTCGTCGATCCGCTTCTGCGGGACGGCGGGGGTGCCGATGCCGCGGGCGGACTGGGCCACGTAGGACAGCGCCATGACCGCGGCGCGGGCCAGCTGGTCGCGGGCCTCCTCGGCGGAGATGTCCAGCAGCGGGCGGTAGCCCCAGAACGGCGCGAGCATGGCCAGCGCGGCCTGCACGTCGACGCGGACGTCACCGCTGTGCACCGGGATGGGGAACGGCTCGGCCGGGGGGAGGCCGGGGCCGAACTTGCCGTCGACGAGCAGGGCCCACACGTTGCCGAAGGTCACCTTGCCGACGAGGTCCTCGATGTCGACGCCGCGATAGCGCAGCGAACCGCCGTCCTTGTCGGGTTCGGCGATCTCCGTCTCGAAGGCGATGACGCCTTCCAGGCCGGGTACGAAGTCGTCGGCCATCTCGCATGCTCCTCTGCGCACGGACCTGCACACGCCCGTAGGGGCGCACGATTGCCTGCCGACCCTAGGCCGTCGTCCGCCGCGCGGCACACGGGGGGCTGCGCGACGTCCCGGCGGGGGCCCTCCCGAGCCGCCGGCGCCGGCCGGTGTCAGCATGGCGGCGTGCCCGACCTCGCCCGCATGCGCCGTGACTACGACGCCGGCCGCTTCTCCGAGCAGGACCTCGCGTCCACGTGGCACGAGCAGTTCGACCGCTGGTTCGCCGACTCCGTCGCCGCGGAGCTCCCGGAGCCCAACGCCGTCGTCGTCGCCACCGCCGACGCCGACGGCGCACCCGACGCCCGCATCGTGCTGATGAAGGGGTACGACGCCTCGGGGTTCGTGTTCGGCACCAGCTACGCCTCGGCCAAGGGCGCGCAGCTGGCGGTGAACCCGCGGGCGGCGCTGGTCTTCCCGTGGCACGCCCTGCAGCGCCAGGTGCGGGTGGCCGGCCGGGTGGAGCGGATCGGCGAGACGGCGTCCGACGGGCTGTGGGACCCGCGGCCGCGCGGCGCCCAGCTGGCGGCCGCCGCCTCGGTCCAGTCCACCGTCGTCGACTCCCGCGAGGAGCTCGCCGGGCGGGTGCGGCTGCTCGACGAGCAGACGCCGGATGGGCCGCTGCCCCGGCCGGCGACCTGGGGCGGGTACCGGGTCGTCCCGGAGCGGGTGGAGTTCTGGCAGGGCGGTGGTGACCGGCTGCACGACCGGCTGCGGTTCGTGCTCGACGAGGCCGAGGCCGAGGGCGGGGGCTGGATCGTCCAGCGGCTCGCGCCGTGAGCGAGCAGGAGCGTGAGCATCGCAGCGAGGAACGAGCGAGGAGCGGAGCGGTCCGCGGGAGCGAACCGATGACACCGTGAGCTCCCCGCAGGACCCGCTGGATCCGGTCGACCCGGTCGAGGGCGGCCGCGCGATCGAGGAGCCGGTCCCCGAGCCGGTGCACCGGCGCCGCGGCTGGGCGGTGGACACCACCCCGCTGCAGATCCCGGCCTACCGCCGGCTGTTCGGCGGCGTGGCGCTGACGATGATCGGCCAGCAGATGACGCTGGTCGCCGTCCCGTTCCAGGTCTACGCGCTCACCCGCGACAGCTTCTTCGTCGGCGTGACGTCGCTGGTGGCGCTCGTCCCGCTGATCGTGTTCGGGCTGCTCGGCGGCGCGATCGCCGACGTCATGGACCGGCGGCGGCTGATGCTGATCACCTCGACCGGTGCAGCGGTCACCAGCGCGCTGCTCGCCGTCCAGGCGCTGCTGCCCGGCGGCGGGAACCTGGCGCTGCTGTGGGTGCTCACCGCGTTCGTGTCCGGGTTCGCCGCGGTGAACCAGCCGGCCCGCAGCGCCGCGATCCCCGCGGTCGTCGGGATCCCGCTCGTGCCGGCGGCCAACGCGCTGGCGATGACGGTGCGCCAGGTCGGCGTGATCGCCGGGCCGCTGCTGGCCGGCGTCCTGATCGCCAGCGGGGAGCTGTTCCTCACCTACGTGATCGACGCGGTCGGCTTCCTCGTCGCGGCGCTGCTCCTCCGGGGGCTGCCGCCCCTCCCGCCCGGGGGCCGGGCAGGGGTGGTGCGGCTGGGCGCCGCGGTGCGCGGCGTGGGCGAGGGCTTCGCCTTCCTGCGCACCCAGCCGGTGCTGCTCATGACGTTCGTCGTCGACATCATCGCGATGCTCTTCGCCTGGCCGCAGGCCGTCTTCCCGGAGCTGGAGGCCACCCGGTTCGAGGGCTCGCCGAACGCCCTGGGCTGGTTGTTCGCCGGGATCTCGATCGGCGCGCTGGCCATGGGGCTGACGTCGGGCTGGGTGTCGCGGATCGACCGGCAGGGCGCCGCCGTCCTCGTCGCCATCGTGGTGTGGGGCGTGGCGATCATCGGGTTCGGCTACGCGGACTCGCTGTGGCTGGCGGTGCTCTTCCTCGCGGTCGCCGGCGCGGGCGACATGGTGAGCGCCGTGCTGCGCTCGTCGATGCTGCAGCTGGCCGCCCCCGACGACATGCGCGGGCGGATGCAGGGCGTCTTCCTCGTCGTCGTCGCCGGTGGCCCGCGGCTGGGCGACCTGCGGGCCGGTGCCCTGGCCAGCGCGGCCGGGGTGACCGTGGCGATGGTGTCCGGCGGCGTCGTGGTCGTGCTGTCGATGGTCGTCGTCGCGCTGCTGGTGCCCTCGTTCTGGTTCTTCCGCGCCTCGCGGTCGACGGTGGAGACCGACCCGGCCCGCTGACCCCGCCCTCAGGCGAGGGCGTGCGCGACCAACCGGAGGTCGGCGACCAGGGCGGCGTAGGCGGCGTCGCGGGCCTCGTCCGGCGTGCGCAGGATCGCCGACGGGTGCGTGGTGGCCAGGATCCAGGTCTGGTGCGGGGCGTCCTCGTCGTCGTCCTCCGCGGGGTCCGGCGCGCCGGGCGGGGCCACGGCATCAGCCGGCCGTGGTCCCGGGTGATCCGGAACGACGGCGAGATCAGCGCCTTTGCCGCCGTCGCGCCCAGGGCCACGACCACCTCCGGCTGCAGGACGGCGAACTCCGCCTCCAGCCACGGCCGGCAGGCCCGCAGCTGCTCCGGCCGCGGCGTCTGGTGGATGCGCCGCTTGCCCTCGAGCGTGTGGCCGAGGTGCTTGACCGAGCAAGTCCTAGTAGGCGTGCGTCCTCGGAGGTCGCCAGTAGCTCCTGCCTGCCGCCGTCAGCACCTAGAGTCACCCCCATGGCCGAGCGGTATCTGACCCGGAACGTGTTCGTCGCCGGCGGAGAGCCCGAGGTGACGTACAACCCGCGGGACGAGTTCAAGCTGGAGCAGGAGGTCCGGGAGTACCTGGACCAGTCTGGGAAGGCTCTCTCGATCTCTGGCCCCAGCAAGTCAGGGAAGACGGTGCTCATCGGGCGCGTCCTCCCCAAGGCGGAGGCGATCTGGATCTACGGCCAGGACCTCACGTCTGTGGACGTCTTCTGGGAGTCCATCGTCGACTGGCTCGGTCTGTACGACGAGGTGGAGATGACCGACGGAGTCCAGAACCAGGGCTCCGCCCAGATCGGTATGGAAGTCGGCTTCGCAGGCTTCGGTAAGGCCACGGGCAGCGGCACCGTCGGCGGTGCAACAACGCACGGGCGGCGGTTCGCCCGCCAGCGGTCGATCGCCGATGTCGCACGTGGTGGTCTGGCTACGCTCGCCGTCCCGATCGTGATCGATGACTTTCACTACGTGGACGACGCGGTCAAGCGCGACATCGCGCGGGCGATCAAGAGCCTGCTCCCGACCACTCACGTGATCATGATCGCCGTGCCTCATGAGGCGTTCCAGATCGTCCGCGAGGAGCCCGACATGGGTGGGCGCGTCTGGCACCAGCAGATCCGGCACTGGGACGAGGATGAGCTCCGGTTCATCGCGCGGATGGGCTTCGAGGCGCTCGGCATCATCGATGACGGCGAGGTGGTCGCCGCCAAGCTGGCGGAGAACAGCTTCGGCGCCCCCTTCCTTATGCAGCAGCTCTGCTACGACTTGACAGTGGGGCAGCACATCCAGCAGACGCAGGACGAGCCCGTGGCGCTCACCGAACCGCCCAGCGGGTGGGACGACTTCTTCAAGCGCATCGCCATGCGGACCGCTCCGCCCATCTTCGAGAAGGTGCGCCGGGGCCCCAAGGTGCGCGGCCAGGAGCGCATGGAACGGCAGCTGAAGGATGGATCGGCGACGGACATCTACCCAGCCCTCCTGATGGCCATCGCGCACACGGGCCCGCAGACCGTCCTCACGCAGCCCCAGATCATGAAGTCCCTGGACGGCATCCTGGTGGAGAACCCGCGCGGGCGTGACGTGGCCTCGTCGCTCTCCAGCATGGCCGACATCGCGGAAGAGGAGCGTGGTACCGCGGACCCGGCGCTGGTGTACAAGAACGACGAGCTCCACATCCTCGACCCGTTCCTATGCTTCTTCATGCGCTGGGGAACCTGGGCCACGGACAGCTACACAGGTACCCGCTGACGACCTGGCCTGCTGCAATCTTGAGGTAGTCACCGTTTTCAGGCCTGCAGTCCTGCAGTCCTCGTCAGAAAGTCGACTCAACTCTCGGCCTTGGCACAGGAGGCGATGAGGACATGGGCATGAGTGACGAGGAGATGGTTCGGCTCCGCGATGCCCTACAGTTTGTCGACCCCGATTCGACCTACTTCGCCCTCACGTTCACGGCTTCCGATGATGGCCGCATCGAGTGGTCAATGGAGACCGGTCTAGTGGGTGCCGGGTCCAAGCCCTACTGGGAATTGCGGGCCCCCGTGCCCGTGCGTGCTGAAGTGATGCGACGCATTTGGATCGATCTAGGGCAAACGTGCGTCGTTGTGAACGATAATGAGACGCTCTTCTACTTTCTGCGACTCGGTGGTAACGGACTGATCGAAGAGTCGATAGCCAAGCGGCGGTTTCCTCAGTTCTTTGACCCTGTGGAATGCGTCCCGACATGGTGGGGTGTCCGTCAAGCTCACACTCTTCCCTCCAAGGCCTTACAGCATGCGCCTACGCGCAAGTTGCGGATGGAGGTACTGAGACGCGATGACTTTCGTTGCCGCTCTTGCGGTCGTCGGGCATCGGACTACGTGGACATCGAACTACACGTGCATCACATCTTGCCGCACGGAAAGGGTGGCTTAACCGAGGCGGGTAACCTCATCACCTTGTGTCACACGTGTCATCAAGGTCTCGATCCCCATCTTGAGTTGAAACTGTTCGAGATGGTTCCTGGGGGAATTCCCGGGCCTGATGTAGATATTGAACGTGATGCTGAAGACTACAGGCGAGGGGTGAAAAACTACCGGATCATTTCGGAGCGCCAGATTGAGATGTTGAGGTTGCGACGGAAGGCGTGATCTCCATCTGAGATCCAAGAAGGCTTCTAAGCCAAGGCGTCGCGCACGACAGTCAGGTCGGCGACCAGGGCGGCGTAGGCGGCGTCGCGTGCCTCGTCCGGCGTGCGCAGGATCGCCGAGGGGTGGGTGGTCGCGAGGATCCAGGTCTGGTGCGGGGCGTCCTCGTCCTGGTCGGCCTCCGGCAGCGCGGCCTCGGCGGCGCGCACGCCGGGCGGGGTCCACGGCATCAGCTGCCCGTGGTCCCGGGTGATCCGGAACGACGGGGAGATCAGCGACTTCGCCGCCGTCGCGCCGAGCGCCACGACCACCTCGGGCTGCAGGACGGCGAACTCCGCCTCCAGCCACGGCCGGCAGGCCCGCAGGTGCTCGGCCCCCGGCGTCTGGTGGATGCGGCGCTTGCCCTTCAGCGTGTGGCCGAAGTGCTTCACCGCATTCGTCACGTACGCCGTCGCCCGATCGATCCCGGCGTCGTCGAGCGCCTTGTCCAGCAGCCGCCCCGCCGGGCCGACGAACGGCTCGCCCTTCCGGTCCTCCTGGTCGCCGGGCTGCTCGCCGACGAACACGACGCGGGCCGTCCCGGGTCCCTCGCCGAAGACGGTCTGCGTCGTGTCCTGCCACAGCTCGCACGCCCGGCACCCCGCCGCGGCACCGCGCAGCTGCTCCAGGCCGACGCCGGTGGGCGGCTGCGCCACGCCGTTGCGCTCGCTCATGCCTCGATGACACCGCACCCGGGCGGCCCCCGCGAGGCGGGCGTCCACCCTCCGTTCACCTGCGTCCGGCAGCGTCCGCGCGGGCGGCGCGCCCACCGCGCGGAACCGGTACGTCAGAGGTCCTGAGCACCGCTACGGTTTCCGCGACGGACGACGACGGCAGGAGGACAGGTGCTCGAGTTCGACGGGCTCCGCAAGAGCTACGGCGCGAACCAGGTGCTCGACGACGTCGGCTTCGCCGTGCGGCCGGGCTCGATGTTCGGGTTCTGCGGCTCCAACGGCGCGGGCAAGACCACGACGATGCGCATCGCCATGGGACTCGTGATCCCCGACGCCGGCGAGGTGCGCTGGCAAGGCCGCCCGCTGGACCAGCAGACCCGGCGCCGGGTCGGCTACATGCCGGAGGAGCGCGGGCTCTACCCGAAGATGAAGGTCGGCGAGCAGATCACCTACTTCGCCCGGCTGCACGGCCTGGACGCCGCCGCCGCCGCGCGGGCGTCGGCCGAGTGGGTGGAGCGGCTGGGGCTCGGTGCCCGCCGCGGCGACGCCGTCGAGAAGCTGTCGCTGGGCAACCAGCAGCGCGTCCAGCTGGCCGCCGCGCTGGTCAGCCGGCCCGAGGTGCTCATCCTCGACGAGCCGTTCTCCGGCCTGGACCCGGTCGGCGTCGACTCGCTCGCCGAGGCGCTGCTGGGCCAGGTCCGCACCGGCGTCCCGGTGGTCTTCTCCAGCCACCAGCTGGACCTGGTGGAGCGGTTGTGCGACTCCGTCGGCATCCTCGCCCGGGGCCGCATGGTCGCGACCGGGACCGTCGAGGAGCTGCGCCGCCGCGAGGCCGGCCGGCTGCTGCGGGTGGTCGTCCCCGACGCCGCCCCCGGCTGGGCCGCCGCGCTGCCGGGTGCCCGCGTCGTCTCCGAGCAGGCGGGGGACACGCTCCTGGAGCTCGCCGACGGCGCCGACGACCAGGCCGTGCTGGCCGCCGCGCTGCGTACCGGCCGGGTGGCGCACTTCGCCTGGCGCGAGCCCAGCCTGGTCGAGCTCTTCCGCGGCGCGGTCGCGGCCCCCAGCACCGACGAGGAGGTGGCGGCGTGAGCGCGCCGAACAGCACCGGGCGCGCCCCGGGCAGCAGCGAGCTCGTCCGGCTCGTCGCCGGCCGGGAGATCTCCACGCGGCTGCGGGACAAGAACTTCCTCGTCGGGCTGGGCGTCACCATCCTGCTGCTGGTCGGGCTGATGGCCTTCCAGATCGCCACGGCGTCCGGCGGCGACGAGGGCCGGCTGGGCATCGTCGGGGACAGCTCCGCGCTCGGCCCCGCCGTCCAGGCGCAGGGGGAAGCGGTCGGCATCGACGTCACGGTCGTCGAGCTCGACGACGAGGACGCCGCCCGTGCCGCCGTGGAGGCCGAGGACGTCGACGGCGCGCTGCTGGCGACCGGATCGGCCCCCGAGCTGCTCGTCCTGGACCGCGACTCGACGATGGAGGCGGTGGTGAACGCCGCCGTCGCCGGTGTCGCGGTCACCGAGCAGCTGGCCGAGGCCGGCGTCGAGCTCACGGCCGTGCCCGAGGTCGAGGTCACCGCGCTGAGCGGCGAGGACGACGCGGCCGAGCAGGAGCAGGTCCTCGTCGCGATCATCGGCGTCGTCCTGCTCTACGGCCTGCTGATCATGTTCGGCCAGTTCATCGCGCAGGGCGTGGTGGAGGAGAAGTCCAGCCGGGTCGTCGAGCTGCTGCTCGCGACCATGCGCCCCTGGCAGCTGCTCGCCGGGAAGATCATCGGCCTGGGCGTCCTCGGGCTCGCCCAGATCGTGATCATCGGCGTCATCAGCGTCGCGGGGGCGCTCGCCTTCGACCTGGTCGCGGTGCCGGGGGACCTCGTCGGCACGGTGATCTCGGTGGTCGCCGGGTTCGTGCTGGGCTACGCGTTCTACGCGGCGATCTTCGCCATGGCGGCGTCGCTGGTCAGCCGGCAGGAGGACC
>NZ_JAAGWG010000037.1 GCF_010682065.1 Blastococcus saxobsidens
ACCTCGTGGTGGAACTTCCTGCCATGACTCCATCCTTCCCAAGGAACGGAGTCTCCGGACTTGCCGGGGCGGTTCACCTCCTCCGAATGATCGAAAGCGGGCCCAGCCTGAACCCCATGTCGTCCTACGAGCGAGCCAGGTGGGACGAGTTGCAGTCGCATTGGGGGGAGAAGGTCGCGAGGAGGCAGTTGATGTCGCCGCGCTTCAGGGCAGCGCTGGGTACGGCTGCACTGGCCTCCAAGGACACGGCATCTAAGGCCGGTCGTGCGGTCTCCGAGGTGACTCCGGACCGGGTCAAGGAGGTCGCGCGTCACGCGCTGGATGCCGCCCTCGTGCCCACGGTCAAGGGCGTCGTCCACCTGCTCGAGCTCATCAACGACTGGGTGGTCGAATTGACCGACCAACAGGCGGTCATCGATCACCATCAGAACAAGGGCCGCGACGTCACCTGCTTGAAGGACCTGAAGGAGCTCGATCTCCAGCTCTTGGAAGAGTTCACAGAGGGGATGGTTCTCCGCTGGCGAACGCTCGGGGCGGCTCAGGGTGCGAGCTTCGGCGCGCTCGCCATGATTCCGGTGCCGGTCGTCGGCAGCCTGGCGGCGATCACTCTCGACATGGTGGCCATGCAGGCGCTCAGCGGCGCCATCGCCACTCGCATCTGCTACGCGTACGGCTTCGACGCGGGCGACCCAGCCATGCGCCACATGATCGACCGCATGGTCGTACGCGCCTACCGGAATCAGGGGCCCAAAGCCGGAACCGTCAAGAGCGCCGGCGCGGCGTTCAGTGCCGCAAAGGGCCGCATCAATTGGAGCCAGAAGCTCCGCGAAGACCACCGCCTCATGGCTGCGGTGGAGAAGCTCATGAAGCAGATGGGTGGTGGCGGCCGGGTGCCCGTGAAGAACGCCCGCATGGGCATGCCGTTGATTGCCATCTTCGCGGGTGCAGGAACCAATGCCCACGTGCTCGGCGACATCGCCAAGCAGGCGCGTCACTACGGGGCGACCATGCTGCTCGCGGAGAAGTACGGTCTCGAGTTGCCGCCGAACCTTCGTCAGGACCTCGACACTGAGGAGCCCATCGAGGGTGGCGACGAGCGATGACGCTCTGACGAGCGTGAGGCGGTGCCCTCGGAATCAAGGCCGGCGGTCAGTGAGCGAGTTGATGCAATGCAGCGGTGAAGCTGCTGTTCCACAGCCCGAGGTGCGGCCAGCGCTCGGCGACGTGCGCCGTCGCCTCCTCGACCGACATCCCCTTCTCGCGCACCAGGAAGCCGCGCAGCACCAGGCCGGTGCGCGAGGCGCCGCCGTGGCAGTGAACGAGCAATCGGTGACCCTCGGCCTGCAGCGCGGCCATGTCGTCCAGGACGTCGGCGAGCATGACGTCGAGATCGGCGTTGTGCTCGTTGTCGGCGATGTAGGCCATCCGGTGCACCGGGTGCGGGAACGGCTCACCGAGCCGGCACAGGGAGATGACGGCGAAGTCCTCGTCGCTGTACCGCGCGCCGTCGAGGTTGCCGGCCCAGATGCCGGGCAGCACTTCCGTCGGGCCGATCCGCGGGATCACGCCCGGGTCGTAGTTCTGCTGCACGCCGCCGTCGAGGGAGGCGGCGAGCTGCTGCAGGTCGGCCACCCGCCACACCTTGTCGCCGTGCCCGGGGACGCGGCCGTGCACGACCGACGCCCACCGGCTCGGGATCGTGCCCATGCCGAACACCGCCCCGGCCAGCCCGCCGGCGACGCACGCCACCGTGTCGGTGTCACCACCGAGGTCGACGACCAGCCGCAGCACCTCGGCGAAGTCCCGGCCGTTGCGCAGCGCCCACACCGCCTGCCCGAGCGTCGGCCACACGGCGCCGTTCGACTCGGTCGCGTCCGCAGGCGTCCACGACGGCGCCAGCACGGTCGCCCACCGCTCCCGGTGCTCCGGGGCCACCGCGTCGAGCGCAGACGGGATCGCCGTCAGCGGGTCACCGCCGTCGAGCGCCACCCGCATCAGCTCGGAGAAGATCGCGCAGCCCTCGCCGGCCGAGGGGTCCCCGTGGGTCAGCGCCGAGATGCGCCGGGCGGCGTCCATGGTCGCCTCACGCCCGTCCCGGGCGAACCGGATGGCGGCCGGCGTCGTCCGCATCAGCGAGCCGTTGCCGGCCGCGTGACCGGACCGGGCGAAGTGCTCGGCCGCGGCGACGTCCCACGGCCGGCCGGAGCCCAGGACGGCCCGCGTCTGGTTGCCGATGTCCGGCGGCCCGGCCGCCGCCCATGTCGAGAACCGGTCGAAGACGTCGGCCGGGTCCAGCCCGCCGGACGACACCAGCGACTCAGCCACCAGCAGCGCCATCTGGGTGTCGTCGGTGAACTCGCCCGGCTCCCAGCGCAGCGAGCCGCCGCCGCACATCTCCGTCTTGGAGCCGCGGGCGGGGGAGGGGAAGCGCCCGGAGAACTGCCCGGGCGGGCCGAACTCGAACGGGGCGCCGAGTGCGTCACCCACCGCAGAGCCGACGAGCGCGCCGGCGACGCGGTGGGAGCGGTGCATGGACGGGCTCACTCAGACCTCCTGGAGGACGGCGGACAGGTGGACGGTGCGGTCGTGCCAGCGGACGTCGTCCACGCGGACCCGACCGCCACCGGAGAGCCGGCGGCCGAGCCCGGCCGGGGCCCCCGTGGTGAGCCGGGTGCCTTCGACGCGCTCGGCGAACGAGCGTGCCAGCGCGGCCGGGGTCCGGACGTCCGACCGGCCGAGGGCGTCCAGCGTCGCCGCGTGCAGCAGGCCGGACCAGTGCGCGGCGAGCGTCCGCCCGCTGTCGAAGACTTCGAGCGCGACGGGACGGCCGGCGATGCCGATCAGGATCCCGCGCTGCCCGGACAGGGGTCGGAGGCCCCTGGTCAGGTCGCGGGCGGCCGGCGCCGTGCGGTCCAGCCGGTCGGCCAGCGAGCCGGTCTCCGACGGGCCGGCGACGGCGTCGTAGCCGCGGACCCGCTCCCACACCGCCCGCTGCGCGTCGGCGTGACCGAACCGGGCACGGACGGCGGCCGGCACGCGCCGGCCCTGGCGGGAGTGGCTGACAGCCCCGCCCCACCGGCCCTCTTCGACGCAGACCACGTGCTCCACGGACGGAATGCCCGGCGCCAGCAGCGTCGTGGCCGTCAGGGCGCGGGTCTGCCAGCCGCCCTCGAGCAGTTCACCGGAGAGCAGCAGTACGGGGCGCTGCCCGCGGTTGGTCACCACGAGCTGGTCGCCGGCGGGCCGGCCGGCTCGCTCGGCGACGTCGACTGGAGCGTCGGTGCCGGTGACGTAGCCGCGATGCCCAGCCGGCGCGTCCGTCCAGACGGGGAAGATCGTGAGCGGGCCGCGGTGGGTGCCCTGTCCGACATGGAGCTGCATGCTCGCCTCCCTACTTAGAATCAAATTTGCCTCAATAGAGACTTAACCGCAGACATGCCGATAGTGTCAACCGGGTGAGCGATCAATCCGCACAGCCCCGTCGGGACAGCTCGGGCCGCACGCTGGCTGACTACCCGCGACCGTCCGTGGCGGTCGACACCGCCGTCCTGGTGGTCGACGTGCGGAACGCCGCCCTCGGCGTCCTCCAGCACGAGCGCCCGGACGGCGGCGCGCACGGCGGGGAGTGGGCGCTTCCGGGCACCTTCCTGCACGAAGGCGAGACGCTGGCCGACGCGGTGCTCCGCTCGCTCGCGGAGAAGGTGGGGCTCCGCGGCACCCGGCCCCAGCAGCTGCACGTCTTCGACGACCCGGACCGTGACGACCGCGGCTGGGTCCTCGCCGTCGCGCACGTCGTCGTCGTGCTCGGCGAGGACGTCGACCCGGTGCTCGCCAACCGCCCGGACGTCCGTGTCGTCCCGGTGGAGGAGGCTGAGGGCCAGCCGTTCGACCACGACGAGATCGTGCGGCTCGCCGTCGACCGGGTGCGCCAGGACTACGCCCTCCAGCCGGACCCGGCCGGCCTGCTCGGGGAGCGGTTCACCCTCAAGGCCCTGCAGGCTCTGCACGACACCGTGGCGCCGCAGCCGGGACCGGGGGAGGCGCGGCCGTCCATCGACACCTTCCGTCGCTACATGGTCGGCAGGGGGCTCATCCAGCCGACCGGGCTGTTCGCCCGCAAGCAGCCGGGGTCCAGCGTGATGGGCAAGCCGGCGGAGCTCTACCGCCGCTCCGCGGACGAACGCGATCTGACCGACGTCCTCGGGGTCCGGCCGGTGCGCAAGGACCGCAGCCGAGCCGATCGGAGCGGGAACGCCACGGAGCCCGCGCGGTCGTTCCAGCCCTTGACCGGCCACAAGGTGAACACCCACATCCAGAGCCTGGTGGACGAGGTGGCCGGGCAGGTGGCGCTCACGCTCTCGGTGATGCCGCACTACGTGGCCGTCCGTCCGCTCGGGGAGGAGCGGGTGGCTGCCTACGCCAGGCCACAGACCCTGTCCGTCGGGCTCGACCCCGACGACGCGGTCGCGGTCACCGGTCGCTTTCCGGCCTTCCGACTCGAGCGGACGTCTGCGGCCACCCACCACGTGCACGTTCCGGTGCTCGCCCTGGTCGACCCGGTCGTGCGGCGGGCGGCAATGGACGCGCTCGAGCGGGCGCTCGTCCGCGTCGCCGGCGGTCAGTGATGACCGCGGAGCTCGTCAGACACGCGCAGCGCGGACTCGCCCGCCGGTGAGCAGGCGACTGAGGTGCTGGATGTTAGGGAGGCGCGCGGCCAGCACGGTTGTAGAGCAGCCGACGGGCCGTACAGGGGGCGCGCGCATCATCGGTAGCTAGCAGTCGAGGCGGGCGACTGCTCCGCGGATCGTCACCGCTCCTTGCACGTCGTCAGGAGCAGCGACACCCGCTGTAGATGCTGATTCGCACGCCGCAGGAAGAGCACAACGGCGTCTCGTGCGTGACCCGGCTCGTCTGGGCGTTGGCAGCGATCTTGACGGTTCGTGCGGGCTTGCGCGCCATTGTCATCTTCTGTCGCGCGTGGGACGGCTGCTTCGCTTGGCGGTTGCCGGCGGTGGCGCGGCGATTGCTCGGCTTCGGTGCCCGCGCCTGACCGATCGCGCTTGCGATCTCCGCCTTCGTAGCGACTACGCCGCGGCTTCGCAGGATCGCAGCGAGGGCCTTTCTTCCCATCTGCGGGTTGGCCCGTACGACCTCATGGATGGCATGCATGGCCTTGAGGGCGCTCGTGGGCAGACTTCCGGGTCTGGTCTTGATCACCTTGAAGGGCGACGCCAACTGGTCCTTCACCGCTGCGACTTCAGCGCCCGTGACCGCCGTCCCGTGCCGCGAAAGGAAAGCCGCAAGGCTCCTGGCATCAACGTGGGGGTTCGCCTGGATAGCGGCGAGAATCGTCTCCCGAGCTGGTGCCTTCCCTCCGGTTGTTCCCTTGACTGCGGCACCATCACGTGGCTGCCGCTGCGCAGGAGCAGCGGCCCGATTTCGTCCGGTGACGGTCTGCCGCCGCTCGGATCGCTTGGCGCTTGTTCCGGAGAACTGCACATCCCACGGCGCCTGTGGCTCGACGACCTCATCATCTGGAGCGTCATCCGGCAGGGACCGAGCGTGGTCGGCGAACCAGTCACCGATCGACCGAGCCATTAGTCCTCCTTCACGGTGTGCGTCCGACGTGACCACATCCTGCTGACAGGAACAACGAAGCTCACCGCACTGGTATCGGCACGCCACCCCGGGGAGTGAGGAAGAGGTCCAGCACCGGCCGACGTGCGAAATGACGGTCGGCTTCTAGCGACTCCCTGCGGACATGCCGCTCGAGCGAGCCGGTCAAGGTTTGTTCCACCAGGCCGGTAGTGGCTGGATGGGGAGTCACGCGCCTGGGGTGCCCGACGTGGTCCGGCCGTGTCGGTGGCCCGTGCCATGGTCCGCCTCGCCGTCGGACGACGGCTGGACGGGGGAGTGGCATGGGCGGGTCGGTCGGGGTGCAGGCGGGGCGGGTGTGTCCCGGCTGCGGGCAGGAGAACTCGGTTCCGCTGGTCTACGGGATGCCGGGGTTCGACGACTTCCGCCAGGCGGAGCGCGGGGGTGGTTGCGCTCGGCGGCTGCCTGATGCCGGAGGACGTGGCGGCGTTCGTGTGCGGCAGCTGCGAGCTGCAGGGGGGAGCGAGTCCGAGCCGACCGCCGACGAGGCGGAGCTGGCCGCGATGCTGGGGGTGGCGTACCCCGACCTCCTCCGTGCCCTGGGTGCCGGCTTGTGTCGCGAGGTCGGAGCCGACGAGCGGGACGGCGTGGCGCGGTTCGTCAGCGGTGAGCCGGCGCAGCTCGCGATCGGCGTGCAGGTTCCGTGGTTCGTCCTCGCCCGCCCGCTCACCTCGGAGGGCGAGGTGCGCCCGAGTCCGCTGTGGGGCGACGGTCCGCGGTTCACGAGCGACGACGTCCTGCACGACCCGCCCGGCATCGCCATGGTCGCGGACGACATCGCCTCGCACCGGCGCCGCTCGTTCCGCTGGTGCCGCACCTGCCGCCGCGCCTCGGCGCCCGAGTCGTTCGTGGCGTCACAGAGCGCCTGCGCGCAGTGCGTCCGGCTCTTCGCTGACGGCTGACGTGCCGCAGCGTTGGGACCCGCCGCTGGCGGGCGTGCTGAGGCTGCTGTGACGGGAGCGGGCCTTATCGCCCCGAAACCGCCGGATCCGTCGTGCCGCTGTGTCAGGGTCGGTGCACCCCGTACCCCTCGGCCGACGTCCGGCCGGAAGCGTAGAGGAGCCGTCGTGACAGTCGCCGTCGTCGACGTGGAGCTGGCCGATCTCTGGGGGGCGCGCGCGTGACCGCACGGCTGTTCCCCGACGAGCCGCAGTTCGCCTCCGCGGCCGAGCGGCTGCTGGTGGAGACGCTGCGCGACCAGCTGCCCGACGACGCCGCGCTGTTCTGCAACCTCCGCTTCAGCGACGGTCGAGAGGACCGGGAGGCCGACCTGATCGTGGGCTGGCCCGGGGTGGGCGTCGCCGTGGTGGAGGTCAAGGGCGGCAGCGTCTCGCTGGACCGGGGCGAGTGGCGGCAGCTGCACAACGGCGTCGACACCGTCATCCGGCCCGTGGACCAGGCGGTCGCCTGCAAGTACCTGCTCTGCGAGTACCTGGCCGACCACCCGCGCTGGAGTGCCGGCCGCCCGCGGACCGCGCACCTCGTCGCGGTGCCGGCGACCACGCTGCCCGGCGACTTCATCGCACCCGGCCTGGCCCGTTGGATGGCGATCGACTCGACCGACGTCGCGCACGCCGCCGCGCGCATCCGAGCCGCCCTGGCCAAGGTTCGCGACGAGCCCGACCCGCCGACGGCGGATGACGTCGACGTGCTCGTCGACTGCCTGGCCGGCGCGGCGATCCCGCAGCAGCACCTGCTCGCCGAGCTGGCCGAGCGCGAGGCCGCGTGCGATTTGCTGACCAAGGACCAGGCCAAGGTCCTGGACCTGCTTGCGTCGTACGACCGGGTCGAGATCCGCGGCGGCGCCGGCTCGGGCAAGACGTGGCTCGCCGTGGAGAAGGCCCGCCGGCTTGCCGCCGACGGTCAGCGGGTGGCCCTCATGTGCTACTCCCGCGGCCTCGCGGAGTTCCTCAAGCGCCGGGTGGAGACGCTGCCGAAGCGGCAGCGGCCGGCCTACGTCGGCACCTTCCACAACCTGGGCATCGGCTGGGGTGTCGAGCCGGGTTCGGACGACGACAGCGGCTACTGGGAGGAGCGTCTGCCCAACGCGATGGTGGAGCTGGCCGCGGCGCTGCCGGAGGGCGAGCGGTTCGACGCGATCGTCATCGACGAGGGGCAGGACTTCGCCCAGAGCTGGTGGGACGCCGTCGTGGCGGCGCTGCGCGAGCCGGCCACCGGCTGCCTGTACGTCTTCTCCGACGAGGGGCAGCGCATCTTCGCGCGGCAAGGGCGCCCGACCGTCGACCTGATGCCGATCCCGCTCAACGAGAACCTGCGCAACACCAAGCAGATCGCCGGCACGTTCTCCAGCCTCGCGCCCGAGCAGATGCGCATCCGCGGCCAGGCCGGAGTGCCGGTCCGGTTCGTCCAGTGCGCAGCGGAGGACGCCGTGGACGCGGCCGACGACGTCGCGGACGGCCTGCTCGAGAAGGGGTGGCCGCCGGAGTCGGTGGCACTGCTGACCACGCACCGGCGTCATCCGGTGCAGGTGGAGCGGCAGGCCGAGGGCCAGGACGCCTACTGGGCCACCTACTGGCAGGACGACGACGTCTTCTACGGCCACGTGCTCGGCTTCAAGGGGCTGGAGCGCCCGGCCGTCGTGCTCGCCGTCAACGGCTTCCGGGACGAGGCCCGCGCGAAGGAGATGCTCTACGTGGCGCTGTCCCGGGCCCGCGACCTGTTGGTCGTGTGCGGCGACATGGAACTGATCCGGCGCCTCGGCGGCGAGGCCGTGGCCCGCAGGCTCTCGGGGGCATCGACGTGAGCAAGTACGACCCGCTCGGGCAGTGGTTCGGCGACTTCGGAAGGGGAGTCGAGGTCACCCTCGGGTTCGCCGACATCGATGAGCTCCTCGGCGCCGCGCTACCTGCGTCTGCGGATCACCACCGTGCTTGGTGGGCGAACGATCCGACGCATGTCCAGGCGCGCGCGTGGCTTGACGCGGGTTGGGCAGTGGATGCGGTCGATCGGCGGGCCCGCCGCGTGCGATTCCGCCGATCCAGGTAAGTGGAGGCGCCTGTCCGCGGCGCGCCTGGCCAACGGCATCGGCGGGCTGATCGAGTCTCGGGCTCGCGGCGATCCACCGGACCGATCGGGCAGCGAAGCTCCAGCCATGTCGGCCTCCGGCCCCACGGGCGGTCCCTCGCGGGCGGCCTGTGGTCACCGTTCCGCTGCCGTCCTCCTGCGGCTGCGTACCGTTCGGTCGGCCAGGCGATCGATGGCGTCGGGTGACAGCCCCAGCGCCCGCCGGATTCGCCGGCGCACGATGGCGAGCAGGATCAGATCGAGCGCTCGACGCTCCGAGTCGTGGTCGGTAGTTGGTCCGCCGAAGCGCTGCAGTCCCAGGTTCATCCAGCGGTGGGCCTCTCTGAGGTCGCCGGCCTTCTCGTAGGTCTCACCGATGATCGCGTAGGTCCCGATGTCCTCAGGAGCGGAGCGGCGGACGTCCTCCGCCAACAGTCGCGCTGCCGGTAGCTCGCCGACCGACACCAGGGTGCGGTGCAGGGAGGAGCGCACGTCCGGTTCGAGGGTGCCCTCCGCGGTCACCGCCTGTCGGTACACCTTCGAGGCTGCTGCGTGGTCGCCCAGGAGTTCGAGGATCTCCCCGGCCTCCGCCAGCAGGGCAGCCGGCGTGACCTCGACAGCGTCCGCGGGATGCCGCTCCGCAGCCCAGGCGACCAGCTGCTCCGCTGCTCGTCGCTGCTGCTCCGGTGTCCGGGCCTCAAGGCCCAGGCGTCCGACGATGTCCATGTCCAGTTGCGTGCGCACGCAGCGACGCTAGGAACAGTCGATCCGTTCCTGCTGCGAGTTGGCACGATCTGTGGACAGGTCCGGCGACAACCATTCGGCTGTGGATGTTGCCCGCCGTTCTCGGAGCGATTCGGTCGGTAGCCACAGCGCTGCCGAACCGCTGGGCCTGCTGCTAATCTGCATGCGTGACCGTGTCCGTGACCATCCGCGACGTTCCTGACGACACCCGGGACGAGTTGGCGGCGCGCGCCGCCCGAGCCGGGCAGTCGTTGCAGGAGTACCTCCGGGGCCAGCTGGTGGCGCTCGCGCGGCGCCCCAGCCCGGACGCGCTGTGGGATCGGGTGCAGCACCGAGTGCTCGCCACCGGTAGTCGGCTTCCCGCTGACGCGATCGCCGAGCTGCGCGACGCCGACCGCAGGTGACCATCGTCGTCGATGCATCCACCGCCGTCGCCGCGCTGGTCGATGGCGGGCCGGACGGCTCTTGGGCGCGCGCCGGACTGCGTGACGAGGACCTCGCGGCACCGCACCACGTGTACGTCGAGGTGTCGAACGTGCTGCGGCGCGCTGTCCTCAGCGGCCGGGTCGGTGCTGACGTCGGTGCGCTGGCCCACCGCGACCTCGTCGAGCTTCCGCTGACGTGCTTTCCGTTCGAGCCACTGTCCGACCGTGTGTGGGAACTGCACCCCGGGATCACCGCCTACGACGCTGCCTACGTCGCACTCGCCGAGGCGCTCGATGCGCCGCTGTGGACCCTCGACCGGCGTCTCGCGGCGGCGCCCGGGCCGCGGTGCTCGTTCCGACTGCCGCAGTCCTGAGAGGTCGGCCGGCTCGGGGCTGAGAGCGGGTTCGCACGGTCAGCTGCGGAGTGGCGCCCAGGTCGAGGCGCTGGAGCGTGTGGACGCTTGCAGCCGTATCCACAGATCCTGATGAGGTGTCCGGCTGCTGAAGTCGTTGGCCCAGGGTGTGGGCATGGCCCGCTCCCGTCGGCACTTCTTCCCTCCGTTGCCAAGCACAGCGACGTCCGATCCGTGCATCACGGTCCCGCTGCTGCGCGACGTCCGCGTCCCGTCATCGCTGCGCAGCCGATTCCCCGCCGAGGGCAGGCTGCGACTGAACGACATCGACCTGGGCTCCGGGCGTCCGGCCGTCGCTCGGGGACTCGCCTCGGAGGTGGCGCCCGCGCCTGCGCTCTGGCTGGCCGACCATGACACCTCGGACGCGGCAGCGATGTGGCAGCCGTTGGTCGACATCTTCCCGCAAACGGGTCTGTGGCCGCTGGTGCTGAGGCCGCTCGGCGGTGATTCCGCTGACCGCCCATGGGACTCCGGGGAGTTCGAGCCGCAACCTCTCACGGACGTCGACGCCCTTCCTGCGCAGACCGTGTTGGGCGCGGGGTGGGCGGACAGCCTCGTTCCCATGGGGAGCGATCCGTACGTCGAGCACCTGCGTCCGTTCGGTGCGGAGTTCCCCGGGCTGTCGGCGCCGCTGCGCCTCGAGAGTCGCGCCTCGGTGCCGGGAGGCGCGATCGCCCCAGCGAGATGGGGACGAATAGGGCTGGTCCCGTGCAGGCGTCCCGCCGACGCCATCGCCGCGATCGGCTGGCACGGGTCGGTCAACAGGAGGAGTGCGGTCGAGGTCTCCGCGGTTCTCCGCAGCTGGGAGGAGCGGTTCGGGACCGTCCTCGCGGCGCTCGGGTTCGCCACGATGACCCTCCTGTTGCCGTCCCCACCGGCGGACGAGTCGGAGGCGCTGCCGATCGCCGCGGAGTTGGCGGCGCTGTGTCCCGACGTGCTGGCAGAGGACGGCCCGGTGGACGGCTTCGGATTCACGTCGGGTGGCACCGTCCAAGGGCTTGCGCGACGGCTCGTCGATCGCCCGGTCTGGAAGCTGTGGTGGGACTGAGCCAGCGGGGCGGTAGCGAGGCGGACGCAGAAGGCAGACGCGGCCGCTCGGAGCTTGGACGTGGACGCCGTCGCCGGCGCGCCGACGGCTCACTCTGGAAAGCTCCTCCGGTGCCTCCCGTTCGCAGCTCCGGCGTCCTGCTCTACCGCCGCACCGGCGGCCGGGTGGAGGTGCTGCTCGGCCACATGGGCGGGCCGTTCTGGGCGAAGAAGGACGACGGCGCCTGGTCGATCCCCAAGGGCGAGCACGACCCGGACGAGGACGCCGAGGCCGCCGCCCGCCGCGAGTTCGCCGAGGAGCTCGGCTGCCCGGTGCCGGCGGCGGAGCTCCACTCGCTCGGCGAGGTGAAGGGCCGCAAGCTGCTCGCGGTGTGGGCAGGGGAGGGCGACCTGGACGCCGCCGCGATCACCAGCAACACCTTCGAGCTGGAGTGGCCGCCGCGCTCGGGCCGCCTCCAGCAGTTCCCCGAGATCGACCGCGCCGCCTGGTTCGACCTCGACACCGCCCGCACGAAGCTGGTCAAGGCGCAGCTGCCCTTCCTCGACCGGCTGGCCGCGCACCTCGCCAGCTGAGCTCGCGGTTAAGGTCCCGAGCGGCGTCCGCACCGCTCCGACCTGGAGGTTCCGTGTCCCGGCTCGACCGCACCACGTCGACAGCGCAGCCGCAGCCGCTGTCCCGACCGGCCCGCGCCGCCGCAGCCGCGCTGGGCCGCCGGTGGAAGCTGCCCGCCCCGCTCAACGCGGTGCAGGTGGTCCGCGACGTCGACGTCCCCATGCGGGACGGCGCCACCCTGCGTGCCGACGTCTACCTGCCGACGACGCCCGGCCCGCACCCGACGGTGCTGCTGCGCTCCCCGTACGGCCGCGGCCTCGGGTTCGCCCTCCCCATGACCGTGCCGTATGCCGAGCGCGGGTACGCGGTGGTCATCCAGAGCGTGCGCGGCACGTTCGGCTCGGGCGGCGAGTTCAGCCCCGTCGTCCACGAGGAGCACGACGGCCAGGACACCGTCGCCTGGCTGCGCGAGCAGCCCTGGTTCGACGGCCGGCTGGCCACCCTCGGCCCCAGCTACCTCGGCTACACGCAGTGGGCCCTGGCGCTCGACCCGCCGCCGGAGCTCAAGGCGATGGTGCTGCACATCGGCCCGCACGACCTCGCCCAGGCGGGCCTGATCGACGGTGCCTTCCAGCTCACGAACCTCTCCATCTGGACCGACCTCGTCGCCCACCAGGAGCAGGTCGGCTTCGTGCGTGGGCTTCTCCGGCTGGCGACGGCGGAGCGGCGGCTGACCCCCTTCCTCGGCGAGCTGCCGCTGCAGGGGCTCGCCGAGCGCTTCGGCGGCAACCCCGCACCCTGGTTCGACGAGTGGCTCGCCCATCCGGACCTCGAGGACCCGTACTGGGACCGGTATCGGGCGACTCCCGCCGTCCACTCCAGCACCGTCCCCACTCTGCTGATCAGCGGCTGGCAGGACTGGTTCGTCGAGCAGACGCTGTACCAGTACGCCGCCCTCCGCGACCGCGGCGTCGACGTCGGCATGACCATCGGGCCCTGGGCGCACCTCACCATCGACGCCGCCGTGACGACGCCGGAGAGCCTTGCCTGGCTGAACGCCCACCTGCCCGTGGCCGGCGCCCCGGAGGCCGAGCCGCGCAAGGCTCGCGTGCAGGTGTACGACACCGGCGCGCGGACCTGGCGGGCGATGCCCGACTGGCCACCGGCCAGCACCGACCGCGAGTTCTTCCTCAGCGCCGACGGGCGGCTGGCGGACGACGCACCGGCCGAAGCGGGGGAGACCACCTTCCGCTACGACCCGATGGACCCCACGCCCTCGGTCGGTGGCCGGGTGCTCGCCGGGAGCGCCGGGCAGCGGGACAACCGCGAGCTCGAGGCGCGCGACGACGTCCGCACCTTCACGACGCCGTCGCTGCGCACGCCGGTGCAGCTGATGGGCGGGGCGCGGATCCGGCTGCACGTGAACCCGGACAACCCGTACGCCGACCTCTTCCTCCGGCTCTGCGACGTCGAACCCAACGGGAAGTCGGTCAACATCACCGACCGGCTGATCCGGCTGGACCCGGCGCCCGGCGAGGAGCCGACGACGGGGGAGCGGGTCGTGGAGACGACGCTGCCCGACACCGCGCACCTCTTCCGGGCCGGGCACCGCGTCCGGCTGCAGGTCTCCGGCGGCGCGCACCCGCGCTACGCCCGCAACCTCGGCACCGGCGAGCCGGTCGGGGAGGCCACCCACGGCGTTCCGACGACGCACCGGATCTGCTCCGGCGGCGCGACGCCGTCGTCGGTCACGCTGCCCGTGGGCTGACCGCCCGAATGGCTCCGACCCGCCGTCGGACGACCGAGACGCCGGATCGTCGGTGCGCCCACGCACACTGAGCCCCGCTCGGTCGCCGGCTCCGGAGGAACACTGATGAACGACGCACGGCCGCAGGTGGCGGCACCCGGGCGGAGCGCGCCCACGGTGCTGGACCGGCTGCGGGCCGGTGGCTGGTACTTCGCCGTCACGATCTTCTCGGCCGGCTTCCTCGCCGCTCTCCCGTTCTGGCACGCGGCCGGCCGGCTGGGGCGCCGCGACGTCCGCAGCCTCGCCGTGGCCTACACCCTCGCCGGCGTCTACCTCCTGGTGCTCATGGCGCTGACGCCGAAGCAGGCCGACGGCACATCGGCCGACGGACCACTCAGCACGATCGGCGGGCTGAGCGTCCTCGTCGTCGTGGTCGCGGCCTGCGTCCAGCTCCGCCCGCTGCGCCGCCAGGTCTACCGGGCCGGCGCGATCGTGCCCACCTCCGACGACCCGGTGGTCGCCCGCGCACGAGAGGCGCACGCCCGGCGCCAGGAGGCCCGTCGGCTGATCGCCGGCGAACCGGCGCTGCGCCGGGAGCTGGGCATCGGGCGGCCCGACCTCCGTCGCGGTTACGACGACGGCGGCCTCGTCGACCTCAACACCGCCTCCGCAGCCCTCATCGCCTCGGTCTGCGGCATCGAGCCGGCGCACGCCGAGGCCGTCGTCGCCGGGCGCGAGGCCCGCGGCGGCACCTACTTCAACATCGGCGAGGTGCTCGTCGAGGTGCCGCTGCCGCCGCATGCCCAGGACGAGCTGCGCGAACGCGCCGTCTTCTGACCACCCCGAGCATCCCCGAGGACGAACGTGACCCAGCCGCCCTTCGACCCGAACGCAGCAGGGACGACCACCCGACCGTTCCACCGGCAGCCGTGGTTCCCCCTGGCCGGCGGCCTCGTCGCCGTCGCCGTGCTCGGAGCGGTGATCGGCGGCGACTCCGGCGACCCGTCCGAGTCCCGCGCCGATGCAGTCACGCCGACGACGTCGGCCTCGACGCAGCCGTCGGCCGCCCCCTCGACGGCAGCGCCCTCGACCGCATCACCCTCGCCCGCACCGATCGCGTCCGCGACGACCACGGCGTCCGCGCCGTCGTCGGCCCCGGCGGAGCCGCAGGTCGACTTCGCCATGCCCGACGTCGTCGGCATGGACCTCCAGTCGGCGCAGAACGTCATCCAGACCTTCGGCGTCTATCTCAGCGTGTCCCACGACCTCCGGGGCAGCCGAAACCAGGTGGTCGACTCGAACTGGATCGTCTGCGACCAGAACGTCCCCGCGGGACAGCAGGTCACCGGCGACGTCGAGGGTGCGATCGACCTGGGCGTGGTCAAGCGCGAGGAGAGCTGCCCCTGAGCGGTCGAGAAGTCGAGACGTCGCGCTGTCGACATCTCGACTCGTCACAGTTGTCCCGCTCGTCCCACCCGCCCGAGACGCCTCTGCGGGTGCCGCGCCAGGCGCGCTCCGCTTCGTAGCGTGGGGTCGTGGCCAAGCACTTCACTGACGAGACCGCCGAGTTCGCGATGCCCCGCCTCGGGCGGCATGCTGCTCCTGACGCCGGCGAGCTCGAACTGACCCAGCGCTTCGACCCCGGCTTCGCCCGGCGGCGGCCCGCCGTGCCGGCGCCGCAGCCGACCAAGGGCGCCGACGCCCGCTGACCGCAGCGGCGCGGCCGCGGAGAGTGGCGCGAGGCCACACGATCGTGTTGATCGTGTGACGATTCCTGCGGTCTAGTTTGCGCGATCAAATCGTGCGGCATCTACATCGCGTGACCCACAACACCCCGGGTCGGTCGAACCCAACGGCCGAGCCCTCGCTCGCCGTCCTCGTGGACAGCTACACACCGCGGGCGCTGAGTCTCGCCCGCCGCATCGTGTGCGACGACCGCGTCGCGGAGGACGTCGTCCAGGAGGCCTTCCTCGCCTACTGGAGCAACCCGGCCGCGTACGACGCCAGCCGCGCCTCGTTCGCCGCCTGGTTCCTCTCGATCGTCCACCACAAGGCCGTCGACGCCGTCCGCCGCGAGACCTCCCTGCGCCGGCGCACCGACGCGTTCGCCGACCTCGACGCGCAGCGCGTCGCCCCCGACGTCAGCGAGGTGGTGGCCGGCCGCATGGCCGACGCCCGCACCCGCTCGGCCCTCGCCGCCCTTCCGGCCGTGCAGCGCGAGGCGCTGGTCCTGGCCTACTGGGGCGGCTACACGCAGCGGGAGATCGCCGAGCGCACCGGCGCTCCGCTGGGCACGGTCAAGACCCGGATGCTCGCCGGCATGCGCCGCCTCCACGAGGGCCTCGGCGCAGCCGAGCCCGCGGTCGCGACCGTCTCCCTCCTGCCGACGCGGCGGCAGGTGGAGCCGGCGCAGGAAGCCGTCTGACCGGTCCGGCTCGAGCGGATCGTCGGAGACCCCACCCGGGGGAGTGGCACGTGACCAGGACCTGGCGGCGAAAGGTTCAGAACTGGGCCCGATCGACCGAACTCCTCGGGGTGAGCCGGTCAGCAGCGCCCGAGGTGGCGACCGTGCGCGTCATGGCGACGACACTGGCCACGTTCTACGCGTTCGGCGGCACGGCGGGGCTCTTCGTCAGCTCCAGCGCCGAGCCCGGCACGCCCCGGTCGGTGCTGTTCCTCCTGTCGCTCACCGCGCTGGCCTCGGGCGCGATCGTCGGCCGGTGGGGCGCCCGCTGGCCCCGGAACGCCTTCCACCTGGCCGTCGGCTCCGCGACCGGGCTGATCGTCACCGCGGTGCTGGTGGCCCCCGACCCGCTCACGTCCCTGGCCGCGGCGATCCTCATCGCCTTCGTCGTCGTCGACGCGCACTTCTTCTTCTCCGGGCCCCAGGCCTTGGCGCACCTGGCGGCCGCCGCCACCGGCGTCACCGGGGCCCTGCTCCTGTCCGACGGGATTCCCCTGGGCGTGGTGGTCGGCCTGGACCTCGTCCTCATCGGGATCGGCATCGTCATCCACCGGCTGGTCGTCCTGGCCTCCACCGCCAGCCTCGACCCGCTCACCGGGTTGAGCAACCGCCGCGGCTTCGACCAGGCGCTCGACGAGCTCATGTCCGAGGCGGCCCGGTCGCGTGTGCCGCTGTCCGCGGTGCTCGTCGACGTCGACCACTTCAAGTCCGTCAACGACACCCACGGCCACGAGGCCGGCGACCGGGTGCTGCGCCGGGTCGCCGACGTGTGGCGGCGGGAGCTGCCCGCCGAGGCGACGTTCGCCCGGCACGGCGGCGACGAGTTCTCCCTGCTGCTCCCCGGCATGCCCGGCGGTGACGCGCTGGCGCTGGTCCGGCGGATCTACGCCCTCCACCCCGACATCTCGCTGTCCTGCGGGGTGGCGCAGTACCGGCCCGGCGACAGCGCCTCGCAGCTGATGCGCAGCGCCGACCGCGCCCTCTACGACGCCAAGATCCGCGGCCGCAACCGGGCCCAGCTGTTCACCGGCACGGAAGGCACCCGCAGCTCTGACGGCGTCGTCATCGTCTGACCGGAACGGTCAGGGCAGTCCGGCGTGCGGGACGGCGACCTCCGTCGTCACCAGCACCGCCTCGCGCACCGGCGCCCGCGTGTGCTCGTAGAAGTCCGGCGCGCAGCACAGCAGCAGCGTGCGGCCGTCGTCCCCACCGAGCGCGCAGGCGAAGACGCCCATGCCCTCCGGCGCGGCGATCTCCTCGACGATCGCGCCCCCGGGAGCGACCCGCAGCACCCGTGCGTTCAGCCCGTCGGCGACCCAGATGTGGCCTTCGGCGTCCAGCGTGCAGCCGTCCGGCGCGACCACGACCTGGCCGATCAGCTCCTCGACCGAGCCGCCGACCGGCTCCGGTCCCAGCTCCGCCCACACCCGCCGGTCGGTCAGCGACCCGTCCGGCGCGATGTCGAACGCGGTGAACCGGTTGCCCCACGTCTCGCCGACGATCAGCGTGCCGCCGTCCGGCGTGATCACCGAGCCGTTGGGGAAGCGCAGGTCCTCGGCCACCACGGTCACCGTGCCGTCGAGGTCCACCCGCTTGACCGACGACGGCCGCGGCGCCCCGCCGCCCATCAGGTCGAAGCCGAAGTCGCCCACGAACGCCCGGCCGGTCGCGTCGACCACCATGTCGTTCAGCAGTCCACCGCAGACGGCGGAGAGGTCGGCGTGCGTCGACACCTCGCCGTCGGACACCCGCAGCAGCCGGTGGTCCCGCATCGAGACGACGAGCAGCGACCCGTCGGGCAGCCAGCCCAGGCCCGAGGGCTGGTTCTCCACCTCCAGGACGACGGTCTCCGCGCCACCCTCGCCCGGCACCCGGCTCACGGTGCGCCGGTAGAAGTCCGACACCCACCACTCCCCGTTCCGCCACCGCGGCCCCTCGAAGTAGGAGCCACCCTCCAGCACCGTCCGGAACGCTCGATCCGCCATGGGTCGGACGCTACGACGCCGGACCGGATCGCACGAGGGGAAGTGCTGCTACAGGCCGCTGACCTGTGGATTCGAGCTGCTTGATGTCGTCCGGCGCGGTAGTATTCGTACACACGTTCGAACGCGCGGGAGGTGTCGTGGGAGAGCTGCAGTCGGCCCTCGATGCGCTCGCTGCCGAGGACGCCCGGTCGCTGGCCCCGCGGGACCAGCTGGACGAGATCCGGGCCCTGCTCGAGGCGCGCAACCGTATCGACGCGCAGCTGGCCCTCCGGGTCCGCGCGGCCGAACTGCAGCAGGCCGCCGACGACGACGGCGCGGCGTCGATGCAGTCGTGGCTGCGGGGCCACGGCCGGCTGAGCCCCGCAGCAGCCGGCCGATTGGTCCGCAACGGCCGAGTGCTCGACCACCTGCCGGCGCTCGCCGAGGCCTTCAGCGCGGGCGCCGTGTCGGCCGAGCAGGTGGCCGTCGTCGCCCCGGTCGCGAAGGAGGAGCGTCGGGCAGCTGCGCTCGACCAGGGCCTCGATCTCTCCGAGCTCGACCACGTCTTCGCCACCGTGGCCGCGACCCAGCACGTACAGCAGCTGGCCCGGGTCGTGCAGCACTACCTGGCCCGGCTGGACCCCGACGGTCCGGAGCCCGACCCCACCGAGGAGCGGGGGCTGACCCTGTCGGAGTTCTCCGACGGCACGGTGGCCATCCGTGGCCAGCTCGACGCGATGGGCGGTGAGAAGGTGAAGGCGGCGCTGGAGTCGATCGTCCAGGCCGATCGGCCCAAGGGCGACCGGCGCACCCGCGCCCAGCAGCTCGCCGACGCGCTGGTGCAGCTGGCCGACAACCAGCTGGCCTCCGGCGACCTGCCGTTCCTCCGCACGGTGAAGCCGACGGTCGTCGTGACCGTCCGGGGAACCGACCTGCTCGACGAGGCCACCGGACCGGCGACGGCGACCGGTGCGTTCGGCAGCCTGCTCTCGGCGGCGAAGGCCCGGCAGCTGGCCTGCGACGGCAGCATCGTCCCCGTCCTGATCGACGAGCACGGGATGCCGTTGGACGTGGGCCGGAGCAAGCGGGTCGTGCCGCCGCACATCCGCAAGGCCGTCGAACTCCGCGACGAGGCCTGCGTATTCGCCGGCTGCGGCGCCCCGAAGCACTGGTGCGACGTCCACCACCTCGTGCACTGGGTCTTCGGCGGGGAGACGTCGCTGGCGAACTCCGCGCTCCTGTGCGAACGGCATCACACCAAGGTGCACCACGGGTTCCGGGTGCACCGAGATCCCGGCGGCCGATGGCGCACCTACCGGCCCGACGGAACCGAGATCCTGATCGGCACACCACTGCTGGCCTGAGGTCGGCCACGCCCGCGCTCCCGACCGTGGACACGGCCGGGGGCATGCGGGCGGACGGGATCAGACGATCCGGCGGGCGGTGTTGTACCCGTACATCGAGTCGACCGGCACGACCTTGACCGGCTGGCCGTAGGTCGACGAGTGCACCATCTGGCCGTTACCGATGTACATCCCGACGTGGCCCACCGGCGAGTAGAAGAAGATCAGGTCGCCGGGCTGCAGGTGAGCGCGGTCCACGTGGACCCCCGCGGTCGACTGTGCGCGCGACGTCCGCGGCAGGTCGATGCCCGCGGCCTTGTAGGCATAGGTGGTCAGGCCTGAGCAGTCGAAGGCGTTCGGGCCGGTGGCGCCCCACGCGTAGGGGTCACCGCGCTGCGCGAGCGCGGTGTCGACGGCCACCTGGGCGGCGTGGTTGGGAGCCGCGACCGGTGCCGCGTTCACTGCCACAGGAGCTGCTGCGCCCGGGGCGGTCGTGCTGGCCGAGGCGGTCATCGGGGTGAGGACCATGCCGGCTCCGGCGACCACGGCGAGAGCCGCCCCGCGGACAGAACGACGAGCGGACGTGGACGTGCGAGTAGTCGTCATGGACGACGGTTCTCCTGTTCTCCATCAACCGCCTACCGAGTGAGCTGACGGGTTCGGGCGGGGAGGTCGCCCGGCGGATCGGTCGTGCCGATCCCGCTTCACCCCAGAACTACGGTGGGTCCCCGGCCCGGGCCCGGAGATGTCCGGTGCCCGGTTCGGCGGTGTCCGCGCGAGGTGCCACCTGGTGCGGTGGCGACGGGGGCCTCGCCGGACGCGCCGACACTAGGTCGGCTCCGCACGCGCCACAAAAGCGCGCAGCCAGCCCTTCCAGGGGGTTACCCGGCGGTACGCCGACAGGACCCGGGCGAGCGACTCGCGGCCCGACCACCGGCCATCACGCGCCGCAGTTCCTGTGCCGGCCCGCCACGCATGACTCTGAGCGATCGGTCCCTAACCTCGCCTCGGCGGCGTGGCGGAACGCTGTGTCCGGAGGTGGGTGGGCGCGTCGTCCAGCTGGTGACCGCCGCCACAGGGGGGTCCGTGCGCCGTGCGAGCATCGCCGGGTGGCCCGCCTGCTGATCGCCAACCGCGGCGAGATCGCCGTGCGCATCGCCCGCGCCGCGGCCGCCGAGCGCCTGACGTCGGTCGCGGTCACCGCCGCCGACGAGCCCGACGCCCCGCACCTGGCCGCCGCCGACGAGATCCACGTCCTCCCCGGCACCGGACCCGCCGCCTACATGGACGTGCCCGCGATCGTGCAGGCGGCGCTCGACACCGGCTGCGACCTCGTCCACCCCGGGTACGGCTTCCTGTCCGAGGTCTCCGAGCTGCCCGACGCCTGCGTGGCTGCCGGCCTGGCCGTCGTCGGCCCCGACGCCGAGAACTTGTGGATCTTCGGCGACAAGGCACTCGCCCGGTCCCGGGCCGAGGCGGTCGGCGTCCCGGTGCTCCGCGGGTCGGACGGCGACCCGGCAGCGGTGGAGACGATGCTCGAGGAGACCGGCGCCGTCCTGCTCAAGGCCCGCTTCGGCGGAGGCGGCCGCGCCACCCGGGCCCTCCGGCGCGGCGACGACGTGGCCGCGGCCGTCGAGGAGGTCGCGCACGAGGCCCGCGTCGCCTTCGGCACCGAAGCCCTGCTCGCCGAGGAGTACCTCGATCGCGCCCGGCACATCGAGGTGCAGCTCCTCGGTGACGCGCACGGCGACGTCGTCGTCCTCGGCGACCGCGACTGCTCGTTGCAGCGCCGCCGGCAGAAGGTCCTCGAGATCGCCCCGGCGCCGGATCTGCCCGACGAGCTCCGCGCCCGCCTGCACGATGCCGCCCGCGCGGTTCTCGGCACCGGTCGCTACCGCGGGCTGGGCACCGTCGAGTTCCTCGTCTCCGCCGACGACCCGCAGCGGTTCGTCTTCCTCGAGTGCAATCCGCGGCTGCAGGTGGAGCACACCGTCACCGAGGCGACCACCGGCCTGGACCTGGTGCGGCTCCAGCTGCGCATCGCCGCCGGCGCCACGCTCGAAGACCTCGGCCTCGCCGACGGCGCGCCCCGCCCGCTCGGCTGCGCCGTCCAGGCCCGGGTCAACGCCGAGACGATCACCGCCGACGGCGCCGTCGTCCCCTCCGCCGGCACGATCACCTCCCTCGTCCTCCCCGGCGGGCCGGGCGTGCGCGTCGACACCGCCGCCCGGCCCGGCGCCGAGCAGAGCCCGCGGTACGACTCGCTGCTGGCCAAGGTGGTGGCGCACGAGCGCACCGGCGACCTCACCGCCGCGCTGCGGCACCTGCACCGGGCGATCGGCGAGATCGACGTCCGCGGCGTCGCCACCAACACCGCCTTCCTGCGCGCGCTCCTGGCACACCCCGGCATCGGCTCGGCCACCACCACGTTCGTCGACGAGCACCTCGCCGAGCTGGTGCCGACCCTCCAGCCCGAGGCCGAGCAGGAGGGGCTGCGCGCACCGGTCCCCGGCACCGTCGTCGCCGTCGCGGCCGTGCCCGGCACGACGGTCGAGCCGGGGGGAGCGGTGGTCGTCCTCGAGGCGATGAAGATGGAGCACGTCGTCGCCCTCCCGGCCGGCGGCACCGTGGTCGGCGTGGCCGTGCGGGTCGGCGACACCGTCCGCCAGGGCCAGCTGCTCGCCGACGTCGAGCACGCCGACGGCGACCTGCAGGAACGCGCGGCGATCGACCTCGACGCCGACCGGCCGGACCTCACCGAGGTCCGCCGCCGGCACGAGATCGGCCTGGACGAGCACCGCACCGAGGCCGTCGCCAAGCGGCACGCGCAAGGCCGCCGCACGGCACGGGAGAACCTGGCCGACCTCGTCGACGCCGGCTCCTTCATCGAGTACGGGCCGCTGGTCTTCGCCGCCCAGGAACGCCGGCGCAGCCGGGAGGAGCTCCAGGAGCGCACCCCGGCCGACGGCGTCGTCGGCGGGCTGGCCGACGTCAACGGCGACCTCGTCGGACGGGACCGCAGCGCGGCGGTCGTCGTCTCCTACGACTACACGGTCCTGGCCGGCACCCAGGGCATGCGTGGCCACCTCAAGAAGGACCGGCTGTTCGAGCTGGCCGAGAAGCGGCGGCTGCCGGTCGTCCTGTTCGCCGAGGGCGGGGGCGGGCGGCCCGGCGACGTCGACCACCCGGTCGTCTCCGCGCTCGACACCATGGCGTTCACCCTGTTCGGCAAGCTCTCCGGCCTCGTCCCGACCGTCGGCATCGCCAGCGGCCGCTGCTTCGCCGGGAACGCCGCGCTACTCGGCACCTGCGACGTCGTCATCGCCACCGAGGACGCCAACATCGGCATGGGCGGTCCGGCGATGATCGAGGGCGGCGGGCTCGGCGTCGTCGCGCCCGAGGAGATCGGCCCGATCGACGTGCAGCACGCCAACGGGGTCGTCGACATCCGGGTCGCCGACGACGCGGCCGCCGTCGCCGCGGCCAGGCAGTACCTCTCCTACTTCCAGGGCCCGGTCGCCGACTGGACGGCGCCGGACCAGCGCGCGCTGCGCCACCTCGTGCCGGAGAACCGCAAGCGGGTCTACGACATGCGGGCCGTGCTGCACGCCCTCGCCGACGAGAACAGCGTGCTCGAGCTCCGCGACGGCTGGGGCGCCGGGATGATCACCGCGCTGGCGCGGGTCGAGGGCGCCCCGGTCGGCGTCGTCGCCAACGTGCCCACCCACCTCGGCGGGGCCATCGACTCCGACGCCGCCGACAAGGCCGCCCGCTTCCTCCAGCTCTGCGACGCCCACGGCCTGCCGGTGGTGTTCCTCTGCGACACCCCCGGCTTCATGGTCGGCCCCGAGTCGGAGCGGACGGCGACCGTCCGGCACTTCTCCCGGCTGTTCGTCATCGGCGCCAACCTCTCGGTGCCCATCGGCACGGTCGTCGTCCGCAAGGCCTACGGGCTCGGTGCCCAGGCGATGGCCGGCGGCAGCATGAAGGTGCCGCGGTTCGCGATCGGCTGGCCGACCAGCGAGTTCGGTCCGATGGGCCTGGAGGGCGCGGTCCGGCTGGGCCTGCGCCGGGAGCTGGCGGCCATCGAGGACGACGCCGAGCGCGCCGCCGCCTACGACGCCGCCGTCGCTGCCGCCTACGAGAAGGGACGCGGGCTCAACGTGGCGGCCCACTGGGAGATCGACGACGTCGTCGACCCCGCCGACACCCGCCGCTGGATCACCACGCTGACCCGGGAGGCCGCGGCCACGCCGCGACCGCCGGGGCGGGTGCGGCCGCACGTCGACACCTGGTGACTCAGCCGGTGCCCTCGGCCGCGATCAGCTCGGTGATCTCCTCCGGCGGGCTCGAGCAGTCGTCGTCGGAGGCCGGCTGATCGGAGGCCAGCCCGGGAATGCCGGCGTCCTCGACGGGCTGGAAGCCCAGCCGCTCGAGGTGGGCCGGGACCCGGTTCTGGGCGTTGATCACGTGCGAGCGGGACAGCCAGCCCATGCCGTCCGCCACCTCGAAGTCCATGCCGCCGCCGGGCGCGCGCTGGACGTGGCCGGGGGAGGGCAGCAGGCCGACCAGCTGCACCGCCTCCGCGGGGGACAGCTCCCCGGGCGGGGAGTCGAAGTAGTACCAGCCGGCCGCGCAGACGCCGTAGATCGTCGGCCCGAACTGGGCGTAGTTCGCGTACAGCTCGAGCATCCGCCGGTCGTCCACGAACGCGGCCAGCTCGACGGCCAAACCCGCCTCCAGTGCCTTGCGCCAGGCGCTCATCTCCTGGTTGAGGAACAGGTTCTTGGCCATCTGCTGCGGGATCGTCGACCCGACGGGGTCCTCCTCGCCGGCCAGGTGGGAGTAGGCGCGGGCCCACAGCACGCCCCAGTCGAAGGCGCCGGACCGGTAGGGGAGCTGGGAGTCCTCGTGCGCGACGACGGCCGCCAGGAAGTTGCGCGAGACGTGCTCCACCGGCACCGACTGCTGGATCGCGCCGTCGGGGTTGGCCGCCATGAACGCCGTCGTCGGCGGGTCCACCCAGCGCAGCGAGAGCACGACCAGCGCCTGGACCACGGCGAGCGCGGCCAGCAGCCGCACGATCCGGCGGAACAGGCGACGGCGCGGTCGCCGGCCGGCGCGGTCCCGGCGTCGCCGGCGGCCCTCGTCCGGCCGGACCGGCGGGACCGGACGCTGCGGCCGGTCGCGTCGCGGGGGAGCAGCCGGGGGGAAGGGACGCTCGGGCGGTGGCCACGGGTGGCGCGGCTGCTCCTGGGCCGGCGGCCGGCCGGGCGCGTACGGCGGCGCGCCGTACCAGCCGTCCGCGACCGGCGGGGGCTGGTCGAACCGAGGACGACGCGGCGGCTCGTCCGACGGCGGCTCCCCGTACGGCGGCTGTGGCTGTGGCTGCGGCAGGGTCGGTGGGTCGGCCGGCCGGCGGCGCAGCCAGCGGGTATTCCTCGGGTCCGGCGGGACGGAGGCCATGGAGCGTTCCTCCCCTGGTCGGCGTCGAACGGCCAGGTTAGGGCGGCAACCTGTGAGCGAGCTGCACGCGGCGGTCGTCAGCCCTCCTCGGCGAGCCAGGCCTCCACCCGGTCCAGTTCGGCGTGCGTCAGCCCGATGGCGACCGCCGGCGCGACGACGAGCACCTGCCCGTTCGCCGCCAGCCACTCGCTGGTGTCCTCGGCCTGGTCGGCCAGGTCGTCGTCGATCCACACGATCCGGCGGCAGGGCTCGGCGTCGGCGACCGCGCGAGCTGCCGCCAGCTTCCACCACCCGGCCACCCCGCCGAGCCGGCCGCCGAACCCGGTGGGCAGCACTGCCTCCCGGTCGTGCGTCCGCAGCCCGCGCGGCAGACCCAGCGGCTCGGCGAGCAGCCGGTCGGCCAGCTCCGTCCACGTCGTCAGCCACTGCAGCTCGACCCGGCCCGACTCGTGCAGCCCGCGCAGGCGCCGCACCACGGTCGGGTCCCACGAGAGCACGTAGCCGTTGAAGGCCCCGCGCCGCCAGCCCTCCGGCAGGTCGCGGCGGACGGCGTTCAGCACGCCGTCGACGTCGAGCAGCAGGACCGGTGGGAAAGAGGGCATGCCCCGTCCTACCCGATCGCGGCGCCGAACGGAGCACGACCGGGTGGCCGGACCGGGTGTGCGGTTGGCATGCCGCCGGACCGGGCAAGGAGACCCGGAGACGACAGAAGGAGGAACACCATGGCAGGCATGATCAGGAAGCTCATGATGTCCGGGATCGCGGCGAAGGTGGTCCAGGAGGCCCGCAAGCCGCAGAACCAGGCGAAGATCAAGAAGGCCATCGCGGACTTCCAGAAGAGCCGCAGCGGCAAGACCGGCCGTCGCTGAGCTTCAGCGCAGCGAACGACAGTGCCCCTCCCCGGGAACCCGGGTGAGGGGCACTGTCGTTCCTGACGTCGGGTGCGTCGATCCGTTCGGGTGGATCGTCCCGCAGGCCGCTCCGCCCCACCGGTGGCGCGGCCGATGCATCCTGGGATGCAGCTGGAGCGATCGGACGAGCACGGAGGTGGCGTGGACGGCGGAGCACCCGGGCGCCCGGACGCCCTGCGCGCGTCGCCCACCGGTCGCGTGCCCCAGTGGGTCCTCGACGAGGCGGCCGGGCGGCCGACGGCCGACGAGGGCTGGCGCGAGTGGACGCCGGGGGAGCAGCAGCCGAGGCGACGACGTCGCCGCCGGATGCGCGGCCTCCTCGCCGTCCTGGTCGTGCTCGTGGTCGCCCTCGGCGCGGCCTGGCTGGCGAACCCCGGCCTGCTGGCCGGCGACCCACCCGTGGCCCAGCCCGCCCTACCCGGCCCGCCGCCCGGTCAGGAGTCCACCGAGGCCCCGCTCGGCGCTCCGCCACCGGCACCGGCCACCGGCGGCACGCATGCCTTCGTGGCGCTGCAGCCCGACGGCACCGGGCCGGTCGCCTTCGACCCCTGCCGGCCGATCCACTACGTCATCCGGCCCGACAACGCCCCGGTCGGCGGGGAGCTGCTGCTGCACGAGGCGTTCGCCCGGGTCACCGCCGCCACCGGCCTGCAGTTCGTCTACGACGGCGCCACCGAGGAGCCCCCCGCGGAGAAGCGGGAGCCCTACCAGCCCGACCGCTACGGCGACCGCTGGGCGCCGGTGCTCGTCTCCTGGCAGACCGGCGAGGAGAACCCGGACTTCGTCGGCGACGTCGCCGGGGAGGCGGGCAGCCACTGGCGGTCGGTCGGCACCGGCCCGCAGGTCTACGTCACCGGCGGGGTGGCCCTCGACAGCGCCTTCTTCGCCGAGCTGCTGGCCTCCCCGGACGGGTATCCCATCGCCCGGGCGATCGTGCTGCACGAGATCGGGCACCTGGTCGGCCTCGACCACGTCGACGACCCGGCCCAGCTGATGTTCCCGACGGCCAGCGGCGGCATCCTCGACTTCTCCGCCGGCGACCTCACCGGGCTCAGCGCGCTCGGTGCCGGGACGTGCGTCCCCGACCTGTGAGGGGCGGGACCGGCCGCCGGTCACGACCGGGCCGACCTGGGCCGATAACCCCTGCGTGCACCGATCCGCCCGACGCCGGACCACCCGGGCAGTCGCGGCCGTGATCGCCGCCGCCGGCCTCGCCCTCTCCGCCGGCTGCGCGCCGCAGGCCGCCCCTGTGGCCGCGGCGCCGACCACGCCGGCGCCCCCGCCGCCACCGCCCACCTACCCGTGGCCGCTCACCGGCGTGGAGACCACAGACCCGGTGCACCGCACCGCCCTCGCGGTGAAGATCGAGAACTCCGTCGAATCCCGCCCGCAGTCCGGCCTGAACGGCGCCGACATGGTGTGGGAGGAGGTCGTCGAGGGCGGGATCACCCGCTTCGTCGCCGTCTACCACTCCACCCTGCCGCCCGAGATCGGCCCGATCCGCTCGGTGCGGCCCATGGACGCCGCCATCGCCGCCCCGCTGCGCGGGCTCTTCGCCTTCTCCGGTGGGCAGCGGCCCTTCGTCGACGCGGTGGCCGGCGCCGGCATGCAGGTGGTCAGCCACGACGGCGGCGCCGGCGGCTTCTACCGCAGCGAGGATCGCTACGCGCCGCACAACGTCTACGCCGACCCCGCCGACTTCCTCGCCCAGGCCGATCCCGCGCACTCCGCGGACCCGATCGAGCAGTTCCGCATGGCCGGCTCCGCCGACCAGCCCAGCGTCCCCGCGATCGGCACGCCCGCCGTCCTGGTGGACCTGAAGCTCTCCGGCGTCAGCCGCCCGAACTGGACCTGGGACGCGGCGCAGGCAGCATGGCTGCGCGCCGAGGGGACCACGCCGGCGTCGCAGGCCGACGGGCAGCAGCTCAAGGCCACGAACGTCGTCGTCCTGCGGGTCGACGTCGTCAACACCCGCTACACCGACCCGGCCGGCAACCCCGTCCCCGAGACCGACATGGTCGGCGGCGGGGAGGCGCTCGTCGCCACCGGCGGGCACACGCTGCCGGCGACCTGGTCCAAGGCGAGCGAGGGCGACCGGGTGGTCCTCACCAACGCGCAGGGCGCCCCCATCCTGCTCGCCCCCGGCACCACCTGGGTCGAGCTCGTGCCCAGGACCACCGGCGCGGTGACCGTCCGCTGACGCGGACGCGGCGCATGCGGTAGACCGGGCGCATGCCGCGCATCGCCGTCCTGGACGACTACCAGTCCGTCGCCGCCGACTTCTGCGACTGGTCGCAGGTACCCGGGCCGGTGGAGGTCGTCGAGTTCGCCGACCACGTCGGCGACGAGGACGCGCTGGCCGAGCGCCTGCACTCCTTCGACGTCGTCGTCGCCATGCGCGAGCGCACCGACTTCCGCCGCAGCCTGCTGGAGCGGCTGCCGAACCTGAAGCTGCTGGTCACCACCGGCATGCGCAACAAGTCCATCGACGTCGAGGCCGCCACCGAGCGCGGCATCACCGTGTGCGGCACCGGGGCCAACGCCACCGCCACCGTCGAGCTCACCTGGGGGCTGATCCTCGCCGCGGTCCGCTCCATCCCGCGGGAGGACGCCGGCATGCGCGCCGGGGGCTGGCAGCAGACCGTCGGCGGCGACCTGGCGGGCGCGCGGCTCGGTGTCATCGGCCTGGGCCGGCTGGGCAGCCGGGTCGCCACCATCGGGCAGGCCTTCGGCATGGACGTCGTCGCCTGGAGCCAGAACCTCACCGACGAGCGCGCCGCCGAGGTCGGGGTGCGCCGGGTGGAGCGCGACGAGCTGTTCGCCACCGCCGACGTCGCCACCGTGCACCTGCTGCTGTCCAAGCGGACCCGCGGGCTGATCGGCGCCGACGACCTCGCGCTGATGAAGCACACCGCCGTCCTGGTCAACACCAGCCGCGGCCCGATCGTGCAGCAGCAGCCACTCCTGGACGCGCTGCACGAGGACCGCATCGCCGCGGCCGCGCTCGACGTCTACGACGAGGAGCCGCTGCCGGCCGACCACCCCCTGCGGACGGCGCCGCGCACCGTGCTCACCCCGCACCTGGGCTACGTCACCCGCGGCACCTACGAGGTGTTCTACGGCGAGGCGGTGGAGGACGTCGCCGCGTTCGTCGCCGGGGAGCCGATTCGCGTCCTCGGCTGACGGCTAGCGTGGACGGCGGTGACGAGCAGGGAGGAGCGCTGGCAGGAGCGGCTCGCCCTGCCCGTGCTGGTCGCGGCGCTGGCGTCGATCCCGGCGATGTTCCTGACCGTCGCCGAGGGGGCTCTGGGCACCACCGGGTACGTCATCGACATCGTCAGCGGCGCCGTGCTGGTCGCCGAGACGGTCATCCTCTTCGTCGTCGCCGAGCACAAGCGCGCCTGGGTCCGCGGGCACCTCGGGCTGATCGCGCTCACGGTCGCCGTGGTCGTGGCCGTCGTCTTCGCCCTCGGCCCCGTCCAGGTGCTGCGGCTGGTCCGCACCGTCGGCGCCCTGCGCATCCTCCGGGCCGGGCGGATCGTGAAGGCGGCCCGCTCGCTGGGCGTCCGGCACGGCTTCACCGGGCGGCTCGCGCAGCTGCTGGCCGCCGGTGCCGGGGTGCTCGTCGCGGTGTTCGTCGGCGTCGTCCTCTCCGACCCGACGTCCCGCTCGCGCGACCTGTTGACCGGCGTCCTCGGCACCGTGAACACCGGCGTCGTCGTCGCCCTGTCCGCCGTCGCCGGGGTCGTCCTGGGCGCGGCGACCTACCTGCTGGCCCGTGACCCGGGCAGCGGCGCCGACGCCGACGCCGACCGCCCGGCGCGCTCCGGGTCAGGGGAGCAGCCGGGCGGCCGACGGTCGGAGAGCTAGCCGGCGTCCCGGCGCAGCAGCGAGGCACCCCCGAGGCCCACCGCGAGCGCCGCCCAGCCGACCAGCAGGGCTGTCGCCTGTCCCGCCGTCATGTCCGGCTCGCCGAGCAGCATCCAGATCGCGCCGGTGCCCGGGAGCAGCTCGCCCAGGTCGGCCATCCACTGCACCCCGAACGCCGGCAGCAGGAACGGCAGGACCAGCTGCAGCAGGAACACCGTGGCCAGCGCGCCGGCCGTGCTGCGCAGGAGCAGGCCGACGCCGACCGCCAGCGCTCCGCCGGCCAGCAGGACGGCGGCGACCCGGCCGAGGCTGTCGGCCACGTCGCCCGGCGAGAACGGCAGGTCCGCGATCAGCCAGGCGGTGATGTCGGCGGTGAGCGCCAGCAGCACGCCGGCCGCGGTGGCGGCGAGGACCGGCACGGTGAGACGCGCAGCCAGCAGCAACCCGCGACGCGGCGTCCACTGCAGCGTCGGCGTGATCGCCCCGCTGGCGTACTCCTGCGTCACCGCGAGCAGCACCAGGACCAGCAGCGCGAACTGGCCGAGCATGACGCCGAACTCGCCGGCCGCCGTCGCCGGCGGCAGCTCGCCGGTGGCGTACACGTCGTCGGCGTCGTAGGCCATGATGACGCCGATGCCGACGATGGTCACGGCGGCCGCCAGCAGGCACCACCACGTCGTCCGCACGGTCCGGAGCCGCAGCCACTCGGCGGCCGCGGCGCGACCGAACACGGCCGGGGTGCCCGGCTCCCGGACGGCGACGGCGGTCATCGCTGCGCCACCAGTTCGGGAGCGCCGGCGACCCGGTACTGGACGCTGTCGCCGGTGAGGTCGAGGTAGATCTGCTCGAGCGAGCTGTGCTCCTCGGCCAGCCGGTGCACCGCCACGGCCTCCTCGAGGGCGACGTCGCCGACGACCTCGGCGGTCACGCCCTCGACCAGCAGCTCGCCGTCGCCGCTGGGGTGCACCACCGCGCCGCGACGCAGCAGCGCACCGGCCAGCTGGTCGGTCGACGGCGTCCGCACCCGGACCTTGCGGCCGGAGCCCTGCCCGCGCATCACCTCCTGGAAGGAGGCGTCGGCGATCAGCCGACCGCGGCCGATGATCACCAGGTGGTCGGCGGTCTGCTCCATCTCGCTCATCAGGTGGCTGGAGAGCAGCACCGTGCGCCCCTCGTCGGCCAGGCCGCGCACCAGCCGGCGGATCCACCGGACGCCGTCGAGGTCCAGGCCGTTCATCGGCTCGTCGAACAGCAGGACGGCGGGGTCGCCGATGAGCGCGGTCGCGATGCCGAGCCGCTGACGCATGCCCAGCGAGTAGCCCTTCACCCGTCGCCGGGCGGCAGGGCCCAGCCCCACCTGGTCGATCACCTCGTCCACCCGGCGCAGCGGGATGCCGTGCGTGCGGGCAGCGACCCGCAGGTGGTCCCGGCCGCTGCGCCCCGGGTGCACGGCACCGGCGTCGAGCAGCGCACCGGCCGCGCGCAGCGGCTCGGCCAGCCGGGGGAACGGCCGGCCGCCGACCAGGGCGGAACCCGACGTGGGCCGGTCCAGACCGAGGATCATGCGCATCGTGGTCGACTTGCCGGCGCCGTTGGGACCGAGGAAGCCGGTCACCTTGCCCGGCGCGACGTCGAAGGTCAGGTCGTCCACGGCGGTGACCGCGCCGTACCGCTTGGTGAGCCCGCGCACCTCGATCATGCGGGCCTCCCGATGTTGGATGAGGTCATGACACCGAGCCTGTCGGGCGGAGGGGTGCGGGCGGATCACCCCGCAGCGCCGACCTCCGTCCCCCGCGCGGGGGAGATCGACGGCGCCCATCGGGGGGATCCGTCCGGCCCGCCGGTCGGACAGGATCGACCAGTGCCTCCGACGACCTCCCGCCTGCCGGGTCCCGCCGCCGAGATCGCCACCCGGCTGCGGACGCTGCTCGAGGACGCCCGCCCCGGCTGGCCCCGCCGGGCTCTCTATGCGCTGGCGAGCCTGCCCTTCGGCGCGCTCTACCTGGCGCTGTACGCCGGGCTGGTCGGCTCGGTGGTCGCCCTCATCTACGGCGTGGGCGTGCTGCTCATCCTGCTGGTGCTCGCCACGACCCGCGGGTTCGCCGGGCTCGAGCGCCGGATGGCCCGCGATCTGCTCGGCGTGCCTCTCCCGGACGGCGAGCGGGTCCGCGACCGGCGGGGCGTCGTCCAGAAGCTGCGGCGGCTGGTCCTGGCCGCCGACACCTGGCGGGCGCTGGGATGGCTCGGCGCGCGGGTGCTGATGGGCCTCGCCACGTTGGCCACGTTGCTCTTCGGCGGGTTCGGGTTCGCCTACCTGGGTTGGGGCGCCGACTGGAACGCCCTCACCGCGCTGCCGCTGTTCGCGCTCATGGCGCTCGACGTCGTCCTCACCCTGGCCGTGGTCGACCTGCTGGTGCGGCTGGCCGCCGCCGTGGCGCCCAGGCTGCTCGGCACCGCGCCCGAGCAGCGCATCGCCGCGCTGCAGCAGAGCACCCGGCGGCTGGCCGACCGCAACCGGCTGGCCCGGGACCTGCACGACACCATCGGCCACGCGCTGACCGCCAGCCTGCTGCAGGCCACCGCCGCGCGGCGCACGCTCACCCCCACCGACGACCGGCCGGTCCAGCCGGACTTCGCCCGCCAGGCGCTCGGGCACATCGAGACCAACACCCGTGCCGCGCTCGCCGAGCTCGACCGGGCCCTCAGCGTGCTGCGTGCCGAGGACGGCAGCGGCGACCCGGGTGCGTTCGCCCCACCCTCGCTCGCCGATCTGCACGACCTGCTCGCCGGGCTGCGCGACGGCGGGCTGCCGGTCGCCCTCGTGGTGGACGGCGAGACCGACGACGTGCCCGCCGGCATCCAGGAGCTCGTCTACCGGGTGGTGCAGGAGGGGACGACGAACGTGCTGCGGCACGCGGGGACGCCCGTCACCGTCGTGCAGGTAGCGCGCAGCCGGGACACCCTCGTCGTCCGGGTGCGGAACGAGCACACCGGACAGCCGGACAGCCGGCCCGGCCCCGGCGGCGGTCGCGGGCTGGCGGGCCTGCGGGAGCGGGCGGCCGTCGTGGGCGGCACGCTCACCGCCGGGCCGACGCCCTCGGGCGGCTTCGACCTGGTCGCCGGCCTGCCGCTGCCGGGTGCCGCGTGACCGAGCTGCGCCTGCTGCTCGTCGACGACGACGTGCTGGTCCGCTCCGGGCTCCGGGTGATCCTGGAGAGCGAGCCGGACATGACGGTGGTCGGTGAGGCCGGCACCGGCCGGGAGGCGCTGACGGTGGCGGCCGAGACCGATCCCGACGTCGTCCTCATGGACGTGCGGATGCCCGATCTGGACGGCATCGCCGCGACGGCCGAGCTGGTGGCCCGGGATCCGCGGCGGCCGCGGGTGCTGGTGCTGACCACCTTCGAGGACGACGACTACCTGTTCCGCTCCCTGCAGGCAGGTGCCAGCGGCTTCGCCCTGAAGCGGTCCGATCCCGACGAGCTGGTCGACGCGATCCGGGTCGTCGCCCGCGGCACGTCGCTGGTCCTGCCCGACCTCACCCGGCGCCTCATCGCCTCGCACGCGCCCTCCCGTGCGCGGGGGGCGGCCGCGCTGCCCGAGCTGACCGGTCGTGAGGCCGACGTGCTGCGGCTGGTCGCCGGCGGGCTCTCCAACGCCGAGATCGCGACCGAGCTGTACCTCAGCCGGGAGACGGTGAAGACCCACGTCAGCAGCGTGCTGCTCAAGCTCGGCGCGCGGGACCGCACCCAGGCCGTCATCGCCGCCTACGAGAGCGGGTTCATGACCGCCTGACGCCGTGGCGTCAGGTCGCCGGTGGGTGCTCGGCGATGCAGAAGAGGTTGCCCTCCGGGTCCGACAGCGTGGACCACTGCACCCACGGCACCTCGTCGAGCACGTCCCACCGGTGGGTCGCTCCCAGCTCGACGGCCCGGTCGACCTCCACCACGCGGGTGCCCCAGGGCACGGTGAGATCCAGGTGCTGGCCCTGCCGGTCCGGTCGCGCGTCCGAGCGCAGCTGGAAGAACATGGCGAACCCGCCCGGCTCGCGGGCAGACACGTAGGCGAACTCGGAGTCGTCACCGGGGGCGACCGTGCCGCCGAGCAGCTGCGCCCAGAAGGCCGCCAGTGCGCGGGGAGCGTCGGCCTCGACGTTCACCGCTCCGAGGGTTATCGATGCTGAGGAGCTCATGTCGCGGACGCTACGTCCGTCCACTGACGCCGATCAGACGAGGAAGCGGTAGGCAGTCGTCCCCGGGGCGACGTGCTGGATGCGCAGCGGGCTCGCCTCGATGCGCGCCAGCAGCCCGGGCAGGCCGTCGGCGCTGCCCAGCTCGATGCCGGTCAGCGCCGCGCCGGTCTCCCGGTTGTCCCGCTTGACGTACTCGAACAGCACGATGTCGTCGTCGGGGCCCAGCACCTCGTCGAGGAAGCGGCGCAGCGCGCCGGGCTCCTGCGGGAACTCCACCAGGAAGTAGTGCTTGAGCCCGCGGTGCACCAGCGACCGCTCGATCACCTCGGCGTAGCGGCTGACGTCGTTGTTGCCGCCCGACAGCACGCACACCACCGTCTGGCCGGGCTCCACCGTCACCAGGCCGCCGCTCAGCGCCGCCGACGCCAGCGCACCCGCAGGCTCGGCGATCACGCCGTCGGCCTGGTAGAGGTCGAGCATCTCGGTGCAGATCTGCCCCTCCGGCACGGCCAGCAGCTCCGCACCCGAGTCGCGCACCAGGGGGTAGGTCACCGCGCCGGCCCGGCGCACGGCCGCGCCGTCGACGAAGGTGTCGATCTCCGGCAGCTCGACCGGCTGCCCGGCGGCCAGCGCGGCCGCCATGTTCGCCGCTCCGGCGGGCTCCACACCGACCAGCCGGGTGGTGGGGGAGTGCTGCCGCAGGTAGGTCCCGGCGCCGGCCAGCAGCCCACCGCCGCCCACCGGGAGGACGACGACGTCGGGAGCCGACCCGAGCTGCTCGAGGATCTCCACCGCCACGGTCGCCTGCCCGGCCACCGTGGAGAGCGCGTCGAACGCCGGCACCAGCGTGGCGCCGGACGCCGCGGCGAACGCGGTCGCCCCGGCCGCCGCCTCGTCGTAGGAGTCGCCGGTGACCACGAGCTGGACCATGTCGCCGCCGAGCGCGGCGATCCGCTCCCGCTTCTGCCGCGGCGTCGTCCCCGGCACGAACACCCGCCCGTGCACCTGCAGCGCGCGGCAGGCGTAGGCCACGCCCTGCCCGTGGTTGCCGGCGCTCGCGCACACCACGCCCGCGGCGCGAGCGGCGTCGTCCAGCCGGCTGATGGTGGTGTAGGCCCCGCGGATCTTGTACGAGCGGCCGACCTGCAGGTCCTCCCGCTTGAGCCACACGTCGGCGCCGGTCAGCCCGGACAGGCGGGCGTTGCGCTGCAGCGGCGTGCGCTCGGCAACGCCGTCGAGCCGGCGGACGGCGTCGTGCACCCGCGGGGTGAAGACGTCCGAGGGGTGGTCGACCGCAGCACTCACCCGGTCATCGTCGTCCACCGCACCGGGCGGACCGCACGGAGGGGGCCCGACGCTCAGCTCTGCAGCAGGCGCAGGTGCGGCTGCTGGGCGGCCAGTCGCTTCTCGAAGGTGACCCGGTGGCGGCCGTCGGCGTCCTGCACGAACTGCAGCCGGTCGACCAGCGCGCGCATGAGCACCAGGCCCCGGCCCCGCTCGGCGTCGGTCGGCTGGTCCAGGACCTGCACGCCCTCGGGGTCGAAGCCCTCGCCGTCGTCCAGCACGCTGATCCGGCACAGCTCGTCGGTGATCGAGACGTCGACCTGGTAGGCCTCCTGGTCGTGCACGTGGTCCACCACGTTCGCGCAGGCCTCGGTGAGCGCGAGGAGGATCTCGTCGATCACGGGCTGCGGCACGGCCAGGTGCTCCAGCGCCTGCCGCAGCAGCCCGCGGACCAGCGGAACGCTGTGCGCGTCGGTGGGCAGCCGGACGCTGAAGTCGATGTTGATGGCCGTCCAGCCCCTTCCCGATCACCGTGGCCTACCCTCGGCACGTCGGAACGGACGTGGTGAGGGAGGTGGACCGGTGCTCTTCGACGTGGAACGGACGACGATCGCCGGTCGTGCGGCTCTCACCGTACGGGGTGAGGTCGACATCGCGACGTCGGCTCAGGTCGCCGACGCCGCCGCGAGCCTCCTGGACACCGCTCCGGCCGGCCTGGTCATCGACCTGAGCCCCACCCGGTTCCTGGATTCCTCGGGCGCCCGCGTGCTGGTGGCCATCGCTCGCCGGTGTGCGGCCGGCGGGATCGAGCTGCACGTCATCGCCCCGCCGACCAACCGGCCCGTCCGGCTGCCGCTGGAGCTCCTGCAGCTGGACCGGGTGGTCCCGCTGATCGGCTCCGCCGGTGAGCTCCCCAGCGTGAGCGCGGGCCGGGAAACGCCGTAGCGTCCCGACGGTGACCAGCCGCGGACCCAGCCAGCTGCCCACGGTCGAGGCCCCCGTGCCCGGTGGGGCCGAGGACGCGCTGCTGCGCTGCGCCGACGAGCCGATCGCCGTCCCCGGCGCCGTCCAGCCGCACGGCGCCCTGCTCGCGGTCACCGAACCCGACCTCGCCGTCGTCGTCGCCTCGGCGAACGCCCCGGAGCTCTTCGGTCGGCCGGTCGCCGGGACCTCCCTCGACCAGCTGCTCGACGATTCGGACACCGCGCGGTTGCGCGCCGGCCTGGCCGGCGACCTCGCCGAGGTCAACCCGCTGCGGGTCCGGCTCGGCGGCGCCGACGTCGACCTCGTCCTGCACCGGGCCGACGGGCTGCTGGTCACCGAGTGGGAGCCCGTGCTGGGCGCGGAGCAGGCCGGCGCCGCCTGGCACCGTCGCCTCCCCACGACCCTGCAGCGGCTGTCGGCCACCGCCACGCTGGAGGAGCTCACCGCGGTGCTGGCCCGCGACGTGCGGGCGCTCACCTGCTTCGACCGGGTGATGGTCTACCGCTTCGACGCCGAGTGGAACGGCGAGGTCATCGCCGAGGACCGCCGCGACGACCTCGAGCCCTTCCTCGGGCTGCGCTACCCGGCCAGCGACATCCCCGCCCAGGCCCGCGCGCTCTACGCCACCAACTGGATGCGGCTCATCCCCGACGCCGGCTACCGCCCGGTGCCGCTGGAGCCGCCGCTCACCCCGTCGACCGGCCGCCCGCTGGACCTCTCCGGGGCGATCCTGCGCAGCGTCTCGCCGGTGCACCTGGAGTACCTGGCCAACATGGGCGTCGTCTCCTCGATGTCGGTGTCGCTGATCGACAACGGGAAGCTGTGGGGCCTCATCGCCTGCCACCACTACGCCGGTCCGCACCGCCCCTCCTACTCCGACCGGGTTGCCGCGGAGTTCCTCGGCCGCACCGCGTCGCTGCTGCTGCCCACGCTGGTCGGCGCCGGTGAGCAGACCGGCGTGCTGGAGGTGGCCCACCGGCAGGCGGAGCTGGCCTCGGCGATCGGCCGGACCCCGCGGGCGCTGGCCGAGGCCCTCACCGAGGGCGAGGTCACCGTGCTGGACCTGCTGCCCGCCTCCGGCGCCGCCGTCCGGATCAACGGCCAGCTGCGTCTGCTGGGGGAGACGCCGCCCGCCGACCGCGTCGTCCCGCTCGTCCGGGCCCTCCTCGCGGCCGGGGCGCCGGTGACCGACGCGGTCAGCCGGGTGGTGCCGGAGGCGGCCGACCTGGCCGGCTCCGCCAGCGGCGTGCTCGCCGTCGAGGTGGTCGGTGGTCAGGAGGACTTCCTCGCCTGGTTCCGGCCCGAGACGCTGCGCGAGATCACCTGGGGCGGCAACCCCTACACGTCCAAGACGGCGCAGACCGACGCCGGACCGCGGCTGAGCCCGCGCCGGTCGTTCGACGCCTGGAGCGAGACGGTGCGGGAGACCGCCCGGCCCTGGCGCGAGCACGAGGTGACCGCCGCCCGCAGCCTCGCCGCGCTGCTCACCGGGACCGCGGCGAGCCGGGCCGAGGAGGACAACCGGCTGGCCGCGGCGCTGCAGCGGACCCTGCTGCTGGAGCAGCTGCCCAAGGTCCCCGGCGTCGCCCTGGCCGCCCGGTACCTGCCCAGCGAGGAGGACGTCGTCGGCGGCGACTGGTACGACATCGTGCCGCTGCCCGGCGGGCGGGTGTCCATCGTGCTGGGCGACGTCGCCGGGCACGGGCTGGCCGCGGCCGCCATCACCGCCCAGCTCCGGCACGCCCTCCGGGCGCACCTGCTCCGGGCGCCCGGCCCCGCCGCGGCGCTCGACGGGCTCAACGAGGTCATCGGCGCACTGCTGCCCGGCGAGCTGGCGACGGCGATCGTGGCGGAGCTGGACCCGGCCACCGGCGACGTCGTCGTCGCCAACGCCGGCCATCCGCCCGTGCTCATCGGCACCGCGGCGGGGGCGGCGTACCTGCACGAGGGGCGCGGCCCGGCGCTGGGGCTGCTCGACGTCGCCGACTACGCCGAGACACGCGTCCACCTCGGCGACGACGACCGGCTGCTGCTGTTCAGCGACGGCCTGGTCGAGCGCTCGGCGGACGGGCTCGCCGCCGGGCTGGAGGACCTGCGCGCGGCCGTCGGGGCCGGCCCGGCCGACCCGCAGCAGCTGCTGGACGCGGTGCTGGGCGCGCTGAACCCGCCCCGCACCGACGACGTCACCCTGCTGGGCGTCGCCCGCACCTGAGGGTCAGTCCCTGCGGCGTGCGCCGCCATGTCGGACCTCACCGCTAGCGTCCCGCAGGCAGGCAGACAGGCATCGAACGACGCGGGGGTTGACGGTGGACGTGCCGGGTTCGGTGCCTGGATCGGTGGTCGGTGTGGCCTTCCTGCTGCTCGCCATCCTCCCAGGGGCTGCGTTCACCTGGGCGCTGGAACGGCAAGCCGGCTCGTACGGTGTCTCGTTCGCCGACCGGACGCTGCGCTTCGTCGGGGTGTCGCTGGTCTTCCACGTCACGGCACTGCCCCTCGAGTACCTCGTCGCCTCGGCACTGCTCCCAGTGGGAGCGACGTTCGGGTGGGCGGAGATGTTCGTCGTCTGGCCGAGCCTGATTGTCCTGTTCGCCGTTCCGTACGCACTCGGAACGGTCCTCGGTGGCCTGTACCGGAGCCGGACCTCGAGAGACGAGCACTGGCGCTGGATCCGGAAGCGCCTGAGCCCGGCCGGTGAGGAGCGACTCCTGCGGATGGCTCTCGGGCACGACCCGGCGCCACGCGCCTGGGACCACCTCTTCGCCGACCGTTCAGTGGTGTCCACCAAGGTGGTGTGCGACGGCCCCGGTGACCAGCGGGCCGAGGACGTGAAGGCGGCCACCGCGTGA
>NZ_JAAGWG010000038.1 GCF_010682065.1 Blastococcus saxobsidens
CTCGCCATCGTCTACCGAGCTGCTGCCGTCCTGGCCGCGATCATCACCTGGCTACGCACTTAAGAGACATGCCCTAGACGGTGCTCCGCTTCTGAGAGCACGAGCACCCCCAGTTCGTCGCCTCGACGATCTTCGACCACCCGCACGGGCGGAGCACCAGCCGCAGGCCGTCCCGGAGGGTCGCAACAAAACGCGTGGGAAGAGCTCGCGTGTTGGCGAATCCCAGGCAGATTGCTGCCGTCAGGCTTGGCCGTCAGCTCAGCCTGTCATGGCACCTCGTTCGCCGTGACAGCGGTCAGGTCGTCGGGATTCCAGAGTTGCTTGGCGATATCGCGGTACAGGTTGCCACGCTCGACGATGTCAGCCGCTTTGAACTCCTCGTGGGCGCGGAACGGCAGACCCGAGTTCTTGACGAAGGCCAAGAAGCCGGGGTTCTTCTCGTAGGCCTGGGGATCCAGGCTGGCGGCAAGCAAGTTCTGGCTAAAGTACCTCGGACGCTTCTGCGCGTAGGTCTCGTCGTTGTAGCTCGCGTTGAACTGCTTGGGCAGCAGCAACAGGTCACCGATCCGGTTTCGATGACGGGCGAAATCGGCTTCGTGGCTGAAGTCGTCGGTGTGCCGCTCGGGACGGTCGGCCCAGATGTGCTCAACCTCGTACTTCACCTTCGCACCGTTCGTGAGCTCGATGTAGTTCGAGGCGTGGCCGGACTTCACGGTGATGTGGTCTGTGATCCGAGCCAAAATCTTGTGAAGTTGGCTCCGGTTTTGCTGGTGGACGTACAGGCCGTCGTAGTCGAAGGACTCGTCGACCTTGAACAGGTAGTCACGGAGCAACTTGGCCAGGTCAGGCTCGCTAAGGCCACGGATGTCGCGCATGACGGTGAACATCGCGTACTGCATCGTTGAGTACGCCGTCGCGCGGAAGTTCCAGATGCGGCGCGCGAGGAGGATGTCGGTGAACCGGCCGACCAACTCCAACTTCCTGTCGATGGCGGCTGAGTTGTCATCGACTCGGAGCGGCGCCAGGAGCAGCTGATTCTGGAGTGTGAAGCCGAGGTCGGCGTTGAAGCGGATGAAGCGGAGAGGGCTGTCCGGCTGGAAGGGTCCCGTCGATGCGTCGAGGATGCGCGCGTAGTGGTGGCTGTAGAAGTCGAGGTCACGGACCACGAAGTGATAGAAGTCGTCGCGCGCCTTCAGGCCAACGCTATCGTGCGCGCCGCGGAGCCAGCGGTGGAACTCGGTGCCGATCCGATCCCAGTCCTCGGGGCGTGCTCCCTTTCTGCGCTCACGAATCTTGGTCGAGTACTGGCTTCGCAGCCACGTCTTGAGGAAGTCGGAGCTGGCGTCCTCCGCCTGCTCGTCCAGGCTGCGCAGCCGCTTGCGCCAAAGCTCGTTGGCCTTGGTGCGAGGCTTCCCGTCTTCCATGTTGGCGAGCAGGTACCCCTTGAGCATGTCTGCCGGGGTGAGCTTGAGGCCGCGATCGTTCATCGTCTCGAAGATGGCGTAGGCGTCGTCGTCGCTGTACGCGGTGATCTGGACGAGCTGGACCCGGTCCTTGAGCCAATCGATGAAGAACGGGAGCGCGGCCTCCTTCAGCTCGTCGGGGAAGAGCCCGTCAAGTTCTGCGTACCTGGCGACGAGCGTGTGGACTGACTCCGCTGCGTCCGAGGGCGGCTCGTATTCGCCTAACTCGAACAAGGCCTCCATGCAGTCGTTGCGATCGGGAACATCGAGGTTGAACGACTTCTCCCCGAACCTCTCGGAGTAAATGAGCTCGTCGATGTTGACCACCTCGTCCCGTCCCTGCTGGAGACGACGCAGGTATGTGAGGAACAGCGTGAGGCTAGTCAGCCGCTGCTGGCCATCGACGACGAAAGGCTGACTGCCCTTCTGCGAAATGATTATGGAACCGAGGTAGTAGCCGGGGTACTTGGCAACGTCCTTGCGGGCGTGGTCAGCCTCATAGAGGTCGAGGAACTTGGCAGTCAGATCGGCTACGAGCTCAGCGATCTGCTTCGACTCCCACTTGTACTCGCGTTGGTAGTAGTCGATCAAGTACTTTTTTTTCTCCAGGACTTCGGCGATGGTCTTGGCAACGCCGTCGATCGTCCGGTCAATATCGGTCACAGTCATCATCCCTACACCGTCACGAGTTCCATCAGCTTGGAGTAGCTGTCGGCGACGTCGTACTTCACCTGGCCCTCGAACTTCTTGTTGACGTCGGCGAAGAACTTCCGGGCGCACTCGATCTTCGCATTCTCGACACCCTTCAGTTGTAGGGTGGAGAGGGAGCCTTTCGTCTCGGCGACGAAGTACACGTGCTTGACCGAACCCTCGGTGAACGCGATTGCCCAGTCAGGGTTGTAGTCCCCGACCGGAGTCGGGATGAAGAAGCCGCGCGGCAACTTGGCGTACACCCCTATCTCGGAGCTTGTGTCCAACTCGGTGACGAAGTCACGCTCAACCTTCGAGTCCGTGACGACGTAGTCGTACACGTGCTTCTTGAGCTTCTCACCAGCCTTAGCGAAGTCCTGGGCACTCTGGTTCTCCGTGAAGATGGCCATGTCGAAACGGTCCTCCAGCGCGTCGTACGCCAGATGCTCGACGATGACCGTGGCCTTCTGCTCGTTGATGAGTCGCGCGGCTTCGGTGATGAATTGCTCCGGGTTGAGACGGAACTTGCCGAACGTGTTCGGGGTGATCCGGCCAAGGATCGCAGCGGCAGTGCGGCGAGTGAGCTGGGTCTTCTCGGTCACCTCGCCCAGCAGGTCGTACTTGACCTGAGACCTGGCAGACACCGTCTCGGTTTGGGTTGAAGTTGTGGAGACGTCGAATCCGGTGCCACTGGCCAGGTCATCAGCGTCGAGCGACTCCCGCTGCCTACCGGCCTGGACGACGTACTGCATGGCAGCGACGTTCAAGTGGGTGTCGAGAGATACCACGCACTTGCCTACCAACTCGGCCGAGTCGAACTCGACCTGATAGACGGCCTTGTGGTTGATCCGACTCCAGAGCTCTTGGAACTCCTTTTTCTTGAAGTTTGCCTCGTTGAGCGGGATCTTCTTGGGCCTGCGGTCGTTCGTCGGCGCCGGGATGTCGATGTACAGGGCGTCGACCAATGGCCACACGGAGTCGATGACCGGCTTGAGCACTTCGGACAACGGCTCGGCGAGCGTCCCTGCGTCCTTGCCCTCCTTGTACTTCTGCGTCACGAGCCCGTCGTCGTCGACGTAGTCGTTGCGCAGAAGGTAGTTGTACAGAGCGGTCGCGAGCTTCTCGTCGACGGCGCTCTCGCCGGACTCTGTGTGGATCGTCTTGCCAGTGAAGAACTTGACGCTGGCCTTCCGCGGGCGCGCCGCCAGCGACTCAGCGATCTCCTTCTGCAGCCCGGCCACGAAGTCGGTGTAGGACTCGTCGGTCACGACGGTGAGCTGGTTGATGGCATGCACCGTGACCGGGTTGTCCATGCGCTCGCCGTTCTGGTCGACGGCGAGCCGCAGTCCCCGTCCGATCTCCTGCCGTCGCGAGATGGTGTTGTCACTCTTCTTGAGGATGCCCATGACGAACACATTGGGGTTGTCCCATCCCTCGCGAAGGGCCGAGTGTGAGAACAGGAACCTCACAGGCTCCTCGAAGGACAGCAGGCGTTCCTTGTCCTTGAGGATCAAATCGTAGGCGGCAACGTCCTTGGACTGACCCTTTTCATCGCCGGTCTTGTGCACGTCGCCGTCGACGACTCGCTTGTTCTTCTTGTCAATCGAGAAGTAGCCCTGGTGCACGTTCCGGGCTTCGTCACGGCTGAGGTACTTCTTGTAAGCCGCTGTTGCGCCGTCGAGATCCAACTCCCCCAGTACCTCCTCAACCAGGCCGACGTACTCCTCCTCGAACAGTCGCGCGTAGTCGCCAAGGGTGTCCTTGCGGTCGTAGTCACGGTACTTGGCGACCTCGTCGATGAAGAAGAGCGAGAGGACCTTGATGTCTTGGCTGAAGAGTTCGCGCTCCTTCTCGATGTGCGCGCGGATAACTTCGCGGATCTGGATCCGCCGCTTGGTCTCCTCGGTCACGTCACGATCCGCGAGCTGGCCCGCGACGACGACGTCCCCGTTGCTGAGCGTGATGGTGTCGTCGATCGCGCTGACGTCGGTGACCACGAGCTCCTTGTAGGCCTCGATACCGTTCGCGAGGTCATGAAGTCGGGTGCCCTTGGTGACCCGCTTAAGTTGCCGCTTGATCGGACCGCCCTTGGTCTGAACTTCCAGCTCCACGCGGGCCGTGGGTGGCTGGCCCTTCTTGACCTCGATCGCGTCGAGGTAGAGGTAGGCAGTGGAGCCGGCCAGGCCCTTGACCGTGATGCCACGGACAGCGATCTTCTTGACGAGCTTCTGGTTGTACGCATCGAGGGCGTCGAGTCGGTGAACCTTCGCGTGCTCCACCTTGTGGGTGGCCGAGTAGCGCAGCACCATCAGGGCGTTGAAGCGGGACAGAGCCTCAAGCGACTTGGGCGCACCGATCTTCTGTGGCTCGTCGATGACGACGATGGGCCTGTTCGCGCTGATCACGTCGATCGGCTTGCGGGACTGGAAATCGTCCAGCACGTCGTAGATGCGCCGGTTGTCCTTTCCCGAGGCGTTGAAAGCTTGGATGTTGATGATCATGACCTGCACGCCGGCGTCGGAGCTGAACCGCTCCACCTCATGCAGCTGCGAGGAGTTGTAAATGAAGGAGCGCGGCTTGGTGCCGTAGGTCTGCTGGAAGTGCTCGGCCGTGACGTCGAACGACTTCATGACGCCTTCGCGGATCGCCACGGACGGCACGACGATGATAAACTTCGACCAGCCGTAGCGCTTGTTCAGCTCCATGATGGTCTTGATGTAGACGTAGGTCTTGCCGGTTCCGGTCTCCATCTCGATGTCGAGATTCGGTGCCCCAGGCGCGGCCTTGCTGTCGACGACCTTAGAGGCCAGCGGCAGGTTCCGAGACTTCTGAACCCGGTGAAGGTTCGCGAGCAGCTGAGCCGCGGACAGCTCGATTTCGGCGTTGCGCAGACCGGAGTCTGGAGTGGTGCCGGTTTCGAACAGCGCCGGCACCGCATTCGGCCTCACCTTGCCAGGGTCCATCCTGTAGGGGATGCCGGTTCGTCGAGACTGACCGGCGAACACGTCAACAACCGAGTCGACAGCGTCCGTCTGATAAGGCTGAATCTTGAATTGGAGCTTCATGCGCATCAGATGACCTTCACGTCGGTCACAGGCGAAAGTTCCCGGAAAACCTGCTCCGCATTGATCCGCGCGTCGTCTGACGTGAAACCAGAGTCGCGGAAGACGACTTGCAGGGGCACCTGCTTCGCGAGAACGCGAACAAGCTCAGGAGTGACCTCGTCGTCAAAGCATGCGACGAGCGCGCCGCCGTCTACCACGAAGACTTCGCGCCCCTCGGCCTGCTGAACCGAAATGGGCAGCGCTAGGTCGACGCCCCAATCGAGCAGCACCTGAAAGAGGAGGTCCTCCCCTGTTCGCCCAGGCTTCACACTGTCCTCGAGCCCGGCAAGAGCTTGCTGGTCTGTGGCATCAGGGGTACGGAGCACATCTGACATATTCGTGGTGTCGACCCGGAGCGCGCGGAAGCCGGCGTCGAATTCATGCATATCCGCACCCGCGGCATCGGCGACCGCCGCCCCCGCACGCCGCACGCGCTCGCGCGACAACGCGGCGATGCTTGAGAAACCGGCCCTCCGCGCCTCGCTGGTTGGTTCGAGCGGCTCATCCAGCTGAACCATGATGAAGGGGCGCTGTAGCCCATCTTCCTGGTTCAGCTTCATGACTGCGTGCGCCATCGAAGATGATCCGGCGAAGAAGTCGAGCACGACACCGCCAGTCGGCGCCCCCAACAGCAGAAGCTCCCGCATCAGCGCGACAGGCTTCGGAAAGCTCATAAAGTCGCCGCCGAGGAGCGCCTTGACTTCCTGCGTTCCCGCTTGGTTGTTGAATCCCTTGTCATCCCAGATTGACTTGAACTTGCGAAGTCTCTCTATTCCACCTTTATTCAGGGGATCCTTCACGAAGACGTCGTACTCACCGCGGCGTTCAATCCACTTCGCTACCAGCCGACCGGCATCCCGTCGACATTTATCGCGGCCCCACATCCAACGACCGTCGGTGCCATCCGACTTTTTTGGGAGCACTTCTGCCCACCCTTCACACGGGTCAAGAGTGAGCTCGCTGCCGTCTGGGGATACGAAGATCGGAAAGTACATCTCAGGCCGATCTATGCGCCGTGATGCAGAGCCCCGCTGCCGCAGGCCCAAGAGGCGATGGTGGCCGATCTCCTCGTCGAAGAGACCGAACTCCTTCTTCTGCTCGGGGTCCAGGGGCCGTCCTCCAACTTCTGCAGAACCGCGGCCCCGGGCCCAGACAAGGACAGTGTCGTGCACCCCAGCGACAAAAGAATCCGACTGTCGCCCTCGAGGATTGGCGACTACGACGATCTCCCCGACAAAGTTGGACGCCCCGAACACCTCATCGCCAACCTTTCGAAGGTTGTGGACCTCATTATCGTCGATGCTCACACAAATCACGCCATCATCACGAAGCAGGTTTCGCGCCAGTTTGAGGCGCGGGTAGACCATGCTGAGCCAGTCGGAATGGAAACGGCCGTTCGCTTCGCCGTTTGCGACGAGCCGAACCCCCTCGTCCGTAGCCTGACCACTGCGAACGAGGTACTCCGCGGTGCTCTCGGCAAAGTCGTCGTTGTAGACGAAGTCGTTGCCCGTGTTGTACGGAGGATCGATGTAGATGAACTTCACTTTGCCCAAGTACGACTCCTGCAAGAGTTTCAGCGCATCGAGATTGTCACCCTCGATAAACAGGTTCTTCGTCGTGTCGAAGTCGACAGACTGCTCGCGAACCGGCCGGAGCGTCTTCGCAATCGGAGCGTTGGCAGCGAACGCTGCGGCCCGCTTGCCCGGCCAGTCGAGCTGGTAGCGCTCCTGCGGCCCCTCGACCTGGCGATCGGAGAGCTCTTGGCGGAGCAAGTCAAAGTTGACTACGCGTACCGGATCCCCTTCTGCGTCGAGGGCCTCAGTGATGACGCCCGGAAACATCGCAGCGATCTTGTCGATATTGGCCGCCGCGAGGTCGCGTGACGTCATTCGGAGCTTCTCCACGGTTGTCCTCAGTTCATGTCGCCCGTGGCCGGGCTGGGGGTCCGGCTCGTGAGGTCCACGAGCATTGCCTGCTTGGTCTTCAAGGTCTGACGCAGCTCTATCTTCCGATTGAGCTGCGGTTCGTTCCGGAGCTTCCGCTCCAAGGCGGTGACCTCGCGCTCGAGCGACTGAACGGTCGTAAGTCTGCTGACGATCTCCGACACATCCTCGCCAGCACGCGACGCGACCGGCGTCAACGGCTGCAGGAGCGCCGTGTACATGCTCGTCAAGTCGATGGCCGCCGGGAGCGGGGTTCGGTCGCCGGGTGCGGGTTGCCAGGAGGTGCTGAAGTAGGGGCCTAATTTCGGGGCACCGGTGCCGAGCTGCTTGTGGGCAGCGACCATGCGGATGGTTCCGTTGGTGCCCTCCCCCCGGCTGATCTCGAAGATGATCGGAGTTCGGACCGCCTTGTCGATCGCAGCGAGCACGCCCTCCGCGACGTCCTCTTCCTTGGCTCCGATCTCGAAGACCTGGATCTCTGGGACTTCCACGCTGCCCGGAAGGTTGATCGTCGACTCGGCGAGCTTGTAGGCCCATGTGATGCGTCGTACGTCGGAGACGAAGCAGTCCTTGATCGTTGATCCGATGCTCGCGTGCTCGTAGAACTTGGTCTTGGGAACCGTGCGGCCGAACTGGGCTGCGGACGGCCAGCGATACAGCGAGGCCCTCATGCGGTGCTCTGCGCAGGGTCCACAATGGCGATGAAGGCGATGAGCTCGAAATCGTCCAGTCCGCCGATGCTCTGGGTGAGCGCGGTCGTAGCTCCGTCGGTGAAGAGGCTGTCCAGGTCGCGTTCGGCCGTCACGTCGACCATCGAGCTAATCGCCGCGGTGAGCAGCTCCGAGTAGTGCCCCATCTCAGCGCCCTCGTTGGTGGCCGAGTTGAAGATGCGCGTGACCGCACTGACCGGCTCGTCATGGGGGCGGCACCCGGCGCGAATGAGGTCGAGAAGGTGCTTGACCTCCGTGTGGTCGGCGATGACGTTGCCGTCGTCGTCGAGATAGACCAGATAGCGCGGGTGGAGCCGGTTGCCGCGGTTGATGTTCTTGTCGGCGTTCACGTTGCGAAGGACGAAGAGCGCTCCCGGCTTGAGTCCCTTGTCCGCTTGGGCAGGGACCACGGCATGGAGGCCCTTGGGCGCGGTGGCGAGATCGCCGTACTCCTTGATGTAGCCCAGGAGATCCATGCGGAAGTCGTTGAGGCCTAGGTCGGTGATCGAGACGCCGGTGCGGACGTCTTCGAGCTCGATGACCTCGTTCTGCAGCTTGCGGAGCTGTTCTTTGCGGAAGGCTGCGTCTCCGTCCTCCAAAGTCAGGACATTGTCGTCAGCGGTTCCCGCCAGGTCAGCGATGACCATGCGGTTCTCGACCCGTTCCTTCAGGTTGATGTACTCGTCTAGAGAGATGTCGGGCCAGAAGTTGACCAGCTGGATGTACGTGTTCGTGGAACCGATGCGGTCCACGCGACCGAAGCGCTGGATGATGCGGACCGGGTTCCAGTGGATGTCGTAGTTGACGAGGTAGTCGCAGTCCTGGAGGTTCTGGCCTTCGCTGATCACGTCGGTGGCGATCAAAACGTCGAGCTCGTCGGTCACCTTGGGCATGGTCAAGTGTCGCTGCTTTGACCTCGGGGAGAAGAGCGTGAGCACCTGCTGGAAGTCATAGCCGGGACCGAGCGTGGTCTTCGCGGCGTGACCGCCGCCGGTGACCAGGGCGGACTCAAGCCCAGCCTTGCTCAAGCGCGGAGCGAGTTCCCGGTACAGGTACTCGGCGGTGTCGGCGAAGGCCGAGAAGATGAGCACCTTGCGGTTGCCCTCGTTGATCGGCTGAGCGGCCTTGCCGGCGATCAGGTCGGTGAGCGCCCGGAGCTTGCGGTCGTGCTCCGGTGTGACCCTCCGCATCTCGTCGAGCAATCTGCGGAGCGTCTCACGATCGTTCCACAGGTCGCGTCGCCACGACTCAACGTCGACGTCATCAAGATCGATCTTGATGTTCTGGCCAAACAAGAGAGCGTCGGCGCCGACTGCGTCCTCGTCATCGACGTCTAGGCCAGCGATGTCGATGTTCATGTCGGCGATCGCGCTCTCGTGAGAGTCAAGCCGGCCCAACGTGTGGTCGACCGCTCCTTCGATCTTCGCGAGGGTGAGCCGAAAGGCCTCGACCGAGCTCTCCAACCGCTTCAGCAAGTTGACGGTCATCAGCTTCTTCAGCCCCTGCTCACGGCCCCGCTGCCCGAGGTTTGACCGTGCGGTTCCGCCCTCGATGTTGTACAGGTCGTCGTACTTCTGCACACGGCTATCGAGTACGTATTTCAAGGGCGTGTAGACGGCGAGCGTTAGCTCCTGCAGTTGCTCGAAGATCTCCTTGAACGTCGGGACATCCTGGAGGTCAGTAAGCGGCTCACGGATCGAGGCCGGCGGCATGCGCTCCGGAAAAGCACCGATCTCGGTGGTGTCGTAGAAGGCCTGGATATGCTTGCGTGACCGTGCGATGGTGACCGAGTCGAGCAACTCAAAGAAATCGAAGTCGAGCATTTTCAAGATCGCAGCTGGGGTGCGAGAATCCGGCGGTAGCTTCGACCACTCGTTGAACGCCCGTTGGGCATCACTGAAGACCCTCTCCACGGTCGTGGACAGGCTGAGATGCTTCGCGAGGTTCTCCGACTCGCCCTCATAGGCGAGCTGGAGCTGGTTCTTTAGGTCGTTGAACCGGTTGTTGACCGGCGTCGCCGACAGCATGAGCACCTTGGATTTCACGCCCTCGCGGATCACCTGCCGCATCAAACGCTGGTAGCGGGATTCCTTCTCCTCCGCATAGTCAGCGTTGCGGAAGTTATGGGACTCGTCGATGACGACGAGGTCGTAGTTGCCCCAGTTCACTCGGTCAAGCCGGAGTCCCCCAGACTCACCCTTGGTGCGTGACAAGTCGGTGTGAGCGAGGACGTCGTAGTTGAAGCGGTCCTTGGCGAAAATGTTCGTCGTCAAGTTCGCGTTGTAGTTCGTCCAGTTCTCCGCGAGCTTCTTCGGGGCCAGCACCAGCACCGACTTGTTGCGCAGCTCGTAGTACTTGATCACGGCGAGGGCCGTGAAGGTCTTACCGAGACCGACGCTGTCAGCGAGGATGCAGCCGTTGTAGGTCTCGAGCTTGTTGATGATCCCGGTCGCAGCGTCCCGCTGGAAGTTGTAGAGCGAGTTCCAGACCGCCGTCTCTTTGTAGCCGGTGCGATCGTTGGGCAGCACGTCCTCGCTGATGTCGTCGAGAAATTCGGCGAACAGGTTGTAGAGGATTTGGAAGTAGATGCGCGCCGGTGAGTTCTCGGCGTACACGCTGGCGATGTGGTCGTAAACCGCGTGGGTGACGTCGTCGAGCTGGTCTGGGTTGTGCCAGATCTGGTCGAACAGACGGACGTACTGCACAGTCATCGGCGCATCGTCGATCCGGTGCACCATGTTCGAGACAGCGTTGCCGCGCTCGTAGCCGAGGTCTGCGGTCGTGAACCCCTGGAGCGGCATGTAGGCAGCCTTGTCGTCGACCACGGCGAACTGCTGCATCGGGTTTCCCGTGGAGTTAGACCGGAAGATGGCCTTGCGCCGCACCCAGTCGGCACACTCCTTCGCAATCGCGCGCTGCGTCAACTTGTTTCGCAGCCGGATCTCGAACTCCGAGCCGTAGAGGCTCGACTCTCCACCCTTGGCATGGGGGATGAAGAACTCACGGCGCTCCTTGCGGAGCTTGTCCGTGGCCTTGCTCGTGACGAAGGACGGTGCCGTGAAGATGAACTCCAGCTGGGCGACCTGCTCGAGCTCCTTACGGAGCGCCTCGAACGCGAAGATTGAGAAGGTCGAGGCGGCGATGCGCACCTTCGATCCCGGCGTGATCTCCGCCTTGAGATCATCTCCGAGTAGCTCGTTGACGTTGTCGATGATTTTCATGCGCCACCACGCGGAGCTTGTGCAGATTGGTCAGGGCCCGCATCTACCCGGCATCGGCTCGACCCTACTCTGGCCGGTCGTGCACCCGGGCGGAGAGCTCCGCGGATAGGCATCACGCGAAAGGGCGGGATAAGGGGCCCGACGATGGGCTGCGCCGGGTCGCTCGTTGCTAGGCGAGCGAGACCGACCAGCTCGGTTGCTTGCGAACTGGCGGGGATCACGACCGACATTCGGGCACCTCCTCAGCGGGACAGTACATTCGGGTACGGATGCATTGGATGAACTACGAAGCACGATGGCCCGATGTGGTCAATGGGCCAGAAGCGGGCGTTGCGACGCACGAGGTCTCCCAGTGACGGCAGCAGCAATGCGGCCTGGTCGAGGGCCGGTTTCATCAGTAACCGATCCCACGACTTTGCAGGCGTCCGGAAGGGCAGCTTGAGCGCGGTCGATGCGACGCGCGCCCCCTGCTCAGCACGCGTGCGCGAGCCGCCGCGTTTTGCCGTCGGTCGGGGCATGGCGGAGACCCTGTTTGCTCAAGACGCCGGGCCCGCCCTGCCGGCTGCCATGTTCTACGAGCTAAACGGCGCTTCCGGCACGTCTGGCCCAGACGTTCGAGGTGCATAGCGATGCCCCGGCTCGCATGTTCACCGCCCGCATCGGAAGGCGCGTCACCGATGTGCCGACTTTGACTTGCTCCTGCCGTCAGCGGTTTCCGCGGAGGCATCGGCCGGCGGGGCCTACTGCGCCGAACGACGCATCGACCACATCTGCGCCGGGCGCTCCGACTGCATCGCGACGTCCCACGGGATGGCGCCGTTGACGACCTCCTTGCGGAAGTTGCCCACCGCTACCCGGGCGAGCTCCGGGTCAGCCGCCACCCGCTGGGCCAGCTCGATCGCCCGGTCCTCGACAGCCGCGTCGTCCAGCGACTCCCACGCGAGCCCGAGGTCGACGGCCTTGTCGCCGTTGATCTCCTCACCGAACAGCGCCATCGCCGCCGCGGCCTCACGGCCGATCAGGCGCGACAGGATCACGAAGTGGCCACCGCCCGGGTGCATCCCGCGCTTCAGAAAGCCGGCGAGGAGCCGCACGTCCTTCGAGACGATCCGCAGGTCCGCCGCCACCAGCATGTTCATGCCGGCGCCCACCGCGGAGCCGCGCACGGCAGCAACGGTGGGCACGCGAACCTGGCCCAGCCGGTAGAAGGAGTCGTAGATCTTGCCCATGCCCTCGTAGGCATCCGGCGCCGCCGGGTCCTTGCCGGCCGAGGTCAGCGTCGCGACATCGCCGCCCGCGCAGAACGACTTGCCGACGCCGCGGATGACCAGCGCACCGACCTCCGGCTTGGCGTCCACCTCGTCGAACGTCGCGATCAGCTCGTCGGCCATCCCCGGGGTCAGCGCGTTGCGCCGGTCCGGCGCGTTGAGCGTCACGATCGCGACGCCGCCGTCCACCTCGAGCAGAACCTCACCGGTACCGGCCACGAGCCCACCTCTCCACCGAGCGGACCGACTCCGATGCCGGTCACGAACACCTGCCCGGCATCACACCACGGCGGCCTCCGCGTCACACCGGCACCCTGGTGGGCCAGCGCTCAACGCAGCCGACCGCAGAGCGAGTTGTAGTGGGCGCCGCGCAGTAGGCAGCTAACGGGAGCGCACGGGCCGGTCTCCCAGGACCGTCGGTTGCGTGGCCCACCGTCGTCACGTGGGAAGCTCAGATCATCCATCCGACGGCGACGAGCGCTTGTGGCCCGCCGTCCTGGCCGACGTCCTCCCCCACGGATCACACGTTGCAATCCCGCACGGAACAACCGAAGGACGAGAACTCATGGCGCTGATCGCCTGCCCGAACTGCTCGAGTGAAGACATCAACGGCACGCCCCAGTTCGACAGCCGGCTGCTCATCCACTGCAACGAGTGCGGCACCGAGTGGCTGCGCGGCGAGGCCCAGCGCGACCCCGGCCGCCCCGCGGTGCAAACGATCGACTCACTGCACGCCGAGTTCCCCACCCCTGCCGCCGTCCGGCACGAGATCCGCGAGCGCGTGGCGATGTTGCAGGCCGAGTTCCTGCTCGACCGGCCCGAGCCCGACCCCGAGGTCGCCGAGTACCGCGAGCGCTACCAGGAGCTGTTCAGCCGCGACGGCCTGTCCACGGCACCGGCGGACGACCTCCTGCACTTCGCCAACTCGGCCACGATCGCCTCGCCCGGCAACATGTCTGGGCTCAACCGGGCCTGGAAGACGCAGGGCCAGGACAAGGCGGCGCACCTGGTCCGCGAGTCGATCGAGCACCTGCTCTACGGCCCCGAGAGCCTGCGCCTGGAGGACCGGCTCACCCAGCTGATCGACGGGAAGAAGGGCATCGGCTTCCCGTCGTTCAACAAGGAGCCGCTGCTGACCAAGGTGCTGTGCGTCGTCGAGCCCGACCGGTGGCTGCCGGTGCTGAAGTACTCGGCCGCGACCGACGGCAAGAAGGAGCTCGCCAAGCTGGTGTTCGACCTCGACCTGCCGCCGGCCGCGAAGACGACGTGGACGATCGGTCGCCTGGCCACCTGGAGCAACGACCTGCTCCGGTCGCTCGCCGGCAACGACGTCCCCGACCTGCAGCAGGCAGCCCAGTTCCTCCTGTGGGCCAAGAACCAGCCCGTGGCGTCGGGCAGCTGACCGCCGGCGCCGCGGGGTCAGCCGGCCGCGCGGCGCACCGACTCCATCAGGCCTGCATGCCCGGGTCCACCGGGACGAGCGTCGCCGACTCCACCAGCCGGCACAGGGCGTTCACCCGGCGCAGCTGGTCCGGCGTCCGCACCGGCGCATCCAGCAGCAGCGGGCTCAGCACCACTGCGGCCAGTGCCTGCGCCCGCGACACGGCCACGTTCAGCCGGTTCAGGTCGTAGAGGAACCCGACACCGCGAGGTGCGTCGTCCGCGCTCGTGCTGGTCATCGAGTACAGGACGACCGGCGCCTCCTGGCCCTGGAACTTGTCCACGGTCCCCACCCGCGCACCGGCCGGCAGCGCCGCCTTGATCAGGCCGACCTGCGCGTTGTACGGCGCCACGACCAGCACGTCCGACGGCCCGATCGGCGCCTCCACGCCCTCGTGGTTCCGCCAGGTGGAGCCCTGGACCGAATGCCACAGCCGCGCGACGAAATCGGCCTCCTGCGGGCTCTTGTCCGCCGCCGTCAGCTCGTGCCGCACCGGCACCGCCCGCAGCCCGCTCCCCGCCAGCGGCCCCTCCCCCAGCACCGCGACACCCTCGCGACCGTCCGCCGCCTCGAGCCGGCCCTCGTAGGCCAGCTCCGACACGAACGCGGTCAGGTCCGGGTGCATCCGGTACGAGCGGTCCAGGAACACCCCGCGGTCGGCCGGGATCGTCGCGTGCCCGTCGAGCAGGTGCTCCAGCGCCGAGGCGCCGGACTCCCCCGGGTGCACCGCCTGGCTCGGCTGGGCCAGCTGCTGCGGGTCGCCGAGCAGCACCATCGACCGCGCACCCCGCGCCACCGCCACCGCGTTCGCCAGCGAGAACTGCCCCGCCTCGTCGACCACCAACACGTCCACGGCAGCAGCCAGGTCCGGTCGCGTCCAGAACCACGCCGTGCCCCCCACCAGGTTCACGTCGCCGGCCAGCAGCTTGCCCGCCACGACGGCGTTGTCCGCCGACCAGGCGACGTCGTCGGAACCGCAGTGCTGATCCGCCGTGCACTTCTGCAGCGCCGGCCGCCCGACCGCCTTCAGCAGGTTGCCGATGACGGCGTGCGAGGTCGCCGTGACGCCGACCTTCTTCCCGGCGTCCAGCAGCTCGCGGATCAACTCGGCCGCGGCCGTCGTCTTGCCGCTTCCGGGCGGGCCCTGGATCGCCAGCACCTCACCGTCCAGCGCCAGTCCGAGCCGCACGATCGCCTCGGTCGTCGTCTCACCGGGCAGCAGCGGCGTTCCCGCGGGAACGCGACGCTCGACCAGCGCGGCACCGAGGCAGTCGCGGCCGGCGAGCACGTCGTCGGCCGTGGCCTGGATCGCCTCGCGCAGGCTCTTGGTGTTCAGCGGCCCACCCGGCCCGAGGCCGCGCGGCAGCGGCGCCTCCGAGGCCGTCGTCTTCAGCACCAGCCGCCCGGCCGCGGCGTCGAACTCGAAGACCTCGCCGACCTTCTTCGCGGTGTCCACGTCGAGCGCCTCGCCGGTGGCGACCTTCGTGTCCTGCACCGGGAACGAGTACTCGTACAGGTGGCTCTTCTTCTCCGGGCGCACGTAGCGCTCGAAGGTCAGCCCGCCCAGCGCCGTGCCGTCCTGCTCCAGCTCCTCGGCGTCCAGGTCCTGCAGGCGGTAGACCTCCCACCAGGCCGGCCGGTCCTCGCGTCGGTGCCAGCCGACGAGGTCGCCGAGCAGCTCGTGCCCGGCGTCGTGCAACCGAGAAGCCAGCTCAAGCTCAGCAGCCTGCGCGTCGGTGACCTTCGAGTCCGGCGCCGAGGAAGTCAGCGACGGGCGCGGGAGCGACCCGTGCACAGCCTCGAGCTCGGTTCGCTGCTCCTCCAGCCAGTCGTGCAGCTCGCGGGTCGAGTCGACGTCCTCGGTGTTGTACGACTCGATCGCGGCCAGCTTCGCGGCGTCGCCGTCGCGCAACCACTGCTCGTAGACCAGCACGCTGCCCAGCCCGCTGGCCACCTCGCCCACGTGCGACCGCCCGTAGAACGCCTCGACCTTCTTGATCGAGTACGACTCCTTGCTGATCCGCATCGACTGCCGGACGACGGGATAGAGGTCGACGAACCGCTCCTCGCGCAGCAGCTGGTCCAGCTCCGCCTCCCGGACGCCGTAGCCCCCGGTCAGCTTCTTGAGCGCGGTGACCTCGTACGGCGCGTAGTGGTAGATGTGCATCGCCGGATCGGCCTGCGCGGCGGCGACGATCCGGTCGATCAGCTCGACGACCATCTGCTTCTCCGCCGGCCGGTCGTGCGCCCACAGCGGTGTGAACCCGCCCGACCGGTCGCCGAGCCCGGCGAGGTACTCGATGCCCGCGCCGTCCTCGAACCAGGGGTCGCCCTCGAAGTCCAGGTAGAGGTCGCCCGCCGACGGCGGCGGCAACCGGAGCAGACCCAGGCCGGGGACCGGCGGCAGCAGTGTCCGCGACGACTGCCCCGTGGTTCGCTCGCGAAGCTGCTCGGCCGCCTGCTGCTGCAGTCGCACGCGTGCGTCAGAGCCGATGCCGGACGCCTTCAGCTGCTCCGGCGAAGCAATCGCGAGCGCCTCCAGCGTCCGGATGCCCGCCGCCCGCAGCAGATCTCGGTGGTCGCCGCGCATGCCGGCCACGAGGCCGAGGTCGTCCGCCGAGCGCAGCTCGCCGTTGCAGCGCTCGGCCCAGCGGCACTGCTCGCAGTAGCCGATCGGCGACGGCCCGGTCTCCGGTGGCGCCTCGACAAACGTCTCCAGCCTGGTCCGGGCCCGCCGGGCGTACGCGGCGACGTCGCTCAGCCGCCACGGCCGCGAGACGCCGTCGCCGGTGACGACGTGGACGAACTCCGGTGCCACGCCCTGCAGCTTCGTGAGCCGCTCGGCGTAGGTGGCCATCTGCAGCAGGGCAGCCACCTTGAGCTTCCGGGCGAGCTTGGTGTCTGCGATCTCGTACGACCAGTCGCCGAACACCGGGGACGGCCGGTCGATCCGGAGCAGGAAGTCGGACTGCCCGCCCCAGACGCCGTCGAAGAACGTCCCCTGGTAGACGACGTCGACGCCGCTGCGCATCGCCTCGACCGTCTGCTCCTCGGCCCGGCGGCGTCCGTCGGCGTCGAAGACCGTCTCGATCCGCGCAATGGACTTGCCGGAGGCCGCCAGCGACGCGAGGTACTTCTCCTCGTGCGCCATGCCCCGGTCGAAGACGAACTGCAGCTCCTCGGTCGTCTCGACCTCCGGTGCCGCCCACTCGCCCGCGGCCACCCCGAGGTCCAGCCGGGTCAGGTGCCGGCACTCCTGATGGGCCGTGAGGTCGGTCGGGCTGAGCACCAGTCGCCCGTCGAGTCGCTGCATGCCCGTGCCTCCGTCGTCCGCGGTCCCCGTGAGGCCGACCGGCCCCGCCCGCGGATGGGACCGGACGGTACTGACAGGTTCCGGCTTCGTGTCACCCGGTCGGACGACGCCGGCGGAGCAGCGAGCGGCTCAGCTCCCGGTGCGCGCGACGGCAGAGCCTGGCCAGCCGGCCCCCGGCCGGAACGCCCGACGTCGGAGCAGCGCCGGCTCGACCGTCCGGGCCGGCGCCGGCACCACGCGCAAGGCGGTCCGCGCTTCCGGACGGGGCAGGGTGTCCCGGCACCAGCGCTCGCAGTCGGCCAGCAAGTTGCCCGTGGACATCGGGCGGAACGTGGGAGCGGGGGGCGTGCCGGACAACGCTGGTGAACTCCTGGGATCGGACCGGATCGATCACCTTCACCGGCCCGGGGGTTCCGGGCACCGGGCTCGGCTCACGCCGGCCGACGAGGGGCCGGGAGCCTGCCGGATGTGCAACGGGGAAGGACGCGACGACGACCGTAGGCGACACCGAAGGCCCGATCCCGGACCGGCACGCTCGCCGCTGCCGGACGACGCAGATCACGGCACGTCGACGAGCACCCGCTCGGTCGCCGCGCCACCGTTCCGCCCTCGCCCGGGACCACCGCGGCGCACTAGCGTGAGACATGGTCATCGTGCTGGTCGAGCTGCTGCTCCTCGGCGTGGTGGTCCTGCTGTGCTGGTTCGTCGCGACGTCGCTGCTGCCGGCACTCCGCAGCGGGACGCCGCACGCCCTCCGCCGCTCCGGGCGGGACCGGGCCGTGCTGGCCGCCGCGGTCGCGCAGGCCCGGTGGGTTCCCGGCCACGACGAGGTCGACGGCCGCACCCGCATCCTCGTCCGCCGCACCTACATCGGCCCCGACGGGCTTCCGGTCGTGCTGGACGAGCGGGTGCTGGAGGACTTCTCCGCCCAGGACCCCGCGTGGGAGGCCCGGTTCACCGAGGGCATGGCGAGGGCCCGCTTCCGGTGCACCTACCTGAACACCGAGGAGTCCGGCTAGCCGACGGCAACCGTGCGCGATACCCCGGACACGGCTCTCACGGGCGACGAGAAGCCGCTGTGCGGAGAAGTTGACCCAGGTCGCCGACCGACGAAACCGCCGCGGAGCGCGCGCGGGGTGTCCTTCCACCACCAGCCGTCGTCGAGAGGAACGTCCGTGCCCGACCTGTTCTCCCCCTTCACGCTCAAGGGCGTCACCCTGCGCAACCGCATCGCGATGTCGCCCATGACGATGTACGGCTCCGTCGACGGGAAGATGGACGACTACCACGTCATGTACCTCGGCGCCCGCGCCGCCGGTGGCTTCGGGCTGGTCTTCCCCGAGCAGATCGCCATCACCCCCGACGGCCGCACGACGACCTCCTGCGCCGGCATCTGGGACGACGACCAGATCGAGGGTCACGCCCGCGTCACCTCCATGATCAAGCGGTTCGGCGGCGTCGCCGGCATCCAGCTCGGCCACACGGGCCGCAAGGGCAGCGAGGTCCCGCCGCACAAGGAGACCAACGCCCAGGGCTCCTGGAAGGCACTGCCTCCGGACCACCCGGACGGCTGGCTGACCGTCGGCCCCTCCGCCATCCCCGCCGGCGGCGACCACTCCTACCCGGTGCACGCGCTCACCCGCGAGGAGATCAAGGCGCTGCACCGCAGCTACGCCGACGCCGCCCGCCGCGCCGCCGACGCCGGCTACGAGTGGCTGGAGATGCACTTCGCCCACGGCTACCTCGCCGCCAGCTTCTTCTCGCCCCTGGCCAACCAGCGCACCGACGAGTACGGCGGCAGTGTGCGCAACCGCGCCCGCTTCCTGCTCGAGGCACTGGACGCCGTCCGCGAGGTGTGGCCCGAGCACCTGCCCCTCACCATGCGGCTCGGTTCGGACGACTTCCACCCCGACGGCACCCAGTTCGAGGACTCGATCGAGGCCATCGGCTGGATGAAGGAGCACGGCCTCGACCTCGCCGACCTGAGCATGGGCGGCAACACCGACGACATGGTCGACCCGGCGTTCTTCAACGAGCCGGCCGGCTTCGTGTCCCGAGCCACCCGCGTCCGCCGCGAGGTCGGAATCCCGGTCGCCACCAGCTGGAACCTCGGCATCCCGGCGACCGCCGACAGCGTCATCCGCCAGGAGCTGATCGACGTCGCGATGATCGGCCGCCCGGCGCTGTCGAACCCGCACTGGCCGGTGTGGGCGGCCCGGGAGCTCGGCCACCCCGCACCCTTCGACCTGGTGCCGGCCGACTGGCGATGGTGGCTGTCGAACTTCCGCGGCCACGCCCCGAGCATCGGTCTGCCGCCGACGCCCGCTGAGGTCCGGGCCGCTGTCGAGGCCGATGTGCCGGTGGCCGAGTTCGGCGAGATGAAGCTGTCCGCCTGAACCGGAGGACGTCCGGCCGTGGCTCGCCGCCCTGCGAGCCACGGCCGGAACGGCGGCCGCGAGTAAGCTGTCCGCGTTCCGAACGTCCGTGTGTAACTACCTGCTGTCGGCTGCGCCGGCGGATCAAGGCGGCACGCCCGATCCGCAGCAGTAGAGGTCATGTTCCGCACGCGCCCGACCGACTCGGTACTCATCCGCTCCGCCGGTCTCTCCTACTTCCCGCTCGCGTTCATCGCGCGGCTCCCCTTCGCGATGATGATCGTCGGGGTGCTCACGCTCGTCGTCGCCGAGCGCGGCTCGGTGACCCTCGGCGGGCTCAACTCCGCCTTCGCCGGCCTCGGCACCGCGCTCGCCGGCCCGCTCCTCGGCGCCGTCGTCGACCGGTTCGGTCAGCGCCGGGTGCTCGTCCCGGTGGGGCTGACGAACGCCGCGCTGCTCGGCGCCTTCCCGCTCGTCGTCGCCAGCACCGCCGCCGACGCCGTCCTCCTCGCACTGTCCGTGCTGATCGGCGCCTCCGCGCCGCAGATCGCGCCCATGTCACGCACCCGGCTGATGGCGATCATCCGCCGCTCGGTGCAGCCGGACCGCCGCGAGAAGGTGCTCAGCGGCACCATGGCCTACGAGTCGGCCGCCGACGAGATGGTCTTCATCGTCGGCCCGTTCCTCGTCGGGCTGCTCGCCACCGCCCTCGCCCCGTGGGTCGCCATCGCCGGCGCCAGCGCCCTGACGTTCGTCTTCGTCACCGCCTTCGCCCTGCACCCCTCCGGGCGGCTGCACCAGGGCGTCGACGAGACCCACACCGCGCAGGCACCCGCCCGCGAACTCCTCCGGTTCACGCTGCTCACCGTCGTCGTCGGCACCCTCGGCGTCGGCCTCTTCTTCGGCGCCACCCTGACCAGCCTCACCGGGTTCCTCGCCGCCGACGGCGACGGCGACAGCGCCGGCCTGCTCTACGGGATCATGGGCATCGGCTCGGCCGTGCTGGCGCTGGGCACCGCGGCCCTCCCCCAGCGGTTCACGCTCCCGGCGCGATGGCTGACCTTCGGGTCGCTGCTGCTCGCCGGCGCGGTCCTCTTCGCCTGTGCCGAGTCGGTCACCGGCCTCGTCGTGGCACTCGCCATCCTCGGCTGCGGCGTCGGCCCCACGCTGGTCACCCTCTACAGCCTCGCCGCCGCCTCCAGCCCGGCCGGCCGCTCGGCCACCACCATGACGATGCTCGGCTCCGCGGTCGTCGTCGGCCAGGCAGCGACCTCCGCGGTCGTCGGCCTCGTCGTCGACCGGCTGGGCACGGACGTCGCCCTGGTCGCGCCCGCCGTCGCCGCCGGGATCGTGGTCGTCGCCGCGCTCGCGCACACGGCGTCGAAGAGCCGCGCCGAGGACCGGGAACTCCTCCCCGCCTGAACCGGGACGGCGGGCGCGTCCGCACCCATTGACAGCGTCCCGACGCCGAGAACCATGGCCGTCGCGGGACGCCGTCGGGGCGCCACGCCTGTCCCGAGGAAGGGAGGGCGTCATGTACGCCCGCACCACCACCCTGATGGCCGACCCCGCCCGCATGGACGACGGCATCGCCGACGTCCGCGACAACGTCCTGCCCGCCGTCAGCGACATGCTCGGGTGCGTCGGGCTGTCGATGCTGTGCGAGCCGATCTCCGGTCGCTGCATCGTCACCACCGCGTGGGAATCCGAGGACGCCGTCGCCGGCAGCCGCGAGCGGGTGCGCGCCCTGCGCGACCGGGCCGCCCGGCAGTTCGGTGCCGACGACGCGGAAGTCCAGGAGTGGGAGATCGTGGCGATGCACCGCCTGCACCCGGCGGGCGACGACGCCTGCGCCCGGGTGACCTGGTCCTGCGTCGACCCCGCCGACCTGGACCGCGTCCTCGACGTCTTCCGCACCGACCTCATCCCGGCCATGGACGACATGCCCGGCTTCTGCAGCCTCAGCCTGATGCTCGACCGGCAGACGGGGAACAACTCGCTCACCGCCGTCTACGCCGACCGCCGGTCCCTGGAGGCCACCCGCCAGCGGGCCATGGGCATCCGCGACGAGTTCCGCCGCCGGCTGCACATGTCGGCCACCGAGGTCGCCGAGTTCGACGTCGTCCTGCACCACCTGCGCGTCCCCGAGCTGGTCTGACCGAACCAGACGCCCACAGCCGGCCCGTCCGCCCCGTGCGTCCCAGGGGGTCCGGCAGCCCCTCCGGAGACCCCCGGAACGGCGACGTGCCGTCCTAGGCTCCCGCGGTGTCCACGACCGAAGAGATCGACTCCCGTACCGCGCTCCCCCCGGCCGGCGACGACCTGCAGTACGAGTTCATGTCCGCGCGCGCACTGCGCGGCACCGAGGCACGGACGATCGCCAAGTGGGAGAAGGACGGCTGGGAGCTGGACACCCGCACCCAGGGCACGCTGCGGACGGACCTGACCTTCCGCCGGGCGAAGCCGAAGAACCCGTGGCAGCAGTGCGTGGCGTTCCTCGCCGCGCACTGGCCGGCGTTCGGCCGGCTGACGTCGACGACGCAGCAGGTCGCCCTCGCGGCCGCGGCCGCCGTGGTGGCGCTCGTCCTGGTCGGTGCCCTCGTGGTGGCGAGCGTGCTGGGTGGCGGCACCGCCCAGCCGGCCGCAGCACCGACCGAGGCCGCCCCCAGCGAGCAGCGGGCCGCGGACACCGCCACCGAGCAGCCGTCCGAGGCGCCCCCGACGGCCGAGGCCTACACCTACGCAGGCCCGCAGTACGAGGTCGTCGTGGTCGACGAGGACGTGAGCGCAGCCGGACTGACCCGGTACTGGGTGTTGACCGACCCGTTCGACTATTCGACGGACGAGTACCAGAACCAGATCAAGCTGATCGTCGACGACCTCGCGCGCCAGGACGGCACTGCCGATCTGATGGTGGACGTCGTCACGGACCGGGAGATCGCCGAAGCGGAAGCCTTCTCGACGATGCAGGCGTTCATCGAGGAACACGGCGACGACTACTTCGTCAACACGATCCCCAAGAAGGAAGAGCAGCACTGGGTCGCGTCGTACACCGGCGGCTTCGACTACGACGCCGGTCAGCCGAGCAACTCCGCCGACGCCTACGAGATCATCTGGTGGAACCCCAACGCGCCGGAAACGATGGAGCAGTGGCAGCCGACCCTCGCCGGCTGAGCTGCTGCGGGGTGGTCGTCAGACGCCGAGGTGGTTGAGCGCCTGCAGCAGCAGCGTGCTCTGCCCGTTCATCAGCTCGGCCAGCACCGCCGGGTCGCGCGCCTCGAGCGGTGAGAACCAGGTGAGCTCCAGCGCGTCCTGCTGCGGCTCGCAGTCGCCCTCCACCGGCACCACGTAGGCCAGCGACACCGCGTGCTGCCGCGGGTCGTGGAACGGCGTCACCCCCGGCGTCGGGAAGTACTCGGCGATGGTGAACGGCTGCGGCGCGGGCGGCACCCGCGGCAGCGCCAGCGGCCCGAGGTCCTTCTCCATGTGCCGGAGCAGCGCCGCCCGGATGCGCTCGTGGTACTTCACCCGACCCGACACCAGGGCCCGCTTGATCTGGCCGTCCTCGCCGGCCCGCAGCAGCAGCCCGACGGCGATCACCTGGCCGTGGTCGTCCACCCGCACCGGCACCACGTCGACGTACACGATGGGCAGCCGCTCGCGCGCGGCATCCATCTCCTCACGGGAGAGGAAGCCGCCACCGGTCTGCGTCGTGAGCTCGGTCATGAGCACTGTCTAACCGATGCGGGCTCCTCCACGCGCGATCGGGGGCCCATATGGCACGAGCCCCGCATCTGCTCGGCAGGTGCGGGGCTCGTGGCGGAGCGGAGGTCAGTCGCCGCTGTAGGCGGCGACGCCGAACTGCTGCTCGCCCTGCTCGTCGGTCTGGACCAGCACGGTGTAGGCCTGGCCACCGATGATCGCCGCGCAGGTGTCGCCCTCGCACTCGACCGTCGTCACCTCGGCGCCCTGCTCGGTCACCGACCGGGTGAAGGCGGCCTCGGTCTCGGCGTTGGCGTCGTCGATGCTGCCGCGCCACAGGATCAGCCCGGCGATCGCGATCGCCGCGACGAGCACGGCCACCATCGCCGCGATCAGCAGCGCGGTGTTCCGCTTCGGCTGGGTGGGCTCACCGGCCGGCGAGCCTGCCGGGTACGCGGCACCCGCCGGAGAGCCGGCAGCGGGGTGGACGCCCTCCTGCCCCGGGACGACGCCGGGAGTCGGGTCGGGCTGGTTGGTGCTGTCGGTGCTCATCGCAGTGGTTCCTCGTGATCGGGACGTCGGGACGCCGAGGAGCTCCACGCAGCAGTCCGCCGGCGGCTCCACCCTCAGCCGTCCAGCTGACCCGAGGAGCCTCCCACAGCGACCGCCTCGCAAGGCGCCGTCCCCGGCGACTCACAGCCGACCCGCAGCGAACCCTCAGCCGTCGGCGCGGCCAGCGAGCGCCACGACCGGCGCCGCGACGTCCAGAGCGGCCAGCGCCGCCACCAGCTCGGCCACCGGACGCGGCCGGCCGTACAGGTAGCCCTGCGCCAGCGGGCAGCCCAGCGAGGCAAGCGCCTGCGCCTGCTCCGCGGTCTCCACGCCCTCGGCGATGAGGATCAGGTCCAGCGCGTCGGCCAGCGCCATGACGCTGCGCAGCAGCCGCGCCCGCCGGCTGGAGGTGGTGATCGCCGAGACGAAGGAGTTGTCCAGCTTCAGGAAGTCCGTCGGCAGCGTGTCCAGCCGGGACAGCGCCGAGTAGCCGGTGCCGAAGTCGTCGATCGCCACCCGCAGCCCGTGCTCGCGCAGCACGTGCAGCGCCTGCACCGACCGGGTCGACTCGGCCTCCACCAGGCTCTCGGTCACCTCGACGACGGTGCGCTCGGCCGGCCAGCCGGAGCCCTCCAGCGTGGCCAGCACCCGGTCGGGGAAGCCGGGGTCGTCCAGCTCCAGCCCCGACACGTTGACGGTCAGGAACAGCGAGCGGCCGGTGGCCTCCGACAGCGTCCGCGCGTCCCGGCAGGCGGCCGCCCACACGAAGGCGCCGAGTGCGCCGATCAGGCCCTCCTGCTCGGCCACCGGCACGAAGTCCATCGGCGGCACGGCGCCCAGCTCGGGGTGGTTCCAGCGCACCAGCGCCTCCACCCCCACGACGACGCCGTCGGCCGGGGTGACCACCGGCTGCAGGTGCACCGACAGGCCACCGGAGCTGCCGGCCGCCAGGGCGGCGGCCAGGTCGCGCGCCATCGGGCTCTGCCCACCGGCGTCGAGCTCGCTGCGGCCACGGCCGAGCGTCTTCACCCGGTACAGCGCGGCGTCGGCCCGGCGCATCAGGTCCGCCGGCGAGTCGCCCAGCGCGAGCTCGGCGACGCCCACGGACGTGCCGATGCCCGGCAGTGCGGCCCGCAGCGCCTCGGCGCAGGCGAGCGCGCTGTCGCCGTCGGAGCCCGGCAGCAGCAGCGCGAACTCGTCGCCACCGTGGCGGGCGAGCACCGCACCGCGGGGCAGCACGCTCCCCCACGTCAGGGCGACCGCGCGCAGCATCTCGTCGCCGGCCGCGTGGCCCTGCGTGTCGTTCACCGTCTTGAAGTGGTCCAGGTCGAACAGCGCCGTCGACAGCGGCTCCCCGGTGCGCACCGCCGTCCGCACGGCGACGTCGAGCGCCTCATCGAAGCCGCGCCGGTTCACCAGCCCGGTGAGCGCGTCCTCCTCGGCACTGGCCGCGCGCCGCGCCAGCAGGCCGATGGCCCCCGCCGAGCCCACGACGAGCACGGCGAGCACGGCGGCCGGCCCGGCCGACACGTCACCCCGCAGGACGACGACGACGGCGCCGATGACGAGCAGCTCGGTGAGGAACCCCAGCGCCCAGCGCACGGAGAAGAAGAGGAAGGCGGCCATCGAGGCGAACGCGCTCAGCGCGAGCACCGCGACCGCGCCGCTCACCGTGGGCGCGGCGTGCGCGAAGACGCCGATGCCGAGGACGCCGACGGCCAGCAGCACCTGGAAGAAGACCAGCGGCACGCGGTGCCCCCAGCGGATCACGCCCAGGCCCACCACGGTCGTGACCGGACCGAGGGCGACGACCCCGAGGAGCATCTCGTCCAAGCCGCCCGCGGTGCCCAGGACCAGTGCGCTCGCGGCCACCCCGCCCATGGCGGTGAGGAAGCCGCTGGTGCGCGCGACCAGGCGCGGAGTGGCCACCTCGGGTGCCATCCGACTGATCCGCATGCCAGAACCTCGGCACCGGGCCGCCGGAACTCAAGCGTCCGCATCCCCGCCGTCGCGATGTCCCCCAGATCGGGGTAACGCCGGAGGTCAGACGGTCGTCGGCATCCGATCGGCCGGCTTGCGGCGCACCGAGCGCACCGTCCGGACGGCGGCGTTGCGGGCCAGCTCCCGGATCGGGCCGGTGTCCCACAGCTGCCGCGGCGCCTCGTCGGCGGTCTCGGCCGCCGGCGTGGTCTCGCCCTGCCGCTCCCGCTCCACCCGCGCCGCCACCTCGGCCAGCGCGAGCCGGCGCCGGGCCAGGATGGCCTCCCGCTGCCGGTCGACCCGCTCCTTCTCGGCGAGCACCAGCAGCTCCTCCTTGGCCCGCGCCACCGTGCGCCGGGAGTCCTGCGCCATGGCCTCGAGATCGACGTCGCCGTTGTCGCGCAGCGCGGCCAGCCGGTCGTAGGCGGTCGGCGGGCTGAAGTTCAGCAGCAGCTTCATCAGCACCGGCAGGATCTCCACGCACATGAACAGCAGCGAGAGCATGAACTGCGCGGCGGCCAGCGTGCCGTTCTCGTCCCCGAGGCGGTCCAGCGCCTCCAGCCGCAGCAGGATGCCGCCCGAGCCCTCGTTCTGGGCGTCGAAGGCGCCCTGCAGCCGGTCCAGCTCGGCGCTCAGCCGGGCGAAGTCGTCGCGGTCGCGGTCCAGCGACGACGTCGCCAGCTGCGCGCTGCGGCCCTCGGCCGCGGTCACCCCGGCGACGGCGGCGTCGAGCTCGGACCGCGCCGCGGACACGACCGCCTGCTGCGCGTCGGCCGCCGCGCGGGCCTGCACGTAGGCCTGCCCCGTGCCGGCGTCGCCGGTGCCGCAGGTGCCGTCCAGCTCGCACTGCGCCTTGGCTTCGAGCTCGCGGGACACCGCCAGCGCCTGGTCGAGCGCCGCCTGCTTGCCGGAGACCTCGGCGCGCACGGTCATCAGCTGCTCGTCGCTGCGCCCGCCGCTGGCGACGATCGCCTCCTGCGCGGCGATCCGCTCCTCCAGCTCCGGCAGCCCGGCGAACCGGGTGTCGGCCTCCAGCGTCTGGCGGTGCGCGTCGGCGGCCTCGGCCTGCATCACCACGATCTCGGCGTCGATCTCCTTGTGGAACACCTGCAGCGTCAGCGGCGTCGCGACGACGACGCCAAGCACCAGGGCCAGCCCCACGCGGGGCACCGCCAGCACGAGGTTCCGCTTCAGCGACGAGTCGTGCGCCATCCCGACCAGCAGCATCCGGTCCAGGTTGACCACGACCGCGCCCCAGCCCAGGCCCACGAGCAGCGCGAACGGCCACCAGACGCCGAGGGCCATGTGCACCGCGAACGCCGCGGAGACCGCGGCCAGCCCGCCGGTGCTGAGCAGCACGCCGCCCAGCGCCACGAACTTGGGACGGGCACCGGGCGCCGCCGTCAGCACGTCCTGACGCGCCCCGGCCAGCACCGCCAGCGCGTTGCCGATCCGTCCTCGTCCAGCCCTCATGTGCGTGCACACCCCCGGCGACGGGGATTGCGGAGATCCGTCGCCTCACCTGCCCTTATCGGCAGGCCCTGGGGTGTGACGGGACGGTCACGGCGTGAGGCATGTCGCTCAGCCGTCCGGCGTGCTGCCGTCGCCCCCGCCTTCGGTGTTGTCGTCGGAGTCCAGGCCGCCGGTGCCCTTGTCGACGGCGTCGTCGTCCTCCTCGCCGCCGTCCACCGGATCGGGGCCGCCGACCTCCTCCTGCTCGAACTCCTCCTCGAGGGTGGTGCCCTCCCCGACGTCGGCGTCGTCGCCGTCGCCGTCGCCGCAGCCGGTCAGCACCAGCCCGGCGGCGAGCACGGCGCCGGCCAGCTTCCGTGGGGTCCTGCGCATGGGTCCTCCTGCACGGTCGTGAACTGCTCTGCACATCCGTGCCCGGCGACCCCGCCGTCACGCGATCCCGGCGCCAGATGACACGGGTTCGACATGTCGCCCGTCAGGTCGAGGACCATCCGGGGTCGCGGCCGGTGCGGCCCAGCAGCCGGTCAAGCGCCGGGGCGTCGTCCGGCACGGGCACCACCGGCCCGAAGAGCCCCTCGGGTTCCTGGCTCGGGTCGCTGCGGTCGCCGACGAACTCCAGGCACGCTCGGACGGCGGCGGCGTCGGCACGGAAGGGCTGCCCGGTGGCGACGGCGAGGTCCCAGCCGTGCACCAGCACCTCGTCCAGGGCGACGGCGGCCATCGCCGGTGCCGGCATGCGCACGCCGGCCACCTCCGTCTCGCCCTCCCAGGCGTCCGGCTCCCGCCAGGCGGTGGCCAGCGCCGCCAGCTGGGCGGGCAACCGGATGCCCCAGTCCGGCGCCAGGTTCGCCGCGTCGGCCGACGGGCCGCCGGCGAACTGCGTCTTCTCGGCGGCGAAGCGGAACGCCAGCGTCAGCCCGACCAGGTGGTCGAGCAGCGCGGCGACCGACATCCCCTCGCACGGCGTCGGGTGGCACAGCTGGTCGTCGCGCACCCCGGCGACCACGCGGGCCAGCTCGGCGGTCTGCGGTCCCAGGTCGAGCGTCGTCGTCTGCATGCGGTTGAGACGGCCCGGGCGCCCCGGACTCATCGGTGCGGCAAGCTGCGGGACGTGAGCGATCCCTCCGACCTCCGCCGGTTCCTCGACGCGCAGTCCCAGACCTACGACCAGGCGCTGGCCGAGCTGCGTGCCGGTGAGAAGCGCACGCACTGGATGTGGTTCGTCTTCCCGCAGATCGCCGGGCTGGGCCGCAGCGGCATGGCGCAGCGGTTCGCCGTCGCCGACCTCGACGAGGCCCGCGCGTACGCGGCCCACCCGGTGCTGGGCGCGCGGCTGGTGGAGTGCGCCCGCGCGCTCACCGCGCTGGACACCGACGACCCCGTCCGGGTGCTGGGCTCGATCGACGCGCAGAAGCTCCGGTCGTCGATGACGCTGTTCGCCCGCGCCGCCCCCGACCAGCCGGTCTTCCGCGAGGTGCTCGCCCACTACTTCGCCGGCGCGGAGGACGACGCCACGGTGAGCCGCCTCTGATCGAGCCGCGCCGGAAGGCCTCCCCCGGAACGCACGGGTTCCCTACGCTGCTGCGGTCACCGATCTCAACGGGGCCCGTCATGCCGTTCGTTCCCCTGCTCGGGCCACTGCGGGCCCAGGCCGCCACCGCCCGTGTGCCGCACGGCGGGCTCGCCCGGCCGGCCCTCGCGTTCGCCGGGGTGGCGCTGCTGGTCACCGGCGCCGTGGGGGTCTTCGTCTCCACCAACGCGACCGGCACGGCCGCGCTGGTCGCCGCCGGGCTCGCCCTCGTCGCGATCGCCGTCTACGGCGACCGGATCGAGACCGTGGAGGCGGCCGGCCTCAAGGTGCAGCTGCAGCAAGCCGCCGCCTCCCAGCTGGTGGCGGCGACGGAGGCCGAGGCCGCCGGCGACCTCCAGGGGGCCCAGCGCCTGCGCGAGCAGGCCGCCCGGCTCCTCGAGGCCGCGCGGACGGTGGCGACCCGCTACCAGGCGATCCGGGCCACCCAGCCCTCCAGCTGGCAGCGCACGGAACGCCTGCAGGAGCTGATCGCAGAGGAGTCGCGGACGCTGTCGGGCGCCGTCGACTCCCCGGAGGCCGTGCGCGAGCTCTTCCGCGCCGGCGACGAGGGCTACCGGATCCTGGCCATCGGGATGATGTCGGCCAACCCGGCACTGGCCGATCCCGAGACGATCGCCGACGCCGTCTCCTCGCCGCGGACGGCGTTCGAGCAGTTCCACGCCCTCCGGGCGGCCGAGGCCCTCGCGAGCCGGCAGCCGCCCCCGCCGGGAGTGGACGCGGTCCGTGAGGCGGTCCGGGCGGCGTCGTCCTCCGACGGGCTGGGCGCTCCGGACTCCGATCGCGGGCGCCTGGCGCGGCGGGTGCTGGAACTCCTTCCGTAGGGGTTCCGGACGACCCCGCCTCGCGGCGCCGACGCCCGTCGGCGATGGTTGAGGGCGTGAGCACCGACAGCGGTTCCGGATACATCGAGCCCGAGTACACCCGCGACTCCAAGTACATCTCCGACCGGATCACCGCCGACGGCTCCAGCCGCTGGCCCGTGGAGGCAGGGCGCTACCGGCTCGTCGTCGCCCGCGCCTGCCCGTGGGCGAACCGCTCGGTGATCGTGCGCCGGCTGCTGGGCCTGGAGGACGCCATCTCGATGGGCATGTGCGGGCCCACCCACGACGAGCGCAGCTGGACCTTCGACCTCGACCCCGACGGCCGCGACCCGGTGCTGGGCTACGAGCGGCTGCAGGAGGCGTTCTTCGCCCGCGACCCGGAGTACTCCCGCGGGATCACGGTGCCGGCGCTGGTCGACGTCCCCAGCGGCGCCGTCGTCACCAACGACTTCCCGCAGATCACGCTGGACCTCTCCACCCAGTGGACCGCCCACCACCGCGACGGCGCGCCCGACCTCTACCCCGAGCACCTGCGGGACGAGATGGACGAGGTGATGGAGCGCGTCTACCAGGAGGTCAACAACGGCGTGTACCGGTGCGGGTTCTCCGGCTCGCAGCGCGCCTACGACAGGGCCTACGACCGGCTGTTCACCACGATGGACTGGCTGTCCGAGCGGCTGGCCGACCGCCGCTTCCTGATGGGCGACCAGATCACCGAGGCCGACGTCCGGCTGTTCACCACGCTGGCCCGGTTCGACGCCGTCTACCTCGGCCACTTCAAGTGCAACCGGCAGAAGCTGTCGGAGATGCCGGTGCTGTGGGCCTACGCGCGCGACCTGTTCCAGACCCCCGGGTTCGGCGACACGATCGACTTCCCGCAGATCAAGGAGCACTACTACGTGGTGCACGCCGACATCAACCCGACGCAGATCATCCCCCAGGGGCCGGACACGTCGAACTGGCTGACGGCGCACGGCCGCGAGGAGCTCAGCGACCGGCCCTTCGGTGACGGCACGCCGCCCGGACCGCCGCCGGCGGCGGAGCAGGTGCCCGCCGAGCACGGGCCCGGGGGCATCGCCCACCGCTGACCTGTGGACAACGGCCGGGGAGGTCGTCGGGAGCTGGCACGGTGACCGGCATGACGATCTCCCCGTCCCCCGACGCCCCCGTCCGCGCCGCCGCCGAGCTCACCGACCGCTGGCGGGCCGTCCTCGAACCACCCGTGTTCGGTGCCCGCAGCATGTGGCTGACCTGGTTCGGGGCCGACGGCCGCCAGCTGCCCCTGGTGATCCCGGTCGACGACCTGCCGCTCGCGCCCGACGCCGCCCTGCTGGTCGGTCTGCGGGACGTGCACGAGTCGGTCGTCGTCGACCAGCTCGGTGGCGTCGGGCACCTCGCGCTGGCGCTGTGCCGGCCGGGTGCGGCCGCGGTCACCGGCGACGACGAGGCGTGGGCCGAGGCGCTGCGGCACGTCCTGGACGAGGGCTCGTGGAGCCTGCACGTGGCAGCCGGTGGCGAGGTCCGCCCGCTGGTCGCCGGCCCCTCCTGATCCGTCTCGCCCGGTCCTGTCAGCGCGGGACGGCGACCCAGCCCTCGGCCTCGCGCAGCGCCGTCTTCAGCACCTTGCCGCCGGCGTTGCGCGGCAGCGGCCCCTGGGCGACGCGGACGAACTGCGGGCACTTGAAGTCGGCCAGCCGCTCGCGGGCGAAGGAGCACAGCGAGCCGACCAGCTGGTCGGGGTCGGTGCCGGGCCGGGGCAGGACGACGGCGCCGACCTTCTCCCCCATCACCGGGTCCGGGACGCCGACGACCGCGACCTCGAGTACGTCCGGGTGGGCGGCGAGGGCGTTCTCCACCTCGACGCTGTACACGTTCTCGCCGCCGCGGTTGATCATGTCCTTGGCTCGGTCGACGATCCGCACGATGCCGTCGGTGATGGTCGCCAGGTCGCCGGTGTGCAGCCAGCCGTTGCGGAACGTCTCCGCCGTCCGGGCCGGGTCGCCCCAGTACCCGGCGACGACGTTCGGCCCGCGCACCAGCAGCTCGCCGACGCCGGTGACGGGGTCGGGCCGGTGCAGGCGGACGTCGTTCACCGGAGCCGGGAAGCCGACGGCGTCGGCGTGGGTGTCGGCGTACTCGTCGGGCAGGAACGTGGCCAGGGCGCTGGTCTCGCTGAGGCCGAACCCGTTGCCGAGCCGGGCGCGCGGGAAGGCCTGCCGGAGCCGGTGCACGAGCTCGGGCGCGATCGGGGCGCCGCCGTAGCTGAGGGTGCGGACGCTTGCGACGTCGGTGCTCGCGACGTCCGGGTGGCGGAGCACCAGCTCGTAGATCGTCGGCACGCTGGTGACCAGGGTGATGCCGTGCTCGGCGATGGCGGCGAGGAAGGCGCCCGGCTCGAAGCGCGGCATGAGCACCGACGTGCCGCCGAGGGCGATCTGGGTGATGAACTGCGAGTTGCAGCCGGTGACGTGGAACAGCGGCACCGAGATCAGCGTGGCGTGCCGCACGCCGGGTTCGCGGCTCAGCCCACGGCAGCGGATGACCGTCTCGATCGTGCTGAGGAAGTTCTCGTGGGTGGTCATCGCGCCCTTGGGACGACCCGTGGTGCCGCTCGTGTAGAAGAGCGCGGCGACGTCGGTGTGCGCGGGTTCGGGCAGCTCGCCGGGCTCGCCGTCGGGCAGCGGCTCCCCCGGGCGGACGACGTGGGCGGCGCCGCAGTCGTCGAGGATGAACTGCGTCTCCGCCGGGGCGAGCCGGGTGTTCAGGGGGACGACGACGGCGCCGGCCAGCTGGGCGCCCCAGAAGGCGAGCACCCAGTCGACGCCGTTGCCGAGCTGGACGGCGACCCGGTCGCCGGCGCCGACCCCGGCGTCGCGCAGGCCGCCGGCGACGCGTAGGGCGCGCTGCCAGAGCTCGGCGTAGGTCAGCTGACCGCCGCCGAGCTCGACGACGGCGGTGTGCTCGGGGCGCTGAGCCGCCTGCTCGCGGAGGACGTCGACGAGGTTCTGCGGGAGGTCGGTGTAGCGGCGGATGCCGTCGGCGCCGACCTCGATGCCGCTGGTGTCGAACGGGTAGTTCCCCGGTGCGGCCGTCGCCGTGCTCATGCGCTGCTCCCCCATCTGCGGTCGTGCCGGACGGATTGTGCGCCGGTGAGCCAGGTCTCCACGCGCCGGGCGGTCACCCGATCCGGCGGCAGACTGCGGCTGTCCACAGTTACGGAACCGCACACGCCCCAACCCTGCGTAGTCTCCCGCTGTGCGTGATCGTCGAGGACTGCGTCGAACCGTGGTGGGCCTGCTGATCGGGACGGCCGTGCTGACCGGCTGCTCGGAGAAGCAGGAAGCCAACGAGAGCCTGCCCACGCCCTCTGCCACCGAGACGACGCCAGACCTCCCTCCCCTCGGCCCCGAGGACATGCCGATGCCGGCCGAGGCTCGCACCCAGGACGCGGCCGGCGCCGAAGCATTCACGCGGTACTACATCGACCTCATCAACCGGACAACCAACTCCATGGACGCCGAACCGCTGCGGCAGTTCAGCGACGGGTGTCGGGACTGCAACCGGATCGCCACCAACACCGAAGAGGCTGCCGCGGCCGGACAGGCATACCGCGACGGTCGGATCGCGATCACCACCGTCGCGCCACCGGTCATCGATGGTGGAGTTGCGTCAGTAGCGGTCATCTTCGACCAAGCCCCACTGATAGTCGTCGACGCGTCGGGTAATCGGGTCGAGGATGGTAGTTCCGATGCCTACACCGGACTGACTGGTGGCATCGGTTTGCGGTGGGATGGTGAACGCGACTCCTGGCTCATCACTGACTTCACCGTCGGATGAGTGCGCTGCGAGGGGCAGGCCTGCTTGTTCTTGCCGTCCTCATCGGACTCGTTTCGACGCCCTCGGTGGCGTCGGCCGCCGAGTGCGGCGACTTGTTCTGCCCAGAGGTCACCACGGGACGCGGATCTCTGGCTGCGGCTTACGTAGAGCAGAGAGCGGGCGGATCCGGGATGGCTTCGAATGCGGCCCCGGACAACCATCCTTACACGTACCAGCTGTCGCACCCTTGCGTAATCGACGACCGGGAGAACGGCGGTTGCCGGGCAAGCGACTTCCGCGAGTGTCCTGCCGCACCTGATCGCGTCGTCGAGGACTTGGTCCCTGAGTCACGGCGCTTGGCTCTCCCCGACCCGAACCCCGACGACGACGTCGTCGAAACCGTGACGACTGACGGCTACCCCACCTTCGGCGCTCCGGTGGGGACGCCAGTCGGACCTTGGATCGTCGGGGAGCGCGGATGCATCGACATCACCGCTCTGAATCCTCCGCCGTCGCCCGATGAGGTGTTCCGCTACTTCCAGACCCTGCCGCTCCCGCAGCTGACCACCCAGCACCAGCCACCCGGCGACGTGCTGACCGGACTGCCGGTCATCTTCTACACCGACTCCCCCACCACCCAGACCTTCACCGTCGACATCCGCGGCTTCCAGGTCGCCATCGAAGCCACCGCACAACAGTTCACCTGGCACACCGGCGACACCACCGGCCAGATCACCAGCACCGACCCCGGG
>NZ_JAAGWG010000039.1 GCF_010682065.1 Blastococcus saxobsidens
TCGGTCAACGCCCGAAAACGACTCACCCGCCCAGCCTCGACCACGCAGGCCCCGAGATTGGGAGACACGCCCTAGGGGCGCGGCGTCCGCACGCGTGTGCGCCTGCTCCCACGCTGCGCGCTCGGCGCCGTCGTCCGGCACGGTGCGCACCTGCAGCGCCAGTGTGTCGACCAGATCGGTGCGCGCGGCGATCTCGCACAGCTCGGCCAGGCCGGCGCCCATCCCGTCCCGCTCGTCCGGCTCGGCCAGGCCTATGCCGGAATGGTCGATCCGCGCCACGGCCGCCCACGTGCGCGCCGCGGAGTTCTGCACAATTACCGGGCGGGTGAACAGCTGCCCGTAGGGCGGTCCGTCGTGAGTGCGGATGCCTGCGAGCACTCCGGGCAGGTCCGCCTCGGACAGGTCCTCGGCCGTCCCGGACGCGGCTCGGGAGCCGAACACCGTCCAGCCCATCGCACCTCCGATCGCGTGCAGGCAGAGGTCGGCGAACCAGCGGCCCGCCGCCCGCCCTCGGATGGGGACCAGCAGCACGGCGGCCAGCAGTGCCCACACCGGCAGCCAGATGGCGAACAGCCCCCATGCCTGCGCGTTCAGGGCCAACAGCGCCGGTAGGCCCGTGAGGGTGACGAGGGCCAGTTGGGCGCCCGTCATGCCGAGGAACCAGCCGGAGACGTCGCGGGAGTAGTCGCCGTAGCGGACGGCGTTCATCACGCGTCGTCCTGGCCGGGACCGATCGGACCGCTCTCCCCGGGCCGGTCAGGCGCGATGCCGTCGAACCGCTCGGCGGGCCAGGCCGCAGTGGACGCGCCTCCGGGATAGTGAGCGCGCCCATTCCCGCTCGGTCCCGTCGGCTGTGTTCCATCGTCGTCGGGACGGCGCCCGCGGCCGTGCCCGCCTCCGGTCGCCGTCCCTCCGGCGGAGCCGTTGCCGCGCGCCGGTACCCGGGTGGGCAGCGGTTGTCCGTAGTACGGGTGGGTGTGTCCGACTCCGGCGCCCGACAGCACGTCTGACGCCGAGGCGGCCACCCCCGCGGCCAGTCGACCGGCGGTGGCGGTGCCGGTGGTCAGCGCACGCAGCGCGCCGGCGAAGCGGCCACTCGTCGCCGCGTCTGCGGTCGACTCGCCCTGCGCGCGGTCACCGGCCAGCTGCGCCGCGGCGCCTGAGGCAGCCACACCACCGGATGCGGCACCCGCCGCCGCGGTGGCCACGGCCGCCCGCCCGCCACCGGCCTTCTGCAGCGCGCCCATGACTCCGCCGGAAGCGGCCAGCGAGGAGCGCAGCGCCGCACCACTCGACGTGCCCGGGTCGACGAAGGCCAGCAGCCGGAACAGCGCCAGCGGACAGATCGCTCCGAGCAGGATGAGCAGACAGCCCACCACCGCCATGCCGATCGCGGCCTCGGTGCTCGTCTCCTCAGCTCCGGTGAAGATGCCCTCGGTGATGGTCACTCCGACGCCGAGGACGAGCACGGCGACGGGCGCAACCAGCAGCGCGGCGAGGAACCAGCGCAGGCTCCGCCAGAACCACGTACTCGACGTCTGCGCCAGCAGTCCTCCTGCTGAGATCGCCGAGGTCGCGGCCAGCACGATCAGCGCCGCCTCGCGGACCAGCATCAGCAGCAAATAGCCCACGCTGGCCGGCACCAGCAGGAAGATCGCGCTGACCCCCAGCACGGTGGCGACCGTGCCGTCGACCAGGTCGCGGCTCACGCTGATCGACGGGTCAAAGGCGGCCATGGTGTCGATGTCGAGCAGGCTGCGCAGCAGGGCGGTGGTCAGTCCTGAGACGCCGGTGACCAGCAGCGCCGCCACCCCGATGTAGCCGGCCCAGACCAGTCCGAACTGCAGCAGTCCGATCAGCAGCCGGCCCAGCGTCTGCCCGTCCCGGCGCACCGCCGCGATACCCAGCTGGACCACGGCCATCATCGCGGCCACGGCCGCGCCGATGCCGAACGTCACCGGATAGACGGCGGCCAACGGTCCACCGGCGGACAGGTCCGGAGTGGCCAGGGCGTCGATCACCGAGAACGCCAAACTCAGCAGCCACAGCCCGGCCTCCCACAGCGACAACATGGCGTTGACCCAGACGTCCTCGACCACTGCGCCGGCTGCTTCGCCGACCGCGCAGAACGGATTGATCGGCAGACACGGCAGCGAGCCGGGCACCCCTGGAACCGCCGGAAAGGCCGTCACCATCGGGTCTGCGGCCGCTGCTGGGCCTGTGGACACCAAGCAGATCGCCAGGGACAGAAGAAGGACCGCTCCCAGTCGGCGCCTCCAGCCGCCACGCACCCGTCGCTGCTCAGACATGGCGCAGGTCCCTGTAGCCGGCTGCGATGGCTGCCTCAGTGCCTGGCCAGACGGAGGGCGCCGGCGCCGGCTCCTCCCCCGGGCCGATGACCCACCGGTCCCCGACCCAGGCCATGCGCTGGCAGTCGGCGATCGCGATCCGGGAGGTCTGCTCCACGGTAACGGTGAACTCGAAGTTCACGCACACCACGGCGAAGTCCTCGCCCACCGTGCCCTTGATCAGCCCCATCACCGGACGGACGACGATCGCCAACTGCGGCGACCCCGCACCGGACAGGCCCGCCGCAGACAACAAGTTGGCCATGCCGTCCACCCCGGACCACGTCTCTGAGGTCGGCCCGCCAGGAGCGGCCCACTCGGCGATCACCCGTCGCACGCCGTCCATCGAGCCGCTCTGCATCGCCGTCACGTCGATCGCCGCCAACTGCGCCAGCGCACCCTCCGGAGTACGCGGGAAGCCGGTGGGCACGTCCGTCGGGCCCACGCCGGTGGCGCGCGGCAACTCGAGAACACCGGCAGCCTGGTTCGACACCGGGCCGGGCAGCGCGTCATGCGGGTCGGCGGTCGACATCGGCGCAGCGGCCAGCGCATCGTGACGAGACATGTCCCGGGAGGGAGCTGCAGCCTGACGTGCGGCGTCCCTCTCGTCCGGCTGCTCCTTGAGCCCTCCGACAACTGCCAGGACCAGGCCGGCCAGAAGCGCCAGCGCCACCAGCGCGCTGACGACGAGCGCCCCCAGAAGACGCGCCGGGCTCCACTCCGGCTCCCCGCTCCCACGTACGTCGGGACGGCGGCGCATCAGGTGCACCCACTGCCGGTGATCGATCCGAGGATGACCAAGATGACCGTGTAGGTGATGGCCACCATCACGACCACCGCGATGCCCATCGCCCCGTACCGGGAGGCATGTGGGTGGGAGAACATGCGGCCCACCAGGACCGAGCCCAGCGAGACGACCGCGGCGATCCCGATCAGCGCGAGCACACCCCACTTGACCCACGCCGTCACCTGATCGGCGAATGCCTCCACTCCCGGCGGCGCCTCCGGGCAGACCGCTGCGGTCAGCTCCAGCGGCGCTGCAGTGGCAGACCCCGCGGTCAGCACGGCCAGAGCCACAGCGACGAGCGCGACGGTCGAGGCTGCCCGTACCGCTGCTCTCCTGCGGGGGCTCACTGGGTCTCCCCCGCCGCGGCCGGCCGGAACGCCGCCGCCGGGTGCCGATGCCGAGGCTGCGGTGGCACGGCCGGTATCAGCAACGCGGCCAGCGACCGGCCCGCGGCCTCCACTCCTGTGGGCAGCCGGTCCACTGTCAGACCGGCTGTCTGCAGTCGTCGGTCGATCGGAACTCGGACCACCCGTCCCTGCGACCGCAACTCGCGAAGCAGCGGACCGCAGTTGGCGTTCACCGCCTGAGGCCAGCGCGCAGGGCCCACGACGGCCACCACTACCGGCTGCTCGGCGAGCTGGCCCAGCACGTGCTCGGTCAGTCGCACCCCCGGCGCGGTGGGTCGGCAGACGACGACGGTGAGCGTGCGGTCGGCGGCCAGCCGGGCCAGGTCCTCCGGAGCAGGCAGCCCGAGATCGAGGACGGTGACCGCCGGCTCCTCGCTGATCGGGAGGACCGGCCAGCCGGCAGGCTCCACATCCGCGATGCGTCGGTCAATCGTGACGCGGTCGCGGGAGCCACGTCGCCAGGCGCCGGCGGCGTCGGTGCCCAGCTCCACCGACGCCGCGGCGATCAACCCCGACCGGCGGGGATGCGCGGTCTCCACCAGGTGCACCCGCCGGTCCAGGATCGCGGCGGCGTCGCTGATGGCCAGCGCCACGGTGGAGGCGCCGGCACCGGCATGTGCCGCGACGACCGCGATCCAGTCGGCCGCCAGCGCGTCGCTGTCACCCCTATTGCCAAGGCCTGCGGGCGCCGTCTTTCCCTCCTCCCGCCTCGAGCGGTGGGCGGGTACAACCGGTGCCGTCGCGATCGTCCCCCGCCCCTCGGCCTTCGGACGGCGGGCACGCAGCTCGCCCAAGGCGTGCTGGATCTCCGCGACCGACAGAAGTCGATCGTTGGATCGGCCGTCGCCACCGTCGGCCACACCATCGGTCGTGTCGCCTGTCTCGTCGGCGTCCTGAAGCAGTGAACTCACGCGACGGCCGCCAAGTACTGCGGAGCCACGCCGCGCAAGGCTGTCAACGTGCGGTTCCGCCGGCGATACAGCGTGCGCGTCGTGATGCCGTGCTCGGCGGCAACCTGCTGGTCGGCGCGCCGGTGTCGACGGTCGCGACTGCACTCGGTGGCGATCAGCAATGCGACGTCCTCCGCGTCGACCCCTGAGCGCACCGCCCACTGCAGCAGGTCGACGACGTCGAGGTCCTCCCCCTCCTCCCGGGCGTTGGCGGATGCGATCCGAGTGATGTCACCCGTAACGGTCAGGACCTCGCCCCGGTCGGGGTGGTAGCGGCTGCTGGGGCGCAACTCGGCGAGTACCGCCCGCCGCGTCTCGGCGCGCAGGTTCGCCGCGATCGCCCGAGGTCGGCGTCGCCACGGGTAACGGCGGATCTGGCAGGCGAGTTCGCCGACGACCACGGCGAGACTGTCGGGGTTCAGGTCTGCGAGCTGCCTGGCCATCGTGCGAACGAGCCCGCTGAGCAAGTGAATGGTCAGTAGCAGCGCGTCGTCGTCGCGGCCGCCGTCCACGGCGGCCAGCCGGACGAGCGCGGCGAGAACGGCGTCGCGGCGGTCGTCCTGGCTGCCCTCAGCCCAGACGGCGAGCAGGTCATGGACGCTGCTCAGCCCGGCCAGAGTCGGCTCGGTGGCGGACCAGCGGACGAGGATGGAGTCGCAGTCCAGGCGGGCAGCCAGCTCCGGCCAGCTGCCGACGATGGTGGGGTCGTAGAACATGTGCGGTCCTCCGGCATCGGTGTGATGCCGTCGAGGCTCCGCAGCGACGTTCAACGAGCCGTCACCCTCGGCAGGGGTGACAGTGCAGGTCACCTCATCGCGTCACCCACTCGGTACCGCTATCGCGTCCGATGAGGATTAGGCGTCCCTTCGGGCCAGGGGTGACGTATGCCAGATAGGACTGGGAAAGCGGCAGGTCCGGGGTGACGCTTGATCAACGGCTCGACTGCAACGGTTGATCATGACCGTGCGAGGAGTCGGCTCGAGTCGCCTCGCACAGCGGCTGCTCGCTCGCTCACGGCGAAGATCGTCAGCGCTGCCGCACGTGAGGGGGAGGATCGGCTCCGATTGACATCTGACGTTGGTCGATGTGACATGCACTAGTGCGAGTAGTAGACAGCGGGGTCTCCAGTGCCCGTGCTTTCGACGCCGTCCTCGCCGTTGATGGCCTGGCCGTCATCGGAACGATCGGATTCTTCGGGCCTGCGGCGGTCCTCCTCGCAATTGTGACCGGCGCGGTCATCCGAGACCGCCGTCTGGCAGCACGCGAGAACGCGGAAGCCGAGCAACGCAGTGAGGCGCCCGAGTGATCCGAACTTTGCTACGTCCCATCGTCGACACATTCGGGAGCCCACCCAATGACCGCCTCCGATGCCAGCTCTCGCCGTGTGCCGGCGGCCCTGCTGCTCGCAGCCGTCGTTTTGATCACCGGCTGTGCCGGGACGGACGAGTCGGAAGCCGGCGCACGAAGCAGTTCTAGCTCGCCGGCCAGCACTACCACCGCGGCGACGTCGCCAGCCCCCAGCACCACCGCAGCGCCGGCAGGCACGAACATTGCCGTGTCGTACGTGGGCGGTCAGGTGACCGGAGATTCAGGCCGAGTCCCGGTCACGCCCGGTGACCTGGTGACGATCACCGTCACCAGCGATGTGGCCGACGAGGTCCACCTGCACGGTTATGACCTCTCCGCTCCCGTCGGGCCTGACACCATGAGCACGTTGACGTTCCAAGCGTCGATCTCGGGAGTCTTCGAGGTAGAGCTGGAAGAGCTGGGCACGCTCCTGTTCACCCTCCAGGTCGGATGACGCTTCTCGCCCACGGGGTCGGCTCGAGGACCGACCTACCCATCCCGTTGGGGCTCGCGCTCTACGGCGGCGGGGCCGCCGTCCTGGTGAGCTTCGCGGCCTTGCTGCTCTTCTGGCGCAAGCCCAAGATCGGCGACTCCTCCTCGGGCCGGCCCCTGGCGGACGTGGTTCAGGGCGCCGTGGACAGCCCAGCCGTCCGCCGGGGGCTCCAGATCCTCGCGCTGGCGGTCGCAGCCTTTGTCACGGTCGTCGCCTTCGCAGGCCCGGACGAGACCTCCCGCAACATCGCGCCGTGGGCTGTATACGTCACCTTTTCGGTGGGGCTCGTGCCCGTGAGCCTGCTGTTGGGGCCCGTATGGCGAATCGTCAACCCCCTGAGGCTCGTCCATCGCGCGCTCCGGGGCATCGCCGGCCCTGCCCGAGCAGCCGAGACACTCCCCCGGCTGGGCCTGTGGCCGGGGGCCGTGTCCCTGGCGGTCTTCGTGTGGCTCGAGCTGGTTCCGCCGCAGCGGGCCGAGCCGGCGACCGTCGGGTGGTTTCTGGTTCTCTACGCCGTCATCCACACCGCCGCCGGGCTCTGGTTCGGGGAGGGTTGGTTCACTCGGGGTGACGGCTTCGAGGTGTACTCGACGCTGCTGGGGCGCCTCTCACCGTTCGGACGTCGCGACGACGGGCGCCTGGTCTTCCGCAACCCGCTCACGAACGTCATGACGACGCCGGCCGAGCCGGGCCTCGCCGCCGTCGTCGTGGTGCTGCTCGGCTCCACCGCGTTCGACGGCCTGTCTCGAACGGTCTACTGGCAGACCGGGCCCGGAGCGGCGAGCGATGCTGCGTCCGGTACCTGGGGCCTAGCCGCGATGATTGCTGTGGTCGCTGTGCTGTACGTCGGGGGCACACGCCTGTCCGGGCGCCTCAGCCACTTACCGCTGAGAGAGCAACCACGCACATTTGCCGCAACGGTCATCCCCATCGCGGTCGGCTACACCATCGCGCACTACTTCAGCCTGCTGCTCCTCGACGGCCAGACGACATGGATCCTGTTGAGCAACCCGTTAGGCCTTGACGGGGTCGACCTGTTCGGCACCTACGGCAATCGGGTCGACCTGACCGCCGTGTCCGCGGACACGATCGCTTACGTGCAGGTCGGCGGGGTGGTCGCCGGCCATGTCCTGGGCGTCACCTTGGCGCACGAGCAGGCTCTTCGTGTGGCGCCGCGAGCGCCTGCCTCTGACCAGTTGCCGCTCGTGGTCGTCATGGTCATGTTCACGTTCGGCGGCCTGGGGCTGTTGTTCGGTTTCTGACTCGGCGAACCAGTACCAGTTGGATGCCCGCGTCACCTCCGGCGGTGCGCTGTCGCTGTTCCGCACGAGGTGACGCAACAGCCACCCAGTCGGCTCAGGTCGTGGTGTGCCGCCGCCGAGCCGAGAGCGCCATGACGAGCGCCGTCGATCCGGCTAGTAGTCCAGCGCCGCCGACGACGAGCGCGGTCACGGCCAGTCCCGAGCCATCGGACTCGTCGGCGCTGTCGCCGCCAGCGGCCTCGGTCGCTGCCCCATCCGCCTCGTCGCCATCAGCTGCGCTGTCCACGAGCGTCAGCACGGGCGCGGGATTCTCGGGCTCGGGCTGGCCGTCGAGCGTGGGCTCGATCCACGCGGACTCTTCACCGTCGTCGTAGGTTTGGAGCGTCGGGAAGGTGATGGTGTCGACGTCGGGGAGCGGACCGCCGTTGATGGAGAAGGTTTGATACTGGCCCGGGCCGATTCCCGCCCCCGGCTCGGCGGTCCAGACGATCTCCGTGACGGCTTCGCTGACCTCGGTGCCGTGAACGTCGACCGGCGGATCGATCGGGCTCCGCGTCAGGGTCGCGGTCCACCCGGGAACCGGCTTCGTCCGCACCGATGCCAGCGGCGTCTCGGTCGGGATCTGTACCCGCAGCGAGATGGTGGAAGCCGTCTGGCTCTCGTTGGGCACCCGAAGGGTCACCTCCCCGAAGCCTCCGGGCGCAGCGTCAGGAGAGCTGATTCCCACGTGGGCTGACGCGGCGGTCACGCCGAGCCCCAGCACCGTCGACATCGAAGCGAGGCCGACGGTCAGCGTCCGAGCCAGTCGGGATGTCACAGGAGGCCTTTCAATCTGAGTCGGATCCGGCCCTACGCCGAACCCGTCCTACTAGATGCGTCCGTCGCGACTGCCTACGAGCCAATTGGACGATGGACGACAGAGCCACAACAACGCTGTTCACCGCGAGTCGAACCGTTCACCGTGAACCGGCGACGTCAGCGACGGTCGGATCGACGTGCTGCCAAGTCAGGGCTCCCTCCGGAACATCGACGTGAGTCCCATGACGCCCAGCATCTGGTCGAAGTAAGGGCTGTCACCTCGGATGACCGCGCGACCGCCGGCCCGGGAGGTGCGCTTGGCCCACCGCTGCAGGTGTGGAAAAGCAGTGGCGTCGATGTAGGTCAGTCCGCGGACATCGATGGCCACAACAGCCAACTCCTCCAGACGCCGCTGGAGCTCCAACCGGTTGACGGCGGAAGCGTCCACCTCGCCCCGAAGGTGAACCACCCAACCGCCCCGCTCCTGTTCCACAGAACTGGGCGCCTGCTTGACGAGAGCAACTCCCTGCTCGACGGGAACGACCTCGCTGCGGCGCTCGGACATCCGGCTGACGTGATCCGGCAGCTTGGCCAGCTCCGAGTCCACGGTCCGCTGCACTACCCGCTGCATCGCCCTGCGCTGCAGGACCTGCCGCAGCCGGTTGCCGCCCTGGGGATCGTGGGTCACGGTCACCGTGACGTGCGTGGCACCCGGCGAGGCGTCAGCGAGTTCGACGCGGGTCTGCCAGTTCTCCGACGCCAACTCCAGTCGGGTCCCGATGCGTTCCTCCGCGACCCATTCGACGACTTCCCCGCTCACCGCGCCCTGCGGTGGGGGCATGCCGTCCAACCGCCCCTGCGCGCAGACGAAGCGAGTCCCCTTGCCCATCACCGCGTCCGCCTCTGTCCCTGGGCCTTCGGAAAAGACGTAGGAGACGTCGCACACCGGGCAGTACGGGGTCAAGGCGGTCAGTGCCCGCCACACGGACTCCCGAGCGAAGGGAACCTCGCGTGTTCCTGAGGCGGTCGTCATCCCGTTCCTTCGACTTCGAGGGGCCGGCCAGATCTCTGGGCCGGCACTACCGAGACTAGTAGGAGCTGGCGACACTTCCTTACGCCGACTCTCGCCTGTCTACGATCCACGTTAGGAGATTGAGGATCAGCGTCGAGGGAGGTTCCGTGGAGCACGGGCGGCACTCAGGGATGTGGGTACCGGACGAGCCGCCGACGTGGGGGCGAATGTTCCTGCCTCACCTGGAGGCCTCGTCGGCCCTGGCAGTGCTGAGCCTCGTCGCGCTGGTGGTGTACCCGGCAGCGGTCATGCGGTTGCGCCGAACGGGCGTCTCGTGGCCCTGGTGGCGGACGCTCTCCTGGCTCGCCGGGACTGCGTCGCTGTTCGCCGTCACCGGCACCTGGCTGAACGGCTACAGCATGGTGCTGTTCAGCGTCCACATGAGCCAGCACATGATCCTCTCGCTGATCACGCCGCTACTGCTCCTGATCGCCGCACCGGTGACCCTGGCGCTCCGGACCCTGCCCCGGGGCCGGGGCGCGGCCGGCGTCCCGCGGGCACTGCTCCTCAACGGGCTGCACAGCCGCCTGGCCCGGTTTCTCGCCCACCCGCTGTTCTCGATTCCACTGTTCCTCGCAAGCCTCTACGGCGTCTACTTCACGCCCCTCTTCGACGCTTTGATGAGCAGCCCCGCGGCACACCAGCTGATGCTGGCGCACTTCGTCGTCACCGGGATCCTGTTCTTCGGGCCGATCGTGGCGCAGGACCCCTGGCCACGAACGCTGAGCCACCCCGGCCGAATGCTCGAGCTCTTCCTGCCCGTGCCGTTCCATGCGTTCTTCGGCGTGGCGATCATGATGGCCGGCTCGCTTGTGGTCGACGCGTTCGCCCAGCCCCCGGCCGGGTGGGACATCGACCCGCTGCGGGACCAGGGCGAGGCCGGCGGCATCGTCTGGGCCTTCGGAGAACTGCCCACCGTGCTGGTGCTGGCGGTCGTTTTCTTCTCCTGGGCCAGTTCCGACGAGCGGCGCGGCAGGGCTCTCGACCGGGCAGCCGACCGCACCGGTGACGCCGAGCTGGCGGAGTACAACGCCCGCCTCCGTGCCTTGGCGTATCTGAACAGGTGAAGCGCGGCGGCGCCGTTCCAGACCGACTAGCAGATTCGAGACAAGGACTTGTCCTCGCCGGGAGCGACCTGCGAGGACGTCAGCCCCCGCAGGCGCCGACCGAGATCCCACGAGCATTCAGCCACGCAATCGGGTTCGAGGCTCCGCTGTACATGGCCCCGTTGGGGTGCACCTCGAAATGTACGTGCGGCCCGGTCGAGTTGCCTCTGTTGCCGACCTCCGCGATCTGCTCACCGGCCACCACACGATCCCCGGTGCGCACGAAGTAGTCGTTGATGTGCCCGTAGACGTAGACGGCGCCGTCGTCGCCGAGCAGGTAGACAGCCAGCCCGAATCCGGTGGCCGGCCCAGCACGCTGGACGGTTCCCGAGATGGGCGCGTACAGCGGAGTGCCGATGGGCGACGCGACATCCAGCCCGTTGTGCGAGGTTCCCCAGCGGGCGCCGAAGCAACTGGTGACGCGTCCGGAGAAGGGTGCGGTGTAACCGGACGACCCGCTATCGGGGGCGTCGCTGGAGCTGTTGCGCCGCGTCGCAGCTGCGGCCTCGGCGACCTCCCGGGCCGACCGTTCTGCTGCGGCAGCGGCGGCGGCCTCCTCTGCCTGCTTCTGAGCCGTCCACTGCTGATAGGCGTCCCGTGCGCCTTGCAACTCCAACACCTTGATCTGGGCGGCCTGGAGTTCTGCCTCGTAGGAGGCCTTCTGCGCGGCCACCTCAGCGAACGCGCCTTGCTGGGCGCCCAGTCGCGCATCGGCTTGCGCCTTGGCGGTCTGGGCCGTCTCCTCGGCGGCGGCCATCTCGTCGCGGGCGGCGCGAGCGGAGGAGTCGGCGTTGGCCTGAGTCACCTTGGCGACCTGGAGCTGGCCGAGAACGTCCACCTCGTTGACTGCGACGTAGTCGAGCAGAGCGGCGCGCTGGATCAGGTCGCCAGGTCCCTCGGAGCTCAACAGCGCGGCCGTCCTGGAGATCGTCGCCCCGTTCATGTAGCTGTCGCGAGAGAAGCGGGCGATACGGGCTTCCGCGGTGGAGACGGCAGCCGCCGCCGCCTGTAGTTCGGCCGCCCTCTGCTCAGCCACGACCTGCGCCTGCTGGAGCGCCTCCTCGGCCATCATGTAGGCGGTCCCTGCGGCTTCGGCCTCGATGCCGACGCGTTCGAGCTCGGCCTCGGCGACCGCGACCAGGCCGGCGATGCGGCCGACTTCGGCCGCCGCAGTTTCCTGCTCGGTCCGCGCGGCACCGATCTGGCCGTCCGTGGGATTGGTAGGCGCAGGAGCGCCGAGACTCGGCGTCGCGGCGCCGACGAGGGCAACGCCGGCCAGTACAACGACCAGTGCGGCTCGGAGCGGACGGCGGGGGCCAGGATGTCTCGCTGTGCGCCAGCGGTGATGCAACAGTCCAGCATCCGTCAGGCTGGCGCGCCGGCGGGAACGGTGGTCGGGCATGGCTCGCTCCCTGGGGAAGAGGGTGGCGGTGCGTATGAGCCGGAGCAGAGTCCCACTATCACCGTTAGTAGCGGCGGCAACACGCGGCACTTTCGCCACACACTTCTTGATCGCTCGGTGATGCTCTGCACACTCTGTGTGCCCGCCGGGCCGCTTCGCTGCCCTATGAGCCCCTGCTTCAGGTGCAGGTTCAGGTTCAGGTTGATGCGGTGGCGCGCGTCGCTACGGACGTCACTACGGATCAACCACAGCCGCCACCGAGCGTGATGCCGCGAGCACTCAGCCACGGCGCCGGATCGACGCGCTGCTGGTACAGCCCTCCGCGATGGGTCTCGATGTGCAGGTGCGGGCCCGTCGACTGCCCCCGGTTGCCTACCTCGGCAATCTGCTGACCGGCGGCGACCGTCTGCCCCGCGGTCACGAAGTACTGGTTGATGTGGCCGTACACGGTGATGGTGCCGTCCGCGTGCTGGATGTAGACGGCGAGGCCGAAGCCGTTCGCCGGTCCCGCGTCCAGCACCACTCCGGCATCCGGTGCATAGATGGGCGTACCGATGGGAGCGGCGATGTCCACGCCGTTGTGCTTGGCGCCAGACCGACTTCCATAGCAGGAGGTCACCCGGCCGGCCACGAGCGCGGCAGTGCCGGCGCGCGCCATCGCCAGTTCGCCTCGCTGCTGCTCGTCCCGTGCGGCAGCCGGATCCGCCACTCCCTGCGCCCCCAGCAGCTCGATCTCCGCATCGCGGAGCTGCGCGTCGAGGGCGAACTTCTGCCCAGCAGCTACGTCGTACGCATGCTGAGATGCCGCGAGCTGCGCCTGGGCTGCAGCCTCCGCCTCGACCGAGGCACGAACCGCCGCATCACGCTGCGCGACCGCAGCCTGGGCCGCCCGATCCGCGCGCTCCTGTCGCCCCTGGATCACCTCGAACTCCTCGAGCCGCTCGGCGCGATCCTCACCCAGGAGGTCGAGCATCGCGGCCCTCTCCAGCACCTCGTCAGGGCCGGCCGCGTCGAGCAGCACGGCCGCATCGCCCAGCGGGTCGGCACCCATGAAGGCATCGCGGCCGAGCGCGGCGATACCGTCCCGAGCTGCATCGACCGCCTCGCGAGTCGCCTCCAGCTCAGCGGCAGCGGCAGCGGCTTGCGTCTCTGCATCTGCAAGCGCAGTCTGCGCGGCGCGGGAGGCGTCGGCCGCGGCCTCCGCCTCCACGGTGGATCTCTCCAGATCCTTCTCCGCCGCGGCCACCAGCCCCGAGATCCTCTCGACCTCAGTACTCAGGACGGCCTCCTTCGACTGCCCATCGGCGGGAGCAGCCAGTGCCGTCACGGCCGACAGGCCGATGACAAGCGCTGCCGTGGCGGCCACGAAGCCGGTGCGCCGGTGGCGGATGAACGCGGATTCGACTCCGGAGGGACCCATTCGACCGTCTCGGCGGGGTCGGTCGGAGTGGACTACGGACGGGACAACGGACGTGCGGACAGACCGGTTGTGCAGCGTCGCCAAGGCGGCGGATCTCCGTTCTTCCTCGCCGCCTACCGGGTTAGCTGACGGGTTCGGGCGGGAAGGCGCCCTACCCGCGTGCTCGCAGTCGCGCACGCGGGATTCACCCCAGGGGGACGGTGGGTCCCCGGTCCGCCCGGCCGTGTGGCACGGGCAGTTAGGCGGGGTCCGACCGAGGCTCTCCGGTCGAGAGGCACAGCTCGGCAGGACCGCCCGGAACCGTAGTACGAAGTTGCTTAGTTGTCACGGTTGCATAACGGAGGCCCAGGAAGCTGCCGGTCAAACACCTGCGCCGAGGACATCCGAGGGCCGCGCGCAGCTCACGAGACGCCGCCGTAGGAGTGCAGACCGGTCGACACGAGGTTCACGAACAGCAGGTTGAAGACGAGGCTCGCGAAGGCGATGAGGTTCACCCACGCAGCCGGGCGGCCTCGCCACCCGGCGGTGGTTCGGGCGTGCAGGTAGGTCGCATACAGAGCCCAGGAGATGAAGGCCCAGGTCTCCTTCGGGTCCCATCCCCAGAACCGCCCCCAGGCGCTCTCCGCCCAGATCGCGCCGGCGATGACCGCGAACGTCCAGACGGGGAAACCGAAGACCGCGGTGCGGTGCGCCACCCGGTCGAGCACGACCACGTTGGGGAGCTTGTCGGCGATCCCCCCGCTCCTGCGGCCGCCGTCCCCCAGCGTCTTCTCGCGGTGGACCGCGACCAGGTACAGCGCGCTGGCGACGGCGCTGACGATGAAGATGCCGAACGAGATGATGGCGGCGGACACGTGCACGGCCAGCCAGTCCGAACGCAGGGCGGCGATCAGGGGACCGGATTCCGCATAGAGGTAGAGCCCGATGAGAACCAGCCCGAGCACCACGGGCCCGAGCACGAAGGCTCCGATGCGTCGCACCGCCGGGGCCCGAAGTGCGAACACGAGGTAGGCAATGACGCCGGCGAGTACGGAGGCAGTTGCGAACTCGTACATGTTCCCCCATGGCACTCGTCCGGTCGCCGCGCTGCGGGCGACGAGCACACCGGCGTTGGCGAGGGCGCCGGCACCCGTGAGCCCGACGCCCAGGAGCCCCCAGCGGCGACCGGCCGCGCCGGACGTCGCCGCCAGCGGCTGGGCTCCGTCCTCCGGGGAGGGCAGGGAAGTGCCCACGCCGACGGTGACTAGCTCTTGACGCGGCTGAGAGGCGCGCCTTCCGAACGCGAGCTCGCCGCAGAAGGCGAGCGCCGCGAGGGCATAGATGATGATCGAGGCGCTGAAGAGGGAGTCGGACAGGGCAGAGAACTGGTCGGATGTCATCGGGCTCCTTGCTGGTTGGCGTGGACATTGCGGGGCACGGTCACGTCGCGAGCGCTCGAAGGCACGTTCGACCGAGGTGGCTCACGTCGGCGGAGCACGACGGCGGCGAGCAGTGCGGCCAGGCCCGTGGCGGTGGCCGCCCACTCGGCGCCCGCGCCGATTCGGCTCGCCAGGGTGGTGTTCTGCCGCAGGGCGATGGCGCCGCTGAACAGGTAGGGCGTGAAAAGTTCGGACCGGTCGACGACAGTGCCGTCGGGTGCGACGATCGCGGAGATCCCGCTCGTTGCAGCGACGATGACCGTCCGGCCGTGCTCGATGGCACGCAGGCGGCTCATCGCCAACTGCTGCTCGCTCTCGGCGGTGTAGCCGAACGTCGCGTTGTTGGTCTGCACCACCAGGAGCGAGGCGCCGCCGTCCACGACGTCGGACACCAGTCCGTCGTAGGCCACCTCGAAACAGATGAGGTCTCCGATCCGCACACCCCCGACGTCCAGCACGCCGGGCTCGTCCGCCGCGACGAAGTCCCGACGCAGGCGATCGACCTGATCGCTGAACAGCCGGAAGAACGAGCGGGCCGGCATGTACTCGCCGAACGGCACGGGATGCCGCTTTGCGTAGCGCTCGCCAGGACCCTCCACCGGATCCCAGACCACACCGACGTTCGTCAGCTTCTCCCCGGGCCCGTCCAGGACGGCACCGATCAGGATCGGCACGCCTACTGCGCGCGCCGCTCGGTCGATGGCGGCTGCCGCGTCCGGGTTCTTGTAAGGATCGATGTCGGAGGAGTTCTCCGGCCAGATCACGAGGTCCGGCTGCGAGGCCGCACCGCCAGCCACCTTGTCGGCCAGCGCCAGTGTCTGCTGGACGTGGTTGTCGAGGACTGCGCGCCGTTGGGCGTTGAAGTCCAGGCCGGCCCGGGGCACGTTGCCCTGGACAACAGCGACCGTGGCCGTCGGCCCGCCGGCCGTCAGGCTGGACCCGGGCAGCGGTAGCCAGGCAAGCGCCCCGACCACCGGGACGAGTAACGCTGCGGCGACGAGCCACGCGACGGCGCGAGTCTGGCCGGCTCGGCGTTCACGTCGCCAGAGCAAAGAGCGCCAGATGGCGCAAGCGAGCAGCGTGCCGGTGAGCGCCACGGCGAAGGTCACCAGCGACACGCCGCCGTACGCGGCGAAAGAACCCATCGGCCCGTCGGCCTGACTGAACCCGAGTCGTCCCCACGGAAAGCCCCCGAACGGGATGCGGGAACGGGCTGCCTCCTGCCCCACCCACAACGCCGCCATCCAGACCGGAGCCGCCGGAAGCCGACCGACCAGGGCCGATACGCCCCCCAAGGCGGCGTAGAAGACGGCTTGGAAAGTTGATAGCGCCAGCCAGGGAAGATCGCCGACGAAGACCCCGGTCCAGCTGAGCAATGGGAACAAGAAGCTGGAGCCGAGCAGCATCCCCAGCGCGGCGCCCCACCGTGCACTACGGCCGCGCGTCGCCAGAGCGAGGGCGAAGGGGCCACCCACAGCGAGCGGCCACAGTCCGTACGGCGGGAAGGCCAGCCACAGGCACACCCCGCCGCCCGCCGCCAGGAGAGCGGCCACCGGCCATGAGACCACCGCCTCGACCCGGCCATCGTGGGCCCTCACGTCGCCCCCCGTCCGCAGCGCGCCTGAGGCCTTCACCTCCAGACATTCCTACGGAGGGTAGTAGATGCGGTCGACACGCAAACGCCCACGAGCAGACTGCCGACGAGCCAGCCGCCTGTACCCTCCTAGGGAGCTTCGTAGAGTGGAGCTTCCAGCTTGTCGGCCGGCTGCACCCGCCGGATGGCCGCGGTCGGCGCTCGACCCGCCGGACCGGATCAACGAGGAGAGCGGTTGAGCACCAACCTGAAGATTTCCGCCGCGTTGGTGGCGGCCTTCGTCGTGACCGTCGCCGTCCTCCTCGGGGTGAACAACTCCGGGGCGGACGACACCGACACGACCGAAGCAGGCGGCGCACCCGTCGTGCGCGAAGACAGCCACCGACTCTCTACCGCCGCCGACGACCGGGTCACGCTGGTGGAGTTCCTCGACTTCGAGTGCGAGGCCTGCAAGGCCGCCTACCCGTTCGTCGAGCAGCTTCGCGACGACTACGACGGGCAGGTCACCTTCGTAGCCCGCTACTTCCCGATGCCGGGACACGCCAACGCCGAGAACGCTGCCGTTGCCGTGGAGGCCGCGGCCCGACAAGGCCGGTTCGAAGACATGTACCACCGGATGTACGAGACGCAGACCGAGTGGGGCGAGCGCCAGGACTCTCAGGCAGAGGTCTTCCGCGGCTTCGCCGAGGAGATGGGGCTCGACATGGCCGACTTCGACGCGACGGTCAGGGATCCCGCCACTCTCGAGCGGGTGCTGCAGGATCGTGAAGACGGTCTCGCGCTGGGCGTGGAGGGTACGCCGACGTTCTTCCTCAACGGGGAGAAAGTCGAGGCGCAGACCACCGACGAGTTCATCGAACTGATCGATGCTGCACTCACCGACTGAGGCTGTCCCCGCCGCCTCCCCCGCCGAGCACTGGACGCAGCCCTCCGGTTCGAACGGCCGGGAGGCGCCTTCGGAGCGCGGGCTGGCGTGGCTGCTCCTGATCGGGGGGCTGCTCGGACTCGTCGCGTCCTTCGTCCTCGCCGTCGAGAAGTACGCACTCCTGGCTGATCCGTCCTACGTGCCGACGTGCAGCCTCAATCCCGTACTGAGCTGTGGCTCCATCATGTCCAGCGCTCAGGCCGAGGCGTTCGGCTTTCCCAATCCCCTGCTCGGCGTCGCCGGCTTCGCCGTCGTGGTCTCGACGGGCGGGGCCCTTCTCGCCGGCGCGCGGGTAGCAGGCTGGTTCTGGGGTGGGCTGCAGATCGGCGCCACCCTCGCCGTCATTTTCGTGCACTGGCTGATCTTCAGCAGCCTGTACCGGATCGGCGCACTCTGCCCGTACTGCATGGTCGTCTGGGCGGTGACGGTTCCGTTGTTCTGGTACGTCACCCTGCGCAACGCCACCGCGCTCACCCTGCGCAACGCCACCGCGCTCACCTTGCGGTTGCCGCCTTGGCTCGCCCGGGCGGTAGCGCTGGCACGAGCCCGTCACGGCGTCGTGCTCACGGTCTGGGTCCTCATCATCACCGCCGCCATCCTGGAGCGGTTCTGGTTGTACTGGAGCACTCTCGTTGACTGACATCGGATCCCGTCGCGGCATTCTGGCGCTCTGCGGCCTGATGATCGCCGCCGCCCTGGCCGGATGCTCCGGGGAGAGCGCTACCAACGCCAGCACGGCCACGGCAAGCTCAGGGGACTTCGACTTCGCGGGCAACACGCCCCTCGGCGAGGTCATCCCTCCGGCACAGCGGGAGTCGGCGCCGACCTTCACCGGAGAGCTCCTCGACGGGACTGCGTTCGAATCCGCGGAGCTGGCCGGCGAGATCACGGTGCTCAACTTCTGGGGATCGTGGTGCGCGCCCTGCCGCGTGGAGACGCCGGAGTTCCAGGCCGTGTATGCCGACGTTGCCGATTCGGGCGTGGAGTTCCTCGGTGTCGACGTGAAGGACAACCGCCAGATGGCGCAGGCCTTCGTCGAATCCGTGGGGGCGGAGTACCCGTCGCTGTTCGATCCACGAGGAGAGGTGGCGATGGCCTTCCGAGGCTTCCCGGCCAACGTCGTGCCCAGCACCATCCTCATCGACCCCGCCGGCCAGGTGGCCGCCGTCTACGTGGCGGTCGTCCCGGAAGACGACCTGCGGCGAGCGATCGATCAGCTCCTGGCCGAAGAAACCCCGAGGTGAGTGAGCTCGGCGACGCCTTCGCCACCATCGTCAGCGACGGCTCACTGCTGCTCGCCGTAGGAGTCGCCGCACTGGTCGGCCTCATCAGCTTCGCCTCGCCATGCGTGCTGCCGCTCGTCCCCGGCTATCTGGCGTACGTCGCCGGCTTGACCGGCGCCCAGACCAGCGCCGCTGCGATACCCGCCGTCAACCGCAGCGAGGCCACCGCGGCGGCCGACCGGCCCGGCTCGACGATGACTGCACCGGCCGGTCAACGGCGCCGAGTGGTCACCGGCGCCCTGCTGTTCGTGCTGGGTTTCACCGCGGTCTTCGTGTCCTTCGGAGCACTCTTCGGGGGCCTGGGCCGCCTGCTCCTCGAATGGGCTCCCCTTCTGACCCGACTCATGGGCGTCGTCACCATCATCATGGGGCTGGCCTTCCTCGGCGGGCTCCACTGGCTCCAACGCGAGCGACGCATCACCCGGCGGCCCCCGGCCGGCCTCCTCGGCGCCCCCGTACTGGGCGTCGTCTTCGGGCTCGGGTGGACGCCGTGCCTGGGGCCGACGCTGTCAGCGGTCAACACGCTGGCCTACACCGAGGCCTCCGCCGCCCGGGGCGCCGTTCTGGGTCTCGCCTACTGCCTCGGCCTGGGGATCCCCTTCGTGCTCGTCGCACTCGGCGCCCGCCGCGCTCTCACGCTGTCGTCGTGGGCTCGCCGGCACGCCCAGACCGTCATGCGGATCGGCGGCGTGCTCCTCATCCTGCTCGGCATCCTGCTGGTCACCGGCGGCTGGGACCACATCATGGTGTGGCTGCGCTCCTGGTTGGCTGCCACCGGCTTCGGCACCTCTGCCTTCTGACCGTCGATCGCTCGGTCCGGACACGCCCAGTACTAAGCTGCTTAGGTCACCGTTCGATCACGGTGTGCTGTCATTTCTCTCGAGATTAACGGCGAGACCATCGGGACGGTGAGCGATGATCGGGCGACCGCGCAGACCAGCGATCACGACCTCCTGGCGGCCCCGACCCGCACCCGGCCTGCGCCAACGGCCGCGGCTCCTCCTCAGTGCGATCGTCGTCGGCGGTGTGGCAGCAAGCTTCTGGGAGGGCGGCTGGTGGCTGGACACTCCGGTCGCACACGCGCACGAAGGTCCGGCCGGATCGGTGGTTCTCACGGAAGCACCCGTCGACATCCTGTCCGACCAAGCCGCTCGGCCTCAGATCGCTAAAGCCCAGATGGCTGCGCGCAGCCAAGAGCTGGCCGCCTCTCGTGCTGCGCGGGAGGAAGCAGCGCGACCCAAGGCTGTCATGCCCGTGGAGGGGCGCCTGACCAGCGCCTACGGACGCCGATGGGGCTCGATGCACTACGGACTGGACATCGCGGCGCCCATGATGACCCCGGAGTACGCCGCGGCGGATGGCGTCGTCCTGCGCGCGGGGTCTGCCCAGGGTTTCGGGCTCGCGGTCTACATCCTCCACGACAACGGTGATGTCACCGTGTACGGCCACATGGAGCGGATCCTGGTCGAGGACGGCCAGACCGTCAGGGCCGGTGACACCATCGCCTTGCTCGGTAATCGCGGTCAGTCCACGGGGCCGCATCTGCACTTCGAGGTGTTCGAAGGTGGGCTCGACGGTCGCCGGGCTGATCCGGCCTCCTGGCTCCGCGAACGAGGCGTCGACATCTAGTGAGTCTCGAGGGAATCGCAGCCGGATGGACCGCAAGGACAGTCTTGGCTGTATTCAGTGATCGCTGTACGGTGATGCGGTGATGCCTGTGCTGCACGCTGAAGTTCTCGCCCGCTTCGGTCACGCCCTGTCCGATCCCACCCGTACCCGCCTCCTGCTCGCGCTGCGCCAAGGGCCGGGGTACCCGTCGGAGCTGGCCGAGATGCTCGGCGTGACGCGACAGAATCTCTCCAACCACCTGGCTTGCTTGCGTGGGTGCGGCTTGGTCGTGGCGGTTCCCGAGGGCCGGCGCTCTCGGTACGAATTGGCGGACGCCCGGCTCACCCACGCCCTCGGCGATCTGCTGGGCGTCGTCCTGGCCGTGGATCCCGACGCCTGCCCGACCGCAGCGACGGAGGGCTGCTGCTGATGCTCCGAGAATCTCGTCGCACCCATCGCCGGCATGAGCGGCTCACAGGCAGCGGCCGCCGTTCTCATCCGGTCTTCCTGGTTGACGCCGTAGGCCATTCCCGGTCGGCCGCCCGATCCGGCCACGTCCGATCCGGCTGGGATGGCTGTGCATGCCTGGCCGCCCCTCAGGGGGCATGACATGTCCGACCTCTGCTGCGGTAGCGACGACGAGCGTCGCCCGGCCGGCGGCACCCTCGAGCGGACAAGCACCAAGACGACGATCTCGCTCGGGCTCGCGCCGAGCCCAGCAGTCGCCGACGCGCCGCCCGGCTCGGAAGGCTGCGCGGACGGTTGTGCCTGTTACGGTCCGACAGCGGCGCGGCCAGGAGGCACGCTGGTGCCCACCGCGCTGAGCGGGGACGGCTGTGGAGACCCCACCTGCTTCGCGCCCACACCGGGCGGCGAGGCGGTGGTGGAGCCCACCGCGCTGTGGCGGTCACGATCGGCGCAGCTGGCGGGCATCGCCGGGTTGCTGTGGCTGTCCGCTCAGCTTCTCGCATGGGTGACCGACGATGGGGCCGCCGCTACGGCGTCGACGGTGCTGGCGGCCGGTGCAGTGCTCAGCGGCGGCGCTACTTTCGTGCCCGGCACCGTCCGCGCGCTACGGCGTGGTCGGCTCGGCGTGGGCACGCTGATGACCGTGGCGATGGTCGGGGCGATCGCGCTGGGCGCCATCGGCGAGGCCGCGATGCTGGCGTTCCTGTTCTCCTTGGCCGAGGCGCTGGAGGACTATGCAGTAGCCCGGACCCGCCGCGGGCTGCGCGCACTGTTGGACCTGGTACCACCCCGAGCGACGGTGGTGCGCGCCGGGGTCGAGTTCGATGTCGATCCCGCCGAACTCGTGGCCGGGGACGTGCTGGTGGTCAAGCCCGGTGAGCGGCTGGCCACCGACGGGCTCGTGCAGACCGGGCGCTCCTCCGTCGACACCTCGGCCGTCACCGGGGAATCGGTGCCGGCCGAGGTGGGCCCAGGTGACGAGGTGTTCGCCGCCTGCGTCAACGGCGGCGGCGTTCTGCAAGTCGTGGTCACCGCCCGGGTGGCGGACAACTCCTTGGCCCGCGTCGTGCACATCGTCGAGGAGGCGCAGGAGCGCAAAGGCGCCGCGCAGCGGCTGGCCGCCCGTATCGCCCGTCCGCTCGTGCCTGCCATCTTCGTCGTCGCGACCGCGATCGCCGTCCTCGGCAGCATCCTCGGCGACCCCCAGGTGTGGATCGAGCGTGCTCTGGTAGTCCTGGTTGCTGCCTCACCGTGCGCTTTCGCGATCGCGGTCCCGGTCACGGTCGTCGCCGCCATCGGCGCGGCTACCCGCGCCGGCGTGCTGATCAAGGGCGGGGCAGCGCTGGAGGCCCTCGGCGGAGTGCGCGCCGTGGCGCTGGACAAGACCGGGACGCTGACCCGCAACCGGCCTGTCGTGGTTGCCATCGAAGCTCTGCCCGGGTCCGACCAGCGTCGGGTCCTTACTGTGGCGGTGGCGCTGGAGGCGCGGAGCGAGCATCCCCTGGCCGGTGCCGTGCTGGCCGCCTGGCCGGCGGACGAGCCTGCAGTCGAGCCCGCTGCGGACACCCATGCGCTGGCTGGCCAGGGCGTCACCGGCTCCATCGACGGACGGTCAGCACGCCTGGGCAAGCCCGGTTACATCGACCCCGGACCGCTCGCCGCGGTTGTGACCACCCACCAGGACGCCGGAGCGACCGTGGTGCTCGTGGAGGTCGACGGTCGGCTGCTGGGAGCGCTGGCCATTCGCGACGAGCTCCGACCCGAAGCTGCCGAGGCCGTCCGTGCACTGCATCGGCTGGGCATCAGCACCAGCATGCTCACCGGGGACAATGGCCGCACTGCCGCGCAACTGGCCACCGCCGCTGGGATCGAGCAGGTGCACGCCGAGCTCCGTCCTGAAGACAAGGCCACCCTCGTGGAGCAGTTGGGCCGCCACGGCAAGGTCGCGATGGTCGGCGACGGAATCAACGATGCGCCCGCGCTGGCCACTGCCGACGTAGGCATCGCCATGGGCGCCATGGGCACCGACGTGGCGATCGAGACCGCCGACGTTGCGCTCATGGGCGAGGATCTGCGCCAGTTGCCCCGGACGCTCGCGCATGCCCGTCGGGCGCGGCGAATCATGCTGCAGAGCCTGCTGCTGTCGGCGGCGATCCTGGTCGTGCTCATCCCGCTGGCCGCCTTCGGCGTCCTCGGACTTGGCACTGTCATCGTCACGCACGAACTTGCGGAGATCCTCGTCATCGCCAACGGCGTCCGCGCCGGCCGGCCGCAGGCCTACCGGCCGCCTGTAGCCCACACGTCGGCGCCGGTCACCGCCCACGTCGACCACCGGCAGCCAGTCAGCAACGGAGTTCCCCGGTGAGCCGCGGGCACGACCACGGGGGGACCGCGGGGGACGCCGCAGGTCGCCGTCGCAGGCTCGCGATCGTCCTGGCTCTCACCTCCACGGTCCTCGTGGTCGAGGTGATCGGTGCACTCATCTCGGGCAGCCTGGCCCTCCTGGCGGACGCCGCACACATGTTCACCGACGCTGCCGGGCTGGCGATCGCGCTGATCGCCGCAACCCTGTCGATGCGCCCCGCCACAGCAAAGCGCACGTGGGGTTACCGCCGCGCGGAGGTGCTCGGCGCCACACTGCAGGCGGCGGCGCTGTTCGCCGTGGGTACCTACGTCCTCATCGAAGGTGTTAGACGACTCTTCGAGCCCGCGGAGATCGCTACGACACCGGTCCTCGTCTTCGGCGCCGTCGGCCTCGTCGCCAATGTGATCGGCATCGTCGTCCTGACCAGGGGCGGCCGCAGTTCGAACGTGAACATGCGGGCGGCGTTCCTCGAGGTTCTGAACGACACCCTCGGTTCGGTGGCCGTTCTCCTCTCCGCCGTCGTGATCCTGCTGACCGGATGGCAGCAGGCGGACGCCGTCGCCTCCTTGCTCATCGCGGTGCTGATCATCCCCCGGACGATCAAGCTGCTGCGGGAGACCATCTCGGTGCTGCTCGAGAGCACGCCACCGGGTCTGGACCTAGACGACGTCCGTGGGCATCTGCTGGGCGTTCCGCACGTGCTGGACGTGCACGACTTGCACGCTTCCCAGATCACCAGCGAGCTGCCCGTCTTGACGGCGCACGTGGTGGTCGAGGACTCCTGCTTCCAGGACGGGCACGCGCCGCAGGTGTTGGACCAGCTGCAGGCGTGTCTGGCCGAGCACTTCGACGTCAGCATCGCGCACTCGACGTTCCAGCTGGAGAGTCCTGCGCACGCTGCACACGAGCTTGCGGCGCACGACTGACACTCCGGCGGCCGTCCCCTGCGGGAGCCACGGACGTCGTCGGATTCGAGCGGTACCACGGTGGCGCTGCCCGAAGGCATGGAGCCGACACCAGCAGCTACCTCTGCTCAGCCAAAACGATCGATCCGTTCACATCGCAGTGTGTCGGGTCGGTGTCATTCGCTTGCATTCAGGACAGGGTGGTAGTGGAGCCGGATGCTGAGTGACTTCCTGGTCGTTCTCGGGTTGGCTGCGCTGCCTGCGGCGGGCAACTTCTTCGGCGGTGTACTGGCGGAGATGTTCCGGGTCTCGGAGCGCGCCCTGAGCCTGTCCCTCCACCTCGCCGCGGGAATCGTTCTCGCCGTCGTCGGTCTCGAGCTCATGCCGGAGGCGCTGAAGGCCAGCCAGCCATGGGTACCCCTGCTCGCGTTCGTGGTGGGCGGCGCCCTGTTCATCGGTCTGGATCGGGCGATCGGCTACGTGCAGGCCCGGATGGGGCGCGACGAGCAGCAGAAGGGCCCGATGACCATCTTCGCCGGGGTCTCGATCGACCTGTTCAGCGACGGAGTCATGATCGGAACGGCGAGCGTCCTCAACCCGGCTCTGGGACTCCTACTGGCGCTCGGTCAGGTGCCGGCCGACGTTCCGGAGGGCTTCGCCGCCGTAGCGACTCTCCGAAACGCAGGCATTAGGCGCAGGCGACGAATCCTCATGGCGGCCAGCTTCGCCGTGCCGATCCTGCTCGGAGCCGCGCTCGGCTTCCTCGCCCTGCGCCAGGCTCCGGAGATCGTCACCCTTTCCGTGCTCGCCCTGACCGGTGGCGCCCTGGTCGCCGTCGTGGTCGAAGAGATGATTGGCGAGGCGCACGAGGGCGAGACGTCGCGCCTCGGTCCAGTCTTCCTGACGGCGGGCTTTGCCATTTTCGGCGCCATCTCGGTCTACGGGGGCGCGTGAGGCGCCACAGAAGGCCCTTGCCCGGCCTCCTGGACGCCGTCAGTTTTTCGAACGGCTCAGAGCTTCTCGATGGCCAACCGGCTCAAGCTCCGCTCGAGCCTCTGCTGCCTACGCTGTGGAATGATGAGGGGTCCGTCTTTGTCCTTTGCGCTCTCTGCCGCGGCCGATGCGTGCCGCCATCCACAGCGCACACCGCCAGCAGACGTGCACGCCGGGCGTTCCGCCGAGCTCGTGGACGCCTGTGCGGGGCCGCTCGCGTCCGCAGCAGCCACAGGTGACCGAGTCCTCGCTCGCCGAGGGAGGGCGTCCGCGCAGCCTCACGACAGCACGGCGCGGAGCTGCTCGACCGTGGGTGCGCCTGTCAGGCCGGCCTCGGTACGGAAGACCCGGCAGGACAGCCCGACGGGGGCGTCCGGCTCGGCGAACGGGTCCAGCCCGTCCACCAGGATCGTCGGCGAACCCCTGAACTCGGCGGCATCCGCCTGCTCCGGGGTGGTGACCTGGCGGTGCTGCACGTGCACGTCTTCTCGGCCCGCCTGCACGAGAGCAACTCGCAGCCGCTCGTCGGCCAGCTGCCAGTTCGGGCAGCCGTCGAAGTACAGCAGCTCCACCTTCACAGGAACCTCCTCCGTCATCGCTGGCGGTCAGCAGCGGCCGCGGAGCGGGCGCAGCCCGAGCAGATAGCGACTCCGGGCGTCGTAGCCAACATGCGCACTCGCCGACGGGCGTACACCCCTCCACAGCAGCCGCAGCGTCGCAGACCTGGCACGGCGGCAACGACACCGGGGAGCGTCAACATGCGCTCATGGTGTCCCGCTGGGTCGGCGGTGCCAAGGAGTCGACGGGCGGACTGCTCAGGTGAACGCATCCGCCGCCCCCAACGCTCATGGACTTCGTCCGGGGCCCGCGCTGCTACAGCCCAAACGCTCCGCCCTCGACGAGGATGACGACGCCGAGACCGATGAGGACCACAGGGAACAGCACGTGCTCCCACCGCTCGAGGAACTCGGCGATCGGCTTTCGGGTGGCGACGAACCGGGCCGCGACGACCAGCACGGCGACCAGGGCCAGGAAGACGAGGCAGTAGGCGACGATGCCGGCGGGCCCGACGGTGGCGAACACCGGGACGTAGACGCCGATGTTGTCTCCACCGTTGGCGAAGGTGACCGCGGCGACGGTCAGCGCGCTCACCGACTTGCCAGCGACCTTGCCCTCGTCGTCGTCATCATCGTCGTCGCGCCATGCCCGCCAAGCGGCGAGCAGGCCCAGCACCAGCGGGATCAGTCCGAAGTACGGGATCGCCTCCTCGGGCAGGAAGCTCCGGGCGCCGAGCGCGACGAGGACCGCGGCGGCCAAGATGGCGCCGAAGCCGAGGTACTGCCCCGCGAGGATCGCCGCCGTGGTGCCGCGCCGGCCGGCACCGCGGGCGTAGAAAAGGGACAGCACGATGATGTCGTCGATGTTGGTCGCCACGAACAGGCCGACCGCCTGCAGCGCCCAGGTCGTGATCGTCATGAGCTGCTCTCCCCGTTCAGGCGCGCCCGGTAGGACGCGGCGGTGACCGTCCGAGGTCGCAGTGACCAAGGCCGTTGACCGTGCTGCGCGTCGTTCTCAGTACGGCTTTGTGGCGGTGAACCGCATGGCTTGTCGACCGACCGCCGTGCGGACCTCAGCGGCCTGCAGCCCGGTCTGCGACAGGGCTGGTCGGAGCTGGTGGCGGAAGATCAGCTGATGAGGTGATCGGTCGGCCCAGTGGAGCCCCTTGGTCAGCGGTGTGGCGACCAGGTCGTAGCCGACGAAGCGACCGCCGGGTCGCAGTACGCGACTGACTTCTTCGAGCGCCTGCCGCCACTGGATGACGTGATGGAGCATCAGGTGGCTCACCACGACGTCGAATGACCCTTCGGTGAAGGGCAGGGCGGTGGCATCGGCGTGGCGCACGGTGACTCGCGGCTCGTTGGCGAAACGCCGTTCCGCCGCGGCCACCATCACCGGATCAAGATCGGTGACGGTCAGCTCGCAGTCGGGATGGCGCCGGATCGTCTCCTCCGCCATTGCGCCGCTGCCGCCGCCCAATTCGAGTACCGGGCCCCGCAGGAGCACTCCCTGCAACGCCCAGCCGAGGACCAGTCGGCCGGCGACCCAGCGCCACGGCGGGCTCTGGCAGAACCACCGCTCAGCGATGGACATGACAGGCATGCGTGTCTCCAAACTTCTCCGGCGGGCGTGACCGGTGGCCCTCAAGGACAGGGACGGCTGTTGGAGCAACCGGAACGAGCCGGCCGCAGAAGCTTCCGATGGCTGCCAGGGCGCTACCGATCGCCGCGTCGAGCCCGCAGGCGTTCATGCGTCGGACCTCGAGGCCTCGTCGGCGGAACGATCGCTGCGCAGGGACGCCAGGATGGCGACCGCAGCACCGGTGATGATCCAGACGTCGGCCAGGTTGAACGTGGGCCACCAGCCGGTGTGCAGGTAATCCGTGACGCGGCCGTCGCCGGCCCGGTCCACCAGGTTGGCCGTGGCGCCAGCCAGAACGGCGGCCAGGCCAGCGGGCAGCAGGCGGGAGGCCGTGGCAACCGCCCGCCAGGTGATCACGGCGATGACGCCCGTGAGGAGTCCGGTGACGGTCACCACGACCCAGCTCGGCAAGCCGGAGCCGAGGCTGAAGGCGGCGCCGCTGTTGTGTGCCAACTGCAACGCCAGGGGTCCCAGGTCGACAGTGCGGCCGTCTCCCAGGCCGCGCTCGGCGACCGCCTTGGCGCCCAGGTCGACCACCGCGAGGACGCCCGCGCCGGTGAAGACCGCCAGGCGGGTCCGTGCCGTCCGCCGGCGGTCGGCGCGGCCCGTTTCGGACCGCTCAGGAGCAGCGGCGACCTCCGGACCGACGACCTCCTCGCTGTGCGACGACTCAGTCGTCATCGTCATCGTCGTCGTCTTCGACGAGCTCGCCTTCCCAGGCCTCCCGGCCCTCGTGGATGGCGAACACGGCGATGACGAGGGCAGCGACTGGATCCAGCCATGAGGCGCCGGTCAGCGCGTACAGCCCGAGGCCGGCCAGCGTGGAGATGCTGAGCAACACGCAGATCCGGGTCTCGGCCGCGTCGGCGAGGATGAGCGGGTCACCGCCCAGGGCCAGCCCGACGCGGCGCTTGGCCGCGGCCAGCAGCGGCATGATGACGATGGAGGCGGCCAGCAGCACCAGGCCGACGGTCGAGGTGCTCGGCTCCTCGTCGCCGAGCAGGCTGCGCACCGCCTCCACGGTCACGTACGCGGCGAGGATGAAGAAGGTGATCGCCACGGCCTTGAGTGCGCGGCGCTCCTTGGCCTCATCGATGGCGCCGTGCCGCAGCCGCGCGGACAGCCGCAGCCCCACCAGGATGGCGGCCAGGGACTCGATGCCGGAGTCCACGCCGAAGCCGACGAGGGAGACCAGCCCGGCGAGGAGCCCGGTGGTGATGGCGATAGCGCCTTCGGCGACGTTGTAGACGACGGTGAACTGCGCCAGCCGCAGCCCGCGGCGGGTCAGCCGGTCGGTCTCCTGATCGCTGAGTACCGACGGTTCGGCGGTCACGCTGGAGTCCTCTCGGCGGAAGCGGGAGCGGTCAGCCGGCCGATGCCGGGGACGAAGCGGCCGGCGCGGGCCGCGTAGGCGTCGTAGGCCGCGCCGTGTACACCGCGCAGGTACGGCTCTTCCACAGCTCGGACCTGAAGTTGGACTGCGGCTACCAGCGCGATCAGCGCAAGCACGCTCACCCACGTCGGGGCCATCAGCACGACACCGGCCTGCGCGGCGGTCATGGCGGTGAAGATCGGGTTGCGGACGTGTGCGAACACGCCGCCGGTGACCAGGTCGGTGCGCTCGCCCGGGTCGACGCCAATCCGCCACGAGGCGCCCATGCCGGTCTGCGCGGCCAGCGTCGCGGCGAACCCGGCCAGCGCCAGCAGCAGGCCGGCGACCTGCACCGCCAGCGGCGGGTCGGCGGTCACGACGTCGGCCACCGCCAGCAGCGGCCCGGCCAGGCCGAGCACCATCGCTGCGACGAACAGCACCCCGCCCCACCAGCCGGCGTCGGCCGGAGTGCCCGAGATCCCGACGAACCCCGTGGACCCGGTGTGACGCAGCTGGATCCAGGAGCGCACACCAAAGAGCACGACGAGGGCGATGACGTAGAGGACGAGCGCGGCGACGGTCACGACGAGGTTCCCGTTCCGTACACCGGGCAGAGCGCAACTTGGTCACCGGTCGCGGCCAGCAGCTTTTCGGCCGAGGCGAGCAGCTCCAGCAGCTCGGGCTGGGTGCTCAGCGACCACAGCGACGCCCGGCCTTGCGGCTGGCTCTCCGCGAGGCCGCAGTCCCGCAGGCAGGCCAGCGCCGCGGACACCGAGCTCTGCGCGGGGCCGTCCAGGTGCCGGGTGAGGTCCACGACCCGGTGCGGGCCCAGCATCAAGTGGCGGATGATCGCCAGCCGCATCGGGTCACCGAGGCTGCGGAACAGGCACGCGGCCGTCGAGAGCGCACCGGCCTCATCGACCGGTGGCTCGGTCGTCCTCGTTTTCGTCGTCCTGGTCACAGCGCGCTCCATCCATCGGCGTTGTCCGATGATAGCGCCGCGAGCCGACAGGTCAACAGTCGTCTCAGACCCTGACTCGGGCGGGCTATGCAGTACTCACAGAACTGCGGTCACCCTGCCGCCGTGCCGGCGGCAGGCAGCAGCTGCTCGGCTGCGGCTGCGGCTGCGTCCAGCACCGGCGGGGGCGTGGGGGTGCGCGCCAGCCCGATGGCGAGCCCGATGGTGGCGGCGAAGAGGACAACCTCGACGCCGGCCAGTCGCAGGAATGCCCGCGGCTCCCCCGCCCGCAGCTCCGGAAGGGTCCGCCGGCGGTGCCATGCGGCCAGCGCCAGCAGCCCCACGAAGGCGACGACCTTCGCCAGCAGCACGACCCCGTAGCTCGTGTCGACCACCTGGCCGGGACTGGAGAACCGCGTGTAGGCGGTGGCGGCGCCGCTGCCGGCGACGACCACGGCCAGCGGTGCGGCGAGGCGGCTGAACCGTTCGACCGCGGTGGTCCGCGCCGGGCCGGTGAGCCTGGCGGCGAGCATCAGCGCCAGCAGGCCACCGGCCCACAGCACGACGCCGAGCACGTGCAAAGCAACGGCGGTGACGGCGAGGTCGTGGTCGGCCTCGTCGGCGGAGTGCGAGGTGAAAGCGGGCGGAACAGTCGCTATCAGAGCCACGAGGAAGAGCACCCGCGCGCCGACCCGACGCCAGACGATTCGGGCGAAGATGGCCACGACAGCGGCGAGGGCGGCGACCACGGCCAGGTCTCGCCCCTGCTCGACGCTTTCGACGAAGCTCCAGACGCCGCGCAGCGAGATCGCCGAGAACCCCGTGCCGAGGAAATCGGCGAGCAGCACCGGAAGCGAAGCCAGCGAGGCCAGCGACCAGGCCAGCGCACCCCAGCCGGCCAGCCGCACCCATCGGTAGCCGGCCGTACTCAGGACCGTGTCTCCCGGCACGAGAACCACGGCCCCGAGCAGGCAGCCCACGGTCAGTACCGCCGAGGCGTCGGCGATCAGCCGTAGGGCGGGCACCAGCCAGGCGACGACCGGCGGCGGGGCTGGAATGCCGGGGACCGAGACGACGGCGGCCGCGCCACCGGCCCACAGCGTGAGCGCACAGACCGCGATGGCCACCAGCGAGGAAACGAGGACCAGGAGGCCTCGGCGAGCCGTTGCCGGCGGCGAGGAGCTCTCGTCCACGCGCGGCTCAGCCACCGGTGTCGCCGCGCCGGCGCAGCGCGAGCCACGTGGCCACGATGAACAGCAGGCCCGCCGCGGCGAGGAGCAACCACAGGCCCCAGCTGCTGTCTGCGTCGCTGTCGACGGCCGGGGAGACCGCGGTCGCCGTGTTCGGGCTGGGTGCGGGCGTGGTCGGCAGAGTCGGCTGAGCCGGGGCTGTCTCCGTCGCCGCGCCGCCGGAGCCCGTCAGGGTGAAGGTGAGCTGGCCGGACACGGGATGGCCGTCATCGGAGACGACCCGGTACGCCACCACGTAGGCGCCGTCACCGCTCGTGCTGACCGGCTGTGACACGACCGCACCGTCGATGGCAGCTTCCCCTGAGGTGACCGACTCCCCGTCCGGGCCGGTGACAGCCACCTGGGCGAACTCCGAGGCGATCGCCGAGGAGAACGTGAGGCTGATCGCGTCCGGAGCGGCGGTCAGCGTCTCTCCGTCAGCAGGCGTCGAGGACTGCAGGCCGGTGTGGGCGGCAGCCGGACCGCCGCTGAGGACGAGCAGCAGCGAGGCGAGGGCCGTCGCCGCAACCAGGACCAGATTGCGGGGAACAGACGTGAACATGAATCCTCAGTGGCGTTGTTGGCGAGTGGCGCGGGGCTGAGCAGGAAACTGCCTCGACGAGTGGCGGCGGCGCGGGCGTACCTGCGTCCGGTCATCCTGGAGCCACGGTCATCGTCCCGATCTGGCCCAGAGCGACGTGGAACGAACACTCGAACTGGTAGTCGCCGGGCTGATCCACGGTGAACTCCATCGTGTCGCTCATGCCCGGTGCCAGGATGGGAATTTCTCCGGCGATCTCGGCCGGCCCGGCGCCGGGCGTGAACCGGAAGTTGTGCGTCAACTCCTTCGCCTCGCTGATGAGGGAGAGCCGCACCCGCCCGGCGGTCACCGTGAACGCGGCAGGGTAGAAGTCGTAGTCGTCGCGCACCAGCACTGTGACCTCCTGGGTCCCGTCCGGGGCGATGGAGACCGTTCCGTCGGCCGCAACGTCAGCCGGCGCGTCGTCGGACGACTCGTCCGGGTCCGAGCCGCAGGCGGACAAGACCATGGCGCCCGCCCCCGCTAGAGCTGTCAGCAGCACAGTTCGGCGACGCAACTCGACCATGGCTCTACTGCTTGCCGGTCACAGTCACGGAATGTTGCAGATGTCGCTCAGCGCGGCACACACGGCGGGGTAGCCGGCGATGAGCAGCGGCGCTACGACGACGGTCAGTGCACCGACGACAGCAACGCGGTACCGCCACGGATTCAGCGGCGGCTCCGGGGACAGGAGGCGTGAGACACGAAGAACCGCCGCATCCTGAGCCATCGCCAGGGCAGCAGCAGGTGCCTTCATCTCGGCAAGGCTCACGATGGCCGAGGCCAGGTTGACCCGGTCGACCCGCTGCAGCGCTGCGTCGTCCGCCAGCAGCTCGATCAGCTGCCGGGTCTCCCGGGTGGCCACCTGGAACAAGCGGACACGAGGGAAAGCGCGCGCCAGGATCTGCGACAGCGCCACAGCCAGGTTGTGGCGGCCGCGGAGGTGAGCCGCCTCGTGGGCCAGCACCCCATCCAACTCACAGCTGGACAGATTGCTCAGCGCTCCCCGTGTGACCACGATCTGCGCCGACCGTCCCGGCAGGCAGAAGGCGGCAGGGGCGGGAGTCTCGATGACGGAGATGCCCAAGCCGGCGTCCGTCTCGGTGATGAGGCTGAGAGAACGGCGTAGCTGACGGCGACTCCACCAGCCACCGCCCAGAACGCGCACTCCGCAGATCAGCACCCACATCGGGAGCGCACCGGCCAGAAAGGCACCGAAGAGCTTTCCCGGCAGCAACTCCGACTCGCCATAGGCGTCCGCGACACTCATGGCACAGGCGTGCACGACTGCGCCGAGATCGCCGGCAAGCGCCGTGATCGGGATCAATAGGGTGACGCCGGCGAGGACGACCGTGATCACCGCGCTGATGGTCAGAGCCTGCCAGGTGAAGATCGCCACGCGCGGTGCCTGCCGGGTCCAGGGCGCCGATGCCAGCCGCGGACCCACCAGGAGGATCGCGGCCGCCACGCAGAGCAGACTCAGGCTGGCGATCATGGTCCGCCGCCTTCAGCCTGCTGACCGCGCCGGCGCGCGCTCTCCACTGCCGACCTGAGCTGGGTGACGCTGTCGGAATCCAGGTCGGCGACGAAGTGCATGAGCACCTCCTGCCGATCTGCGGACTCCGCCAGCACGTCTTGCAGCAGGGCCGCTGCGTGCTGGGCCTGCGTGCGCACTGGCCGGTACAGCCACGCCCGGCCGCTCATCTCACGGGTCACCTGACCCTTGCGGTGCAGGTTGTCCATCACCGTCATCACGGTCGTGTAGGCGAGTTTGCGGGACGTGCTGAGCGAGGCCAGCACATCTCGGACGGTCGCAGGCTCCGCTCGCTCCCACAGATCCCGCATGATCGCCGCCTCAAGTTCTCCGAACGGTCGCATGGACCCACTTCCTCTCGCCGCGACTCCGCCGAAGCACCGTGACGGCCGCTCGTAGGGGACACGCCCCCACCGACCCCTTCTACGATCCTACTTAGGAGATGCCTCTACGATTCAGCTTAGAAGATCGATCAGCTCGCCGGGCGCAGCCCCAGCTGATCGTCGGCCCCGCCACCGTGAAAGTGAGCCGCGACGATGACGATCGCCCCAGCCCCGATCGTTTCCCGGCCAAGTCTGGCTCCGCCACCGACCAAGGGGTCGCGACTGACCAGCCTGCTGCGAACCACCGACCACAAGACGATCGGCCTGATGTACATGGTCGCGTCGTTCGGGTTCTTCATGATCGGTGGCCTGATGGCCATGTTGATGCGCGGCGAGCTAGGGCGTGTCTCCCAATCTCGGGGCCTGCGTGGTCGAGGCTGGGCGGGTGAGTCGTTTTCGGGCGTTGACCGAT
>NZ_JAAGWG010000040.1 GCF_010682065.1 Blastococcus saxobsidens
CCTGCCGCCGGGGACCCGTCCTACGTCTCGGCGCCTACCCGCCCGCCGTCACCAACCTCATGACCCACAACACCTAGTACGGTCCGGCCATGGACCCCACCGATCGGCTCGACGCGCTGCTGCGCGAGCGCGGCGCCGCGGACGTCGCGCACCCCGGCGGCACGCTGGCCGGCCACCTCGCGCGGGTGCAGGGGCGGCTGGCCGGGCTGGGGCTGCCCCTCGACGTCCAGCTGGCCGGCCGGGCGCACGCGGTCTACGGCACCCAGGGCTTCGACGTCCGGCTGCTCGCCGACGACGAGCGCCCCCTGCTGGCCGGGATCATCGGGCCGGCCGCGGAAGAGCTGGTGCACCGGTACGGCGCCTGCGACCGGCAGCTCACCTGGCCGGACCTTGCCGGATCCCGCCGGGTGCACGACCGGCACACCGGTACCGCCGAGGAGCTGGACGACGAGCAGCTGCGGGACTTCGCCGACCTGAGCCTGGTCAACGAGATCGACGTCGCCGAGCACGCGCCGGGATTCCTGGACGAGAACGGCGCCTGGTTCCGGCGGCTCACCGAGCAGTGGGCCCCGGTGCTCAGCCCTGTCGTCCTCGCCGAGGCACGGCGGGTGTTCGGCTGAACTCCCGTGAGCCGCGGGCCACCGCGACCGCCCAGCCGATGTAGCCGAGGTTCACCAGCACCCGGGCCGCGACACCCGGCACCCGGTCGTACGGGCGCTGCGCCGCCGACGCCCGCCGCAGCGGGTCCAGGTGGGCCGGCAGGTAGGCGGCCACCAGCCCGGCGGCCAGCCAGGCACCCGACCTGCGCGTCGTCGGCCGGGCCAGCAGCACCCCGGCGAGCACGTCCGCGGCCCCGCTGATCGCCACCGCCGCTCCCGGGGCGGGCACCCATGGCGGGACCAGCCCGCGGAAGTAGGACGGGACGACGGCATGACCGATGCCCGACCCGGTCATCAACGCGGCGAGCCCGACGGCGGCGGCACCCTGCACGAGACCTCCCGGTGTCCGGTGTCCCCATCCTGGCCCGGCGTGCTCCACGGCTGAAGGCTCGAGCGCTCCCGCCCTGTGGAAGCAATCGTTTGCACAGGTCAACCATCCGGGTACCGCGACCAAGATCGAAGAAGCCGATTGTCTGTCAGGAGACCCCGTGCCCCCCACGCGCAAGCCCAACATGTCCGCGCCCCGAACCGTGAGTCCGACCGGTGTGGGCTTCGAAGGACCCAAGGACGGGCGCGACCCGCGGGCCCAGGCCGGCGACACGCTGACCACCCCGAACGGTGTCCGCATCGCCGACACCGACCACTCGCTCAAGGCGGGGCCGCGCGGCCCGGTGCTGCTGGAGGACTTCCACCTCCGCGAGAAGATCATGCACTTCGACCACGAGCGCATCCCGGAGCGCGTGGTCCACGCCCGCGGCGCGGGCGCGCACGGCGTCTTCACCGCGTACGGCACGGCCGGCAAGGTGACCCGGGCCGCGGTCCTGGCCGAGAAGGGCCTGGAGACGCCGGTCTTCGTGCGGTTCTCCACGGTGCTGGGCTCCCGCGGCTCGGCCGACACGGTGCGCGACACCCGCGGGTTCGCGACGAAGTTCTACACGAAGGAAGGCACCTGGGACCTGGTCGGCAACAACATGCCGGTCTTCTTCATCCAGGACGCCATCAAGTTCCCCGACATCGTGCACGCGGCCAAGCCGCACCCCGACCACGAGATCCCCCAAGCACAGTCGGCGCACGACACGTTCTGGGACTTCGTCACCCTCCACACCGAGGCCACCCACCACACGATCTGGAACATGAGCGACCGCGGCATCCCGCGCAGCTACCGGACGATGGAGGGCTTCGGCGTCCACACCTTCCGGCTGGTCAACGACAAGCGGCAGACGGCGCTGGTCAAGTTCCACTGGAAGCCCAAGCTCGGCGTGCACTCCCTCACCTGGGAGGAGGCCCAGCTCGCCGCGGGCTTCGACCCCGACTTCCACCGCCGCGACCTCTACGAGTCGATCGAGGCCGGCGCCTTCCCGGAATGGGAGCTGGGCATCCAGGTCTTCCCCGACACCCCGGATGAGACCTTCCAGGGCATCGACCTGCTCGACCCGACCAAGATCGTGCCCGAGGAGCTCGCCCCGGTGCAGCCCATCGGCCGGCTGGTGCTAAACGCCAACCCGACGAACTTCTTCGCCGAGACCGAGCAGGTCGCCTTCCACACCGGGCACCTGGTGCCCGGCATCGAGGTCACCAACGACCCGCTGCTCCAGGGCCGCAACTTCTCCTACCTGGACACCCAGCTCAGCCGGCTCGGCGGGCCCAACTTCACCCAGATCCCGATCAACCGGCCGCACGCCCCGGTCAACGACAACACCCGCGACGGCTTCCACCAGCACGCCGTCCACCAGGGACAGGCGCCGTACACCCCGAACTCGGTCGACGGCGGCAGCCCCTTCCCGGCCGACTGGTCCGAGGGCGGCTACGTGCACGTGCCGCGGCCGGTCAGCGGCGACGTGGGCCGGACCGCGCCGGCGTCGTTCGACGACCACTACTCGCAGCCGGCGATGTTCTACCGGAGCCTGACCAGCATCGAGCAGCAGCACGTGATCGACGCCTACACCTTCGAGCTCGGCAAGTGCTTCGAGCAGCCGATCAAGGAGCGGGCACTGACGGTCCTGGCCCGCATCGACGCCGATCTCTGCGCCCAGGTCGCCGCCGGGCTGGGGCTCCCGGTGCCGAAGAAGATCAAGGCCGAGAAGGTGCGGGGCGAGTCGCCGGCCCTGCGCCAGATCAAGCCGACCCCGTTCCCGATCGCCGGGCGCATCGTCGGCGTCGTCGCCGGGCCGAAGGCCGACCTCAAGGGCATCGCGAAGCTGCGCGCCGCCCTGGAGGCGGAGGGCGCGCAGCTCAAGGTGATCGCCCCGCACGGCGGGCAGCTGGTCAGCGGCCGGGACGTGGAGATCGTCGAGCGCACGTTCGCCACCGGCCGGTCGATCGAGTTCGACGCGATCGTCGTCGCCGACGGCGCACCCAAGGACGGCGACTTCCGCGCCCTGGTCATGCTGCAGGAGGCGTTCCGCCACCTGAAGGGCATCGGCGCCTGGGGCGACGGCGTCGAGGTGCTGCGCGCCGCCGGCATCGACCCGAAGGCGCCCGGGGTGATCACCGGCCGGAAGGCCAACGCCGCCATGGCCGCGGAGACCATCGCGGCCCTGGGCATGCACCGCGCCTGGGACCGCACCCCGCTGGTGCGCGCCTCGATGGTGCCGCCGACCGTCTGATCCCGATGATCCGCCGCAGGGCGGGACGGCAGCTGCCGTCCCGCCCTGCGTCGTCCGGTAGACCCCTGACGTACGTCACGGGTCGGCCGTGCGACGGCGGGCCGAGATCGTGCACGACGGCACCTGACGCGGGGCCCGGAGCACGGCAGCGTCTGAGGTGCGTCCGAGAGAACCGGCCCGACGGCGGCCGGTGGGACGCACCGAGGAGGTCAGGTGACCGGCGTCGACGCGCACCCCACCCGCACGCGGACCAGCAGGTCCGGCGACGCCCCGGCCGTGGAGGTCGTGGACCTGCAGCGCCGCTACGGCTCCTTCGAGGCCGTGCGCGGGATCTCGTTCGAGGTCCACCCCGGCGAGGTGTTCGCCCTGCTCGGGGTCAACGGCGCCGGCAAGACGTCCGCACTCGAGGTCCTCGAAGGGCTGGCACGCCCGGACGGCGGGACCGTGCGGGTACTCGGCGGCGACCCCCGCCGCGACCACGCCACCGTGCGCCCGCACCTCGGCGTGCTGCTGCAGTCCAGCGGGCTGCCCGGTGACCTCACCGTCGGCGAGACGGTCACCACCTGGGCCCGCACGCTCACCGATCCGCGCCCCGTCGAGGAGGCGCTGGCCCAGGTCGACATGACCGGCCGGGCCGATGTCCGCGTGCGGAGCCTCTCCGGCGGTGAGCGCCGACGCCTGGACCTCGCCCTCGCCCTCCTCGGCCGCCCGCGGGTCCTGGTGCTGGACGAACCGACCACCGGGCTGGACCCGGAGAGCCGGCGGACCGTCTGGTCGCTCGTGCGGGAGATGGTCCGGGGCGGGACGGCCGTCGTCCTGACCACGCACCACCTCGAGGAGGCCGAGGAGCTGGCCGACCGGATCGCCATCCTGCGCTCCGGCCGGATCGAGCTGGAGGGCACTCCCACCGAGATCGCGGCGACCCAGCCGGCCACCATCCGGTTCGACCTGGGGCCGGCCGCTCCCCCGCTGCCGCCGCTGCCGGGCGTCCGGGTCGTCACCCCGTCCCCGCGCGTCGAGCTGCACACCCACGACCTCCAGCCGGCGCTGACCGCCCTGCTGGCGTGGGCCGCCGACCGGGAGCTCACCCTCACCGGCCTCCAGGCGCGGGCGGCCTCCCTGGAACGGGCCTTCCTCGCCGTCGCCGACGGCGCGACCACCACGTCCGACCGGTCCACCCCCGAGAGCAGGAGTGCCTGATGCCCACCGCCACGACCGCCTCGACCGCCTCGACCGCCGCTTCGTCCGCCACCGGGCCCAGCCGCACCCGGCGCACCCTCGCCCTCGCCCGTGCCGAGACCCGGCTGTTCCTCCGCAACCGCACCGCGGTGGTGAACTCGCTGCTGCTGCCGCTGCTCCTGGTCGCCGCCGTCCCGGTGCTCGGCTTCGGTGGCGGCGAGATCCAGGTCGGCCCCCGGCTGGTGGTCAGCGCGATCGGGGTGATGCTGGTCTTCCTGACCTACACCAACCTGCTCGCCACGTTCGTCGCCCGGCGGGAGGACCTGGTCCTCCAGCGGATGCGCACCGGCGAGCTCACGGGTGCGGAGGTCCTCCTCGGGACCGCCGCGCCGACCCTGCTGATCACGTTCGGCCAGGTGGCCCTCGTCGGGGCCGGGACCGCCGCCCTGGGCGAGTGGACGGCGCCCGTGGACGTCGTCCTGCCGCTGGTGGCCCTGATCGGCGGCGGCGCGCTGATGCTGCTGCTGGCGGCGGCGAGCACCGCGTTCACCCGCACGTCCGAGAGCGCGCAGATCACCGCGCTGCCGCTGCTGCTGGTCTCCACCACGCTGTCCGGGCTGTTCTTCCCGCTGTCGGTGCTGCCCGATCCGCTCGCCACCGCCGCCCGGTTCCTGCCGCTCACCCCGATCGTCGAGCTGAGCCAGCTCGGCCTGGCCGGACTGACCTGGAGCGGTGCGGCGGTGGACTGGGCCGGTGCGTGGACCGCCGCCCTCCTCCCGCTCGCGGTGCTCGCTGCCTGGCTGGGCGTCGGCGGTTCGCTCGCCCGGCGCGGATTCCGCTGGGCGCCGCGGCGGTGAGCGCGGCGCTCCCCGGGCATCGGGCACCATGGGCGCCGTGCCGACCGTGACCGGGTGGTGGGGCAGCCGTACCGACCCCGAGCGGATCGAGCTCTACACCCGCTGGTCGTTCTACTCGCTGCTCGCCGCGGTCCCGCTGCTCGCCATTGCCATGCTCGGCAGCGCCGCGCGGCACGTCCCCGATCTCGCGGTGGGAGCGTTCCTCCTCGGCGCGGCCGGTACCGCCGTCGGCGGGGTGGTGCTCACCCGCCGTGGCCTGGCCGCGCACGGCAACGGCGACGCCCTGCCGCCCGCCGCCCTCGCGGGTTCCTTCGCGGCCGCGGGGCTGATGGCGGCCGCCGGGGCGTGGGCCTTCAGCGGCGGCGGCGGCGAACCCGACCCCGCCGTCCCGTGGTCGGTGGCGATCCCGCTGGGCGTCGTCCTGACCACCTGCTCGACGGTCTGGCCGACCCGCCGACTGCTGCCGCACACCGCCACGGTGGGGGTGCTCAGCGGGTTCGCCGCCCACCTCGACGGCACACCGGCCGCGGCCGCGGTGGCGCAGGGCTTCGTGCTGGCCCTCGCGGTGGTCGGGGTGGTCGCCGCCTTCCGGTTCTCCGTGTGGGTGCTGGACGTGGTGCGGGAGATGGCGCGCAGCCGCGGGGTGCAGCTGCAGCTGGCGCTCGCCGAGGAACGGCTGCGCTTCGCCCGCGACCTGCACGACGTCATGGGCCGGGACCTGTCCACCATCGCGGTGAAGAGCCAGCTGGCCGGCGAGCTGGTGCGCCGGGGACAGCCGGGGGCAGCGGAGGAGCTCACGGACATCAGCCGGATCGCCGAGGGCTCCCTGCGCGAGGTGCGCGAGGTGGTGCGGGGCTACCGCACGGCGGACCTCGCCGGAGAGCTGGCCGGTGCCCGATCCGTGCTGCGGGCCGCAGGCGTGGCGTGCACCGTCGCCGGCGAGGACGGGGGCGCCGACCTACCGGAGCAGGTGCACACGGCGCTGGGCTGGGTGGTGCGCGAGGCGGTGACCAACGTGCTCCGGCACAGCCACGCCGGGCAGTGCACGATCTCCCTGTGCGTCGCCGAGCGGGAGGTCGAGCTGTCCGTGGTCAACGACGGAGCGGCTGACTCGGCAGCCCCGTGGGGCAACGGCCTCACCGGGCTGGCCGAACGACTCGACGCGCTCGGTGGGCAGCTGACCGCCGGCGCCGACGGCGGACGGTTCGCGCTCACCGCCCGGCTCCCCCTGCGAGCCGGCGCATGATCCGGATCCTGCTCGCCGACGACGAGAACCTGATCCGCTCGGCGCTGGCCGCGCTGCTGGCGCTGGAGGACGACCTCGAGGTCGTGGCCGAGGCCGCCTCGGCGGCCGAGGCGCTGGCCCTGGCGCGGGCGCACGCCCCCGACGTGGCGGTGCTGGACCTCCAGCTGCCCGACCGCGACGGCATCTCGCTGGCCGCCGAGCTCGCCGCCGTCGTCCCCGGCTGCGGGCTGGTCATCGTGACCGGGCACGGCCGGCCCGGCCACCTCAAGCGGGCGCTGGAGGCGGGCGTCCGGGGCTTCCTGCCCAAGACCGTGAACTCCGGCGTGCTGACCGCGGTCGTCCGGACGGTGCACGGTGGCGGCCGCTACGTGGACCCGGAACTGGCTGCGGAGGCGATCAGCGCCGGGGACAGCCCGCTCACCCCGCGCGAGGCCGACATCCTGGAGCTGGCCGCCGGCGGGGCGCCGGTCGAGGAGATCGCCGCCCGGGCGCACCTCTCCCCCGGCACGGTCCGCAACCACCTCTCCGCAGCGGCCGCCAAGCTCGGTGCGCACAACCGGCACGCCGCCGTCACCGAGGCCCGCCGGCACGGCTGGATCTGACGCCGGCGGGCCCGGAGGTCACTTCAGGAACGGCATCCGCTTCAGCGCCTTGAGACCGGCGGTCATGACGGTGGCGTAGCGCTCCAGCGGCAGTCCGGGCATCGGGCCGACGGGCAGCCCGCGCTGGACGGCGACGGTCTGGCTCTCGGTGTACTTGAGGATGCCCTCGCGGCCGTGCCGCCGGCCCACGCCGGAGTCCTTCATCCCGCCCATCGGCGCATCGTGCGAGGCCCAGGTCGCGGCGTAGGCCTCGTTGACGTTGACCGTGCCGGCCTGGATGCGGGTGGCGAGCTCCGCGCCCCGTGCCGGCGTCGTCCAGATGCTGGCGTTCAGCCCGTACTCGGTGTCGTTGGCCCGCTCGACCGCCTCCTCGGCGTCCCGCACCCGGGCGACGGCGACCACCGGGCCGAACGTCTCGTCGCGGGCCAGCTCCATCCCGTCGGTGACGCCCTCCAGCACGGTGGGCTCGTAGAACAGCGGGCCGAGGTCGGGCCGGGCCTTGCCACCGGCGAGCACCCGGGCGCCCTTGGCGACGGCGTCGTCGACGTGCCGGGAGACGACGTCGAGCTGGTCCTCGCTCACCAGCGAGCCCATCTCGGCCTCCCAGGTCAGGCCGGTGGCGAGCTTCATCCGCTCCACCCGCTCGACGAACGCCGGCACGAACCGGTCGTAGATCCCGTCCTCCACGTACATCCGCTCCACCGAGATGCACAGCTGGCCGGAGTTGGAGAAGCAGGCGCGGACGGCGCCCTCGACGGTCTTCCCCAGGTCGGCGTCGGCCAGCACGATCATCGGGTTCTTGCCGCCGAGCTCCGCGGAGAAGCCGATCAGCCGGCGCGCGCACTGCTCGGCGACGATCCGGCCGGTGGCGGTGGAGCCGGTGAACATCAGGTACTCGACGCCCTCGATCAGCGGGGTGCCCAGGTCTCGCCCGGCACCGGTGACCACCTGGAACAGCTCCCGGGGCAGGCCCGCCTCGAACAGGAGCTCGACGGCGATGAGCGCGGTGAACGGCGTCTGCGCGTCGGGCTTGAGCACGATGCCGTTGCCGGCCAGCAGCGCCGGGATCGCGTCGGAGACGGCGAGGGTCAGCGGGTAGTTCCACGGGCTGATGACGCCGATCAGCCCCTTGGGGTGGTGGTGCTCCACCGTGCGGGTCAGCACCGGCAGGGCGCCCTGGCGGCGGGTCGGGCGGAGGTGCTTCGCTGCGGTGTTGGCGTAGTACCGGGCGGTCATCGCGACGTCGGCCAGCTCCTCGAAGGCGCTCACCCGTGCCTTGCCGGTCTCGGCCTGCGCGACGTCGAGGATCTGCTCCTGCCGCTCCAGGACCAGGTCGTGGTAGCGCAGCATCACCGCGGCGCGCTCGGCGATCGGACGCCGCGCCCACGCCACCTGCGCCGCGCGGGCCCGCCGCTGGGCCTCGCGAACGTCCTCGGCGGTGCAGGTCGGGACCTCGCCGACGACCTCTCCGGTGAAGGGTGCGTGCGAGGCCTGCCGGGGACGGTCGGGTGCGGCGGTGACCAGCGCGGCCAGCCGGGAGACCAGTGCCGGGTCCAGCGCCGGGGTCGGGTGCGGGGCGGTCGTCGTCATGCAGCCTCCCTACCCGTCGACCGCCCGGCGGCTAACCGATGGTTGGCGAGCACGCCTCCCCGGGCTGTAACGGCACGCGAGCGACCGGAACTCGGGGTCAGCCACCGGTCACCTCGCCGCCGCCGTCGCCCGCGCGCTCGGCCTAGCCTGCGCGGGGTCCTCGCACGGCACGTCACCCCTTCTCTCCGGGAGCGGCCATGAACCGCAGACTCGCAGTCCTGACAGCGACCACCGTGCTCGTGGGCCTGGCGCCCACAGCGGCGGCCGCCGACGACGCCGACCACCGATCGGGGGGATCCCCGGGCGCACCGGGGATCGGTGATCCCTACTTCCCCCTCGACGGCAACGGCGGCTACGACGTCGGGCACTACGACCTCGACGTCGCGTACGACCCGCACACCGACGTGCTCACCGGCCTCGCCACCATCACGGCCACGGCGACGCAGCACCTGTCGAGCTTCAACCTCGACCTCGAGGGCATGACGGTCCACTCGATCACCGTCGACGGCAAGGCCGCCGGCTGGCACCGCGAGGGGGGCGAGCTGACGGTCGTCCCGGAGCGTTCGCTCAAGCACGGCAAGGACTTCACGGTCGTCGTCGCCTACGACGGCGTGCCGCAGACGATCACCGACGCGTTCGGCGTCAGCGGCTTCATGCACACCGACGACGGCGCCGTCGTCGCCGGGCAGCCGGACGCCGCGGCGACCTGGTTCCCGGCCAACGACCACCCCCTCGACGACGCCTCTGTCAGCGTCGCGGTCACGGTGCCCGAAGGGCTCGCGGGCATCTCCAACGGCGTGCTCAAGGGCACGTGGACCGAACATGGCCGCACGACCTGGGTGTGGAAGGCCCGGGAGCCGATGGCCACCTACCTGGTGACCCTCGCGGTCGGCGACTTCGACGTCCGCGAGTACGCGGCCGACGGGATCCGGTACTGGGACGCCGTCGATCCCGACCTCTACAAGGAGCCCGGCCCGGAAGGTGCCTCGATCGGCGAGACCGTCGACGCCTCGTTCGCCAGGCAACCGGAGATCAACGGTTTCCTGGCGGAGTACTTCGGGCCGTACCCGTTCAGGGCCTCCGGCGGCATCGTCGACCACCACCCGGAGCTGGCGTTCGCCCTGGAGACGCAGACCCGTCCGGTCTACGCGCAGGACTTCTTCACCGACCCGGTGCTGGCCGACGTCGTCGTCGTGCACGAGCTGGCCCACCAGTGGACCGGCGACCTGGTGCGGCTGGCGGCCTGGCAGCACATCTGGCTCAACGAGGGCATGGCGACCTACGCCGAGTGGCTGTGGCTGGAGCGCGAGGGCCTCTCCACCGTCGAGGAGGAGTTCCGGTCCCTCTACGACGCCACGGACCTGCCACCGGGCTTCTGGGACGTCATCATCGGTGACCCGGGACCGGCGACCGAGGAGCTGTTCGACGCGGCCGTGTACTACCGGGGCGCGATGACGCTGCACTCGCTGCGGCTCGTCGTCGGTGACGAGGCGTTCTTCGACATCCTGCGCACGTGGGTGGCGACGTACGCCGGTCAGGCGGTCACCACGGACGACTTCGTGGCGCATGCCGAGGCCGTGTCCGGGCGCGAGCTCGACGACCTCTTCCGGACGTGGCTGTTCACGGCGGGCAGGCCGGCCCTCGGCTGAGGAGCGCCGGTGGCGGGCCGGCCGTCAGGCCGGTCCGCCGCTGGGGCCGAACTGCTCCACCCGGATGGACTCCGCGGGGATGCCGAGCGCCTCCAGCAGCCGCGTGGCCGCCCCGGCGAAGGAGGCGGAGCCGCAGACGAACGCCGTCTGGCCCGGTTCCCAGAGCGGCACGAGGTCGGCGGCGGTCAGCCGGCCGGCGGGCCGGATGCCGCTGGGTTCGCGCGTGGTGGCGACCAGGGCCCCGGCGGCCCGCAGCTCGTCGGCGTAGGGCAGCAGCTCCAGCTCGCGGACCGAGACGGCGATGCGCAGCAGGTCGGTGCGCCCGAGCGCCTGTGCGGTGCGCAGCATCGACACGAACGGCACGACGCCGCTGCCGCCGGCGACGAGCAGGGCCGGCGTCTCGCCGTCCCACACGAACCAGCCGCCGATGGGGCCACGGACCTCGAGCTCGTCGCCGGGCTCCACCACGTCGGCCAGGTGGGTGGATACCTCGCCGTCGTCCAGCCGCTCGACGAACAGCTCCAGCAGCGGGTCGCCGGGTGCCGACGCGATCGAGTACGACCGCTGGGCGGTGTAGCCGTCGGGGGCGGTGAGCCGGACGACGTAGTGCTGGCCGGGCAGGTGGTCGACCCGGTCGGCGACGTCGAGCCGCAGCTGCACCGAGCGCGGCACGGGACGCCGGACGCCGGCGACGGTGGCCGTGCGCCACCCCCCGCTGGGCGCACCGGCGACCCCGGCGCCGAGGGGCCGGGCGTCAGTCACCCTGGTACCGCTGCTGCCGCCACGGGTCGCCGCGGTCGTGGTAGCCGTTCTGCTCCCAGAAGCCGGGCTGGTCCCGGGTCAGCAGGGAGAGCTTGCTGATCCACTTGGCGCTCTTCCAGAAGTACAGGTGCGGGACGAGCAGGCGCACCGGTCCGCCGTGCTCGGGCGTCAGCGGCCGGCCGTCGAACTCCCACACCAGCCACGCCCTGCCACCGGTGACGTCGGCCAGCGGCAGGTTGGTGGTGTAGCCGGTCTTCGACGTCGCCATGACGAACTGCGCCTCGGCGGTCGGCCGGGCCACCTCCAGCAACGAGTCGACGCTGATGCCGGTGAACCGGGTGTCGAACTTCGACCAGGTGGTGACGCAGTGGATGTCGCCGCGGTACTCCGACGGCGGCAGCCGGCGCGCCTCGTCCCAGGTCCAGGTCGTGGGGTTCTCCACCCGCCCGTCGACGGTGATGCTCCAGGTCTCGGGGGCGATGCGCGGGGTCGGCTCGGCGGTGAGCACCGGCCAGTCGGCGCCGACGTCGTACTGGCCCGGCGGCAGGCGCGGGTCGCGCTCGCGCCGGCGGCCGAGGAAACCGCGGGTGGGGGTGGGCACGGAGGCATCCTCTCCCCCGCGCCCGCGCGGCTCAACCGGCACGTCCTTGACCTGCGCGGACACCGTCGAGTGCCCGCCGACCTGCGGTGAGGGCAGCCTTAGATGAGGTGTGTCACCTCGTGTTGGCTTGGTGGCAAGGCCCAGGTAGTCCTAGCGTGGTCAGTTGTGGTGACGGTGACGCACGCCAGTCGTAGGACTCCGAAGGTTGCAAAGACCAACTCGGTGTTGAAGAAGGCCGTCATGGCCGTCAGCGGCATCGTGATGGTGCTGTACCTGATCGCGCACATGATCGGGAACCTCAAGGCCTTCTCCGGTGCCGAGTCGTTCAACAGCTACTCGGCCTGGATCCGGACGGTCGGCAACCCGGCGCTGCCGGGCCAGACGACGCTCTGGATCATCCGGATCGCCCTGCTGGTCGCGGTGGTCGCGCACATCTGGGCTGCGGTGTCGCTGTGGCGCCAGGCCAAGCGCGCCCGGCCCGAGCGGTACGTGACCAAGAAGGCCGTGGCGCAGAGCTACGCCTCGCGGACCATGCGCTGGGGCGGCGTGATCATCCTGGCCTTCATCATCTACCACATCCTCGACCTGACGACGGGCACCGTGAACCCCGAGGGCCACGACAGCACGCCCTACGACCGGCTCGTCGCCAGCTTCGAGAACCCGCTCGTCACGGCGTTCTACGCCATCTCGGTGATCCTGCTGGGCATGCACCTGCGGCACGGCATCTGGAGCGCCACCCAGACCCTGGGCCAGAGCAACCGCCGCCGCGAGAAGACCGTGAGCGCCTTCGCCTTCGGGTTCGCGACGCTGCTCACGCTCGGCTTCCTCCTCGTGCCCCTCTCCGTCCTCTTCGGGCTCATCGACTAAGGACCTCCAGATGCCTCTCGAGCTGTTCACCACCGGCGAGCCCATCGCCGACACCAAGGCCCCCACCGACGTCCCGATCGGCGAGCGCTGGAGCGAGCGCCAGTTCCGCGGCCGCCTGGTCAACCCGGCCAACCGCCGCAAGATGACGATCATCGTCGTCGGCACCGGCCTGGCCGGCGGCTCCGCCGCCGCCACGCTCGGCGAGGCCGGCTACAAGGTGAAGTCCTTCTGGTACCAGGACAGCCCGCGCCGCGCGCACAGCGTCGCCGCGCAGGGCGGGATCAACGCCGCCAAGAACTACCGCAACGACGGCGACAGCGTGCACCGGCTGTTCTACGACACGGTCAAGGGCGGCGACTTCCGGGCGCGGGAGAACAACGTGCACCGCCTGGCCGAGGTCAGCGTCAACATCATCGACCAGGCCGTCGCCCAGGGCGTGCCCTTCGCCCGCGAGTACGGCGGCCTGCTCGACAACCGCTCGTTCGGCGGCACGCAGGTGTCGCGCACGTTCTACGCCCGCGGCCAGACGGGCCAGCAGCTGCTCTACGGCGCCTACCAGGCCCTCGAGCGGCAGATCGCGGCCGGCACCGTGGAGCAGAACGCGCGCACGGAGATGCTGGACCTGATCATCGTCGACGGCCGGGCCCGGGGCATCGTCGCCCGGGACCTGGTCACCGGCGAGATCAGCACCCACTTCGCCGACGCCGTCGTCATCGCCAGCGGTGGCTACAGCAACGTCTTCTACCTCTCCACCAACGCCAAGGGCTCCAACACCACGGCGATCTGGCGGGCGCACAAGCGGGGCGCGTACTTCGCCAACCCCTGCTACACGCAGATCCACCCGACCTGCATCCCGGTCAAGGGCGACTACCAGTCGAAGCTGACCCTGATGTCGGAGTCGCTGCGCAACGACGGCCGCGTGTGGGTGCCCAAGGAGCGTGGCGACGACCGCCCCGCCAACGACATCCCCGAGGACGAGCGCGACTACTACCTCGAGCGGCTCTACCCGGCGTTCGGCAACCTGGTGCCCCGCGACATCGCCTCGCGCCAGGCCAAGAACGTCTGCGACGAGGGCCGCGGGGTCGGCCCCGGCGGGCTGGGGGTCTACCTCGACTTCGCCGAGGCGATCGAGCGGCTGGGCCGCCCGGCGGTCGAGGCCAAGTACGGGAACCTCTTCGACATGTACGCCCAGATCACGGGCGAGGACCCCTACGTGACGCCGATGCGGATCTTCCCCGCCGTGCACTACACGATGGGCGGCCTGTGGGTGGACTACGACCTGCAGTCGACGATCCCCGGCATGTTCGTCATCGGTGAGGCCAACTTCTCCGACCACGGCGCCAACCGCCTGGGCGCCAGCGCGCTCATGCAGGGTCTGGCCGACGGCTACTTCGTCCTGCCGTCGACGATCAGCAGCTACCTGGCCGACGGCCCCTTCGAGAAGGTCGACGAGAGCCACCCGGCCGCCGTCGAGGCGCTGCAGGGCGTGCAGGAGCAGACCCAGAAGCTGCTCAACATCAACGGCACCCGCACGCCGGCGTCGTTCCACCGCGAGCTCGGCCAGCTGATGTGGGACCTGTGCGGCATGGAGCGCACGGACGAGGGGCTGCGCAAGGCCATCGACCGCATCCGGGAGATCCGCCAGGAGTTCTGGAGCAACCTCAAGGTCGGCGGCGACTGGCACTCGTTCAACCAGACGCTGGAGCACGCCGGCCGCGTCGCCGACTTCATCGAGCTCGGCGAGCTCATGTGCGTCGACGCGCTGCACCGCCGCGAGAGCTGCGGCGGGCACTTCCGAGCGGAGAGCCAGACCCCCGAGGGCGAGGCGCTGCGCGACGACGAGAACTTCGCCTACGTCGCCGCCTGGGAGTGGACGCCGGAGGGTCAGGCCCCGGTGCTCCACAAGGAGAACCTCGAGTACGAGTACGTCCACCTCGCACAGCGGAGCTACAAGTGACAGCCAGCATGCAGTCCAGCGTCGGCAACCCCGGCGCGGAGAAGCGCGGGATGAACCTCACCCTGCGCATCTGGCGCCAGCAGGGGCCGACGGCCAAGGGCAAGATGGTGACCTACAAGATCACCGACATCTCCCCCGACATGTCGTTCCTCGAGATGCTCGACGTGCTCAACGAGCAGCTGATCCTGCAGGGCGACGACCCGGTGGCCTTCGACCACGACTGCCGCGAGGGCATCTGCGGCATGTGCGGCGTCATGATCAACGGGCAGGCCCACGGCCCGCAGCAGACGACGACGTGCCAGCTGCACATGCGCTCGTTCAAGGACGGCGACTCGATCGACATCGAGCCGTGGCGCGCCTCGCCGTTCCCGGTGATCAAGGACCTCGCCGTCGACCGGCGCGCGTTCGACCGGATCATCCAGGCCGGCGGTTACATCTCCGTGCCCACCGGCACCGCCCCGGACGCGCACGCGACCCCGGTGCCCAAGGCCGACTCCGACGCCGCGTTCGACGCCGCCACCTGCATCGGCTGCGGCGCGTGCGTGGCGGCCTGCCCGAACGCCTCCTCGATGCTGTTCACCGCCGCCAAGGTCACCCACCTCGGGCTCATGCCGCAGGGCCAGCCCGAGCGCAACGACCGGGTGGTCAACATGATCGCGCAGCAGGACCGCGAGGGCTTCGGTGGCTGCACGAACATCGGCGAGTGCTCCGCCGCCTGCCCGAAGGGCATCTCGATGGAGACCATCTCGCGGCTCAACCACGACCTCCTCGGCGCGCTGCGCGCCGGTGCGCGGCCGAAGAGCTAGCAGCCGAGCACGGCAGAACGGGCGGGGGTCCTCCGGGACTCCCGCCCGTTCTGCGTCCCGGCACCGGACCGGGGTGTTCCGCAAGTCCCCGGACACCTGCCAGACTGCGGCCGTGACCGCGGCCGCTCCCCCGACCGAGCTGCCCACCTCGACCCTGCGGCGGGCCCTCGGCCACGTCGTGCTCGCCGGGGTGCTGGGCGTGTTCGCCGGGATGGCGGCCACGCCGCTGCTCGGGGCGTCGCTGTTCGGCAGGTGGCCGGCCGTCCTGATCGCCGCCGCGGTCGTCGTCTGCCTGTCCACCGTCGCGGCGGCCGCCCTCGACCGGGCGGCCGGTCCCGGAGCGCTCGGCCGACCGGGAGCGGTGCTCCGCGGCGTCGTCGTCGGGGGCCTGGGGTCGGCAGCGGCCATGGGAGTCGCGCTCTGGGCGATCCAGACACCGTCCGATGTCGCCGACGTGCTGCCGGTGCCGCTGCGCTTCGCCGCCGTCGCCCTCCCCTTCGCCGTCCTGGCGGGCCTGCAGTGGCCCGGCGCGGTCCGGATCGGAACCGCCGTGCTCCTCGTGGCCGGGACGGCGGCCGTCGTCGTCCCGGCGGGGACGGCGGCGGTCGAGGAGGGGCAGGCGGAGCGCATCGCCACCGAGGTGGGCACGACCGAGCACCCGTGGGTGAGCGAGGTCGACGGCTACCGGCTGTCCGCGTCGCAGGTGACGGGCAGCCCGCTCATCTGGACCCGCCTCGAGCGGGACGACCTCCGGCCGGACGCCGTGCTGTGGCTGTTCCGCGACCAGCCGGTCGACCCGGCCACGTCCGACCCGTGCGCGGCGTTCTCGCTGTGGACCCCCGGCGGCGACCAGCCGATCACGTCGTGCACCCAGGTCGGCGACGGGGCGTGGCTCCGCGGCACCGGCTCCTGGCAGGAGCTCGCCCGCTTCGACGCCGACGTCCGCGTCGGGGTGACGGCGGACCCGGGGGTCGAGCGCGCGGTGCTCGAGGCAGCGCTGGACGCGGCCCGGCCGATGACCGACGCGGAGTACGAGACCTGGCTGGACGAGGGCATGACGCCGGGCTGGTGACCCGGCTCAGCCGACGGTGGTGCCGGCCCGCTCCTCCAGCCAGAGCCAGAGCTGCTCGGGGGGCAGCGGCCGGCTGAGGTGGTAGCCCTGGACGAGGTCGCACCCGAGACTGGTCAGGGCGTCGACGGTCGCCTGGTCCTCCGCGCCCTCGGCCACCAGCACCAGGCCCAGGGCGTGCGCCAGCTGCAGCGTCGAGGTGACGATCGACTCCGCCCGGGCACTGCCGGTCATGGCCGAGACGAAGGTGCGGTCGAGCTTCAGCTCCGTCACCGGCAGCGCGGCGAGGTAGGCCAGGCTCGAGTGCCCGGTGCCGTAGTCGTCGATCGCCACGCCCACGCCGTCGTCCCGGAGCCGGCCCAGGACCCGGACGGCACGCTCCCGGTCCTCCATGAGCAGGCTCTCGGTCACCTCGAGGACGAGGGAGCGGGCCGACCGGCCGTGGTCGCGCAGCAGCGCGGCCACGTGGTCGGGGAACTGCTCGTCGACCAGGTTGGAGGGGCTGACGTTGACCGCCATGGTCAGCTCGCGCCCCTCGTCGGCCCAGGCCCGGGACTGGGCCAGCGCCATGTCGATGACCTGCGTGGTGAGGCGGCTCATCAGGCCGGCGGACTCCGCCAGGTCGATGAAGGTGTCCGGGTAGAGCAGCCCGCGGGTGGGGTGCTGCCAGCGGACGAGCGCCTCGACGCCGTCGATCTCGCCGGTGCTCAGCGCCAGCTTCGGCTGGTAGTGCAGCACCAGCTCGTGGCGGTCCAGGGCCCGGCGCAGTTGGGCGACGTCCTCCAGGCGGTGCCGCCCGTGCCCGTCGCGGTCCTCGTCGAAGACGCTGACCCCCTGGCGGCCGCCCTTGGCCGCGTACATGGCCAGGTCGGCCAGCTGCAGCAGCTCCGCGGTGCTCGTGGAGTCGCCCGGGCCGACGGCGATGCCGATGCTGACGTCGACACCGAGCTCGACGCCGTCGAAGACGAACGGGCGGAGGAACTGCTCGCGCAGCCGGTGGCCCAGCGCCATCGCCGCGGCGGCGTCCAGGTCCTCGGCGAGGACGACGAACTCGTCGCCGCCCAGGCGGGCGAGCAGGTCCGCGGAGCGCAGCCGCTCCCGGAGCCGGCCGCCGACCTCGACCAGCAGCGCATCGCCGATCGAGTGGCCGAGGGAGTCGTTGATCTCCTTGAACCGGTCGAGGTCGAGCACCAGGACGGCGATCGTGGTCCCGTCGGCCAGTCGCTCGTCGGCGGAGTCGAAGGCCTCGAACACCGAGCGCCGGTTGGGCAGGCCGGTGAGCTCGTCGGTCCGCGCCTGCTTGAGGCTGTCGGCCAGCGCCCGCACGTCGCGGAAGGTCAGACCGGTGCGCGCCAGGGCGGCCAGCACGGCACCCATGGCCAGCGAACCGGCCACGGGGTCGCCGTCGGCGAGGTACCCCTGGAAGAGGATGCCGAGCGCGACCAGGGCACAGGCGGCCGGCACGACCAGCGGCCGCTGGGCGGCGACGGCGGTGTCCAGCCGGACCGGTCGCGGCGCCACGCAGGCGCCCAGGCCCAAGCCGATGAACGCCAGGCCCCACAGCGTGTCCAGCGGACCGCCCACCACGTAGGTGCCGTGCACGACCTGGTAGGCGTACGCGGTGTCGGCGACGACGAACATCGCCAGCCCGCCGGTCATCCACCACCAGCCGGGGCTCGCGTCCCGACCGATGAGGACCAGACCGCCGGCGATGAGCCCGAAGAGGAAGAGGTCGGCGGCGGCGTATCCCATGCTGGCGATCAGGGCCAGGTCCCGTCCGGCCTCCTGCATGAGTGCGCCGAGTGCGACGGCGGCGGCCACCGCGGCGGCGGTGAGCCCGGTGACCGCGCAGTCCAGCCAGGTGCTCAGCGGCAGCCGGCGGGTGCGCCGCCTGATCAGCAGGAGCAGTCCGACGAAGGCCAGCGGGTAGAAGCCCATGAAGGCGGCGTCGGACCACGACGGCTGCGGGACGACGGCGACGTGCCGGTAGTGGAACTCGTAGGCGGCCGCACCGGCCAGGTAGCAGGCCACCGCGCCGGCGAAGCACCACCAGGCCGCGCGGCCGGCGCCGGCCGCGCCGCGGACGGCGAACATGACCACCAGCGAGGCGAGGAAGACCAGCTTGCCCTTCTCGGCCAGCAGCGAGGCGACCGTGCCGACCCCTGCGGCGCTGGCGATCGAGGCGAGGACCCAGGCGCCGCCGGAGACGGCGCCCAGCACGCGGACAGCACGCAGCGACCGGTCACCGCCGCGCTGGTGGGCGCGCGCCTCCCGGGTCACTGCAGACCGCCGAAACCACATGGGAACTGGTTCGGCTGAAATCGGGCCCGACTGAAACGCACGTCACCTCGGTGCCCCCCGCCCGGGTGAGGGCCGGGTCCCGCGCTCCTCGCGACCGGTGCGCCGGCCGCGAGGAGCAGGTGACGATCGAGGCTGCCGCCCGGCGCCGCCCGGGTGCCGGCGGGGCGACCGGGCCGGCGATCGCACGGTGGCCGCCCGAACGGGTGAGGCGCAGTTCAGTCGACCGGTGGCCGGGTCGAGAACCTGCTGGTCAGCAACCGAACGGGGAGGGAGGACCGCCGATGGCCACCGAGTCCCTCGGACCGGACCCCGACGGCGGGCTGGGCCGACGAGCCCGCACGCTGTGCCTGCTGGGGCTCATGGTCGCCCTCCTCGGTCTGGCGACCCTGCTGGCGCCCGCCCTCGCGGTCGAGGCCGCCTACCTGCCGGGACTCTCCCTGCCCTGGTGGGCCATGGTGCTGGGCTTCGCCGCCAGCGAGGCGTTCGTGCTGCACATCCAGCGACGGCGCGAGGCGCAGACCATCTCCTTCAGCGAGATTCCGCTGGTCGTGGGGATGTTCCTGGCCACGCCGCTCGCGGTCGTCATCGGGCGCACCGTGGCCAGCGTGGTCGCGATGCTCTGGTACCGCCGCACCCCGCCCATGAAGCTCGCCTTCAACGTCGCCCTCCTGACCGGTGAGACGACCCTCGCCCTCGCCGTCTTCCACGCGGTGGCACCCGACAGCGGGCCCGCGGGCCCGGCCACGTGGCTCGCGGCGTACGCCGGTGCACTGGCGGCCGACGTCCTCGCCGCCGCGGCGATCAGTGCCGTCATCGCCGCCCACGACGGCGGAGTGGACGTGCGCTCGCTCCTGTCCGACGCGGGATCGCTGGTGGTCCCGCTCATCGGCACGACCCTGGGGCTGATGGCGGTCCTGACCCTGAGCGCGTCCGCGACGGCCGGATGGTTGCTGGCGGCCTGCGGGATGTTGTGCCTGCTCGCCTTCCGCAGTTACGCCGCACTCGCGACACGCCACCTCAACCTCGAACGGCTCTAGCGGTTCAGCGAATCGGTGAGCGCGGCGCCAGGCGCCGGGGGCCTGCTGGCCAACGTGCTCTCCGAGGCACGGGACCTGCTGTCGTGCGAGCACGCCATGGTGGTGTTCCCCCCCGACCAGGACGGGGTGACCACCACGGTCGCCCTCGGTCCCGACGGCGAGCTGCGGCGCCACGAGGGAACCGACGTGCGGGCGATCGATCATGTCGCGTGCGACGCACCGCTCCTGCTGCCCCGCGGCACCCGCGACCCGGAGGCCCGGAGCCGGCTGGCGGGCCTCGGGCTGCGCGACGCCGTGGTCGTCCCGCCGAGCGCTTCGGCGGGGATCTCCGGCGCGCTGGTCGTCGGCGACCGGCTCGGCGACGTCCGGACCTTCAACCGGGACGACGTCCTGCTCCTGGAGACAGTCGCCAACCACGCCGGGGTGGCGTTGCGCAACGACGAGCTGATCGGCCGTCTTCGCCACGACGCCCTCCACGACGCGCTCACCGGGCTGCCCAACCGCACCCACCTGCAGCGCGGCGTGACCGCGGCGCTGGCCGACGTGGCGGCAGGACGGGCGCCGGGAGCCGCGGTCATGATCCTGGACCTCGACGAGTTCAAGGAGGTCAACGACACCCTCGGGCACCACCAGGGCGATGCCCTGCTGATCGAGGTCGGCGCCCGGCTCACCGCGGCGGTCGGGCGCGCCGGCTCGGTGTCCCGGCTGGGCGGGGACGAGTTCGCCGTCCTGCTTCCCGCGACGGCGGACGAGGACCACGTCTTCGCCGTGGCCCGCGCCCTGGTGCAGGCCCTCCGGCAGCCGGTGCCGCTGGACGGCCTCTGGGTGGAGATCGGCGCCTCCGTGGGGATCGCGCTCGCACCGGAGCACGCCACGGAGACCGCGGCCCTGCTGAAGTCGGCCGATCTGGCCATGTACGACGCCAAGTCCTCGACGGGCGGGGTACGCCTCTACGACCCCGACCTGCACGCCACGAGCACTCGCCGGCTCACCCTCGTGTCCGAGCTGCGGGCGGCCCTGCACGACGGATCGGTGGTCGTGCACGTCCAGCCCAAGGCCGAGCCGGCCTCCGGGCGCGTGGTCGGGGTCGAGGCCCTCGTGCGCTGGGAGCATCCCGAGCGCGGCTGGGTGCCGCCCGACGACTTCGTGCCCGTGGCCGAGCGCAGCGGTCTCCTGGGCGTGCTCACCAGCCGTGTGCTGGACGCCTCGCTGCGAGCCTGCGCGCACTGGCGCGCTTCCGGCCTGGACCTCGGGATCGCGGTGAACCTGTCGACCCGCAGCCTGCAGGACCCGACATTGGTCGACGAGGTCGCGGAGCTGCTGCTGCGGCACGACGTCCCCGCCGACCGCCTGACCCTGGAGGTGACGGAGAGCTCCGTCATGGCCGACCCGGGCCGCGCCGTGGGGATGCTCCACCAGCTCCGCGGGCTCGGTGTCCGGCTCTCGATTGACGACTTCGGAACCGGGTACTCGTCGTTGGCCTACCTGCAGCGGCTGCCGGTGCAGGAGGTGAAGATCGACCGCAGCTTCATCTCCGCGCTGGGCCGCGGCGCCGACGACGTGGCGATCGTCCGGGCCATCGTGGACCTGGGTCGTCATCTCGGCCTCGACGTCGTCGCCGAAGGGGTGGAGGACCAGGCCACCTGGGAGCTGCTGACCTCGATGGGCTGCCACCTGGTCCAGGGCTGGCACCTCGCACGGGCGATGCCGATGCAGGAACTCCCCGGCTGGCTGGCCGTGCACCAGCCGGCACGGGGTCACGACGGCCTGCCCGTCTGAGGCCCGTCAGGTCGCCGGGACCGGCGGGATGATCCGCTCGATGACGTCGGCCGGCATCAGCCCCGCCTTGCCGAAGCGGCTGGCCGCCTCGATGAACTGCGGGGCGCTGGCGGCGAGGTCGACGAGCATCGCGCGGGCGTCGTCCTCGCGCCCGGCCAGTGCCGCGACGACGGCCCGCCACATCAGCTGGTCCGGCTCGCTGACCGGGTCCATCGGACGCAGCAGCTCGAGCTCCCGGTCGGCGGTGACCGGGTCGCCGTCGATGGCCTGCTGGAACGCGCGGACCACGTCCTGGTAGCGGGCGCGGGTGACGGTGAGGTCGGCCAGGACACCCAGCGGGTCCGGGGAGTCGTCGACCCGGAGGTCGACCACCATGTCGTGCCAAGGGCGACCGGTGGTGGTCGCACGGACGACCATGATCGCGGCCGACCGGCGCCCCCGGAAGTCGCCGCCGGCCTCCTCCCCCGCCACCAGCGAGCCGAGCAGCCGCTGCGCGAGCGGGCCGGCGGAGCCCTCGAACCGCTCCACCATCGCCTCCCACACCGCCGGGGAGCTCGCCATGTTGGCCAGCGCCACGCAGTTCTCGCCGAGCAGGTGGCCGGCGGCGTCGACGCAGCTCGTGCCGGTGTACACCGCGAAGTCGCCGGCCAGGCCCAGCACGGCGACCTGCCGCCGCTCGGGCTGCGGGTCGACGCTGCTGAGCGCCGTGAGCACCTCCTGGGCGGTGAACCCGCCGCGGAGCAGGTCGAGGCCGACGGCGCCGTACATCGGCTCGGCCATCGACTGGGTGGCGATCACCCCGTGCCCGGGCAGGGCGAAGGGCACGCTGTTGCCGACGGCGAAGGCCTGCGACTGGGTGGCGACGCCCATCTCCCCGGTCTCGGGATCACGGGCCACGATCGAGTAGGTCACGAGCTGCGCGTACCCGCCCCTCCCCGGTCGCCGAAACCCCCGGGGGTCAGGCCGTGACGGATGCCATCGCCTCGGCGAGCAGCTCCACCGACCGGAGCCGGCCCTCCAGCGAGCCGGACTGGTGGGCGACGATCAGCTCGTCGGCGTCGGCGACCCGCACGAAGCCCTCCAGGTGCTGCCGCACCTGGTCCGGGGTGCCGACGGCGGTGTGGGTGAGCATGGTGCCGACGTGGTGCCCGGCGCCCTGGGCCAGCAGCTGGTCGGCCTGCTGGTCGGTGAGCGCCTGCCCGCGGCCGAACAGGCCGATCGCCAGGTTGCGCCGGACGGCGACGAGCTGCTCCTGCGCGGCGTCGGTGCTGTCGGCGGCGACGACGTTCACGCCGGCGATGACGTAGGGGCGGTCGAGCTGCTCCGAGGGCTGGAACTCGCTGCGGTAGGCCGCGACCGCGGGCTCGAGCATCGCGGGGGCGAAGTGGGAGGCGAACGCGTACGGCAGGCCCAGCGCGGCAGCCAGCTTCGCGCCGAACATCGAGGAGCCGAGGATGTAGAGCGGCACCCGTGAGCCCTTGCCCGGGATCGCGTCCACCCCGGGCACGCGCGTCTCACCGGCCAGGTACGCCTGGAGCTCCAGCACGTCCTGCGGGAACGTCTCGGCCGAGTGCGGGTCCCGGCGGAGGGCGTACATGGTGTTCTGGTCGCTCCCCGGGGCGCGGCCCAGGCCCAGGTCGATCCGACCGGGGTACATCGCGTCGAGCGTGCCGAACTGCTCGGCGATGGTCAGCGGCGAGTGGTTGGGCAGCATGACCCCGCCGGCGCCGAGCCGGATCCGGCCGGTCTGCGCGCCCACGTGCGAGATGAGCACGCTGGTGGCCGACGAGGCGATCGAGGGCATGTTGTGGTGCTCGGCGTACCAGACCCGCTCGTAGCCGTGCTCCTCCGCGCGCTGCGCGAGCGCCACGCTCGCGGCGATGGCGCTGGTGGCGCTCTCCCCGCGCGGGATGGGGGCCAGGTCGAGGACGGACAGCTTGATGCTCATGTGCGGTGCAGGCCTTTCACGTCGGTTGCTCAGCGCAACACCCGACGGGGCCGGCAGCTTCCCCCGGGAAGCTGCCGGCCGTGCGGCGTCAGCGGCTCTGCAGGGCGTCCAGGGCCACCGCCATCGCCGCCGCGACCCGGAAGTCCAGTCGCGGATCGGGCACGGTCACCGTGTAGCTGTCCCGCAGCCCGATCTTCTTCTGGCTCGACATGACCGGCCGGCCGGTGCCGTTGTCGACGAAGTCGAAGTGGAAGAGGAAGGGCACCCAGACGCTGCCGAGGTAGGGGATGAAGCCCCAGATCCGGCGCAGCACCGCGATGAACTGGTTGCGTTCCGTGCCGACCGCGTCGACGCCCGGGGCCGAGAGGTCCCAGGTGGAGCGCAGCAGGCTGGCACCGAACTGCTTGCGGAAGTAGCCGATCACCGTGCCGTACTCGTCGAGCACGTCGTGCTCGGCGTGCACGTCCAGCCGCTGCCGCGCCTTGAACGAGAACACCCGGCGCGTCTTCGACTCGTCGGAGTAGAAGACGACCTCCTCGCGGATCTTCATCCGCTTCTGCTGGGCCAGTGCGATCAGCTGGCCCTCGCTGCCGTCGGGGTTCATCACGCGGATCTCGTACCGGTTCACCATCATCGTGAAGCGCTGCTTGATGAGGAACTGCGGCACCACCATCGGGGCGGACGGCTGCTGGCCGGCGGGCGGCGGGGTGGTCACGGGAGGGCTCCGATCATGGTCAGGCTGCGAGCCGCTCATCCTTGCCGACCGCGACCCCGAACGGAACGACCGTGTGCCGGGTCCGCGCCGTCGGGTCAGCCGTTCCGGCCGCGGTCGCCGACCAGGACGGCGCGGAGGCGCTGGGCCCACTGCTCGACGATGCTCGGCCGGCTGCCCTCCGGGAGCGGGGCGCTGGGGACGAGGACCCACATCAGCAGGTAGACGATGACGCCGGCCCCTCCGGTGAGGGTGAAGAGGACGGCGCCGATCCGCCAGAGCGTGGCGTCGATGCCGGTGTACTCCGCCAGGCCGCCGCAGACGCCGCCGGCCATCCGGTCGGTGCCGCTGCGCAGGAACGGGCGGACCGGGGGGCGCGGCTGGTCGGCCGGCTGGGTGGGGGTGGTTGCTGAGGTCATGGTGCGAGCCTGCCGAGCGCGGGCCGCCAGCACCATCAGGTGATCCCCCGGTCCGTCCCTGGTTCCGCGCTCAGGGTCTCCCCCGGTCGCGCGTCACTGCAGCGGCAGCGGGGTGGTGTCGCCGTCCTCCCGGGGGCCGAGGATCCAGCGCTCCTCCGGGGCGATCGGCACGTCGTTGATGCTGGCCTCCCGCCGGCGCATGAGCCCCTCGGCGGTGAACTCCCAGTTCTCGTTGCCGTAGGAGCGCCAGGTGCCGCCGTCGGCGTCCTGCCACTCGTACTGGAACCGGACGGCGATGCGGTCGTCGGTGAAGGCCCACAGCTCCTTGCGCAGGGCGTAGTCCTGCTCGCGCTCCCACTTGCGGGTCAGGAAGGCGACCACCTCGTCGCGGCCGTGCAGGAACTCGTCCCGGTTCCGCCAGACGGTGTCCTCGGTGTAGGCCAGCGCCACCTTCCCGGGGTCCCGGGTGTTCCATCCGTCCTCCGCCGCCTGCACCTTCTGGCGGGCGGTCTCGGGAGTGAACGGCGGGAACGGCGGACGGGACACGCGGGACCTCCTCGACTGGACGGCCGTTGCTCGACCGCTGCCTCCTACCCTGCCCGGAGTGCGCGGGGCCGGCGAGTGCGATGACTTCCCGGCGGCCGCCCGGTCTACCCCCTGACGAACCACCGCACCGAAGGAGAACCCCCGTGGGACAGATCGCCGCCGCCCTCTTCACCACCCTCGACGGCTCCGCCGAGCGCCCCGACCAGTGGCACTTCCCGTACTTCGACGACGCCATGGGCAAGGCGGTGGACCGCCACGGCGACCGCTGCGAGGCCTACCTGATGGGCCGCGTGCTGCACGACCAGTGGGCGGAGTACTGGCCGGGCAACACCACCGACGAGTTCGCCGACTTCATCAACCCGATCCCCAAGTACGTGCTCTCCACGACGCTGGAGAAGTCGGACTGGGCGGGCACCACGGTGCTGCGCGGCCTGGACGAGGTCCGCGAGCTGCGGGAGCGCACGGCGGGCACGATCGGCATGTCCGGCAGCCTGTCGACCGTCCGGTCGCTGCTGGAGGCAGATCTGCTGGACGAGCTGGTGCTGCTGGTCGACCCGATCGTCGTCTCCGGGGAGCGCCGCTGGACCGACGAGCTGGGCCGCACGCCGCTGGAGCTGGTGTCCGGCGAGACGCTGCCGACCGGGGTGCTGCACCTGATCTACCGGCCGGCGCGCAAGGAGTGAGACGCCCCCTGAGTGTTCGATGCGCCGTCACCTGCCGGACACCCGGGGGGCTCACCCTGGCGGCATGACGGCGAGCCTGTTCGTGATCGGCACCGGTGCCGGTGTCCAGGGCCGCGCCCTCCCCCGGGAGGGCGCGGCCAACCGCGTGGCCGTGGCGCACGCCGTCGCGAAACCGGCGGTCGACGGGCTGGAGTCCTCGGTGTGCGGCGTGCTGGTCACCGCGGCCGCCACCGAGGACTGGCCCTCGGCCCGGCACGACGCCCGCTGCGAGGAGTGCGCCCGCATTGCCGGCTGACCCCGTCGGCGGAGGCGACCGAACCCACCGCACCGACGCCGTGCAGAACCGGCGCGACCTGGGCAGGCACGACATGGTGCCGAGCCGCGGCGGTGACCCAGATCCGTGGCCCTCGACCAGGGAGCGGACATGGAACGGCACGAGGTCCTGATCATCGGCGGCGGCAACGCCGGCATCTCACTGGCGGCACGGCTGCTGCGGGACGGCGTCCGTGACGTCGCCGTCGTCGCTCCACAGCCGGTGCACAGGTACAAGCCGCTGCTCAACTACGTCGGCGCCGGCGAGGCGACGATGGCGGAGCTGAAGCGGCCCATGGCCGACGTCGTCCCGGACGGGTGCACGTGGATCCGCGACGCCGTCGAGTCGATCGACCCGGAGGCCCGGTCCGTGCGGACCCGTGGCGGGCGCACGGTGGCGTGGTCGACGCTCGTCCTCTGCCCCGGTCTGGTGGAGGACTGGGACGCGACACCGGGGCTCCTGCAGGCGTACGCCGACGGATGGGCCGCCTCCACCTACGTCCCGGGCAGCACGCCGCAGGTGTGGCCCCGGCTGTCGGCCCTCCGCACCGGTTCCGTCGTCTTCACCGTGCCGCCGGAGCCCGCGTCCTGCGCGCCGACCGCGCTGAAGCCGCTGCTCATGGCCTGCGACCACTGGCGGCGCACCGGGGTGCTCCCCTCCCTGGACGTGACGCTCGTGCTGCCGGACGCGACCGCGACCGGCCTGCCGGAGGCCGACGAGAGGCTGGAGCGCACGTTCGCCGACCACGGGGTCGAGGTGGTCCGCGAGGCGCGGATCGAGCGGGTGGACTGGGACGTCCACGCGCTCGCCCTCACCTCCCCCACGGGCAGGCAGGTGTTGGAGGACGTCGACTTCGCGCATGCCGTGCCGCACTACCGGGCACCGGGCTGGATCGCCGACGCCGGCCTGGCCGTCGATGCGGCGCCCGGCCTGGTCGACGTCGACCCGGAGACGCTGCGGTCGCGCCGGCGCGAGTCGATCTGGGCGATCGGCGACGCCGCCGACCTCGCGACCCGCCCCTCGGGTGGCGCGCTGCGGAAGCAGGTCGACGTCCTGGCGCGGAACCTGGCCGCGTCGGCGCGCGGGAAGCCGCTGCACCGGTACGACGGCTACACCGTCATGCCCATCACCGTGAGCCGCCGGAAGCTGATGCTCAACGAGGTCGACCGCAACGGCCGGCCCAGCCCGTCGGTGCCGTTCATCGACCCGTTCGAGCCGCACCGCTGGTCGTGGCTGTTCGACCGCTACGGGCTCCCGCAGGTGTACTGGCGCCGCATCCTCCGCGGCAAGGTCTGACCGGCCCTCAGCGGGCCGGCCGACGCCGGACGGCCAGCACGAGCCCGGCTCCGGCCAGCAGCAGCCCGACGCCGGTGGCGACCAGCGGCAGCAGCTCGGAGCCGGTGGTCGCCAGCGCGGGAGCCGACGCGGCCGTCGGCCGTGCCGAGGGCTCCCCGGAACCTGCGCCCGCGCCGTCCGTGGCCACGGGCGTCGCGGTCCCGCCACCGGGGCCCGGCGTCGGGGTGCCCGTCCCGGAGCCCGTGACGGTCGCCGCGGCGCTGGTCACGCTGCCGGCGGCGTTGGTGAACACAGCGCGGTAGCGGGTGGACACGGACCCCACGGTGACGGTCAGGTCCTCGCCGGTCGCGCCCGCGACGTCGGTCCAGGTGGTGCCGCCGTCCTGGGAGGACTGCCACTGGACGGTCGGCGCCGGGGCGCCGGCAGCCGAGGCGCTCAGCGTCACCTGCGTACCGGCCGCCGCGGTGACCGGGACGGGCTGGGAGGTGACCACGGGAGCGATGTCGACCCCTGGTGCCGCAGCCACCAGGACGGCCGTCAGCGCGGCGGTCGTGCCGTCGGCGGCAGCGCCCAGCGCCACGATCTGCCACACGCCCGCGGTGGGCAGGACCGGCGTGAGGCTGAAGGCACCCGTGGCGTCGGCCTGCCCGGCGCCGAGGTCGACGGGGCCCGGTGCGGTGGCGGCCCCCGTCGTCGCTGCGGCGGCGAGCGAGGCACCGGGGGCCGGAGCGCCGAGGAGGTAACCGGCCAGCGTGATCCGGGCGCCCGGAACGAAGCCCGCGCCCTCCACCGTCACGCCGGAGCCCGGCGCGACGGGGGCGGTCGGCGCCACCAGCGCGCCGGTGGCCGCAGGTGGAGTCGTGGGCGGGGCGAGACGGAAACAGGTCCCCGGGTCGTCGACGTCGTTGCCACCGCCGTCGACGACGATGTCGCCCGCCGGCGCCGGTCCGCCGCCCCAGAGGATCCGGCAGGAGCCGCCGCTGTTCGCCAGGACCGTCGAGTCGGTGAGGCTCACCGGCCCGTAGCTGGCCAGGCCGCCGCCGTAGGTCGTGTCGCCGGGGACGACCGCCCCGGCGACGTTGTTCTCGACAGCGGTGGCGACCAGCTCGACGGGGCCGCCGCGCGTGTAGAGACCACCGCCGACCAGGTTCCCGTCGACGATGGTGTCCTCGACGATGGACGGCGTCCCGTGCAGCGCCAGCCCACCACCGATGCCGTTCGAGACGTGTCCGTTGGTGCGGTCGGGGAAGCCGTTGTCGAAGACGTCGACACCGGTGAGCGTCGTGGCCGCCTGCCGGAAGGAGGCGGCGAGCACGGCACCGCCGTAGCCGATCGCCGGTGTGGTGACCACGTTGTCCTCGAAGAGCGTGTCCGAGACGGTGAGGGGATGGTCGAGGGCGGCCACCGCTCCCCCGCCGTACATGCGGCTCACGTCCAGTGCCGCGACGGCCTGGACCGTCACCTCGTTGCTCCGGAAGACGCTGTCGGTGATCACCAGTGGGGCACCGAAGGGGTCCGCGGGCACCGGCCCACCCGGCGGCGGCTCGACGGGGAAGCCGGCGCCGACCCTGGACACGTGGGCCAGCACCGCACCGCCGGAGGCGAGCCCGGTGGCGCTGTTCCCGTCGAAGACCGAGCCCGAGATCGTCGTCTGCTGGCGTTGGCGCACGGCGATCGCACCGCCGCCGGAACCGTCGATGGGACAGGTGACCCGGTTGCCGGTGAAGGTGCTGTCCACGACGGTCAGCCGCCCGGCGCCCTCGGAGAGGATGGCGCCGCCGCGGTTGAAGGCCCGGTTGTCCTGGAAGTGCACCCGCTCGACGACCAGGTTGGCGAGGTTCCACACCGCGCCGCCGCCGTAGTAGCCCTCGTCCTGCGACCACCCACCGGTCAGCGTGAGGTCCCGCAGGGTCAGCGTGGGCAGGTCGTCCGGTGAGGTGGCACCGCCTCCGCTCTGGACGGCGAAGAGCGAGGTCTGCCGGCCGCCGTCGACGGTGACGGTGTGCCCCGTCCCGCTGATCGTCATGGTCTTGTCGACGACGATCGTGCTGCCCCCGCCCGGGGTGAGCACGATCGGGTCGTCGCACGCGATGGCCACGGTGCCGCCGTCGGCCACGTCGTCGATCGCCTGACGTAGTGCCGCCTCGGTGCAGGAGGTGACCGTCTCGACCTCCTCCGGCGCCGCGCCGGCCGGGCCGACGCCCGGTCCCAGGAGACCGACGCCGATCACGACGCAGACGACGGTCGCGGTGCGACGCGGCAGAACGGGACGGCTCGACACGGGGCTCCTCGGACTGATCGACGGCCCCTGGCGGGCGCCGACGGCATACTGCCAGGTCAGAGCGCCCTTCGGTGCTCGTTGGGCGGGGACACGGGGGCGATCCGCCGGACGGTCCATTCCCGGACCACGTGCCCCAGGGCGTCGACGGCGGTGCCTGCAGCCATCCCCGACTGTTGGCGGCACCCTTCCCTGCTGTGTGCTCGGCGCTCGCTCCCGGGTCATGTCGCGGCCGGAGCCTCGTGGTGCCCGAACGGGAACCGAGCCAGGAGGAAGCCATGACCACGCCCTCAGCGAAGAACCGGACCACCACCGACACCGCTACCGGCGGCACCGAGCGCACCGCGGACACCGCCACCGAGCGCCCGTCGGACGCCGGCACCCAGCCCGCGACCGGCGGTGCCGACGAGATGGAGCAGCTCGCCCGCACGCGCGACGAGGCGGAGGACCGGGCCCGCGAGCTGCTGGCCGCTCAGGTGCTGCAGGAGTCGCGGAACGGTTCGCACGACGAGCGGGCCCGGCAGCTCGTGCTCGCCGTCCGCCGTGACCTGCTCGTGGAGCTGCGCGAGCAGGAGCAGGAGCAGGCCCGGCGGCAGCTGGCCTCGGCGGCCGACAGCAGCGAGGACGCCGTCGCCGGCCTCGTGAACGGCGTGACGACGATCGCGCGCAGCCTCGTGCCCGCCGTCCTCGTGCGGCCCGAGGAGGTCATCGAGACCACCTACGCGCTGGCCGACCAGGGCCTGCGCGTGGCGCGCCGCTTCGCCCTGGCGGTCACCGAGAACGTGCGCAGCCTCGTCACGACCTGACCGGCAGCGCCTGCCACTCCGGGTGGCCGCCCGGGCAGCAGCCCGGCGGCCACCCGGCTCCGGGCACGATTGCCCGCCGGCCGCGTCGGACCCCATGCGGTTCCCGCCCACGGAGAACCCGAGCACGCGCCCCAGCGCTGCGCCCCCACCTCTCCTGCACCAAGTGTCGAGGTCAGGTGCACGGGTGGGGCCCCGATCGTCACTAGCGTCCATGCCCACGTCCGGCGGACCGTCGGCGCGCGCTGCCCGGACCGACCGTGCGGAGCGATGGACCGCTGCCGGCTGCATTCACCGACCGGCGTGCTCGACGGGAAGGAACCGGTGCGCCGAACCATGGACGGGCTGGACAAGCGCGTGAAGTTCGGTTCGGCCGTGGTGGGCGTCGCCCTCACGGCCGGCCTGGCCGGCTGGGGCGGGTCGATGATCGCCATGAACGGCACCGACACCGCCGCCGCGTCGAGCAGCACGGTGCAGGACCGCCCGACGGGTGGCGCGGCGACGTCTGCCACGACGGGCGCGTCACCGACCGCCGCTGCGAGGACGCAGCCGACCGCGACCCCTACCCTCGCGCCTCCGCAGCCCGCGCGCGCCTCCGCGTCGCCGGCACGCCCTACCGGCGGGACGCCGAACCTCGGTGAGCCGGTGCAGCTGCCGCCGCCCCGGCTGAGCGATGCGGACATCGTGTTCGTGGACCCGTGGCGCGACTACACGTCCGGGCAGTGGACCTACCACGTGGGTCTTCTCGGGTTCCCGGCCGACACGGTGGTCGAGATCAGTGGCTCCGACACCCACGGCAACGTCCACGCAGCTCCGCTGGTGATGACGTCGGCGGAGGGTTCGTGGAACCCGTTCGCCACCAGATTCGTGGTCACCTTCGCCTACGGCGGCACGTGTGACGACGCCGACCCGGCGACGGTCACGGCGCGTGGTCAGGGCTTCTCGGTGACCGAGACGGCCCCGCGCCCGGCCGAGTGCGACGGAGGCACCACACCGGACGGTCCCTGGCCCCGGCCGATCCATCCGACCCCGCAACCCGCCCCGGCTCCCCCGCCGGCCCCAGGGTCCGGTGGACCGTGAGGCAGGAACGGCTGCCCAACACGCGACGACCCTCGCCCGCCGCCGAGCAACAGCGACGACGGCAGCAGGACCCGCGCCACAGGCACCCGGTCAGACGTTGAAGCGGAACGAATCCGGGGTGTTCGATCTTGAACGGCTGGCGTTGGAAACGGGCTCTGACCAGCGGTTTTGCAGATGGTCGCTCATGGTCGTTTGCGGGCAGAATGGGTCGTCTTGCGGACTTTCTGCGGACTGGCCGAGCTGCCCGTTGCCAGCCGCCCCGGCCGCGGCAGCTCGCGACGTAGGAGCAGATCGGGTCAGGGTCCGGCAGGCTGACGCCCTTCGGCCAGGCCCGATTCTGCAGGATTCGCCTCCGCCGAGAAGAGGCTCGGAGCGTTGGCCGCGCTCAACGCCGCGAGCGCCGCGCGGTTCAGGCCAGAACGTTGGCCGAGCAGCCAGTCGTGCAGGAGTTCGCCGGCCGTGTAGGTAATCCCACCGCTGGCGGCGACTTGCGGAGGGAACGTGCCCCAGGCAACCGCCGCGGATCGCGCAGGCGGCGCCCCCATCCGGGCTGTAGTGGCGAGTGCCCGGAGGTCGTACTGTGGCCCGATTTCGGCCGTCAGCTGAGTGGTGTCCACCAAGGTGGTGTGCGACGGCCCCGGTGACCAGCGGGCCGAGGACGTGAAGGCGGCCACCGCGTGAT
>NZ_JAAGWG010000041.1 GCF_010682065.1 Blastococcus saxobsidens
GCGATCCAGGGCGACACCACCGCCGCGGTGACCGCGATCGAGGAGATCTCGTCCATCGTCGCGCAGATCTCCGACCGGCAGACGACCATCGCCTCCGCGGTGGAGGAGCAGACGGCGACCACCAACGAGATGAGCCGCTCGGTGCAGGAAGCGGCCAGTGGCACCACGCAGATCGCGGAGAACATCTCCGGGGTCTCCACCGCCGCGGACTCCACCACGCAGGCGCTCACCCAGACCCGCACCGCCGTGGACGAGTTGTCCCGGATGGCTGCGGACCTGCGCTCCACCGTGGGTCGCTTCACCTACTGACCCGCGGCCGCCCCGGCCGAGCCGGGTGGTGACCCCTTCCCCGGTCGCCACCCGGCGCGCGCCGATCCGTGCGCGGCGGTCGGTTGCGGGGCGGGACCTGCCGATAACACCGCTGACGGCGCCGGCCGCGGGGTTCACCTTGACTCCGCGGCCCGGCCGCCGATGACCCAACGGGGCCGACTGCGCCCCGTCGCAACCAGAGAGAAGGCAACTGTGGACGGTCTGGACGACATCGTCGAGGAGTTCCTCGTCGAGAGCCACGAGAACCTCGACCAGCTCGACACCGACCTGGTGGCGCTGGAGCAGGAGCCCAATTCCCGTGAGCGGCTGTCCAGCATCTTCCGCACGATCCACACCATCAAGGGCACCAGCGGCTTCCTGGCCTTCAACCGGCTGGAGGAGGTCACGCACGTCGGGGAGAACATGCTCAGCCGGCTGCGCGACGGCGAGCTGGAGCTGACCCCGCGCCGCACCAGCGTGCTGTTGCAGATGGTCGACACCGTGCGTTCGCTGCTGACCTCGATCGAGGCCAACGGAGGCGAGGGCTCGGTGGACGTCTCCTCCGTCGTCGCCGAGATCAGCGCCGCCATGGAGAACGGTGACGCCCCGGCCGACGCCCCCGCGGCGGCACCCGCCGCCGCCGAGGCCCCCGTCGAGGCCCCGGCCCGTGCCGCGACCAGGAAGACCCCGGCCAGGAAGGCCCCGGCCAAGAAGGCGCCCGCCACGGCCGCCGCTCCCGCGAAGCGGGCACCGCGTGCCAAGGCGGCCCCGAAGCCCGCTCCCGTCGTGGAGGAGCCGGCCGTGGAACTGCACGATGACCTGCCCGTGGAGCCGCTCACCCCGGCCGCCGTCGCCGAGGAGCACCCGGTGTCCGAGACCGTCGTCGACCACCCCGAAGGGGAGGCCGCCGCCCCCGACGCCGCCGGCGGGCAGACCCGCCGCGCCGTCGCCGACAGCACCATCCGCGTGGACGTGGACCTGCTCGACGAGCTGATGCTGCTCGTCGGCGAGCTGGTCCTCACCCGCAACCAGATCGTGCAGAACGTCGCGCGGCAGACCGACACCGACCTCATCCGCGCCTCGCAGCGCCTGAACCTCATCGCCAGCGAGCTGCAGGAGGGCGTCATGAAGACGCGCATGCAGCCGATCGACCACATCTGGTCCAAGCTGCCGCGCGTCGTCCGCGACCTGGGTCTCCAGCTCAAGAAGTCGATCCGCCTGGAGATGGAGGGCCGGGAGACCGAGCTCGACAAGACCCTGCTCGAGGCGGTCAAGGACCCGCTGACCCACCTGGTCCGCAACTCCGTCGACCACGGCATCGAGGCCCCCGAGGACCGCAGGCGAGCCGGCAAGCCCACCGAGGGCGTCCTGACGCTGCGCGCCCGGCACGAGAGCGGCCAGGTCGTGGTCGAGGTCGCCGACGACGGTGCCGGCATCGACCCGGTCAAGCTCGGCGCCAAGGCGGTGCAGCGCGGGCTCCTCACCCAGGACGCGCTCACCCGGATGAGCCCGGCCGACATCCTGCAGCTCATCTTCCTGCCCGGCTTCTCCACCGCCGCGGCGGTCACGAACGTCTCCGGTCGCGGTGTGGGCATGGACGTCGTGAAGACCAACATCGAGTCCATCGGCGGCACCATCGAGGTCGAGTCCGAGACCGGGCGCGGCACCGTGTGCCGGCTGCGGATCCCGCTGACGCTGGCGATCGTCCCGGCCCTGACGGTCGAGTGCGCCACCGACCGGTACGCCATCCCCCAGATCAGCCTGCAGGAGCTCGTCAGCCTGGACGCCGAGAAGGCCGCGAACGCCGTCGAGGAGGTCGGCGGCGCGCAGGTCTACCGGCTGCGCGGGGAGCTCCTCCCCCTCGTCCGGCTCACCGACGTCCTGGGCCTGACCTCGGAGCGGCACGACGGCCACGTCGTCATCGCCGTGCTGCGGTCGGAGGGCCGGCGTTTCGGCCTCGTCGTGGACCGCGTCATCAACACCGAGGAGATCGTCGTCAAGGCGGTCGGCGGCCAGCTCAAGGCCATCGGGCTCTACTCCGGGGCCACCGTCCTCGGTGACGGCACCGTCGCCCTCATCCTCGACGTCCAGGCGCTCGCCCGGCGCGCGCTGCGCACCGAGACCACCGACCGCCAGGAGTCCCGGGCCACGGTCAGCCAGGCCTCGGCCGCCGAGACCGAGCGCCAGCGCATGCTGCTGGCCTCCATCGGTGGGGGACGGCGCGTCGCCATCCCCCTGGACACGGTCACCCGCCTCGAGCAGGTGCGCACCGAGTCGGTGGAGAAGGTCGGCAACCGCGAGGTCGTGCAGTACCGCGGGGCGATCCTGCCGATCGTCCGGCTGGACCGGCACCTGGGTGCCTACGGCGAGAGCGACCGCGAGGTGCTCGAGGTCATCGTCTACGCCGACCACGGCCGCAGCGTGGCCATCGTCGTCGAGGAGATCCTCGACATCGTCGACGGTGAGTCCGCGATCCGCAGCGACATCGACGACATGGGCCTGCTCGGCTCCGCCGTCCTGGGCGACCGGGTGACCGAGCTGCTCGACGTCCGCGCCGCGATCCTCGCGGCCGACCCGCAGTTCTACTCGGCTCCCCCGTCCGCCCTGAACCCGTCCTCGGCGCCGTCCGGCGTCTCCGACTCCCTGCTGGAGGTCTGATGTGACCGCCCCGACCCTCTCGAGCCCGGCGCCCGCCACCAGCGGGCAGCTGGCCACCTTCCGGCTGGACGGTGACCTCTACGGCATCGAGGTCGAGCACGTGCAGGAGGTGCTGCGCAGCCAGCAGCTCACCCGCGTGCCGCTCGCCCCGACCGCCGTCGCCGGCCTGATCAACCTCCGTGGCCAGGTCGTGACCGCGATCGAGCTCCGGGAGCGACTCGGCCGGCCGCCGCGTCCGGAGGGCACCGACCCCGTCGTCATCGTCGTCCGGCTGCACGGTGAGGCCGTCAGCATGCTGGTGGACTCCATCGCCGACGTCGTCGACGTCGACGCCGGTGACTTCGAGGCCCCGCCGGACACCCTGGAGGGCCAGGCCCGCGACCTCATCCGCGGTGCCTACAAGCTCCACGGGCAGCTGCTGCTGGCACTGGACGTCCAGAAGGCCGTCAACAGCGCCTGAGGATTACTGACGGTGATCCTGCGATAACACAGCTCACCCGGACACGCGGCCGTCACTCCTTCGCTCTCCTGCGAAGGGGTGACGGCCGCGTGGCTTTTCGGGGGGCGGGGCACCAGCATGGGACTTCGTTCGGTCCCGAGACGCTGGAGGCGCCGCCATGCCCTACTCGCTGGTGAGTGCCGCGACGCTCGGCTTCGACCTGGTCCGCCTGCCCGCCGGGCGCGCGGTTGCCGAGGTCCTCCTGACCGGCCTGGGCGCCGACGAGGCCGCCTTCGCCCGGCTGGCCGCCGTCCACCCCGCCCGCGGGCTGGACCGCGAGCAGCGCGGGGTGCGGGTGGTGCGGTCCCGCCGGGCGCGGGAGATGGCCGCCGGGGTCCCGCACATGCGCTCCGCCGCCGACGCCGGCGCAGGTGCGGGGGACCGCACGGCGCTGCTGGTCGCCCAGCTCGAGCAGGGCACCATCGGCGACGCCCCCACCCTGGAGCGGCTCCTGCGCGAGGACGTGCTGGGCCACGAGCACCCGCTGCGTGCCGACGTCGACGCCGACGCCTGGGACGAGGCGGCCGAGGTGCTCGCCGACGCTGCCGTCGGCTTCTGGGCCGCCGGGGTCCTGCCCCCGCTGGTCCGGCGGGAGCTGACCGCAGCGTTCGACCGTGCGCAGGACGCCGGCCCGCTGGGCACCCCCGCCGGCTGGGGCCTGGGTCCGGCCACCGACGAGCTGACCTCCTTCCTCGACGCCGTGCGCGACCTCGACGACGCCGGCCGCACCCGCTGGCGGATCGCGGTGGACGAGAACCGTGCCGCGCACCGGCCGTGGGCCACCGCCATGCACGAGGCTTCCTGGGGTGCCCACGTGTCGGGGCGGACGCGGGCCCTGGCGGCCGCCCAGCTCCTCGCCGTCCAGGCCTTCCTCGACGGCGGTTTCGACCTGCGCGACGGTGCGGCCGGTGTCTGGAACGCCGTCTCCGGCTGCGTCCAGGGCATCGTCCTGGCCGACCTGCTCGGCGAGGAGTCCGCAGCGGTGCTGCGCGCCCCGCGCGACCGCGTCGCCGGCATTTCCTGATCATCGCCGGAGTGCCCCGCCGGAATTGATCACACGGTCACCGGCCTTTCCCGGGACCATTTGTCGATTTCCGGCCCACCGGTGATCGCGCCGCAATTCGTCGACGCCGATTGACGGCGAAAAGATTGCGTCAGACCTTGTGCGTGTCGGCTGTAATCCCGGCGCGCGGCGCCGAGAATCTCAGGACAGCACCGACCCGCCCCGATCCCGTGCCACCGCAGCCGCGGGCCGAGGCGTCCCCGAGCACACCTGTCACGTCGTCCCCCCACCTCCCACGCCCGGTGAACCCGGGCGCCGGTGGCGTGCGCGACGCGTCCGGAGTCTCGTCGCTGTGCCTCGGCGTCGCCCGTCCCCCTCCCGCAACAGTCGGGGCAGGAGAGGCGCCGCCGGCCGTCGCAGGGCTCAAGCCGGGCGCGGAAATGCCGATACAGACATCGCCCCCGCCAGATCGCCGGGGGCGGGCCCAGGAGGACGTGTGAATCCGATCAAGGTGATGGTGGTCGACGACTCCGTCGTCGTCCGCAAGATCGTCACCGACGTGCTCTCGGAGGACCCGGGGATCGAGGTCGTGGGCACCGCCGTCAACGGCAAGGTCGCCCTGAGCAAGATGGAATCGCTCAAGCCCGACCTGATCACGATGGACATCGAGATGCCGGAGATGAACGGCATCGAGGCGGTGCGTGCCATTCGCGCCGGTGCCGGGGGTGGTGGGGCGGGACGAGCACCCAGCCGGGTGCCGATCATCATGTTCAGCACCCTGACCGAGCGCGGCGCCACCGCCACCCTGGACGCGCTGTCCGCCGGCGCCAACGACTACGTCACCAAGCCGGCCAACGTCGGCAGCGTGGCGCAGTCGATGGAGAGCGTCCGCCAGCAGCTCATCCCGAAGATCAAGGGCCTCACCGGGCGCCCGGTCACGCCGCTGCGCTCGGCCGCGGCCACGGCCCCTCCCCCGCCGCCGCGGCCCGCCGCGCCGCGCACGGGTCCGGGCAAGAAGCCGGCCGTCCTCGTCATCGGCTCCTCCACCGGCGGCCCCGAGGCGCTGGCCCGGGTCCTCCCCGCGCTGCCGGCGAACCTGCCGGTGCCGGTCCTGCTGGCCCAGCACATGCCCCCCGTCTTCACCCGCCAGTTCGCCCAGCGGCTCGACCGCCTGTGCGCGCTCCGCGTGGTCGAGGCCGTCGACGGCACCCCGCTGGTCCCCGGCACCGTGCACCTCGCGCCCGGCGACCACCACCTGGTGGTGCGGGCCAACGGGCGGGCGTCCTTCGCCACGTCCCTGAACCAGAACCCGCCGGAGAACTTCTGCCGGCCCGCCGTCGACCCGCTGTTCCGTTCCGCGGTGGCCGCCTACGACGGCGCGGTCCTCGGCGTGGTGCTCACCGGTATGGGCGCCGACGGTCGCAACGGCTGCGGCGAGATCCGCAACGCCGGCGGCACCGTGGTCGTGCAGGACCAGGCGACCTCGGTCGTGTGGGGCATGCCGGGCGCCGTCGCCCAGGCCGGGTACGCCGACGAGATCCTGCCGCTCGACCGGATCGCCGAGGCGATCCACCGGCACCTCGCCGGCACCGTGACCTTCAACTCCGCAACAACCATGGCCGTGGGAGGTCGTCGATGAGCCTGACCGCGACCAGTTTCGACTGGGTCCGTGAACTCGTCCGCAAGGAGAGCGCCATCGTTCTCCAGCCGGGCAAGGAGTACCTGGTGGAGGCCCGCCTCCTCCCGATCGCCCGGCAGATGGGTCTGCCCGACGTCGGCAAGCTGGTGGAGACGGTGCGGGTACGCCCCAGCGCCGAGGACACCCGGCGGATCGTCGAGGCGCTGACCACGAACGAGACCTCGTGGTTCCGCGACGGCGACCCGTTCACCGCTCTGACCTCGACGGTGCTGCCCTCGCTGCTCAGCTCCCGTGGGGCGAACGAGCGGCTGCAGATCTGGTCGGCCGCCTGCTCGAGCGGGCAGGAGCCGTACACGATCGCGATGCTGCTGGACGACGTGCTGCCCAACGCCGCGTCGCGGGTGTCGATCACCGCGACCGACCTCTCCCGCGAGATGGTGCAGCGCACCCGGGCGGGCAAGTTCAGCCAGCTCGAGGTCAACCGGGGCCTGCCCGCGCCGATGCTCGTCCGCCACTTCCAGCGGGCCGGCAACGAGTGGGAGGTCTCCAGCAACCTGCGGCGCATGGTGAACGCCACCGAGTGCAACCTCGCCGCGCCGCTGCCGCGGATGGGCCCGTTCGACGTGGTCTACCTGCGCAACGTGCTCATCTACTTCGACCTGCCGACCAAGCAGTCGATCCTCCGCCGTGTGCGGGACCTGATGCGACCCGACGGGTGGCTGTTCCTCGGTGCTGCCGAGACCACCCTGGGTGTCGACGACTCATGGGAGCGGGTCGTCATCGGCCGTAGCTCCGCCTACCGCCCACTGAAGGGGAAGTAATGCGTGCTCTGGTGATCGACGACTCGCGCGCGATGCGCCGGATCGTCACCGGGATCCTCACCAACCTCGGCTACGAGGTCCGGGACGCCGGCCACGGCGGGGAGGGGCTCGACGTGCTGAACGAGGGCTGGGTGCCCGACCTCGCCACCATCGACTGGAACATGCCGGTGATGGACGGGCTGCAGTTCGTGTCGGCTGTCCGCTCGAACCCGGCCTGGCGCCGGATGACCATGATGATGGTCACGTCGGAGAGCGAGCACACCCAGATCGTCCGAGCTCTGGCCGCGGGTGCCCACGAGTACATGATCAAGCCGTTCACGGCCGACGCCTTCCGCGACAAGCTCGCGCTGCTCGGCCTGCTCCCGCAGGAGGTTGCGCTGTGACATCCACCGACACCGGCCAGCGCCGTCGCGGCAGCGACGCCCGCCCGGTCATCACCGAGCTGATCGACGAGATGACGATCCTGGCGATCGCCGAGGAGGCCTGGGTCTCCCTGGTCGGCGAGGACGAGGTCCTCGTCCCGATCCCGAGCGAGCTGCCGGGCGACATCCTGTCCAGCTGGGTCGACGTCGTCGGCCCCTGGACCGGCAGCGTCGTCCTGACCACCGGCCGGGCCACCGCCGAGGAGCTCTCCCGGGCGCTGCTCCGCGAGTCCGCGCCGGAGCTCCTCGACGACGAGGACGTCGCCGACGCCTTCGGCGAGATCGCCAACGTGGTCGGCGGCAGCATCAAGGCCGCACTGCCCGGCCCGTCCGGGCTGAGCCTGCCCCAGGTCGGCAACGCCCCCCTGGTGCGCAACGCCGGTGACCTCTGTCGCGTCGACGTCGTCTGGCGCGGCGAGCCGCTCACCATCTCCGTGCAGGGCGCCCTCCCGCCGCTGCCGGTTCCCACCCCCTCCCGCGAGAACGAGGTGCCCCTGTGAAGATCCTGATCGCCGACGACAGCCGCGTGATGCGGCAGATCGTCATCCGCACCCTGCGCCAGGCCGGCTACGACGACCACGACATCGTCGAGGCCGAGGACGGCGCCGACGCGCTGGCCAAGGTCGGCTCGGAGCAGCCCGACCTGGTGCTGTCGGACTGGAACATGCCCAACATGAGCGGCATCGAGTGCCTCCAGGCGCTGCGCGCCTCCGGGTCCGCCGTGCCGTTCGGCTTCGTGACCTCGGAGGGCTCGCCCGAGATGCGGGAGAAGGCCAGCAACGCCGGCGCGCTCTTCCTCATCGCCAAGCCCTTCACCGAGGACACCTTCCGCGAGCACCTGGACGGGGTGATCGCGTGACCGCCCCCGCCGGCGTGCAGCTCCCCGCCGCCAAGGACATCCGCGACATGCTCGCCGGCCTGGTCGGCAAGCCGGTCGCCGTCTCCCCCGGCGCTCCGGTGACCCCGGCGCCGGACCGCCCGGTCGCGGTCGCCGTCTACGTCGACCCGCAGATGAACGTCAACGCCCTGTGCCTCATGGACCTGGGTGCGGCCGCCTACACCGGCTCCGCCCTGGCCCTGCTGCCCCCCGGTGGCGCGCAGGACGCGGTCGAGGAGGACGGCGAGCTCTCGGGCATGCAGGTCGAGGCGCTGCACGAGGTGGTGAACGTGCTCTCCGCGCTGTTCAACACCCCGGGTGCCCCGCACTCCAAGCTGCACAAGCTCTACGCCCCCGGCGAGGAGGTGCCCGGCGACCTGGCCGGCATGCTCGCCGCCTTCAACCGGGTCGACCTCGCCATCGAGGTGCCCACCTACGGCAAGGGATCGCTCTCCTTCGTGCTCCCCTGAGCGATGACATCGTCGTCCTCCGGACGACACCGCGATCAGGTGCCGTCCCCCGACGGCGCTGAGCCGCTTCGTCGTCCCTGCGCGGACCCCTCCGGGGCCGACTCGGGACGACCGTGCACACAGCGAGACCCCCGTCGCACCCGCGACGGGGGTCTCGCTGTGTCGTGCGCGGGCCGGCTCAGGCGATCGCCGGCTCCGGTTCGTCGGCCTCGGTGGGCAGGCACGCCCAGACGTGCTTGCGGTCCTCGTCGACGTACCAGCCGTGGGCGACCGACAGCCGGGCGACCAGCTGCAGGCCCATGCCGCCGTGTGCGGGGTCGCGCTCGCAGGTGGGGGCGGGCATGGAGTGCGGCGCCCGGTCGCTGACGTCCAGCAGCCATCCACCGCTGCCGGCCACCACCGTGGCGACGACGGGGGTCTCACCGTGCCGCAGGGCGTTGGAGGCCAGCTCGTCGAAGGCCAGGACCAGCTGCTCGCTCGACGGGTCCTCCCCCTCGGGGGGATGACCGACACCGCAGAGCCGGGTACGCAGTCCGGCTCGCGCGGCCGCCAGCTCGGCGAGGCCGGTCAGCCGCCAGCGCCACATCTCGCCGCGGCCGTTCGGCAACGGACGCACGGGCCACACGAGTCGCACCATGCCTCCCCCTCGGCTCAGGTCCGGACGAACGGGGGGTTCCCCGCTGACGGCTCCGTCAACCGCGGGTAACGGGTAGATCCGGGACGGCTGTGCGCAGGGTCACCCCGATCGGGGGAGGGTGGCCGCACCCCGCCCGCATTGCTTTACGTGTCCCGAGCAGTCACGCTGGGTGTCATCTGCTGCCGTCGGCGCGGCCGGCGCGGGGAGCACGAGGATGAGGCCGGACGACACCACGGTCGTGCGTGGCGATCTGCTCCTCCAGGCGGTCGAGGGCATGGACCGCCCGCTGTTCGTCCTCGACGAGGACTGGCGGTTCACCTACGTCAACCCGGCCGGGGCGAGGGTGCTCGACCGCGAGGTCGGCGACCTCGTCGGCCGCGACATCTGGGTGGAGTTCCCCGAGGCCGTGGGTGGGCCCTTCGAGTCCCTCTACCGCGCCGTCCGCCGGACGGGACGGGCCGACGGCACCGAGGCGTGGTTCGGTCCGCTGGGCAAGTGGTTCCGCGCCGACGCCTTCCTGACCGACGCCGGTCTCGTCGTGAGCTACGACGACGTCACCGAGCGCCGCCGCGCCGTCGACGAGCGCGTGGCCGCCGTCGCCGCGCGCGAGCAGGCGGTCGCCGAGGCGGGGCAGGCCGCCCGCGACGCGGAGGAGGCCGGGCGGCACCTGATGCTGCTCGGCGACATCAACCTGGCGATGACCTCGACGCTGGAGGCCGACGAGGCCGTGGGGCGGTTCGCCGCCCGCGTGGTCCCGCTGCTGGCCGACTGGTGCCTGGTGAGCGTGGTGGACGCGCACGGCACCCGGCGCGATGCCGGCCGGGCCCATCGCGACCCGGCGCTCGTCGAGGCCATGCACCGGTACGCCGACGCGCGCGTCGCCACCAACGACCGGACGGCACCGGTGCCCGTGGCGCTGCGCGACGGGCGGCCGGTCATCATCCCCGAGCTCCAGGAGCACCACTTCCGGACCATGATCACCAGCGACGAGAGCCGGGAGGCGCTCGCGCCGCTCGCCCCGTCCGCCGTGGCCACCTTCCCGCTGACGGCCCGGGGAGAGGTGTTCGGCGCCCTCACGCTGGTCAACGGGGCCGAGCGCGGGGCGCACACCCCGGAAGAGCTGCGCACGGCCGAGATCGCCTCGCGGCGGGCGGCCCTGGCGCTGGACAACGCACGGCTGGCCCTGGCCAGCCAGCAGGTGGCCGAGCGGCTGCAGATGAGCCTGCTGTCGCCGCCGGTGCAGCCGGACAGCCTGGAGCTGGCGGTGCGGTACCGGCCGGCCACGCAGGGCGTCTCCATCGGCGGCGACTGGTACGACGCCTTCCTCCAGCCCGACGGCCACACGGTGCTGGTCATCGGCGACGTCATGGGCCACGACATCGAGGCGGCCGCGGCGATGGGCCAGGTGAAGACGCTGGTGCGCGGCATCGCCTACGACCGGCAGGAGGCGCCGGCCGCGCTGCTCAGCCGGGTGGACCACGCGCTGGTGGGGCTGGCGGTCCCGGCCATGGCGACCGCCCTGGTGTGCCGCGTGGAGCAGGAGGAGGCCGAGCGCGCAGCGGGTGTGCGCCGGCTGCACTGGGCCTCGGCCGGCCATCCCGACCCGATGCTGCTGCTGCCCGACGGGCGCGTGCTGGACCTCGCCGTGGACGTCGGCCCGCCGCTGGGCATCGGGTGGCTCGGCGCGCGCTCCGACGGGGTGGCCGACCTGCCCGACGGCGGCACGCTGGTGCTGTTCACCGACGGGCTGTTCGAGCGCCGCCGGGTGCCGCTCGACGAGGGCCGCGACCGGGTGCGGGCGCTGCTGGCACGCTCGGCCGGGCTCTCCCTGGACGAGCTGTGCGACCGGCTGCTCGAGGAGATGCTGGGCGAGGGCGTGGAGGACGACGTCGCCGTCCTGGCCGTCCGCGCGCACCCGAGCGGGGCCGACCGCCCGGCCGGGGCCGGCCCGGAGCTCGTGCCCCCGCTGGTGGCCCCGCCCGGCTGAGCGGGAATCGGGCGCCGAGGCGCTCGATCGGGATCGTGGTGCCGGCGAGCGACCCCCGGGGGCCGAAGTGGCGATTTCGGCCCCCGGAGGGGCCGAAGTGGCGATTTCGGCCCTTGGAGGGGGTGGCCTCAGTCCGGGTGGCGCAGCAGGTACCGGCCGAAGTGCGGGACGGTGAAGGCGATCTGGCCACGCTCGGCCGAGTACACGAGGCCCTTCTTGATCAGCGAGTCCCGGGCGGGGGAGAGGGACGCGGGCTTGCGGCCGAGCGACACCGCGACCTCCGACGTCGCCACCGCCGCGCCGCTCGGACCGCCGAGCTCGGCCATCGCGTGCATGTACTCCCGTTCGGCGGGCGTGGCCCGGTCGTAGCGGGAGCCGAAGAAGCCGACGGCGAGCTCGGCCTCGGCGGCGGGGGCGGCCATGGCGACGTCGGCGGCGGTGATGGGGGAGGAGGCGGCGACGTCCCAGGTGACCTTGCCGTAGGCCTGGACGAAGTAGGGGTAGCCGTCCGCGGCCTCGTAGAGGGCGTCGAGCGCCGCCGGCTCGAAGGTGACGTCCTCGCGCTCGGCGGGGGCGAGCAGCGCGCGGTCGGCCGCCTCGCGGTCCAGCCGGTCGATGCGCAGGTAGCGGAACAGTCGCTCGGAGTAGCTCTTGGAGGCCGACAGGACGGCCGGCAGGTGGGGGAGGCCCGCGCCGACGACGATCAGCGGCGCACCCTGCTGGGAGAGCTCGTGGCAGGCGGCGCAGACGGCCGACACGTCGTCGGGCGCGATGTCCTGCATCTCGTCGATGAACAGCGCGATGCCGCTGCCGATGTCGGCGGCCACGCCCGCCGCGTCGCTGAGCAGCTCGACCAGGTCGATCTCCATGTCGCCGGAGTCGGCCCGCCCGGTGGCGGCGGGGACGTCGATGCCCGGCTGCCAGCGGTCGCGTACCTTCGCGTCCGCAGGCGCCACCCGTTGCGCGAAGGCCTTGACCACCCCCAGCACCTCGGCCACCGAGTCCTGGTCGCCGTGCCGGGGGCCGAGCTCCCGCAGCGCCATGTGCAGGGCCGAGCTGACCGGCCGGCGCAGCGACTGCTCCGGGCGTGCCTCGATCTTGCCGGTGCCCCAGCCGCGGGAGATGGCCGCCGAACGCAGCTGGTTGAGCAGCACGGTCTTGCCGACGCCGCGAAGCCCGGTCAGCACCAGCGAGCGCTCCGGGCGGCCGTGCGCGATCCGCTCGAGGACGACGTCGAAGGCGGTCAGCTCGCTGTCCCGGCCGGCCAGCTCGGGCGGGCGCTGCCCGGCGCCGGGGGCGTACGGGTTCCGCACGGGGTCCATGTCGACCACCGTATGGCCTTCTCTACGCGGTGCCCTAGAGATCGGTAGAACCGGCTGGCGCGTGTCGCCGGGCTCAGGACGACGGGAAGGACGCCCAGCTGCGCACCGTTGCCGAGTCCTGCTCGAGCCGCGTGCGCGACGCGCCACCGAACGGGGTCTCGGTGACCTCGAGCCGGACGGAGGAACCGTCGCGCAGCGACAGGGTCACGGACGTGTTGGACGACCGCGCCCGCCGCTCGACGCCCACCCCGGCGATGTCGGCGCGGTGCAGCACGTGGTCCCGCCAATGGTTGCGGACGACGAGCCTGCCGTCCGGGGCGCCGAACGCGCCCAGCCGGTGGAGCCGCCAGCTCAGCCCGGCCGCGAACAGGCAGAAGAGGAGGCGCAGCCCCCAGCCCGGGTCGCCCCTCAGCGTCACGACGCCGGAGAAGCTCAGCACCGTCACGGCGACCGGGAACACGACGAGCCACGCCCGCGCCCAGCCCGGCGGCCGGAGCGCGAGGGTCCCTCCCGAGGTGGTCACGGTCGGACCCTGCGGCGTCGAGCCCCGTCTGTCACCGTCTAGCGGTCGGGCTAGACACGACTAGGTGACCGGAGATCCCTCGGGCGACGGTCCTGGACCGCTAGCGTCGTCGTCGTGATCAAGTTCTTGCTCAAGGTCGTCATCCTCGGCGCCGTCTTCTTCGGCCTCACCAAGTTCGACGTCCTGCCCGGGCTGAACGTCGTAGAGAACCCGGACGGTCCGCTCGGGGTGTACGGCACCTACCTGTGGATCGCCCTGATCTTCGGCGTCGTCAACGCGATCGTCGGGCCGCTGCTGCGACTGCTGTCGCTGCCCTTCGTGGTGCTGACCCTCGGCCTCTTCCTGCTGGTCATCAACGCGGCGCTGCTCGGCATCACCGCGGCGCTGACCACCCGCCTGGAGATCGACGGGTTCGTCACCGCGCTGCTCGGCGGCCTGATCCTCGCCCTGGCCGGCTGGGCGGCCGACCAGCTGCTCGACCGCTGACCCCTTCGGCGACGGCCGCGTCGCCATGACGGAGGTCTCACCGGGCAGTAGCGTGGCCTGACATGGCCAGTGACACCGGTGTCGCCCCGGAGATCCCGGTGCGCGACCGGAACAGCGGCTCCGCGGGCGGCTCGCTGACCGAGCTCGCCGCGCTGGAGGCCGCCCGCGACGAGAAGCGTCGGGTGCTCGACCGGGCGGCACGGGTCGCCGCCGGGGGAGCGGGCCAGGACGGGGTGCTGCCCGCCGGCTGCCGGGCCGACGACCTGCCGGCGCTGATGCGGCGCTACTACTGGAGCGAGCCGGCCGAGGAGGTCGTCGGGCACGATCCGGCCCAGCTCGCCGCGCTCACTCTCGGCCACCTCGCGGTGGCCGAGGTGCGACCGCCCGGCGCCGCGACGGTCGACGTCCAGCAGGGGGCGGGAGAGCGCGCCCGCGCCGTCGTCCGGCTGGTCACCGACGACATGCCGTACCTGGTCGACTCCGTCACCGCCGAGGTCGTCCGCCAGGGCTTCGCGCTCGAGCACATCGTCCACCCGGTGCTCGTCGTCCGGCGCGACCTGCGCGGCCGGATCACCGAGTTCTGCGACAGCGGCGACGCCGCGTCCTGCGGAGCCGACGCGGTCGCCGAGTCCTGGATGGCCGTGGTCCTGGACGGGCCGCTGGACGCCGAGGCGGCCGAGGACCTCGTGGCCGGCCTGCGCACCGTCCTCGACGACGTGCGAGCCGTGGACGAGGACACCGCTCGGCTGCGCGAGCGGGTCCGCGAGCTGGCCTCCCGGCTGGACTCCATGAGCCCCCAGGCGGTCGGCGTCCCCTCCGACGACCCGGTCGAGGCCGCGGCCCTGCTGCGCTGGCTGGCCGACGGCAACTTCGTGCTGCTCGGCGCCCGCGAGGTGGAGCTCCCCGCCGGCGCCCGGCCCACCGCGCGGCCGGTCCCCGGGACCGGGCTGGGGGTGCTGCGCAGCGACGCCGACATGAGCGGCAAGGCGGTCACGCCGGAGGCCGCCCAGGCGCCGGCCGACCACCTGCTCAGCGTGACCAAGGCCGACACCCGCTCCTCGGTGCACCGCCGCGCCTGGCTGGACCTGATCGCCGTGACCGCGCCGGCCGACGCCACGGGCGCCCGCCGGCAGTACCGCTTCGTGGGGCTCTTCCCGTCCTCGGCGTACACGAGCAGCGTCCTCGACGTCCCGCTCGTGCGGCGCCGGGCCGCCGAGGTGATCGCCCGGTCCGGGGTGCCGGCGGACAGCCACACCGGCAAGGAGCTCCTCGACATCCTGGAGACCTATCCGCGCGACGAGCTGATGCAGGTCGACGCCGACGAGCTGCTCCCGGTCGCCATGGCCGTGCTGCACCTGCAGGAGCGCCGCCAGACGAGGCTCTTCCTCCGCCAGGACCCCACCGGCCGGTTCTGGTCGGCGCTGGTCTACCTGCCGCGCGACCGGTACACCACCGAGGTGCGGCTGGCGATGCAGAAGCTGCTGCTCGAGCGGCTGGGCGGCACGGGCATCGAGTTCACCGCCCGGTCGACCGAATCGGTGCTGGCCCGGCTGCACTTCGTCGTCCGGCTGCCGGTGGGTCGCAAGGGCGGCGCCCCGCGGCGGGTGGACGTCGACGTCGACGCGCTGCAGGACGAGCTGGCCGCCGCCGCCCGCAGCTGGGCCGACGACCTCTCCGACGCCCTGGCGGCACGCTTCGGCGCGGACGCCGAGAAGGTGTTCGCCCGCGTCGCCGACGCGTTCCCGGCCGCCTACCAGGAGGACTTCCCGGCCGAGCGCGCCGTGGAGGACCTCGCCCGGCTGGAGGGCCTGGAGACCGGCGGCCTGGCGCTGCGGCTGTGGACGCCGGCCAAGGCGGCCCCCGGGGAGCGCCGGCTGAGCGTCTACCGGGTCGGCGAGCGGCTGCTGCTGTCCCAGATCCTGCCGATGCTGCAGAACATGGGCGTCGACGTCGTCGACGAGCGGCCCTACGAGCTGGACCGGATCGGCGCCCCGCCCACCTGGATCTACGACTTCGGCATCATGATCGCCTCGGCCGTCCCCCCTGCAGACCTCCCGCTGCTGCGCTCGCTGCCCGAGCGGTTCACCGACGCCGTCGGCGCGGTGTGGCGCGGCGAGGCCGAGGACGACGGCCTGGGCGCGCTGGTCATGCTGGCCGGCCTGAACTGGCGCCAGGTGACCGTGGTGCGCGCCTACGTGCAGTGGCTGCGCCAGGCCGGGCTGCCGTTCAGCCAGGCGTACGTGGAGCAGACTCTGGCCGCCCACCCCGGCGTCGTCGCCCGGCTCGTCGCGCTGTTCGAGACCCGCTTCTCCCCGGGCCGCGTCACCGGGCGCGAGGCCCGGCAGGCCGACCTGGTCGAGGCGCTGCGCCGCTCCATCGGCGAGGTCGCCTCCCTGGACGCCGACCGGGTGCTCAGCTCGCTGCTGGCCGCGGTGACCGCCACCCAGCGGACGACGTACTACGCGGGCGGCCCCCTGGCTCTCAAGCTCGATCCCGCCGAGGTGCCCGACCTGCCCGACCCCCGCCCCAGGCACGAGGTGTGGGTCAGCTCGCCGCGGGTCATGGGCGTGCACCTGCGCTTCGGCAAGGTGGCGCGCGGGGGGCTGCGCTGGTCCGACCGCCGGGAGGACCTGCGCACCGAGGTGCTCGGGCTGGTCAAGGCGCAGATGGTCAAGAACACCGTCATCGTGCCGACCGGCGCCAAGGGCGGGTTCGTGGTGAAGAACCCGCCCGCTCTGACCGACCCCGCCCAGCCCGCGTCGCGCGAGGCCGTGCTCGCCGAGGGTCAGGCCTGCTACAAGCTCTTCATCGGGGCGCTGCTGGCGCTCACCGACAACCTGGTCGACGGCCAGGTCGTCCCGCCGGCCAAGGTGGTCCGCCACGACGGCGACGACTCCTACCTGGTGGTCGCCGCCGACAAGGGGACGGCGACCTTCTCCGATCTGGCGAACTCCGTCGCGCTGGAACGCGGGTTCTGGCTGGGCGACGCCTTCGCCTCCGGCGGCTCGGTCGGCTACGACCACAAGGCCATGGGCATCACCGCCCGCGGCGCGTGGGAGTCGGTGACCAGGCACTTCCGCGAGCTGGACCTCGACGTCGCGACGCAGGAGTTCACCGTCGTCGGCGTCGGCGACATGTCCGGCGACGTCTTCGGCAACGGCATGCTGCTGTCGGAGCACATCCGGCTGGTGGCCGCCTTCGACCACCGGCACGTCTTCGTCGACCCGGCACCGGACGCCGCGACGTCGTTCGCCGAGCGCCGGCGGCTGTTCGACCTGCCCCGGTCCAGCTGGGCGGACTACCACCCCTCGCTGATCAGCGAGGGCGGTGGCGTCTGGCCGCGGACGGCGAAGTCGGTGCCGGTGTCCGGGCAGATGCGGGCCGCGCTGGGGCTTCCCGACGGCGTGACGTCGCTGAGCCCGGTCGAGCTCATGCGCGCCATCCTGCTGGCCCCGGTGGACCTGCTGTTCAACGGCGGGATCGGCACCTACGTGAAGGCGGCGTCGGAGAGCCACCTCGAGGTCGGGGACAAGGCCAACGACGCCGTCCGCGTCGACGGCGGGCAGCTGCGGGTCCGCGTCGTGGGGGAGGGCGGCAACCTGGGGCTGACCCAGCGCGGCCGCATCGAGTACGCGCTGGCCGGTGGCCGGGTGAACACCGACGCCATCGACAACTCCGCCGGCGTCGACACCTCCGACCACGAGGTCAACATCAAGATCGCCCTCAACCGGCCGGTGGAGGAGGGGCGGATCGATCCCGAGGGCCGGGCGGCGCTGCTGGGGGAGATGGCCGACGACGTCGCCGCCGCCGTCCTCACCGACAACCACGCGCAGAACGCCACGCTCGCCGCCGAGACCGCGTCGGCGCGCAGCCTGATGGACGCCCACGAGCGCTTCATCCGGTCGCTGGAGCGCTCCGGGCGGCTGCTGCGCGCCGTCGAGGCGCTGCCGGACGACCGCGCGCTGACCGAACGCCGCCGCGACGGGCAGGCGCTCACCAGCCCGGAGCTCTCCGTGCTGCTGGCCTACGCCAAGCTGCAGGTGAGCGACGCGGTGCTGCAGTCCGCGCTGCCCGACGACCCGGCGTTCGAGGAGCTGCTGGTCGACTACTTCCCGGCGCCGCTGCGCGAGCGCTTCCCCGCGGCGGTGACCGGGCACCCGCTGCGCCGGGAGATCATCGCGACCGCGCTGACGAACCGCGCCGTCAACGTCGCCGGGGTCACCGGGCTGTTCCGGCTGGTCGAGGAGACCGGGGTCCCGCTCCCGGCGGTCGTGCGGGCGCACGCGGTGGCCCGCGCCGTCTTCGGGATCGACCACATGTGGGACGCCGTCCGCCCGCTGGACAACCGGGTGTCCGCCGCCGTCCAGGTCGAGGTGCGCACCGAGGCCACCCGGCTGGCCGAGCGGACCACCCGCTGGCTGCTGCGCCAGCCGGATCTCACCGCGGAGAACCCGCCAGCGCTGGCCGAGGTCACGGCGCGGTTCGCCGGGTCCGTGGCCGAGGTGCAGGCCGGTCTGCCGGTCTGGCTGCAGGGCAGCGAGGCCGCGGCCTACGCCGCCCGAGCGGGCCGGCTGCGCGAGGCGGGTCTGCCCGGGGAGCTCGCCGCCCGGGTGTCGGCGGCGTCGCTGCTGCCCGCAGCGCTCGACCTGGCCGTGGTCACCGAGCGGACCGGCGCCCCGGTGGCGCTGGCCGGGCAGGTCATGCAGCTGCTGGCCGAGCGCCTGGGCCTCGTCGCGCTGCGGGACCTGGTCACAGCCCTGCCCCGCGACCGGCGCTGGCCCTCGATGGCCCGCGCCTCGCTGCGCGACGACCTGGCCATGGAGCAGTCCTCGCTCACCGAGGACGTCCTCGGCCTGCGATCGGGCGACGACGAGACCCCGGCCGAGCTCGTCGGGCGCTGGGAGGAGGGCTGGGACGCCGCGCAGCGACGAGCGGCCGGTCAGCTCGCCGACATCACGGCGGGCGACCGCCAGGAGCTGGCCGAGCTGCTGGTCGCCGTCCGGACCCTGCGCGGTCTGCGCAAGCGCCGTCAGGCCCGCCGCATCCCCCGCCCCGGGGAGAAGTAGCCGACACCTCTGGCCGTGTCTGCGCCTCTCTAGCGCCGGAGCTAGAGAAGGTCAGACATTGGTCGTCACCGGACCGTCATGCCTGGTGGGGTTGGCGCCGTCCGGCGGGGGCACGGTCCCGGGGACCTGTCGTCCAGCCGAGGACTCCCCTTGCCCCTGCGCCCTCTCGTCCGAACCGACGGATACCTGCCCATCGAGGACCACGGTCTGATCGGTGACGGCGTGACCTGCGCGCTCGTGGGCCGGGACGGGTCCGTCCCCTGGCTGTGCCTGCCGAACTTCGACAGCCGGCCCTTCCTGGCGGGCATCCTCGACACCGCGCGGGGCGGCAGCTTCGACATCACCCCGGTCGGGCTGCGGGAGTCCGCCCAGCGGTACCTGCCCGACACCGGGGTCCTGGTCACCGAGATGCAGGGCGACGGCGGCCGCCTGGAGCTCACCGACTGCCTGACGCTCCGCTCGGGAGCCGACCTCGCCGAGCCGGTCCCCTCCGGCCGGGGCGAGTTGCTCCGGGTGGCCCGTGCCGTCGGCGGGTCGGTCGAGGTCGACGTCCGGCTGGCCCCCATGGACGGCGTGCTGGTGCGGCCCGAGCTCGGTGCCTGGCGGATCCTGTGGGCGGCGCAGCCCGGGCTGGAGATCCTGCTGTCGGCCACCTCGCCGCTCACCGTCGGCCGGGACGGCGCGATCCGGGGCCGGGTCACCCTGCGCGCGGGCGAGCGGCTCACGGTGGCGCTGCAGTGGTCCGGCCAGACGCACAGCCGGGTCACGAGCGAGCCGGAGCGGCTGGTGGACCAGACCGCGGCGGCCTGGCGCCGGTGGTCCGGCCGCCTGGAGTACGCCGGCCCGCAGGACGCACTGGTCCGCCGGTCGGCGCTGACCCTCAAGCTGCTCGACCACGCGCCGACCGGGGCGCTCATGGCCGCGGCGACGTCCTCGCTGCCCGAGGAGATCGGCGGCGAGCGGAACTGGGACTACCGCTTCACCTGGGTGCGGGACGCGGCGTTCTCCAGCTACGCGCTGCGGCGGATCGGGATGCGGGACGAGTCCGACGCGTTCCTCGCCTGGACGCTGCGCAACGTGGAGCGGGACGACCGCACCAGCATCTGCTACTCCCTCGACGGGACGCGTCCCGGCATGGAGTGGGAGGACCTGGCGCTGTCGGGCTACCGCGGCTCCGGCCCCGTCCGGTGGGGCAACGGCGCGGCCCGGCAGGTGCAGAACGACGTCTACGGCGAGCTGCTGGACGTCGCCTACCAGTGGGTGCGCGCAGGCGGCGTGCCCGACGAGCACCTGTGGCGGGCGCTGACCGAGCTGACCGAGCAGGCGATCGGCGGGTGGGCCACCCCCGACAACGGCATCTGGGAGATCCGCGACGCCGGACGCCCCTTCACCTACTCCGTGGCGATGTGCCAGGTGGCCGTCGACCGCGCGCTGCGGATCGGCGAGCTCTGCGGGCTCCCGCACCCGCGCGAACGGTGGCGCCGGGAGGCCGACCGCATCCACCGCACCCTGCTCGAGCACGCCTGGGACCCCGAGCGCGGCACGTTCACCGAGCACCTCACCCCACCCGGTCAGGGCGACCGCGGCGGCCTGGACGGCTCGCTGCTCACCCTGCCGCTGCGCCGGCTCGTCGCGGCCGACGACCCGCGGATGGTCGCCACCACCGAGGCGGTGCGCCGGCACCTCGACGCCGGGGACGGGCTGCTCTACCGCTACCTGCACACCGAGTCCCCCGACGGCCTGGCCGGCGGCGAGGGGGCGTTCCTGCTCTGCAGCTTCTGGCTGGTGGACAACCTGGCGGGCCAGGGGCGGCTCGACGAGGCGCACCAGCTGTACGACTCGCTGTGCGGGCGGGCGAACGAGCTCGGTCTGCTCGCCGAGGAGATCGACCCCACCACCGGGGCGTTCCTCGGCAACTTCCCGCAGGCCTTCAGCCACGTCGGCGTCATCACCAGCGGCTGGAACCTGTCCCGGGCCGAGGAGGCGCGGCGGTGACGCGGGCGTTCCTGGTCCTCGGCGGCACCGGCGACCTCACCGGCCGGCTGCTGCTGCCCGGGCTGGCCGAGCTGGTGGACGCGGGCATCGTGGCCGAACCGCTCGAGGTGCTCGCCCTCAGCCAGGAGAACTGGTCCGACGACGAGTACCGGGCCTGGGCGCGGGAGCGGCTGGCCGAGCACGCCGCCCACGTGCCCGAGGCGTCCCGGGAGCGCCTGGTGGCCGGGCTGGGCTACCGGCACGGTGACGTGACGGTGGCGGCCGACCTGCGGGCCGGCATCGAGCGCACCGGCGGCATCCCCGTGATCTACCTGGCGCTGCCCAACACGGTGTTCCTGCCCGCGCTGGAGGCGCTGACCGAGGCGGGGGTGCCCGAGGGCGCCGTCGTCGCCGTCGAGAAGCCGTTCGGCCGGAACCTGGCCGACGCCCGGGCGCTCAACGCCGTCCTGCACCGGCTGGTGCCCGAGGAGCGCGTCTTCCGCACCGACCACTTCCTGGCGATGCAGACCGTGCTCAACATCCTGGGTCTGCGGTTCGCCAACCGGATGTTCGAGCCCGTCTGGAACGCCCAGCACGTCGAGCGGGTGGACATCGTGTTCGACGAGACCCTCGGCCTGGAGGGCCGGGCCGGCTACTACGACACCGCCGGCGCGCTGAAGGACATGCTGCAGAACCACCTGCTGCAGATGCTGGCCGTCGTGGCCATGGAGCCCCCGGCCGCGCTGGACGCCCGCAGCCTGGCCGCCCGCAAGGCTGACGTGTTGCGCGCCGTCCGATCGCCCGAGGACATGGGCCGGGACACCGTCCGCGCCCGGTACACCGCCGGCCGGGTGGGGGACCGGGAGCTGCCCGACTACACGGCCGAGGACGGCGTCGAGCCCGACCGAGGGACCGAGACCTACGCCGAGTACACCGTCGGCATCGACAACTGGCGGTGGGCCGGGGTCCCGTTCCGGCTCCGTTCGGGCAAGGCGCTGGGCGCCGACCGGCACGAGATCGTGCTCCGCTTCAGGCCGGTGCCCCACCTGGCTTTCGAGCAGGGGACGGCGGCGGGCGGGCAGGTCGAGCCGGACGTGCTGCGGCTGCGGCTGGACCCCGACGGCATCGGCCTCGAGCTCAACCTCAACGGCGCCGGGGACCCCTTCGAGCTGGAGCGCCGGTCGCTGGAGGTGGAGCTGCCGCCGGCGAGGCTGTCGGCCTACGGGCTGCTGCTGCACGAGCTGCTGGCCGGGGAGGCGGCGCTGTCGATCAGCGACGTCGAGGCCGAGCAGTCCTGGCGGATCGTCGAGCCGATCCTGGCCGCCTGGGCCGCCGACGAGGTGCCGCTGCTGGAGTACCCCGCCGGCTCCGAGGGCCCCGCCCGCGGCTGACGACCGCCGGCAGCATCGGATCGTCTGAGGTTCTCTAGCGTTAACGCTAGAGACTCGGATACGGGGCTCGAGCCGCCCGGCTGCGCGTGACTCCGGTCTCCGGTGAACGATGACCGGTGATGAGCGACGAACGAGACACCTCCGCCGACGGCGCGAGCTTCGAGAACCTGGGGCTGCGCCCCGAGCTGCTGAACGCCCTGGCCGCCCTCGGCTACGAGGAGGCGACCCCGATCCAGCAGGAGGCGATCCCGCCGCTCGCCGAGGGGCGCGACCTGCTGGGCCAGGCCGCGACCGGCACCGGCAAGACCGCCGCCTTCTCCCTGCCGGTGCTCCAGCGGCTCGAGGCCCACCGCACCGACCGAGCCCCGGTGGCGCTGGTCCTGGTGCCCACCCGGGAGCTCGCCGTGCAGGTGTCGGAGGCGCTGCACCGCTACGGCAAGGACCTCGGCGCCCGGGTCCTGCCGGTCTACGGCGGTGCGCCGATCGTCCGGCAGCTGCGCTCGCTGGAGTCCGGGGTGGACGTCGTCGTCGCCACCCCGGGGCGCGCGCTGGACCTGCTCAACCGCGGTGCGCTGAAGCTCGGCCAGGTGGCCACCGTCGTGCTGGACGAGGCCGACGAGATGCTCGACATGGGCTTCGCCGAGGACCTCGAGGCGATCCTGGAGGAGACGCCGGAGAGCCGGCAGACGGTGCTGTTCTCCGCGACGATGCCCCGGCGGCTCGACGCGCTGGCCCGGCGGCACCTGTCCGACCCGGTGCGGATCACCATCGCCAAGGAGCAGGCGGCGGCGGGGGAGGCCCCCCGTGTCCGGCAGACCGCCTACGTCGTCCCCCGGGGTGCCAAGTCGGCCGCGCTCGGCCGCATCCTCGACGTCGAGGCGCCGACCGCGGCGATCGTCTTCTGCCGCACCCGCGAGGAGGTCGACACGCTCACCGAGACCCTCAACGGCCGCGGGTACCGGGCCGAGCCGCTGCACGGCGGCATGAGCCAGGAGCAGCGCGACAAGGTGATGGGCCGGCTGCGCAGCGGGACGGCGGACCTGCTGGTCGCCACCGACGTCGCCGCCCGCGGCCTGGACATCGAGCAGCTCACCCACGTCGTCAACTACGACGTCCCCTCCGCGCCGGAGTCCTACGTCCACCGCATCGGCCGGGTGGGCCGCGCCGGGCGCGAGGGCGTGGCGATCACGCTCGCCGAGCCGCGCGAGCACCGGATGCTCAAGACCATCGAGCGGGTCGCCGGGGCGCCGATCAAGGTGGAGAAGGTCCCCACCGTCGCCGACCTGCGGGCCCGCCGGCTCGACCTGACCCGGGCCGCCCTGCGCGAGACCCTGCTCGAGGACGACCTCGACCGCTTCCGGGTCGTCGTGGAGACCCTCGCCGACGAATTCGACCTGGTGGAGGTCGCGCTGGCGGCGGTCAAACTCGCCCACGAGGCGGCCGGTGGCAGCGACGACGACGAGGAGATCCCCGACGTCGCGTTCCGCCCCGACCGTGGCGAGCGGGCCTCCGGTCGCCGCTCCGACGGGCCGCCCGAGGGTCGCGGCGGCCGCCCCGAGAGCCGGGTCCGTGCCGACGGCGGGGGAGAGGGCCGGGGTGGCCGGTCGTCCGGCGGGCGCGTCGCCCGGCTGTTCGTCGGCGCCGGCCGGGACGCCGGCATCCGGCCCGGGGACCTCGTCGGTGCGATCACCGGCGAGACGGGGCTGTCCGGTCGCGACGTCGGCTCGATCGAGATCCACCAGCGGTTCGCGCTGGTCGAGGTGCCCGAGTCGGCGGCCGACGAGGTCGTCCAGGCGCTGCGCGCCACGATGATCAAGGGGCGCAAGGCCCCCGTCCGCCGCGACCGGAGCTAGGCGCCGGGGATCCGCTCCGGCGGGACGGTGCTCGGCACCCGGTTGGGGCCGGCCTCGGGCGGCCGGGGCCGGTCCTGCGGGTGCAGCCGCACGGCCACCAGCGCGACGTCGTCGTCGGGGCGGCCGTGCACCAGGCGCTCGAGCAGCTCGTCCAGCAGCTCCTCCAGCGGCAGGCCGGCGAGCTCGATGAGGGCCTCGCGCAGCCGGAAGATGCCCTCGTCCAGGTCGGAGTCCCGCCGCTCGACCAGCCCGTCGGTGTAGAGCAGGACGGTCGCGCCGCGATCCAGGGTGACCACCGACTCGCGACGGCGGACGTCGGAGTCCACGCCCAGCAGCAGGTCGCCGTTCCACTCCGCCAGCTCCGCCACGCTGCCGTCGGGGTTGATCACCAGCGGCGGGAGGTGGCCGGCGTTCGCCCAGCGCATGCGCGTGAGGCCGCGCGCGAATTCGTCCGGCGTCTGCTCGAACCGGGCGATGGCCGCGGTCGCAAGCGTGGACATCTGCAGCGTGGTCATGGAGGTGTCCAGCCCGCGCAGCACCTCGACCGGTCCGGCGTCGCTGTAGGTGGCGATGCCGCGCAGCAGCCCGCGCAGCTGGCCCATCGCGGCGGCGGCCTCGGTGTCGTGACCGACGACGTCGCCGATGACCAACATCGTCGTGCCGCCCGGCTGCATGAAGGCGTCGTACCAGTCGCCGCCGACCCGGGCCGCCTCGGCGGCCGGCAGGTAGCGGACGGCGATCTCGGCGTGGTCGGGCTCCGGCGGCTCGGTGAGCAGGCTGCGCTGCAGCCCCTCGGCCAGCTGCTGCTGCGCCCCGTAGAGCCGGGCGTTGTCCAGGGCGAGGCCCACCCGCTCGGCGACGTCCTGCGCGGTGGAGAGGTCCTCCTCGCGCGCCGGCGTGCCTTCGGCGTAGTAGACGGTCAGCAGGCCCAGCGTGCGGTTGCGGCCGCGCATGGGCAGGACGATGGCCTCCCGGGGCGCGAGCTGCACGGCGAGGTCACGCGCCTCGCCGGGGGGCAGCAGCGAGGACACCTCCCGGCCGTTGCGGCGGATCGCCTCACCGGTGCGCAGGGCGATGGCGGCCGGTGAGTCCGGGGGCATCGCGTCCATCCGCAGGTGCATGTACCGCTCGAGGACCGGCCGCATCTCCTCGTCGGCGTGCCAGCAGCCGACGTCGCCGGGCCGGCCGTCGGCGTCCACCACGGTCACGATGCAGAAGTCGGCCAGCGCGGGGACGACCAGCTGCGGCAGGTGGGCGGTGGCGGTCCGGGTGTCCAGGGCCCCGGCGAGGTCGGCGCTGACGCCGGCCAGCAGCGCCAGGCGCCGCGCGGAGCGCTCGGCCTGGTCCTGCACCGACCGGCGCTCGGTCACCTCGAGGAAGTACACCGACAGGCCGTCGGGGGTGGGCCAGGCGCGCAGCTCGTACCAGCCGTCCAGCGGGGCGGGGTAGTACGCGTCGAAGGAGACGGGCTCCCCGGTGCGCACCGCCTCCCGGTAGCTCTCCTCGAAGACGCTGTTCATCGCGTCGGGGAAGGCCTCCCACAGCTCGCGGCCGAGCAGCTCGTCCCGCGAGGACTGGAGCAGGCGCTCGGCGACGGCGTTGACGTAGGTGAACCGCCAGTCCCGGTCCAGGCTGTAGAAGCCGGCGGGCATCGCCTCCAGGACCCGGGTCACCAGGGTGGCGGCCTCGCGCTCGCCGGTCACGTCGTAGGCGGTGCCGAGGATCCGGGTCGTCCGGCCGGCGGTGTCCAGCACGCAGCGGCCGCGGGCGTGGATCCAGCGGGTCTCGCCACTGGGCCACACGACCCGGTAGGTGGCGTCGTACCCGCCGCCGGTGTCGAGCGCCTGCTGGAGGGCCTCGTTGACCCAGGGCCGGTCGTCGGGGTGCAGGCGCGCGTCGAACGCGTCGATGGTCCGGCCGAAACCGTCGGGCTCGTACCCGAACATCGCGATGAGCTGCTCGTCCCACGTGAGCTCGCCGGTCTTCTGGTCCCAGTCCCAGGTGCCCACCCCGCCGGCCTCGGTGGCCAGCTCGAACCGCACGCGGTCGTCCTCGTACCGGCGCAGCAGGGCCGAGAGCTCGAGCTCGGTCATGACGGAGCCGGCCAGCTGCTGCAGGGTGTCGATCTCCGACCGGGCCCACGGCCGCGGCTCGGGGTCGAAGACGCAGAGCGCACCCACCGACTGCCCCTGGCCGTCGGTCAGCGCGGTGCCGAGGTAGGACCCCACGGCACCGGCGCGCACCGGAGGCAGGTCCTGGACCCGCGGGTCGTTACGGGCGTCGGGTACCACCAGGGACTCGCCGGCCGGCAAGGCGGCGGTCACCGTGCAGAGGGACTCCTCGAGCGGGCCGATGCTCCCCACCTCGGCCACGCCCGTGCCGGCGGCGACGAGCTGGTGGTCGACCAGCAGCGACACCTGGCTGCCGGCGGTGCCCATCAGCCGGGCGGCGAGGTCGGCGAGGCGGTCCAGGCCGGCGCGCCCGCCCTCGGGGAGGACCCGCCGGGCGGCGTCGACGCGGACCTGGTCCTGGCGCAGCCGCACTGCCGCGCGATCGGCCGGGGATGTGCCCGCCCGCACCGCACGGTCCGAGGATGGGTCCACCGAAGCCCTTCTGCCCGGCCGCCGCCGGAGTCGCGGACCGCCCGCCCACCTGTTGGAGTGGCGCGGTCCCAGCAGTTATGTCACGGCGGACCGGTTGGACGCAACCAACCGGTGCGAATGGGCACGAGAGATCCGCCTCAGCCGGCCGGGACGACCAGGGTGAGGGAGGGTCCGCCGTCATGTTCCACGTGCAACCCCGCCCGGCGGAGCAGCGCACGCAGCCGGACGACGTCGCCGGGCTCGGCGGTCGTCGTGGCCAGCAGCCGGGCGAGCCGGCCCTTGTGCGCCTTGTTGAAGTGGCTGACGACGGCACGGGTGCCGTCGGCGCGCTCGCTGAGGACCGAGACGGTCACCGCGCCCGGCACGGGCGCCAGGGCGGCGTAGGAACCGCTGCGCAGGTCGACCACGAGCCCGTCGAACCCGGCCAGGACGGGCCCCAGCGCCGGCTTCCAGAGCGAGCGCAGGGTGGGCAGCCCCGGGAGCGCCGACCCGGCGGACAGCCGGTAGGCAGGGATCCGGTCGCCGGCGCCGACCAGGCCGAACAGCGCGGAGCCGACGGCCAGCCGGCGGTCGGCCCGCTCCCGCTGCGCGCGGGTCAGCGAGCCGACGTCGAGGGCGTCGTAGAGGACGCCGGTGTAGCGCTGCAGCGCCGGCATCGTGGGGGCGGTCCGCAGGGCGGCGTTGCGGGCGATCTCGGCGTCCTGGGCGGGGGAGAGGCCCAGAGCGGCGCGGGCGGCCGGCACGTCCCCGGCCAGCGTGGCCAGCGCCCCGACGAGCTCGGTGCGCACCGGGGTGAGCTCGGGGGCGGTGAGCCCGGGGAGGTCCAGGGGCGGACCGTCGCCGCCGGGGGCCTTCGTCTCCGACGGCGGGAGCAGGACGAGCACGGGCAGCCGACCTCAGGACAGGTCGACGACGACCGGGGCGTGGTCGCTGGCGCCCTTGCCCTTGCGCTCCTCGCGGTCGATGAAGGCGCCCTCGACGCGGGCGGCCAGGGCGGGGGAGCCCAGCACGAAGTCGATCCGCATGCCCTCGCGGCGCGGGAACCATAGCTGCGTGTAGTCCCAGTACGTGTCTAAGGGTCCCGCTGGCCAGCCGTTACAGCACCATGTGTCCTTGGACCTGTACATATACCGCTCAGCCAATCAATGCCATTCTCGGTCAATCACGACGTCATGTGCCCCAGATGTGCCCCAGGCGATCGAGCAGTGCTCATGGTCGCGGAACCTGTCAGTTGGGGTCTTAGCGTTCTAGCGCTGAGGTGAGGAGCTCACCGACGAGCTCGAGGTCGTCGGCTTCGATGCCCCGCCCCTCAGGTACAGCCTGAATCTTGCGCAGCGAGCGGGCCGCGTGCTCGCGGAACCACCGCCGGGCGTGCAGGAGAGCGTCTGCGCGTAGTTGCTCGTCGGCATGCTCAAGTTGGCTCCTCGAGGCAGGCCCGCACTGAGTGTCCAGCGTCAACGAGATGATATCCAGGAGATCGGTGCCCTCCTTCGCGGCCCCGCGGTTCATGACTGCCTGCAGCTTCGTTGCGATGATCGGGCCAGGTTCGGCCACCGCGACGGTGACCGGGGCAGTCCCGGTGACGACGAGTGTTAGGTCCGTTGCCGTTTCCGCTGCCCATAAGTGGGATTGGACGTGGAGTCGGTCGTTCTCGTCCTCAGGGAGGGGATCGCGGTCGGCTTGGGACACAGGCAGCACGTCGACCTGTACTGGTCCTAAGGGGGTATCGAGAAGAGCCCCTGAGGGCCCACTCGGCAACGATTCCGTGAGCAGGAGTTCCAAGTGCGGTCGCCTGTCGGGGGTCTGGACGTCGACGGTGTCCAGGTCGGTCGTGGCCCGGTAAGGGGTACCGAGGCGGCACATGACAGCCAGGCCACCGACTACGATGACCGGGCTCCCGGTGAGTTCGGAGACCAGCGGAATGGCCGACACCAGGCGCGTCATGGCCTCGCCAGCGAGCTGGACCAGCCGGGGTTCACCAGACACGCTGTCCCGGCCCAGTCGGGTTCCAGTCCTGCAGGATCTCCCGACCGCGGCCGGGATCTTGGGCCAGGTCCAAAGCTACGAACAGCGGGTGGGCCAATGGCCACTCGCTGTTGCCGTCCACTCGCCGCGCACAGACGGCAGGGACGGGCGCGACCCGCACTTGACCGGCTCGCTGGGAGAAGCTCAAAGCCGGCCCTAGCAGACGCACGGCACGCCGGAGCGTGCTGCGGTCGGGAACGTAGAAGTCCAGCGGGTAGTCGGAGCGGATGGCCACCGGAGCGCCGTAGTGAGCGGCTGCGACCGTGTCGCTTAGGGCCCACCCAGTGGTCTTCTCGACATTGTCAAGGCCCAGCCGAAGGACATCGTTGTCCCTCCCGCGCCCCGGCCCGGGCAGTGATGCAACATCGGCCCGAGCCGAGCCCCAGTGCCGTGCCAGCTCCCAGAACAACTCTGGGCCCTCGGGCTCTAGTTCATCCGTGACCAGTTGGGCGGCCCGCAACGCCGAGAATGCCTGAGAGACCGTGCTGGGTGCCCGCGACAGTGCATCCGCGGCCTCGCGTACCCCCCACGCCTTCCAGGGTGTCATCAACAGCAGTGCCGCCAACTCCACCCCGACCTGACCGATGACACCCCTGCGCTCCGGCGCGGGTTCCAACAGACCGGCAACGGCTGTGTCCACGAAGATCCCCGGACCCACCAGTCGGAGGTGACCGCGCAGGTCGAGCCAGCCCAAACCCGCTTCATTCAAGACGTCCCGCGCAGCCGAAGTGATCCTCGGGGCCACGACGACCTGCATCGACGAGGCCGGGTAGTGGACGGCGCGGTTCCGCAGCCGGTGGGCAGCCTCCGTATTCACCAACGCCATCGTCTTGACTTCCACGGCGACGGCAGGCCCGCCGGGCGTTGAGATGAGTACATCCGCCCCGTAGTCACCCCCGGCCGGGGGCGGCTCGGCCCGTAATCCCAGAGAGTCGACCGCCGCGATGAATAGGTCTTCAGCATCAGCAGGCGTGAGGTCGGCGCGCATAGGGCCAGAGTGTCACCCGTTCGGTGTTCGGTAAACACCGAACACCGAACGGAGGGGATCCCCGCCCCCCGGATGCGCGCCACTCCCTGCAGGCATCGACCAGCAGTGATGACGATCGGCCTGGCGTCGACGCGTTGTGATGCGAGCGGGCCGGGCGTGGACTACACCCTGCCGGGCCCACCTGCTGCAACACCGCCTGCGATTGAGCGTGCACCTGCCGGAGGCGCGCGGCCGACGAACAGGAGTGGTCCAGCCGGCTGACCTGCTGAGCACCGGTACGACGGACGAGACGGCTCGTCCCGTCGGCCTCACCGGTGTGACTCGATAGCATCAAGGCAACGCACGGGGGGATAGATGCTCACAAGTCTTGAGACAAACTGGTTCCGCAGCAACCTCATGGCGTTCTGCATGCGCACGACAGGCAATGCCTGGGAAGACTTCATCACTGATGTAATGACTCGTCTCCACGGCGGTGCGTTTGTTCAGGTGGCCGCCTCGGGGCGCGGAGACAAGGGCTGTGACGGCTACGTTGATGGCCTGATGCTGGCCGCATACGGCGCGTCGAGCCCCAACGACAGGTACGTCACTAAGAAGATCAAGGACGACTTCACGAAGGCTAAGAGCCACTGGGGTCAAATGATGGAACGGTGGGCGTTCGTTCATAACGACGCCCAGGGGTTGCCCGTCATGGCAGCACAGACAATCGCAAGCCTTCGTAAGGCGGAACGCGCGATCGGTGGAGTGTCGGTCGAACAATGGACGCCATACACATTATGGGCCGAGTGTCTCCAGCATCTCGATAGCGCAGCGTTGTCTCACCGGTTTGGGGAACCGCCGTCTGAGCGGGCCGCAGGAATACAGTACATCGCAAGCTGTGTTAGGGCGCTCGCTCGTACGCGATTGATTCCTGGCCTTGATGAAGTGGCCGAAGTGCCTCCGGGGAAGATCGAGCACAATCGGTTTAATGACGAGACCACGGCCCTACTGAAGAACTATGAGGCCCTTACCGGCCACGTTCGCTATTACTTCGAGCGGGCCACGCCTGGGGAAGAGTTTCAAGTTTCTGAAAACATTCGCATCATCTACGACGGCTTGAAGGCCAAGCTACATGACGCAAATCTTGTGTTTCAAGCGTTGGTGCGCGAACTTGAGTCGCATGCTTTTCTCGACAATGGGGCCGATCATGTGCAAGAACGCCGGAGTGCGGCCCTGATGGTAGCAACGCACTTCTTCGAGACGTGCACCATCTTCGAGTCTCCCCAACAGGGACGGTGACCGCGAATGCTGCTGCCGTCTAAGTCAACACTCCCGGATCAGGCCCTCATCACAGTCGCAGGGCAAGTCCTTTTGCAGCTTGATCGGCCTCGGACCGTCAGTGCCACATGGGAGTCGCTGCGACGCTGGAGGCTGCAGAATAGGATGCAATCCGCAGTACCTTTCTGGTGGTTCGCATTGGCGTTGGACGTGCTGTTCACGGCCGATGCGGTCCGACTAGAAGACGAGCTACTGAGGATGAATCGTGCTTCACTCGCTGACTAGCTCCCTTCCCGATGCGAAACCTGCGGTCTTCGAGCCGGGGCTGAACGTCGCTCTGGCCGTCCGTACGCGCAATGCGCCGTCCAAAGACAGCAGGAACGCGGTCGGAAAGACGAGTTTTATTACGGCACTCGACTTCTGTCTCGGGTCAAACGCAGGGCCCAATCACTTGCTGCGCCGTCCCGAACTCGAGAAGTACGAATTTCGGCTTGACCTCACCGAGGCTGGCGCACGACACACCATTAGCCGGAGCGGGCAGGCGCCCAATGCGCCCGCTATCGATGGCGATATTGTCACCTTGGACATCCTGCGCCACCAGCTGGGGCGGGACCTCTTTGCGCTCGCGGGAACGGAATTCGAACCAAGCTTCCGCTCGCTCGTTGCGTACTACCTGCGCGCAGAATCCACAGGGGGGTTCAACGAGCCTCTTAGGACTGTCTCACGGCAAACGGACCTGGCCACACAGTTGCCGTTGGCTTATTTATTCGGCTTGGACATCAACCTGGTCGCTCGAGCAGCGGCAATATCGGATAGTCGTAAGAACGTTTCAGCACTGCGAAGAGCCACCAAAGACCCGGTATTCGGACGGACTCTGGGTAACACGGCGGATCTAGATGTACTGACCCGCCAGGTTGGTGACGCGGGCGGCGGGGGTTCGTCCGCCGAGCGCGGTGTGGCCGCGG
>NZ_JAAGWG010000042.1 GCF_010682065.1 Blastococcus saxobsidens
TGAACCGGCCCCACCTGGGCATCGGCGGACGCTCACCCATCGACCGCGTCAACAACGCAGCGGGTCAGTACAGCTAGTGTCGCCTCCTCGGGAAAGGGGGCTGCCCCACCTCTATCTGAGGGCACTCAGCGTGCCGCAGCGCCGGCTGCCCCGTGCGTGTCTGGCGACGTCGGTGCGGGCTCTTGTTCGGGATGTCATGGCAGGCGGGCTCGGTTGAACTCCTGCTGCAGGCGTGGCCTGCGGCGATGGGTCAGGCGGAGCTCGGCGATGAGCCGGTCGACGTGGTCGATGTGTTCCTGGTCGCCGGTGCCGGCGGCGAGGGTGCGCATTCCGGCCAGGCGTCGGGCGGCGTCGCGGTAGTGCCGGGCGTCGGCGTGGGTGAGGTCGCGCTCGACGATCCGGGCGTGCACCGGGAGTGTGGCCGGTGGGTCGATGGCCTCGTATGCGGTGGCCAGCGTTCCCCAGGTGTGGGTGTCGTCGGGGTCTAGGTCGAGGTCGTGGGCGAGCTGCCAGGCGCGCCGCGGGTCGCGCAAGGTGCCCAGCGCGAAGCAGACGGCGTTCTGCGGTTGCTGCGCGAGCCGGTTGATGACGTGCTCGTCGATGTCGGCCCAGGCCCGGCCGGCGGCGGTGGCGGCGTCGTGCAGTCGGGCTGCGGTGGAGTCGGTCGGCCATCGGTCGAACACCGAGCGACGGGCGGCGAGGATGTCGTCCGCGTCGTACCGGGGCTGCTGGTCGAGCAGGGACACCCACAGGTCGGCGCACTCCTGAGCCTGGTGGAAGGGGTCAATCTCGGCGCCCTGCCGGGCCCAGTCGGTGGCGAGGTCGACCCGGTCGATCTCGACGAGGGCGACAGCGGTGTCGTGGAACCAGCGGGCGATGCTCCGGTCGCGGGCGTGGGTGCGGATGACGGCGTCGGCGTCGCGGTCGAGGACGGCGAGCCGTTGCTCATTCCAGCTCAGCACCCAGTGCTCGTGCCGATGGTTCGACGCGAAGCGGTCGACCGGCGGGTCCCCGACCCGCTCCTGGATCTCGCCCAGGCGGTGGCGGTAGGCGGTGATGCCATCGGCCCCGAGGGCCGGGGCGTAGGCAACCGGGTCGAGCTCGAAGTAGTCGACGTCGCCGTCGAACTGGAACGCGATCATCCAGTCCACCAGCCGGCCCGGCGGAGCCGACGCGGCGGCCGCTGTCCTCGGGTGCAGGGCGAGCAGCCGGCGGCATGCGTCACCGATGATCCCGCTGGAGTCGTCGGCTCGTGCGATCACCTTGATGGCGCTGGTCAGCGCCTTGTGGGTCACCGCGTGCACCTCGACCGGTTCTTCCGTCGGCATGGCTTGCTCGAGCAGGTCAACTGCTTCGTGCATCACCATGCCGTGCTGGTTCGCCGAACCCCATCGGTGCAGGTCGGCACGAGTTCGGATCAGCGGCAGCACCGCGGCGGCGAGAGGTCCCACCTGCTCATCGTCCCGGGCTCGTGGGAACTCGCCAACCCCGCCGGCTGGGCACGGCCGGCGCCTGGAGCGCATCAAGGAAGGGAGGCTGCCGGGGAGCTGCGTCGGCGCCATCGCACACCACCTTGGTGGACGCTGCTCTCCTACGCGAGGCGCGCTGAGAGAAGCTGCGGCGCACTGGCACGGGTGGGCCGGAAGGCCGTCAGCGGGGCCGGTAGACGTCGCGGCGGTGGTCGATGCGGACGACGACGACCTCCCGCCTGTCCTCGCGCACCCGGTACAGAATTCGGTAGGTCCCTCGCCGTGCCGACCAGATGCCCACCAGTTCGCCGCGCAACGGCTTCCCGATCCGGCGTGGACTCACGATGAGCGCGGTGGTGAGAAAGTCGACCACCGCTGCGGCCACCGATTCGGGCAGTTGGTCGGTCAGCGCTCGGCGCGCGGGCGGGGTGACGACGAGTTCGTAGGGTCCCTCGTCAGTCACGCTGCAGCCGGCGGACGGCTTCGACGCCGCGAAGGACGTCACCGCGGTCGTAGGCGGCGTCGGCCTCACGGATGTCGGCCAGCGCTTCGGGGTCGCCGAGGACCGCGATCGTCTCCTCGAGCTGGGCCAGGTCTTCCGGACTGATGACAACGGCGGCGTCGTGGCCGTTACGGGTGATGATCACCCGCTCGTGATGGCGCTGTACCCGGTCGACGACATCGGATAGGTGGTCGCGGACCGATCGAAGCGGCTCGGCGGTCGTCATGGCCACAATTGTGGCCTTCTGATCGGTGTATGTCCATGTCCGACAGGGTCAGCTCGGCCCTGTGCGGCTAACACGCTCGTCACCGGCGTGGGTGAGGAACAGGGGTGAGGGCAGGCCAGCCGTGCGCGTGGTGATCACGGGAGTGCCCCCGGTCCGGTTGACTCCTCGCCTGTGACGCTACGGCCTCGGCCTTGCTGGGAACGCGCCCCGGCAGCTCGGTCGTGGGCGGGATGTCAGGTGAACGAGCGGTGTGCGCTCATCTCCCAGCCCTCACGCGTGCCGCCGTCAGTCAAGCGATCAGGCATCCTCGCTGGTCAGCCTCTTGGCACGGCTTGGCTGCACCCTCGTTGGTTCTCCCGGCATCTTCGGGTAGTCCGGCGGATAGGGCAGGTCGCCCAGTCCGGCGTCGGCCTCCTGCTTCTCGGCCAGCTCCAGCAGCGGCGAGATGTCGTAGGCGTGGTCGGCCAGCCCGGCGTGCTTGTCGCCCACCTCGCGGAAGCGGGCGGGCATGGTGAGGACGTCGAAGTCGAACGGTGAGACGTCGGGCAGCTCGTCCCAGTCGACCGGCGCGGACACCGGCGCGTGCGGCTTGGGCCGGATGGAGTACGCCGAGGCGATCGTGCGGTCCCGGGCCATCTGGTTGTAGTCGATGAAGATCTTCTCGCCGCGCTCCTCCTTCCACCACGACATGGTCACGCGGTCGGGGAGCCGGCGCTCCAGCTCCCGGCCGAAGGCGATGACCGCCCGGCGCACCTCGGTGAAGGTCCAGCGCGGGTGGATGGGCACGTAGATGTGCACCCCGCGGCCGCCGGAGGTCTTCGGCCAGCCCTGCATGCCGAACTCGGCGAGCAGCTCCCGGACGTGCGGCGCGACCCACACGGCGTCGGAGAAGTCGGTGCCCGGCTGCGGGTCGAGGTCGATGCGGATCTGGTTCGGCGACTCGACGTCGGCCTTGTCCACCGGCCATGGGTGGAAGGTCAGCGTGCCCAGGTTGGCGCACCAGGCGACGACGGCGACCGAGTCCGGCGCGATCTCGTCCGCGGTCCGCCCGCTGGGGAAGGTGATGTGCGCCGTCGGCACCCACTCGGGGGCGTTCTTGGGCACCCGCTTCTGGTAGAACGCGTCGCCGGTGTTGTCCACCCGGGTGGAGAGCCGGGCGCCCTCGAACACCCCGCCGGGCCAGCGCTCCAGCGTCGTCGGCCGGTCCTTCAGCGCGAAGAGGATCCCCTCGCCCACGGCGAGGAAGTACTCGACGACGTCGATCTTCCGGACGCCGCGCTCGCCGAAGTACGGCTTCTCCGGGTTGGAGACGCGCACCTCGTGCCCGTCGACGTCGAGGACGACGGCGTCCTTGCTGCTGGCCATGGCTCTAGTTCCTACCGCAGCAGGGGCCGCCGCGAGCGATCGTCACGCGGGGCAGGTGAGGCCGTCCTGCGGGACGACGAGGTCGAGCAGGTAGGCGTTGACCGACGCGGTCACGCAGTCGGTCTTCGGGTAGGCGGTGTGTCCCTGCCCCTGCCAGGTGAGCAGCACGGCGTTCTCGAGGTCCTCGGCCAGGTCGACCGCGCCCGGCAGCGGGGTCACCGGGTCGCCGACGTTGCCGATGACCAGGATCGGTGCGCTGCCCGCCGCGTCCCGCTCGGGGAGGGGGGTGCGCTCGGCCTCCCACACCGAGCAGGTGTAGAGCCCGGCGGCCGCGCCGGCACCGAAGAGCGGGTACTCCTGACTCCACTGGGCGACCAGCTCGCGCACCCGCGTCTCCTCCACCGTCTCCTCGGTGTCGGCGCAGTTGATCGCGATGTTGGCGTCCAGCAGGTTGGAGTAGGTGTCGGCGTCCAGCCGGCCGGTCAGCTCGTCGGCCAGCGAGAACAGCGCCGTCGAGTCACCGTCGCGGGCCGCGCGCAGGCCCTGCGCGAGCTGCGGCCACGACCCGGTGTCGTAGAGCGCGGCCTGCACGGCAGTCAGCACCACGCCCGGCGTCGCCTGGCGGGTCTCGCCCTCCGCGCTGCTGGGGATCGGGGCCTGCGCGGCCTGGGTCAGCAGCTCCTCCAGGAAGCGGCGCGGGTCGTCACCCAGTGGGCAACCGGCGATCAGGCCGGTGCAGTTGGCAGCGAAGGCGTCGAAGCCGGCCTCGAAGCCGGCGGCGTTGGCCTCGGCGTCGGCGATCACGTCCCGGTCGGGGTCCACGGCGGCGTCGAGCACCATGGCGCGCACCCGGTCGGGGAACAGCTCGGCGTAGGTGGAGCCCAGCGTGGTGCCGTAGGAGTAGCCGAGGTAGTTCAGCTGCTCGTCGCCCAGTGCCTCGCGCAGCTGGTCCATGTCCCGCGCGGTGTCGACGGTGTTGAAGGTGCCCAGCGAGTCGGGGTACTCCTCGGCGCAGCCCTCCGCGATCTCGGTGGAGAGCGCGAACACCTCGTCGAGCTGCTCGGCGGTGGTCGGCCGCGGCTCGGCGGCGACCAGCTCGTCCTTGAGGTCGGCGGGGATGCACTCGACGGGCGTGGACAGGCCGACGCCGCGGGGGTCGAACCCGACGATGTCGAAGCGCCGCAGCACGTCCTCCGGCAGCGTCAGCGCCAGGCCGAGGGCGGCGTCGGCGCCCGACCCGCCCGGGCCGCCGGGGTTCACCACGAGCGAGCCGATCCGGTCGGTCTGCCCGGCGGGCACGGCCCGGAAGAGGAACAGCGGCAGGGTGGCGCCGCCGGGCTCGTCGTAGCTGATCGGCACCTCGGTGGTGCCGCACTCGAAGAAGATGTCGCGCTCGCTGCCGGGCTGCCCCTCGATCAGCGGCTGGATGCGGGAGTCGCAGTCGCTCCACTCGATGGGCGCCACCGCCGCCTCGGTGGGCGCCGCGGTCGTCGCCGAGGACTCCTCCGAGCTCTCGCCGAAGGAGGTGCAGCCGGCCAGGGCCAGGGGCAGGGCGAGCAGGCCGGAGGCGACGGCCGGGAGGCCACGGAGCAGACGCATGATCACGAGCCTAGGAGCCCGGGGCGACAGGTGCAGGCACGAGTTCCCGAACGGGCGACCTCCGCGGCCCCGTCGTCACGCCGGGTCAGCCGTCGAGCACCTCGGCCAGGTCGTAGCGAACGGGCACGTCGAGCTGGTCGTACGTGCAGCTGCGGGCGTCCCGGTCCGGGCGCCAGCGGAGGAACTGCCCGGTGTGACGAAGCCGACGTCCCTCGAGCTGGTCGTACTTGATCTCGACGACCAGCTCGGGGCGCAGCGGCACCCAGGAGAGGTCCTTCTTCGCGTTCCACCGGCTCACCGCACCGGGCATCCGCTGCTCCCCGTCGGCCTGCACCTGGGCGTTGGCCCAGTCCTGCCACGGGTGCCCGTCGAGCGCCTCGGCCCGGTAGGGCGCCAGCTCCTCCACCAGCTCCGCCCGGCGCTTCATCGGGAACGACGCCGCGACGCCGATGTGCTGGAGCTCGCCGTCGGAGTAGAGCCCCAGGAGCAGGGAGCCGACGATCGGTCCGCTCTTGTGCCAGCGGAACCCGGCGACCACGCAGTCCGCCGTCCGGACGTGCTTGACCTTGGTCATCAGCCGCTGGTCGGGGCCGTAGGGCAGGTCGGCGGACTTGGCGACGACGCCGTCCAGACCCGCGCCCTCGAAGGTGTCGAACCAGCGCTGCGCCGTCGCCGCGTCGCGGGTGACGCTGGTCAGGTGCACCGGCGGTCGGGCGCCGGACAGGGCCTCCTCCAGGCGGGCCCGGCGCTGCGCGAACGGGGTCTCCAGCAGCGACTCGTCGCCGAGCGCCAGCAGGTCGAAGGCGACGAAGGAGGCCGGCGTCTGCTCGGCCAGCAGCCGGACGCGGGACTCGGCGGGGTGGATCCGCTGCAGCAGCGCCTCGAAGTGCAGGCGATCACCGGCCGGCACGACGATCTCGCCGTCCACGACGCAGCGCTCGGGCAGGTGCGCCTTGACCGCCTCCACCACCTCGGGGAAGTAGCGGGTGAGCGGGCGCTCGTTGCGGCTGCCCAGCTCCACCTCGTCGCCGTCGCGGAAGACGATGCAGCGGAAGCCGTCCCACTTGGGCTCGTAGAACCACTCGTCGCCGGTGGGGATCTTCGTCGCCGGCTTGGCCAGCATCGGCTTCACCGGCGGCTGAACGGGCAGGTCCATGCGGGCAGTCAACCAGCCGCGACCGTGGCAGGGTGCCGGTATGGCCACCATCCACCGCACCACGCTGACGCCCACCAAGCTCGAGCTCCTGGCCGGGTGGCTCCCGCGGCAATCCTGGTACCGGACCGGGGACACGGCGCCGCGGCTGGCCCGGGCCGGCGGGTTCCGGCTCGACGACCCCGCCGGCGAGGTCGGCATCGAGCTCATGCTCGTCACCGACGACGCGGCGGGCGAGGGCACCGCCTACTTCGTCCCGGTGACCTACCGAGGTGCCCCTCTCGAGGCGGCGGCGGAGGGTCTGATCGGCACCCTCGAGCACGGAGTGCTGGGCACCCGCTGGGTCTACGACGCCGAGCGCGACCCGCTCGCGATGGCGCAGCTGCTCGCATTCGTCGCGGGCGCGGTCGAGGCCCAGCACCAGTCGCAGAGCGACACCCTCGACCCCTCGGTCGGCCGGATCTGGAACGGCGGCGACGGCGGCACCGTCGAGCTCGTCCGGGTGCCGGAGCCCGGCGCGGTCGTCGCGGGAGCCCGGGGCACCGTGGAGGTGGACTGGACGCGTCCCGACGGGAGCACCGATCGCGGCGTGGTCGCCGTCGTCCGGTAGCTAGCGGGCTGCCCGGACGTCGTACCGGGTGAACAGCATTCCGTCCTCCTCGAGCACCTGGCGCAGCGTCAGCCGCGCCGGGTCGCCCAGGGCGCCGTCGAGCAGCCGCGCCTCGCCGCCGACCAGGGCCGGCGAGACCGAGAGGTCCAGCTCGTCGACGACGCCGGCGTCCAGCGCCGTCCGCAGCAGCTGAGGGCCGCCCTCGCAGGTGACCTGCTGCAGGCCGCGCTCGGCCAGCGCGTCGAGGGCGGCGGGCAGGTCGACGTCGTCGTCGCCGCACACCAGCACCTCGGCGCCGGCGGCGGACAGCGACGCCCGGCGGTCGGCGTCGGCCGCGCCGCAGGTGACCACGATCGTGGGGGAGACGGCGTCGGTGACGAGCCCCGCGGCCGGGTCGAGGGAGGCGCGCCGGGTGACGACGGCGATCGGCGCGGTCGCCGGCCGGCCGAGCGACTCCCGCAGGCGGGCGACGGCGGAGCCGGGCAGCACGGGCCGGTAGCCTTCCGCCGCCGCGGTGCCGGAGCCGACCAGGACGACGTCGGAGAGCGCGCGCAGCACCCGGAACACCCGGCGGTCACCGGGGGAGCCGAGCCCCTCGCTCACCCCGCCGACGGTGATGGCGCCGTCGAGCGAGGCGATGAAGTCCATCCGCAGCCACCGGCCGGGCGGGCAGCGGTAGGCCTCGGCCAGCCCCCTGTCGTCGAGGGGGCCACCGTCGAGGTCGCCCGGCCCGGGGAACAGGCGGCGCACGTCAGAGCGTGCTGACGACGGCCGCGCTCTGCGCCGGCAGGGTCACCGTCTCGCCGTCCAGCACGGGCAGCTCGCCGGTCGCGAAGAGGACCTCCCCGGCCGTCCGGTCGAGGTCGATCTCCCGGGGCTGGTCGGCCAGGTTCACCACGACGCGCAGCGTGCCCCGGTGCACGACCAGCCAGCGATCGGCGTCGTCCCACGCCACCTGCACGGCGGCCAGGTCGGGGTCGACCAGGTCCGGGTGGGCGCGGCGCAGCGCCAGCAGCGACCGGTGGACGGCGAGCAGCCGGTCGTGCGGCTCCCGGTCGAGCTCCGACCAGTCGAGCTTGGACCGGGTGAACGTCTCGGGGTCCTGCGGGTCGGGGACGACGTCGGCTTCCCAGCCGTGCTCGGCGAACTCCCCGATGCGGCCCTCCGCCGTCGCCCTGCCCAGCTCCGGCTCCGGGTGGCTGGTGAAGAACTGCCACGGCGTGCCGGCGCCCCACTCCTCGCCCATGAAGAGCATCGGGGTGAACGGGCTGGTCAGCGTGATGGTCGCGCCGACGGCGAGCAGGCCTGGGGAGAGGGAGGCCGAGATCCGGTCGCCGGTGGCGCGGTTGCCGATCTGGTCGTGGTCCTGCAGGTAGCCGAGGAACTTCCAGCCGGGAAGGGCGGCGGTGTCGACCGGCCGGCCGTGGTGCCGACGGCGGAAGCTGGACCAGGCGCCGTCGTGGAAGTAGGCGCCGGTCAGCACCTTCGCCAGGCCGCCGAGCCCGCCGGCGGCGAAGTCGGCGTAGTAGCCCTGCCCCTCGCCGGTCAGCACCGAGTGCAGCGAGTGGTGGAAGTCGTCGCTCCACTGGGCGGCCAGGCCCAGGCCGCCGGCCACCCGGGGCGTGACCATGCGCGGGTCGTTGAGGTCGCTCTCGGCGATCAGGGTCAGCGGGCGGCCGACGGCGACCGAGAGCTTGTCGACCTCCTGGGCCATCTCCTCCAGCACGTGCGTGGCGCGCTCGTCGACCAGCGCGTGGACGGCGTCCAGCCGCAGCCCGTCGACGTGCATGTCCCGCAGCCACATGAGCGCGTTGTCGATGATGTAACGGCGCACCTCGTCGGAGTCCGGGCCGCTCAGGTTGATCGAGTCGCCCCAGGTGTTGGCGCCGCCCTCTGCGAAGATGGGGAAGTACATCGGCAGGTAGTTGCCCGAGGGCCCCAGGTGGTTGTAGACGACGTCCTGGAGAACGCCGAGGCCCTGCTGGTGGCAGGCGTCGACGAACCGCTGGTAGGCCTCCGGGCCGCCGTAGGTCTCCTGGACGGCGTACCAGAGCACGCCGTCGTAACCCCAGTTGTGCGTGCCGTTGAAGGCGTTGACCGGCAGCAGCTCGACGAAGTCCACCCCGAGCCGGACCAGGTGCCCGAGCCGGCCGATCGCCGCGTCGAAGGTGCCCTCGGGCGTGAACGTGCCGACGTGCATCTCGTAGACCACGCCCCCGGCCAGCGGCCGGCCCGTCCAGGCGCCGTCACCCCACTCGAAGGCCGAGGGCTCGTACCGGCGGGACAGGCCGTGCACGCCGTCGGGCTGGCGGCGCGAGCGCGGGTCCGGCCGGGGGGTGTCGTCGTCGTCCAGCAGGAACCCGTAGTCCGCGTCCGGCCGCGCCTCGACCTCTGTGCGCCACCAACCGTCGTCGCCCCGGCGCATGTCGTGGACGGTGCCGTCGACCTGCACTCGCACGCGTTCGGGCAGTGGCGCCCAGACGGCGAACTCGACGGGAGCGGGCATGCGGGGGCCTCCGGGAGAGGGGGACGGCGGGGGGCGGAGGAGTTCTGCCCGCGTCCTGCCTGCTCAACCCTCGGACCGCGGATCGGTGACGCCTCCGCGTGCCGCAGTCGGAACCGGCGGCGGAGGGCTTGCGGACCGCTATCGTCCGTTGCCACCGGTACCGATCGGTACCCGATTCCCCGGAGGTCGCCCGTGGGCACGGTCCGCACGCTGGTCTTCCCCGTCCTGCGGCTCCTGGTGTGGTCGGTCATCGCCGTGGCCCTCGTGGTGCTGGCGTTCGGGGGCAGCGACGCCGCCGGGCCCTCCGCCGGCGGACCCGGTGCGCCGATGCTCGACCTGTCCTCGCCGCCCGTGCCGGTGGCCCGGGGGACCGTGGCCAACACGGTGACCGTCCAGGGCACCGTGGTGGCCGACAGCGCGGTGCCGGTCAAGGCGACGGCCGCCGGCACGGTGCGCCGGGTGCTCGTGCAGAAGGGCGCGACGGTCACGGCCGGGCAGACGGTCGTGGAGGTCCGCTTCGAGGAGGAGCAGCAGCCGGCCACCGGGACCGATCCGGAGGGGAACCCGACGGCCACGCCCCGGCCGCCGAAGGTGCGCACGGTGGCCGTCCCCACCCCGAGCGCCGGCGTCGTCACCTCGCTGGACGTCCTGGTCGACCAGGTGGTGTCGGTCGGCGACACGATCGGCCAGGTCTCGCCCGGCACCCTGTCGGTCTCCGCACCGCTCACCCAGGCCGAGCAGTTCCGGCTGCTCGCGCCGCCGACCACCGCCGAGGTCACCGTCCAGGGCGGCCCCGCGCCGTTCACCTGCACCGGCCTCGCGCTCGGTGCCGAGCCGGTCGCCGCCGGTCCCGACGCCGGGATGGGCGGGCCGATGGGACCCCCGGCCGGCGGGGGCACCACCGCCCGGTGCGCGGTGCCGCCGGGCACCGCCGTGTTCTCCGGCATGGCGGCGACGGTGGCCGTCTCGGCCGGCACCGCCGAGGACGTCCTGGTCGTCCCGGTCACCGCCGTCCAGGGCTCGGTGCAGCAGGGCAACGTCTGGGTCGTCGGGGACGACGGCGCCGAGGAGCAGCGGAGCGTCGCGCTGGGGCTCACCGACGGCGAGCAGGTCGAGATCCGGGAGGGGCTGGACGAGGGGGAGCAGGTGCTGCAGTTCGTGCCCGTGCCCGACGACACCGTCGAGGACTACTCGACGGGCGGGCCGTACGGATGACCCTGCTGTCGCTCAGCGGTGTCAGCCGCCAGGTCGACCTGCCCGACGGCAGCGTCCTGCCGATCCTGACCGGCGTCGACCTCGCCATCGCCCCGGGTGAGCACGTCTCGATCGTCGGCCGGTCCGGCTCGGGGAAGTCGACGCTGCTCAACATCCTCGGCCTGCTCGACACCCCGACCGCAGGGGAGTACCTGCTCGACGGCGAGCCGACCGACCAGCTGCGCTCCCGGCGCCGGTCACGACTGCGCGGCGAGGTCTTCGGCTTCGTCTTCCAGCAGTTCAACCTGCTGCCGCGGCGTACCGCCGTGGAGAACGTGGCCGCGCCGCTGCTCTACGCGCGCGGCCGGGACTTCCTGCGCCGGCGGCGGACAGCCGCGGAGATGCTGGACCGCGTCGGCCTGGGGGACCGCGCCGACCAGGTGCCCGAGCGGCTCTCCGGCGGCGAGCAGCAGCGGGTCGCGATCGCCCGGGCGCTGGTGCGTGCCCCGCGGGTGGTGCTGGCCGACGAACCGACCGGGGCACTCGACGTGGAGACCGGTGCCCAGGTGATGGCGCTGCTCGCGCAGGCGACGGCCGAGAACGGCGCCGCCCTGGTGACGATCACCCACGACCTCTCCGTCGCCGCGCTGGCCGGCCGGCGGTTCCGGCTGGAGGCCGGCCGGCTGTCCCCGCTGGTCGAGCAGGGCGCGCTGGGGGCCGCGACGTCCGACCGGGGCACCGCATGACCGGGGTGCTGGGCGCGCTGAGCGAGGCGTGGGACGAGGTCCGGGTCCACAAGAGCCGGGTCGTCCTCTCGCTGGTCGGCGTCTTCCTCGCCGTCTTCGCCATGACCACCGTGACCGCGCTCGGTCAGCTGGTCGCCCAGGTGCAGCAGGAGAGCGCCGAGCGCGGCGCCGGCCGCCCCGCCACGATCCAGGTCAGCGCCTTCGACCCGATGACCGGCATGCCTCCGGACGCCGAGCAGTGGGACGCCGCCGTCGCCGAGCTGACCGAGCGCTACGGGATCACCACCGCGGCCGACGTCTCCTACGGCGAGGGGCTGTACCGGATGCCCGGCGGGACGCAGCGGGTGCAGACGATGCGGGTGTCGCCGTCCTACGGTGAGCTGCACCGCAAGGAGCCGGTCCAGGGCCGCTGGTTCCGGGAGGGTGACCGGACGTCGCTCAGCCCGGCGCTCGTGGTCAACGAGACCTTCCTCGAGGCGCTCGGCGTCCCGGACCTCTCCTCGCGGCCCACCGTGGTGCTCGGCGGCCCGACGCCGGTGCGGGCCACGATCGTCGGCGTCGTCCGCGAGGGCTACGGGTCCGACCTCATCGCCTACCGCGTGGACCGCTCCGGCGGGCCCTGGGACGACGCCGGCACGGTGGACCCGATGCAGGCGATGTACGGCGGCCCCAGCACGCTGGAGCTCTGGGTGCAGCCGGACCAGGCCGACCAGGTCATGGAGACCGTGTCCCACGACCTCGGCCTGGCGCTGGGCGGTGCGCAGGTGGACGCCTACCGGCAGGACGCCTCCGGCATGGAGGAGACCCTCGCCATGCTGCGGCTGGCCATCCGCGGCGCCGGGATCGTGGTGCTGGTGCTCGGTGGGCTGGGCGTGCTCAACATCGGGCTGGTCACCGTGCGGCAGCGCATCCGGGAGATCGGCGTGCGGCGCAGCTTCGGGGCCACCTCGGGCCGCATCTTCTCGGCGGTGATGCTGGAGAGCGTCTGCGCCACGGCGCTGGCCGGCGTGGCCGCCGTGGGGGCGTCGATCGTGCTGGTGCGCAACCTCCCGCTGGAGCGGCTGCTGAACGACGGCATCCCGCTGGCCGACACCCCCGGCTTCCCGGTGGCCGCCGCGGTGGAGGGACTCATCGCGGCGACCGCGGTGGGCGCCCTGGCCGGGCTGCTGCCCGCGATCATCGCCGTCCGCGCCAAGGTCATCGACGCGATCCGGTTCTGACCCGCGGGCACCCGGGGGGCAGCCGGGGCGCGTGGCCCCGGCTGCCCGGAGCGGATCAGCCCGGGATGGTCAGCTTCTGACCGACCCGGATCAGATTCGGGTTCCGCACGGCGTCGCGGTTGGCGGCCCAGAGCTCGCGCCAGCCGCCGTCGACGCCCTGGGCACGGGCGATCTTCGCGAGGGTGTCCCTCGACCTGACCGTGTACCGGACGCCGTCCGACGAGGCAGCCGGGGCCGGAGCGGCGGCCGGAGCCGGAGCTGCGGCCGGAGCCGGTGCCGGGGCGGGAGCCGGAGCCGGAGCAGGAGCCGGAGCAGGAGCCGGGGCGGTCGTGCCGGATCGCAGCTGCTTGCCGCAGGTGGGCCAGGCGCCCACCCCCTGGGTCAGCAGGACCCGCTCGGCCACCGCGATCTGCTGCGCGGGGCTGGCGAGGTCCGCCCGTGGGGCGAACTCGCCGCCCCCGTGACCCAGCCACGTGGGCGAGCTGAACTGCAGCCCGCCGTAGTAGCCGTTGCCGGTGTTGATGCTCCAGTTGCCGCCGGACTCGCACTGCGCGACGCCGGACCAGTCGTAGTGGTCCGCCGCGGCCGGCGGGGCCAGCATGCCGACGCCGATCGCCGCGGCGCCGACGACAACGGCGCCCCGGCGGAAGCGGGTGCGGGCATGCGTCGTCGAGATGTTCTCGGACATGGGTGATCCTCCGATCACCGCCTGCGAGGTGAGCTGTCGGGTTCGGGCGAATCGGATGCCCGGCCGTCGTGCCTGTGCGGCACGGTGCGGCTTCACCCCGAGGCGCGGATGCGCCGTGAAGTGGTTCCCCCGCCCCCGTCCTGGGGTGGGTCGGAGTCAGGCGTCCGGCGGACGGGGTTCGGCGGTCCGGCACCTCGCACCCGGCCGGGCAGGCCCGGGTGCGCCGACGACGCTAGGCACCGGGACGGCGAGCTGCGCGCTGAACGGAACGGAACCGGGCGATTCGCCCCGGCGTGGCGCCGCCACGCCGGGGCGCGACCGCAGGTGGTCCCCGCCCGACCGCGCACCGTTCGCCGACCCCGCTCCCTCGGCCTCGTCCAGGGGCCCGCCCTGAGCCTGCGAAGGGTGGGGAGGACGAGGTCCTCTTTCAGTCGCGGACGAGCAGCGCCACCGGGAGCGTCGTCAACAGGGCATCGGCCGCCACGCCGGCGACGTCGGACACGACTCGCTGACCGGTGAACAGGTCGCGCCAGGCTCCGTTGGGCAGCTGCAGGGCGGTGTCGCCCCAGCCCGACGCGGCCAGCCCCACCGGCAGCCGGGTGGCGACGACGACGGCGCCGCTGCCGCCCTCGGCTCCACGGTCGAAGGCGATCAGGTGCTCGGTGCCGGACCCGGTGACCTCGATCGGCTCGTACCCGGCGAACCACTCCGGGTGGTCACGGCGGGCGCGCAGCGTGCGCGAGACGACCAGCAGCTTCGCCGCGCCCGTCTCGTCCACCTGCGGCACCTCACCGGCGTCGAGCCGGGCCAGCAGCTGCCGGCGGAGCGCGTAGTCGACCGGACGGCGGTTGTCCGGGTCGACCAGGGAGTAGTCCCACAGCTCGGTGCCCTGGTAGACGTCGGGCACGCCCGGCATCGCCAGCTGCAGCAGCTTCTGGCTCAGCGAGTTCGACCGGCCCGGCGCTGCGATGCGGGTGACGAACTGCTCGATCTCCGCCGACGTCGTCGGGTCGTCGAACGCGGCGTCGACCAGCGCGTGCAGCTGCTGCTCGAACTCCTGCACCGGGTCGGTCCACGTCGTGGAGGTGCCGGCCTCGCGGGCGGCCTTCTCCACGTAGGCGTGCGCTCGTTCGCGGGAGAGCGGCCAGGACCCCACGAGGTTCTGCCACACCAGGTGGGCCAGCGAGCGGTCGGCCAGCGGGTGGCGGGCCGACCAGCCGCGGACCAGCTGGGCCCACTCGCTCGGGACCTCGGCCAGCACCGCCAGCCGGGCGCGCACGTCCTCGCTGCGCTTGGTGTCGTGCGTGGAGAGGGCGGTCATCGACCGCGGGCGCAGCTCCAGCCGCCGCCGCTGGGCCTCGTGGAACTCCGCGACCGTGCTGCCGAAGTCGGCCGGGTCGCCGCCCACCTCGTTGAGCGCGACGAACCGCGCCCACCGGTAGTAGGCGCTGTCCTCGACGCCCTTGGCCATGACCGGGCCGCTGGTCTGCTCGAAGCGGGTGGCCGCCTCGGTGCCGGCCTGCGAGAGGACGGAGTGCAGTGCGTCCAGCGCCGCGGTCAGGTCGGGACGGCGCTCGCGCACCGCGGCGACGGTGGAGTCCAGGTGCTCGCGCCCGTCGGGCAGGTAGCTGCGGTAGACGCCGAAGCTCGCCAGCAGCTCGGCCAGCGCCTCGGTCTGCTGCGCGCGTTCGATGCCGGGGAGCTCGCCGATGACCCGCACCAGGCGGGCGACCTCGGAGCCGAGCATCCCGTCGGTGACCTCGCGCTTGCACATCCGCACCAGCTGGGCGTAGTCGACCTGCCTGCCCGCAAGCTCGGTGTCCAGCGCCGTGAACGCGGCCTCACCGGCGGGGTCGATGAGCACCTCGTCGACCTCGGCCAGCGCGTCGTACCCGGTGGTGCCCGCCGTCGCCCAGGACCCGGGCAGGTCCTCGCCCGGCTCGAGGATCTTCTCGACGACCGTCCAGCGGTTGCCCGACGCCTCGGCCAGCCGGTCCAGGTAGCCCTTCGGGTCGGCCAGCCCGTCCGGGTGGTCGATGCGCAGGGCGTCGACGGCGCCGTCGCGCACGAGCTGCAGCACCAGCTCGTGGGTGGCGTCGAAGATCGCCGGGTCCTCGACCCGGAGCCCGGCCAGGGTGTTGATGGCGAAGAACCGGCGGTAGTTCAGCTCCGAGTCCGCGCGGCGCCAGTCGACCAGCTCGTAGTGCTGGCGGGCGTGCACCTCCTGCGGGGTGCCCGACTCGGTGCCGGGGGCGATCGGGAAACGGTTGTCGTAGTACCGCAGCTCGCCGTCCACCACGTCGAGCTTCTCGACGTCGTCGGCCGAGCCCAGCACCGGGATGCGGACCTTGCCGGAGCCGAACTCCCAGTCGATGTCGAAGGCCGCGGCGTGCTCGCTGCCCTGGCCGTGCTGCAGCACGTCCCACCACCACGGCGCGGCGGCCGGGTCGTCGACGCCCATGTGGTTGGGCACCAGGTCCAGCACCAGGCCGAGGCCGTGCTCGTGCAGCGCGCCGACGAACCGGTCGAAGCCCTCCCGGCCGCCTCGCGCCTCGTCGATGTGCGCGTGGTCGACCGTGTCGTACCCGTGGTTGCTGCCCTCGGCCGAGCGCAGCAGGGGGGAGGAGTAGGCGTGCGTCACCCCGAGATCGGCGAGGTAGCCGGCGACGTCGGCGGCGTCCTGCAACGGGAAGCCGGCGTGCACCTGCAGCCGGTAGGTCGCCACGGGCACCCCGCGGCGGGGCTCCTCGTCGGGAGCCAGGACGGGGCCGGTCATGCGGACGGTCCGGTCAGCACCACGATCGCGCGGCCGTCGACGGTGACCGTCTCGCCCGGCTTCAGCTCCACCGGCTCGACCTCGCCCATCTCGGCGGTGTCGAGGACCGTCCGCCAGCTCTGGCAGTAGTCCTCGCCGGGGAGCGTGAACTCGATGGGGTGGTCCGAGGCGTTGAACGCCAGGTAGAAGTGGTCGTCCGTGACGAACTCGCCGCGCTCGTCGGTCTCCCGGATGCCCACGCCGTTGAGGTAGACGGCCAGGGACTTGGCGTAGCCGACGTCCCAGTCGTCGTCACCCATCTGCTCGCCGTCGGGGGTCAGCCAGGCGATGTCCGGCACCGGCTCGCCCAGTCCGCGACGCACCGGCCGGCCGTGGAAGAACCGGCGACGACGGAACGTCGGGTGGTCGCAGCGCAGCTGGGTGACCTTCTTGGTGAACTCCAGCAGCCCCTCGTCGACGTTCTCCCAGTCGATCCAGGTGAGCTCGGAGTCCTGGCAGTAGCCGTTGTTGTTGCCGCCCTGGCTGCGGCCCAGCTCGTCGCCGTGCAGGAGCATCGGCACGCCCTGGCTGAGCATCAGCGTGGCGATGAAGTTGCGCTGCTGGCGGGCGCGCACGTGCAGGATCGCCGGGTCGTCGGTCTCGCCCTCGACGCCGCCGTTCCAGCTCCGGTTGTGGCTCTCGCCGTCGTTGTTGCCCTCGCCGTTGGCCTCGTTGTGCTTCTCGTTGTACGAGACCAGGTCGCGCATGGTGAAGCCGTCGTGCGCGGTGACGAAGTTGATGCTGGCCACCGGCCGGCGGCCGGAGTGCTGGTACAGGTCGGCCGAGCCGGAGATCCGGTCGGCGAACTCGCCGATCGTCCCGCCCTCACCGCGCCAGAAGTCACGGACGGTGTCGCGGTACTTGCCGTTCCACTCGGTCCACAGCGCGGGGAAGTTGCCGACCTGGTAGCCGCCGTCACCGATGTCCCACGGCTCGGCGATCAGCTTCACCTGGCTGACGACCGGGTCCTGGTGGACCAGGTCGAAGAACGCGGAGAGCCGGTCGACCTCGTGGAACTGGCGCGCCAGGGTGGAGGCGAGGTCGAAGCGGAAGCCGTCGACGTGCATCTCGGTGACCCAGTACCGCAGGGAGTCCATGATCAGCTGGAGCGACTGGGGGGCGCGGACGTTGAGCGAGTTCCCGGTACCCGTGGTGTCCATGTAGTACCGCTCGTCGCCCTCGACCAGCCGGTAGTAGGTCCGGTTGTCGATGCCCTTGAACGACAGGGTCGGGCCGTTGTGGTTGCCCTCGGCCGTGTGGTTGTAGACGACGTCGAGGATGACCTCGATGCCGGCCTCGTGCAGGGCGCGGACCATGCCCTTGAACTCCTGCACCTGCTGGCCGTTGTGGGCCTGGGCGTACTCGTTGTGCGGCGCGAAGAAGCCGATCGTGTTGTAGCCCCAGTAGTTGCGCAGACCCTTCTGCTCCAGGGTGTCGTCCTGCACGAACTGGTGCACCGGCAGCAGCTCGATCGCCGTGATCCCGAGCCCCTGCAGGTGCTCGATCGTCGCGGGGTGCGCGACACCGGCGTAGGTGCCCCGGAGCTCCTCGGGGATGCGCGGGTTGGTCATGGTCAGGCCCTTGACGTGGGCCTCGTAGATGACCGTCTTGTTGTAGGGCGTCTTCGGCGGGCGGTCCACGCCCCAGTCGAAGAACGGGTTGACGACGACGGACTTCGGCATGTGCGCCGCGGAGTCGTCGTCGTTGCGCTCCTTGGTCTCGAAGTCGTAGCCGAAGACGGACTGGTCCCAGTCGATCTGGCCGTCGATCGCCTTGGCGTAGGGGTCCAGCAGCAGCTTGTTGGGGTTGCAGCGCAGCCCCTGCTCCGGCTCGTAGGGGCCGTGCACGCGGAAGCCGTACCGCTGCCCCGGGTGGATGCCGGGCAGGAAGGCGTGCCACACGTAGCCGTCCATCTCGGGGAGCCGGATCCGCTCCTCGTTGCCCTGCTCGTCGAAGAGGCACAGCTCGACCTTCTCGGCCACCTCGCTGAAGATCGCGAAGTTGGTGCCGGTGCCGTCGTAGGTGGCGCCGAGGGGATAGGCGCTACCGGGCCATACCTGGGTCATCGTCGGGTGTTCCTCCTGCACAGGGCGCCCCGGGGCTCGGGGCGGAGGTCCGGCGCGCGTGGCGCCACCGGACCGGGACGGGCCGTCGGACGTCGCTTGCCCGGGAAGGGGTCGCCCCACACCTCGGCGCGGTGTGAGTCGTGACGGGTGTTCCGGCCCTCCCACCAGGCGGAACGACGACGCCCCCCGCGGGCGTACCGCGGGGGGCGTCGTGCGCAGGGCCGGGCCGGGACGACGCGACGGCCCGGCCGCCGGGGCGGTTGCGGGCCGACCGGAGGCGGACCGGGTTCCGGATCGCCGGGACCGACCTCGCCCGGGGAGATCCGGGTGGCGCTGGCCTCGACGGTGACCGTTCTGCGACCAGGCACGCTAGAGGGGGACCGGCGGGGACGACAAGTACCCGCCTCGCCGCTGCGCCCCCGGCCGTCCCACCAGCCGCAGCGAGGCGCTCGCGACGCGTTCTGTCACACGTCCGTCGTACCGTCGACGGCGTGCGCACGCCCTCCGACCTCCGGCCCACCCAGGGGCGCTTCCGCGTCGTCAGCGACTTCGAGCCGGCAGGTGACCAGCCGGCGGCGATCAAGGACCTCGCCCAGCGGGTGAACGCGGGGGAGAAGGACGTCGTCCTCCTGGGCGCCACCGGCACCGGCAAGTCGGCCACCACCGCGTGGCTGATCGAGCAGGTCCAGCGGCCGACGCTGGTGATGGCGCCGAACAAGACGCTCGCCGCGCAGCTGGCCAACGAGTTCCGCGAGCTGCTGCCCGACAACGCCGTCGAGTACTTCGTCTCCTACTACGACTACTACCAGCCCGAGGCCTACGTCCCGCAGACCGACACCTACATCGAGAAGGACTCGTCGGTGAACGACGAGGTCGAGCGGCTGCGGCACTCCGCAACCAACAGCCTGCTGACCCGGCGCGACGTCGTCGTGGTGGCCACCGTCTCGTGCATCTACGGCCTCGGCACCCCGCAGGAGTACGTCGAGCGGGCGCTGAAGATCAAGCTGGGGGAGTCCCGCGACCGCGACGACCTGCTGCGCACCCTGGTCACCGAGCAGTACACCCGCAACGACCTCTCCTTCACGCGGGGCACGTTCCGCGTGCGCGGCGACACCATCGAGGTGTTTCCGGTGTACGAGGAGCTGGCCGTCCGCATCGAGATGTTCGGCGACGAGGTGGAGCGGCTGTACTACCTGCACCCGCTGACCGGTGAGGTCGTCCGGGAGGTCGAGGAGCTGTTCGTCTTCCCGGCCAGCCACTACGTCGCCGGGCCCGACCGGATGGAGGGGGCGATCCGGGGCATCGAGGCCGAGCTCGAGCAGCGACTCGCCGAGCTGGAGAAGCAGGGCAAGCTGCTCGAGGCCCAGCGGCTGCGCATGCGCACCACGTACGACATCGAGATGATGCGCCAGGTCGGGTTCTGCTCCGGCATCGAGAACTACTCGCGGCACATCGACGGGCGTGCGCCGGGCTCGGCCGGCGCCTGCCTCATCGACTACTTCCCGGACGACTTCCTGCTCGTCATCGACGAGTCGCACGTGACCGTGCCGCAGATCGGCGGCATGTACGAGGGCGACATGAGCCGCAAGCGGACCCTCGTCGAGCACGGGTTCCGGCTGCCGTCGGCGATGGACAACCGCCCGCTGAAGTGGGAGGAGTTCACCGATCGGATCGGCCAGACGGTCTACCTGTCGGCCACTCCCGGCGACTACGAGCTGGGCCGCACCGCCGGCGAGGTCGTCGAGCAGGTCATCCGGCCCACCGGGCTGGTCGACCCGGAGGTCGTGATCAAGCCGACCAAGGGCCAGATCGACGACCTGGTGCACGAGATCCGGCTCCGCACCGAGAAGGACGAGCGGATCCTGGTCACGACGCTGACCAAGAAGATGGCCGAGGACCTCACCGACTACCTCCTCGAGCTGGGCATCAAGGTGCGCTACCTGCACTCCGAGGTCGACACCCTCCGCCGCGTCGAGCTGCTCCGCGAGCTCCGGCAGGGGGAGTACGACGTGCTGATCGGCATCAACCTGCTGCGCGAGGGCCTCGACCTCCCCGAGGTCTCGCTCGTCGCGATCCTCGACGCCGACAAGGAGGGCTTCCTCCGCTCGGGCAAGTCGCTGATCCAGACCATCGGTCGGGCCGCCCGCAACGTCTCCGGCCAGGTGCACATGTACGCCGACAAGATCACCCCGTCCATGGCGCAGGCGATCGAGGAGACCGAGCGCCGGCGGGAGAAGCAGATCGCCTACAACCTGGAGCGCGGCGTCGACCCGCAGCCGCTGCGGAAGAAGATCGTCGACATCCTGGAGGGGATCTACCGGGAGGCCGAGGACTCCGAGACCGGCGAGCTCATCGGCGGTTCCGGCCGGCAGCAGTCCCGGGGGAAGTCCCCGGTGCCCGGGCTGTCGTCGAAGTCCAAGGCCAAGGCCGGCTCCATCGACGTGCAGGGGCTGCCGCGCAACGAGCTGGCCGACCTCATCACGCAGATGAACGACCAGATGCTGGCGGCCGCGCGCGAACTCCAGTTCGAGGTCGCCGCCCGTCTCCGGGACGAGCTGAACGAGCTGAAGAAGGAGCTGCGGCAGTTCGACGCCGCGCACGCCTGACGGGACGCGGCCCAGTCAGCTCCGGGCCCGGGCCACTAGCCCAGGAGGTGGCGACGCCGCGTCGGCTGGACGCAACGGCTATTGCGCCCTACTGTGGGACCCGTCGGCCCGGCAACGGTCCGGCATGGAGGGGAGTAACCCCCCGCGGCAGCGTCGTCAGTACGAGGTCCCCAGTGGCCTCCGGCGCTGCCGGTCGTCACACCGGACGATGGGAGAGACCTCCGGTTCCGACCCTGTGCGGCGTCTCGTGCGCCGCCGAGTCTTCGGAGGACTGAACCCTTGGACGTGCCCTTCTGGGTGTGGGCTGTCACGGTCGCCGCGATCGTGGGCATGCTCGTCTTCGACCTCGTCGGTCACGTGCGCACGCCGCACTCACCGACGCTCCGCGAGTCCGCGACCTGGTCGGCGGCCTACGTCGGCATCGCGATCGCCTTCGGCTTCCTCGTCTGGTGGGGCTGGGGCGCCGGCTTCGCCGGCGAGTACTTCGCCGGGTACGTGACCGAGAAGAGCCTCTCGGTCGACAACCTCTTCGTCTTCGTCCTGATCATGGCGGCCTTCGGCGTGCCCCGGGAGCTGCAGCAGAAGGTGCTGCTCTTCGGCATCACGTTCGCACTGGCACTCCGGACGGTCTTCATCGTCGTCGGCGCGGCGGCCATCGCGAACTTCAGCTGGGTCTTCTACCTGTTCGGCGCGATCCTCATCTACACCGCGTGGGTGCAGGCCCGCAGCGGGGGGCACGACGACCAGGAGGACTACAAGGAGAACGCCGTCCTCCGGTTCGCCCGCAAGCGGCTGCGGACGACGGACGAGTACCACTCCGACCGGATGACGGTGAAGCTGGACGGCAAGCGGTTCCTCACCCCGCTGGCCATCGCGCTGATCGCCATCGGCACGGCCGACGTCATCTTCGCCGTCGACTCGATCCCGGCCATCTTCGGCCTCACCCAGGAGACGTTCCTGGTGTTCACCGCCAACGCCTTCTCGCTGCTCGGCCTGCGGCAGCTGTTCTTCCTCATCGACGGGCTGCTCGACCGGCTCGTCTACCTCGCCTACGGCCTGGCGGTGATCCTCGGCTTCATCGGGGTGAAGCTCGTCATCCACGCGCTGCACAAGAACGAGGTGCCGTTCGTCAACGGCGGCGAGGCGGTCACCGTGATCCCCGAGGTCCCCATCACCGTGTCCTTGGCGGTCATCCTCGTCACGCTGCTGGTCACGACCCTGGCCAGCCTCTGGCGGGTGCGCCGGGACCGGGCGGAGCACCTCCGCACCGAGCCGGCCGCCGCCGACCCGACGGCGCTGTCGGCCGGTGCCGAGGACCTCGAGGAGCCGCTCTCGGCGTCCAGCGGGTCCGAGACCGACCGAGCAGGTAGCGTGAGCGCCGCGAACCCGGGCCGGCGCGAACACTGACGATCGCTGCGGCCGGGGGATGCGAAGGAGGGGAGTATCCCCCCGCGGCAGCGTCGTCATCACGAGGTCCCATGGCCTCCGGTGCTGCCGGTCGCGCGCCTGCCGGCGCGCGGCGGGAGAGACCTCCGGTGCTGAGACTGCTTGTCCCCCGGAGGAACCCCCCGCATGGAGCTGCCCGTCTGGTTCGAGATCGCGACGTTCGTGGGGCTCACCGTCCTGCTGCTCGCCGACCTCGCCATCGTCACCCGCCGCCCGCACGAACCCTCCATGAAGGAGGCGGGCATCTGGGTCGGCTTCTACGTCACCCTCGCCCTGCTGTTCGGGCTGCTCATGCTCGCGTTCACGAACGGCACGTACGCGACGGAGTTCTACGCGGGCTGGCTCACCGAGTACTCGCTCTCGGTCGACAACCTGTTCGTCTTCGTGATCATCATGGCCCGCTTCCGGGTGCCGCGGCACCTGCAGCAGGAGGCCCTGATGGTCGGGATCATCATCGCGCTGATCCTGCGCGGCATCTTCATCCTGGCCGGCGCCGCGCTCATCGAGCGCTTCACCTGGATCTTCTACTTCTTCGGCGCCTTCCTCGTGTACACCGCGATCAACCTGGTGCGGCACCGCGGCGAGGACGAGGACTACGAGGAGAACGCGTTCATCCGGCGGATGCGCAAGATCCTGCCGATCAGCCAGGACTTCCAGGGCGCCAAGATCCGCGTGGTCGAGAACGGCAAGAAGGTCTGGACGCCGATGATCATCGTCTTCCTCGCCCTGGGGACGACGGACCTGATCTTCGCGCTCGACAGCATCCCGGCGATCTTCGGTCTCACCAAGGAGCCGTTCATCGTCTTCACCGCCAACGTGTTCGCGCTGATGGGTCTGCGCCAGCTCTACTTCCTGCTGGGCGGTCTGCTGAAGCGCCTGATCTACCTCTCGCTCGGCCTCGCGGTGATCCTCGCCTTCATCGGCGTCAAGCTCGTCATGGAGGCGCTGCACACCAACGAGCTGCCGTTCATCAACGGCGGCGAGCACATCGAGTGGGTGCCGGAGATCCCGATCGTGGTGTCCCTCGGGATCATCCTGGGCGTGCTGGTGCTCGCCACGGTGGCGAGCCTGATCAAGACGCGTGGTCAGCTGATCACCGTCGACGAGCCGGTGGTGGACCCGGAGACCGCGCAGTCGGTGCCCACCGGTGGTCCGGAGGCGGCAGCCGCCGCCGAGTCCCGCATCGCCAGCAGCGACAACACCGCCGGGTCCCCGACGGACGAGGACCGCGGCACCCGCTGACCCCAGGTCCGCGGCGGCCGCCCGCCTCCGTACGGAGCGCGGGCGGCCGCCGGGACCGGCTGGGTTAGCGTCGCTGATCATGCGGCCGAACGATCTCGCGCTCCTGCGCACGCCCGGGACGCCGACCGTCTCGCCCGACGGCCGGATCGCCGTCGTCGCCGTCGGCTGGCCCGACCCCGACGCCGACCAGTACCGCAGCCAGCTGTGGGCGGTGCCCACCGACGGCTCGGCACCGGCGCGGCCGATCACCTCCGGCGCGCTCGACACCGATCCCGCGTTCTCACCGGACGGCCGCTGGCTGGCCTACCTGGGCACCGAGCCGGGTGGGCGGCCGCAGATCCTGGTGCTGCCGGCCGCCGGGGGAGCCCCGCGCCGGCTCACTGCCCACCATCTCGGCGCCGGGCGGCCGGTCTGGTCGCCGGACTCCCGCCGGCTGGCGCACGTCGCGCGCGTCCCCGAGCACGGCCGGTACGGCACCGTGGACGGGATCGACGCCGCGGCGGAGCCGCCGCGGCTGATCACCGGCCTCACGTTCCGGCGGGACGGCATCGGGTTCCTGCGCGACCGGCCCAGTCAGGTGTTCGTCGTCGACCTGCCGGCCGACTTCACCGACGACACGGTCCCCGCACCCGCCCCGGTGCAGCTCACGTCGGGCGAGGCGGACTGCATCGACGTCACCTGGCGCCCCGACGGCGGCGAGCTGGCGTTCGTCTCCGCCCAGCACCCCGACGCCGACCGGGACCTGGTGCGCGACGTCTACGCCGTCGAGCCCGACGGGACGGGGCTGCGGCGGGTCACCGACGGTCGCGGCGACTGCGCGCTCCCCGCCTACACCCCCGACGGGGCGTCCCTCGTCGTCACCGCCGTGCCCGACCTCGGGCCGGACGGCCTGGACTTCGTCGCCCGCCAGGCCGTGCCCTGCCGCGTGCCGGCCGCCGGAGGTGCTCCGGAGCCGCTGCTGGACGCCGAGCTCCACCAGCGGGGCGACGAGACGCCGGGGACCGTGCTGGCCGACGGCGCGGTGCTGGTCGGCGTGGAGCGGCGGGGCGCCGTCGAGCTGCTGCGGGTGCCGCTGGACGGCGGCGCGCCGGAGACGCTCGTGGCGGGACAGTTCACCGTGCGCGGCATCGCCGCGGCGGGCGACGTCGTCGTCGTCACCGTGGCGCACGACCGCTCGGCCGGTGAGCTGCTCGCGCTCACCCCGGACGGGCGGCGCCTGCTCACCGGGTTCGGCCGCGAGCTGGGCGCGACCGGCCGGCTGCACCGCAGCGAGGAGCGCACCGCGGAGGCGCCCGACGGCTACGCCGTGCACGGCTGGGTCACCACGCCTTCGGGCCCCGGCCCGCACCCCGTGCTGCTCACCGTGCACGGTGGGCCGTTCCGGCAGTACGGCTGGGCCCTGCTCGACGAGACCCAGGTCTACGTCTCGGCGGGCTACGCCGTGGTCCAGTGCAATCCGCGTGGGTCCTCCGGGTACGGCGCCGCCCACGGCAGGGCCATCCGCGGCGGGTGGGGTGGCCTCGACGCCGGCGACGTTCTCGCCTTCCTCGACGCGGCGCTCACCGACCCGGATCTCGACGGCGACCGGGTGGGCATCATGGGCGGCTCCTACGGCGGATACCTGACGGCGCTGCTGCTCGGGCGCACCGACCGCTTCGCCGCGGCCGTGGTCGAGCGGGCGCTCACCGATCCGGTCAGCTTCGCCGGCTCGGCCGACATCGGGTGGTACTTCCCCGACCGCTACCTCGGCACCGAGCCCGAGCGCCTCGCCGCGCAGAGCCCGCTGGCGCACGCGCACGCCATCACGACGCCGACCCTGGTCATCCACTCGGAGGAGGACTGGCGGACGCCGGTGGAACAGGGGCAGCGGCTGTACGTGGAGCTCAAGCGCCGTGGCGTCCCGTCGGAGCTGCTGCTGTTCCCGGGGGAGGGGCACGAGCTGACCCGGTCGGGGCGGCCCCGGCACCGACTGGCCCGCTTCGAGCACGTGCTCCGCTGGTGGGCCCGCTGGCTCCCGACCGAGCAGAACCCGGGGGTCGGCGATCCGCACGGGACCGGCCCCGGCGCGTGACGCCGCTCCGGAGCGCCTGACCGAGGGTCAGCATCAGTTGACCGAGGGTCACCCGAGGCGGCTTGCGTGTCGTGACGTGGATCACTGCGTTGCCGCAGGTCAGGGGCAGGATCGCGGCCCGAGGCGCGATCCCCTGGGCCGGATGGTCGGCCATATTGTCCCTGCGTAGTCGCGGTCTCTCGTTGTGCAACTGCCCACGATCGGGTGAAGGTCCGGTGTCGACAACGGTGTCGGCACCCCCGGTGACGCCTGCGTCACCGGACAACCGATCGAAGGGACCGAGCGTGAGCGAACGACGGACCGCATCCGCACGACGGACGGCGGCTCGAACCATCGCCCTCTCCAGCAGCGGCGTGCTGCTGGCCCTGGCGCTGCCCACGACCGCGGCCACCGCCGCGCCGGGCAAGGCCTGCGACAACCGGAGCAACAACACCTACGAGAAGCTGCTGCAGTGCGTGACGCTCGACGGCGTGCGTGAGCACCTGGTGGAGTTCCAGCGGATCGCCGACGAGAGCACCGATCCGGTCTACCCGGGTTCGCGGGCCGCCGGCACCGAGGGGTACGCCGAGAGCGTCGAGTACGTCGCCGGGCTGCTCCGGAAGGCCGGCTACACGGTGGAGCTCGACCCGGTACCGGTCACCTTCTTCTACCCGTCGCAGCTGGACCAGCTCACGCCGACGCCGGCCGAGCACCCCAACGCCATCGCGACCGGCTCCGGCTCCGGCACGGTGCAGGGGCAGGTCGTCCCGGTCGACGTCGACCTGGTCGGCGACCGCGCCAACAGCAGCGCCTGCGAGGCGAGCGACTTCGCGGGGCTGGACCTCAGCGGGCCCGCCGACATCGCGCTGGTCCAGCGCGGCACCTGCAGCTTCGAGATCAAGGCCCGGAACGCAGAGGCCGCCGGCGCCGAGGCGGTCGTCGTCTTCAACCAGGGCGACACCACCGGGCCGGGCGACCGGCAGGGCGTCGTCAACCCGACCCTCGGCGGCTACCAGGCCGTGGGGCCCGTCCTCGGCACGAGCTTCGCCGCGGGCGAGGCGCTGGCCCGGGCCGGCTCCACCGCGCGCATCGAGGTGATCGCCCCGCAGGAGCGCACCGACTTCAACGTGATCGCCGAGCTGCCGGGCGAGAACCGGGACAACGTCGTCATGGCCGGCGCGCACCTGGACAGCGTGACCGTGGGGCCGGGCATCAACGACAACGGCACGGGTTCGGCGGCGCTCCTGGAGACGGCGCTGCTCATGGCGAAGTCCAAGGCGCCGAACACGCTGCGGTTCGCCTGGTGGGCGGCCGAGGAGGAGGGGCTGGTCGGCTCCACCGACTACGTCGAGGGCCTGTCGGCCGCGGAGCGGGACCGCATCGCGCTGTACATGAACTACGACATGGTGGGTTCGCCGAACTACTTCCTCGGCGTCTACGACGCGGACCAGTCGACGTTCCCGGCCCCGGTGGTCGTGCCGCCGGGGTCGGAGGCCATCGAGGACGTCTACGAGGCCTACTACACCAAGGTGGGCCGGCCGTACGACGACAGCGAGTTCTCCGGGCGCAGCGACTACCAGGCGTTCATCGAGAACGGCATCCCGTCCGGTGGGCTCTTCACCGGTGCCGAGGTGCGCAAGACCCCGCAGCAGGAGGCAATCTGGGGCGGCACGGCCGGTGAGCAGTTCGACCCGTGCTACCACGAGGCCTGCGACACGATCGACAACTACGACCCCGAGGCCCTCGAGGTCAACAGCGACCTGATCGCCTACGCGATGCTGCACTTCGGCTACTCGACCCAGGCGGTCAACGGCGTCCCGGGCAAGAAGGTCCCGGGTCCGGCGTTCACGCTGCCGGCCCCGGCCGGTCCGAAGGGCACCTTCGCCGGAGGCGGCGGTGGCCTCGACCACGACCACGACGCCATCGCGGGCTGACCACTGACGGCGGTGCGGCCTCCCGGCCGCGCCGCCGCCGGTCCGGCGAGCCGTCGCCGGCGCTCCTGCGGGGGCGCCGGCGGCGGCTCGTCGTGCGTCGCGGGCCGGTACGAGGTGTCGACCGGGGCGAGGGGGCCTAGCTGTACTGACCCGCCAGGTTGGTGACGCGGGCGGCGGGGGTTCGTCCGCCGAGCGCGGTGTGGCCGCGGT
>NZ_JAAGWG010000043.1 GCF_010682065.1 Blastococcus saxobsidens
CCCGTCCTACGTCTCGGCGCCTACCCGCCCGCCGTCACCAACCTCATGACCCACAACAGCTAGGCCGGCCGCGACAGCGGGACGGCCCGGGGTGACATGGCAGAACGCAGGTGACCGCCCGGTGTCACCCCGGAGGGCGGTGGGCGTCACCCCGTCCAAGGCATGAACCGGCGCCTGCTCGGGCGGGGTCGTGGCGCCATGGGCTGCTATTTGCCAGCACGGCGTCGCGCCTGCGGGGGGCTGCGGTGGCCGGGCATCGGACGCCCCGGTCGCCAAGCGTCCGGACGAACTCGCGGAGCAGGTCTGTCGACAGCGCCCAGGCCGGGCGTCGCAAGAGCAGAGCTGCATCGGCGCTCCAGACCGTGTGCAGGTCGTGCTCGCGCACCGGCTATCCCGGGGCGCTTCGCACCGGCCGCTCGGCTCCTCGCCTGCGGCCGGCTCCACGGACGCGGCCGTGCAGGCGTCTGGATGGGACTGCAGTGCCGCAGGCTGGCTCGCTTTCCCGGCCGCGCCGCTCGCCACGGTCGCCGGCCGAGCAGCGCTTCTGCTAGGCCCGTGCTGCTGCCTCCCCCTATCCCGTCCGCCCGAGCCGCGCAGCCAGATCACGAGCCGACACACCTGGTGCATCCAGGCCGAGCGAATCCGTTGTGACGAGAACTGCGCTGGGTTCGGGCGGTTCGCTGAGCGAGCAGGAGATGGGGTGACGTCTGTGTGCGTCGTCGACCTCGGACGACGCCGGTGCGATCGGTCCGCGGTTCGGTGCACCGGCTCTCCAGGGCACGTGCTCCGGCGCAGTCGTCTTCTGCTACTACTGGAGAGAAACTGGAGGTTCGCGGCTCAGCGCACGTCGGGGGCGCCGGTCCGGCCGGCCCGCCAGCGGTAGGCCTCCAGTACGGGCTGTAGTGACCGACTGAGGCCGGGCAGGTCACGGTCGTAAATGCGGCCGTCGTCCAACTGCCGGGTCAGCTCGCCGAGCAGTGCCGGCCAGTCCCGCCGGGTCGGCTCCAGGGGGACGCCGACTTGCACCCGCCGTTCGACCACCTGCACCGCGGATCGGCCGGAGGCCGCCGCGCGGGTCTGCTCCCAGGCTCGGTGTCGGCAGGTGGCCGAGCACCACTTGGGGATCGGCCCCCGGCCGCGCGGCGTGATCGGCCCAGCACACCATCCGCAGGTCGTCGCGGCGGTGCGCCGTTCGCGCCCTTCCGCCGAAGCGCCGGTCTGTTCTGCATCGGCGGACACGGTCGGTGCCTGGGCGACGTGTTGCCGCCGTTGCTGCTCACGAGCTCGGCGGCGGGCCCGGTGCTCGGGGGTTCCGATGGTTCCCATGGCACAGAGTCTGCAGACGACCCTGCAGTAACTCGTCACCACGAGTTCCAGGACCGCAAGTGAGCTCCTATGTGTCAACGGCGGTCGGGCGTAGCGTCCGGGCTGGCGGTGGGTGCGGTGGACTGGCCGCAGCGAAGAGCAGGTCTGGGACTGTGAACCTGTCGCGCAGCTGGCTTCGGCCGTATTGACGCGTCCCGTTTGCCGCTGCCGCACTCACCGTCCTGCCGCGGTCGGTGCCCGCCCGGCGGAGAGGTCGTCGTGCAGGGTCTTGTAGACCACGTCGGAGAGACGGCGTTTGAGGCAGCGCAGCGCTTCGCGTCCGGTCTTTCCTTCGGCGCGTTTGCGTAGGTAGTAGGCGCGGCCTTCGGTGTCGGCGCGGATTTGGGTGATGGCCATCGTGTAGAGCACCCGGTTGAGCGTGCGGTTGCCTGACCGGTTGAGCCGATGGCGGCTGGTGCGACCGGAGGAGGCGGGGATCGGGGCGGTGCCGTTGGCGGCGGCGAAGGCGTGCCGGGAGCGGTAGCGGCGCACGTCGGCGACCTGGCCGAGGATCGTCGCGGCGCCGACCTTGCCGAGGCCGTAGAGCTCGGTCAGGCCGGTGTCGACCTCGGCGACTGCGGCGGTGATCAGGTCGGCGACCTCGCGGATCTCCACCGTCAGCTCTGCCAGGCGGGTGAGCCGGCGGCGGGTCAGGACCGCGCGGACGTTGGTCTGGCCGGTGAGCAGCTCGGTGGCCTTGGTGATGAAGGTCGGCGCGGTCAGCCGCGGGATCTTCACCTGATATCCGGGCAGCAGGCCGTGCAGCTCGGCGTGGGTGCGGTTGGCCAGCGCGGTGCGCTCGGCGACCAGCTGGGCGCGGTAGTCAGCCAGCGCCCGCAGATCGGCGGCCCGACCGATCGCCAGCCGCACCGGCGGCAGGCCCGGCTCGCGGGCGGTGATCCGGGCGATCGCGACCGCATCGGTGGGGTCGGTCTTGCCCGCGCCCGGCCGGGCTGAGCGCTCCCGGCTGGTCAGCGACGGTGGCACCTCGACGACCTCGACTGGGCCGGTGAGCACCAGGTGCACCGCGGCGCCGCGGCCGTAGTTGCCTGAGCCCTCGATGCCCACCCGCTGAACGTCATGATTGGCGAGCAGTTTCTCGAGCGCGTCGAAGCCGGCCTCGGTGTTGGCCAGCTCGGTGACCACCACCGGTCGCCCGGCGCCGTCGATGACCGCCACGGCCAGCGTGTCCTTGTGGGTGTCGATGCCGGCATGCACGCCGACTCCTTCCGCCGCGCCTCAGCTCGCGAGGCACCGATGTCCGGGCGCAGCGCATGCACTTGGTGGCTGTGGCAGCCGGCGCTCCTATCAGGCGTCAACCGCCCGAGACATCGGCGAACGTCACCGGCGGGCACTCACTGGTACAGGCCACTGGATCGCGCTGGGCAGCATGAGGTCGAGCCTCGCCGGTGACGCCCCCGAGCACCTCGCCATCGGTGACGAAGCGGCCGAAGTACACCAAGTGCATGAGGTGTGTCGGCTCGTGATCTTGATTGGGAGGGGAGATCTCCAGTGCTGGTCGATCGGTCGGGTAGGGGGCGAGTGACGGGTTGGATGGCGAGCTGCTGACGGTTCGGTGGAAGGCCTCGGTGGGAGCCCCTGGGAGGGGTGTCCGCCTGTGGCCCCCCCTCGGCAAGGTCGTCGTTGAGGCTCTTGCCGCTGGATCGCCGCAGCCGCATTCCCGCTGCCTGTCCCGCCCCGGGGCGGTTCACCGTGTGATGAATGAGAAGGACGGCCGTCCCCTACGGGCAGCGGCTGAGCATGGGAACCGATGACATACGTGAGGGGACCTTGCTCACCGGACGCCACTGATGGCTGATGGCGTGGCGTGGCGTGTAGGCGGAGGCGATTGCCGTCGATCCGCCACACGGGCACTGTCGTGATCCTGTCCACGGTCGCGGGCTGGCGTTCACGACGTCATCGCACGTATGGGGTTGCCCTCGCGGTCCTGCCTTGATCATCGGACGCGTTGCGGCAGGTACCTGCTGGCCGCGTCCAGTTGCGCGTCGGGGGTTGCCGCTCTACCGTGAAATCGGTCGAGCATCGGGCCGTTCAGCACATACATTGTGTGCGGGAGCGCCCGGATAGGGCTTAGGCCTCCGGCACCCGGAGGCAAGTTCATGCGTCTGGTTACTGCTCAGCCGCCCACCGCCGAGACCTTTGATCACCGCGTCTTGTGGGTGGATGCACTCGCGGGGTGGGTCGGACCCATTGGCGATCTCGACCGCCGTCGCGCCAGTTGGCTGTTTGATGCACTGGCTGTACTGCCTCTCACAGGCAATTCAACCGTCGCGGTGGACGGCTCCGCGATCTCGTTCTGCGATGATGAAGGGCTGCGGGTTTCCGTCTGCGCACAGACGCTTGCCACCACGCGTGCGTGCCGAATACGGCTGGTCAACCCCACGCCTCATCTCCCGCTAATACCGAAGGCGGCCGGCGCGTCCGAGCCTATTGAGGGCGATCTACCTCCGACAGCCGCGGCTGTCGAGCGACTCGTCGAACTAGCTCTCCTCCCGTGGGGGCACCTCGTCCCGCCTTGGTCCGGTGGCCACCGGTCCTCTCTCAAGCGAGGAGCGCGCGGACGATGACCGATACGACTATTCCCAGGACGGGCGCAGACGTGCCGGTCGCCGCCTACGGCGTGCACTCCGAGGTCGGCGTGCTTCGCAAGGTCCTAGTCTGCGCACCGGGTCTGGCCCATTCCCGACTCACACCACGCAACTGCGACGACCTGCTGTTCGACGACGTCCTTTGGGTCGACAATGCCCGCCGGGACCACTTCGACTTCGTCGCCAAGCTGCGCAGTCGCGGTGTCGAGGTCGTGGAGTTGCACGACCTGCTGACCGAGACGATGGCCATCCCCGGGGCGAAGGCGTGGCTGCTGGACCGCAAGGTCACGGCCAACGAGGTCGGCCTCGGGCTCGTCGACGGGACGCGGGCATTCCTCGAGTCCCTGGACGACCGCCGGCTGGCAGAGCTCCTCATCGGTGGGCTGGCCACGGTCGACCTGCCCGCCGACTTCCGGTCCGGGTACCTGGCGCTCGCCCGGGAGCAGCTCGGCGTCCGCGAGTACCTGATGCCGCCGTTGCCGAACACCCTCTACACCCGCGACACCACCTGCTGGATCTACGGCGGGCTCACGCTCAACCCGCTGTACTGGCCGGCCCGGCACGACGAGACGCTGCTCTACAAGGCCATCTACACCTTCCACCCCGACTTCGCCGGCGCCACGGTGTGGTGGGGCGATCCCGAGCGGGACTGGGGCCTGGCCACCATCGAGGGCGGCGACGTCATGCCGATCGGCAACGGCGCGGTGGCCATCGGCATGAGCGAGCGCACTTCCCGGCAGGCCATCACCCAGCTCGCTGCAGCGCTGTTCGAGCACGGCGCCGCCACCCGAGTGATCGTCGCCGGCATGCCCAAGATGCGGGCCGCCATGCACCTGGACACGGTGTTCACCTTCGCCGACCGTGACGTCGCCACCGCCTACCGGGAGATCGTCGACGGCATCCATACCTTCAGCCTCCGGCCCGGCGACAAGGAACCGGTCGAGGTCACCGAGGAGAAGCGGACCTTTCCCGACGTCGTCGCCGACGCGCTGGGTCTGTCCGAGCTGCGGGTGCTGGAGACCGGGGGTGACGAGTACGCCAACGAGCGCCAGCAGTGGGACAGCGGCAACAACGTCGTCGCCGTCGCCCCAGGGGTGGTCTTCGCCTACGACCGCAACACCTACACCAACACCGTGCTGCGCAAGGCCGGCATCGAAGTGATCACAATCGTCGGCGCGGAGTTGGGCCGGGGTCGTGGCGGCGGGCACTGCATGACCTGCCCGATCATCCGCGACCCCGTCGACGTCTGAGCCGATCGCTCGTCGAGCCGGGCACCGTCCGGCTGCTACTGAGGAGAGCTCCGGTCAGACCAGTCGGTGAGTCCGTCACCGAGCCTGGCGTCCGGGGCCTCGGCTGCCCGATTGAGAGGGACGCCATGGAAGAGCGAGATGTCCTGACGGCGCGACGGCCGACGTTGCTCGTCGATGCTCTGCTGGACCTCGTCGCCCTGGCGGTCCTGATTGCAAGTTCCCTCGTGCTGTTCGGTTTCGACGCGCTGGACGGACCACTTCAGGTGGCTCTGGTGGGATGCGCCGCGATCGCGGCGCTATGCGTTCTGTACGGAGTCGTCGGCTTCAAGATCGAAAAGGTCGAGCCGGTGGCGCTCGGCCGAGCCCCAGGACAGGAGTGACTGCGATGGTCGACACGGCCCCACGGGCTGCCGGCGCGGTTGCCGACGCCCCGGTCGCGACGCCGGGAAAGATGTCGCTGCCCACCCTCACCGCGATGGTGGTCGGCAGCATGGTCGGCGCGGGCGTCTTCTCGCTGCCGGCGCGCTTCGGCGTGGCAACCGGCGTCCTCGGATCGCTGATCGCCTGGACGATCGCGGGGACGGGCATGCTGATGCTCGCCTTCGTGTTCCAGAACCTCGCGATCCGCAAGCCCCAGCTGGACTCCGGGGTCTTCATCTACGCCAAGGCCGGGTTCGGCGACTACGTCGGGTTCAACTCGGCGATCGGCTTCTGGGCCAGCACGGTCTCCGGCAACGCCTTCTACTGGATCTTCATCACGGCGACCATCGGCGCGTTCTTCCCAGTGTTCGGTGACGGCGACACGGTCCTCGCGGTGGCGCTCGGCACGGTCGGTGTCTGGCTCTTCCACTACCTGATCGCGCGGGGCGTTCGTGACGCCGCCATCGTCAACCGCATCGTGACGGTGTTCAAGATTCTGCCGATCCTCACCTTCATCGTCGTGCTGTTCGTGGCGTTCGACGCCGGCGTCTTCGCCGACAACTGGATCGCCACCGGCTACGGCGACCTGGGCTCGCTCGACGAGCAGATCCGCAACACCATGATCATCACGACGTTCGTCTTCATCGGCATCGAGGGCGCCAGCGTCTACTCGCGCTACGCCAAGCGGCGCCAAGACGTCGGCAGGGCGACCGTCCTGGGCTTCCTGAGCGTGCTGTCGATCTTCGCCCTGGTGACGCTGTCGAGCTACGGGGTGATGCCGCAGCCGGAGATTGCCGCGACCCGCCAGCCGTCGATGATCGGCCTCTTCGAGTCCGTCGTCGGCGACTGGGGCCGCTGGTTCATCAGCGCGGCCGTCATCGTCTCCGTCCTCGGCGCCTACCTCGCCTGGAGCTTGATGGCGGCCGAGGTGATGTACATCCCGGCCCGCAATGAGGACCTCCCGGCCTTCCTGGGTAGGGAGAACGACAAGGCCACGCCGATCACGGCACTCGTCGTCAGCTCGCTGGCGGTCCAGGGCCTCCTCGCCGCGACGCTGGTCCTGACCGATGCGCTGAACTTCATGCTCGATCTGTCCACCTGTTTGGCGCTGATCCCCTACTTCCTGACCGCCGCGTACGCGCTGAAGCTCGGCCTCACGGGGGAGGGCTACGAGGACGTGACCGCCAGGACGCGTCGGAAGGAGGCGATCATCGCGGGGATCGCCACCGCCTACACGCTGTTCCTCTTCGAGGCCGCCGGCCTGAAGTTCCTGCTGCTGGCCACGGTGATTCTCGCCCCGGCCACCCTACTGTACGTCAAGGCGCGCAGCGAGCACAGCCGCCGGCTGTTCAGCCCCACCGAGATGGTGCTCTGCGCCGTGATCGTGGCCGCCGGCATCACCGGCGTCGTCGGCTTGTGGACCGGCTTCATCACCACCTGAGCCCCGGAGGAGCTGACATGAACCGCACCGGAGTCGCCGTGGCGGCCCTGCTCACCCTGCTGGTGCTGGCCGGCTGCACGTCGGCGCGCGCCGACCCGCCGAACCTCGACCGGGCCAGGATCGGGCTCGACAGCGTCGACGGGCGGGTAGGAGACCTCCGGCTGCTCGGCGTGTCCGTCGCGTCCCCCGGGACCCGCGGCAGCCTGCACATCGCCGGGGACGGCGCCGCTCTCCTGCTGACGATCGCGAACGGCGGCGAGGCCGACGATGAACTCACCGGGGCCTCGGCCGAGGTCGCCGAGGCGGTCGTCCTCCGGGACGGCGACCAGGAGGCGGAACCGCGCCTGGAGGTGCCCGTGCCCGCCGGCGGGGTCGCGGCCCTCCGCGAGGTGAGCGGCCTCCACCTGGAGCTGACCGGGCTCCGTGGGGCCCTGCGCAGCGGCTTCAGCGTCCCGGTCACCTTCGAGTTCCGCGACGCCGGCTCGGTAACCCTCTCCGTGCCGATCCGCACTTACACCGACGTCCGGCCGGACAGGTTCACGGAGCCCGCCGACGCGGTCGGCCGCTGACCGGGCTGTCACCCCTGGAAGACAAAACTCGACGACGTGGTCAAGGTGCTCATCAAGTTCTAGGAGGGTCCGCGGTGCTCGACCTCGATCCCGGCTTCCGGCCGATCCGGCTCCACGACGGCTACCCGCCACTGGCCGACCTCGGCCTGATCGGCGACGGAGCGACCGCGGCGTTGGTCGGACTCGACGGTGTTATCCGGTGGATGTGCGTCCCCGACTTCGACTCCGAACCGCTGTTCTGCTCACTGCTGGACTCTGCTCGCGGCGGCTCGTTCATCGTGGTACCGGAACGGCTGGTCGAGGCGCGGCAGCGATACGAGCCGGACACCGGCGTCCTGATCACCGAGCTGCGCAGCGACACCGGGCTCGTGCGACTCACGGACGCCCTGGCGTTGCGCTCCGGGGCCGATCTCACCGACGATGCCCCCGCCGACCGCGGTGAACTCGTCCGCTCAGCGGTGGTGCTCTCCGGGTACGTCCGGCTCCGCGTCGCCGTGCAGCCGCGCGGCGGCGCGCAGCCCCGCCCGGCGTTCAACGGCCTGGCCGTCGAGTGCGCCCGCCAGCCGGGACTGCGGCTGCACCTGCGGTCCAATCGCCCGCTTCCCGGGTTGCTGAGCACCCACGACCTGCAGCAGGGCGATCGGCTCGACCTGGTCCTCTCGTGGGGCCGCTTGCATCGGCACCACCCGCTCGACGCCGAGGCGAGGCTCGCCGAGACGGCCGACGGGTGGCGGCGGTGGATGACCGGCTTCTCCTACGACGGCCCGCAGCCGGACATGGTCCGGCGGGCGGCGATCACGCTCAAGCTCTGCGACCACTGGGCGCACGGGTCGCTCGTCGCGGCGCCGACGTCGTCCCTGCCGGCGCCCGTCGGGGGGATCCGCAACTGGGACTACCGCTACACGTGGGTCCGCGATGCCGCCTACGCCGTCTTCGCGCTGCGCCGGATCGGTTTCGTCAACGAGGCCGATGCCTACCTCGGCTGGGTCCTCGACGCGTTCGAGCGGAGCCGGCAGCCGAGGATCATGTACACCATCGCCGGCGACCCGATCCCCGACGAATGGGAGGACGTCGAGCTCGAGGGATATCGCGGCTCGGCGCCGGTGCGTTGGGGCAACGGCGCGGCCGACCAGCGCCAGCACGACGTCTACGGCGAGGTCCTCGACTGCGCGGACCAGTGGGTCAAGGCGGGCGGCCGGCTCGACCCCGCCCTGTGGGGTGGGCTGAGCGGCATCGCCGACGCCGCCGGCCGGGCGTGGCGGCAGCCGGACCAGGGCATCTGGGAGGTGCGCAGCAGCGGCCGGGTGTTCACCTACTCCGCCGCCATGTGCCAGGTGGCGCTGGACCGGGCCGCGGCGACAGGTGAGCAACTCGGTCTCGCCGGACCCCTCGCGCGCTGGCGGAGGGAGGCCGCCGATCTCCGGGAGACCATCCTGACGCGGGCGTGGAACGAGGACGCGAAAACCCTGTCCGAGCACCTCGACGGTGGCGACAGCCTAGATGCCAGCCTGCTGGCGCTCCCGCTGCGCGGCGTGATCCCGGCCGATCACCCGAGGATGGTCGCCACGACCGCCGCGATCGCCGAGCGACTGTCGGCCGGCGACGGCCTGCTCTACCGCTACCGGCACGACGAGTCCCCGGACGGGCTCGCCGGTGACGAAGGTGCGTTCCTGCTGTGCAGCTTCTGGCTCGTCGACAACCTGGTACTCCAGGGGAAGCTGGATGAGGCCGAGGGGCTGTACGCGTCGCTGTGCGCCAGGGCGAGCCCGCTCGGCCTCCTGTCGGAGCAGATCGACCCGTCGAGCGGTGAACTCACCGGGAACTTTCCCCAGGCGTTCAGCCACATCGGAGTGATCGCCAGCGGGGTGAACCTGGCCAGGGCGATGAGGAGGGGGAGGTGATCGAGCGCTTCGTCCTCCTCGGGGCCACCGGCGACCTGACGGCGCGATACCTCCTGCCCGGGCTTGCGGCGCTGGGCAACGGCGGGCACCTCGGCGACGGGTTCCGGCTGATCGGCGTGGGCCGGGAGGACTGGGGGAACGAGCAGTTCCGCGGGTGGGCGCGTGCCCAGCTCGGTCAGCACGGGGGGCAGTTCCCGGCCGCTGACCGGGACGCGATCGTGTCGGCGGCCGAGTACCACCGGGCCGACGTCACCGACCCGGCCGCCCTGCGCGCCGTAGTCCGGGGTGCCGAGCCGATCGCGGCCTACCTCGCCCTTCCGCCGTTCCTGTTCGCCCCCACCGTCTCGGCGCTGCACGGTGCCGGGCTGCCGGAGGGGAGCTCGATCGTGCTGGAGAAGCCGTTCGGTGAGGATCTCGCCCAGGCGGTCGAGCTGAACGCCCTGCTCGCCCGGGTCGTCCCTGAGGAATCGGTGTTCCGCGTCGACCACTTCCTGGCCATGACGACCGTGCAGAACGTCCTCGGCACCAGGTTGGCCAACCGGGTGCTGGAGCCAATCTGGAACAGCGCGCACATCGCGGAGATCGACGTCGTCTGGGACGAGACGCTCGCCCTGGAGGGTAGGGCCGGATACTACGACGGCGTCGGCGCGCTGAAGGACATGCTGCAGAACCACCTGCTGCAGTTGCTCTGCCTGGTGGCGATGGAGCCGCCGATCAGTCTCGACGCCCGAGACCTGCGGGACCGCAAGGTGGACGTGCTGCGCTCGATCCGCCCGCTGAGCGCCGACGACGTCGTCCGTCACACACGTCGGGCCCGCTACACGAGCGGGCTCGTCGACGGCGTATCCGTTCCTGCGTACGTGGAGGAGGACGGCGTCGACCCGGCCCACCGGACGGAGACGTTCGCCGAGCTGGAACTCCGGTTGGACAACTGGCGCTGGCGCGGCACCGTGTTCCGGCTCCGGACCGGCAAGGCGCTCGGGCGGAACCGGATGGAGGTGGCGGTGCACTTCCGGCCGGTGCCGCACCTGCCCCGTGGCATGCGCGGCGACCCGCAACCCAACGTGCTGCGCTTCGGGCTCCAGCCCGAGAGCGTCGTCGTCGAGATGTCCGGCGTCGGCGCCCGCGCGCACACGCTGGTCCCGCTGACCCTCGCCGCTGAACTCGAACCGGCCGAACTACCCGCCTACGGTCGGCTGTTGCTGGACGTGTTCCACCGTGACCCTGCCCTGTCGATCCGCGGTGACGAAGCGGAGGAATCCTGGCGCGTCGTTACACCCGTGCTCGACGCATGGGCCAAGGACCTGGTTCCGCTCCAGGAGTACCCCGCCGGATCGGACGGGCCGTTCGATCAGCGCGAGCGCTGAACTGCGCTTAGGGCCTCCGCCATTAGGTCAGCGGATCCGTGGTGATCTTGGACGGGTGTCCCATCGATAGCGGTACCAGGCGGCCCGCAGCAACGCACGGATTGTGACGATCGCGGTAGCGAGGGCAAGGAAGGCGTCAACACAGACCTGGCGGCGTTCGGTGCAGCGACGCAGCCGGCCGAAGTCGTTGAGCCAGGAGTTGGTCCGCTCGACAACCCACCGCCGGCCGACCTGGATCGGCGCGGGTGTACCGCGCGCGGCGATCTGCCCGGCGAGGCCTCGCTCGTCAAGGGCTTCCCGGCAGGGCCGGTAGTCATAGCCGGCGTCCAGGTGCACGGTCACGTCCGCTGGCAGGGGTTGGAAGTCCTTGAGCGCGTCCAGGGTCTCCCCGAGCAGAGCGTCGTCGCGGGTGTTGGCCGGCGCGGACACCGTGGCCATCGGCACGCCGGCGCCGTCGCACAGCTGGGACCGCTTCATGCCGCCCTTGCCGCGGTCTACCGGGCTGCGACCGGCGCACTGTCCACCGCAGGGCGCCTTGGTGGTGCAGCCGTCCACGGCCAGGTCGGCCAGGTCCAGGCCGATCATCGTGTCGTAGGCGTCCAGGCAGGCCAGCCGTAGCCGGTCGAAGATGCCCAGCCTGATCCATTCGTCCCGGCGGCGGCGCATGGTGGTGGCCGAGCAGTCGGCGTCGGCGATCCGGTCGTAGCCGGCGCCGAACACCAGCGCGGCGACCAGGTGGTCGAACACCACGGCGTCGGCGATGCGCGGCCGGTGACAGCCCAGTGGGTGCTCATCGACACGCGTGGGCAGCAGCGCGAGGAACTGCTCGCGCAGCGGGTCAAGGATGCACGATGGGACGGCAGGCACGAGCGGTCCACAGCTCACGGAGCGTCAGCACCTTCGCGAGCGTGGCCCTCGTGCCTGCCCCCGACGACCAGCCACGCCGAACGTGGTGATCATCCCTACTGGCGGACGCCCTTAGCAGTCTGACGTCGGCGTCGATCGGCCAACGGGCCGCAGACCGGCACGGCCAGGTCGCCGTCGACCCGGCCGTCCGCCCGCGCGGTCCGGTCACTCCGGTGGGTCGACGGGGCCGCGGACGACGACGACCGGGCAGGCGGCGCGGGCGATGACGTGCTGGCTGACCGAGCCCAGCAGCATCCCCGTGAACCCGCCACGGCCACGACTGCCGACGACGAGCAGAGCCGCATCTGCCGCCGCGTCGACCAGGACCTGCCCCGGATGACCCATGACCGCGCGCTGGGACACCCGGTCGGCATCCGACGAGTCCACCGCCCTCGCGACCGTGTTCTCCAGCATGCTGGTCGCATCGCCTTCCCAGTCGATGGCCATGAGGGCACCGGCCCCATCGACCCCGACCGCCGGGATCCTCCAGGAGATGACCGCCTCGACCGGCTGGCCGGTGAGCCGCGCTTGGCCGAGCGCCCAGCGCAACGCCTCCTCCGAGTGCGACGAGCCGTCCACTCCCACGACGATGCGGCCGGAACCGGACTGCGGATCGGTGCCCGGAGTGCTCATGGCGTCGTGCTCCTGCCGGTCGACGACGGGGCGGTGTCTTCCCCATCGCACACCTTGCAGAGCCGGACACGCCAGTCAAGGCCGTAGGAGCACCCGATGGTCACGGAGGACCGAGATGTCACAGCCGAAGACCACGTACGAGGTGGGCTACTTCGTGGGGAGCCTTTTCTCCGCGTCGATCAACCGGATTTTGTCCCGCTCGCTGATCCGTCTCGCACCTGCGGACTTGCGGTCCACCGAGATTCTGATCGGCGACCTGCCGCTGTACAGCCCGACGAGGTAAGACCTGATCTCGAGACCGTTCACGAGTCCCCGTCAGCATGGATCAAGGGCTGCGCATCGGCGCCGGTCTCCACCAGGACCGCCCATGGAGGGTCGCGCAGGGGGCTGGTGCGTCAGGAGCCGTGGGCACCGATTCCCTCGCCGGTGGACCCGGGACGGGCGTGCCGGTCCTTGGTTCCGGTTGCGCGCAGTGATCCGGGGTGGGCCTTGGCGGTGGGGTCGCGGCGGGTCTTGAGCAGGCTGGCCACCGTGACGACGGCCAGGACCACGACGATCACGCCGAGGCTGAGCGGGGTGGGGATCTCGGGCACGCTGGGGTCGATGTCGACGTGGGCCCAGTGCAGGATCAGCTTCACGCCGATGAACGCCAGGATGAACGCCAGCCCAGCGGACAGGTAGACCAGCCGGTCGAGCAGTCCCTTGACGAGGAAGAACAGCGCGCGCAGGCCGAGCAGGGCGAAGGCGTTGGCGGTGAAGACGATGTAGGGCTCATCGGTCACCCCGAACACCGCGGGGATGGAGTCGAGGGCGAACAGCAGGTCCACGCTGCCGATCGCGATCAGCACGACCATCAGCGGCGTGACCATGCGCCGGCCCTCGACCCGGGTAAGCAACCGGCCGCCGACGTAGTCGGGGGTCACCGGCAGCAGGCGGCGGGCGGCCTTGACCATCGCGTTGCTCTCGATGTCGGGGTCCTCGTCGCGGTGCCGGAACAGCTGGACGGCGGTGTAGATGAGCAGCAGGCCGAACAGCAGGAACATGAAGGAGAACAGCGACAGCAGGGTGGCGCCCAGCGCGATGAAGATCGCCCGCATGACCAGCGCGAGCACGATGCCGAAGGTCAGCACCTTGTGCTCGTGCTCCTCGGGGACGGCGAAGGTCGTCATGATGATGACGAAGACGAACAGGTTGTCGACCGACAGGCTCTTCTCGACGACGTAGCCGGCGAAGTACTCGGTGCCCGGTCCGCCGCCGTACTCCGTGGTGAACCAAATCCCGAAGCCGATCGCGAGGGCGATGTAGAAGATCGACCAGGCGGTGGCCTCGCGAAAGCCGACCCGGTGCGGACGGACCGCGGCCAGGACGAGGTCCACGGCCAGCAGGGCGAGGATGAGCACGATGGTCAGCGTCCAGGTCAGGCCACTGATGTCGGTCACGCTGTCTCCTTGATCGGCTCCGCTCCCGACCTGTGGGCGGAGGCTCCCGCGCCGGCCAACGAGACTGCGTCGGGCGGCGACTGTGCCGAGGGCGGCAGTGCCCTCAGGGGTTGCTGGTGACGGGTCGGTCCACGAGCGTGAGTTCGACCTCGCGTTCTCTCTGACCGGGGCGGGTGACCGTCAGGGTCAGGACGTCGCTGGGGCTGTGCGGGCGCAGCGCGGCGAGGAAGTCCTCAGGCGTGGGCGTCGGCTCCCCGTCCACTGCGGTGACGACGTCGCCGGGGGCCAAGCCCGCCTGCTCGGCCGGGCCGCTGGCGGCGACAGCGGCGACGATGACCCCCTCCAGGTCGCCGAGCCCCAGCTGCGCGGCGATCTCCGGGGTGATCGGCACGGGCACGAGCCCGGCATAGGCGTGCTGGGCGCGACCGGAACGTTGCAGCTGGTCGGCGATGTCGACGGCGGTTGCCGCCGGGATGGCGAAGCCGAGGGCGACCGCGCCGGCCTGGGGTGGGATGTAGGCGACGTTGATGCCGATCACCTCACCGGCAGCGTTGAGCAGGGCGCCACCGGAGTTGCCCGGGCTGATGGGGGCGTCGGTCTGGATGAGGTCGACCAGCGCCTGGGACTGCACTGCGCTGCCAGGGATCTCCCGGTGCAGGCCGGAGATGATGCCGGCGGTGACGGTGTTCGCAAAGCCCAGCGGGCTGCCCACGACGACCGCGAGGGTGCCCACCTGGGGCAGGTCGGTGCGGAACTCCGCCGGTGGCAGGTCGCGCCGGTCGGCCTGCACCAGGGCGAGGTCGGTGACCGGGTCGGTGGCGGTGACGGTGCCCGGGACGCGCCGCCCGTCGGCGAAGGCCACCTCCACGTCCGAGGCGCCGCGCACGACGTGTTCGTTGGTGAGGATGAGCCCGTCGGCGGTGTAGACGACCCCGCTGCCGTTTCCGCCGGCAACCAGCACGGTCACCACGCTGGGCTGCGCCCGCGCGAGGACCTGCGGCACCTGTTCCAGGCCTCCGGCGGCCGCCTCGGCAGGCTGCTGAGCGGTCGTCGTGGCGCTGGACGCCTGCTGGTCAGCCGAGGAGTCGGAGCCGGTACAGCCGCCGGTGAGCAGTGCAGCCGCGACTACGCCTGCCGCAACTGCTGACCGCGGTCGGGCCACCACGTGGCGGCACACACCCGCAGACGGCGCCCCGTCTCGAGTGGTACGCGGGGACGACATGGGGTCACAACCCGGTTGCCGCCGAGGCACCGACGGGGTGGTTCTGCTGTAGAAGCGCGACCAGCTCACGCTCGGAGTCGCGGCTCAAGTTGGTCTGGATCACCGTCGGGTTGTAGGGCCGGATCGCCTCAACGACCCGGTCGACGGTGGCGTTGCGGGCCAGGAAGAACACTGCCGCCCCACCGGGCTGCAGGGTCTGCCCGATCTCACGGATCAGGTCATCGGGGATGCCGACATCGGCCAGCGACCCACCCAGGGCTCCCGACCCGGCACCCACCCCCGCCCCCACCAGGGCGCCGGCGAGCGGGTTGAGCAACAGCAGTCCGATCAGCGACCCCCACAGCGCGCCGCTGGCCGCTCCGTAGCTGGCTCCAGCCGCGGTCAGGTTGACCGACTGGTGCAGCTTGATCTTCCCGTCGGGAGTCCGCTCCACCCAGGCGGCGTCGGCCAGCTCCAGCAACTGCTGCCGATCGAGTTCCCCGGCGAGCTCGAAGACCTTCTCAGCGGTCTGCGGGCTGTCCACCCCAAACACGAGCAACTGACTCATGCGCCTTCTCCTCGTCCCGTGACCCCGCTCCGAGGCCAGAGCCCTCCATGGGCGCCGTCCGAACTCTCCAGCGGAAGTCTTGCCAAGGACGCCACATGCTTGAGGCTGACTGCTCAACCGCCACGGGCCATACCCGGCGCGACGGAGAGCATTCACCCGACAATGAGTCCTTCGGCTCCGTCCGCACCGACAGCGAGCCTCAGCGCTCCTCCCTCAAATCGATGGAGACAGCGCTGAGCTTCCCCCCATAGCGTGAAGACATCGCGTCTGTGAGGAGGGCAGCGATGACGAGGCAGTACCAGAAGCTCGACGAGGACTTCAAGTCCGGCGCGGTCCGGCTGGTGTTCGAGACCGGCAAGCTGAACGCACAGGAGGCCCAAGGAGCTGAGGTCAAACAGGGTTCGCCCCGGTGAGCCCACGACGCGCAGCTGGCGTAGACCGCGCTGGCCATGGCGATCGCCGTGCGCGGCGGCAAGGAGGTGATCGCCGGGGTCTTCGCCGTCCGCTTCAGCGCCGATCACGGCATCGCCTCCGGACATTCGAGCCGGATGATTTCCCGGGCGGCGCGGGCCCCGGACTGCAGCGCGCCCTCCATGTACCCGAAGAACGGCATCCAGGTCTGCTCGCCCGCCAGGTACATGCGGCCGTGCGGCTCAGCCAGGGCCTGCCCAACCGTGGTGACCTCGCCCGGAGCGGGCACCGAGTACCCGGTCAGCACGCCCGGCGTATTCGGCCAGTCCACGAATCGTTCATCGACCGGCGCGTAGCCCGGAAAGATCGAGGCGAGCTGCGTCGGGTAGCTGCTTCGGTCACGGATAAATGTGCCGCCGGAGTAGACCGACAGCGCGAACTCCGCGTCAGGCGCAACAGGCTGACTATCAGTGCCCTCCCACACTGACCCGATGCCGTCCACGAGCGCATTGGGTGTGAGTCCTGAGTCGTCCCAGAACGCGGTGACGAAGCTGTTGAGGTACTTCACGGCCGGCCCGTGGGTCATAGTGCGTTCGGCGGGATCCCACTCGAGGTGGGAGGTGATGGACGGCCATGCCGTCGGCGGCACCGCAAGCACGAGATAGTCGCACGTCCCGGTGCCCGATGCGGTGGTGAAGTCGACTCGGTCCTCCCGGACCGCGATGTCGGTGACTGGATCGTTCAGGGTCACGTTGTCCGCGTCGATGTCGCCGACCAGCATGGCTGCCAGCTGATCGTTGCCGCCGCTGCAGCGGAAAGTTTCGGTGTAGTCCCAGTAGCCGCGCAAGCTCGTCGTCTCGTCGCAATCATCGACGCGGCCCGCGCTTACGAGCGCGAGCAGCCCGAGGTAGCTCTGCTGCGAGGGTGGCGCGCAGTTGTCGTTGCCTAGTTGAAAGTCAATGACCGAGCGAGTCAGCGAGCCGGCGGCCCCGAGTAACTCGTCGAGCCGCTCGGCGACGGTCATCGCGTCGAAGGCGGCGGCGCCTGGCGAGAGCCACGGATGTACTGGGTCGATGTCCTTCGCGTCCTGACCGATCACGTCGATGACGTCCAACAGTTCGTCGTACACCTGCTTCTTTTCATCGTGGGTGAGGTCGTGGTCTCCGATCCGTACTCGGGGGTCGGACTCGCTAACCTCGATGAGCTGCAATCCGAAGGTGTCGGCCAGGTCGTTCCACATGGGATGGTTCGCCCCGATCAGCTCGGCGCCCGCCTCGACAGTCCTGTTCGCAACAAAGTCCCGGTCGGTGCGCACCCGACCGCCGAGCCGCTCCGAGGCCTCGAGTACGGCGACCAGCACCCCACAGCGGTTCAGGTACCAGGCCGCGGAAAGTCCGGCGAACCCACCGCCCACGACGACGACATTGATGTCTTGCAATTCCTCGCTGGAGTGCACGGCCTCGAGGTCGAGGGCGTCGGGCATCAAGAAGGAGTCCCGCAGGGCCTGCCGCTTCGATCTGGACAGATCCGCGAGACTCGATCCCGATACCGCTGAACCGACGAGTCTGTTCAGTTGCTCGAACACGTGTGCCGCCATTGTCAGTACCTCCGGGCGTGGGTTGGCCGGAACTGAAGGCAGGGGACCTGACACGCCTTTCGCGCTTGGTCGAGGCGTTCTCACTCATTCAATGCGTGGCGAGGGCGTGCGGGTTCGAGCCGAGTAAAGGACTGATCGCTGCATCTGCGGGCACGTGCCCCGTGGGGTCCGCGGACGTGACGTCGACACGCTAAGCACAAAAGTGAGACACGCGCTGTCTCCCCCCATTTCGCTCGACGACGTCTACCCCGCAGGCACCCAGTGGAACAACTCATGGGCCCGGCGCGCTGCGCGGATCCGAGTCACGTCGACCGGCTCTGCCGGGACCGTCCTGCAGCGCCGTCTGCTCGGCCCCTGCGACTGGTACCCGCCGAATACGTGGACATACCCGGCGACGAGGACGGTGTTCGAACGAGGGTTCCGACGGTGTCACCAGGGTAAGAGGCTCCGGGGTCGAGCAACCGACCGCACCGTTTGAGCTCGTCCGTCGGTCAGGCGAGATGCGTTGGGAGGGTCGTAATGCTCCATGTCGATCGCGGCACGGGCTGGGTTCCCACCGCCGCTCCTCTGCTGTTGCTGCTGCTGATCGTCGGACTGGTGGGGGCAGGGTGCGGCGAGGACGAGGCCGAGCACGGCTCGCCGTTGAGTCCGAGCGTGGGCCGTCCGGATCTCGACAGCGTCGAGGGGCAGGTCGGTGACCTGCGGCTGCTGCACGTGTACATCGCCTCGCCGGGTGAGCGGGGCAGCACCCACACGCCCGAAGGCGGCGCGGAGCTGCTGCTGACGGTGGCCAACGACGGCGACGCCGACGACACGCTATCCGCTGTCAGCAGCGAGGAGGCCGCCGAGGTCGTCCTCCGCCAGGGCGGGGAGGCCGCGACGTCGTCGATCGACGTGCCGGTGCCGGCCGGCGGGGTGGCGGACCTGCAGGACGTGGCCGGCCCGCACCTGGAGCTGACCGGGCTCAGAGAGGAGCTGCGCAGCGGGACCAGCGTGGAGATCACCTTCACCTTCACCGGCGCCGGGTCGGTGACGCTGCAGGTGCCGGTGGCGACCTACGACCCGGCGGCGGTCTCCAGCACGCCGGCCGACCCGTCATGAGCCGTCCGGACTCTTCGCCCCGGGACACACATGTCGACCGCACCCAGGGCTTTCCGCCGATCGAGGACTACGCGCTTCTCGCCGACGGGGAGACCATCGCCCTGGTGACCTCCCGCGGTGCGGTGGAGTGGCTGTGCGCGCCGCGGATGGACTCGCCGAGCCTGTTCGCCGCAGTCCTCGACCGCGACGCCGGCACCTTCACGCTGGCCCCCACGGAGACCTCGGTACCAGTCACCCGACGCTACCTGCCGGGCACGCTCGTGCTAGAGACGACGTACATGACAAGCTCCGGCTGGTTGACGGTGACCGACGCGCTGCTGGTCGCCCCCTGGGACGACGACGCCTGCGGCGACCTGCCGCCCTACCGCCGCGAGGCCTCAGGCCAGCGGGCCGCGCACGTCCTGCTGCGCACCGCCCGCTGCGAACATGGCAGTGTCGAGCTGAGCGTGGACTGCACCCCCGCCTTCGACTACGGCCGCCATGCGCCGGCCTGGCAGCTGGATCCCGCCACGCAAGGACAGGCGTCGGCGAGCGACCCCGTTTCAGGGCTCTCGCTGCGTCTGACCAGTGACCGGCCGCTACTGGCGGAGGGCGCCCGCGTGGGCTGGCGCACCGTCCTGACCGCCGGTGAGGAGGCCGTCGTTGCCCTGTCCTGGGCCGGCGCCGCACCACCTGGCTCGGTGGCCGAGGCACACGAGCGGCTTGAGTACACGGGCACGTACTGGCGAGACTGGCTGGCCGGCGGCACCTTTCCCGACCATCCCTGGCGGGCGCACATGCAGCGCAGCGCCCTGACGCTTAAGGGGCTGGTGTACGCGCCCACCGGCGCGATGGTCGCCGCAGCGACCACCTCCCTGCCCGAGGAGCTCGGCGGGCAGCGCAACTGGGACTACCGCTACACCTGGATCCGCGACGCCGCCTTCACGCTGTGGGGCCTGCACACGCTCGGGTTCACCGCGGAGGCGGGCGACTTCTTCGACTTCATCGCCGAGGTCGCCGGCGGGGAGACCGACCGACTGCAGATCATGTACGGCATCGGCGGCGAGCGGACGCTGACCGAGGTCGAGCTCGAGCACCTGTCCGGCTACGCCGGCTCCCGTCCGGTGCGGATCGGCAACGGCGCCTACGATCAGGCCCAGCACGACGTTTGGGGTATGCTGCTGGACTCCATCTACCTGCACACCACCGCCGTGGGCGCCCTGCCCGACCGGCTGTGGCCGCTGGTGGAACGGCAGGTCGAGCAGGCGCTGGTGCACTGGCGGCATCCCGATTCCGGCATCTGGGAGGTCCGCGGCGCGCTGCAGCACTTCACCTCCTCGAAGGTGCTCTGCTGGGTGGCCGCCGACCGCGGCGCCAAGCTGGCTGACCTCTGCGGCGCCACTGAGCAGGCCGCGCGCTGGCGCGCGGCCGCCGAGGAGATCCACGCCGACGTCTGCGCCTCCGGCGTCGATGAACGCGGCGTGTTCACCCAGTTCTACGGCAGCACCGCGCTGGACGCCTCGGCGCTGCTAATTCCGCTGATGGGCTTCCTGCCGCCCGAGGACCCGCGGGCGCGGGCCACCGTGCTGGCGATCGCCGACGAGCTCACCGAGGACGAGATGGTGCTGCGCTACCGGGTCGAGGAGACCGACGACGGCCTGTCCGGCGAGGAGGGCACCTTCGTCATCTGCTCGTTCTGGCTGGTCTCCGCGCTGGTGGAGATCGGCGAGACCGCCCGCGCCGACGACCTGTGCCGGCTGCTGCTGCACCACGCCAACGACCTGGGGCTGCTCGCCGAGGAGCTGGACGCGCACAGCGGCCGGCATTTGGGCAACACCCCGCAGGCATTCTCTCACCTGGCGCTGATCAACGCCGTCATGCACCTGATCCGGGCCGGCGGGGCCGCCCCCGGCCGCTTCAGCCCCATTGGCCGGCGCGGTCGCCCGTGAGCGGGCCGGCCGACTGGGGGGGTGGGGGCTACGCGAGCTGAGCGGATCACCCGGACGCCGGTCGGGCGGATCCGCGTCGGGCGGGTGCTCCTGCTCACGGTGATGGGGGTAGCGCTGTACCTGTTCGCGCCGCAAGTCACCGAGGTCTTCGCGTCCTGGCCGAAGCTGTCCGACATCGCCCCAGGGTGGTTCGCCGCCGTCGTCACCGGGCAGGTCGCCAGCCTCTGCTGCCTGCTCGTGCTGCAGCGGATGGCGCTGCGCACCACCGCCTGGTTCCCGGTGGCGACCGCCCAGCTGTCGGGCAACGCGTTCAGCCGGGTCGTGCCCGGCGGCGCGGCCGCCGGCGCGGCGCTGCAGTTCCGCATGCTCGGCCGCGCCGGCATCGAACCGGCCACCGCGGTCACCGGGCTGACCGCCTTCTCCGTGTTGCAGACCGCCAGCGTCCTCTTCCTGCCGGTGCTGGCCCTGCCCGCGGTGCTCACCGGCGTCTACGTACCCCGCACCCTGCTCCAGTCAGCCATCCTCGGTGGGGCCGTCTTCGTGCTGGTCGCCGCTCTCAGCGCGGCCGTGCTGGTCGCCGACCGGCCGCTGGTCGCCGCGGCCGGAGCCGTGCAGTCCCTGCGCAACCGGCTGGTCCGCCGCCGTCCGCCGTCAACGGGGCTGCCGCAGCGGTTGCTGCAGGAGCGCAACGCCGTGCGCGCGGTACTCGGCGCCGGCTGGTGGAAGGCGCTGCTGGCCGTGGCCGGCAAGCTCGGCTTCGACTACCTGTCCCTGCTGGCGGCCCTGGCCGCCAGCAGCAGCCGTCCGCACCCCTCGCTGGTGCTGCTGGTCTTCGCCTCCGCCCTGCTGTTGGGGATGATCCCCATCACCCCTGGCGGGCTCGGCTTCGTCGAGGCCGGCCTGTACGGAACCCTCACGCTCGCCGGCGTGGCCACCGGTCAGGCGGTCCTGGCCACGCTGATGTATAGGTTGGCCTCCTACTGGCTGCCCATCCTCGCCGGGCCGGTCGCCTACCTGCTCTTCCGCTCCCGATACGGACCCCGCCGGAAGGCCGGTGGGCTCGCCGGTAGCACGCCAGGGAGCGCGGCATGAGGCCGGTCGCCCGCGGGATCGTCTGGCTGGCGGTGTTCGTCGGGATCTGCCTGGCTCCGCTGGTGTTCGCGCTGGTGGGCACCAACCGGGCGGGACAGGGCTTTTGGACCGACTTCTCCGTCGCGCTCGGCTTTGTCGGGCTGGCGCTGATGGGGGTGGAGTTCGCGCTCGTCGCCCGCATCCGCGCGGTGGCTGAGCCGTTCGGCACCGACGCGGTGGTCCAGTTCCACCGGCACATCGGCTACATCGGACTGACCTTCGTCATGGTCCATGTGGCGCTGTCGGCGGACTGGGGCCTGGTCGCCGCCCTGTTCTCTCCGGACACGCCGTGGCGGGTCCGGTTCGGGGTGGCGGCGGCGCTCGCCCTGCTCGTCCTGGTAGCGACGTCGGTGTGGCGCCGGCGGCTGTGGCTGTCCTACGAGGCCTGGCAGCTGACGCACGCCGTCCTGGCGGTCGTTGCGGTCCTCGCCGCCCTGATTCATGTGTTGCTGGTCAATTATTACGTCGACAGCGTCGGGAAGCAGGTGCTCTGGGGCCTGATGTCGGCGACGTTCGTCGGGCTGCTGATCTGGGTGCGGATCTTGCGGCCGTTGCGGCTGCGCCGCCGGCCCTGGACCGTGGACCGGGTCGTCCCCGAGCCCGGAGGCACCACCGTCCTCGCCCTCCGCGCCGAGGGGCACGACGGACTGCAGTTCGCCCCGGGGCAGTTCGCCTGGATCACCGTCGGCCGGTCCCCGTTCACCGTCACCTCCCACCCCTTCTCCCTGGCCTCCAGCGCCGAGGACGGCGGCACGATCGCCGTCGCCATCAAGGCCGCCGGCGACTTCACCTCCACCGTGGGCGGGGTGGCACCGGGCACTACCGTCTACGTCGATGGCCCGCATGGGGCGTTCTCGATCGACCAGTACGAGGGTGCCGGGTACGTCCTGATCGCCGGCGGCGTCGGTCTCGCCCCGGCGATGAGCATGGTTCGGACGCTGGCCGATCGCGGCGACGTCCGGCCCGTGGTGCTCTTCGCCGCCAACAGGGACTGGGACAGTATCCCGTTCCGTGCGGAACTCGACGAGCTGACCGACCGGATGAACCTGCGGGTCGTGCACGTGCTCGAGCAGCCACCTTCGGATTGGACTGGGGAAACCGGGTACGTCACCGTCGACGTGCTGCGCCGCCACCTGCCTTCCGGGTACCGGCGGTTCCAGTTTTTCGCCTGCGGCCCCAACCCGATGCTCGACGCGATGGAAGCCGCTCTTCCCACGATCGGCGTGCCCGCCGACCGCATCCACACCGAACGGTTCGCCTGGGTCTGAACGCTTACGACGGAGGAACGACCATGCGCCACGCCTACATGGCTCGCATCACCCTCGGCGCCGGCCTGCTGTTGACCCTGGCCTGCCTGGCGTTTGCTGCCATCCAGAATTGAGCGGCCCCGGCGCAGCGGACCAAGACGCGGAGAGGTAGGACCGGTGCCCTCGACCCTGTTGCTCCTCAGTGCCGGCGGTGACCTGAGCAGGCGCTACCTTCTGCCGGCCCTCGCGCATCTGCAGCGCGCGGGCCGACTGCCCGACGCCCTCACCATCATCGGCGTCGGCCGTGAGGATGGGGACGATGACGCCTTCAGGCAGCAGGCTGCCGCTGCACTCGCCGAGCACGCCGCCGAGGTCGACTTCGCCCATCGGGCGGCGTTGTGCCGCCAGCTGCGGTATGTGGCCGCCGACGTCACCTCCGCCGAGGACCTGCGGCCGATCGTGCGGTGCGCCGACGGGCCAGTCCTCGTCTACCTCGCGCTCCCGCACACGCTCTTCGCGGCCACCGTCACAGCCCTGCTCGCCCTCGGCGGCGACTCGTTGACCGGCTTCGCCCTCGCTCTGATCCTCGGCACCATCGCCGGCACCATCTCCACGGTGTCGGTCGCCGTCCCGCTCACCGTGGCTTTGGACCGACGCTGGCCGCCGCGGCCCGAGGCTCCGGTCGCCGCCGGGCGGCGGACCTCCAGTCCGCGTCGCGAGGACGGCGCTGTGGTCTGACTGTTAGGTGAGCAAGGCCGTCCACCGGACCTGTGGGTCTGGAGCGCACCCAGTTACAAAATCATCACGGAGGACGACGCTCCGGTCGAGATGTCGAGCCTGCTCGTGGTCGAGGCATGCGCTCGGGGGGCCGCCGCCAGCCAGGAAGTCACCATCGGCGACGTCGCCCGCGTGGCCGACGTGGCGCCCTCCACGGCCAGTCGGCTCGTCGACCGAGCCCAATCGACCGGTCTCCTGCGTGTTCCGTCCACGCTTGACGCTCGAAGAACCGCGCTGATCCTCACCGCGGCCGGCGCGGGATTGCAGGCTCGCTCCATTCGGGCCCGGCTCGCCTGGTTGGCCGATCGGCTTGACGAGCTTTTCCGCCTCAGGCTGGAAAGACGGCGAGGGCGCGGACCGGGCGGAGGGCAGCCAATCGCCTCGACTGGTGGTGTTGTGTGCCAGCGTGTGTGCCACAGCATGGCGTTCACGGTCATCCAGCACCGTTCGCCCCCGACCGGCCTGCCTCGTTGACCTGCACATCCGTACGGGGGCGGACAACCGCGAACCGCACACCAGCGAACTCGCAATCTGGCGGTTGGTGATTCTGTCCTCGGCAGTAACGTAGCGACAGGTGGTCAATGGCCGGAGCGATACGCATCTCGACGATGGGCGACATCGACGACGGTCACCGTGTGGATGTCCTCGTCAATGCGGTAGATGACCCGGTAGGTGCCGCGGCGCGCGCTGTGCCGGTCCTCGAGCGGGGGACGAAGCCGCTTGCCGACCCGATGGGGGTTGTCCAGCAGCGGGCCGGTGATGAACTTATATGCGGCCGCGGCGACCGCCTCGGGCAGGTTCTCGGCGAGCTGGCGGCGGGCGGTCGGCGTGATCGCTAGGTCGTAGTCCGCCCGCTCCTCGGTCACGAACTGGAGCCGAGGCGCCGACGCATGGCCGCGTCCAGCTCCTCGCGCGTCTCCACATCGCCACGGGCCAGCTCGGTATCCGAGGCGTGCAATCGCCGCATCGTCTCGGCATCGGCCAGGATCTCGATCGTCTCCTCAAGCGACTCGAGATCCTCCGTCGCCACCAGGACGGCCGACGGCTTGCCGTGGACCGTCACGTAGACCCGCTCGTGCTGGCCGCTGACCCGGGCCACAAGGGCCGACAGGTGCGCCTTGGCGTCCGCGAGCGACAGAGTCGTCATGGTCGGAAGTATGACCAAATAGCCGTGCATCGTCCAGGTGAGCGCATCACGAGCCCCGAGGTGAGGAGGCCGTCCGATCGTCAGCTGCTCAGGCGGCGCTCAACGGTCGGTCAGGCGGCTGCCGTGTGGTGCCACCATGGTGGCCTGACGACGGTATTCATGGTCGTCCGCAGGAGTCCGCAGATGACAACGCAACCTTCTGACCTGCGCAAATGAACTCTGGCGTACCGCCCTGGACCCCACTCAGCCGCCCTGGCAGTGTGGGGGTCAGGGGTTCGAGTCCCCTCAGCTCCACCCGGATGACCAGGCCGTTCCCCTTCTGGGGAGCGGCCTGAGTCGTCTCTGGTTGCAGTTGTGGTTGCAGTTTGCCCACCCTTACCTGGCAGGAGCAGGGCGCTCATCCGGTCGGCGGCTTCGCGCGCCAGCGCCGGCATGACGTGGCTGTAGATGTCCATGGTCGTGCGCATCTGGCTGTGGCCGAGCAGCTCCATGACCACGCGCGGATGCACGTTCTCGCTCAGCAGGAGCGTCGCGGCGGTGTGCCGGCCGTCGTGGAGGCGGACGTGACGGACGCCGGCCTCCTGCAGCAGGCGCGTCCAGTCGTCGTAGTCGGTCTTCTTGTCGATCGGCCGACCGTTGGCCTGGGCGAAGATGAGGTCCTCGTCGTGCCACTCGGAGCCGGCCAGCATCCGCTCGCCGAGCTGCGCGACCTTGTGCCGGTGCAGCTCGGCGACGAGCGGCATCGGGAGGGCGAGCGTGCGCTGGCTGCGGCGGGTCTTCGGCTCCTCGTAGATGAGCCCGCCGCCCCGGACGCGATGGATGCTGCGCCGGACGGTCAGCGTGTTGTTGAGCAGGTCGACGTCCTGCCACTGCAGCGCCAGGGCCTCGGACTGCCGTAGGCCGAGGGCGAGGGCGACGGTCCAGCGGGCGGAGTTGCGGACGTCCGCGGCGGCGCCCAGGACGGCGCGCGCCTCGCCGAGGTCGAGGGCGGTGGCAATGTCGCTCTGCTTCTGAGCCGGTGGATCGACGAGCCCGGCCACGTTGCGGGCGACGTGGCCACGTTGCATGGCAACGGTGAGCGCTCGGGACAGGATGCGGTGATGGCGCAGCACGGTGGCGGGGGAGTAGCCGGCGTCGAGGAGCGCGGTGTAGAGCTGATCGAGGTGCTCGGGGCGCAGCCGGTCGAGGCGGTGCCGTCCGAGCCCGGGGATCAGGTGCTTGCGGACGGCGGACTCGTAGCTCTCCAGCGTCCGCTGCCGCACCCGGCGCGGGGCGATGGTGGTGAGCCAGTGCTCCAGCCAGTCGGCGACGGTCGGGGTGGAGACGGCGCTGAGGGTGCCGGCGTCGCGCTTGCGCTCCAGGTCGCGGACCTTCGCCACGACCACGGCCCGGGTCTTGCCGGTGACGTGCCGGCGGTCGAGCTTGCCGATGAGGGTGAAGCCGACGGAGACGTAGCCGTGCCAGCGCCCCTCGGCGTCCTGGTAGATCGTCGACTCACCGTTCGCCGCGCGTCCCACCATCAGCTGCTCCTCACCGCTCCCGAGCGGACGCCCAGTGTCCGGGACTCCTTCGGCACGGGCGGGCTGCCTGTGGATTCACGCGGCGTCCGGCGGTGGGGGATCCAGCTCGAATAGTTCGCGCTGGTTCAGGGTCATCCGTCCGCGCACTTTCGGCCGGAGTAGGGCCGGCTCGGGATCCTCCATGCGGCGGACATAGCGCTCCAGCTCCGCCCGAGAGAGGCGGCAGCTGCGGCCGATATGGATTCCGTGCAAGTCGCCAGCCTTCATGAGGGCGTAGATCCTGGTGCGGCCGACGCGGAGCACCTGTGCAGCCTCCTCAGGTGTGAGCAGCAGCGCGTCGTTGGACACCGGCTCTCGTGGCCGCTGCAAGTCGCCCATCGCGCCCTCCTCGTCGCCGTCCGGCCTCGTGCGCCGGCGTCCCACGCCTATCTCAGAAGGCGTCGTGATTGGCCGAATGGTGACACCGCACGTGGACGTTCTGGTCCGGTCAAGTCCGCTGGCGTGGTGTGTGACGGCTTCCGCGTGATCTTCGGTTCGGTCAGGCGCTGAGCGCCGGAATGT
>NZ_JAAGWG010000044.1 GCF_010682065.1 Blastococcus saxobsidens
GAGCACTCCTACCGGACCGGCACCTACACCGCCTACCTCACCGTCACCTGGGGAGCCACCTTCTCCGTCGACGGCGGCGCAACCGTCGAGGTCCCCGGCACCACCACCACCGACGGACCACCGGTCACCTTCGACGTTTTCCAGGCCCGAACGGTCCTCACCAACCCGTACGACTGACCGAACGACCAGGCCGCTGAGCTGCGAAAAGTGTCAGTGGTCGGTCCTACGGTGCAGGTGTGTTCGACGACGGCAGCGCACCTCGCGAGCCGGATGACGGCGTCCGCATCCGGGAGCTGCCCGACACCGTCGCCCCGGGCGTGAGCGACCTCGAGCTGGTCTCCGACATCTGGGCTGCCGACGCCCGCGAGTCCCGCTACGCCGCCGAGCGCGCCGCGTCCATCGCGGCGCTGGCCCGCCGCCGCGCGATCGAACTCGACCGCGAGTTCGGCCCGCTGGGTGGCCCGGGGCTGGACAGCCGGCTGCGCAGATCGCCGGTCCTCGCGCAGGTGAGCGAGACCTTCGTGTCCGAGCTCGCCCTCATCCGCGGCTGCTCGGAGTTCGAGGCCGAGAACCTGGCCGTCGAGTCGATCGTGCTGACCACCACCATGGCCGGCACGTGGGAGGCGCTCCACTCCGGTGAGATCGACGTCCGGAAGATGCGCGCGCTGGTCGAGCTCCTCGGCCCCGCGAAGCCGGCGGTGATCCAGGAGATCGAGCAGCGCGTGCTGCCCGATGCCGGCCGTCTCACGGTCGCGCAGCTCCGGCAGCGGGTGCGCCGCGCCCTCGCCCGTCTCGATGCCGCCGCACTCGAGGAGCGGCGAGCGGAGGCCGCGAGGCGAGCCAACGTCTCCTACCGCGCCACGGACGACGGCATGGGTCAGGTGACCATCGACCTTCCGCTCTTCCAATCCGCCGCCTGCGTCGACGCGATCGACCAGTACGCCCAGCTCCTGCGGGCCGACGGCGACCTACGCCCCATCGGCGTCATCCGAGCCTCCGTCGCCGCCGATCTGATCCTGCGGCCCTGGGACACCAGTCGACCCTCCGTCACCGCCCAGGTGACCATCCACGCGCCGCTGCGCTCCCTCCACGAGGAGACGCCGACCGGCCACACCGCGCCGCCCGCGGAGGTCGACGGAGAGATCGTCACGGCCGCGCAGTGCCGTGAGCTGCTCCGCGAGCTGGACATGCTGGGTGTCCGGTCTGCGCCCGCCGGCGGATCGGTCCAGGTCGCCGTCGGGAATCCGATCACCGGTCACCTGGTGGCAGTGGCCACCCACAGCGAGCTCCGCCGGGCTGCCGGAAAGCGGCGCCGCCGACGGCGGTCAGGGAGTACGACCGGTGAACCCGCGACCGACGGCCCCGGACTCAGACCTCCCCCACCGACCACGGCCTATCGACCGACCGCCGCGCAGAAAAGGTTCACCGAGGTACGCGACCGGCAATGCCGCATGCCTGGGTGCCGCCGCCGAGCCGCCCGCTGCGACATCGACCACGGCACCGCGCACGCCGACGGCGGCCCTACCGAGTGCTGGAACCTCTGCTGCCTGTGCCGTCGGCACCACCGCATCAAGACGTTCGCCCGCGGCTGGCACTTCGAGCTGCTGCGCGACGGCCGGCTGATCGTCCGCACGCCGAGCGGGGTCTCGCGGATCTCCCGTCCCCCGGGGTGGTGCCACGATCCCGAACCCGACCCGCCGTGGTTCGAAGAAATGGCCCCACCCGACCCTGCCCACAGCTGACGCGCCGGGCCCGTGCCCCGGACCGCTCCCCCGGCGGCCGCACGGGCCCCGGCTCGTCACGCCATGAGCCGCGCGAACCGGCGCGCCCGGAGCCGTTTCCTTCCCGCCGCGGCGGGAGGACAGTACGGAGGGCGGCGACGCCGACCAGGGCGCGCCGGCTCCTCGGGAAGGAGACGTGCCATGCACGCTCGGTCCACCACCATCGTGGGCGACCCGCAGCACCTCGACCCGGCCATCGCCTACGTGCGGGAGCGGGTGCTCCCCGACGTGGCCGCCATGGAGGGCTTCGTCGGACTGTCCATGCTGACCGACCGCCCGTCGGCATGCTGCATCACCACCACGGCGTGGGAGGACACGGACGCCGTGCAGAAGAGCGCTCCCCACGTGCGGGTCCTGCGGCAGCGCCTCGGCGAGATCATGCACGGCGAGCCCCGCGTGGAGCGGTGGGAGATCGCCGTCCTGCACCGTCTCCGGCCCACCGGCGCCGGGGCGTGCAGCCGGGTCGTCTGGACCCGTGGCGACCCCGCCCACACCGACCGCAGGATCGACGCGTTCCGCACCGCCGTCCTCCCCCAGCTGGAGGAGCTGCCCGGCTTCTGCAGCGTCAGCGTGCTGATCGACCGCCCCACCGGCCGGGCGGCCACCGCCATCACCTACGCCAGCCGGGAGGCGATGGCCGGTGCGACCGAGCGGACCACCGCGATCCAGGATCGGTTCACCGAGCAGACCGGGCTCCGGGTCCGGAAGACCGGCGAGTACGACCTCGCCGTCGCCAAGCTGCGCGTCCCCGAGACCGTCTGAGGCGATCGCCCGACGCCGGAACCTCCGCGTCCGGAACCGTTCCCAGACGGCCCGTCGGCGAGGACAGTGGACGGCGCGGCGACGCCGCCCGTGGCTCGCCTGCTCGCGAGAGGAACCGTCGCATGTACGCGCGCTCCACCACCATCTCCGGCACCCCGCTGAACGTCGACCGCGGCGTCGTCTACGTCCGCGACCGGGTGCTCCCGGCCGTCATGGGCATGGACGGCTTCATCGGCCTGTCCATGCTCGCCGACCGCCAGAACGGCCGGTGCATCGTCACCACCGCCTGGGAGGACAGCGCCGCCCTCCAGCGCAGCGCCGGCGGGGTCAAGGCCATGCGCGCCCGCGCAGCCGACATCCTGGGCGGCCCCGCCGTCGTCGAGGAGTGGACGATCGCCGTCCTGCACCGCCTGCACGCCGCCCCCGAGGGCGCCTGCGCCCGCGTCACCTGGACCCGCGGGCACCCCGACCGCATCGACCGGCTGGCCGACGCCTTCGCCGTCAGCATCGTCCCGCGCCTGGAGGACATCCCCGGCTTCTGCTCGGTCAGCATGCTGGTGAACCCGCAGGACGGCCGGGCCACCACCGCCGTCACCTACGACAGCCGGGACGCCCTCCAGCGCTCGCTCGACCGCGCCACCGACCTCCGCCAGGAGTTCACCCGGCAGATGGGCGCGCAGGCGCTCGAGGTGGCCACCTTCGACCTCGTCGTCGCCCAGCTCCGGGTGCCCGAGACCGTCTGACCGCGCGAAGCCGGCCGGGCGCACCCCGGCCGGCTCCGCGGAGAGTTCAGACCACCCGGGTGAGCGCCGGCCAGAGCCCGTCCGGACCGTCGGCCAGCAGGCCCGAGGCCAGCACCCGCGACCAGACCAGCTCGCTGCCCGCCTCGTCCCGCCACGACCACAGCCGCCGCGTCAGGTGGTGCAGCTTGTGCTCCTGGGTGAAGCCGATCGCCCCGTGCACCTGGTGCGCCAGCCGGGCCACCACCTCGACGGCAGCCCCCGCCCGCACCTTCGCCGCCGCGGCGGCCAGCGCGACGTCGGCCGAACCGTGCGCAAGCGCCTGCACGGCGGCATCGGTCAGCGCCGTCACCGCGACGACCTCGCCGGCCATCTCGGCCAGCTCCATCTGGATCGCCTGGAACTTCCCGAGCGGGCGGCCGAACTGGTGCCGCTCCCCCGCGTACTGCACCGTCCACGCCAGCACCTGCTCCAGCGCCGCGCTCAGCTGCACGGCCCGCGCCAGCGCGAACCCGGCCCGCAGCTCCCGCGCCTGGGCGTCGTTCAGCGGGGCCACCGCCGCCGGGGTCTCCGCCAGCGTCAGCGAGCTCCGCGGCTCACCGGCGAGGTTGTACCCATCCGAGGCGTCCAGCCCCGACGTCGGCAGCAGCGCCAGCGCCGCGCCGTCCGGCCCGGTCACCAGCAGCGCTACGTGCGCGGCCACGGCGGCCCACGAGACGTCGGCCGCGGTGCCCGTCAGCGTCCAGCCGTCCCCGGACGGCGTCGCCGTCACCGTGTCGGCGATGCCGAACGTCAGCGGCTCCTCGACCGGCGGCAGGGTCAGCCCGGCCGCGATCACCGCGGGCCCGGCCACCAGCAGCTGCTCGGCCACCGGCACCGCCGCAGCACCCGAGGCCAGGGTCCGCACGATCGCCACCGCGTCGGCCAGGTCGCCGCCGGAACCGCCGGCCTCCTCGGGCAGCCCCACACCGGTGAGCCCCGCCGACGCCAGCGCCGACCACAGGCCCTCGTCCCACCGGCGCGCGGGCGTCAGCACGAACGGCTCGTGCCCGGACAGGATGTCCCGGACGGTCTCGACCACCAGGTCCTGATCGGTTGCCATCAGCGCAGCCCCAGCCCTCGCGCCACGATCCCGCGAAGGATCTCGTTGGTCCCGCCCCGCAGCGTGAAGCCGGGCTGGTGCAGCTGCGCCTCGGCCAGCGCCCGACCCAGCGGGTCCGGCGAGTCCAGCGACGGCATCACGTCCGCCACCCGCCGCACCTCCTCGATGACGTCGGCCTCGAACGTCGTCCCCACGTCCTTGACCAGCGCCGCCGGGATGTTGGGCAGCTCACCGCGGTCCAGCGCGGCCGCGATCCGCAGCGACATCTGCCGCAGCGCCAGCACCCGCGCCGACAGCCGGCCGAGCACCGTCAGCTGCGCCGGGTCCCCCGAGTCGACAACTCGACGTCCGAACTCGGCGAGAAGTGGATATGTCGACAGGAACCGCTCCGGCCCCGACCGCTCGAACGCCAGCTCCGCGGTCACCTGGTGCCAGCCGTTGCCCTCCTCGCCGAGCAGCATGTCCCCGGGCACGACGACGTCCTCGAACACCACCTCGTTGAAGTGGTGACCGCCGTCGAGGATGCGGATCGGGTTGACCGTGATGCCCGGCAGCGAGAGGTCGATGAGCAGCTGCGACATGCCGGCGTGCCGGTTGGCGGAGTCCGACGGCGAGGTGCGCACCAGCACGATCCCGTAGTGCGACTCGTGCGCGTTCGACGTCCACACCTTGGCGCCGTTGACCACCCAGTCGCCGTCGCCGTTGCGCACCGCCTTGGTGCGGATCGAGGCCAGGTCGGAGCCGGAGTCCGGCTCGCTCATCCCGATGACGAAGTAGCACTCACCGGCGACGATGCGCGGCAGGATCTCCTGCCGCTGCTTCTCCGTGCCGTAGGTGAGCAGGTTCGGCCCCGACTGGCGGTCGGCGATCCAGTGCGCGGCCACCGGCGCACCCGCGGCGAGCAGCTCCTCGGTGACGGCGTAGCGCTCCATCGCCGAGCGCTCGTGCCCGCCGTACTTCTTCGGCCACGTCATCCCGAGCCAGCCGCGCTCCCCCAGCTTGCGGGAGAACGCCGGGTCGACGCCGGACAGCCAGGTGTCGACGTGCGTGCTGAACGTGCCCGCCGCCAGCTCGTCGGCGAGGAACTCGCGCACCTCCGCCCGCACCTGTTCGGCGGCCTCGGACCGCGGCGCGGGCGCCAGGACCAACGAGTTGCTCATGCGACTCCATACGTCGAAGTGGCTGTGCTCTCCCGTGGTTCTACAGGGCGCCCGTCCGGAGCCGGTGGGCGGGCACCCATGCAGGTCGCTCCGAGTGGCCGGCACGTCACTCGTCGCGGGAGTCCTCCGGGGGCTCGGACGGCGATCCGACGGTGCGCGAGCGCAGTTCGGCGGCGACGTCGGCGGCCACCGCGCCCAGGGAGGTGAGCGCGTCGGACACCAGCCGCCGCACACCGGTCATGTCCAGCCCGAGCGCGCCGCCCGCCCCGGAGCCGGAGTCCAGCCCGCCCAGTTCGCCGACGGTCGGCGCGCGTTCGGCCAGTTCGGGCGACCAGCGCATCGCATCGCCGGACATCGACCAGTCACCGGTCGCCCCGTCGATCGCCTGGGCGATCGGGTCCACTCGAGCCGCAGGGTCCATGACCGCCTCCTACCGGGGTCGGGTCCATGGTGACCCGAAACGGTCCCGACCGGAAGCGGGGACGTCCTCAGACCCGGGTCAGCGCCAGCAGGGCGATGTCGTCGGCCCGGTGCTCCCCCGCCAGCTCCGCCAGCAGCCGGTCGCACAGCGCGTCCGGATCGGCCGAGCACGCCCGCGCGGCCACCTCCAGCAGCCGGTCGAGCCCCGCGTCGATGTCGGAGTGCCGGCTCTCCACCAGCCCGTCGGTGAACAGCACCAGCGTCGCGCCCACGGGCAACTCGCCCACCCACTCCTGCACCGGCCCCTCCGACGGCGGCGCGCCCAGCATCCGGGTCGGCCGCACCGGCAGGAACTGCGCCGCCCCGTCCGCGCACAGCACCGGCGGCAGGTGCCCGGCCGAGGCCAGCCGCAGCTCCCCGGACGCGGGGTCGAGCATGCCGAACAGCACGGTCGCCATCCGCTGCAGCTCGAACAGGTCCCAGTTGGCCTGCAACCGCTCGATCAGCGCCGCCGGCGACGGCCCGTCGGTCATCTGCGCCCGGCAGACGCTGCGCAGCTGGCCCATCGTGGCGGCGGCGGTGATGTCGTGCCCGACGACGTCGCCCGCCGACAGCCCCACCAGGTCACCGGGCAGCCGGACGACGTCGTAGAAGTCCCCGCCCACGTCCACGCCCTGCGTCGCGGCCACGTAGCGCACCGCCGTCCGCAGGCCCGGGACCTCCGGCGGCCGCGGCGGCAGCAGGCTCTCCTGCAGGGTGTGCGAGGTCTGCTCGGCGAACTCGAACCGCCGCGCCTTGTCCACCACCTGCGACAGGTGCAGCGCCAGTTGCTCGGCCATCTCGACGTCGGCCGCGGTGAACGGCTCGCGCTCCCGGTCCGCGGCGAAGGAGATGACGCCCAGCCGCCGTCCCTCGATCGCCATCGGCACGCTCACCACGCTGGCGACCCCGAGCTCCCGCACCGCCTCCCGGTGCTCCCCGGGCAGCGTCGACCCCGCCAGCCGCGCCTCGTCGAAGTCGCGCACCCACTGGGTGCGCCCCTCGCGCAGGGCCCGCAGCCCCGGGTGGCCGGGCAGCTGGCCGGCGAGCAGCTTCTCCCGCAACTGGTCCAGCAGCGGCTGCCGGGCGGGGTCGCGGTGCCGGGCCGCCGGCCGGGTCATGCCCTGCTCGGTGACCAGGTCGATGACGCAGACGTCGGCCAGCCGGGCGACGGCGAGCTCCGCCAGCCTGTCCATCGTGCCCTCGACGTCGGCGGCCTCGGCCATGAGCCGGGCCGCGTCCAGCAGGAACGCCGCCCGCTCCGCCTGCCGCACGGTCTCCTCGTGCAGCCGCGCCCGCTCCAGCGCCTGCCCGGCCTGCCGCCCCAGCGTGTAGAGCAGGTTCACCTGCGACGGCGCCATCGGCTTGCGCTGGTCCGGCTCCTCGAGGCTGATCAGCTGCCCGGGGGCGCCGTCGCCCAGGGCCAGCACCAGCACGCCCAGCCGCTTGCTGTCGGCCGCCACCGGCACGATGACCAGCTCGCTCGTCCCGGCCTCCGCCATCACCGCGGCGAGCTCGGGCTGGCCGGCCCGCAGCCGGGGGTCCAGCACGATCGACCGCACCCCCTGCGCCATCTCCAGCGCCAGCCGGCTGCCCGCCGCCTCCCGCAGCCGCCGCAGCAGGTCCCGGGTCAGCCCCTCCGACCGCACCGGTCGCAACGCCGGCAGCGCGTGCGGGTCGTCGGCCTCGCCGTGCACCAGCACCAGCGCGGCGCCGTGCGCCTGCAGCGCTGCACGACTGCGCTGCACGATCACCGTCGCCACGTCCTCGGCCGTGGTCGCCGCCGCGAGGTCCGACACCACCTTCTGCACCGTGCGGGACCGCGCCTCGGACTCCTCCGCCAGCCGCTGCGCGGCCAGCAGCTCCCGCTCGTAGCGACGGCGCGCGGTCGCCTCGAACAGGGTGGCCCGCACCAGCACCGGCCGGCCGTCGGCGTCCCGCAGCTCGACGGCGTTGAGCAGGCAGGGCAGCAACGAGCCGTCCACCCGCTGGACGTCGATGGCGATCTCGCGCACCGCCCCCTGCATGCGCAGCAGCGGCACCATGTGGGTCTCGTGGAAGACCCGCCCGCCCACGCTCAGCAGGTCCTGGAAGCGGGTGCCCAGCAGGTCCGACGTCAGCCGTCCGGTCCACGCGCAGAACGTCCGGTTGACCTTGACGATCCGCCCGTCGGGGAGCGTGGACAGGTAGCCCATCGGCGCGTTCTCGTACAGGTCCGCCGGGTCGTCCTCGAGCAGCCGGTCCAGGTGCTCCGAGCCCGGCGGCGCCCCCGGCTCGACCGGGCCGGCGCCGCTCATCGGCTCAGGAAGTTCCGGATGGCGGCCGTCGTCTCCTCCGGCGCGGACAGCTGCGGCACGTGGCCGGTCGCCGCCATCCGCACCAGCACGCTCCCCGGGACGCGCCGGTGCACGTACTCGCCCACGCAGTCCGGCGCGATGGCGTCGGCGGAGCACTGCATCACCAGCGTGGGCACCTCGATCCCGTCGAGGTCTGCCCGGTTGTCCGACAGGAAGGTCACCCGCGCGAACTGCCGGGCGATGTCCGGCGCGGTCCGGCAGAAGCTGTTGGTGAGCTCCTCGGCCAGCTCCGGCCGGTCGGGGTTGCCCATGATGACCGGCGCCATCTCCGCCGACCAGCCCAGGTGGTTGCTGTCCAGGGCATCCAGCAGACCGGCGATGTCGGTGCGGCTGAAACCGCCCACGTAGTCACCGTCGTCGACGTAGCGGGGGTTCGGGCCGATCATCACCAGCGCACCGAAGAGCTCCGGCGCCCGGTGGTAGGCCAGCACGCCGATCATCGCGCTCACCGAGTGGCCGACCAGGACGACGTCGCGCAGGTCCAGTTCCCGGCAGATCTCCACCACGTCGGAGGCGTAGCCGTCGAGCGAGCCGTACTTCTCGTGGTCGTAGGCCGACAGGTCCGATCGACCCGAGCCGACGTGGTCGAACAGCACCACCTTGTGGTCCCGCTCGAACTCCGGGGTGACCAGCCGCCACATCGTCTGGTCGCAGCCGAAGCCGTGCACGAACACGACGGGACGACCGGACGACGCCCCGGAGACGGTCACCCGGTTGCGTGCCACGACGCTCCCCACGCGGCTCCCCACGCGCCCGACCGTAGTGGACCGCACGCCCGCTGTCGCCGCCCTCGGTGCCGCCGTGGAACCGTTCCGGTCGGGTCCGGTCGCTGCCCGGATCACCGACGGTGACCTGCGGACGACGTCCTGACGCGGACCGCCGGGCCGGCCCGGGAGCGCACCGTTCCGAGCATCGAAATCGGTGTCGCCTCCGCAGCCGCCGGTCCTACCCTGCCCCGCATCGCGCTCCCCGGAGCGCCGACCGCCCCCCGCCGCTCCGCATCGAGGTGCGCCATGACCGCTACCGCGGTCCGCTCCGTCTCCCTCCCCCGGCCGCGACACCCTGCGGACGCCGCCGTCGCCGGCCTCGCGACGCCGGCCCGCAGCCGTGCCGCGGCCTACCAGCGGGTGCTGCACCAGCTGGTGCGCCGCGAGCTGCGCACGCTGGCCGACCTGGCCGGCTGGGCCCCGGACGGCGAGTGCGCCCGCACCGACGCGCTGCGCTGCCACGCCGCCCTGGTCTCCCGGGTGCTGCTGCACCACCACGCGGTCGAACGGGAGGCACTCTGGCCGGCGCTGCTGCGCGCGGTCCCGACCGATGACCGCGCCGCCGCCGGGGCCGCCGTCGCCGCCTGGACCGTCTCCTGCTCCCGGATCGACGCCCGCCTGCGCGACCTGGACACCACCGCCCGGCAGTGGTCGGTCTCCGGCAGCGCCCCTGCGCGCGACGCCTTCGCCCGCGCCTGCCGGACGCTCGCCGACGACGTCGACGCCCAGACCACCGCCGAGGAGGAGGCGCTGCTCCCCCTGCTCGACCGGCACCTGGGCCGACGTCGAGTGGACGGCGATCGGCCGCACGGTCCACTGCGGGCTCTCCGCGCGCCAGCGGCTGCTGGTGCTCGGCCTCGCTCTGGAGGACGCCTGCGCCGGCGATCGCGCCCGGCTGCTGCACGGCGCGCCGCGAGGCACCCGGCTGGCCTGGCGGCTCTACGGCGAGGGCCGCTTCCGCGCCTCCGTCGTCCGGCTGCGCGGCGCCCCGCCGGCGGTCTGACCCGTCAGTACCGCGACGTGCCGCACCCGTTGCAGCGCTTCCGCGTCGCGGACACCTCCTGCGTGCAGTTGTCGCAGACCCAGGTGGTCCGTTCCTTCGTGGCCGTGCTCATGGCTGCCTCCTCGACTCGAATTCATCCGGAACGCTAGGGGCCGGATGTGTCCGCACGATGACGCCGGAGTTGCACTTCCGGGGCGATCCGCCGATGACTTCGTGCCCCCCGCGGAGTCGAACTCCGCATGACGACGTTCGTGCTGGTGCCCGGCGCCGGCGGCCAGGCCTGGTACTGGCACCGACTGGTGCCCGAGCTGGTCCGCCGCGGCCACGAGGTGGTGGCCGTCGACCTGCCGGCCGGGGACGAGAGCGCGGGCCTCGACGCCTACGCCGACGCGGTGGCCGAGGCGATCGGCGACCGCGGACCGGTGACGGTGGTGGCCCAGTCGATGGGCGGGCTCACCGCCCCGCTGGTGTGCCGGCGGCGGGAGGTCGAGGCCCTCGTGCTGGTCAACGCGATGGTGCCGCGCCCGGGCGAGACCGGCGGCGACTGGTGGACGGCGACCGGCCAGGACGAGGCGCAGAGCGCCTGCTGGGCCGCCCTCGGGCTGCCGGGGGAACCCGACGACGACGCCGTCTACTTCCACGACGTGCCACCCGACGTCGTGGCCGAGCTCCTGGCGCGGCCGGAGGAGCAGTCCGGACGCCCCTTCGACGAGCCCTGGCCGCTCCCGGCGTGGCCCGACGTCCCGACCCGGGTGCTCGCCGGGCGCGAGGACCGGCTGTTCCCGCTGGAGTTCCAGCGGCGGGTGGCCCGGGAGCGGCTGGGACTGGAGGTCGAGGAGGTGCCCGGCGGGCACTGCGTGGCGCTGAGCCGACCCCTCGAGCTGGCCGAGGCGCTGACCGCTCCCCGCTGACGTGGCCGGTCCCACGCGGGTCGTGGGTGACACGGACGGGAAGATCCGCGCAGGATGGGCAGTTGCGCGGAGGACGCCGACGCGTGATCCACCGGGACTCCAGCGAAAGTGATGGCTTTGTCGACAGTGCGAGACCCGGACCCGCAGGACGCCGAACTCGCGGCGGAGCAGGCCTACGTGAGCGGGTTGCACCGCCGGCTGGACGAGCTGCGGGCCCGCACCGTCACCCGCCTGGCCGACGCCCTGGCGCTGGTCCCCCACAACCCGCAGGCCGTCGGTGAGCGGGAGGCCGCGGTCGAGCTGCACTCCCAGCGGATCGTCGCCCTCGACGCCGCCGACCACGGCCTGTGCTTCGGCCGCCTGGACCGGCACGACGCCGAGGTGCCCCGCTACATCGGCCGGATCGGGCTGAACGCCGAGGACGGCCGCGAGGAGCCGCTGCTGGTCGACTGGCGCGCTCCGGCGGCCCAGCCGTTCTACACCGCGACGCCGCTGCACGACCTCGGTGTGCGCCGGCGCCGGCACCTGCGCACCCGTGGCCGCACGGTCGTGACCGTCACCGACGAGACCCTGGACCTGAGCGACCCCGACCTCGTCCAGCGCTCCGGCCTGGCCGGGGAGTCGGTGCTGCTCGCCGCGCTGAACGCCACGCGCACCGGCCGGATGAGCGACATCGTGCGCACCATCCAGGCCGAGCAGGACCGGATCATCCGTGCCGACCACCGCGGCGTGCTGGTGGTCCAGGGCGGCCCCGGCACCGGCAAGACCGCCGTCGCCCTGCACCGCGCTGCCTACCTGCTCTACACCCACCGCGAGCGGCTGGCCCGCAGCGGACTGCTCATCGTCGGCCCCTCCCCCACGTTCCTCGGCTACATCGCCGACGTGCTGCCCTCCCTGGGCGAGACCGGCGTGGTGCTCACCGACCTCGGCGGGCTGCGTCCCGGACTCCAGGCGCACGCGGCCGAGGCGCCGCGGGTCGCCGAGATCAAGGGCCGCCCGACGATGGTCCGCGTCGTCACCACCGCCGTCCGCGACCGCCAGGCCGTGCTCGACAAGCCGGTCACCCTCGACATCGACGGGGTCCTGATCCGCTTCGCCAAGGCCGACGCCGCGCAGGTGCGCAGCCGCGCGCGGGGCATGTCCCGCCTGCACAACGAGGCCCGGCCCGCCGCCGTCCGCGCGGTCATCGACATCGTGGCCCGCAAGTACGCCGACAAGCTCGGCGAGAACGTCATGGGTGGGGCCAACCTGCTCGGCCCCGACGACGTCGCCGCGCTGCGCCGCGAGGTCGCCGGCGAGCCCGCGGTGCACGCCCTGGCCGACCGGCTCTGGCCACGGCTCACCGCCGAGCGGCTGATCGGCGAGCTGTTCTCCTCCCGTCGGCGGCTCGAGTCGGCCATCAGGGGCTGGAGCGAGGCCGACCGGGAGCTGCTGCTCCGCCCGGCGAGCGCGCCGTGGACGCCCGCCGACGTGCCGCTGCTGGAGGAGGCCGACGAGCTGCTCGGCGTGGACGACTCCGCCGAGCGCGACCGGGAGCGCCGGGAGCGGCAGCGCCGGCTGCGGCACGCTCAGGAGACCCTCGACCTGCTGCACGGCTCCCGGTCCACCGACTGGGAGACCGAGGACGAGTCCGAGGAGCTGTCGGCCGGCGACCTGCTCGACGCCGAGGGGCTGGCCGGGCGGCACGAGGAGCGCGACAGCCGCTCCACCGCCCAGCGGGCCGCAGCCGACCGGACCTGGACCTACGGGCACGTCATCGTCGACGAGGCGCAGGAGCTCTCCTCGATGGCGTGGCGGGTGCTGCTCCGCCGGATCCCCACCCGGTCGATGACCCTGGTCGGCGACGTCGCCCAGACCTCCACCCTGGCGGGGGCCAGCAGTTGGCGCGAGGTGCTCGAGCCGCACCTCGGCAGCTCCTGGCGGCTGGAGGAGCTGACCGTCAACTACCGGACGCCGGCCGAGATCATGGCCGTGGCCGCCGACGTGCTGGCCGCGGGCGGGGCCGTCACCGCACCGTCGGAGTCGGTGCGCTCCACCGACGAGCTCCCGTGGTCGTGGCAGGTGCCCGAGGCGAACCTCCCGTCGGCGATCGCCGAGGCCGCCGCCGAGCTCGACGCGGCCGACGGCACCCTCGCCGTGATCGTCCCGTTCAGCCGGCTGGAGGAGGTGACCGCCGTCGTCCGTGCGATCGTGCCGAGCGCCTCGGCGGAGGGCGACCTGACCGACGGCGTCGTCGTGCTCACGCCCGAGGGCAGCAAGGGCCTGGAGTTCGACTCGGTGCTGGTCGGGGACCCGGTCGGGATCATCGAGGAGGGCGTGCGGGGCCACAACGACCTCTACGTGGCGCTCACCCGCGCCACCCAGCGGCTCGGCGTCGTGCATGCCGGTGAGCTGCCGCCGGAGCTCAAGGGCCTCGACCCGCGCTAGTCACTCCACCAGGAGCGGGGGCGCTCCTCGAGCGGGCGCCCCCACAGGAGCACCTCGACATCAGGGGCGAGCGCCTGCCGTACGTCGTAGGCAAGGGTGAGCAGCTCCCGGTCCTGCTGCTTCCCCAGCCGCCGCTCCACCTCGGACATCGGGGGCTGGTCGCGGTGGAAGGCGCCGGAGAGCATCTCCTGCCGGTCCCACCAGGACTCCAGCCGCGACACCAGTTCCGGCGGGAGTCCGAGCTCGGCCGGGTCCACGAAGGCGACGCTGCCGAACAGGCCGGGTGAGCGGTCTACGAGCACCGACGGATACATGTAGTCCCAGTCGAGCGAGACGACCGTCGGCCTGCCGTCGGGCAGGCGTTGCTCCCGCGACCGCCGGTTCGTCATCCGCGCAGCATGGCAGCTCAGGCGCTGGGACCGACCCGGAGCACGACGCCGCTCCTCGGCTTCGCCGGGATGCGGTGCAGCGCGATGGTGAGGTCCTGCTCGGGCGCGTCCCAGTCCAGGCGAGCCAGCCGCACCGCGAGCGCCGACAGCAGCGCCACGGTGATCTGCTCGCCCGGGCACCGGTGGCCCGTGCGCGGGTTCCCGCCGCCCTGCGGCACCAGCTCGAACTCGCCGATCTCCCGGTCCAGGAAGCGCTCGGGCCGGAACGCGTACGGGGTGTCCCACAGCGCCGGGTCGTGGTTCTGGCCGTAGAGGTCCAGCAGCACCATCGAGTTCCGCGAGATCTTCTCGCCGTCGAACTCCAGCTGCTGCGGCGCGCGGCCGCCGATGAACGGCGCGAACGGGTAGAACCGGCGGACCTCGTGCGCCCAGGCCTCGGCGAACGCCGGGTCGCCCGCGGCCAGCCGCTCCCGGTACTGCGGCCAGCGGATCAGCGCGTGCCCGGAGAACGCCAGGAACCAGGCCACCGCCGTCGTCGGCCGGATGATGTTGAGCAGCTCCACCGCCGCCACGCGCGAGGAGAGCTGCGTGCCGTCGGCGTCCCGGTGCCCGGAGACGACGTCGACCGCCGAGCCCTCCGCCACCTTCGTGACGCCGCTGCGCACGTCGTGCACGAGCTCGGTCAGCCACCGCTCCCGACGCCGCCGGGCCCGCCGCGCCCGGAGGTGCCGCGGGCCACCGGTGGCGAACCCGTCGACCATCGCGGTCAGGTCGCGGGCCAGGCCGGGCACCTCGTCGTCGCGCACCGGGATGCCGACCCACCGGGTGACGGCGCCGGCCAGCACCTGGGCGGCCTCCTCGATCAGCACGATCTCCGACCGCCGGGTCCACGACGGCACCGCGGCGTCCCAGGCCACGGTCGCCTGGCGCGTGAGGGAGGCGATGCCCTCCTCCCGCATGAGCAGCGCGATGAACATCGCCTTGCGCACCCGGTGCATCTCCCCGTCCAGGGTGTGCACCGCGCCCTTGCCGAACAGCGTCCCCTGCACCGGCTCCGGGATGGCCTGCGAACGCCGCACGTGCTCCTCGTCGTAGAGGAACCGCGCCGCCTCCGGCCCCTCGATCCCGACCGCCGGCAGCCCGCCCAGCCGCACACCGACCACGCGGCGTCCGGTGCGGCGGCGTTCGTCGGGCAGCCAGGCGTAGCCCTTGGCCAGCAGCTTGAGGCCGTTCTCGAGACGAGGCATGGTCGATGGCCTTCCCATCCCGCCCGCCGGGCAATCCCGGGAGGTCAGCCCGGCCGCCCCGCCGTGCCCCGGCCGGGCGCGGGGATCAGGAGCCGCAGCCGCCGGCGCCGCAGGCGCAGCCGCCGCACCCGGAGCGCACCGGCGCCGGAGCGGGCGTCGCGGCGATGGTGCGCAGGTTCGCCGCACCGATCAGCAGGGGCAGACCCAGGACGGCGACGCCGAGGGCGGCCACCACGGTGGCCAGGTCCGCCGCGCGGTTCCAGTCCTGCGCCAGGCCGGTGACGACCAGCAGCGCGGTGACCAGCACCGACCACACCAGCAGCGCCTGCCCGCCGCGCCGCGCGGTCCCGCCGCGGGCCAGCAGCCCGGCCGAGGCCGCGAGCAGCGCGACCGGCACACCGATCAGCAGCACGGTCGCCGACAGGGCCGCCGACGCGACGGCGACCCCGAGGCCGGCGATCCCGGCGACGACCGCGACGGCGCCCAGCGACCGCGCCCGCCCGGAGAGCTCGCCCTCCAGGGCACCCGCGCCGCGCAGCAGCAGCACCCCGCGGACGGCCAGGAACAGCCCGAGCGTGCCCAGCAGCAACCGTGCCCCCGCGGGTTCCCAGGCGACGGCCAGCACCGCCACGGCGATCATCGCGACACCGAGGGCCAGCCAGCGGGGCCAAGTGCGCCGCGCGACGTCCGGGGTCGCCATCCCCGCGGTGGTCGCCGACAGGATTCCGGTTGCGTTCGCCACGACCCCAGTCTCCCTCACCCGCGCCAGCGACCGGAGAGGCACCGGGACCCCGCGCGTGCCACGCTGATCATTCTCAGGCGCTCCACGACCGGGGCGAGGGCAGGAGGCACCGACATGAGCGTGCGCGGCAACGCCGGATCGGCGATGGGTGCGGCCGGCCGGGCCGGGAACAGCGACGCGCTGGAGCACCTGGCCCGCGTCGGGTTGATCGCCTACGGGCTGGTCCACGTGCTCATCGCCTGGTTGGCGCTCCAGCTCGCCTGGGGCGGCGGCGGCGCCCAGGCCGATCAGTCCGGCGCGCTGGCCACCCTGGCCCAGCAGCCGCTGGGCAAGCCGCTGCTGTGGGTGCTCGCCGTCGGCCTGCTCGCCCTGGCCGTCTGGCAGGCCGCGGAGATCCTGCGCTGGCGGCACGGCTGGTCGGCCAGCGGCGACACCCGCACCCGGGCGCTGAAGAAGACCGCCAAGTCGGCGGTCAAGACGGTGATCTACCTGGCGCTGACGGTCCTCGCGTTCCGGTACGCCACGGGGACCGGGCAGAGCAGCGGCTCCAGCACCCCGCAGCAGACCGCGGCCGGCGTCTTCGGCTGGCCCGGTGGGCGATGGCTGGTCGGTGCCGTCGGGCTGGTCGTCGTCGCGGTCGGCGTCTACCACGTCTACAAGGGCGTCACGAAGCGCTTCCTCAAGGAGATCGACCTCTCCGACTGCCCGGCCAAGGCCACCCGGCTGGTCACCCGGCTGGGCCAGGCCGGCTTCCCCGGCAAGGGCGTCGCCCTGGGCCTGATCGGCGGGCTGCTCATCTGGTCGGCGATCACCTTCGACGCCTCCAAGGCCGACGGCCTCGACGGAGCCCTCCACCTGGTGCTCGGCGCCCCCGCCGGCCCCTACCTGCTCACCCTGGTCGCGCTGGGGATCGCGGCTTTCGGGGCGTTCTGCTTCGTCCGCGCCCGGTACCCCGAGCGCACGTGAGCCCACCGGCGCCGTCGAACCGGTCCGTGGCGCGCCGCCTGCACGGCCTCGTCGACCGGGTCCGCCGGGTCACCGACTCCCCGTGGCTCACCCACCTGGCCCGCGCCGGGCTCATCGCCTACGGGGCCATGCACCTGCTCATCGCCGTGCTGGCGGCGCGCATGGCGATGGGCCTGCGCGGCGCCGACGCCGACCAGACCGGCGCGCTGCTCACCGTGGCGCAGGGGCCGGGTGGGCGGCTGCTGCTGGTCGCCATCGGGCTGGGCATGCTCTCGCTCGCCCTCTGGCAGGCCGCCGAGGTGCTGCTGTGGTGGCACGGGCTGCTGGACCCCGCGCACCGGGTGCGCACCGCCGTCGTCTGCGCGAAGTGCCTGGCCAAGGGAGCGGTGTACGGCTTCCTCGGGCTCACCGCCCTGCTGTTCTCCCTGGGCCTGGAGTACGAGGCCGACGAGCGGCTGCGCGACCTCACCGAGGAGACGCTGCTGATCCCCGGCGGGGCGCTGCTCATCGGCACCGTCGCCGCCGGCGTGGTGGCGGTCGGGATCTACACGTTCGTCCGGGGCTGCACCGGCGGCTTCATGCGCGACATCGACCTGCCGGCCGCCCCCGACCGCTGGGAGCCGGTGATCGAGGGCATCGGCCGGTTCGGCTACCTGGCCAAGGGCATCGCGTTCGGGCTGGTGGGCGTCCTGCTGTGGCGGGCGGCCACCTCCGCCGACGTGTCGACCGCCACCGGGCTGGACGGCGCCATGACGGCGATCGCCGGGGTCCAGGCCGGGCCGTGGCTGCTGGCCGGGGTCGCGGCCGGGTTCGGCGCGTTCGGGGTCTACGCCCTCGCCCGCGCCCGCGCCCGCTACCCGGACCGCGACCCTTCGACCTGAGGCGTCAGTTCCGGGGGCCGCCGGCGACGTAGATGACCTGGCCGGAGACGAAGCCGGCGCCCTCGCTGACGAGGAAGGACACCGTGTGCGCGATGTCCTCCGGCAGCCCGGCGCGGGCGACCGGGATCGCCGCGGCGCGCTTGGCCACGTAGGACTCCCACTCCTCGCCGATCCGCTCGGCGGTGGCCTTGGTCATCTCCGTCTGGATGAAGCCCGGCGCGATGGAGTTGGCCGTGACGCCGAACTTGCCCAGCTCGATCGCCAGGGTCTTGGTGAAGCCCTGCAGCCCGGCCTTGGCCGTCGCGTAGTTGGCCTGGCCGCGGTTGCCCAGCGCCGAGGTGCTGGACAGGTTCACGATCCGGCCGAACTTCTGGTCGATCATGTGCTTCTGCGCCGCACGCGTCATGAGGAACGAACCGCGCAGGTGCACGTGCATGACCACGTCCCAGTCGGCGTCGCTCATCTTGAACAGCATGTTGTCGCGGGTGACACCGGCGTTGTTCACCAGCACCACCGGCGGGCCCAGCTCGGCGGCGATCCGGTCGACCGCCGCCTGCACCTGCTCGGCGTCGCCCACGTCGGCCCCGACGGCCAGCGCCCGCCCGCCGGCGGCCTCGATGGCCTCGACGGTGCCGCGAGCGTCGTCCTCCTTCAGGTCGAGGACCGCGACGGCGAAGCCGTCCTGCGCCAGCCGCAGGGCGGTCGCCGCTCCGATGCCGCGGGCGGCACCGGTGACGATCGCGACGCGCGGCGAACCGTTGGGGGACGTGGACATGCGGGGGCTCTCCTCGGCTCGGGGACGATCGGGGGGAGTCTCGCTCAGACCCGCTCGAACAGCGCGGCGAGGCCCTGCCCGCCGCCGATGCACATGGTCTCCAGGCCGTAGCGGGCGTCGCGGCGGTCCATCTCGCGCAGCAGCGTGGCCAGGATGCGGCCGCCGGTGGCGCCGACCGGGTGGCCCAGCGAGATGCCCGACCCGTTGACGTTCGTGCGCTCCCAGTCGGAGTCGGTGAAGCCCCACTCCTTGGCGACGGCGAGCACCTGGCTGGCGAACGCCTCGTTGAGTTCGATCAGGTCGACGTCGGAGAGCTTCACGTCCGCCAGCGCGAGCGCCCTGGCCGTGGCCGGCACCGGGCCGATGCCCATGGTCTTCGGCGGGACGCCGCCGATGCCGAAGGACACCAGCCGCGCCAGCGGGCGCAGGCCCAGCTCGGCGGCCTTCTCCGGGTGGGTGACGATCGCGACGGCGGCGCCGTCGTTCTGGCCGGAGGCGTTGCCGGCGGTCACCGTGGCGTCGGGGTCGTTCTTGCCCAGGATCGGGCGCAGCTTGGCCAGCGTCTCCACCGAGGAGTCGGGGCGGATGTGCTCGTCCCGGTCGACGACGGTCTCGCCCTTCCGGTGCTTCACGGTCACCGGCACGATCTCGTCGGCGAACCGGCCCTCGGCGGCGGCGGCCGCGGCCCGCTGGTGGCTGCGGACGGCGTACTCGTCCTGCTCCGCGCGGCCGATGCCGTACTCCCGGCGCAGGTTCTCGGCGGTCTCCAGCATGCCGCCGGGCACCGGGTGGTTCTGGCCGCCGGCGGTGACCCGGCCGCGGGCCAGCCCGTCCTCCAGCAGCACACCGGGGCCGGGCTTGACGCCCCAGCGCATGGCGGTCGAGTAGAAGGGCGCGTTGCTCATCGACTCCGCACCACCGGCGAGCACGACGTCGGAGGCGCCGGACTGCACCTGCATCGCCGCGTAGACGACGGCCTGGAGGCCCGAGCCGCAGCGCCGGTCGATCTGCAGGCCGGACGCCGTCACGGGCAGGCCGGCGTCGAGTGCGGCCACCCGGCCCAGGGCGGGCGCGTCCATCGTCGGGTAGCAGTGCCCGAGCAGCACGTCGTCGACCGACTCCGGCGGCAGGCCGGTGCGCTCGATCAGCGCGCGGATGACCGTGGCCGCGAGTTCCTGGACGGGGACGTCGCGCAGCGAGCCCCCGAATCCGCCGACCGGCGTCCGCAGGGGCTCGCAGATGACCGCATCCCGCACGGTGGTCCTCCTCGATGGTCCGACTCCGCCGGCCCCGGACGGGACCGGACGTGCTGCCACCGAGTCTGCCTCCCCGGTGCGGAAGCCGCGCGAAGTGGTCCCCCGGCCCGTGCCCGGACCGTCGGACGGCGGGGACCGGGCCCCGCGGATCAGCGGGTCAGAAGGGGGAGTTCTCGACGCGCTCGGCGCCCAGCAGCTGCCACAGGCCGGTGATCTGCAGCGGCCGGATGACGGCACGGGTGCTGGCGAGCACGCGGATGCCGACCTGACCGGCGGAGAGGCGGTGCACGGTGGCCAGGGCGCACAGGCCGGCCGAGTCGAGGAACGTGACGGCGGTCAGGTCGATCACGAGCTCCCGGGCGCCGGCGTCGAGGAGCTGCTCGATGCGGGCCTGGACGTGGGGCGCGGAGGTGCAGTCGATCTCACCGGTGGCGACCAGGACGGGCATGGCGGCCGGACCGGAGACGGACAGGGTGACCAGACCGTGGTCGGCGAAGTCGGCGGTGTACGAGCGATCGAGCGAGGAAGCGGTCACGGAAGTGCCTCTCGGGCGGAACCGGACCAGTGAGCCTGCGGACGCGAACGACACGACGACCAGCACTGGCGAAGGACGGCTGTTGTTCAACCGACCCCTGCGACCGTAGGCACCCGCAGGTCGGCACGCAAGGGGCTGCGGATCACGATCGCGAGCCGGAACAGCCCCGGTGGCACGGGTGTCGCCGGGGTACCGCGGTGTGCCGGGCCGAGGGCAGCGGATACTGGTCCGGTGACCCGGGACAGCTCGTCGAGCCGCCGCCTCTCCGCGCCCCTCGCGGTGGGCATCGTCGTCGGTCTCGCCGTGGCGGCGGGCAGCTTCTGGGTCCTGGACCCGATCCTCGCCGCGTTCGTGGCGATCGTCGTCGTGGTCGGGCTGGCGATGGCGGTGGCGGCTTCCGACTGGGACAGCCACGAGACGTTCGAGGAGCGCGAGCTCGTCCGCGCCCGCAAGCGCGCGGAGAAGTGGGAGCGCAACGCTCCGGCCCGCGCCCGGGACCGCGCCAAGTGGGAGGCCCACCAGGCCCGCCAGGCGGCCAAGGACAGCGCCCGGTAGTACGTCCGGCTCCTTGCTCCACCGGCTCCTGGCAGCCACGGCCGGCTCGCGGTAATTCGCTCGACGCCCGGCCCGGCGTTCCCTAGCGTTCCTCCCATGCGGTACTTCGTGCGGCTTCGCACCCTCTCGAGCTGATCGCGCCGCGGAGCGGTTCCCCCGCTCCGCCGTCCGCGCCCCGGATCCATCCCGGGCGCCCGCTCCCCCGCGTCCCCGCCGGGCCCCGTCGTGCCCGCGGACGCCCCGCACCGCACCCCTGCCGGAGGTACTCCGTGTCCCGTCCTGCCCCCGTTCCCCACGGCCCCGCCGCCGAGGCCCGCGCCGCCCTCCCCCAGGGCGAGGCCGCGACGTTCGACCGCCTCGCGCACGCCCTGCTCGCCTCTCCGTCGGCACCCCTGGGGCCGCTGCTGCGCTCGCAGCTGCCCGGTACGGCCGGCGTCCGCTGGCTGCGGCAGGAGAACCTGTCCCCCACCACCCGGCCTCCCGCGCTGACCGCCGGGCAGTGGCTGTCGCTGTTCGGCTGCTGGACGTCGGTGTCCCGCGCACCGGGCTCCGACGGCCCGGGAGGGCGCAGGAACGGCGGCCGGCCCGCCACCCACGGGCACGCCCCGGGTGCCGCCGCGATCCCCCGCTGGGGGTCGTGACCGGCGCGCATCCGCCGGGCGCCGGTTCCGGTGCGGCCCTCTCCCCGACGGCTGCACCGGGCCGGCGCCCGGACCCGGTCCCCCGCAACTCGCCGACACCCGCACTCCTCCGGGTGATCCGAGGGTTCGGCGGGTGCCGCAACGGGCACGGGGGCCTGCAGTGACCGCCGGCGAGCAGAGCCGGGGGTGGAAGGCGGTGACGGTGACGCTCTGGCAGCGCGCGCGTCCGCTGCACGCCTTCGGGGAGATCTGGTGCCAGGAGCTGACGGACCTGCGCCAGCTCGCCGGGCTGCGGGCCCGCCTGCGCACCTCCATGACCGGCAGCCCCGTCGTCGAGCGTCCCGAGCGCGACCACTGGTCCGAGCGCCTCGTCCTCATCGCCGACGAGCTGACCTCCAACGCCCTGCGGCACGGGGGTGCCCCGGTCGCGGCCGTGCTCGGCCGCCGCGGCGACGACTGGCTGATCGCCGTCCGTGACGCCGCGGCTTCCGTCGCCCCGACCCCCGCGCAGGGGCGCGACCCGGGTCTCGGCGGGTTCGGGCTCTACCTCGTCGCCGACCTGTCGAGCTCGCACGGCTGGTACGTCGAGCCCGGCACGAAGACCGCCTGGGCGGTCGTCGACGGCTCATCCTGAGCGGGCCGCCCCCGACCGGGCGACCCCTCCCCCTGTGCCTGTGACCCGCGGGTAACGTGCATCACCATGTCGCTGGCCGAGCAGCTGGATTCCGTCGACGCCGGTACCGCAGGCACCGTCGAACGGCACCGCACCACCGAGACCTTCGAGTCGACCACCCCCGCCACGGGCGCGGTGGTCGGCGTCTTCCCCGTGCACGACGCCGACGCGGTCGCCGAGACCGTGGCGCGGGCGCGAACCGCCGCCGAGCAGTGGGCCGCGCTGGGCTGGGACGGGCGCAAGCAGCACCTCTCGGCCTTCCGCGGCTACCTGGCCCGGCGCATGCACGAGCTGTCGGACCTGGTGCACCGGGAGAACGGCAAGCCGCACGCCGACGCGATCCTCGAGATCACCCTCGCCGTGGACCACCTGGCCTGGGCCGCCGGCCACGCCCGCAAGACCCTCGGCCCCCGCAAGGTGGCCTCCGGGATGCTCGCGGCCAACCACGCGGCCTACCTGGAGTACCAGCCGCTCGGGGTCGTCGGCGTCATCGGTCCGTGGAACTACCCGGTGTTCACGCCGATGGGCTCGATCGCCTACGCCCTCGCGGCCGGCAACGCCGTCGTCTTCAAGCCCTCGGAGTACACCCCGGCCGTGGGCGCGTGGCTGGCCGCCGCCTGGCGGGCCGCCGTCCCGGACCTGCCCGACGCCTTCCAGGTCGTCACCGGCTTCGGGGAGACGGGCGCGGCGCTGTGCCGCGTGCCGGTGGACAAGCTGGCCTTCACCGGCTCGGCGGCCACCGGCAAGAAGGTCATGGCCGCCTGCGCCGAGACCCTCACCCCGGTGCTCATGGAGCTCGGCGGCAAGGACGCGATGATCGTCGACGACGACGCCGACGTGGCCGCCGCCGCCGACGCCGCCGTCTGGGGCGCGATGAGCAACGGCGGGCAGACCTGCATCGGCATCGAGCGCGTCTACGCGACCGAGGCCGTCTACGACCGGTTCGTCGACGCCGTCACCGCCCAGGTCCGCACGCTGCGTCCGGGGTCGGACGGCGAGGCCACCTACGGCCCGATGACCATGCCCTCGCAGATCGACGTCGTCCGGCGGCACGTGTCCGACGCCGCCGCCTCCGGGGCCCGCGTGGTCACCGGCGGGACCGACGCCGACGCCTATCCGGCCGAGGGCTACGTCGCGCCCACCGTGCTGCTCGACGTCCCCGACGACTCCTCCGCCATCCGGGAGGAGACCTTCGGCCCGACGCTGACCATCACCCGGGTGCGCGACGCCGAGGAGGCCCTCGAACGGGCGAATGACACCACCTACGGGCTGGCCGGCTCGATCTTCTCCGGCTCCAAGGACAGGGCGATGGACCTCGCCCGGCGGATGCGCAGCGGGATGACCTCGATCAACTCGGTGCTCACCTTCGCCTCGGTGCCGGCGCTGCCCTTCGGCGGTGTCGGCGACTCCGGGTTCGGCCGCATCCACGGCGAGGACGGGCTCAAGGAGTTCACCCGCGCCAAGGCCATCACCCGCCAGCGCTACGCACTGCCGGTCAACCTGATGAGCTTCGGCCGGCCGGAGAAGGCCGCCGACGCCCTCGCCCGCGTCATGGGCATGCTCCACGGACGGCACCGGTGAGCGGCCCGCAGATGAGCGACGAGTACGACGTCGTCGTCGTCGGTGCCGGATCGGCCGGCGCCGCGCTGGCCGGGCGGCTGAGCGAGGACCCCACGCTGCGGGTGCTCGTGCTGGAGGCCGGCGGCACCGACGACGTGCTCGAGGTCAAGATCCCGGCCGGGCTCTACAAGGTCTGGCGCACCCGGCACGACTGGAACTACACGACCGACGAGCAGCCCGGCCTCGGCGGCCGCAAGCTCTTCTGGCCCCGCGGCAAGCTGCTCGGCGGGTCCTCGTCGATCAACGCGATGATCTACATCCGCGGCGCCCGGGCCGACTACGACGAGTGGGCCGAGCGCACCGGCGACCCGGCGTGGTCCTACGACCGCGTGCTCCCGCTGTTCAAGCGCATGGAGGACAACTCCCGCGGCGCCGACGAGTTCCACGGCGTCGGCGGTCCGCTGCGGGTCGAGGACCTGCGCTCGCCGCACCCGTGGACCCGCGCCGTCGTCGAGTCGGCGGTGGCCGCGGGCTACCCGGCCAACGACGACTTCAACGGCGCCGCCCAGGAGGGCGTCGGCCAGTACCAGGTGACGCAGAAGCGGGGCAGGCGCTGGTCGGCCGCCGACGCCTACCTGCACCCCGCGGGCGGCCGGCCGAACCTGACCGTCCGGACCGGCGCACTCACCACCCGGGTGCTCGTCGAGGGCGGCCGGGCGACCGGCGTGGAGTACCGCTGCGGCGGGCGGCTGCACACGGTGCGCGCCACCCGCGAGGTCGTCCTCTCCGGCGGCGCGGTGAACTCGCCGCAGCTGCTCATGCTGTCGGGCATCGGGCCGGCCGACCACCTGCGCGAGGTCGGCGTCGACGTGGTCCACGACCTGCCGGGCGTCGGCGGCGGGCTGCAGGACCACCCGCTGGTCCCGGTGGTCTGGAACGTGCGGTCCGGGAAGTCGCTGCGGCTGGCCGAGACGCCGGTGAACATGGCGATGTGGAAGGCCGCCGGCCGGGGGCCGCTGACCTCCAACCTCGCCGAGGCCGGGCTGTTCACCCGCTCCCGCCCCGACCTGGCCGAGCCGGACCTGCAGATGCACTTCCTGCCGGTCAAGTTCTGGAAGCAGGCGGAGATCGACCCCGACGCCGAGGCCTTCACCTCCGCCGTGGTCCTCGTCGACGTCCACTCCCGGGGCTCGGTGCGCCTGCGCTCGGCCGACCCGACGTGGGCTCCGGCGATCGACGCCGGGTACCTCACCGACGAGCGCGACGTCGACGCGCTGGCCTGCGGGATCGAGAAGTCCCGCGAGATCGCGTCGGTCGGGCCGCTGGCCTCCGTGCTGGCCGGGGAGTGGTCCCCGGGCGGCACCGTGCACGGCCGCGAGGCGCTGCGGCAGTCGGTGCGCGACACCCTCGAGTCGCTGTACCACCCGGTGTCGTCCTGCCGGATGGGCACCGACGACCAGTCCGTCGTCGACTCCCAGCTCCGGGTGCACGGCATCGAGGGGCTGCGGGTGGTCGACGCCTCGGTCATGCCGACGCTCGTCCGCGGCAACACCAACGCGCCGACGATCATGATCGCGGAGCGGGCGGCCGACCTGATCCTGGGCCGGGTCCCGGCCGCCGCGGGCTGACCCCGCCGGAGGTCAGGGAGCGCTGGGCCGGCCGGGCTCGAAGATGAACCGGCCGGCCCGCTCCTGCTCGGCGAGGTGGTCGGCGACCGCCTGGACGGCGTCGGGCTCGGCCGAGACGGCGACCAGGCTCGGCGAGTACACGTCGAACCAGCAGCCGAAGCGCCCCAGCTCCCGCTGCAGCTCCGCCGCCCGGTCATCGCGCTCCAGGTCCGGCCAGTCGGGGAACCACACCCGGAAGGTCGCGCGGCCGGCGTCCTGCAACCGGCGGACGACCACCAGCGGCCCCTCCGCCGTGGCCACCACCTCGACCTCGTCGCCGAGGGCCAGGTCGTAGGCGAACACCGGGACGGCGACCAGCACGGCCCGCCCCTCCCCGGACGGACGGGCGCGCAGGCCCTCCCAGGCGACCTCGCCGTCGCCGGCCGGGTACACCGCGACCCAGACCGTCTGCGTCGCCGCCGCGACGTCCGGGTGCTCCTCGACGACGCGCCCCCGGAGGCGGCCGACGGTGCCCGGGTGCTCCAGGAAGCTGCTCACGCCGCCCAGCCTAGGTGTACTGACCCGCCAGGTTGGTGACGCGGGCGGCGGGGGTTCGTCCGCCGAGCGCGGTGTGGCCGCGGTGA
>NZ_JAAGWG010000045.1 GCF_010682065.1 Blastococcus saxobsidens
GCCATCGTCTACCGAGCTGCTGCCGTCCTGGCCGCGATCATCACCTGGCTACGCACTTAAGAGACATGCCCTAGCCCAGCCGGGCCTTCAGTTCACTTCCCCCGAGCAGTACAACCAGTTGTTCACCATGCACGGCACGATCATGCTGCTGATGTTCGCGACGCCGCTGTTCTTCGCGTTCGCAAACCTGATCATGCCGCTGCAGATCGGCGCTCCCGACGTGGCGTTCCCGCGGCTGAACGCGCTGTCGTTCTGGCTGTTCCTCTTCGGCAGCCTGATCGTCGTCTCCAGCGTCGCCACCCCGGGCGGGGCCCCTGACTTCGGCTGGACGGCCTATGCGCCACTGTCGAGCGAGCTGCACACCCCGGGCGTGGGCGGTGACCTGTGGATCACCGGCCTGGCCGTCAGCGGCCTGGGCACGATCCTCGGTGGCGTCAACTTCATCACCACGATCGTGAGCCTCCGCGCCCCCGGCATGACGATGTTCCGGATGCCGATCTTCGTCTGGAACACGCTGGTCACCAGCATCCTGATCCTGCTGGCCTTCCCGATCCTGACCGCTGCGCTACTCGCCTTGCTCGCCGATCGCAACCTCGGGTCCCTCATCTTCTCGGCCGAGAACGGCGGGCCGATGCTGTGGCAGCACCTCTTCTGGTTCTTCGGCCACCCCGAGGTCTACATCATCGCCTTGCCGTTCTTCGGCATCGTCACCGAGATCATCCCGGTGTTCGCCCGCAAGCCGCTGTTCGGCTACAAGGGCATGGTCGGCGCGACCCTGGCCATCGGCTTTCTCGCCCTCGCCGTCTGGGCACACCACATGTACGCCACCGGCGCGGTGCTGCTGCCCTTCTTCGCCTTCCTCACCTACCTGATCGCCGTGCCGACCGGTCTGAAGTTCTTCAACTGGATCGGCACCATGTGGCGGGGTCAGATGACCTTCGAGACGCCGATGCTGTTCTCGATCGGCTTCATGGTCACCTTCCTGCTCGGTGGGCTGACCGGTGTGCTGCTGGCCTCCCCGCCGCTGGACTGGCAGGTGCACGACTCCTACTTCGTCGTGGCGCACTTCCACTACGTCGTGTTCGGCACCGTGGTGTTCGCCGCCTACGCCGGAATCTACTTCTGGTTCCCCAAGATGTGCGGCCGGATGATGGACGAGCGGCTGGGCAAGCTGCAGTTCTGGCTCACGTTCATCGGATTCCACGGCACGTTCCTGGTCCAGCACTGGCTGGGCAATGAAGGGATGCCGCGCCGGTATGCCGACTATCTGCCCACTGATGGGTTCACCACACTGAACATGATCTCCACGATCTTCAGCTTCGTGCTCGGCGCCTCGGTCATCCCCTTCATCTACAACGTCGTCCGCTCCTGGAAGTACGGGCAGCTCGCGCTGCGCGACGACCCCTGGGGTTATGGCAACTCGTTGGAGTGGGCGACCTCGTCCCCGCCGCCGCGGCACAACTTCGTGGAGCTCCCGCGGATCCGCTCGGAGCGCCCCGCGTTCGAGGCGCACTACCCGCACCTGGTCGAGCGCCTGCAGGACGAGGCACACGCGGGCAAGCGCCACGACCCCTACGTCAGCGAGCTCATCCCAGGCACGGGAAAGCGTCAAGGCCCGAACGACCCTGATGCCACCTGAGCCACAAGAGGAACGACACCGACCATCCGCCGGCGTCCTTGTCCGCCTTTCGAGACGGGGCAGGTCGCCGCAGGACCACCCCGCCCGCTCGACCCCTGCACGGGCGTTGACCGCAGTAGCCCCTGGCGCATGCGGTCAAGCGTCGAACAGAGTCCTACCCCACCAGTCGTCGGCATCGCGAACTCCCGGCGGGCAGGCGAACACGGCGGAGGACCCGTGCTGGATGAACCGGTTGAGCGCATCCCCGGCAAGACTTCGCTGCACCTGCACGAAGCCGGTATCCGGGTTGCGCTGGTAGGCGATGAAGAAGAGGCCGGCATCGAGGCGGCCGAAACCGTCAGTGCCGTCCACGAAGCTGTATCCACGCCGCAGCATGGCCGTGCCTGAATTGGTGGGATGAGACAGGAAGACATGCGAGTCGCGCGGGATGGCTGGTACACCACCCCGGACGGCAGCGAAGTCGGTCGGGTCGAACTCCTTTCGCTGGCCCAGCGGAGCGCCCCCGCTCTTCGTGCGCCCGATCACCGCCTCCTGGTGCGCCGAGGGCACCTGGTCCCAGTCCTCGATCAGCATGCGGATCCGACGGGTGACGAGATAGGAACCGCCGGCCAGCCAGGCGACGTCGTCCTCCCCCACCCACACGAACTGGTCGAGCGCGCTGCCGTTCTCGGCCTTGAGGTTGGCCGTGCCGTCCTTGAAGCCGAGGAGGTTGCGCGGCGTCGCCTGCGCCGTGCTGGTGGATGACGTGCGACCGAACCCGAGTTGGGTCCAGCGCACACGCACCACCCCGGCGCCCAGGCGCACCAGGTTGCGCACGGCGTGCACCGCCACCTGGGGGTCGTTGGCGCACGCCTGGACGCACAGGTCTCCCCCGCTGATGGAGGGATCGAGAGCGTCGCCTGGGAACACGGGTAGCTCGGCCAAGGAGTTCGGGCGACGAGCCGCCAGTCCGAAACGGTCGACGCCATCGCCCGTCATGAACAGCGTCGGTCCGAATCCGACGGTCAGCGTGAGGCCGGACGGCGGTAGTCCCTGCGCCTCACCACTGTCCTCTGGGCCAACGATCTCACCGGCGGTCAGCCGCCGGGCGGCCGCCGTCCACGACGCCAGCATCGCCACGAGCGCCTCACGGCTGTCGGTGACGACGTCGAACGCGACGAAGTGGAGCCGGTCCTGCGCCGGCGTCACGATGCCAGCCTGGTGGGTACCAGTGAACTCGACCGGCGCGGAGGATTCCTGCACCGCCGACGACGACACGACGGGAGACTGCGGCCTCGCGGCGGTCGTGCGACCGACCACTCCCCCGACTGCCCCGGACGCCAGGACGCCCGCGGTCCCGAGCCCCGCCATGCCGAAGAGCTTTCGACGGGACAGGCCGCGCTCCTGCTTCTCCGCCGGTCGGTCCGCCGGCGGCGACTCGTCAGTCACGTCAGGATCCGCGTAGCTAGGCAAGGTGAAGACTGAAGGGCGCGCACCAGGGCCAGACTACTATTCGACATAGGAGTTCGGTTCGCTCGGCGCTGAGGCCCGAGGCGAGCTGATGATCGGATCGGGAAACGACGAGCCCCGTCATGCAGTCGCGACAATCCACGCTCGCGCATTCGTGAGGCGACCTGCGTTGCGGACTCCGACACACCGGCCCCGCCCTCAGGCCGGCCAAAGAAGAGTCCCGGCAGCGAGCCGTGCCGGCGTCTTGCATCGACGCCTACTAGCTTGGCTAGTCGTGACGTCGATGCTGAGCTCCGCTCGTCCCGGCGGCAGATGCGTCTGCCTCGACGCTGACCTGCGGACCGGTGCACGACAGCGGGAGACCTGATGGTGGATGGGATGTCGCAGGTGCAGTCACGCATCGCCGAGATCCAGGCGCAGCTCGCGCCACTGGGTGCGCGACCGCGCACGACCGCGGCCGACTGGATGTCCGCTGCGACCGCTGCCGGTCTGGTAGACGCCTCACGGCCGCCGGCTGTGGCCACGAGTTCGCCTGCCGGCGCGACCGATGCGGCGCCGATGGTCGCCGGAACGGACCGCGAGTCCGCCATCACGGGAAAGGCGCTCCAGTATCTCGGAGTGCCCTACCTATGGGGCGGCACCGACCCCTCGAAAGGTCTCGACTGCTCCGGATTCACACAGTTGGTCTACAAGAGTCAGGGCGTAGACCTCCCCCGCGTCTCCTCTCAGCAGGCGACCGCTGGACGAGCTGTCCCGTCGATGTCGGAGGCCCGCCCGGGGGATCTGCTGTTCTTCGATTACTCGCCCGAGAGGCCAGGTATCGACCACGTGGGGATCTTCATGGGTGACGGCAAGATGATTGCCGCGCCACAACCCGGCGAGGTCGTCAAGATCCAGTCGGTGGGCGATCCCACCGTGATTCGCCGGGTGCTCTCGTAGGCAGTCGCCTCGAGCGAGGAGACAGCTTCGTCGGACGGCGCTGACAGCGGGAGATCCCGCCCGCGGGGCGGGATCTCCCGGCGGACCGGATGGGTGTCGTCTGCGCGGTTTTCCGTGGGTCTGATGACCGGTCGCTGCTATCTACTAAGGCGCCTCGTAATCTGTCGGTGGTCGGCACTCCCACCAGCGGCCGACCACCCCGTTGACACGGTCCACCGAAACTGGGGCCGGCGCAGGCAGCCTGCATGAAGGAGTCGCAGTGAGTAGGTGCTCGAGCGTCCGGACGAGTTCAACGACCCCTCTTCAAGGCACGGGTACAGCGAGGACGGCATGACCGACCTGCAGGCCCAGCCCGACCGAGCATCGGTCGCCGCCCATCAGAACTCGGTGCTGCACCGACCTAGACGGTGGCTGGTGCGCCGCTGGCGGTGGTTGACCAGCATGCGGACGGCGGTGGTGCTGCTGTTCCTGCTGGCGCTGGCGGCTGTGCCCGGCTCGCTTTTCCCGCAGCGGTCGTTGACCCCCAGCGCGGTGGCCCGGTACTTCCGAGAGAATCCCGACCTGGCGCCCGTCCTCGACAAGTTGTGGATGTTCGACGTCTTCGCCAGCCCGTGGTTCTCGGCGACCTACCTCCTGCTCTTCATCTCGCTCATCGGCTGCCTGGTCCCGCGCTGTACCGAGCACCTGCGCGCCCTACGGGCCGAGCCGCCGCCCGTACCTCGGCATCTGCACCGACTCCCGGTTCACACTGCCCACGCGGTGTCACTGCCCTCGGAGACCGTGGCCGAGCGGCTCGAGGCCGACCTGCGATCGGCGCGGTTCCGGGTGTCCCGGCGCAGCATCCCCGGTGGTGTGGAGGTGTCGGCCGAGCGCGGTCGGGTGAAGGAAACCGGCAACCTCGTCTTCCACGTCTCGCTCTTGGCCCTGCTCGTCGCGCTGGCCGGCGGCAAGTTGTGGGGCTACGAAGGCAGCATCCTGGTTACTGAGGGAGACGGCTTCTGCAACTCCTTCCAGCAGTACGACCGGTATGTCGCAGGGCCGTTGGTGGATCCGGACGGACTGACGCCGCTCTGCTTCGACCTGGCCGATTTCCGCGCCACGTACGAGCCGAACGGCACACCGGCTTCCTTCACCGCGGACATCGGGGTGCAGGCAGAGCCGGGAGCGGCCACGGAGCAGACGACGATCGGGGTCAACGACCCGTTCCGCTCCGACGGGGACCGTCTGTACGTGACGGGGCACGGCTTCACGCCCCTTTTCACAGTGACACTGCCGGGCGGTCAGGTCTTCGAGCAGCTGTCGGCACCATTCCTACCCCGGGACAGCACGACGTTCGCCAGCGAGGGGGTCGTGAAGTTGCCGGATCTCGGTGACGGCTCCGGCGACGGGTTCGCCCTCGAGGGCTTCTTCGCTCCGACCGGCCTGATCCAGGGCGGCGTCCTGACCTCGGTGGACGCGCGGCCGCTCAATCCGCAGGTCGCCATCATCGGCTATCGCGGCTACCTGGGCTTGGACAGCGGTGCGCCACAGTCGGTCTTCACGCTGGACCAACGGCAGATCGACGTCGGTGCGCTGAACCAGATCGGGGAGGCGAACTTGAACATCGGCGAGAGCGCAGAGTTCGAGGACGGCACCGTCGTCCGCTTCGACGGGTTCCGGGAGTTCGCGGCCTTGCAGGTGTCGCACGATCCGGGGCAGGTAGCCGTCCTCATCAGCGCCATCACCATGCTGCTCGGACTTCTGGTCACACTGCTGGTGCGCCGGGAGCGGGTCTTCGCTCGAATTGCCAGCTCGCAGGTGTCGAGCTCTGTCGACGACCGGTCGACGACGGTGTCGATGGCGGGACTCGCACTGGGTGGGAACGGTGACATCCGCGAACGACTCCACGGACTCACCAGCAGCCTCCTCGGTGATAGCCAGCCGTGACAACACCACGGCCGTTGAACCGCGAGGCCGCCCGCCCTCCCATCCCGCGCCTTACCAGCAGAAGCGGGACTCCGGGCTCACGGGAGGTCGTCGACCGGAGGCGTCGTGAGCACGCCACTGACGTCGTCGTCTGTGCCGGGACACCATCAGCCGCCCACCGTCACGTCGTTGAACGGAAGGCGCGGCTCCATCCACGGGAAGACGACGAACAGCAACAGCGCGCAGACCCCGATCACCAAGGCCAGCGCGGTCACCGCCTTGGTCGCCGTGCCACCGGGCAGGTGACGCCAGATCCAGGGGTACATGCGGGTCCTCTCAACTCTCGCGCAGGGCCGGCGGGCCGTCGGGCATCTCGGTCTTGGTCAGGCCGGCGCCCTCCAGACCGGCGTGGATGATCAGCCGCTGTCGCGCGGAGTACTTCGGATGGCACGTGGTCAGCGTCAGGTACGCCCCGCTCGGTGGATCGTCCTGGGCTCCGTTGGGCGTCGGCGAGATCACCTGGACGTCGGACGGACGGACGATCTGTTGACCGGGAATCCCGCTCGGGTCGGTGGTGAAGTCGCCCATCGCAGGGTCCCCGAGTACCCGATAGACAAACCAGCGGTCGGCCGTCTCGATGACGATGGGGTCGCCCGGACGCAGCCGGTCAAGATCAAGGAACGGCGACCCATTGCCGACCCGGTGACCCGCGAGCGCCACGTTGCCCTGCTCGCCCGGCAACGCCGTCCCCTCGTAGTGACCCGGCCCCTGCGCCAGCTGCTCCTCGGCGGTGCCCTCGAGCACGACCTGCTCGTAGTCAGCACCCAGCCTCGGGATGTGCAGAACGGCGAACGCGTCGCCCAGGATGCTGACGCGCGGCACTGGAGGGACTTCGGCCTCCGCTGTCCATCCCTGACGCAATTCGTCCTTCAGCTGGTCCTGTGTACGGTCAGTGAGCACGTCGGTCACGAACAGCTCGTAGACGACGAAGAGGAGCACCACGAGGCCCCCGGTCACCAGGACCTCTCCGATCGAGCGTGCAACGGTGCGCCATCGAGACTGAGCGCTAGTGGACTGCGTGCCGCGCACTCAGTGCTCCTCCGGATGCGATGTAATCGGATGGCGTTGTGATGCTGCTGGAGCGACGAGGCGGGACGCCCAGGACGTAGGAGATCGAGCCGCGTGTCCGCGGACCCGGCGGCCTATCGACATCTCCCTGCACAACGCGCACTACGACGAATGATAGTAGGCCGGGCTGTTCAACGAATTGGATCTCGATGCATCGGGCAGGAGCGCGTCGTCGCGGCGTGGTTCGCCGACGATGCTGGCCAGACGCGATCCCCGCGCCCCCGGACACCACGCCGTCGGGATCTGTCGCCGCCGACCGCCTGGTCAGCTGGCTCGGTTGGTCCACCGACGGCGGAAGAGGATCTCAGCGGTTCTGGGTGGAAGATCTTCTTCGACCTCGGCGTCGTGGTTGGCCAGGATGCGAGCGACGTAGGCGTCGGCTTCGGCCCGGTTGTCCTGGGCGTCGCAGGCGGCGACCAGGTCCAGCAGCGGCACGTCCTCATAGCTGCCGGCTCTCAGCGCCACATGAGCGGCGGCCGCAGCAAGCTCGGGCTCGCCGTTGGCGAGGTGGTGCGTCGCGACGGTATGCGCGACGTCGACGATCATGGCGGCGTACTCGTGGTCCAGCCGGGAGCTCTCCTCGATGAGCCAGCTGTAGCCGCCGGGCGCACCCCGCCGCGACGTGGGCAGGTCGAACGGCTGTCCGGTGACCAGGTCGAGAGCGGCGCGCAGGTCGGCGATGCCGTCGACACCGCGGGCAAGCCCGCGGACTCGCAGTCGGCGGAACAGCTCCGCGTCGATGAGCACGTCGTCGATGCGGTAGCGGCCAACCCCACCGGCGGTGACACCGGACGGGAGATAGTCCGCGCCAGTCACCGGATTGGTGCCCAACCAGGCGCGCACGATCGAGATCGACTGCCGCACTTTTGTCTTGCCGACGACATCGTGCTCGTTGGGCCAGATCGCGGTGGCGTAGCGCTCGCTGGTCACGCTGCCGGGCCGGGTGGCCAGGTAGGCGACGATCTCGGTGTAGAACTGCCGCCGCGGGTTGCGCTCGGGCAGCGTGCCCTGCACCCGCATTTCGACCGGTCCGAGCAGGGTCAACTTCGGCCGTGGACACGACGGGTCAGCCCAGTCGGCGAGGTCGGCGTCCAGGGCGGGATCGGCCGCCTCGACCTGGTGGCGGATGCCCGCGTCGGTAGCAGGAGCCAGTGCCTGCAAATCCTGCTCGGTGGTCGCGGCGCGGTCCAGATAGGTCTGCTCGGACAGCGGTAGCACCGAGTTGGTCATCCACGGCGGGGTGTCTGCCACGCCGGATACCGGGACGACGTCCGCTCCGGCCGGCTGCAGCCGCGCGACGCGGGACGGGTCGACTCGCAGGCCACCGCAGGCGTCGGCGTGCTCGTCCCAAGGCTCGTCCCCGTGGGCCGGTGGCATCGGCCGGTCGCCGGTGACGGCGGCCAGCGCAAGCATCTCCGCCAACTGTGCGGCCTCATCGGCCGGGATCTGCTGCGCAATCACCTCTAGGCCCAACACCGGGATGCGGAGTATCCCGGCCTCATCGACAGTCAGCTGCCAGCGGGCGACGTCCCCGAGGTCCGGGTCGTCGATGAGCACCAACGCCACCGCGCCGCGGCCGCGCTGCTGCTGGATCGCAGCCATCAGTCGTTCCAGCCCGGCGTCGTCCTTGGCCACGTCCGGGGCGATGAGCAGCACGTGGGGAGCCCACGCGTCGCCGGCCACATCACGCAACCGGCCCGACAGCACGTCGACGTCGGCGATATGCATGGCCTCGGTGACCGACTCGAGCTGGCCGTCGAGCACCGCGATCGCCTTCTCGACGTCGTCGGTGTAGGTCAGCCGGTCGGGATTGATCTGGGTCAACTCCTGGCCGAAGCCGACCAGGGTCACCTGCAGCATTTCCGACCACGTGTTGTGCGCCAGCTCGGCAGCGAGGAACCGGGCCAGGTTGAGGCAGCGTTCGAGGTCCCCGGACAGGGACAGGGTCGCGACCCGTTCCAGGTCGACCAGCCAGTGCTCGCCCTCGGCCGTGTAGCCCACCGACGCGAGCATGGGGAACGGTGCAAAGAAGTAGGCCCGCCGCTGCTCGTCATAGGTCAGCGGAGCATCGCGCCGGATCGACCAGCGCGTGCCGGCCGGGTCCACCATCCACGGCTCCGGCGCCTCCAAGGCTGGCTCGGTGAGGACCAAGGTCAGGACGTCGTCGGTCATGCAGACCGCCACCACGTCGGGCAGGCGAGCACCGTCGACCCTCGCCAATGCCTGCACCAGGGCCCGCAGCGCCTGGTCCAGCCAGGTGACGTCCGCACTGCCGACGCTGCCAACCTCCTGCAGTGCTCGTTCGACGTGCAACAGCTCTGGTGGTGTGCTGCCGATCGTGCGCCCGGGACGTCGCTGCCGGAACTGCCTGCGGCGATAGCGCAGCAGCGCGGTCAACGAGGCCCCGGCCAGCAGCAGCCCCCCACCGGCAGCGAAGGCGATGGTCGGCAGTTCCGAGGTGCTCCCCGTCGGGGTCTCGTCAGGCTTCGCGGACGACGGCTCGACGCTGTTCGGTGCAGCCGTGGTAGACGAGGTCGGGGCGTTGGTCGCCGGACCGGGCGCGGGCGGAGGCGGCGCATCGGTGCCCGGCGGGGTCGGGTCAGCGGCAGGCGCGGTGCTCGGGGCTGGCGCTGATGGCGGTGCCGGCTCGGTCGTGGATGGTGCCGGCTCGGCTGCCGGAGGCGCCGGTGCGCTGGGTGCGGGCGTCGCGGGACTGGCCGGGTCCGGGATGCTCAGCGTCCAGCCCGGTCGGATCAGCGACGGGTCCGTGAAGGTGGCACCTCCGGGTTGGCTGCGTCCCCGGTTGAGCTCCCAGGCTTGGCGCCAGTTGTGCCCGCTGCCGGTGATCTCCTCCGTGAGGTCCCACAGGGTGTCACCGGGTTCCACCGTGACGTCCTCGACAGTTCTCGCGGTGCCCGGGGCGGGGCCCGTCGGCGGCAGGCCGACCGCGTCGGGCGGCAGGACCAGCACCGTGCCCGGGACGATTTCGTTGTCCTGACCGACCGCGGTCGGGTTGAGTCTGGCGATCTCCGGATACCGCAGCGGATCCCCGAGATGCCGCTCGGCCAGCGCCCACAGGGTGTCCCGGCGCTGCACCTGGTAGGTCGTGGTCGCGACCGGAGGCGCGTGCTCGTCCGGCGTCGAGAACGCGACCGGTGTCCGCTCTGTGACGAGCACGCTGGCGTACTGGACCGGGGCCGGGACGGCGGTGGATGTGGCCGCGACCGGCAGCGGCGGCGCCGTTGCATTCAATGCGGGGGCGCCGGCGGCCAGTGGCGCGACCGTGAAGCCGACCGCGACGGCGGCGACGAGGGCGGCGGCCGGCTGCTGGAAGATGCCGAGCCCGGGCAGCGCCGGAACCGGCCGTGCGCGGGCGAAGGCCACGATTTCCGTCACTGTCGCGGCGGTGAAAAGTGCCCAGCACACCCATACCCCGGCTGCGAGGACGAGTCCGGCGAGCTGTCCGTTGTCGCGGGACGTCAGGACGGCGCCGACCTCGTCCAGCGACGGGAGGCGGTCCGGCACCAGATGCAGCAACGCCATCAGCACCGGTACGCCGACGACGACGGCGAGCAGCGCCACGAGGGCGCCCGTGGCCTTGAGCAGGCGGGCGGCGTGACCGGTCATGACAGGCCCTCACCGGAGGTGACGCCGACCAGCAGCTGGGCGGTGTGCACGCGGGTCTGGCTGACCGGGATGCCGAGCAGGGGTGTCGAGTCGGTGACGGTCACGCTGACCTCGACGATGCCGGGGCCGGTGACGGTCACCGTGCCGGTCGCGCCGGCTTGGTCGAGGTAGGAGCGAGCCGCAGTCGCCGCCAGCTGCGCGTCCGTACCGCCGCCGGTGGGCACCGGGCCGATGGCGATGCTGGCCGCGCGGGCGGCCTCGGCCGAATACGTGTCGGCGCGGTTGGCGGCCTGGATCGCGGTTCCGGCGTCCACGAGGGCGGTGACCAGGACGCCGACGATGAGCACGATGAAGCAGAACAGCACGGCTACCGACCCGCGGTCGTCCCGGAGCCCGGCGCTGGCTTGCGGGCGGGGTGTCACGACAGGTCCCGGGCGGGGTCGAGCGGACTGGTGGCGCTGTCGTGCAGCGTCCGGGAACCGGGCAGGCCGGCAACTCCACCAATGTCGGACAGATCGACGGTGCACGACACGGCGACGGTGACCGATGCCGAGGCGCCTGGCGGCGTGCTGAACCCGGAGGTGTCGACGCTGACCTGGACGTCGATGCAGTGCAGGCCCTGGCTGGTCAGTGCGGTGGTGGCGGTGTCGGTGGCGATCTGCTGAGCCGCGGCGGCCGATCGGGCCAGCGAGGCGTCCCGCGCCGCGATCCCGGCAACGCCGCTGATGCGGTCGCCGGCCAGCGCGATCCGGCCGCCGACCACCAGCATGGCCACCACGAGGAGTCCGACCGGCAGCAGGATCGCCAGCTCCACCGACTCCGAGCCCCGGTCGTCCCGCCACCGCCTTTGACGGCCGTTCGTCGCGGGTTGCAGGTCACGCCTCATGGCGAGTCCGGGGTGGTGAAGCGTTCCTTGCCGCGCACCACGGTGACATCGACGGTCGGGGCGAAGCCGGGCAGCGGGATCACGTTGGGCACGCTGGCGGTGACGTGCACCGAGACCGTGGTCGCGGTGTCGGACTCGGTCACCGAGTAGCCGGTGATCGCGCCGGTCCCGAGTCTGGCCAGGTAGGTGTCCGCCGCCGCCTGCCCCGCTCCCCCGGCCGCCCCGTGGACGCTGGCGGCGCGGGCTCCGACGTGCGCCGCGGCGTCGGCCGCTTCCCGGGCGAAGTACCACAGCGCGAGCTGCGGGCCGGCCAACAGCAGCGCGACGATGATCGGGAACAGGATCGCGAACTCGACGCTGGATGAGCCCCGCTCGCTTCCGCGGCCGCGGTCTCGGCGGGACCCTGGGGGCGCGACCGGACCGCGCGGCGAAGATGCCGCACGGTTGGGAGGACGCGCCTCGAGCATGGAACCGCCGCCGGTTCTACTGGAACAGCGACGTCTTGCTGGCCACGAAGGCGATGGCCGCGGCACTGACCGCGCCGCCGAGAGCGATGGCCAGGATGACCATGAACGCCTTCTCCGAGGAATCCGAACCTCGGTCGTCGGTGACGCGTTCGGCGCGCAGCCAGGCCAGGACCGACAGGGCCATGACAGACAGAACCGTGACGCACTGCGCCACGACGGCCTGTGCACCCCGGCGTCGGATGGTGAGCTGGAACATGGGAAACCTCCCGGTTGGCGCTTCGGTCAGGACGAGATGCCGAACATGCGGAGCATGAAAGGGACGAGCACGAACAGACTCAGTCCCGTGACCAGCAGGGCCAGCGGCCGCGACATCCGCTCGCTGACCTGGTTGGCCTCCGTACGGGCGTCGGACAGCTCGGCGTGCCGAAGCGTGCGGGCGCTGGCCAGCAGGGTGTTGTAGACCGAGGCGCCGTCGGCGGCCACTGCCGCGATGTCGGCGAGGTTGCGCAACTCGGCGACCTGCAGCTCCTCACCGAGGTCGCGCAGCTCGCCCCACGGCTTGCGGCCGGACAGCGCTGCGCGGCGGATGGCACGGCGCATGCGGACGAACGGCATGCTGCCCGAGATCTCGGCGGCCTCCTCCAATGCCTGCTCCACCGAGCCCCGCGCCCGACGTTCACCGGCCACCAAGGTGAGGAAGGACTCCAGGTTGCTCCGGAACTCCACCCGCGCCTTGTCCGCCGCCTCACGGGCCTCGGCCGAGGGCAGGAACCACCCGACGACGGCGATCCCCAGCCCGACCGCGGCTGGCAGCACGAAGGGCACCGGAACGTCGAGCAGCACGAACACCAGGCCGAACAGCGACGGAGCGAACAAGCCGGCGAGCGCCAGGGTCAGCTTGCGGGCCGCGAGCTGAGCGCGGGACCAGCCGATGATCGCCAAGTCGGCGTCCGAGACGCCCAGATGCCCGTCCAACGCCCGCGCCACCGACACCGGCAGCCAGTCCCACCGGTCTCGGGTGGATGTCGTCACCGCCGGCGCCGTTCGCACGGTCGGCTCGGCCGCCAACTGCTCCAGTGCGGCCACCAGTGACGGCGGCGCCGGACGCAGTGCACGGACCGCGAGGACGAGGCCGCCCGCGATGAGCATCCCGGCGAGGGTGGCCGTCTGCAGCCCGGTCACCGGTGCACCGGAGCCGGGTCCGGGTCGAAGAGCACCCGCGGGGGCTTGACCGGGTCGGACAGCCGGCGCATCCACCGCAGCGACGTCGCGAAGATCGCCACCACTGCCAGCAGGGCGATCTGCCCGAACGGCGTCGAGTAGCCCGACAGGAAGGTCCGGGCGAACAGCGTCATCCCGACCACCAGCACCAGGGTCACCACGACGATGGTGCGCATGTTCGACCGCGGCTTGGCGCGTTCGGCCTCCACCTCACGGACCATGCGGGAGCGGTCGTCGAGGTCGGCGGCCAGCGCGGTGAGCACCTCGGCGAGCCCCGGCCCGCCGTTGCGCTCCCGCAGGATGAGCACCATGGCGATCTTTTCGGCGGCCGGGTCGTCGATCTCGCGGGCGAACTGGCGCAGCGCCGTCTCGGTGCCCTGCGGCCCCATCCTGGTCACCAGGTTGGTGACTGCCGGTGCGATCGGCTCCGGCACCGAGTTCAGGGAGCGACGCAGCGCATTGCGCGTCGACCCGGCGGCGCCAGAGCTGATGAGGTCGGCCAGCCGCCGCGTCCAATCCGCCAGCGCCTCGGACGTGGCGATCAGCCGCTTGGCTTCCTTGCCGCCGCCGAGCACCTTCGGAATGAACACGACACCGCCGGCAGCGCCCAGCGCCGCGGCCGGCCAGCCAGTGACCAGCAGGACGAGCACGCCGGCGGCCAGCATACCGAGGAACAGCGGAGTGGCCCCCCGCCGCGAGGACGAGCGCACCGACGGCGAGCGCTCCGGCAGGAAGGAGACGCCGCGCACCGCCCCGACGACGCCGACCAGGCCGGCCGCGAGCAGCAACCCGGCCAGGGTCAGGAGCAGGCCACCGGCCGTCACGACGCACGCTCGCGGCGGTGAGGACCGGTGTGCCAATCCGAGGCGCCCGGGCGCAGCCAGTTCAGGTCGAAGCCGACCGCGGTCAGCCGCTCGGCCAGCGACTCGCTGAGCATCCCCGGCCCCGTGGCCTGGGCGCGCCCGTCCTCGGCGCGCGGCGCGAAGATCGGCTTGAGGTCCGGCCGACCGGAGTCGCCGATCGGGCCGAGTTCGTAGATGCCCGAGACGTACCGGGCGTAGTCACGGTCGCGATGCACGTGCACGACCAGGTTCAGGGCAGCCAGCGAGCGCAGCACCAGCTCCGGGGACGGGGCCGGATGCGCCTTCAGCGCGTTGATCAGCACCTTGTCGAACACGCCGTCGGCCGACGGTGAGTGGATGGTGCACATGACCGACGAGATGCCGCTGGTCGCCGCCTCCAGCAGATAGGTGACGTAGGCACCGCGGACCTCCCCGACGAGCACCCAGGTCGGGGACGCGCGCAGCGCCAGGTGCAGCGCATCCCCCATGTCGAACCCGCCTCTGCCTTCGGCGTTGGGTAGCCGGGACTCGAACGGTCGGCACACCGCGTGCCGCCTGACCAGCTGCCGGCGCTCGGGATCCCACCGAGGCAGGTGCAGACCCAGCTCCCGCTCGTCCTCCACGGTGATGACCACGTTGTTCCACGGGATAGCGTTGCCCAGCGCGCGCAGCAGCGTTGTCTTGCCGACCCCCGGCGCTCCGCTGACCAGCGGAGATGCGCCGGCGAGGATCGCCGCATGCAGGAAGCCTCGCACCGGTGAGTCGACCATGTTCATCTCGTGCAGGTCGTCGAGGCTCGGATCACTGAACCGATGCACCCGGATCACCCCGGCCGGGCGCGGCAGCACGTCCATAGCCGCCTGCAGCCGCGCGCCGAGCTCGGTCACGCCCTTCAGCCGCACGTTCAGGACGGGGCTGGCTGAGGAGAACTCGCGGCTGGTCTGACCGTCGTCCGACCGTGAACCGATCGACCGCAGCAGCTGCTCGAGTTCCTCGTCACTGGAGGCGATCGCCGGCCCGGGCACGAGTTGGCCGCTGGCCATCCGCAGCATCGTCGGCTCGCAGCCCTCGAAGTGGATGTCCTCCACGTCGTCCCGGGCCATCAGCGGAGCCAGTCGCCCCAGGCCGTCCAGCTCGGCCAGCACGGCCGCGAAGATCCTGTCCTCGGTGGTCACCGCCGGCGCCGGGCGACCGCGGTTGGCCTCGTGCAGCAGCCACTGGTCGTACTCGTCGCGGATCAACTTCCGGGTCAGCTCGCGCCGCGGTCCCGGGGCGTAGTTCCTGTCCTCCACGGTCAACCGGGTCGACACCCGGTCACGCAGCTCCACCACGACGCGGTACTCGGTGCTGGTGAGCTCCCTGGTGTCGGCTGGCATGGCATCGACAGGTACGCCCATCGCAGCCAGCGGCTCTGGCGGCGGCAGCGGCAGCGGCAGCGGCAGCGGCGGACGCTCCCGCCCGGGCCGCGGGAGGCCGTGGGCGGCCGGAACTTCCAGCCGAGGCGACGCTGCGTCCTCGTTCCTCATCCGGCCACCGCCTCAGCGACACGAGACGCCTCCGTCGAACTGGTCAGCGTCTTGGCAAGGGACGACGCCGCGCGCAGCAGCGCCGACCGTTGCAGCGTCTTCGGACTGACGACCGCGCCGTCGGAGAGCGCCTGCGCTGCGGTCCGGTCGTAGGGCAACGTGCCCGCCAGCGGCAGGTCCAACGCCTTGGCCACTTCGCCGGCGGAGTACGGCCCGACCCCGACCACGAGTGCGGTCACCTTCGCCAGGTCGCCCAGTTCGTGGCGCAGTCGTTGCTTCGCATCCTGCGCCGCATGCACCGACCGCACGCTGGGCCGCACCGCCAGCAGCACCCGGTCGGCGGCCCGCAGCACTGGCCAACAGCCGCGCTCGGTCACCAGTCGTCCGGCGTCGACCAAGGCGTCCCGCCCGATCGACGCACTCGACGTGTACAGGGCCGACGCCAGCCGCTCCCACGCCTCGGCGGTGAACGAAGCGCCCTGCGCGGCGGTCGTCACTCCCGGAACCAGCCACACCTGCGGCTGCTCCGGAAGCTGCACGGCATGCTGGGCGACCATCGTGGCGGCCTGCATCGCCGGGACACCCCGCCGGGCCGCCGTCGACCATGACAGCAGTCCGCGGTCGACGCCGACCCGGCCCGCCAGCAGCCCCGGCGCCATGTCCCCGCCGGCCGGGTCACAGTCGGCGACCAGCAATGGCCCGGGCCACCCCAGGGCCAACGCCCAGGTCGAGGTGGTCACCCCGGGCGCGGCCTTCCCCGAGGTCACGACGGTCAGCATCAGCTCACCGCCCCGCCGGCAGCAGGATCAACGCCACGTTGCCGGTCGAGGCGAGCTCGGCCACCCGCACGCCGTCGTCGGCGCTGACTCGCACGTCGATCACCGTCACCTGCGTGGCCTGGTTGAGCGGTCCGACCTCGGCGACCGTCGCGTCGATCTGCTCTCCGCGGGGACCGTCTGAGTCGGCAGACGGCGTGCCGCTGCCACCGGTCGAGCCGGCGCTGCCAGGCGTCGCCACGATCAGCACCTGCTGGCTTGGGTTCAGCCCACCGACCGGAAACTGCCCTTCCTTCAATGGCAGGGCGACCAGCATCTCCCCCGCCGTGAATCCGCTGTCCGGGCCGACCTGGGCGCCGGTCAGCAGCTCTCCGCGGGTCAGCGGCACCTGGGCGACCATCCCGACGATCTGGGACCGCTGCGAGGCAGGAATCGGTGACAGGTTGGGATCCGACGTCACGTTCGCGACCGTCAGGTCCTCCGCGGTGATCGTCGAGCCCACTTGCACATCTCGGGCGACCGCCAGCACCTCCGTGCGCGCGGTGAGCATCTGGCCGGCGCTGAAGGCCAGCAGGCCCCCGAGCAGCACGACCAGCACGCTCAGGACCAGCGACTTGCGGCTGGCGCGTCTCCTCGCCGCCGCGGTACGCACCGGAGGAGCCGGCGGCAGCGCCGCCTCTGGCGCCGGAGCCTGATAGTGCTCGGCTGCCGGCGACGCCATCCCGTTGACCCGCGTAGTCACCTGATCACCACCGACTGCACCTCCGCCACCGCGAACGTCTCGTTCGAGGTCGTCGTCAGATTCGGCAGCGTGCCGGTGGCACCCGTCGACGACGTCCAGGTGACCGACCACTGGATGCCGTACATCGCCGTCACCTGCCCATCGGGCTGGCGGATGGATGACTGCGGGTACCGGTAGTCGCAGCCCGCCGGCGACGCGGCCCACACCCCGTCGCCCGGCTGCCAGGCCACACCAGGACCCGGGCACGACACCGGGGCAGCCCCATCGCCCGGCGTGAACGAAAGCGCCGTGGGTGTCACCGTCACCTGTGCCCACACGCCTCCGGCGTCGGCACGCGCGGTCAGTGCTCGGAACGATCCTGGGTCGGTCCAGAACCAGGTGTAGGCGTTGACGACCGTGAACGGCTGCCCGTCCTGCAGAGTGCCGGCTGGGTACCGGCCCGTCGTCGGTGATGGCACCGTCATTGTGCTGAGCGCCTGTTGCGCGAGCTGCGCTGGATCGATCGCGGCCGGAACCCCCGGCGGGTTCGCCGACCAGAAGCTGAAGCCGTTGGTACCAGGGAAAGCTCCACCGCCGGTGTAGGAAAGGCAGCTGTAGATGGCGCCGTCCGTACGACCGCCCCAGATCGGCGAGTCCTTGGGAGGCTGTTGGGCCATCGCCTCCACGTAGCACTGCATGCCCTGCACCCACCACGCCTGGCCTTCCTGGCACGGAATGACGGTGCCGGAGGGGCTGACAGTGCAGGCCGCCGCAGGCGTGCCGCCATCCCTGTCGGGAGTCGTCGCGGCCGGTGGGGCCGCCGTCCCAGGGGCATCCTCGGCCGTCTCGACTCCGACTACACAGATGCCGTGGGAGTCGTACTGCTGGCAGGTCGCCGGATCAGCGACAGCAGTTGGCGAAAGGACCAGCGAGGCGCACACGCACAGCAGCGCTCCCGCCAGGGCGAGGACTACCCGTCGCATGACTCCGCCTGCCTGTTCGGCGCCTCGCTGACCCGCCACGACGACGTGTCCGGATAGTCCGGGTTCACCATGGTGAGTTGCTGGACGAGGTACCGCGGACGACCTGACGGCACGATGGACGCCCCGGAATCATCGACCGCGTCCACCTCTCCCACGTCGACGCAGGCGGTGACGACGACGGTCGGGAAGACAGGTGACGGCGAAGCGGCGGGATTGTTGGAGAGGTCGACGCTGACGGCAGACGCGCTCACCAGCTGCGACCGTCCGGTCTGGCGGTATCCCTGGGAGCGGAACTTGCCGATCGCCGTGGCCTGGGCCGTGGCTTCCGGAGCCACCGCGACCTGGTGTATGCCGTCGAGCGGGAGCGACGGGTCGAGGTACAGGTCGTCGATCGTCCCCAGGTAGTCCGGAACGAGCGCGACCGCCAGTGTCTCTGCTTCCTCGGCGGGGCTCGGAGTGGTCGGCGAGGGGCTCGACGTCTGGGAACTCGACGTCCCGGACGTCGACGGACTCGACGAGCCGGCGTCTGACGACGACGAACAACCCAAGGTCGTCAGCGCCAGGAGCACCGCGGCCGCTCCGGCCGTCGTGCGCATCACCGCCATGCCTGATCACCCCCGATCGCGTCACCGTCCGTCGACCGAGGTTGCCCTCCGGGTCGAGCGGACGTGTGACCGCCGTCTCGTTCCCACCCTTTCGGGTGACAGGTTGTCGCTGAGTCCGTCACTCGTCCTCCCCGTCTGGGTGTATCGCGCGGTCCTGACACGCTCCCGCACCGGAAGCTGAGATGGCGCAGCTGTCCACAGGGTCGGCGCGGCGAGGATCAGGACGAGATCCCTGTGGAGGTCGAGGGTGGCCGCCAGCGGATGAACGACATGTGGATAGTCGCCTTGGTGGCAGGCGCGGTGGTCGGCGCCGCAGCGACGCCCTGGCTTACTACGCACGGGCTCGCGCAGCTGGCGCGGATTGACGCTGCCCGGCCGATCCTGGCGCTGGCCAGCGCCGTCGCCGGCGGCGGAGCGGGAGCCGCGGCGATCGTGACGTCCCACCGTGCGGACACGTGGTGGCTGGTGCCTGCCCTGCTGGTCTGGGGATCCGCCTTGGTCGCCGCGGCGTCCTGCGATGCGGTCACCCAACGCATACCGACGGCGCTCGTCCGGCAGGCCGCCGTCGGCACCGGCGTGCTGCTGACCGTCGGCTTCGCCGTGCACGGTGACTGGCGCGGTCTGCTCACCAGCGGTCTCGCAGCTGCGGCGGCGGGGGTCGTCCTGCTGTTGTGCTGGCGGTTCGCGGGAGCAGGGTTCGGCGACGTCCGCTTGGCTGTGCTCGGTGGCCTGGGCCTCGGACACGCCACGCATCGCGGCTTGTTGTTGGCCCTCGCCGCCTTCTCCTTGATCACCGTGACGCAGGCCGTGATCACGTTGATGCGTGGCGGAGGCCGCCAGAGCACCTTTCCTTACGGCCCTGCCCTCGCGGTGGGCTTCCTGCTCGCGGCCACCCTCTGACTGTCTCGCGCCCGCCCTCTGACTGTGACGTCCATCTGGAACCGTTGGCGGTGGGTCCCCCCGATCAACATCTATGGCACAGCAGCAGGACGCCGGTCCCAACGGGGCGCGTCATCGCCGATTCCTGCACCGCGCAAGGCGCGTAGGACGAGCTCGGCCACGCTGCTCCGGTGTCAGCCGCGGGGGTCTTCGGTTCCTGTGGCCGTGCTCTCTCGTCGACGGCGTCCGCGTCCCGCGTACGACTGAGGACGCCGCGCCTTGATCGTCACGGCGTTGTCGAGGCGGGCTTCGGCTCGGTCGGCTCTGCTGCGCTGCACGCGGGCTTCGTCGCGCGCCAGGTTGAGCTCACCGCGCAATCCGGCGAGCTCCTCGCGCAGTCGTCGGTTCTCCTCTTCGTGACGGGCACGCAGGTCGTCCACTCGCTGATGGCCATGGGTCTTCTCGCGCTCGGCATCGTGTACGGCGGCGTCCCGCTGGGCGGACATCGCCGCCAGCTTCCCGCGCAGGTCGCTGACCTCGTCACGGAGATCTGCGACTTGCTGGTCAGCTTGCGCCAGGCCCCTACGTACCGACTCGACAGCATCCTCGGCACGGGCAGCGCGCGCCGACTCGGCGTCGGCCCGCTCGACAGCGTTGCGGGATCGCTCTTCCGCCTCGGACTGGGCGACCATCGCGCCTTCCGCTCGTCGGATCGCGGCGTCGCGGTCGCCATGTGACTCGACGAGCCGAGCCTCGACGGCGGTCAGCTTCTCGGCCGAATCGGCCGACTTCGCGGCGGACTGCTTTCGCTCTGCATTCATGGCCGCGAGGGCGTCGGCCAACTCGGCGTTCAGCCTCTCTCGCTCGGTCTCGGCCTCCCTTAGCTGCTGGCGAGCCTCTCCGAGCCCGGTACGGAGCTGCTCGCTCAGGACAGATGCCTCCTCAGCAGCGGAGTCGGCCTCCGCGCGCTCGGCCTCGGCGCGCTGTTGCGCTTGCTCGGCCCGGCTGGCGCGAGCCGCGGCGGTCGCGACCTGCTCGGCCGCCTCGCTGGTCACAGTTTCGATCTGCAGCTCGGCGGCCTCCGGATCGGCCACCGTCCGCAGCTCCTCGAGCAACCCCTTCAGCTGCTGATTCAAGTGCTCGATCATGCCGGCGACCTGGCCGTGCAACTCACTTGCGCGCTGTCGCGCGGCATCGATCGGCCGCTGCTCGGTCCCGGCCGCGTGCACGGCCTGCTCCGTGCGCAGCCGGCGACGGGCGTGCCAGGCGGCGGTCCGGTTGTGCGCGCTGTCGTCGCAGTACTCCGGCGGGCGGCCGGCCCCTGCCCGCGAGGCCGCCGCTGGCCGCTGACAGCCGGGGAACCGACAGGTACGCCGTTCGGTTTCAGTTGCGTCGCTCATAACGCAAAGCTGCACCGACGTAATGACGACGGAACGCTTCACCGGCCGTCCTGTGGACAGTGACTCTGCTTCCACAGCGGTCCATGAGCTCCGCTGCGCCTCCTGCTCACCTCGGCGTGCACCTCTCCGCTGTTGCGGTGAGACCACCCGGTGTGGCTGCCGACGCTAACGCTCGCCGCGACCTGGTCCCCGTATCTCGGCCCAGAGGGCTTACTCGATGACTGTGTGTGCCGCCACAGGCCGCTCACCTAGCGGCGTCGTGATCCCCCATCCAGTCACTCGGAATGAGCTTTACGCCGCCTCGCCATCTGTGTCGGACCGCGGCCTGGAACCAGCTTTCTGGCAGATCAGCGTGGTCGCAGACGATCACTTGCAATCGCGGGGCGAGTTCAGCCACGACGTCGCGCATCAACTCGAACATCGCTCTGACAGCGAGCCTGTCGGCGTCATCTTCCGGGAGCCCGCTCTCGTTGTCAGCGTCCGATGGGTAGTGCGCCTGGGTTGGCTGATCGAGCATCAGGAACCGCGGAACCGGACGGTCCTGCAGGGTCAGGAACCGGTGGAGGGCCAAGTGTGCGGCCAGGTGGTAGCCGATCCAGTTGGCGGCGCTTCCGATGCGGAACAGCGGTGTCGGGCCGTTGGGCGTGTCAGTGACGACCGTCAACCGCGCCAGATCCAGGCGGACGCTCTCGCTGCTGTGCTCCAGGTTGAGACGCGTCGCATAGGCGCTCATGTCGCGCCCGATCGCGAACAGCCGGGAGGTGAGCTGCTCTCGGTCGTTGTCGGCGTCCAGGTCTGCTTCGAGAGCCGCAACTGTGTCTTCAAGTTGTCGCGCGCGTTGGCGCAGTACAGCGAGCTGGACGTCATCGACGACGGCGACCCGGCTCAGGAAGGCGTCGATGCGCCCGCGGGTGAAGTCGCGCTGACCAGCGTCCGCTTGCCCACCGATGTCTGCGGCGCGTTCAAGCGCCGATACCGCCGACTGACGCGCCCGTAGTTCGCCGCGGAGGCGGTCAGCCTCCCCGTCTAGTTCCGCGAGTGCCCTGCGCCGCGTTGGACGGGCACCGGTCAGGGCACCGACCTGCTCACGGAGCGCCTCTAGCCCGGCGCGCAGTGCCGCTGCGGTGGGGTCCGATTCGATGAGCTCGTGACCGCAAGCCGGACAAAGCCGTTCGTCGAGGGCTGCTCCACCGCCACCATGGGCGTCGCCATCGTCGGCAGCCCGATTGGCTGCACTCGCGGGCAGCAGATTGACGGCCGACAGTCGATCCACGTGCTGCTGCACTGCGACGGTGAAATCGCCTGCCGCTTGCGACTCGGCCAGCAGCAGGGCGCGGTCGTCGAGAACTCGACGAAGCCGTGCACGCAAGGAGTCACGTTCGGCCATGAGGGTGAGTCGCTCGTCCTGCGCTCTCGCGTCCTGCAAGGGCCGAGAGCTTGGCTGCGCACTACGGGCAGCCTGCAGCAACCGAACGGTCGTGCCTCGCCGATCGGTGCCAACGGTGCTCGCCGCAGCACCTGCCACGGTGTCCGAGACCAGGCCGGCGGCACGCGCCTCCGCCAACAGCCCCTCAAGTTCCACATCGAGGGTGGACGCTGCGGTCTCAGCGCGCTCGAGTTCGTTGTTCAGCCGGGTCAGGGTGCGCCTGGCATCCCGAAGCTGTGCCCTCTTCAAGGCGTCGTCGCGGTCTACGGCCCCGAGGAAGTACGGGATCGTGTCACGCAGCGCCTGGTCGATTCCCTGCTCTCCTTGCCGATGGAACAGAGCGGTGGAGCTCGCGACCTCGTTCTGTCCCTGCAAGCAGAGCAGCGCAGCATGGCCCAAGTTCGCTTCGAGAGGCTGCTGAAGCGATCCGGGACGGGGCTCAGTGACGTTCTCCTCGATGCCAATGCGGCGCCCCAGCTGTTCCCGTAGGGAACGGGCGTCGATGTTGACCCGCAGCTGTTCCAGCGGCGGCGGAGTCAGGTCGACACCGAACTCCAGCATCGCCTGACTCGAGCTGGCTTTTCCCTTCGCGGGTCGGGGCCTGGCCACGAACGCGCGCCCCTCCTCGAGCTGCCAAAGTGCCGAGTACCAAAGGACGGCGTCGGAGATGGGCCCCACAGGAACGAGAACCTGCGATCGGCCCAGGCAGTACTCGACGATCGTGAGGAGCGCGCTCTTCCCGGTCTGCGACTCGCCGGTGACGATGTTGAGGGCACCCGGCATGAAGTCGACGGTCCGGGTTCGGCCGTCGGCGTTGTAGAGCGTGATCGCCAGAAGCTGCACGGCGGCTAGAGTGCCACGCCCAGTAGGACGAACGCGGTGGCCGGCTGGTCGACCTTGGTGAGCCACTTGCCGACGAAGCCGGCCTTCCTGATGAGCTCGCCGGTTTCGGTGCCCCGTGCCGGTCGCGTGTTCACCGTGCCCGAGACGCCGCCCAAGTCGTTGACGACGAGGACGGAGTTGGCCAGTCCGAACCGAACTCCTTCGCGGACCAGGTCGGCGAGCCCCTGGGCTCTGCGGGCGAACCCCGCGTGGATGACCGGGTGGGACGAGAGCCAGCTGGCGAGGTGGGTCCTGGTGCTGCCCGGAAGCACTGCACGGGTTCCTGAATGGAGCACCATGGGCGCCACCAGGTACGCGAGCGGCCATGGCATTGGTCCACCATCGGCCCTCTCGTACTCGCTAGCGGCCGCCGCAGTCACGAGAGCCATCAGTGCAGGGTTCAACATCGCCGCCTGCGCCGGTGACCGCTCCCGCCAAGTCGTCACAGAAAGTCATCTCCTCGTGGCATCTCTGTCGGGAGGTTAATCACGCTGGTCACAAAGACCAGCAGGCCCATCGGAGCTCTGCTCACGCAGTAGCGACCAGCGCCTGTAGCCGGCTGACGAAGTCGGGATGCCAGCCGATCCCTCCCTGCTCACGGTTCGCCAGCTCATGTCGCTTGCCTCGAGCAAAGAACGGATCGGTGTAGTGCTCCCGGACGGTCACCGCGGTCGAGCCGAGAAGCCGCCGCAGCAGGAGCTTGCCGGCTTTGATCTTCGTGACCTCCTCCACGGTGTTCGAGTCGTACTCGTCGACGCCGCCAGCGAGCTCGTCTAGCATGTCGGTGAACGCCCGGGCCCATTCATCACGCAGGGTTTCCTCGAACCGGCGCAGCTCGTGGAGCTCCAGCAGACTTTCACCGAGCCACTGAGTCTCCTGCGTGACGGCGCGGTGGTAGTCGATGACAGCGCGGCGCAGGTTATCCAGCGGATAGGACACCAGCTTCATCTGGCTGACGAATAACGCGTCGTCGTACTGCAGGACGTCCTCCTCGGCGACGTCCTCGAGCTGGATCGTCGTCCGGAGACTGTCCGGACCAAAGCCGTTGCGGAGGTCCTGGAGGAACGCCTGGAGCTGTCCAACCTCAAGGGCTGGTCGCCGGCCGGCCAGCATGTCGACGGCCACCCCGTCCCACCAGCGGCGGACCTCGGCCACGAACCGACTCTGGGCCAGCTCCCCCTGGGGAAGCCCCAGTGCCAACGCTCCCCGCACCGCAGCGTCGATGTCCTGCGGCTGCACGGCTCCGTCTAAGACCCGCACCTTCACCAGGAGAGTCGTCCTAGCCGCTGACGAGAGGCCGCGAAACTTCTCCCGTGCTGCCTCGGTTGCCCGCGCGGTCGACTCCTCTGCGGCCCCCAGGAGCAGCCGGGCCGCAGCGGGCTCGTCGCGGGTCGCAGGGGCAGGGCGTAGCAGGTATGCGGCGGTGCCAGGTTGTGCAGTGGATGTGGTGACAAGGGCGAGATCGGCGCCGTTTGGGTCGGTAGCGTCCGATCGCGCCATCCAGTTCCCCAGCGTCTTCCATGTCGCGCGTCAGACTTATTGGCATGACCCGTTGCATGCGGGCGTGACCTGCGAGGAGTCTGATCGTCATGGCGAG